>NZ_OCNC01000004.1:0-730000 GCF_900215635.1 Rhizobium sp. AN6A
CACAACGGAATAAGTGTCGCGATATTCGATGCGATGGGCGACACCGATCTTCGCCAGATATTCCGGCAGGACGTGCTTGGGGAAATTCGGCTGGCCCTGATCGAGATTGCAGGCAATGAGTTCCACAGGCAAAAGGCCGCGCCACTTCAGATCAAGCAGCAGTGCCAGAAGACCGTAGCTGTCCTTGCCGCCGGAAAGGCCGACCAGCCAGCGCTTCTGACCGTTCAGCATGCCGAAATCCCCGAAGGCCTGACGCACATTGCGCAACAGCCGCTTGCGCAGCTTGTTGAAGGAGACAGAACGGGGTGCCGCGTCGAACAGCGGATGCGAACCGCCATTTTCTCCGCCCAGGTCCTGATCGGCCTCGACCTCATCTGCGATGCTGGTGACAATGTTCATGATTAGCCCGCTCTGGCGTTCAGCCATTTTCAATGCAGGAAATGCCCGCATCCGCCCGCAATATCAAGCCCCGAATACCGACCAGCCGGTTTTCGTCGCCAGCATTTCCAGCGCATGCGACCCAAGCGCCGAATTGCCGACCTTGTTCAGACCCGGCGACCAGACCGCAATCGACGCCTTGCCCGGCGCCACTGCCATGATGCCGCCGCCTACGCCGCTCTTGCCCGGCAGGCCGACATGATAGGCGAAATCGCCCGATCCGTCATAATGGCCGCAGGTCAGCATCAGCGCATTGATGCGCCGCGCCCGCCGGTCTGACACGACCGTGTGGCCGCTCAACGGATTGCGGCCGCGATTGGCAAGGAAGAGACCGGCCCGCGAAAGCTGCGCGCAGGTCATGGATAACGCACACTGATGAAAATAGACGCCCAGCGTATATTCGACGGGGTGATGCAGGTTGCCGAAGGACCGCATGAAATTGGCAAGCGCGAAATTGCGGAACCCCGTCGCCTGCTCGGATTTCGCCACGGTGTCGTCAATGCTGATCGTGTCATCGTCAGCGAGATATCGGACGAAGCGCAAGAGTTCGCCAATCGCCTCACGCGGCTGGTGGCCGGAAAGAACGATATCCGTCACCACGATGGCACCGGCATTGACGAAGGGATTGCGAGGAATGCCGTGCTCATGCTCCAGCTGGACGATGGAGTTGAAGGACGACCCGGATGGCTCACGCCCCACCCTGTTCCACACCGTCTCGCCCGCCTTGCCAAGCGCCAGCGTCAGCATGAAGACTTTGGAGATGCTCTGGATCGAAAACGGCGTGAGCGCATTGCCGGCCGTATAGGTGGTTCCGTCGACAGTGGTGATGGCGATACCGAACTGGTTCGGATCGACCTTGGCGAGTTCCGGAATGTAATCCGCAACCTTGCCCTCGCCCAGGCGCGGCACCATGCTGTCGTAAATGGTATCGACGATCGCCTGAATGTCCTGCATGCAAAGCCTTCCCCAGCAAACAAAAAAGCCGCCCCGAGGGGCGGCTTTCTCAATACTGAAACGCGCCGATTAACGCGAGTAGAATTCGACGACCAGATGCGGTTCCATGACGACCGGGTACGGAACGTCAGACAGAGCCGGGATGCGAGCATAGGTCGCAACCATCTTGTTGTGATCGACTTCGATGTAATCAGGAACGTCGCGTTCTGCGAGCTGAACAGCTTCGAGAACGGTCACCAGCTGCTTGGACTTCTGGCGAACTTCGATAACGTCGCCCGGCTTGCAACGATAAGAACCGATGTTGACGCGAACGCCGTTAACCGTGACGTGGCCATGGTTGATGAACTGACGCGATGCGAAAACGGTCGGAACGAACTTGGCGCGGTAGACGATGGCGTCCAGACGCGACTCGAGCAGGCCGATCAGGTTCTCGGAGGTATCGCCCTTGCGACGGTTTGCTTCGTCGTAGGTGGCGCGGAACTGCTTTTCGCGCAGTTCGCCGTAGTAGCCCTTGAGCTTCTGCTTGGCGCGCAGCTGCGTGCCGAAGTCGCTCATCTTGCCCTTGCGGCGCTGGCCGTGCTGGCCCGGGCCGTATTCGCGGCGGTTTACCGGGGACTTCGGACGGCCCCAGATGTTTTCGCCCATACGGCGGTCAATTTTGTACTTAGCCGATTCGCGCTTGCTCATCGTATTTCCTTCTCAATAGGTTATGCCGGTTTGTTGCCAAACCGGTTTGAGGAAACACGCCCTCCTCTGAAGCCCGTTTCAGGACCTCTGACAGGTTTCTCACATGCGAATGGAGAGACCACGGGACATGTCGGTGATGTTGACCGCCGAACGTCAGCTTATAAAACTGCAAGGCAGTCAACGAAACACACCGGACATGACTGCCCGGCGTTGGGGCGGCTTCTAAACACGTTTTACAAATTTGTCAAACAAAGCCCGCCGCTTTTTTCTCGAACCACCCCTTGAAAAGCTGGAAGGCCCACCCACTTCTAAGCCGTAATCAGGACTCGGGCCCCTCTGGCGTGTTACCGGACAACACGCGATGTCGAGTCTCTTGAAGGTTGGGGCCCACGTTTATTCCTGATACGCGTCCCCATCCGCAAAGCCAACCTCGTCCGGCTAAAGGTTGACTGATGGAGTTCCTCCTCAACGATTTTCTCGGTACCCCCACATGGATGTGGGCGGTCTTCATTTCTCTTGTCCTTGGCCTCTTGGCGCTCGATCTTGGCGTGCTGCACAAGAATTCCAAGGAAATCGGCATCCGTGAAAGCTTGCTGATGTCCGGCTTTTATCGCCATCGGCTTGGCCTTCGGCGGATGGATCTGGTACCAGTCCGGTGAACAGTCAGCGATGGAATATGTCACCGGCTTCGTGGTCGAAAAAAGCCTCGCGATGGACAATATCTTCATCATCGCGATGATCTTCTCCTATTTCGCCATTCCCCGCCAATATCAGCACCGCGTGCTGCTATGGGGCATCCTCGGCGTGATCGTTCTGCGCGGCATCATGATTGCCGGCGGCGCCGCCATTGTCGAAAACTTCCACTGGGTGCTTTATCTCTTTGCGGCCTTCCTCGTCTTCACGGGCCTCAAGATGCTGTTTTCATCCGACCATGACGAGAACGACATCGGCAATAACCGCATCCTGAAATTCCTGCGCAGCCGCCTTCCGGTAACGGAGAAGCTGCATGGCGAGAAATTTTTCGTCAAGGAGACCGATGGGACCACCGGCAAGCTGAAGACCTTTGTGACGCCGCTGTTTCTGGCGCTCATCATGGTCGAAATCGCCGACCTTATCTTCGCGGTCGATTCGATCCCGGCGATCTTCGCGATCACCACCGATCCGTTCATCGTCTATACCTCGAACATCTTCGCGATCCTCGGCCTGCGCGCCCTCTATTTCGCACTTGCCGCCCTCATCCACCGCTTCGCCTATCTGAAATACGCGCTGGCTGCGGTTCTGGTCTTCGTCGGCTCGAAGATTTTCGTCGCGGATATGCTGGGCATCGCCAAGATCCCGCCCGCCGTCTCGCTCGGCGCCACCGTCGCCATCCTCGCAACCGGCATCATCGGTTCGCTGATTGCGACACGTAAGGAAGCAAAGGCTATCGAGTAACACCTGAAAATGTTGGCGGCAGGAAACCCTGCCCCAACTTACTCCGCCGCCAGCCTCGCATCATCCTCAGCCGCATCCGCATCGCCGGGTGCGGTCTTCGCGTCGAGATCGGGGAACGCCACAATGCGCTTGCCGGAGAAATCGGCGTGTACCACCACAAGCTCCTTCTCCTCGAAATAACCGAGAAGACGGCGTGCGCGGCGGGCGGAATGGGTACCGTAAGCGCGGGCAATGCGGGCGTCAGATGGGCAAGGCTCCTCATTGAGCGCCGCCTTGACCAACAGCAGGAAAACCCCCTGCAGATCGTCGGAGACCGACATCGACAATTCCAGCGCCTTCTCCCAGCCTTCGCTGGCCGCCATTGCCGCATCCACGCCGGAGCGGGCAATCGCCACCTGCCGGCGGAAATCCGCCAGCGTCATCGGCGTGCCGGGAATACGGCGCATGCGGGCGCGCACCAGAAAATCCTGGTACAGCACGGCGTCCGTGCGATAGGCCGATTGCGGATCGTCGAGAATTTCGACCAGCACCGCCGCGATCTTCTCTTCGCGCTCCTCCGGCGTCAGCTCCGGCTGACCTGCACGCGCGGACTGCTCCGGTGAAGGACCGGCGGCGGCAGGGGTGGAGCGGGAGAGTTCAGCCAGAATATCGGTGGTCGGGCGCGGCGCTGGCGGCGTGCGGCGCGTGGCGGGTCGCGTGAACTCTTCCGGGTCCGGCGTGAAGATCAGATCTTCCACATCCTGCGGCGCATCCGGCAGCGGCATCAGCTTCGGCGAGGAAGACCGCGCCGAGGTTTCCACCGCACCGATGACGATGGGCAACGGGCGACGCGACAGCGCCGGTCCAAGCGCCACGAAATTGCCGCGCTGCAGATCCCGGAACATTTCCGCCTGCCGCCGGTCCATGCCGAGCAGATCGGCAGCGCGCGCCATATCGATATCGAGAAAGGTGCGGCCCATCAGGAAGTTCGAGGCTTCCGCCGCTACGTTCTTGGCAAGCTTGGCAAGGCGCTGCGTGGCGATGACGCCCGCAAGCCCGCGTTTACGTCCACGGCACATCAGATTGGTCATGGCGCCCAGCGACGCCTTGCGCGCATCCTCGGTCACCTCGCCGCCGACGGAGGGCGCAAACATCTGCGCCTCATCCACAACGACAAGCACGGGATACCAGAATTCGCGATCCGCATCGAACAGGCCGTTGAGGAAAGCGGCAGCGGCCCGCATCTGCTGTTCGATGTCAAGACCTTCAAGCGTCAGCACGCAGGAAACGCGGTGCTGGCGGATGCGGTTGGCAATGCCCGCAAGCTCGGCTTCCGTGCGCTCTCCATCCACCACCACATGGCCGAACTTGTCGGACAGCGTGACGAAATCACCCTCGGGATCGATAATGACCTGCTGCACCCATTGCGCCGATTGCTCCAGGAGCCGGCGCAGAAGATGTGACTTGCCGGACCCGGAATTGCCCTGCACCAGCAAACGCGTTGCAAGCAATTCCTCAATATCGAGCTTGGCCTGCTGCCCGCCCGATAGGGTTCCCATGTCGATGCCGACCTGCAATGTTCCGTTCCTCGTGCTGCATGTCATCCGGCCGATTCCCGTAACGGCGGCCGAACATGCTCTTTACCAAAAAATCACCGATTGCGTCTGCCCCGTGCCGATAATGCACAGGCAATTGCGCCACATCTATGCGGCCCCGGACGAGACGCGCGAAAATGAAAGCCGCCTGCCGAACACATTCAGCATCAGCCCGATGATGACCAATGCGGCACCGACCACTTCGAAGACGGTAATATGCTCCGCAAAAGCGAGATAGGCGCTGACGAAACCGACAATCGGCACCAGCAGCGAAAATGGGGCCACCGTTCCGGCCGGATAGCGCAGAAGCAGGTAACTCCAGATACCCGCGCCGACGATGGTCGCACCATAGGCCATGTATATCACCACGAGAGCCATCGTAGGCGTCGCATTGCGCAGCCCTTCCGCAATCGCATCAGGTCCCTCCACCACCAGCGAAAGCAGGACCAACGGCAGAACGGGAACAAGGCTCGTCCATGCGACAAAGGAGACCGCGTTCACCTGGCCGATGCGGCGATTGACGATGTTGCCGCAGGCCCAGGCAATGGCCGAGCCGACGCCCATCAGCAGCGGTATCAACGCTGCAGCCGTCATGCGCTCCACGCCGATGACCGCCAGCCCGCCAAAGGCAACGATTGCGCCGACGATCTGTGACGGCAACGGCCGCTCGCCGAGAAACACCACGGCCAGCGCCAGCGTGAAGAAGGCCTGCGACTGCATGACGAGCGAAGCAAGCCCAGCCGGCAGGCCGAGCTTGATGGCCGGGTAAAGCAGGCCGAATTGCACGAAACCCATCGCCATGCCGTAAACGATCATATGCCGCCACGGCACATTGGGTTTGGGCAGGAAGAACACCAACGGCACGGCCGCAAACAGATAGCGCACCCCCGTCAGAAACAAAGGCGGCATGTCGGCGACGCCGATCTTGATGGCAACGAAGTTGAAGCCCCACAAAAACACGGTGATCAGGGCAAGAAGAATATGCGGCAACGCCATTTTGTTATGTCCGAATTTCAGGCGATCGACGGGCGTTTTACGCCGAAACCGCCCTCTTCCAGCCAAATGTAATGAGACCGGCGCCGATCAGGAGACCGCCGCCCGTGCGGTTGACGATGCGCTGAACCTTGGGTTTGCGGATCGTATTGCGGGCGGCACTTGCCAGAAGTCCATAAAGGGCCGCATTGCAGCTGGCAAGCACAAGGAATGTCGCTTCGAAAATCAGCACCTGCGGCCAGAAAGGCAGCGTCGGCACCAGAAATTGCGGCAGGAAGGCGACGAAGAAGACAATGCTCTTGGGGTTCAGCGCCGTGACGACATAGGCATGCAGGAAGATCTTGAGCGGCCGCTCACGGCCCGTCACGCCTGCGGCTTCACCACCTTCACCGCCAACCGGCGAACGCCACAGCTTGATGCCGAGATAGATGAGGTAAGCCGCACCGATCCATTTCAGACCGGTAAAAAGGGCCGCCGATGTGGCAAGCAGCGCGCCAAGCCCCAGCATGGAGGCCGTCATCGCAGTGAAGTCACCAAGCGTCACACCCGTCACCGTCGCGGTGCTCGCCTTGCGGCCATGCCCCAGAGCATAAGAAATCACCAGCAGGATCGTCGGCCCCGGAATGGCAAGCATGATGGCGGATGCGGCCACGAAGGCCAGCCAGTTCTCCAGCGGCATGATGCAATCTCCCCCGTTCGGTTTTTGGAGCAAGCCACCAAAAGCGCACGGTATCAAGCCAAATTTTCGGAGGCTATGCCGCTTTGTCATCCAGCGGACGAACGGGCTGCTGCTGCCGTTTCATCGCCTGTGCAAGATCGTAATTTGACTGCATGGCAAGCCATGCCGCGCCGTGCTGACCCCTGCCCGCTCCAGCCGCAGGGCAAGATCAGGGGTGACGCCTGCCCGGACGTTCACGAGGATAGTGCAACGCGCTATATGCCAGGCCTTTCCGCAGCTTCCGTTACGGAAAACTGAAGTACGGCAATGAACTCTTCGCAGACGCGCCGTGGCTGGATGCCGGGTCCAGTCCGGCATGACAGAGGCGCGCATTTCGAACATCATTAGCAGTTGAAACGGACGACGGAGCCTCCCCGGCATTTTCTCGCCGGAGAGACTGTCGTCATCAAAATCGCGGCGCCCAGTAAGGAGGGGCCCACTCCCGCCGCATTTTGCGGTCGGACGGCTCCAAGCCGATATCGTCCAGAAGACGCTCCGGCAGATCGGAAAGATCGGTCGGCGGCGGGCGCGGCACCATTGCCGCGACGAGAACCGCTTTCAGGGTTTTCCAGACGCCGAATGTGACGAACAGACGGTCGACCGCATCCGGCAGCGCATATGCTACCAATGGTTGATTTTTCTGCATGGGAAATCCGTCCCGGCGCGGCGAAGCAGCCAGGTCCTTTATCGATGATAAAACGACATGCGGGAACGGCGGGCGCAACACGCGGCAGCGCGGACGCACAATTCAGCTGTCAGACGAAGTGAAGATGCCAAACGGCAGGGAAATCAGGCAGGAAGCCTTATCGGAGGTCGATGCCTCGGGACATGTAACCGCCGATGACCATGCCGGAAAAGCCAAGCATGCCGGTAAGGCGCATATTCATATAGTCAGTCATTCCACGCCTCCTTTTTATAGCGGTTACAGACAAGATGCATCTTACACGAGATGCCGGACGCGACAAGAGGTCGCAATCTCGAATTGCAAAAGTCAGGCAGAATAGATGCAAAAATGCAACAAGCCTTTCAGCTCAGCGATACGCTGAGGCCAAAACCCTGCATCAGCCGCCGTGTGGCGAAATCCGGCTTGCCGGAAGTGAAGACGGCGAAATCGAAACCATCTGGATGCTCCGCATCCTGCGGCAGCGGCACCAGGTGGCGCGCGCGACGGGCAATCGCTTCCGCCGGATCGAGCCAGTCCACCGGCCATGGCGCCAGCCGGCGAAACACATTGGCCATGAAGGGATAATGAGTGCAGGCGAGAACAACGATATCGGTGCGCTTGCCGTCGCTATCGATGAAGCAGGGCTCAATTTCCGCCAGCACGGCTTCGTCGGAGATCGGCTCGCCCCTGATCCAGCTTTCGGCCATACGCGCCAGATTTTCCGATCCCACGAGGCGAACATGGCATTGCGTGGCGAATGACTGGATGAGATCGCGCGTATAGGCGCGCTTGACGGTGCCGGGCGTTGCCAGCACGGAAACGAGACCGGAACGGGTGCGTTCGGCCGCAGGTTTGATAGCTGGAACGGTGCCGACGAAAGTCATATCAGGAAAGCGCGCCCGAAGATCCGCACCTGCCAGTGTGAAGGCGGTGTTGCAGGCGATGACGCAGACTTCAGGGCTATAGTCTTCAAGCAGCTTCTCAAAGAGTGAAAGAATGCGCGCTTTCAGCGCCTCCTCTTCCCAGCCGCCATAGGGGAAACCGGCGTCGTCCGCCACATAGATGAAACCGCGCTCGGGCATCAGCACGCGCGCCTCGCGCAGAACCGTCAGCCCGCCAATGCCGGAATCGAACACCAGCACCGGTTTGAGAACATCGGCCAGAGCCTCAGTCGTCTTCAGCATTCTCCCCAGCCCTCTCCGACAATGGTCCCTCCGCCGTTCCGGCCCGGCCTGCCTGCTTGGACCACTGCCGGGGAAAACGATCGAGTGACCTGATCACGCCACGGAAAACACTGATTTCCTGCTCGGAAAAGCCGCGTCTCGACAGCACCGCACGCAGATTGTCCACCATTTTCGGCTTTTTTTCGGGCGGATGAAAATATCCGCGCGCATCGAGCGCCTCCTCGATGTGTTCGAACAGGCCGAAGACCTGTTCCTTGGTCGAGGGCCGCTGCTCGATAGGCTGGAAAAGCGTCTCGTCCAGATCGTCCATGCCGGATTTCATCCACTCATAGGACATCAAAAGCACGGCCTGCGCGATGTTGAGCGAGGCGAAGGCGGGGTTGACCGGAAATGTTACGATCTCATCGGCCAGCGCCACTTCTTCATTGGTAAGACCCCAGCGCTCACGCCCGAACAGGATGCCGGTTCTTTCACCCGCCTTGAACTTCGCGCGCAGCGTGCCGGCTGCGGTGACGGGGGCACGAACTGGTTTGAAACCGTAACGCTCCCGCGCGGTCGTGGCATAGACGAAATTGAGATCCTTGATCGCCTCTTCCAGCGTCTCGAACACTTTCGTCCCGTCGATGACATGATCGGCCTTGGAAGCGGCGGCGCGCGCCTTCTCGTTCGGCCAGCCGTCACGCGGCTTGACGAGGCGAAGTTCGGCAAGACCGAAATTGGCCATTGCCCGTGCCACCATGCCGATATTTTCGCCGAGCTGCGGTTCGACCAGAATGATCGCCGGGCCTTCCGCCACAAGTTCAAGCTCGCTGTTTGTGCCTGCCATCGTCGTTTTCCAGTTTCCGAAGCGCCGCATCGATTTTCAGGCCGATGCATTTTATGGTTTTTGCGCATTTCCAGACGGAAAACCGGTCGTCGCTTTTCCTGAAAATGCTCTAAAGCGCGCTTCACTGGCACAGATCCGCGCCAAAATCAAAGCCGGGGCAGGCAAAACGCCCTGTTATTCGCCCTTGATGATCGCCGCCATCTCTGCGCGCAGCGAATCCCTGCCCTCGTCTCCAACCCGGTGAATGTCGCTGATGACAGGCTGGCCGTTTTCCTCGATGACATCGAAATGCACCTCGTCGACCGTTGCCTTCATCTCTGCCTCATCCATGCAGGCCCAGAGCTTGAACTTCGCCGTCACGTCAGTCACGCCGTCCTTCACCTCACCGGGCGTTACCGAAACATCCACCAGCGGACAGCCATCCTGCGAGTTCGTCACCACATCGTAGCCGAAGGGATCGCCTTTCTCGCCGCTTTCCGCCTCGTAAGCAGGCTTCTTGGAAGCTTCGCGGTATTGGGCAACGAAGTCCTTGCTGAACAGGCTGGTCAGCATGTCCTCGTCGAAGATGTATTTCCAGTTTTCCGCATCGCCGGACCAGTTCTTGACGGTAATGTCCATCACCTTCTGGACGGGATCGGCGGGGCCGGCCGCAAGGGCGCTGTGGGAAAAGAGGACGGCGGCAGTCAGAAGCAGAATATTCCGCATGATGTGATCCCGGAGGTAGGCCCGACGCACGGGCGAAGCGATTCGCCTGACTGTATTCCGGCAATATGGTTTGGCAATGCGCAAAGCGTTATTGCACCGCGCCAAAAAAGCGCCCCCCATGGCTTTGCCTCAGGCGCGCGCGATGCTATAGCCGCACCGGATATTTTTCCGAATACCGGCGTCATCAGGCGCCACAGCTTCGAAGGTGAGGAATTCATGGCAAAGATCAAGGTAGCCAATCCAGTCGTCGATCTCGACGGCGACGAAATGACCCGTATCATCTGGCAGCTCATCAAGGACAAGCTGATCCTGCCATACCTCGATCTCGACATCGAATATTATGACCTCTCGGTCGAAAACCGCGATGCTACCAACGACCAGGTAACCGTCGATGCGGCACACGCCATCAAGAAGCACGGCGTCGGCATCAAGTGCGCGACGATCACGCCGGACGAGCAGCGCGTCGAGGAATTCGGCCTGAAGCAGATGTGGAAGAGCCCGAACGGCACGATCCGCAACATTCTCGGCGGCGTCATTTTCCGCGAGCCGATCATCTGCAAGAACGTTCCCCGTCTGGTTCCCGGCTGGACGAAGCCGATCGTTGTGGGCCGCCACGCCTTTGGCGACCAGTACAAGGCAACCGATTTCAAGTTCCCCGGCAAGGGCAAGCTGACGATCAAGTTCGTCGGTGAAGACGGTCAGGTCATTGAAAAGGACGTCTTCGACGCGCCGAGCGCCGGCGTTGCGCTGGCAATGTACAACCTTGACGAATCCATCCGCGAATTCGCCCGCGCATCCATGATGTACGGCCTGATGCGCAAGTGGCCGGTCTACCTGTCCACCAAGAACACCATCCTGAAGGCCTATGACGGCCGCTTCAAGGACATCTTCGAAGAAGTCTACCAGACCGAGTTCAAGGCGAAGTTCGATGAAATCGGCATCATCTATGAACACCGCCTGATCGATGACATGGTCGCCTCCGCTCTGAAGTGGTCCGGCGGTTACGTCTGGGCCTGCAAGAACTACGATGGCGACGTGCAGTCTGATACGGTTGCCCAGGGCTTCGGTTCGCTCGGCCTGATGACCTCCGTTCTCCTGTCCCCGGACGGCCGCACGGTTGAAGCTGAAGCGGCACACGGCACGGTCACGCGCCACTACCGCCAGCACCAGAAGGGTCAGGAAACTTCGACCAACTCGATCGCTTCGATCTTCGCCTGGACCCGTGGCCTCGCCCACCGCGCCAAGCTGGACGACAATGCAGAACTCGCAAAGTTCGCAGCAACGCTCGAAACCGTCTGCGTCGACACCGTCGAAAGCGGCTTCATGACCAAGGACCTCGCGCTCCTCATCGGTCCGGACCAGCCCTGGCTCTCCACCACCGCCTTCCTCGACAAGATCGATGAAAACCTCAAGACGGCGATGGCGGCTTAAAAGAACAGGGCACTGCCCGTTTGAAATATCGACAAAAGGAAACCCGGCCGCAACGCCGGGTTTCTTTTTTTGTTCACAGTATCTTGCTTAGATGTTGCACTAGGCGCAAACTTCGATTCCACAGCGTGCCGCAGTCAGAAAAATAAAAATATATAGCTGAAACAGCATAAAACGACACATAACTTGTCCGGCACAGTCAAAAATTCATGTGGTTACCAGCGCGATCCTTCGAGAAAACCGATAATGCTGTGGACTATAAAAACACACCGTGTCAGCGCGAACTCCGCGCGGGTTTTCAATGATGCTTTTGCAATTTTGCTTGGGGAGGCAAAGCAATGAGTGAATTGATCTTCTACACCAATCCCATGTCGCGCGGACGCATTGCGCGATGGATGCTCGAGGAAGTGGGCGTTCCCTACAAAACAGAGATACTGGGCTTCGAGACGTCGATGAAATCGCCTGCCTACAGGCTGATTAACCCGATGGCCAAGGTGCCCGCCATCAAACACGGCGACACCATTGTCACCGAAGCGGCAGCGATCTGCGCCTATCTGGCGGATGCCTTTCCGGGCGCCAACCTTGCGCCGACGCCCAAAGCGCGCGGGCTTTATTACCGCTGGATGTTTTTTGCTGCCGGTCCGTTGGAAATGACAACCAGCATGAAGGCGATGGGTTTCGAGGTACCGCAGGAAAAGCTACGTATGGCTGGCTGCGGCAGCTATGCGGATGCGATCAACACGCTCGAACGTGCCGTCAGCGAAAACCGCTTCATCGCCGGCGATCACTTCACTGCGGCGGATGTCTATGTGGGTGCCCATGTCGGCTGGGGCCTGCAGTTCGGCACAATCGAAAAACGTCCGGCCTTCACGGACTATATGGCGCATCTGACCGACCGCCAAGCCTTCAAGCGGGCCGCCCAGCTTGACGAAGCGGCAGCGAAGGATATGCAGGCAGCGGGTTGAGAAAACTGACAGGCATTTCGCCTGAAAGCGGAGCACCAGCGCTCGCAGGGGTCACAAAACGGATTTTGGAAGCGGGCTTATCCGTTAGACTGGGCGAGTGGTTCGCCGATCTCGATTGCATGCCCGTCCGGATCATAAAAACGGAACACTCTCTGTCCCCATGCCTGCCGCTCAACGGGATGGATCAACTCCACATGCGGCGCAATATTCCGAAATGCCGCATCGACATCCTCATGTTCGAAATAGAGCAGCAGGTTCCGTCTGCCGTAAGGTTCGTCCGTGTCGGGCGATGTCCGCCAGACCGTCTGTTCGAGCGAACGCCCCTCATGGATTGCAAAGCCGCTTTCAAAGAGGACGAAATTTCCGAAATCGTCCAAAACCTTCAGGCCGAGCCTGTCACGATAAAACTCCCTGGAGCGGTTGATATCGCACACGAAAGGGATGGGATTTACAAAGCGCATCACGTTCCTTTCGGAATTCAACATCCCGAATCAAAAAGGCGGGGTAGAACCCCGCCTTTTTCAATTCATCCAGATCAGGCCGCGAGCGCTGCCGCCACCGCGTCGATGGCGTCCTGTGCCTTGGCGCCATCGGGGCCGCCAGCCTGCGCCATATCCGGGCGTCCACCGCCGCCCTTGCCGCCGAGGGCGGCAGAGGCCGTGCGGACGATATCGACGGCGCTGAAACGGCCAGTCAGATCCTCGGTCACGGCAGCAACAGCACTTGCCTTACCATCTTCGGACACGGCGATCAGCAGCACGACGCCGGAGCCGATATTGGCCTTGGCTTCATCTGCAAGACCCTTGAGGTCCTTGGCATCGATGCCGGACAGGGATTTTGCGAGGAAATTGACGCCCGCGACCTGCTGTACGTCGTTTGCGCCGGCATCCGACGAGCCGCCGCCCATTGCGAGTTTCTTGCGGGCATCCGCAAGCTCGCGCTCCAGCTTCTTGCGCTCATCGAGAAGTCCCTCGACACGCGACAGCACATCGCCCGGCTGAACCTTCAGCGACGAGGCCAGCGCCTTTACACGCTCATCCTGCTCGGAGAGATAGGCAAGCGCGCCCTGACCCGTTACGGCTTCAAGACGGCGCACGCCCGCACCGACGGCACTTTCGCCGAGAATGCGGATAAGGCCGATCTGGCCGGTTGCGGCAACATGAGTGCCGCCGCAAAGCTCGACCGAGTACGGACGGTTGGCTTTCGCACCGTGAACGCCGGTGCCCATGGAGACAACGCGGACTTCATCGCCGTATTTTTCGCCAAACAGTGCCATAGCACCCTCGGCAATGGCATCGTCAACGCTCATCAGACGCGTCACGACAGGCGAGTTCTGCAAGACGATCTCGTTTGCCATTTCCTCGACAACCTTCAGCTCCTCGGCCGACATCGGCTTCGGATGCGAAACGTCGAAGCGCAGACGCTCGGGTGCGACCAGCGAACCCTTCTGAGCGACGTGCGTACCAAGCACCTCGCGCAGCGCCTCATGCAGCAGGTGGGTGGCGGAGTGGTTGGCGCGCAGACGCGAGCGGCGGTCGTGATCGACAGTCAGCTGCACGGCGTCGTCCAGCTTCAATCCACCCTTGGACACCGTGCCGGAATGCACGAAAAGGCCCTCGCCCTTCTTCTGGGTTTCTGAAACGGTAAAGGTGCCGTTATCGCCAGAGATTACGCCGGTATCGCCCATCTGACCGCCGGACTCGCCATAAAATGGCGTCTGGTTGACGACGATCTGCACCGTCTCGCCCTCGGCAGCACTGTCCACCGACTTGCCGTCCTTGACGATCGCCTGAATGACGCCTTCGGCGGTTTCAGTGTCGTAACCAAGGAATTCGGTCGCGCCGAGCTTTTCCTTCAGTTCGAACCACACCGTTTCGGTCGCCTTGTCGCCGGAGCCAGCCCAGTGCGAGCGTGCTTCCGCCTTCTGGCGCTGCATGGCATCGGTGAAGCCGGAAATATCGACGCCGATCTCACGGGCGCGCAGCGCATCCTGCGTCAGATCAAGCGGGAAACCATAGGTGTCGTAAAGCTTGAAGGCGGTTTCGCCGTCCAGCATATCACCCTTGTGCAGGGTCGAAGTCGCGTCGGACAGCAGCGAAAGGCCGCGTTCCAGCGTCTTGCGGAAACGGGTTTCCTCAAGCTTCAGCGTCTCGGAGATCAGCGCCTCGGCGCGAACGAGTTCCGGATAGGCGCGGCCCATCTGCTGTATCAGCGCCGGCAGCAGCTTGTAGATCAGCGGCTCGCGCGAACCGAGAAGCTCGGCATGGCGCATGGCGCGGCGCATGATGCGGCGCAGAACGTAACCACGACCCTCATTCGACGGCAGGACGCCATCGGCGATCAGGAAAGCGGAGGAGCGCAGATGATCGGCAATGACGCGGTGGCTGGCGCGCTTCTCGCCCTCTGCCGGAACGCCGGTCGCTTCGACGGAGGCCGAAATCAGCGCCCGGAACAGATCGGTGTCGTAATTGTCGTGTTTGCCCTGCAACAGCGCCGAAATGCGCTCGAGACCCATGCCGGTGTCGATAGACGGGCGCGGCAGGTCGATGCGCTCTTCCTTCGTCAACTGCTCATATTGCATGAAGACGAGGTTCCAGATTTCGATGAAACGGTCGCCATCCTCTTCCGGCGAACCGGGCGGTCCGCCCCAGATATGATCGCCGTGGTCATAGAAGATTTCCGAGCAGGGACCGCACGGACCGGTATCGCCCATGGCCCAGAAATTATCGCTGGTCGGAATACGGATGATGCGGTCGTCAGAGAAACCGGCGATCTTCTTCCAGAGATTAAAAGCCTCGTCGTCGGTGTGATAGACCGTGACCAGCAGACGGTTGCGGTCGATGCCGAATTCCTTGGTGATCAGGTTCCAGGCATGGGTAATCGCCTCTTCCTTGAAATAATCGCCAAAGGAGAAATTGCCGAGCATTTCGAAGAACGTATGGTGACGGGCCGTATAACCGACATTGTCGAGGTCGTTATGCTTGCCACCGGCGCGCACGCATTTCTGCGCGGAAGCGGCGGTGGAATAAGGACGGCTTTCGAGACCGGTGAAGACGTTCTTGAACTGCACCATGCCGGCATTGGTGAACATCAGCGTCGGATCGTTGCGCGGCACCAGCGGGCTGGAGGGCACAATCTCGTGTCCGTTCTTCTTGAAGTAGTCGAGAAACGTCGACCGAATTTCATTCACACCGCTCATGCCCACACACCGCTCACAGCTGGAGTCCATCACTGCCATCCCGAATGATGGCTATCTTGCAAAATCAAAGGCTTTTATCGTCCGCATCCTGCCCTGTCCAGCCATGGAGGCGCACCAAGGCGTCTAGGCAAAGAAAAAGGGCCGTGCGAGGAAAATCGCACGACCCTTTTGATCCATACCGGCTCATGCCGGCAAAGCCACCGGACGCGAACGCCCGGACCTTCGAATGCATCAGCCCTCGTCGGGACCGTCGTCGCTTTCGCCGGCTTCCGGGCCGCCATTCTGCAGGAACCGGTCGGCGATCAGACCGGCGTTCTGGCGCAGCGCCAGTTCGATCTCGTTTGCCATTTCCGGATTGTCGCGCAGGAAGGTCTTGGCATTTTCACGCCCCTGCCCCAGACGCTGGCTGTTATAGGAGAACCATGCACCGGATTTCTCGACGATACCGGCTTTCACGCCGAGATCGACAAGCTCGCCGGTCTTGGAAACGCCTTCGCCATACATGATGTCGAATTCCACCTGCTTGAAAGGCGGTGCCATCTTGTTCTTGACGACCTTGACGCGGGTCTGGTTGCCGACAACCTCTTCACGCTCCTTGACGGCGCCGATACGGCGAATGTCGAGACGCACCGAGGCGTAGAATTTCAGCGCATTACCGCCCGTCGTCGTTTCCGGCGAACCGAACATGACGCCGATCTTCATGCGGATCTGGTTGATGAAGATCACCATGCACTTCGACTTGGAGATCGAGGCGGTCAGCTTGCGCAGCGCCTGGCTCATCAGACGTGCCTGAAGGCCCGGCAGGCTGTCACCCATCTCGCCTTCGATTTCGGCACGCGGCGTCAGCGCCGCAACCGAGTCCACCACCAGAATGTCGACGGCACCAGAGCGCACCAGCGTATCGGTGATTTCAAGCGCCTGCTCGCCCGTATCCGGCTGCGAGATCAGAAGGTTCTGCAAATCCACACCGAGCTTGCGGGCATAGACCGGATCGAGCGCGTGCTCGGCATCCACGAAGGCGCAGATGCCGCCCTTCTTCTGGGCTTCCGCGATTGTCTGCAACGCAAGCGTTGTCTTACCGGAGCTTTCCGGGCCGTAAATCTCAACGATACGCCCCTTCGGCAGGCCGCCGATACCGAGCGCTATATCCAGGCTGAGAGAACCCGTCGAAATGGTCTCTACTTCAACCACGTTTTCATTGGAACCGAGCTTCATGATCGATCCCTTGCCGAACGACCGTTCGATCTGGGAGAGCGCCGCTTCCAGTGCCTTGCTTTTATCCACCGATTTATCCTCTACGAGACGCAAAGAATTTTGTGCCATCCGATCCACCTTTAGGTTATTGAAGCCGCACAGGCAATGAAGCAGTATGGAAATAGGATGTACTCTATTTGTTCTCATATCGCAAGGCGCAGCCAGCATATTGAAAACAAATAGCGATAAGTGGTTTGTTCTGCTTTCGTTTTTCCGTGTCCGACCTATCGCTGCGGACCGGATGTGAAGGGGAACAAACACAAGATTGGGACGAATCGTCCACCTTTTCCATCCGCGAAAGAGGGAAACACAAGCGTGAAGAAAATACTCGTTCTGGGCGGCGCGCATATAGACAGGCGCGGCATGATCGAGACTGAAACGGCGCCCGGCGCCAGCAATCCTGGCTCATGGATGGAAGAGGCTGGCGGCGGCGGTTTCAACGCGGCGCGCAATCTTTCCCGGCTCGGTTTTGCCGTCCGTATCATCGCGCCGCGCGGTGGCGACGTGACAGGCGAAGCGGTGGCGGAGGCAGCAAGGCAGGCGGGCGTGGAAGATACGCCCTTCGTTTTCCTCGATCGCCGCACGCCAAGCTACACCGCCATTCTGGAGCGCGACGGCAATCTTGTCATCGCACTTGCGGATATGGACCTTTACAAGCTGTTTTCGCCGCGCCGCCTCAAAGTTCGCGCGGTGCGTGACGCGATTACCGCGAGCGACCTTCTGCTTTGCGATGCCAATCTGCCGGAGGATACGTTGAAGGCGCTCGGTCTCATTGCCCGCGCCTGCCAAAAGCCGCTCGCGGCCATCGCCATTTCGCCCGCCAAGGCGGTGAAACTGAAGGACATGCTCGCCGATATCGACATTCTCTTCATGAACGAGGCAGAGGCGCGCGCGCTGACCGGACAGACGGCAGACAATGTTCGCGACTGGCCGGGCATTCTCCGCAAGGCAGGCCTTGCTGGCGGCGTCATCACCCGCGGTGCAAGCGAAGTGGTAGCCTTTAACGCGACGCAAACCGCAAGCCTCCACCCACCCATCATCCGCGAGGTGAAAGACGTAACCGGCGCCGGAGATGCCATGGCGTCAGGTTATCTCGCGGCGATTACGGAGGGCAAAACCATCACTGAGGCCCTGCGACTGGGTGCCGCGGCGGCCGCCATCACCGTGCAATCGCCTTTCGCCACCGCTCAAGACCTGTCAAAAGACAGTGTCGAGACCATGTTGGGGCTTGTCCCCAAGGCCGAAATGCTGGCATGAACCCGTTTTTTTATAGTCTGGAACAAACAGAATGACCCGCCCCATCTCCCCGCTCCTGCCCATCGTCTATTCGCAAGAGGTTGCCGCTGCCAAACAGCGCGGCGCGCCGATCGTCGCGCTGGAATCGACCATCATCACCCACGGCATGCCCTATCCCGGCAATATCGAGATGGCCGAAGGCGTCGAACAGATCATCCGCGATCAGGGAGCCGTTCCGGCAACCATCGCCGTCATTCACGGCACGCTGCATATCGGCCTCGAGAAGGAGCAGCTCGAAGCGCTTGCCCAGACCACCGACGCCATGAAGGTCTCGCGCGCCGATATTGCCTTTGCTATTGCCGAGCGCCGCACCGGTGCCACGACAGTGGCAGCCACCATGATTGCCGCTGCCCGCGCCGGCATCCGCGTTTTCGCCACCGGCGGCATCGGCGGTGTGCACAAGGGCGCGGAGGAAACCTTCGATATTTCCGCCGATCTGACCGAGCTCGCCAAAACCGGCGTGATCGTCGTCTGCGCCGGCGCCAAGGCCATTCTTGACATCCCGAAGACGCTGGAAGTTCTCGAAACCAACGGCGTGCCTGTCGTGACTTTCGGTTCGGAAGAATTCCCGGCATTCTGGTCGCGTTCCTCCGGCCTTTCCAGCCCGCTGTCGCTCAACAGCCCCGCAGCCATCGCCAATTTCCAGACGACCCGCGAACAGCTCGGCATCGATGGCGGCATGCTGATTGCCAATCCCGTGCCGGAAGAGGACGAAATTCCGCGCGAGGAGATGGAAATCTACATCAATCGCGCCATTTCCCACGCTGAGCGCGAGGACATCACCGGCAAGGCCGTCACGCCCTTCCTGCTCGGCGATATCTTCCGCCTGACCGACGGCCGCAGCCTCGCGACCAATATCGCGCTGGTACGCAACAACGCCCAGCTCGCAGCAGAAATTGCTGTGGCGCTGAACTAAGCGTTAGTGGCTGGACTATCCTCAAATTTGAGGATGATGGCAGGGTGTGAAGCATCCCAGTCATGCCGGACTCGATCACCCCGGACCGCGGATCTGGTCCGGAGGTACGGATAATGTGTCGGCCTGGGAACTTTGCTGCCGACTAAAAAGCCCGGAAAGCTTTGCGCTTTCCGGGCTTTCATTTTTCAGTTCCTGAACCTTATCAGTTCTGGGCGACCGGTCTTACCAGCGGCGTCACGCGGCGGATGGTGACGCGGCGGTTCTGCTGTTCCGGGCCGAGTGTCTGAACCTTCAGGTAACGTTCGCCGTAGCCTTGCGTCGCCAGGTTTTCCGGCGGAATGCCGTAAACATCGGTCAGGACATTGGCGACGGAAGCGGCACGCTCGTCGGAAAGAACGAGGTTGCTTTCATCCGAACCAATGGCATCGGTATGGCCTTCGATCAGGAAGGTTTCCGCCGGGTTCTTTGCCAGCGCCTTGTTGATCGCATCCGCTACCTTCCGCAGCGAACGGGCCTGCGCCATCGGAATGTCAGCGCTTCCAGTGGCAAAGGTGATCGTATCGAGGTCGATACGGCGCACCTTGTCGCGGATACGGGCCGAATAACGCACTTCATCCAGCGAGTAGACACGCTCCACCGGCTCAACCGGCGGCTGCTCCAGGAAGCGGTAATAATCGCGGTCCGGATCGCTCGACGTGTCGATGATGTAGTCACGAACCGGAATGCGCAGACGCATCGGCGGCAGGTCGAGGCCGGGATCGCGATAGACATATTCACGGTCCGGTTCGTCCATCAGCTCCGGCGCATAGAACAGAACATATTCCCGGCCACGGTCATCGATGCGCGAACGCTGGATGACGTCGCCATAGCGGTTGCGGATCGTCACCACCTGCGTGCCGTCGCGACGCTCGACGGTCTCGCGGACACGTCCGCCCGGCAGGCGCTCGTAATAGGGCTCGCCGCCATCGCGGATGAAGCGCTGATTGTCGTCGCCGCGCACAACCACGCGGTCACCGAATTGCAGGATGATCGGCGCATCGCGATCCTGATCACGCCGGCCGCCTTCGCGCGGCTGCCATTCCCGCGCACCTTCCGGCCGGTCATATTGCGGACGCCGGTCGACACGCTCGCCCTGCTGAGAGGTGATCGCCTCCATCTTCACGGGCGGCGGAGCCTTGCCTTCGGCGGCACCGGCGCGCTGCGCTTCGGCGTCGGAAGTCGGCACCTTCACGTCACCGGCCTGCTCACGCTCGCGGCGGCGTTGCTCGCGTGCCTGGTTGTTGCCGGAGCGCTCCACTTCCTTGTCGCTGTCGAGAACGGCGGCACCCTTGTCGACGGGCAGAATGACGGTGTCGGCAGTCTTGGACGGGTCCTTGGCGATAGCCTTGGCCTTGTCCAGTTCCTGCTTCGTCGTCGGAGGCGCTTCCGTCTGCGGAATGGCGACCTGATTGGGAACGGCTTCGCCGGCAGGCGCCTGTCCTGTCGTGGCACCGCTTGGCGGCGGAGGTGTCGGCGTACCCGGCAGCGGCGCTGCAGGCTCCGTCTTGCCCTGGCCTTCTACCGGCTGCTTTTCAGAAGGCTGCTGGCCGGGCGCAGGATTGGGCTGAGCTTCCGGAGCCGGTGGCCGTGCCGGTGTCGGCGCTTCCGTTGGAACGGGAGCCTCCTTTACGGCTGGCTCAGGAGCCGCTGGCTTTTTCTCCGGAACGGCCTTTTCGGCGGGTTCCGATTTCGGTTCCGGTGCTGGAACTGGAGCGGGCGCCTTTTCCTCTACCGGCTTTTTCTCGGCGGCGGGCTCGCGCGGCTTTGCCGGCTGCTCGGTATTTTCAGGGCGTGCGGCTGGCTGTTCGGCCGCCGGCTCCGGCTTGCGCGGACGTGCGGGGCGTTGCTCGCCCTCGCCTGCCGGCTGCTCGGCTCTAGCCGGTTTGCGCGGCCGTTCCTGCGGCTGCTGCTCTGCGGGTGCAGGCGCGGCTTCCGGCTCAGGCTGCGGGCGCTGCTTGCGGGCGGGTGGTTGTTCAGCTGGCGCCGGTTCCGGTTGGGCTTCGCGCTGCTGCGGTTGCCGTTTCGGTTCTGGCTGCGGCTCGGGCTGAGGTTCACGCTTGGGTTCAGGACGCGGTTCGGCCGGTGCAGCTTCAGCCTTCGGCTGTTCGCGCTGCGGTTCCGGAGCCTGCTCCTGCTTTTTCGGCTCTGGCTCTGGCTTCGGCTGCGCCTCTTCTGCTTGCTGGCGTTGCTTGCGCAGCAACTCTTCCGGGTTCTGCTCCTCCGCTTGCGGCTGCGCCTGCGCCAATATCACAGGGGCCTGTGCCTGGGGCATTTGCGTTTGCGTCCGTGCGGCGCCGGCATAACCGGCGGCGGCCGGCTCCACCGCGATCGCCAGCGACATGAGGGGGAAAACCACCCCCGTCAGCAATGTGTTCTTCTTCAGCATCGGTGCTTCCTCATCTGCCAATCGTTGTACGCGGCTTATGCCGCGACATTGTGAATCCGGCCGCGCGTGCAGGCGCTGGTCAACGCCTTGCATACGCTTCGGTTCCCATGATGACCAAAGCCTTCTGTACCGGAAATGAACAGATCAAGGCCATTTCGTGAAAGCTCCGCGACGAAAAAGAGGGCGCTAATATTGCAGTTGCATTTTTTGACCA
Source organism: Rhizobium sp. AN6A (assembly GCF_900215635.1). Lineage (NCBI taxonomy): Bacteria > Pseudomonadati > Pseudomonadota > Alphaproteobacteria > Hyphomicrobiales > Rhizobiaceae > Rhizobium > Rhizobium sp. AN6A. The sequence continues at coordinate 21,875 of NZ_OCNC01000004.1, forward strand.
ACCGGACGAATAATTGCCGCGCGCTGAAGGCCACGAATGGCAAACCGTTCTGTTGCGCCTGCGCTCACGACGTCCGCACTGAAAACAACAACAGACTGCGGATGAACGACCAAAAGAGAGGATCGAAATGCCTATTTCCACCCGTCTGCTCGCAGCCGTATCGATTGCCGCCATCTCCCTGTTTTCCGGCGCGGCCCTCGCGCAGGACAAGATCGTCATCGGCACCGAAGGCGCCTACCCGCCCTTCAACAATCTGGAGGCCGACGGTACGTTGACCGGCTTCGACATCGACATCGCCAAGGCGCTGTGCGTCGAAATGAAGGCCGAATGCACCTTTGTCACCAATGACTGGGACGGCATCATTCCCGCCCTGCAGGCCAAGAAGTTCGACGCCATCATCGCGTCCATGTCGATCACGCCGGAGCGTCTCCAGAAGGTCGATTTCTCCAAGAAATATTACAACACCCCGCCGGCAATCGCCGTACCGAAGGATTCGCCGATCAAGTCCGTCGACGACCTGAAGGGCAAGTCGCTCGGCGCGCAGGGTTCCACGACCCACTCCAACTATGCCGAAAAGCACTTCCCCGGTTCCGACCTGAAAATGTACCCGACCGCCGACGAATATAAGCTCGACATCGCCAACGGCCGCATCGACGCCGTCATCGACGATATCGTCGTCCTGTCGGAGTGGCTGAAGTCGGATGCAGGCAAGTGCTGCAAGATCCTGACGCCGCTTCCGGTGGATGTCGAGATCAACGGCAACGGTGCAGGCGTGGCCGTTCGCAAGGGTGACACGGCGCTCGCCGACAAGTTCACGGCTGCCATCGCCGGCATCCGCGCCAACGGCAAGTACCAGGAAATCAACAAGAAATACTTCGATTTCGACGTTTACGGCCAGTAAGCGGCGCGTCGCCTGTTGAAATCTGGTGGCGGAAGGCTTGCCCTTCCGCCATTTTTGTTTGAAAACGTAACCATAACAATCACGGCGGCTTAAGACCGCGGGGGAAAACTGGCATGAGCGGAGCATTTTCCGCCATAGGTGCGTTCTGGACCTATGTCTCGACACTTCTCGACCCTTTCTGTGGGCCGGTCGGTCTCTTCACGCTTTTCGGAAACGGCACCCTCGTCACCTGTGGCGATGCCGGCTGGGGCGACGAAATCGCCTTCGGCGTCAAGGTAACGATCTCGCTGGCGCTCGCCACCCTGCCCGTCGGGCTTGTGATCGGTTTCCTCATTGCGCTCGCCGCGCAATCGGAGGAAAAATCGCTGCGGCTGGCGGCCGGTGTCTATACCACCATCTTCCGTGGCCTGCCGGAACTTCTGACCCTGTTCATCGTCTATTACGGCATCCAGATGCTGCTGCAATCGGCCGCCGGTTATGTCGGGATAACCGGCCCGGTAGAGATCAACGCCTTCGTGGCGGGCATGGTCGCGCTGTCAGTGGTGTTTTCGTCCTATTCCTCGGAAGTGTTGCTATCCGCCTTCAAGGCCATCCCAAAGGGCCAATATGAGGCGGGCCATGCACTCGGCCTCTCGCGCGGCCACACCATGGTGCTCGTCATCATTCCGCAGCTGGTCAGGATCGCCCTGCCCGGCATGACCAACCTTTGGGTCATCCTGCTCAAGGATACCTCATACGTCTCGATCATCGGCCTTGCCGATATCGTGCGCCAGACCGGCATCGCTGCCCGCGTCAGCAAGGAAGCCTTCTTCTTCTACGGCATCGCCTGCCTGCTCTACCTCATCCTCGCTCTGCTCTCCTCCATCGGCATCGGCTTCATCGATCGCTGGTCGCGCAAGTCGGAGGCAAGCCGATGAGCCATGTTCAGGAACTCATTCCGCCGCGCCCCGCGCCTGTCGCCACAGACAAGCCCCTCAACATATCGCGCGTCGTCGGCATCGCCGTCATAACGCTCTGGCTGCTGCTGGCCGCCGGGCTGATCTTTGCGATGATCGAAGGCTGGGACTGGGCGAAATTCGAACGTTACGGGCCGCGTTATATCGATGGCCTCATCACCACCATTACGCTGGTCGGCAGTTCGATCATCCTCGGCGCAATTCTCTCGGTGCCGATCGCCTTCGCCCGCATGTCGGAAAATCGCGTCATCGGCGCGCTGGCCTATGCCTATGTCTACGTCTTTCGCAGCACGCCGCTGCTGGCGCAGCTTTTCCTGATCTATTACGGCCTCGGCAGTTTCCGTCAGGGGCTGGAAACCGTTGGCCTGTGGTGGTTCTTCCGTGAGGCCTGGTATTGCGGCCTCTTGTCACTCACCCTCAACACCGCCGCCTATCAGGCAGAAATCCTGAGGGGCGCGATCCGAAGCGTACCACGCGGCCAGATTGAAGGTGCGGCCTCGCTCGGCCTGTCGAAATTCATCACCTTCCGCAAGGTCATTCTGCCGCAGGCCCTCATCGTGGCGCTGCGCCCCTACGGCAATGAGATCATCCTGATGATCAAGGGTTCGGCAGTGGTCTCCATCGTCACGGTCTTCGACCTGATGGGACAGACGCGTTACGCCTTCTCCCGCACATTCGACTATCAGGCCTATCTCTGGGCGGCGATCTTCTACCTGACGATCGTCGAGACGCTCCGGCATGTCTGGGCATGGCTGGAAGCCCGCCTGACGCGCCATCTCAAACGCTAGGGGCACGGTTGGCAGCACTCACCAGAGAAGACTGCCAACATTTTGAAAAATATAACTATTTTGTGACAACCCAGACCTTTGGCAAGGTTGGGTTAACCCTGTCGTGTTCCCATATCAGATACAGCGACAACGCTGTGATCGGCAATCATGAGAACGGGAACAGCCGACATGAACAAGGAAATGGAAATGATGCTGAGGGGCTACGGCCTCACCACCGCCCAGATTTTTTATCGCATGCCGGACCATCCGCTGGTTCTCCAGACCTATGTCTGGCAGGACTATGATCTCGCCCCGGATTTCCCCGAAATGCACGGTTTCCTCAAATTCTGGCAGGAAAAGCTAGACGGTCCGTTGCACTCGGTCCGCTATGTGCACCGGCAGGTGATCTCGGCGCAAGAATGGCGCGCACTGAAAGGAGAGTTCATTCTCCACTGAGGCCCATTGCCACATAAGCATTGCGCCCGTCCCTCTTGCGGCTTACAGCAGACTTCAACTGAAGATGCTGACGGATACCGCACGATGACGAAGAACCAGAAAATTGACGAAGAGGCGCTTGCCGAAGCCTATAACCGCGCGCTCGCGCTTGAAAAAGCCGGCGATGTTGACGCGGCGGTGAAGGCCTATGAAGAGGTTCTGGCCATCGACCCGGACGATCACGGCGGCGCAGCCGTTCGCATCGCCGCCATGGGCCGCGGCGAACCGCCTTCCAAAGCGCCCGACGCCTATGTCGAAACCCTGTTCGACCAGCACGCCGAAGCCTTCGAGGATATTCTTGTCGAACAGCTCGGTTATGCCGTGCCGATGATGGTGCGCCAGCGCCTGCAAACGCTTGATCTCGGCCCCTTCAAGCGCCTGCTCGATCTCGGCTGCGGCACCGGCCTCACCGGCGAGGCGCTGCGCGACATGGCTGATGACATCACCGGCATCGACATTTCCGAAAACATGGTCGAGATCGCCCATGAGAAAGACCTCTACGAGACGCTTTATGTCGCCGAAGCCGAGGACTTTCTCGAAGACAATGACGACGAGCCATTCGACATCATCACCGCAACCGATGTGCTGCCCTATCTCGGCGCTCTGGAACCGCTGTTTTTCGGCGCCGCCGAAAACCTCGTCCCTGGTGGCCTGCTGATCTTCTCGTCGGAAACGTTGCCCGAAGCAACCATGGCCGGACGCCCCTATATGGTCGGCCCGCACCAGCGTTTCGCCCACGCCGAAACCTATGTTCGGGAAAGACTGGCAGCGACCGGTTTCGACATAGTCGAAGTCACCGATATCAACGTGCGCATGCAGGACGGCAACCCCACACCCGGCCATCTGGTGATTGCCAAGCTCAAGGGCTGAGGCAGAGGCAAGCGCTCCTGAAATGGAGCGCTTGCCTGAATCAATCTCTCAGCAACAACAGCCAGACGATTGAAGAGACTCAGCTTTCGCCCGGCTCAACTCGCTTTCGGACGCCAGACGATATCGGTAACCTTGAGTTTCTTCGGCACGATTTTCAGATCGTAGAACTCGTCGGCCAGCGCCTGCTGATAGCTGATGGCCTCATCCGAAACCAGCGAGACACGCCCCAGATCCGCCCCCGGACGCGTCAGCGACACCTTGGTTACATCCTGCGGGACGCCGGTTATCGCCGCCAGTAATTTTGCAGTCTCATCGATATTGGCCTGAGCCTTTGCGCCGACGCTTGCGAGTTCCTTGAGGATCAGCGGCACGAGGTCGGGATTGCTTTCCACGAAGTCGCCATTGGCGAGGAAATAGCTCCAGGGATCGACAATACCTTCGGCAGTCGCGAGAACTCGTGTCGTCGGCTCCTTTTCCGCCACGGCGAAATAAGGATCCCAGATCGACCAGGCATCGATGCTGCCGCTGCGGAAAGCGGCCGCCGCATCCGGCGGGGCAAGGTCGATGGATGTTATGTCGTTCAGCGTCAGGCCTGCTTTTCGCAATGCTTTGACAGTAACGTTATGGGCGCTGGAGCCGCGCTTGAAGGCCACCTTCTTGCCCTTGAGGTCGGCCAGCGTCTTCAGCGGCGAATCCTTCTGCACAAGAATTGCCGATCCGCCGGCAGCGCCCTTGTAAGTTCCCACATAGCGCAGATTGCCACCGGCAGCCTGCGCGAAAAGCGGTGGCACATCGCCCGTCGGGCCAATATCCAGCGCACCTGCGCCCAGAGCTTCGAGAAGCGGCGGCCCGGAGGAAAACTCCGACCATTTGACCTCAATGCCGCGATCTTTCAACAGCGCTTCAAGAGCGCCCTGGCTCTTTGCCAGCGCAATCACGCCATTCTTCTGCCAGCCGATCCGTAATGTGGTGGTCGCGGCTCCAGCCCGTCGGATATGCGGCAGAAACGCCGCCCCAGTTGCACCCGCAATCAGTCCCAATGTTCCGCGTCGTGTGAGCATGTGGATATCCTTCGCTGTTGCCATCATCAGATATACAAAGCGTAGATATTCGAGTGATTTTATCAAAATCCCAGTTTGCGCGGCCCGAGTGCAAAGAGAATTGAATGTGCGAATTTGCCGTCGCAGGCGGAATAACATTGCCTGACCGCCTCGGCACGCCAGGAGTGTGCATTCCCCGGACAACCGCCGGATGGCCGACTTGAGTGCTTGCGGAAAAGCAAACTGCGCAACGAAAAATGCCCTCCCCGGCAGCCGGAAAGGGCATTGTTCAAAAAGCCTGATCAGCCGGGATCATTCCTCGCCGGATTTGGGATTATCCAGCAGCATGTAATCGAGCGGCAGTTCCGTCGTATATTTGATCTGTTCCATCGCAAAGGCAGACGACACGTCACGAATTTCGATCTTGGCGATCATCCGCTTGTAGAAGGCGTCATAGGCCGCAATGTCAGGCACGACAACGCGCAGCAGATAATCGACATCGCCGCTCATGCGGTAAAACTCGACGACCTCAGGAAACTCGGACACCACCTCGGAAAACCGCTTCAGCCATTCGATGGAATGGGAGGCAGTGCGGATGGAGACGAAAACGGTGACCTTGGTGTTGACCTTGACCGGATCCAGCAGCGCCACGCGCCGGCGGATGACACCATCCTCTTCCATCTTCTGGATACGCCGCCAACAGGGCGTCGTGGAAAGGCCGACCTTTTTCGCCAGATCAGCGACAGCCAGCGTGGAATCCTCTTGCAGAATGCGCAAAATCTTACGGTCTAGGCGATCCAATGCGTCTACCCTCCTGAATTAATTTCCTTTCAATACACTAATTTTTAGAGAAAAACAGAAAATTGTTTCACTAAAGTCGCATTTCCACATGTTGTCGCAGAACAGGAAGCAGCTCCTCGGTAAACCACGGATTCTTCTTCAGCCAGCCGGTGTTGCGCCAGCTTGGATGCGGCAGCGGCAAAATGGCCGGTCCCGAATTTGAATGAAAATAGCTGCGCCAGTCGTGCACGGTTTCGGTCATGGTTTTCCGCCGTCTTTCGCCGAGATGAAAGGCCTGGGCATATTGACCGATGGCAAGGACCAGCTCCACCTGCGGCATCGCCGCCATCACTTTCTCCCGCCATTGCGGCGCACATTCGCGTCGAGGCGGCAGGTCACTGCCCTTGTCGTCATAGCCGGGGAAACAGAACCCCATGGGCGCGATTGCGAAGCGGTCCGGATTGTAGAATGTCTCACGATCGACATTCAGCCACTGGCGCAGCCTGTCGCCGGAGGCATCGTTGAAAGGCACACCCGTTTCATGCACGCGAAGTCCGGGCGCCTGCCCCGCAATCAGGATACGCGCCCTGGTCGATATCACCACCACCGGTCGGGGTTCGTGCGGCAAGCGTCCGAAGGTTGGGGTGTCGCGACAGATGCGACAGAGGGCGATCGCGCCCCGCAGCCCGTCCAACCCTTCGTCATTCATCGGCAGGGCTCGATCCGCCTCAGCCATGATTCCACCCCAGAAGATGACGGATGATCGTGAGGAAACCCGCTGCGGGCGTTTGCAAATCCGCTGCGCGATGTTCGCGCCGCCACTCCGCCGGTTTTTCGAATTCTCCACCCCAAATCCCGCGAGCCTCTTTGCGTGCCAGCGCCTGTTCGCCGGAGAACTGGAAATAACCTGACGCGATGGCAAAACCCGACGCCACCATTTCCGAGGACACATCCCGGTCTCCCGCCGAGCAATAGACCAGCAGGCGTCCGTAACGGTCCCTGGAGCTGCCGGAACAGGAAAAGGTCGTGCCTTCGATCATCTGTTGCAGAACGCGGCGCGCCTCCGCGCCGCATGGCCAGGTTTCGCTGCCGCGCTGGCACGTTTGCGAAAGCTCCGGCGCATCGATGCCGAGCAGCCGGAACCGGTTCTCGCCCTTCGAAAGCGTATCGCCATCGATCACGAAGAAACGGCCGGTATGGGTCTCGCTGTTGATCTGATCGAGCTTGGCGGCAATCAGAATGCCAAGAAAGACGGTGGCGAGGAAAAGCCCGCCGTCGCGAAACGTCGAGAAAAAGCCGCGCCTGCCTCCATTTCGTCTCATGTCACAACAAACCCTTGTCAGAAATGGCAAACAAATCCTTTCACGGCAGCATCTTCTTAAGATTTTGTGCGTAGCCTGCAAAGGGTTCATGTCACCTGCGTTGTAACAATGAGTAAAAGCGTCAGCACGTCCACCGATAAGATCATCGTCGACCGTTCACGAAAGCACCGTAACAAGGCTGTTTTCGACACGGTGAAGACGACGCGTGAACGCTTGCAACAAGGCGCTGGCGGCAGCGAAGCCTATGAACGTGAAATGCTGACGATGCACATCGCCGAAGCCCTCCAGGGCGCGATGATCATGCCGCTTTTCATCGTATTAGCCTCTATCATCGGTTTGTATATCACCGGTGACATAGGGCTGATTATCTGGTCGCTCATTGCGCTGAGTTTCCATGCCATGTCTCTGGTGCTGGCCAAAAGAGCCGCCAAACAGGGTATCACGGCCGAAAATCTGCCGAAGTGGCGCAATCTCTTCCTTGCCATGCAGATCCTCATCGGTTGCGCGTGGGCAATGTTCGCCTTGGCCGAACCGGTGCGCAACAATCCGACACTCGTTCTTTTCTTCAAGGGCGCGACGCTGCTGATCGCGCTTTCGCTTACCGCCATGGCCAATTTCATGCTGCGGCGGGCCACCTTCATGACCTTCCTGCCGGTGCTGGCAGCGCTGTGCGTCACCTCCGTCATCTCCCGCGATCCCTTCGATGTTGGCCTCGCCCTGATGTTCGGCATGGCGATCCTTTTCTGTCATCGCATCACCAGCAGGCTTTACCAGACCAGTATCAAGCTGCTGTCGTCGCAGACTGAAAAAGATGATCTGATCGCCGAACTCGAAGTCGCCAACTCAATGTCGGATGAGGCGCGGCGGCGTGCGGAAGAGGCCAATCTGGCGAAATCGCGCTTTCTCGCCTCCATGTCGCACGAGCTGCGAACCCCGCTCAACGCCATTCTCGGCTTCTCCGAAGTCATGTCAGCAGAGGTGCTCGGTCCGCTCAACAATCCGCTCTACAAGGAATATTCCGGCGACATCCACCGTTCCGGCCAGCATCTGCTCGACCTCATCAACGAAATCCTCGACCTGTCGCGTATCGAGGCCGGCCGCTACGACCTCAATGAGGAAGCGGTCTCGATGCTTGAGATCGCCGAAGATTGCATCGGCATGATCCAGCTTCGCGCCCGCGCCAAGACCATCAGGATTTCGCAGCAGTTCGAGAGCAGCCTGCCGCAGGTCTGGGCGGATGAAAAATCGATCCGCCAGGTCATCCTCAACCTGCTCTCCAACGCCGTCAAATTCACCCCGCAGGGCGGTGAAATCCTCGTGAAGGCAGGCTGGACGGCGGGTGGCGGACAATATGTGTCGATCAAGGACAACGGCCCCGGCATTCCCGAAGAAGAAATCCCCGTGGTGCTGTCGGCCTTCGGTCAGGGATCGATCGCGATCAAGAGCGCCGAACAGGGAACCGGGCTCGGCCTGCCCATCGTTCAGGCCATCCTTGCCAAGCATGACGGCCAGTTCATCCTGAAATCGAAATTGCGTGAAGGCACCGAAGGCATCGCCATCCTGCCCGCAAAACGTGTGTTGCAAAGCCTGCCAGCCGTGGAGGAAACCCACGCCATCCAGCCACGCCGCCGGTCCTTCGCCTAAGCGTCAAATCTGCCGTTCAGAAGAACAGTGCCGTCACCAGCGAATAAAGCACGAAAAATCCGTTTGCCGTCAAAAGGCAGAAGACGGCGAAGGAACCGAGATCCTTGGCGTGTCGCCCGACGGAGGAGATTTCCGGCGAGATGCGATCCACCAACTCCTCAATCGCGGTATTGAGCGCCTCGACCGCGAACAAAAGCAGCATCAGCACCGTAAAGACGAGAAGATGCGCAAACGGCGCGCCGACGACCAGAAGCAGGGCAAGGCCGACGCCGAAAGCGAGAACCTCGTGCCGGAACGCCGCTTCCTGCCACAGCCGTCCAAGCCCCTGCAAGGAATAGCGGGCAGCAGCAAAAAGATGCCGCCATCCCTTTTCCTTGCGAAAGGCAGGTTCCGGTTGCTTCTTCTGCGGCGTTGCGTCCATCTTCGGCCTCAATGCTCAGTGGGGGAATGGGTACCAGTATCGACACCGGCAGCTTCGAAAGTCGCCATGCCGGAATGGCAGGCGGCGGCAGCCTTGACGATGCCGGCAGCCAAAGCGGCACCCGTGCCCTCGCCAAGCCGCATGCCCAGCGCCAGAAGCGGCGTCTTGCCAAGTTTCTCGACGGCAGCCAGATGGCCCGGTTCACCGGAGACATGGCCGATCAGGCAATGGTCAAGCGCCGAAGGATTGGCGGCCTTCAACAGCGCGGCAGCGGCAGTCGCCACATAACCGTCGATCAGCACAGGAATGCGCTGCACGCGGGCGGCAAGGATCGCGCCGGCAATCGCCGCAATTTCGCGTCCGCCAAGACGGCGCATGATTTCGAGCGGATCGGACAGATGGTCCTTGTGGAACTCCACAGCAGCCTTCACCGCCGCGATCTTGCGGGCCATGACCTCGCCTTCGGAGCCGGTACCGGGACCGGTCCATTCTTCCGCCGTACCGCCATAGAGCGCCAGATTGATCGCCGCTGCGATGGTGGTGTTGCCAATGCCCATTTCGCCAACGCAGAGAAGGTCGGTACCGCCAGCAATCGCCTCCATGCCGAAGGCCATGGTGGCGGCGCAATCACGCTCAGAAAGGGCAGGCTCGCAGGTGATGTCGCCGGTCGGGTAGTCCAGCGCCAGATCGAAAATCTTCAGACCGAGATCATTGGTGACGCAAATCTGGTTGATCGCCGCACCGCCTGCCGCAAAATTCTCCACCATCTGCTGCGTCACGGATGTCGGATAGGGCGTGATGCCGTGCCGGGTGACGCCATGATTGCCGGCGAAAATCGCCACCAGCGGACGGGTGACGGCGGGCGAGCGACCCGACCATGCGGCAAGCCACATGGCGATTTCTTCCAGCCGACCGAGCGAACCGGCCGGTTTCGTCAGTTGCGCATTGCGCTCCTTGGCCGCGACCAGCGCATGCGTATCCGGGCCGGGAAGCTCGCGCAGCAGCGCGCGGAAATCGTCGAAGGGCAATCCGCTCATGCTCATGGTATCTGTCTTTCTCGTCGTCGGGTTGGCGGAAACTTGTGTTTTCCGGCAAATCGGTCTTTGTTGCGCCTCTCATAATCGCGGACGCGCCGCGGAACAACCGGAAATGCAAGCACAGCAGCGGAGAGAGCATGAAGGCCGGGGATTTTATAACAGATGTCATGCATTCCGTTGCCTTTCTCAGCCGCCTGCCGGTCCCATCGCGCTTCTTCGGTGAAGGAGACGGTCCATCGATGCGCCGGACCGCACGCGCTTTTCCCGCCGCAGGCCTCCTGATCGCCCTGCCCGCTGCTGTCCTCGTGGTGGCATTAGCGAAGTTCGACGCCTCACCGCAGCTCACCGGCTGGCTTGCCATCGCCGTCACCGCACTCATAACCGGTGCTTTGCACGAAGACGGCTTGGCGGATATGGCCGATGGCTTCGGCAGCGGCAGGGACAAGCCGAAAACGCTTGAGATCATGAAGGACAGCCGCATCGGCAGCTATGGCACCATCGCCATGGTCCTGTCCTTTGCACTGCGCGCCACGGCACTCGCATCGCTGATAGAAACCCTGCCGGCCAAGACCGCCGCCGCCTGCCTGATTGCCGCGCTGGTGGTGAGCCGCGCCCTGATGGTGTGGCACTGGCAGTCACTGCCCGCCGCCAAAACCTCCGGCATCGCCGCCGCCGCCGGCCAACCCGGGGAAAACGAGCGCAACATCGCGCTCGCAACAGGGTTGCTGCTGCTCGTGCTTTTCACGCTGCATGCCCTGCCCTTTGTGTCGATCGTAGTCGTTCTGGCAACTACCTGCCTCGCGACGGTGCTGTTCGGCAGGCTCTGTGTCAGCAAGATCGGCGGCCACACCGGCGACACAATCGGCGCCAGCCAGCAGATCACGGAGATCGTTACTCTCGTCGCTCTTGCCCTTGCGGCGTGACGGACTGATATAGATTCCCATGGAAACACCCTGCATTCATATCTGCTCCCTCGACGCCACGAACAGCCTCTGTATCGGTTGCGGACGCACGCTGGACGAGATCGGCGGCTGGGCAACCTATAGCGACGAAAAGCGCCGCATGATCATGCAGGCGCTTCCCGAAAGACTGGCAAAAACAGGCAAAGGCACCTCCAGGGAGACGCACACCGCATGAACAGGCTGACTTTCGTTCTCCTCTTGCTGGCCGTGGGTCTCGGCCTGCTTCTCGTCAATCACGACAGCGGCCGCACCTTCGGCATCGATAACGAGAAATTCGGACAGATCGTCTATCTCCTGCCGATTGCGGGATTGCTATCCGTCGGCATTCTGGCGGGACGCCGCGGCAGCTTCGCAAGCGTTGTGCGGCAACTCGCCATCTGGCTCGTGATTATCCTCGGCCTCGTATCCGTCTATCTCTATCGCTATGACCTGCAATCCTTCGCCGACCGGCTGCTGGGTGGCCTGATGCCCGGCCGCGCCGTGGTGGTGACGACCGCTGGCGGCGAACAGGAGATCATACTGCACAAATCGATGAGCGGCCATTTCGAGGCGAATGTCAGCATTGAAGGCAAAACCATCCACATGCTGGTCGATACCGGCGCGAGCTCCGTGGTGCTGGCCAATGCCGATGCCGCCGCCATCGGCATCGACACCACGAAACTGCGCTACACCGTGCCGGTGATGACCGCGAACGGCCGCACGGCGGCAGCGCCCGTCACCTTGTCCGAGATCGGCATCGGCCCGATCACGCGGAGCAACATCCCCGCCCTCGTCGCGCAGGATGGCCAACTGGGCCAGAGCCTGCTCGGCATGAGCTTCCTGTCGACGCTCGGTTCGATGCAGATGCAGACCGATGAGTTGAGATTGCGAGACAGGTAAAACCTGCCGGGCAGACAGTTCTTGCTCGCGATCAAAAAAAACGTCTCGCTATCCGAATACGAAAACGCCCGGTGCAAACCGGGCGTATCACATTCACGGCAAACCTCTTTCCGGTCAGTTGCGCAGCCGGTAACCGGTCTTGAACATCCAGCCGACGACGCCGAGGCAGAGTGCGAGAAACAGCGTGATCATCGCCAGGCTGATGACGGGATTGACGTCGGCGATCTCGTAGAAGCTCCAGCGGAAACCGCTTATGAGGTAGAGCACCGGGTTGAAATGACTGACCGTCTGCCAGAAGGGCGGCAGCATGTCGATGGAGTAGAAGCTGCCGCCGAGGAATGTCAGAGGCGGCACCACCAGCATCGGGATGAGGTTCAGCTGCTCGAAATTCGTGGCCCAGATGCCGATGATGAAGCCGAACAGGCTGAAGCTCACCGCCGTCAGCACAAAGAACAGGATCATCATGAACGGATGGGCGATGGTGATATCGACGAAGAAGGAGGCCGTTATCAGGATGATCGTGCCGATCATCAGCCCCTTGGTCGCCGCCGCCCCGACATAACCGGCAACAATTTCCGTCATCGCCACTGGCGCAGACAATATCTCGTAGACCGTGCCGGTGAATTTCGGAAAATAGATGCCGAAAGAGCCGTTGCTGATGCATTGCGTCAGAAGCGTCAGCATGATCAGGCCGGGCGTTATGAACGCGCCATAGGAAACCCCGCCAACCTCCTGAATCCTTGAACCGATCGCCGTTCCGAAAACGATGAAATAGAGAGAGGTGGAAATGACCGGCGACACGACACTCTGCAACAGGGTGCGGCGGGTGCGCGCCATTTCGAACAGGTAGATGGACTTGACGGCTTCGAAATTCATTTCTGGTCTCCTACCAGCGAGACGAAAATATCCTCAAGAGAGCTTTGACGTGTCGAAATATCCTTGAAATGGATGTTGGCACCGGAAAGCGCAGTCAGCAGATCGGCAATGCGCCCCTGCTCGCCGTTGTCCTCGATCTCGTAGGTGATGGTGTTGCGATCATCCGAGAGCGAAAGGCCGAAAGATGAGAGACTGTCCGGCAACGCCTCCACCGGCTGCGAAAGTTCAAGGAAAAGCTGCTTGCGGCCGAGCTTCTTCATCAGCGCGGTCTTCTCTTCCACCAGCAACAATTGGCCGCCATTGATGACGCCCACCCGATCGGCGATCTCTTCCGCCTCCTCGATGTAATGCGTGGTCAAAATGATTGTGACGCCCTTGGAGCGCAGCTCGGAAACGACATTCCACATGTCGCGGCGCAAGGTAACATCCACACCCGCCGTCGGCTCGTCGAGGAAGAGGACCTTCGGTTCGTGCGCAAGCGCCTTGGCGATCAGCACGCGTCGCTTCATGCCGCCGGAAAGCTCTCGCAGCATATTGTCCTTCTTGTCCCAGAGCGACAGCGATTTCAGGACGCGCTCGATCAGTTCCGGGTTCTTCTTCTGCCCATGCAGACCGCGCGAGAAGCTGACGGTGTTCCACACGGTCTCGAACTGGTCTGTCGTCAGTTCCTGTGGCACAAGGCCGATCAGGGCACGCGTCTGGCGAAAATCCTTCACCACATCATATCCGCCAACGAGAACAGAGCCTTCGCCCGGATTGACAAGCCCGCAGACGATGGAGATCAGCGTCGTCTTGCCGGCTCCGTTAGGCCCGAGAAGAGCAAGGATTTCCCCCTCCCTGATATCGAGGCTGACACCTTTGAGCGCCTGAAAGCCATTTGCGTAGGATTTGGTCAGATTCCGTATCGAAACAATGGCATTCATCGCGAATCTTTCGAAAAAACGAGTAAGATGCACGCCATATAGGCCGTACAACCCGCAATTGCCAGCCCAACGGCCTGAACACTGCATTCGGCGGGGAGGGAAAATCAGCCGTAGACGCTGTAGAAAAACTGGGCTGCAACGAAGACCAGAAACACCCCGAAGGCCCGCTCCAGCTGCTTCTTGCTGAGTGCATGCGCCAGCCGCGCGCCATAGGGCGCGACGACAAGCGTGATGGGGATCAGCAGCGCGACGGCGATCCAGTTGATGAAGCCGGTGGAAAAAGGCGGCAGACCCGCATCACCCCAGCCGGCCCAGATATACCCGAGGAGACCCGGGAGCGAAATAAGCACTCCGACACCGGAGGATGTGGCAACCGCCTGATGGATGGTGCGTCCGTAAAGCGTCATGAAAGTGTTGTTCATCACCCCGCCGCCCACACCCATCAGCCCTGACAGAAGGCCGATGCCGGTGCCGACCAGAAAGCGGACCGGGTTTTTCGGCAGGTCTGAACCGAGATGCCAGCTCGCCCGGTTGAAGATCATCCGGAAGGCGAGCGCAAGCGCAATGAAAGCGAAGATCAGCCGCAAAGCCACGCTCGAGGCATGCGCAGCCACCACCGATGCGAGGATGGTGCCGAGCGGCACGGCGACGATCCAGCCCTTCAGGAGATCGATATCAACGGCACCTTTCTGCCGATGCGTCAGGAAGGAACGAATGGAGGTCGGCACGATAATGGCAAGCGACGTGCCAAGCGACAGATGCATGCGCACCGCCTCCGGCACATCCAGAAGCCCGAACACATGGTAGAACACCGGCACCAGCACAGCACCGCCGCCAATGCCGAACAGCCCCGCCAGAAGTCCAGCGACCACGCCCGCGGCCGCAAGCGCCGAAGCAAAGATCAGTATCTCTGAAACAGGGGGCATGAAAGCAGGCTCCCGGGGCCGTTGTCACAAACATGTGATGCTCATAGCGTATCAGAAAAGGGCGGCAAGCCATGTTGGCCGCAGGTCAGTACGGCGCGATGTTTTTTGCCGGATATCCGCACCGGATGGACCGTTTTATGGGATTTCTTCCCATTGCATGCCCTTGCAAAGACGCCGATATCCCCCGATTTAGGCAGTCTTCTTCAACCGGCCTTAGGGCCGGTCTTTTTTTGTGGGCGTGGTACGGGCGGCTATCGCTGGCGCGCAGATAGAGAAACATCCCCAACTTTCCTCATTCCTGCCTTATCCCGGGATCCACAGCCATCGGCAGCAAGTTGATAACAAGCTGCTCTCCGTACTCGACGTCATCCTCGGCCTTGTGCCGAGGATCTGCCCACGTAACGCCCATCGCGACGTTGCAGATGCTCGGGACAGGCCCGAGCATGACGGAGGAAACGCTTTCAAACTCAGCCG
Source organism: Rhizobium sp. AN6A (assembly GCF_900215635.1). Lineage (NCBI taxonomy): Bacteria > Pseudomonadati > Pseudomonadota > Alphaproteobacteria > Hyphomicrobiales > Rhizobiaceae > Rhizobium > Rhizobium sp. AN6A. The sequence goes on from NZ_OCNC01000004.1 coordinate 37,148, forward strand.
AAAACCTCCACCAAGGCGACTTAGTCACAATGCCTGTAACCAGACTTGCGGGTGCGCAGGTCGAAGTGGAAATGGTTCCAGTGGTTGGGATCGCTGCCCGGCCCGAGAACCGTGGAGAAATATTTGCAGCTATCGGACCTCACTGCCTTCAGCAGCGCCTTTTCCCGGAAGGCGAAGAAGTTCTTGCTGCGAACGTCGATCTCCTTGCCGTTGTTCAGCGTTATGGTGCCGATATCGATGGCATTGCCGCGCGCATGTTCGGACCATGGATTGCTGGAGCGCGAATTCATCTTGCGGCAGGAATAACCGCCCATGGGCGTGATACGCCCGACGCCTGAGAGGTAACGGAAGCGGGAGGACGGCACGAGTTCGAACTTTACCCATTTGGCGAAGGCAAGCGTGACCTGGCAATTGAGCTTCACTGCCGGGCGGATGGCAACGCCGCTGGCAAGCCCGCTGAGTTCGATCGGATAGTCGATACCGCAGGTCGGACCATCTGCAATGCGCGCAACATCGCGGAAGGCGACGCCGAGACGGCGCAGCTCGGAGCGACAGGCCACTTCCGAGGATGGCATGACGCCGGGCGGCATGGCCGAGCGGTTGCTTTGCAATCCGTCGCGGGCCATGGGATCATTAGGCATCAGCATGGCGACCTCCTCCACCGGCTGGCGGCGGGAAGAAGACCCGGGCGGCGGTGGCGGTATCAACCGCGACTGACCCGCACTTTGTTGCCGGCGAGCCGGAGAAACGGCAACCGGATTGTCGGTGCCGATGCCGTCCACCACCGGCTGGGCGGAAGCGCCTTCGGCAATATCGGCGTCCTGCTCTTCCGCAAGTCCGCGAACCGGCTCCACGCCCAGCATGGAATCCATGTTCACCCCGCCCTCGCCTTCGGCGATCTGGTTTGCGGCGGCCTGCTGGTTGGGCATGGCTGGGGAGGCCATGCTTTGGCCGTTCGCGGCCATCCGCGCCTGATGTTGGCCATCCAGCGTGGAATAGCCTTGGCCGCCCTGTGGCGATTGCAGCAGGGGATCCTGCGAGGCATAAGGCTCCGGCATCGGTTGCGACACGGCTGCGGGATAATTGGTGGCCTGCCCGGTCCGCTCGGCCTGATAGACCGCACCCGGCGGCGCGCTGTAGCCTTGCTGCCGCGACGACCGGATGGCGCCGACACGCGTCGTGCCGTCAACCTCGGCCGGCGGCACAAGGCCCTCCGCCGAACACGACACCATGACCGTGGAAATCATCAACAACGTCACAAGACGACGCGGAAGGGAAACATACGCCATACGAGAACCTGTACCTTCAGCGGCCGCTACCCGCGGCAATACAGGTAAATTTTAAAGAAACGGGGTAAACGAATCCTTATTGGTTGGGAGAAATAACGAACCGGGCTGTTCCGTGACGCGGGAAATGGGGAAGCCTCGACCGAAATCATACCAAAGGTGTGAGCAAAGCTCTGCAACCCAACGCCTCTCGCGAAGCAGACACACCACGGGTCCGGCACGACGGAGGAGAGGTTGTCGCACTTCCTCGAAACAGAAAGGGCGCAGCCAAAGCCGCGCCCTGTAAACTATCTCGAGCGGATAAAAATCAAGCCGCCCGCGAAACCTCGCGCCCTGCCCCATGCCCGAGTTCGAAACGGGACAGCAGCGCGCGGAGCTGCCGGCTTTCTTCGGCGAGCGTCTGGCTGGCCGCCGTCGTCTCTTCCACCATGGCGGCGTTCTGCTGGGTCATCTGGTCCATGTGGTTGACGGAGGTATTGATCTCCTGCAGGCCGGTGGCCTGTTCCCTTGCTGCCGTGGCGATGGAATTGACGTGGCCGTCGACCCGGTTGACCAGCGTCACGATCTCATCCAGCGCGTCACCCGTGGAGCGAACGAGTGCGACACCGCCGCCGACCTCTTCCGCAGAACGATTGATAAGGGTCTTGATCTCCTTGGCGGCATTGGCAGAGCGTTGCGCCAGTTCGCGAACCTCCTGCGCCACCACGGCAAAACCGCGTCCCGCTTCGCCCGCCCTTGCGGCCTCAACACCGGCATTCAGCGCCAGAAGGTTGGTCTGGAACGCGATTTCGTCGATGACGGAAATGATCTGCCCGATGCGCCTTGAGGATTCCTCAATACGGCCCATCGCATCGACGGCATTGCGCACGATCTCGCCCGAGCGGCCCGCGCTCGTTTTTGTATCCTGCACCATTTGCCGGGCCTCGTTCGCCCGTTCGGAAGCGGTGCGCACCGTCGCGGTGATTTCGTCAAGAGCCGCGGCCGTCTCCTCCAGTGCCGCTGCCTGCTGCTCTGTCCGGCGCGAAAGATTGCCGGTCGCACCGCTGATGTCAGATGCGCTATCGTTGACGACATGGCCGGTTCTGGCGATCGCCTCGATTGCCCCATGCAGCGCGCCGACGGCGCGGTTGAAATCCATACGCAGCTTTTCATATTCGCCGCCGATGTCGGCAAGCTCGACGGTCAGATCGCCATTGGCGAGTGCTTCCAGCGAACTGCCGAGCTCGTTCATGGCATGAGCCTGACGCTCGGATGCGGAGCGCAACGCTATCTCGTTGCCATGCCGCGCCTCCTCCAGCGCCCGCTGCTGCCCCGCCTCGCGGGCCTGCAAGGCGCTGCGCTCGTTGACGCTGTCACGCAGCACCAGCAACGTCTTGGCAATGGCACCGATTTCGTTGCGACGGTCGGCGAATTCAATTTCCGCCTCGCCGTCACCATCAGCGATCCGCTTCATACTCTGCCGGATGCGATCGATAGGCCGTGTCACGCTGCGCACGACGGCGGCAGCCACGCCGATCACCAGAAGGCCGGACAGAACACACACTGCGATGTTGAAATAGGCGTTGCTCCAGAAAACTGCCTCAAGATCGTCGACATAAACGCCAGTGCCGACAATCCATCCCCAGGGCGCGAAACCGGCGACATGGGAAAATTTCTCGACTGGGTCCGGCGCGCCGGGCTTGGGCCAATAATAATCTACAAAGCCCTGGCCGCCCGCCTTCACCGTATTGACGAATTCAACGAACAGCGCCTTGCCGTTCGGATCCTTGTTGGCAGTGAGATCGATGCCGTTCATCTCGGGCTTGATCGGATGCATCACCATCTTGGGATGCATGTCGTTGATCCAAAAATAACCGCTGCCGTTGCCATAGCGCATCGCCGCAATCGTGGTCTTGGCTTGCTGCTGCGCGGCCTCACGCGTCAGGGTGCCACCCTGCTCCAGCCGGTAATATTGCTCAAGAATGGCGACAGCCGTTTCGTTCATGGATGCGAGCCCCGCTTTACGCTCGCGTTCCATCTCATGAAAGGTCTCGAACAGGCTGAATGTCAGTGCCGCAGTCAATATTGCCAGAAACAATGCAACGAGCGCATAAAGGCGCATAGATATCGTGACGTTTTTCATATTTCCCCCAACGCCGCTGACGGCACTTCGACCAGCCGATGTTAGAGTTAAAAAATTTATTATCACTGAATACGCTTGTTATACGTTAGTATTATTCCGGACCTCCTCCACCCAACCCGCCTATACTCCCCACGGCCGTTTGAAACCGGCACAGCGACCCGAAATTCTACAGGGTGCTGCCGTTTTAAAGAGCTCGTTAACCCTGACGTCCTATCCTCTTTTGCCAAAATACAGGTACAGGGAGACGCGCAATGTCACGGCCGAATTTCCGCTTTACACATTATGACCTGAAGGAGTTGCGGGCTGGGACGACCATTGAGGTGTCCCTGTCGGCCGTCAACAATGTACGGCTGATGACAGGCGCAAATTTCCAGCGTTTCACCGAATTGCTCGATTTCAAATATCTCGGCGGCGTCGCGAAAAAATCGCCGATCCGCATCAGCATTCCCGAGACCTTGCACTGGCATCTGGTGATCGATGCCGAAGGGCATAGCGGTCTGGCGGAATCCTCGGTCAAGATGCTGCCTGCGCCGTCGCAGGTCATACAACATCGCAAGGCATCCTGATTTCCCTTTGGAAACAGTTGGATGGCGCGGTTTTACGACTCACTTTGGCAAGCGCCTGATTCTTTTTGTGAAGAGAGCTTTTTAACGCGAACCGCGCTCGCGGCGCAGCTTCGCCCACCAGTCGAGACGCTTGCGGATGTCCCGCTCGAAACCCCTGTCGGGCGGATCGTAAAACGTCTTGCGACCCATTTTTTCCGGAAAATAGTCCTGTCCCGAAAAGGCATCCGGCTCGTCATGGTCGTAACGGTAACCGTCACCGTAACCCTCGCCCTTCATCAGCTTTGTGGGCGCGTTCAGAATATGCTTTGGCGGCACCAGCGAGCCGTTTTCCTTGGCCGCCCGCATCGCCGATTTGAAGGCTGTATAAACGGCATTCGATTTCGGCGCGGTGGCGAGATAGACGCAGGCCTGCGCCAGCGCCAGTTCGCCTTCCGGTGACCCCAGATAATCATAGGCGTCCTTGGCGGCATTGCAGACGGCAAGCGCCTGTGGATCGGCAAGGCCGATATCCTCCACCGCCATGCGCACCAACCGCCTTCCGATAAAGAGCGGGTCCTCGCCGGCATCGAACATGCGGCAGAGATAATAGAGCGCCGCATCCGGATCCGAACCGCGCACCGATTTATGCAGCGCGGAAATCAGATTGTAGTGGCCGTCCTGTCCCTTGTCGTAAACCGGCGCGCGCCGCTGCACGATACGCGTCAGCCCTTCGGTATCGAAAGTCTCGTCCTTGCGCGCCGCACGCCAGACCTCTTCGGCAAGCGTCAGCACGGCGCGGCCATCGCCATCAGCCATCCGGATCAGGCTGGCACGCGCCTCCTCGGTCAGCGGCAGAGGCTTGCCCTCCGCCTCTTCGGCGCGCTTTAAAAGTTCGCCCAGGCTCTCCTCATCATGCGAACCGAACGTGAGGACACGCGCCCGCGACAAAAGAGCGGCATTCAGTTCAAAGGACGGGTTTTCGGTGGTTGCACCCACAAGAATGATGGTGCCGTCTTCCATGACCGGCAGGAAGCTGTCCTGCTGGGCACGGTTGAAACGATGGATCTCGTCAACAAAAAGCAGCGTCTGCCGGCCGTTCATCCGGCGTGTACGTGCTGCCTCGAAAACCTTCTTAAGATCGGCAACACCGGAAAAGATCGCCGAAATCTGTTCGAAAGCCAGCCCGGCCTCGCCCGAAAGCAGACGGGCGACCGTCGTCTTGCCGGTGCCGGGCGGCCCCCAGAAGATCATCGATCCGAGTGAGCCGCTATCTATCATACGGCGCAGCACGCCCTCTTCACCCGTCAGATGCGGCTGCCCGGTCACCTCCGCCAGCGTCTTCGGCCGCAGGCGGTCGGCAAGAGGCCGCCGGTTGGCAACCTCGACAGGCACCTGTGGGGCAAAGAGGTCATCGCTCATCGCAGGAACTGCCGGATGCGTTGACCGTCACGCAGGATTTCCACCCGCCAGAAGCCGGGATTGTCATCCAGCGCCTTTTCGACCGCAGCTGTGGAGCCGATATCCGAGCCGTTCAGCGACAGGATGACGTCCTTCGGCTGGAAACCGACCCGATAGGCCGGCGAACCGCGCTTCACATCGGTGACGACGACGCCGGTCACCTGCGAAGGCATGCGCAGTTCATCCGCAAGCTTCGGCGAGAGATTGGCGACAGTTGCGCCCGCCAGGGGATTGCGTCCCTCCAGCAGCCGTTCGTCACGCGGCGCGGTTTCCGGCGCCGTGTCGAGCGCAATGGTCACCTTCTTCTCTTTGCCCTTCTCCACCAGCGTCAATTCGGCAGACTTGCCGATGCCAGCCGTCGTGAGGCGATAACCGAGTGCATCGGGATGCTCCACCTCGAAACCGTTGACCGCCGTTACGACCTGCCCCGGCTCGATGCCGGCCTTCTCCGCCGGCCCCCCCTTGACGACGCTGACGACGAGCGCACCGCGCGCACGGTGCAGGCCAAGCGCCTCGGCAACGTCGGAGGTGACGGGATCGAAGGTCGCGCCGATATAGGGCCGCTGGAAGTTCGCGTCGCCACGCTCGGCGGCGGCAACGAAAACGCGGACAAGGTTGGCGGGAATGGCAAAACCGATGCCGTTCGACCCGCCGCCCTTGGAGAAGATGGCGGTGTTGATGCCGATCAACTCACCCGCCATGTTCATCAGCGCACCGCCGGAATTGCCGGGGTTGATGGAGGCGTCTGTCTGGATGAAGAAGCCGAAATCGCCCTGCGTCACCTGGTTGCGCGCCAGTCCCGAGACGATGCCGCTCGTTACCGTCTGGCCGACACCGAAGGGGTTGCCGATGGCAAGCACGAGATCGCCGACTTCAATGGCATCCGAATTGCCAAGCGAAAGCACCGGAAACTGTTCCTTCGCGTCGATCTGCAGAATGGCAAGATCGACCCGGTCGTCCTTCAGCAGCACCTTGGAGGAGAATTCACGCCCATCCGCCAGCGCCACCTTGATGTCGTCGGCACCATCGATGACATGATTGTTGGTCACCACGAGGCCGCCGGCCGTCACGATCACACCCGATCCGAGCGAGGACTGTTTCTCCGTGCGGTTCGGCATCTGCTGGCCGAAGAACTGTTCGAAGAACGGGTCACCGGCAAAGGGCGACGAGCGCCGCTGCACGATGCGTTCGGCATAGACATTCACCACAGCGCCTGCGGTACGCTTGACCAGCGGCGCGAAGGAAAGCTGCATTTCCGTGTGGCTTGCGGGCACGGTCTTGTTGTCCTGCGCCTGCGCTCCGACCGGAACGAGAAGCAGCGCCGCAAGAAAGCCGGTGGACAGATACTTCAGCACGCTCTGCATGTGATTCCTCATCCTCATCAGTATGATGGAGTTATAACGCGAAAGCCTATAAAGCAAAGCGCGGCAAGATCATGGCCGATCTTTTTCATACGACGACCGGCTTGTGCAGGTGGAACCAACAGCACCCCATTTCGGTTTCACCCACACGAGCCTGTCCTCAAAATGAGACGACCCATGCACCTGAAACAGACAATCCTTGCCTCCGGCATCCTCCTCGCCTGCGCTTCACTGGGTTCGCCCGCCAACGCCGCCAGCTTTGATTGCACGAAGCCGGATCTCGCCGCGGATGAAAAGGCGATCTGCGACAACCGCGCCCTCAACGATCAGGACGTGAAGATGGTCACCACCTTCGACATCCTGACACAACTGATGGCGATGGGCGCACGCGACACCTTGCGCGAAGAGCAGAGCCAGTGGTTGAAAAAGCGCCAGGAATGCAACGCGGATGTCGCCTGCATCACAAATGCCTATGAGGAGCGCATGAAGCGGCTCGGGGAAGCTTTTCAGAGCATAAACAGACCGCTTTGATTTTCACGCCACGCGAATGATATTCTCCATCAGCCCATGCAATTGGTCGCGATAACCGGTTCTCGCCGAAGGCGCGTCTTCACGGGACGTCATAACCACCGAAAGCCGTTTGGCGGGGACGATATAGAGCATCTGCCCGCCGTAGCCCCAGGCATAATAAACCGTCTCGCCCGCCATCTCCTTGATGAACCAGCAATAGCCGTAACCATCGCCGTTGAAGACGGAATTGGTGCGTCGCTGCCAGGATTGATCGATCCAGCTCTGCGAAATCAGACGCTCTCCGCCTGGCGTTACCCCGCCCAGCCGGTAAAGCTCGCCGAAAGCCAGCAGCGACCGCGCCGTCATCGCCATCTGGTTGCCGCCCAGATAGATGCCCTGCGGGTCGCGCTCCCAGCCGCCGATTGAGAAGCCCTCCAGCGGCCGGAACCAGTCGCGCGCCAGCGACAGCGTCGAACGGCCGGATGCCTTGGTCAAAATCGCCGAAAGCAGATGCGTGGAACCGGTGGAGTAAAGCATGCCGCCGCCCGGCTCTCCGGCAAAACCCGACCCCAGCGCCATTCGCACCCAGTTGCGGCTTGCGACCCAGCGGCCGTAGTTCGGGCCGGACATTCGTTCCAGACCGGACTGCATGGAAAGCAGGTTGCCGATGGTAACCCTTTCCAGACGCGCATCGGGGTTCGGCGGAAAATCGCTGCGCAGGATCGTGGCAATCGGCTGATCCGCCCCGGCCAATATCTTGCGATCGATCGCCATGCCGACCAGCGCGGAAATCACCGATTTCGAGGCCGACTTGATGTTGGTGGAACCCATAAGGCTGGCGCCGTGATAGGCACGGCTGGCCACCTCCTCGCCGTCAATACTGACGATGATGGCTTTCAGGCTCGAAAGCCCATCCGCCTCGTTGAGCAATGGACTGAAGCGGGCGCCATTGCCGGGTGTTTGCCCGTGGGCAAGGCGGGCGAAAGGCAGGGATGCGATAAGGCCAAGTGCGGTTCGTCTTTTCATGATGCTGAAGTTAGGCATCGCGGCGCGTTGGAAAAGGGCAAGTGACGGAACATCACTCCAATGTGACTGCTGGCATGGAGGGTGGACGGCCGGATGGTTTAGAATTTACGGTGGAGAAACAGCGTGTTGCGCGAGCTTGGAGAATCAAGCTCTGAGGCAATTGAATCTGTTTCTTAACGACGCGCGTAATCTGGGTCAGAACAAGAAAAAGCCGCTCAGAAGAGCGGCTCAGGCTGCCTGCAATGTAGGACCCTGCCCGCCAGATTACTCCGGCAAAATCCGAACAGCACCCTTGTCGGCACTGGACGCAAAAGCCGCATAGGCCTTCAGCGCTGTCGTGACGTTGCGCTTGCGGAACTCCGCAGGCTTCCAGCCGAGCTGATCCTGCTCGGCGCGGCGGGCTGCCAGTTCCGCATCCGTAACTTTGAGGTTGATCGTGCGGTTGGGAATATCGATCTCGATCAAGTCGCCCTGACGCACGAGGCCGATAGCACCGCCCTGCGCCGCTTCCGGCGAGGCATGGCCGATGGACAGGCCGGAGGTGCCGCCCGAAAAACGTCCGTCGGTGATCAGCGCGCAGGCTTTACCGAGGCCCTTGGACTTTAGGTAGCTGGTCGGATAGAGCATTTCCTGCATTCCGGGGCCGCCCTTTGGGCCTTCGTAACGAATGACGACGACATCACCTGCCTTGACCTCGTTGGAAAGAATGCCCTTCACCGCCGCGTCCTGGCTTTCGTAAACAACCGCCGGACCGCTGAATTTCAGGATGGATTCGTCGACACCCGCTGTCTTCACGATGCAGCCATCAAGCGCGATGTTGCCATAAAGCACGGCCAGACCGCCATCCTTGGAGAACGGCTTTTCAACCGAGCGGATAACGCCGTTTTCACCGTCCGTATCCAGATCGTCCCAGCGCGACGACTGGCTGAAGGCCACCTGCGTCGGCACGCCGCCGGGGGCAGCCTTGAAGAACTGCCGCACGGTTTCGCTGTTGGTGCGGGTGATGTCCCAACGGTCGATGGCATCGCCCAGCGTCGCCTCGTGCACCGTGTAGGTATCGCGATTGAGAAGGCCGCCGCGATCCAGCTCGCCGAGAATGCGCATGATGCCGCCGGCGCGGTGAACGTCTTCCATGTGCACGTCCTGCTTGGCAGGCGCGACCTTGGAAAGGCAGGGAACCTTGCGGGAAAGACGGTCGATGTCTTCCATGCCGAAATCGACACCGCCCTCATGCGCTGCCGCCAGAATATGCAGCACCGTGTTGGTGGAACCGCCCATGGCGATATCCAGTGACATGGCGTTTTCAAACGCCGCCTTGTTGGCAATGGTGCGCGGCAGAACGGTCTCGTCGTCCTGCTCGTAATAACGACGCGCCAGATCGACGATCAGGTGACCGGCCTCGACGAACAGGCGTTTGCGGTCCGAATGGGTGGCAAGCGTCGAACCGTTGCCGGGCAATGACAGGCCTAGCGCTTCGGTCAGACAGTTCATGGAATTGGCGGTGAACATGCCGGAACAGGAACCGCAGGTCGGGCAAGCGGAACGCTCGATGATCTTGACGTCCTCATCGGAAATCTTGTCATCGGCAGCTGCGACCATGGCGTCAACCAGATCGAGCGCGACTGTCTTGCCATGCAGAACGACCTTGCCCGCTTCCATCGGACCACCGGAAACGAAGACGGCGGGAATGTTGAGGCGCATCGCCGCATTCAGCATGCCGGGCGTGATCTTGTCGCAGTTGGAAATGCACACCATCGCGTCGGCGCAATGGGCGTTTACCATGTATTCGACCGAGTCAGCGATGATTTCGCGCGACGGCAGCGAATAAAGCATGCCGTCATGGCCCATGGCGATGCCGTCATCGACAGCGATGGTGTTGAATTCCTTGGCGACGCCACCGGCCGCCTCGATTTCACGCGCAACGAGCTGGCCGAGATCCTTCAGATGCACATGGCCCGGAACAAACTGCGTAAAGGAATTGACTACCGCGATGATGGGCTTGCCGAAATCGCTGTCCTTCATGCCGGTGGCGCGCCATAGGCCGCGCGCGCCCGCCATGTTGCGGCCGTGGGTTGTCGTTCTGGAGCGATAGACTGGCATGGTGTTTTCCTCGATCTCTTGGGCAGAACAGCGCATTCCCGCACCGCGGTCAAAATACCCTCGCCCTATTTTGCGGTTTTTCTAGCGCAAACCGTAAGCCCTGTCACTGTCACCTTCGGGCAAAACAGTACGGTTCGGTACGGTACGCCCAGTTTGAATGTTGCAATTCCCGCGGCCTGTCATCACAAATGCGCGATTTTCGCCGCCCGGCCGCTGTTTTTGCGCAGAGTGCTGAAACATATCTGTGCAGCGGCCGTATAGCCTATCATAATCGATTTATCGCCGATGCACCCGGCTTTTGTGGAGGTTGAAATGCCCGCCTATCGTCCGCCCCTCATCCCGGCAGGAGAAATCACGCCGAAGAATATATACCTCTCGAGACGCGGCTTTCTCGGCACGGCGGCGGGGCTTGCGGCAATCGGGCTTTCCGGCCGCGAGGCTGTCGCCACTCCGCTTGCTGCTAAAGCAGGCGCCTACAAGCTGGATGAGAAGCTCACCCCGCTCGATGCCGTCACCAGCTACAATAATTTCTATGAGTTCGGAGTGGGCAAATCCGACCCGAAGGAAAATTCCGGCAAGTTCAAGCCCACCCCCTGGACGGTGAAGGTGGATGGCCTTGTCTCCAAACCGCAGGAATTCGGCATCGAAGAGCTGATGAAATATCAGCTAGAGGAGCGCACCTATCGCATGCGCTGCGTCGAGGGCTGGTCGATGGTCATTCCGTGGATCGGTTTCCCCCTCGCCGCACTTCTCGACAAGGTGGAGCCACTCGGTAGCGCAAAATACGTGTCCTTCGAAACCGTGGTGCGGCCGGAGGAAATGCCGGGCCAGAGCGGCCTGTTCCAGCCTCTGTCCTGGCCCTATGTCGAAGGTCTGCGCCTAGATGAGGCCCGCCATCCTCTGACCATTCTCGCCGTTGGACTATATGGCGAAACCCTGCCGAACCAGAATGGCGCGCCCATTCGCCTCGTCGTTCCCTGGAAATACGGCTTCAAGGGCATCAAATCCATCGTCCGTATTTCGCTTGTCGAGAAACAGCCGGAAACGACGTGGAAAAACTCCAACGCCCGCGAATACGGTTTCTATTCCAACGTCAATCCGCATGTGGACCATCCGCGCTGGAGCCAGGCAACGGAACAGCGCATCGGCGAAGGCGGCTTTTTCGGCACCCAGAACCGCCCTACCCTGTTGTTCAACGGCTATGACGAGGTGGCAAGCCTCTATACCGGGCTTGACCTGAAAGCGAATTACTGACCATGGCCCTCGCCTTTTCGCTTCCGAAGCGCTACCAGCCGGCCGCCATCTGGTCGCTCTATGTCATCGGCCTCTGTCCGGGCGTCTGGTATTTCTACCTCGCTGCAACCGGCGGCCTCGGCTTTAACCCGGTCAAAGATTTCGAGCACCTGCTCGGCATCTGGGCGCTGCGCTTTCTGTGCCTCGGCCTGCTGGTGACGCCGCTGCGCGATCTCTTCAACGTCAACCTCATCGCCTATCGCCGGGCGCTGGGACTGATCGCCTTTTATTATGTGCTCGCCCATTTCACCGTCTATCTGGTGCTGGATCGCGGCCTCATCCTCAGCTCCATCGCCGGCGACATTCTCAAACGCCCCTACATCATGCTCGGCATGGCGGGGCTCATCATGCTCATTCCGCTGGCGCTGACCTCTAACCGCTGGTCAATTCGCCGTCTCGGCAGCCGCTGGAACACGCTGCACAAACTCGTCTATCTCGTGCTCATCGTCGGCGTGCTGCATTTCGTGCTGGCGCGAAAATCGATCACGCTCGAGCCGGTGTTTTATATCAGTACGATGGTGGTGTTGCTCGGGTATCGGCTGGTGCGGCCTTCGATCATGGCGGCGAAGAGGAATAAGCGCGCAAGCCCCGTCCGGACGTAAAGGACGCCACCGCGATCCCGCCGATATAACAGACGATATTCCACACCGAGAAAACGCGGCCGAGCAGCAAAGCTCCGGCCGCCGTTGCGCGAAACGCGTCCAGCGCCGGGAAATGAACGAGCCGGATCAATTCCACGACGACGACGACGATGACGGCGATGTGAACCTCGTAACCGTACCAGCGGGACGGAAGGATGGCCGCCAGCAGCAGATAGACCATCGCCCCCCAGAGCACGGATCCGCCATATTTTACCGCCACGAACGGCAATCCCACCTCGTAGCCGAACGCCCGCAAGCAAAGACCGCCAATGATCACAATCATGGCCGCCGCCAAAAGCCGGATGCGGGCAAAATAAGGCGGGGAAAGGCGTGACGGACCCATGCGAGTTCCTTCCGGTTTTCGTATGAAAATTTAACGGATACAAATCGAGGCGCGAACATGAGCACAGCAACAGGCCCAGCCGCAACCCGCCTCTCGGTTTTGGACAATCTTCTGTGCGATACCTATCCTTGGGGCGAACTCAAGGGCATCAGGCGCTTTGTCATCGAATTTCTCTATTTCGGCATCAAGGAGGCCCGTGCCTGCCTGTTTGCGGGATTGTTCTTCATTTCCATCTTCGTGGTGCCGCATGGTGGGGTATTTGGCATTCCGCGTTATGACGTGCTGCTGATCGTCGCGCTCGGCATCCAGTTCTTCATGATCTGGAGCAGGCTGGAAACGCTTGACGAGGCCAAGGCCATCCTGCTGTTCCATATCGTCGGCTTCGCGCTTGAGGTGTTCAAGACGTCAAGCGCTATCCAGTCCTGGTCCTACCCCGACTTCGCCTATAGCAAGGTCCTCGGCGTGCCGCTCTTTTCCGGCTTCATGTACGCCGCCGTCGGCAGCTACATCATCCAGGCGTGGCGCCTGCTGGATGTGCGCATTCGCAATTATCCCACCTATTGGATGGCAACGCTGATCGGCATCGCCATCTACGCCAACTTCTTCACCCACCACTTTATCGGTGACTACCGCTGGTACATCGCCGCCTGCGCCATCGGCCTCTATTCCCGCGCAACGGTGGTCTACCGTCCCTATGATCGGGATCGAAAGATGCCGCTGCTTCTCTCCTTCGTCCTGATAGGGTTTTTCGTCTGGCTGGCGGAAAACATCTCCACATTCTTCGGTATCTGGAAATATCCCGATCAGATCGGCGCCTGGTCCGTGGTGCATATCGGCAAGTGGAGTTCGTGGTCGCTGCTGGTCATCATGACGTTTACGATTGTCGCGCAACTCAAGCACATCAAGGGTCGCATCCACGTTCCGGAGTGAAGCGAGCGCTTTCCAAGCATCGTTAAAAACTACGATTGCAGGACATCGAGCCGATAGAGAGGAATAGCTTAGATATCATTAAGTAAATCCTGCCAAAAATCTATCGAGCGATATACAAGACAAGCGAAAATTACGAAGTTGGCGTATTTATTGTTCACGACGCCAGCCGCTCTAATGGCTTCTATGTTGATACAGCTTACCCTCGGAACGCCGATATTGTGAAAAAGACCATTACACCCGCACCCGTATTCCTGAAATTTACAGGCTATATGATCCAAGACTTCGAAATGCTCGAAAGCTTGGATGGCGTCTTACTTTTAGGTTTGTATCACTTAACCAAAAAGGAGCGAAATGAGCTCCATACATTCCTTGCATCCCTGTTGCGCTCTGATGTTTCAGATAGCTTGATTGTAAATCTTTGGAACACATCCAATGCTGAATTTGGTGCCGAAGGTAAGGGAATTAGATGGCTTCTCAACCGGACCGTCGAGTTGATCGAAGGTGACGACGGCACTGACGGTTACTATCTGCGTCGTTCATGACTATTCTTTTGGAAAATAAAAAAGCCGGGTGATCTCTCACCCGGCTTTTTAATTCACGACACCTGAACGGCGTCAGACCTTACGCAGCTTCGGCAGCAGCAGCTTCCGCAGCAACGCGAGCCTTGTCAGCTGCGCCCTTGGCGTCAACGTCACGCTCGACGAATTCAACAACGGCGAGAGCCGCGTTGTCGCCCTGGCGGAAGCCAGCCTTCATGATACGCAGGTAGCCGCCGTTGCGGGTTGCGTAACGCGAAGCGATCGCGTCGAACAGCTTGCGAACAGCGTCCTGATCCTTGATCTGCGAGATCGCCTGACGACGAGCGTGCAGGTCGCCGCGCTTGCCAAGCGTCACGAGACGCTCGACGATCGGACGGATTTCCTTCGCCTTAGGAAGGGTGGTGACGATCTGCTCATGGGTGATGAGCGAAGCAGCCATGTTGGCAAACATTGCCTTGCGGTGGCTGGCGGTTCTATTGAGCTTGCGGCCTGAATTACCGTGGCGCATTGCTATTCTCCTTCTACGCAGGTGCCTTCTCTAAGGCCTGCCGTTTCCTGGCACATGCAGATGACTTATCTGCTGTTTGACGGGGAAAGGCAGTCTTTAAGGTCTGCCTTCTTGTTTGTTAGTATTGGTCTTCGTAACGCTTTGCGAGATCTTCGATGTTCTCAGGCGGCCATGCCGGTACTTCCATACCGAGGTGCAGACCCATGGAAGCGAGAACTTCCTTGATTTCGTTCAGCGACTTGCGACCAAAGTTCGGCGTGCGAAGCATTTCGGCTTCGGTCTTCTGGATCAGGTCGCCGATATAAACGATGTTGTCGTTCTTCAGGCAGTTTGCCGAACGAACGGACAGCTCCAGCTCGTCGACCTTCTTGAGAAGCGCCGGGTTGAACGCGAGTTCGGTAACCGATTCTTCTTCTGCTTCCTTCTGCGGCTCGTCGAAGTTGACGAAGACGCCGAGCTGGTCCTGAAGAATGCGAGCGGCGAAGGCAACGGCGTCTTCGCCGGAAACCGAACCGTTGGTCTCGATCGTCATGATCAGCTTGTCATAGTCGAGAACCTGGCCTTCACGGGTGTTTTCCACCTTGTAGGACACTTTCTTGACCGGAGAATACAGGCTGTCCACCGGAATGAGGCCAATCGGGGCATCTTCCGCGCGGTTGCGCTCAGCCGGTACGTAACCCTTGCCGTTGTTGACGGTGAATTCCATGCGGATTTCAGCGCCCTCGTCCAGCGTGCAGATCACGTGGTCGGGGTTCAGGATCTCGATGTCGCCAACCGTCTGGATGTCACCAGCGGTTACCGAACCCGGACCCTGCTTGCGCACGACCATGCGCTTGGAATCGTCACCATCCATCTTGATGGCGATTTCCTTGATGTTGAGCACGATATCCGTCACATCTTCCCGAACGCCGGGGATGGAGGAGAATTCGTGCAGGACACCGTCGATCTGCACGGCCGTAACAGCGGCACCACGCAGAGAAGACAACAGAACGCGACGCAGCGCGTTGCCGAGGGTAAGACCGAAACCACGCTCCAGCGGCTCGGCAACGAGCGTTGCCTTGGTGCGGCTGGACGAGGTGAACTCGACCTTGTTCGGCTTGATAAGTTCCTGCCAGTTCTTCTGAATCATCTTTAAACCTTCCGTTCGCCGCCACCATCCAATCGTGACGGACCGAGCATGAAAACACTGAGAGGAACCTAATTCAGCGGTTCATCAGTGGGTTCTTGAGCGCAAGTCCGTCGATCGAAATCGACGCGCACACGCCAGATACACGAAAATTCCGCCAGACCGAAGGAAAGGCGGAATTTCCGAACCACGGTCGCGTCAGACGCGGCGCTTCTTGCGCGGACGGCAACCGTTGTGCGGGATCGGCGTCACGTCGCGAATGGAGGTGATCATGAAACCGGCAGCCTGCAGAGCGCGAAGTGCCGATTCACGGCCGGAACCCGGACCGCAAACTTCAACTTCAAGCGACTTCATGCCGTGTTCCTGAGCCTTCTTCGCGCAATCTTCAGCAGCGATCTGGGCAGCAAACGGGGTCGACTTGCGCGAACCCTTGAAGCCCTTGGCACCAGCGGACGACCAGGCAATAGCATTGCCCTGTGCGTCGGTGATGGTGATCATCGTGTTGTTGAAGGTCGAGTTGACATGCGCGACGCCCGACGTGATATTTTTACGTTCGCGACGGCGAACGCGTGCGGCTTCCTTGGCCATTTTATACCTTTCATTGATCTCTTCACCGCCGTAACACCAGCAGCTACACCGGCGATCGACCCGTTTCCGAGCTTCACGCCAAACTCAGAAAGGCTGGCGCAGACCGCACCAGCCTCTCCTTTCCGGAGAACCGGAAAATTACTTCTTCTTACCAGCGATAGCCTTCGCCGGACCCTTACGGGTGCGGGCGTTGGTGTGCGTGCGCTGACCGCGGACCGGAAGGCCACGACGGTGACGCAGGCCGCGGTAGCAGCCGAGGTCCATCAGACGCTTGATGTTCATCGAGGTCTCGCGACGAAGATCGCCTTCGACCTGATAGTCGCGGTCGATGGCTTCGCGGATCTGAAGAACTTCAGCATCCGTAAGCTGATGAACGCGCTTGTCAGCCGGAAGACCGACCTTGTCCATGATTTCCTGCGCGAATTTCGGACCAATCCCGTGAATATACGTCAGCGCAATAACAACGCGCTTTGCAGTCGGGATGTTGACGCCAGCGATACGTGCCACGTCTTTTCTCCTTGGTTCCAGTTGCCATCCGGCAAGTGGTGATTCCATTCGAGCGGCCGACACGACCGCCAGTTCAAAATTGATGTCCGTGACAAGTCAACACGACCGAACCCGGATTTCCCTCCCTTAAGGGAAATCCGCGCCAGTCGCTTGGGATGTCGCGAGTTGGCGCGGTGTTTAACGGAATCAGCGCTAAAAAGCAACCGGCTCCGCCAAGATTCTTTTGCGATCCAAAGGATACGCCATATCAGGAGCACAAGACTTGCCGGGAAAACCGCCTGCGGTTTTCACCATCCCGCTCCAACCATCAGGCCGAGGCCTTTTCCAGAACCCGTTCGATGTCCGCGGTGACGGCATCGACATCAGCCATGCCATCCAGCGTCACAAGTTCGCCCTGCTCGCTGTAATATTGCGATAGCGGCGCAGTCTTCTCGCGATACTCCGTCAGCCGCTTGCGGAATGCTTCCGGATTGTCGTCGGAACGAACCGTGCCACCGGCAGCGATGGTCTCTGCAACACGATTTTCGATTCGGCGAATCAGCGCCTCCTCGTCCACCTTCAGTTCGATGACGGCATCGAGGGCGACGTTCTTCTTGTGCATGTTCTCGGCAAGCGCCTTGGCCTGCGGAACGGTGCGCGGATAGCCATCGAGAATGAAACCCTTGGCACAGTCCGGAGCTTCGATGCGTTCGGAAACGATCTGATTGACGATATCGTCGGAAACCAGCCCGCCGGCGTCCATGACGGCCTTGGCGCGCTTGCCTATTTCCGTGCCCGCGCTAACCGCAGCGCGAAGCATGTCACCGGTGGAAAGCTGCGGGATCCCATACTTGTCAGTCAGGCGTTTGGCCTGGGTTCCCTTGCCCGCACCCGGCGGACCTAAAAATATCAGTCTCATCGTCCCCTCTTTCCTCCACGCAACTTCGACTTCTTGATCAGTCCTTCATACTGCTGCGCGATCAGGTGACCCTGAATTTGCGCAACCGTGTCCAGAGTTACACTGACAACGATCAAAAGCGAAGTACCACCAAGGGCTAATGGAATGCCCGTACGTGCGATAAGTGTCTCAGGAAGGATACATACGAAGACAAGATAAACAGCGCCGACAACCGTGATACGGGTCAGAACGTAATCGATGTACTCCGCGGTGCGCTCGCCCGGACGAATGCCCGGAATGAAGCCGCCGTGCTTCTTGAGGTTATCGGCCGTGTCCTTCGGATTGAAGACGATAGCCGTGTAGAAAAATGCAAAGAACGCGATGAGCAGGCCGTAGAGCGCCATGAACAGCGGCTGTCCATGCTGCAGCGACGCGATGATCGAGGTTGCCCAGCCCGGCAGGTTGGTGTTTCCGGCAAAACCGGCAGCCGTCGCAGGCAGAAGCAGCAGCGAGGATGCGAAGATCGCGGGAATAACGCCAGCCGTGTTGAGCTTCAGCGGCAGATGCGAGGTATCGCCCTGGAACATCCGGTTGCCGACCTGACGTTTCGGATATTGTATCAGCAGACGGCGCTGGGCGCGTTCCACGAAAACGATCAGCGCGATGACGCCGATTGCCACGATAACGACCATGAGGATGAGCGTTGTCGACAGCGCACCGGTGCGGCCGAGTTCCAGCGTGCCGGCAAGCGCCTTGGGCAGACCTGCGGCAATACCGGCAAAGATGATGAGCGAAATACCGTTGCCGATGCCGCGCGAGGTAATCTGTTCGCCAAGCCACATCAGGAACATCGTGCCGCCGAGCAGCGTGATGACGGTGGAAATACGGAAGAACAGGCCAGGATCGACTACGAGGCCGTTGCCGCTCTCAAGGCCGACAGCGATGCCGTAGGCCTGCAGGGTGCCAAGCAGTACCGTGCCGTAGCGCGTGTACTGGTTGATGATCTTGCGTCCGGCTTCGCCTTCCTTCTTCAACGCTTCGAGCGAAGGCACGACCGAGGTCATGAGCTGCACGATGATCGAAGCGGAGATGTAAGGCATGATGCCGAGGGCGAAGATCGCCATGCGCTCGACGGCGCCACCCGCAAACATGTTGAAAAGACCGAGAATACCGTTGGCCTGGCCACGGAAGGCCTGCGCATAGGCTTCTGGGTTCAGACCCGGAAGCGGAATGTGGGTACCAAGACGGTAGACGAGAAGTGCGGCAAGAGTAAACCAGAGACGCTTTTTCAGATCCTCCGCCTTAGCGAAGGTCGAAAAATTCAGGTTCGAAGCCAGTTGTTCCGCTGCTGAAGCCATAAATTTCTCCGAATGA
This sequence comes from Rhizobium sp. AN6A, assembly GCF_900215635.1. Taxonomy (NCBI): domain Bacteria; kingdom Pseudomonadati; phylum Pseudomonadota; class Alphaproteobacteria; order Hyphomicrobiales; family Rhizobiaceae; genus Rhizobium; species Rhizobium sp. AN6A. The sequence goes on from NZ_OCNC01000004.1 coordinate 56,282, forward strand.
CCCTTGCCGGCCAGCGAAACCGGCCAATGCGGAAAGGTCTAAAAATACCGGTTCAAAAACGGGCTTCGGACGAACACGGCTTTGCGCCGCCATCATGCCTCACCCTGTTTTTTTATGTCCTATCCCCTCCCTCAAGGAAGTTCAAGAACTGTGAGGCTCTCCCTGCGGCACTTTATGCCGCATGTGGCGCGCATAACAGCTGCACCGCGAAGAGTTTGCCATAATGCCACAATAAATCGATTTAAATCGAGAGCATCATAAGCCAGGGAGCGCAAACGCCCGGAGCGACTATGCCCCGGGCGTCTGAAGTCTATATATTACTCGGAAGCTTCAGCTGCAACTGCGAGAAGCTTGATAGAGCTGCCAGCCTTCTCAATCTTTTCGAGTGCAGGCTTGGAAGCGCCGGCAACTTCAAAAGCAACCTTGCTCGTCAGTTCGCCGTCAGCGAGAATGCGAACGCCGTCCTTGGTGCGACGGATAACGCCAGCAGCCTTGAGAGCAGCAGCATCGATCGTTGCGGAAGCGTCGAGCTTCTTGGCATCGATGGCGGTCTGAATGCGGCCGAGCGATACAACAGCAAATTCGGAAGCGAAAATGTTATTAAAACCGCGCTTCGGAAGACGACGGTAGATTGGCATCTGACCGCCTTCAAAACCGTTGATGGCGACGCCCGAACGAGCCTTCTGACCCTTCACACCGCGACCACCGGTCTTGCCCTTGCCGGAACCGATACCGCGACCTACGCGGATACGGTCCTTGGTGGAGCCTTCGTTGTCTCTGATTTCATTGAGTTTCATGATAGGTTACTCCGTCTCACTTCTCGTCAACGACGCGAACGAGATGCTGGACCGCACGGATCATGCCGCGAACCGCAGGAGTATCTTCCAGGGTGCGCTGACGGTGCATCTTGTTGAGACCCAGACCGACCAGCGTCTGACGCTGGATTGCCGGGCGGCGGATAGGGCTGCCGATCTGTTCGACCGTAACAGTCTTTTTGGCTTCAGTAGTCTTCTTGGCCATGATCCAGCTCCTTATTCTTCAGAAGCGTTGCCGGAAGCGGCACGGCGAGACTGAAGGGTCGCATACTTGAGACCACGCTGTGCAGCGATGTCCTTAGGATGAACCTGATGCTTCAGAGCGTCGAACGTTGCGCGAACCATGTTGTACGGGTTCGAAGAACCGGTCGACTTGGCAACAACGTCATGAACGCCCAGCGTTTCGAAAACAGCGCGCATCGGACCACCGGCGATGATACCGGTACCGGCCTTGGCCGAACGCAGCAGAACCTTGCCTGCGCCGTGACGGCCATTGACGTCATGATGCAGCGTGCGGCCATCGCGCAGCGGAACGAAGATCAGATCGCGCTTTGCGCTCTCGGTTGCCTTACGGATGGCTTCCGGAACTTCGCGAGCCTTGCCGTGACCGAAGCCAACGCGGCCCTTCTGGTCGCCGACGACGACGAGAGCGGCGAAGCCAAAGCGACGGCCACCCTTAACAACCTTTGCAACGCGGTTAATCGCGACCAGCTTGTCGACGAATTCGCTATCGCGTTCTTCACGGTTCTGGCGGTCGTCGCGAGAACCTCTTTTTTCCTGTGCCATTGTCCTTGTCCTTTTTCTTTTACGGGTGGAACGGCAAACGAAAAGACCACCGGCCTCGATGAAGAGACCCGCATGGCCCGGTGAAATTCCGCCCGGATCGTTGTCAGGGCGGAAACTGCAGCGCCGCGTGTCGAAACCGACACGCAAAGGACGCTGCAGAATCTTAAGTGGTGCATGATCCTTTCTTTCGATTGCAAACAATCGAAAGGGTCAAGCACTCAGAAGTTCAGACCGCCTTCGCGGGCAGCTTCTGCCACAGCCTTGATACGGCCGTGATAGATGAATGCGCCACGGTCGAATACGACATCCTTGACGCCAGCCTTGACGCCACGCTCTGCAACCAGCTTGCCTACGACAGCTGCTGCTGCAACGTCGGCGCCGGTCTTGAGCGAGCCGCGCAGATCGGCTTCGAGCGTGGAGGCAGACGCAAGCGTCTTGCCAGCAACGTCATCGATGATCTGAGCGTAGATGTTCTTCGACGAGCGATGAACCGACAGGCGCGGGCGGCCATTGGCAACCGCCTTGATCTGGCGGCGCACACGGCTCGCGCGACGTGCAAGTGCTTCTTTCCTGCTAGCCATTTCGCGTGATCCTTACTTCTTCTTGCCTTCTTTGCGGACGATACGCTCTTCAGCGTACTTCACGCCCTTGCCCTTGTAGGGCTCGGGACCACGGTATTCGCGGATTTCCGCGGCAACCTGGCCAACCTGCTGCTTGTTGATGCCGGAAACGATGATTTCCGTCGGCTTCGGAACGGCAATGGTGATGCCGACCGGAGGCTCGTAAACAACATCGTGGCTGAAACCGAGAGCCAGCTGCAGGTTCTTGCCCTGCAGGGCGGCACGGTAACCGACGCCGTTGATTTCGAGCTTGCGTTCGTAGCCGTCCTTAACACCCTTGAAGATGTTCTCGATCATCGTGCGGGACATGCCCCACTTGGAACGAGCTTCCTTGGTGTTGTTGGCCGGCGTTACGGAAACGCCATTATCTTCGAGTTTCAGCTGGATGTCGTCATTAGCGACGAAAAACAGTTCACCCTTCGGGCCCTTAGCAGTGACCTTCTGGCCGTCGACATTGGCCGTAACACCTGCTGGAACCTGAACGGGCTTTTTACCGATACGAGACATTGTTCAATCCTGTCTGTTCGTTATGGAGATCCGTGCTCGGGTCTTAGAAGACCGAGCAAAGAACCTCGCCACCAACGTTCTGTTCGCGAGCTTGGTGATCGGCCATCACGCCCTTCGGGGTCGAAAGGATGGTGATGCCGAGGCCGTTCGCGACCTGCGGAATGGACTTAACCGAGACATAAACTCGGCGGCCCGGCTTGGAAACGCGGCCGATCTCACGGATCACGGACGCGCCTTCGTAGTACTTCAGTTCGATCGTGAATTCGGCCTTGCCGTTTTCGAAATCGACCTTGGAATAACCGCGAATGTAGCCTTCAGCCTGCAGCACGTCGAGAACGCGTGCGCGGAGGCTGGAAGCAGGCGTGCTTACCGAAGACTTACGGCGAGCAGCACCATTGCGGATGCGGGTGAGCATATCACCCAAAGGATCAGTCATGGTCATGTGCCCGTCTCCTTACCAGCTCGACTTGACAATGCCCGGCACCTTGCCGGAATTGCCCAGCTCACGAAGCGCGATACGCGACATCTTGAGTTTGCGATAGAACGCGCGCGGACGGCCCGTTACTTCGCAGCGGTTGCGGATACGCGTCTTCGAGCCGTCACGCGGCAGCGAAGCGAGCTTCAGAGTGGCCTTGAACCGGTCTTCGATCGGAAGGGACTGGTTCATCACGATCGCCTTCAGTGCAGCCCGCTTGGTGGCCTGCTGGGCGACCGACTTGCGGCGGCGCTTGTTCTTTTCAACTGCGCTTGTTTTCGCCATATCGGAGTTCCTTTTCTACGCTCGTCGTTACGGTTAGTGACGGAACGGGAAGTTGAACTCTGTAAGCAGAGCCCGTGCTTCGTCGTCCGACGTCGCCGTCGTGCAAACGATGATGTCCATGCCCCACATCTGATCAACCTTATCGTAGTTGATCTCAGGGAACACAATGTGTTCCTTGATGCCCATGGCGAAGTTGCCACGGCCGTCAAAGCTCTTCGGGTTCAGACCCCGGAAGTCGCGAACGCGCGGCAGCGCGATGTTGACCAGGCGATCAAGGAATTCATACATGCGGGCGCCACGAAGGGTAACCTTCGCACCGATCGGCATGCCTTCGCGAACCTTGAAACCAGCGATCGAGTTGCGAGCGCGGGTAACAACCGGCTTCTGGCCGGCAATCGCAGCCAGGTCACCGGCAGCAATGGTTGGCTTCTTGGAGTCGGCAGTTGCCTCGCCAACACCCATGTTGATCACGATCTTTTCAAGCTTCGGGATCATCATCACGTTGGCGTAGGAGAACTTCTCCTGCATGGCGCCACGGATACGGGAAACGTACTCCGTCTTGAGACGCGGCTCGTACTTATCAGCCATCGATCACTTCTCCCGAACGCTTGGCCACGCGGACCTTCTTGCCGTCTACAACAGTAAAGCCAACGCGGGTCGGCTTGCCATCCTTATCGACGATGGCAATGTTGGAGATGTGCAAGGACGCTTCCTTGTTGATGATGCCAGCTTCCTGAGCCTGGGTCTGGCGCTGGTGACGCTTCACCATGTTAACGCCACGCACAACGGCCCGATCTTCCTTCGGCAAAACCTGGATTACTTCGCCGGTACGGCCCTTGTCCTTACCGGTCAATACGACAACGTTGTCGCCTTTACGAATTTTCTGCATCGCATACGCTCCTTACAGTACTTCCGGAGCCAGCGAGATGATCTTCATGTGGTTCTTGGCGCGAAGTTCGCGCGGAACCGGTCCGAAGATACGGGTGCCGATGGGCTCTTTCTTGTTGTCGATAAGAACGGCTGCGTTGTTATCGAAACGGATGACGCTGCCGTCAGCGCGACGGATGTCCTTGGCGGTGCGAACGACAACCGCCTTCATCACATCGCCCTTCTTGACGCGGCCGCGCGGAATAGCTTCCTTGATGGAAACGACAATAATGTCGCCAACAGAAGCATATTTGCGCTTCGAGCCGCCCAGCACCTTGATGCACATGACACGACGTGCGCCGGAATTATCCGCCACGTCGAGGTTTGTTTGCATCTGAATCATGTCAGGTCGCCTTCTTGTTGTTACCGGAACGGTTGGGCAAACTCTCCCGAGTGAGCCCCCTGCCCCAGCTTATGAATGTCTCTTTTTTTGCGCGGAAATGTCGTGACAGGGTGGTTTCCCGAAGGACCTTCCGTGCGCATCAAAGCAAAAGACGCTCGATTCACGAGCGTCCTTGCGGTGCTTCATACAGTATTTCGCGCCAAGTACAAGAGACCTGGCGCGATTCTGATGAAATTAAGCCTGGGCGGAAACGACCGTCCAGCGCTTGTCCTTGGAGATCGGTGCGCATTCCTCGATGGAAACGACATCGCCGACCTTATACTGATTGTTTTCGTCGTGTGCCTTGTACTTCTTCGAACGGCGAACGGTCTTCTGGAGCAGCGGGTGAGCGAATCGGCGCTCAACCCGGACTACAACAGTCTTCTCGTTCTTGTCGGACACTACGACGCCCTGCAGAATGCGTTTCGGCATATTATTTTTCCTTAGGCCTTGGCTTCTGCCGCCTTCTGGCGGGCAATGGTTTTAACGCGGGCGATGTCCTTGCGGACTTCGTTGATGCGCGAGGACTTCTCCAGCTGGCCAGTCGCCTTCTGGAAGCGCAGGTTGAACTGCTCCTTCTTCAGATCGGCGAGCTTGTCCTTGAGCTGGTCGGCGCTGAGGCCGCGAACTTCATCGGCTTTCATGTGCCTTGCTCCTTACTCTGCGATGCGCTGTACGAAGCGCGTCTTGACCGAGAGCTTGGCAGCGCCGAGACGAAGCGCCTCGCGGGCGATCTCCTCGGACACACCGTCGATCTCGAACATCATACGACCGGGCTTGACCTTGCATGCCCAGTATTCGACCGAACCCTTGCCCTTACCCATACGAACTTCGGTCGGCTTTGCCGTTACCGGAACGTCTGGGAATACGCGGATCCACACACGACCTGCGCGCTTCATGTAACGCGTGATCGCGCGGCGGGCCGCTTCGATCTCGCGTGCGTTCACGCGGTTCGGTTCCTGCGACTTCAAGCCGAATTCACCGAATGCCAGGTCAAAGCCGCCCTTGGCGACGCCCTTGATGCGTCCCTTGAACTGCTTGCGGTACTTAGTACGCTTTGGCTGCAACATTTTCTTACTTCTCCGAGCTTATCTTTCGCCAGCGTCAATCAAGCGTTTTCGCGACGACGATCGGGACGATCGCCACGCTCACGGCTTGCAGGGCCCTGAGCATCGCCTTCGAGACCACGACGCTCAGAAGCCATCGGATCGTGCTCAAGGATTTCGCCCTTGAAGATCCAGACCTTGATGCCGCAGATGCCGAACGCGGTTTCCGCTTCAGCTGTGCCGTAGTCGATGTCCGCACGCAGCGTGTGCAGCGGAACGCGTCCTTCGCGGTACCATTCGGTACGAGCGATTTCGGCGCCACCGAGACGGCCACCGCAGGTGATCTTGATGCCTTCGGCGCCAAGACGCATTGCGGACTGAACCGAACGCTTCATCGCACGGCGGAAAGCCACGCGGCGCTCGAGCTGCTGGGCGATCGACTGAGCGACGAGAGTCGCGTCGATTTCCGGCTTGCGCACTTCAACGATGTTGAGGTGCGTTTCGGAGTTGGTCATCTCGGAAAGCTTCTTGCGAAGCTTCTCGATGTCCGCGCCCTTCTTGCCGATGATGAGACCCGGACGAGCCGAATGGATCGTAACGCGGCACTTCTTGTGCGGACGCTCGATGACCACCTTGGCGATACCGGCCTGCTTGAGTTCCTTGATCAGGTAAGCCCGGATCTTCAGGTCTTCGTGCAGCAGCTTGCCGTATTCAGCGGTGTCAGCGTACCAGCGGCTATCCCAGGTACGGTTGATGCCGAGGCGGAAGCCGATCGGATTGATTTTCTGACCCATTATGCGGCCTCCCCTTTTTCCTCAACTTCACGAACAACGATCGTGAGGTGAGAGAACGGCTTTTCAATGCGGGATGCACGACCACGGCCACGAGCGTGGAAACGCTTCATGGTGATGGACTTGCCAACATAGGCCTCGGCGACGACGAGAGCGTCGACGTCGAGGTCATGGTTGTTTTCCGCATTGGCAATCGCAGATTCGAGCGTCTTCTTGACGGTCCCTGCGATGCGCTTGCGGGAGAATTCGAGCTCGGCGAGAGCGCGATCAACCTTCTTGCCACGGATAAGAGCGGCAACCAGGTTCAGTTTCTGGGGGCTGACGCGGAGCGTACGGGCAATGGCCTGAGCCTCATTGTCCTTCAGCCGGCGTTCGGTCTTAGCCTTCGCCATGATTACTTCCTCTTTGCCTTCTTGTCCGCGCCGTGACCGTAATAGGTACGGGTCGGAGAGAATTCACCGAACTTGTGTCCGACCATGTCTTCATTGACAGAGACGGGCACATGCTTGCTGCCGTTGTAGACGCCAAACGTCAATCCGACGAACTGCGGCAGGATCGTGGAGCGACGGCTCCAGATCTTGATTACTTCATTGCGTCCGCTTTCGCGCACCTTCTCAGCCTTAGTGAGAAGATAGCCGTCAACAAACGGACCTTTCCAAACTGAACGAGCCACTTGAGACTTCTCCTCTTACTTCTTGCGCTGATGGCGCGAACGCATGATGAACTTGTCGGTCGACTTGTTCGAACGGGTGCGCTTGCCCTTCGTGGGTTTACCCCACGGAGTAACCGGGTGACGACCACCCGACGTGCGACCTTCACCACCACCGTGCGGGTGGTCGACCGGGTTCATGACGACGCCGCGAACGTGCGGACGCTTGCCACGCCAACGCGAACGACCGGCCTTGCCGTCGTTGGTGTTGCCGTGATCGGAGTTCGAAACTGCGCCGATCGATGCGAGGCAGGAGCCGTGCACCAGACGCTGTTCGCCCGAGTTGAGACGCAGGATAGCCATACCGGCATCGCGGCCGACGAGCTGGACGTACGTACCGGCGGAGCGGGCAATCTGACCGCCTTTACCTGGCTTCATCTCGACGTTGTGGATGATCGAACCGACCGGAATGTACTGAAGCGGCATGGTGTTGCCGGGCTTCACGTCCACTGCCTTGTCGGAGGCGATCACCTTGTCACCGGCAGCGAGACGCTGTGGCGCGAGAATGTAAGCCTGTTCGCCGTCGGTATACGTAACCAGCGCGATGAACGCGGTGCGGTTGGGGTCGTATTCCAAACGTTCAACGGTGCCTTCAACGTCGAACTTGCGACGCTTGAAGTCCACCAGACGATAGGTCCGCTTGTGACCACCACCCTGGAACCGGACGGTGATCCGGCCCTGGTTGTTGCGGCCACCCTTGGAGCTGAGGCCCTGGGTGAGAGCCTTTACCGGCTTGCCCTTGTAGAGCGAAGCGCGGTCCACGATAACCAGCTGACGCTGGCTTGGCGTGGTCGGATTGAAACTTTTCAATGCCATATTCTTGTTCCCTTTTGGGTCTTTGCCCGCTTGGGCCTAACCTTTAGAGTCCGGTGGACACGTCGATGGATTGACCTTCGGCGAGCGTAACGACGGCTTTCTTGACGTCTTTCAGCTTACCGGCGAACCCACGGAAACGACGGGTCTTACCCTTGCGGATAAGCGTGTTCACAGCCGTGACTTTGACGCCGAAGAGAGCTTCCACGGCAGCCTTGATTTCAGGCTTGGAAGCGCTTTTGGCGACGTTGAATACGACCTGGTTCTGTTCGGATACCAGCGTCGACTTTTCCGTGATCGAAGGAGATACGATCACATCGTAGTGGCGAAGATCCGTCATTTGAACCGCTCCTCCAGAGCCTCTACAGCAGCCTTGGAAAGCACGAGCTTGCCACGACGCAGGATGTCGTAAACATTGATGCCCTGAACCGGCAGAACGTCCACATTCGGGATGTTCTGAGCTGCGAGCTTGAAGTTGCCATCAAGTTCTGCGCCACCGATAACGAGAGCGTTGGTCAGGCCAAGCGAAGCGAAGCTGCCCAGCAGAGCCTTGGTCTTTGCTTCGGACGCGACGAGCTGATCGACGATGATCAGATCTTCAGCCTTCAGCTTTGCAGACAGGGCGTGACGCAGAGCAAGCGCGCGAACCTTCTTGGGAAGGTCGTGTGCGTGGCTGCGAACGACCGGGCCGTGGGCCTTGCCGCCGCCGCGGAACTGCGGTGCGCGAGCCGAATGGTGACGAGCGCGGCCCGTACCCTTCTGCTTGTACATCTTCGCACCAGTACGGGAAACTTCCGCACGGGTCTTGGTCTTGTGAGTTCCCTGCTGCTTCTTTGCAAGCTGCCAGCGAACCATACGGGCCAGGATATCCTGACGGGGATCGAGGCCGAAAATCTCGTCCGACAGAGAAACCTTGCCGGCGTCTTTTCCCTCGAGGGTCTTGACGTTCAATTCCATGATAAGGCTCCCTTACTTCGCGGCCGACTTGACGGCGTCGCGGACGATGATCCAGGCGCCCTTGGAACCGGGAACTGCACCCTTAACGAGGATCAGGCCACGGTCTTCATCGGTCGAAACGACTTCGAGGTTCTGGGTCGTAACGCGCGTCTGGCCCATATGACCAGCCATGCGCTTGCCCTTCCACACGCGGCCCGGATCCTGGTTGTTACCAGTCGAACCGTGCGCACGGTGCGATACGGAGTTACCGTGCGAAGCGCGACCACCACCGAAGTTGTGACGCTTCATAGCACCGGCAAAACCCTTACCGATCGTGGTTCCCGTTACGTCGACCAGCTGGCCGGCCTGAAAATGAGTTGCGGTCAGTGTTGCACCGATATCGATCAGGTTCTCGGGGGAAACCCGGAACTCGACGAGCTTTGCTTTCGGTTCGACATTGGCAGCGGCAAAATGACCGCGAAGCGCCTTCGTCGTGTTTTTGACCTTGGACTGGCCGGCACCGAGCTGAACTGCGGTGTAGCCATTCTTGTCTTCCGTGCGCTGGGAAACGACTTGTACGTTATCCATCCGCAATACTGTTACTGGAATATGTTCACCAGCGTCGTTGTAGACGCGGGTCATACCCACTTTCTGTGCAATCACACCTGAACGCATTGGTTCATCCTCTTGCGAGCCTTGAAGGGAAAACCCTTTTTGGCCTTTGTTAAGGAGTGCCCTTCGACATCTCACGATGTTTCCGGTCTCCGGATTGGAAGCCGTTGGATTTCTCCACGTACCTTCCTTGTTATATGGCCCTCACTTGGATGAGGTCAGGCCAGTCTTAGAGCTTGATTTCCACGTCAACGCCGGCAGCCAGATCGAGCTTCATCAGAGCATCGACGGTCTGCGGGGTGGGGTCAACGATATCGAGAAGACGCTTGTGCGTCCGCATTTCGAACTGTTCACGGCTCTTCTTATCAACGTGAGGAGAGCGGTTGACGGTAAACTTTTCGATGCGGGTGGGGAGCGGAACCGGGCCGCGAACGCTGGCGCCGGTGCGCTTTGCGGTCGACACGATTTCACGGGTAGAGGCATCGAGGATCCGGTGATCGAACGCCTTGAGGCGGATACGGATATTCTGGCCGTTCATTCGTCTTGTCCTTGTTCTTTGTTATTCGTTTCCGCACGCGGAAACACATGAACTTCTATTGATCGTGGCGCCGCAGATTTTCAAAAATCGAGAGGGATGCGCGTCGCACCCCAATCATTTCAGTAGTCTGTATTGCTAAAACACCGCGCTCCGCAATTGCTTGCGAATCCAGCGGGTGAGTGTGAATGCGCGTTTACGCGCTTTCACCGAATTTTTCAAGCACTAAAAATGCAACGCCGCCAGGCTTTTTTACTAAAAGCCCGGCGGCGGTGTGGGTAACACCGCCGCCGGTCTGAATTTCAACGTCGTGAAATTACTCGACGATAGAAGCGACGATGCCGGCGCCGACGGTACGGCCGCCTTCGCGGATAGCGAAGCGCAGCTTTTCTTCCATCGCGATCGGAACGATCAGCTCGACTTCAACAGTCACGTTGTCGCCAGGCATAACCATTTCCGTGCCTTCAGGAAGCGAAACGATACCGGTAACGTCAGTCGTACGGAAGTAGAACTGCGGACGGTAGTTCGTGAAGAACGGCGTATGACGGCCGCCTTCTTCCTTCGTCAGGATGTAGGCTTCTGCCATGAACTTCTTGTGCGGCTTGACCGAACCCGGCTTGCACAGGATCTGGCCACGCTCAACGCCGTCACGGGTAACGCCGCGAACGAGAGCACCGATGTTGTCGCCAGCCTGGCCCTGGTCGAGCAGCTTGCGGAACATTTCAACGCCGGTAACCGTCGTCTTCGACGTCGGACGAATGCCGACGATTTCGACTTCTTCACCAACCTTGACGATACCGCGCTCAACGCGACCCGTCACAACCGTGCCACGGCCAGAGATCGAGAACACGTCTTCGATCGGCATCAGGAACGGCTGGTCGATCGGACGCTCAGGCGTCGGGATGTAGGCGTCAACAGCGGCCATCAGCTCGCGGATTGCGTCTTCACCGATCTTCTTGTCGGAATCTTCAAGAGCAGCAAGTGCCGAACCCTTGACGATCGGAATATCGTCGCCCGGGAAGTCGTAGGACGACAGAAGTTCGCGAACTTCCAGTTCGACGAGCTCGAGAAGCTCGGCGTCGTCAACCTGGTCGACCTTGTTGAGGAACACGACGATCGCCGGAACGCCAACCTGGCGAGCAAGCAGGATGTGCTCGCGCGTCTGCGGCATCGGGCCGTCAGCTGCAGAGCAAACCAGGATCGCGCCGTCCATCTGGGCAGCACCGGTGATCATGTTCTTCACGTAGTCGGCGTGGCCGGGGCAGTCGACGTGCGCGTAGTGACGGTTCGGCGTTTCGTATTCGACGTGCGCCGTCGAGATCGTGATGCCGCGAGCCTTTTCTTCAGGAGCAGCGTCGATCTGGTCGTACGCCTTGAACTCGCCGAAATACTTCGTGATCGCAGCAGTCAACGACGTCTTGCCGTGGTCGACGTGACCGATCGTGCCAATGTTGACGTGCGGCTTATTGCGCTCAAACTTGCTCTTTGCCATTAGTGGCTCTCCATTCTTGTCCCTTGAGGGGAGTAATCTTCAAATCTCTGATGGGGCGTACCCCGATCACTTCTGACCGGAGTACTTTGCCTGGATTTCCTGCGCCACGTTCGACGGAACCGGCGAATAGTGATCGAACGTCATCGAGTACTGCGCGCGGCCCTGCGACATGGAGCGCAGGTTGTCGACGTACTTGAACATGTTCGCGAGCGGAACGTGTGCGCTGATCACGATGGTGATGCCACGCGATTCCTGACCCTGGATCTGACCGCGACGCGAGTTCAGATCGCCGATCACGTCACCGACGTAATCTTCAGGGGTGACGACTTCGACCTTCATCATCGGCTCGAGAAGCTGTGCACCAGCCTTCTTTGCTGCTTCACGGAAGCAGGCACGCGATGCGATTTCGAACGCCAGAACCGAGGAGTCGACATCGTGGTATGCGCCGTCGATCAGAGTAGCCTTGACGCCCAGCATCGGGAAGCCAGCGAGCGGACCGGAAGACAGAACGCTTTCGATACCCTTCTGAACGCCCGGGATGTATTCCTTCGGAACAGCACCGCCGACGATCTTGGATTCGAACTTGAATTCTTCGCCTTCAGGGTTCGGTTCGAAGATGATCTTCACGCGAGCAAACTGACCGGTACCACCGGACTGCTTCTTGTGCGTGTAGTCTTCTTCGTGCTGACGCGTAATGGTTTCGCGGTAGGCAACCTGCGGAGCACCGACGGTTGCTTCAACCTTGAACTCGCGACGCATACGGTCAACGAGGATGTCGAGGTGAAGTTCGCCCATGCCTGCGATGATCGTCTGACCGGATTCTTCATCCGTCTTGACGCGGAACGAAGGATCTTCAGCAGCCAGGCGGTTGAGCGCGAGGCCCATCTTTTCCTGGTCGCCCTTGGTCTTCGGCTCGATCGCGATCTGGATGACCGGCTCAGGGAATTCCATGCGCTCGAGGATAACCGGCTTCAGCGGATCGCAGAGCGTATCGCCAGTGGTGGTTTCCTTGAGGCCAGCCAGAGCAACGATGTCGCCGGCAAAGGCTTCTTCGATGTCTTCACGGCTGTTGGAATGCATCTGCAGCATACGGCCGACGCGCTCGCGCTTGTCCTTCACCGTGTTGATGACCGACGTGCCCTTTTCGAGCTTGCCGGAGTAGATGCGGGCGAAGGTCAGCGAACCGACGAAGGGGTCGTTCATGATCTTGAACGCGAGCATGGAAAGCGGCTCGCTGTCATCGGCATGACGCTCGATTTCGGCTTCGGTCTTGAAGTCGATGCCCTTGATCGCGGGAATGTCCAGCGGCGAAGGCAGGTAGTCGACGACGGCGTCGAGAAGCGGCTGAACGCCCTTGTTCTTGAACGCGGTACCGCAGAACATCGGGTGGAACTTCACGTCGATGGTGCCGCGGCGAACGAGCGAACGGATCTTCTCATTGTCGGGCATGATGCCGTTCAGGTAGTCTTCCATCGCTTCTTCGTCGATCTCGACAACGGTCTCGATCAGCTTTTCGCGATATTCTTCTGCCTTGGCCTTCATGTCTTCAGGAATTTCGACGACGTCCCACTGAGCGCCGAGCGATTCGTCGCGCCAGATGAGTGCGTTCATCTCGATCAGGTCGATAACGCCCTTGAACTCGGTCTCAGCGCCGATCGGCAGCTGCATGACAACGGCGGTAGCGCCGAGACGGGTCTTGATCATTTCTACCGAGCGGTAGAAGTCAGCACCGGTCTTGTCCATCTTGTTGCAGAAGATCATACGCGGAACGTTGTACTTCTCAGCCTGACGCCAGACGGTTTCCGTCTGCGGCTCTACACCGGCGTTGGCGTCGAGAAGAGCGATGGCACCGTCGAGAACGCGCAGCGAACGCTCGACTTCAATGGTGAAGTCAACGTGGCCGGGGGTGTCGATGATGTTGAAACGGCGCATCTTGCCATCGCGACCCTTCCAGAAGGTCGTGGTCGCAGCGGACGTGATGGTGATACCACGTTCCTGCTCCTGCTCCATCCAGTCCATCGTGGCAGCGCCATCATGAACTTCGCCGATCTTGTGCGACTTACCGGTGTAATAAAGAATACGCTCGGTGGTCGTCGTCTTACCGGCGTCGATATGCGCCATGATACCGAAATTGCGGTAGTCTTCGATTTTATATTCGCGAGCCATAATGGACTGCCTTTCGATATGCGACCGTTTAAGATTACCAGCGGTAATGCGAGAATGCGCGGTTTGCGTCGGCCATCTTGTGCGTGTCTTCACGCTTCTTGACGGCGGAACCGCGGTTGTTCGCAGCGTCCATGAGTTCGCCGGAAAGGCGATCGACCATGGTCGTTTCGTTACGCTTGCGAGCAGCAGTGATCAGCCAGCGGATGGCGAGAGCCTGACGGCGCTCCGGACGAACGTCGACCGGGACCTGATACGTAGCACCGCCAACGCGACGCGAACGCACTTCAACATGCGGAGCAACGTTGTCGAGGGCGGAGTGGAACACGCCGAGCGGCTCCTGCTTCGTCTTGCCCTGAACGACGTCGAACGCGCCGTAAACGATGCTTTCTGCGACGGACTTCTTGCCGTGAAGCATGATGGCATTCATGAACTTGGTGACGACGAGATCGCCGAACTTCGGGTCCGGGTTGATCTCACGCTTTTCTGCACTATGGCGACGGGACATATTCTTTGTCTCTCAATGTTATTGACGCTAAACCACGCGGAGAACCTCGCGCAGCGCCTGATTGTTGTTGCCGAAAATTACTTCGGACGCTTCGCACCGTACTTCGAACGGCGCTGCTTGCGGTTCTTGACGCCCTGGGTATCGAGAACACCGCGGATGATGTGGTAACGCACACCCGGCAAGTCCTTTACGCGGCCGCCGCGGATCATGACCACGGAGTGTTCCTGAAGGTTGTGACCTTCGCCGGGAATGTAGCCGATGACTTCGAAGCCGTTGGTGAGACGGATCTTGGCAACCTTACGCAGAGCCGAGTTCGGCTTCTTCGGGGTCGTCGTGTAAACGCGGGTGCAAACACCACGCTTCTGCGGGTTTTCCTGAAGTGCAGGAACCTTGTTGCGCTTTACCTGTGCCTGGCGGGGCTTACGGATCAGCTGGTTTACGGTAGGCATATAACCATCCCTTGCAAAAACTACTTTAGCCACCCTCACGGGTGGCGGCTATGCCGTTTCCGGCGACGAAGCACGCATATATCCTCATGCGCAAAACGTGGCCCGATCCGTTTTCACGGATGGACCACCAAGAGCAGAGGACGCCGGATGAGGCGTCTTGCGTGCAACATTCGTGTCTTCTACGTGCAATGAAGCTTCATTTGAGATGATGTTCGGGAAAAACGTTTCCGAACGGCCAGCACAGATAGAGGCTCCGATGGCGGGCGTACTACTGTTTTAGCCAGCTTTCGTCAAGGGCGAATCCGCATTTTGCGCTGGCACCCGAGGCCACAAAGCCTGCGCACAGGCCCTTTGCCCCCTCGTTTTAACATAACTCACAGCCGGCAACAGCGATTTTGACCTCCGGCCTTTGGCTTTTCACAAAATCCGTCTATTGATTCCCTCAAGCGGGCCGGAGCTGGCACCGCCGCGCGCAAGACCGATTCCGTCCGGCCCGCATACTCCACAACGACATATCAAGGAACCGCGTCATGACCAACCTCCCCGACAACGACAACGGACGCGACGAGCCGATGGTCTTCATCGTCATCGGCAAGGCTTACGAGCACGACAATTCCGAAGGCATCGACATCCACGTCATTCTGCGGGCGCCGGACGACGACACCGCCGTACGCGAAACGCTGAACGCGCTTTCGGAGGAAGGTTTCATCGAAGCCGACCTCGACCAGATCGGCATGCTGACCGAAGTTCCGGACGAAGAGCCGCACGCTTCCGCCTATCAGGGCGCCCTCGAGGGCGAAGTCGCCATCATCCGTTTCGCCTGAGGGACCGCCCTCACCGCGACAAATGCATCACCACCGATAAAGCGGCACCCGCCCACACCAGGGCGGTTGCCTTCCAGGACCTGATGCCAAAGCCGAAATCTTGCGTGCCAGCCACCTTTTCCTGCAAAATACCTTGGTAAATTTCAATATATTAAGTCACTGATAGATTATATACTTTACGTATAATAGTATTATTTGTATTTCCGTTGAACTATACGAAGATATAAGATTAAAGTAATCCCGACGCATGATTTCGGTGGCGGGTTGGATAATATATCTTCGGCAGACATTATAGATGACATTTACGAGGCAGCACTTTTTCCCGATCGCTGGGCGAACGTGATAGCCGCAATCGGCCACCGGCTCGATTTCTGGGGCGGCGCCCTCACCTGGGGCAAAGGCGAGGATGAAGCGTGGCTCTATCCGCCCAATTTCCAGGAGCTCATGCAAGCCTTCATGAAGGGCGGCTGGAACCACCGCAACGATCGCCTCACACGCGCTGTCCGCGAGGGCCAATTTTCCTTCGTGCATGATTTCGATATCTTTACCCCTGACGAATGGGCGGGGCTGCCAATCGTGCGCGATTTCCTGATGCCGCGTGGACTGGGATATGGGGTGGCAACACAGGTTGCGCCGCCGGATCATCCCGAAATGACACTGCTGTTCGAACGCAAGCTCGACAGAGGAACCATTGGTCCGGAAACCATGGCGGCACTTGGCCGGTTGAGGCCGCATATCGCCCGCAGCCTCACCCTGGCAACAGGGCTGCAACGCCAGAAAGCAGATGCCATCACGCTCGGCCTCAACGCAATCGGTGCGCCGGCGGCGGTGCTTCAGGCAAGCGGACGTGTTCTTTCCACCAATACTCTGTTCGAGGCGACCAAAAAGTGTATTTCCACCCGCGCCCGCGACAGGATCTTGATCTTGGACGAGAGAATAAACCGGCTGCTCTACAAGGCGCTCGCCGGCGGCAGTGTCAGTTCCCTACCCCTGCCGACAAGCGAAGACAGGGTATGCATCCTTCACGTCATACCGCTGCGCAAGGACGCGCTGGATTTATCCCCTAACGGCAGCGCCATCGTGCTGATATCGCAACCATCGGACACCGTTGCCGACGTCACGCCCCTTCTGAAAGGGTTATACGATCTCACCAAGGGCGAGGCCCGTGTCGCGCTGGAAATCCTGAAAGGCCTTTCGCTTCCCTCCGTGGCAAAGCAACTTCAAATCTCGCACGAAACGGTTCGCAGCAACGCCAAGTCTATCTATGCAAAGACCGGCAGTACGGGCCAGACCGATCTCGTTCGCCGGCTTTCCGTTTTGACGCGCTACACCATCGGTGAGCAGGAAAGAACCCAAGACGGGACTGGCCATGTGAAGGACCAGATCTGACCTTCGAACCCGACCAAAACAAAAAACGCCCGGATTGCTCCGGGCGTTTTTTTACTGAACTTTGGCGGGGCTTCGTAAAGCCCCTGCCCTTGAGCAGACCTTATTCGGCCGGAGCCGGATCCGTCATGTCCTGCAGCATCTGTGTTGCAGAGCCTGCACCCGTACCCTTGCGGCGTTCCTCGAGAATGAGGTCGTCGCGCGAGGTGGCGATGCGGCGGATCTGCGTCATGGTGCCGCCGGTACCGGCCGGGATGAGGCGGCCGACAATGACGTTTTCCTTGAGGCCCTGCAGCGTGTCCGTCTTGCCGGCGATCGCAGCTTCCGTGAGAACCTTGGTGGTTTCCTGGAACGATGCGGCCGAGATGAAGGACGGCGTCTGCAGCGACGCCTTGGTGATGCCGAGAAGAACCGGATCGCCATAAGCGGGCTTCTTGCCTTCTTCGATCAGGCGGTCGTTGTTGTCGTCAAGCTCGATACGATCGACATTGTCGCCAACGATGTAGTGGCTGTCGCCCGCATCGGTGATCTCGACCTTCTGCAGCATCTGGCGAACGATCACCTCGATGTGCTTGTCGTTGATCACAACGCCCTGCAGTCGGTAGACTTCCTGGATTTCGTTCACGAGGTAGGAAGCCAAAGCCTCTACGCCCTTGATCGCCAGAATGTCGTGCGGTGCCGGATTGCCGTCGAGAATGTATTCGCCCTTCTCGATGTAGTCGCCTTCCTGAAGATGGAAGGGCTTGCCCTTCGGAATCAGGTATTCGACCGGCTCGACGCCGTCTTCCGCAGGCTCGATCATCACGCGACGCTTGTTCTTGTAGTCGCGACCGAGGCGGATCGTACCATCGATTTCGGCGATGACAGCGTGATCCTTCGGACGACGTGCTTCGAACAGTTCGGCAACGCGCGGCAGACCACCGGTGATGTCCTTGGTCTTGGCGCTTTCCAGCGGCGAACGTGCAAGCACGTCACCCTGGAAGACCTTCGAACCAGGCTCAACCGACAGGATCGCGTCCACGGAGAGGTGGAAGCGGGCTTCGCCACCGCGGCTAAGCTTTGCGACAGCGCCGGAAGCATCCTTGATGATGATCGCGGGCTTGAGGTCCGAACCGCGCGGCGTCGAACGCCAGTCAATAACCTGACGCTTGGTGATGCCGGTGGATTCGTCGGTGGCTTCCAGAACGGAAAGACCGTCGACGAGGTCCTCGAAGTGAACGGTACCTTCCACTTCCGTCATCATCGGACGGGTGTAGGGGTCCCACTCTGCAAGACGCTGGCCGCGTTTTACCTTGTCGCCGTCATCAACGAAGATCTTCGAACCGTAAGCGACACGCTGCGAGGAACGTTCCACGCCGCGCTCATCGAGAATGGTGACCGACATGTTACGGCCCATTGCGATGAGAACGCCATCGGAGTTCCGCAGGATGTTGCGGTTCTTGATCTGGATCGTGCCTTCGTACGAAGCTTCCAGGAACGACTGGTCGACCACGTTTGCCGTACCGCCAAGGTGGAAGGTACGCATGGTGAGCTGCGTGCCGGGTTCACCGATCGACTGTGCGGCGATGACGCCAACGGCTTCGCCCATGTTGACCGGAGTACCGCGAGCAAGGTCACGACCGTAGCAGACGCCGCAAACGCCGACCTGCACTTCGCAGGTCAGTGCCGAGCGGATACGGACGGACTGGATGCCAGCCTTCTCGATGATGGCAACGTCGGCTTCGTCGATCAACGTTCTGGCCTTGACGATGTTCTCGCCAGTCACCGGATTGTCGATGTCATCAAGAGCCGTACGGCCGAGGATACGTGCGCCGAGCGAGGCAACGACCTGACCGGCATCGACGATGGCGGTCATGGTGAGGCCCTTGTCGGTGCCGCAATCCACGGAGTTGACGATGCAATCCTGTGCCACGTCGACGAGACGGCGGGTAAGGTAACCCGAGTTCGCCGTCTTCAAGGCGGTGTCTGCAAGACCCTTACGGGCACCGTGGGTCGAGTTGAAGTACTCGTTAACGGTCAGGCCTTCCTTGAAGTTCGAGATGATAGGCGTCTCGATGATTTCGCCCGAGGGCTTGGCCATCAGGCCGCGCATGCCGCCCAGCTGACGCATCTGGTTCGGTGAACCGCGGGCGCCCGAGTGGCTCATCATGTAGATGGAGTTCATCGGCTTCTGGCGGCCCGTTTCCGGGTCGAATTCCACAGCCTTGATGCGCGCCATCATTTCTTCGGCGACCTTTTCGGTTGCCTTACCCCAGGCGTCGACAACCTTGTTGTACTTTTCGCCCTGGGTGATGAGACCGTCGTTATACTGCTGTTCGTATTCCTTCACCAAGGCTTCGGTGTCACCGACGATCTTAACCTTGCTGTCCGGAATGACCATGTCGTCCTTGCCGAACGAAATACCGGCGCGGCAAGCGTGAGCAAAGCCGAGCTGCATGATCCGGTCGCAGAAGATGACCGTGTCTTTCTGGCCGCAATGACGGTAGACCGTGTCGATCATCTTGGAGATGTTCTTCTTGGTCATTTCCTGGTTGCAGACGTCGAACGGCACGTTGACGTTCTTCGGCAGAAGTTCGCCGATCAGCATACGGCCAGGCGTCGTTTCATGGATCTTGGAAACCGGCTTGCCGTCAGCATCCACGGTCTTGAAGCGACCACGGATCTTGGCATGCAGCGTCACGACCTTGTTTTCAAGCGCGTGATGCAATTCGCCGATGTCCGAGAAGGCCATGCCTTCGCCGGGCTCATTCTGGTTCATGATCGACAGGTAATACAGGCCGAGAACCATGTCCTGCGAAGGAACGATGATCGGATGGCCGTTTGCCGGATGCAGGATGTTGTTGGTCGACATCATCAGCACGCGGGCTTCAAGCTGGGCTTCGAGCGAGAGCGGCACGTGAACGGCCATCTGGTCGCCGTCGAAGTCGGCGTTGAAAGCCGTGCAGACGAGCGGATGCAGCTGGATGGCCTTGCCTTCGACCAGCATGGGTTCGAAAGCCTGGATACCCAGACGGTGCAGCGTCGGTGCGCGGTTCAGAAGGACCGGATGCTCGCGGATGACCTCGTCGAGGATATCCCAAACTTCAGGCTTTTCCTTTTCAACCAGCTTCTTGGCCTGCTTGACGGTCGAGGAGTAACCCTTGGCGTCGAGGCGGGCATAGATGAACGGCTTGAACAGCTCGAGCGCCATCTTCTTCGGCAGGCCGCACTGGTGCAGCTTCAGTTCCGGACCGGTCACGATGACCGAACGGCCGGAATAGTCGACGCGCTTGCCGAGAAGGTTCTGGCGGAAGCGGCCCTGCTTGCCCTTGAGCATGTCGGACAGCGACTTCAGCGGACGCTTGTTGGCACCCGTGATGACGCGACCGCGACGGCCGTTATCGAACAGCGCATCGACGGATTCCTGCAACATACGCTTTTCGTTGCGGATGATGATACCAGGCGCGCGAAGCTCGATCAGGCGCTTCAGACGGTTGTTACGGTTGATGACGCGGCGATAGAGATCGTTGAGGTCGGACGTCGCGAAACGGCCACCATCCAGCGGAACCAGCGGACGAAGGTCCGGCGGAATAACCGGAACGACCTTCATGATCATCCATTCCGGACGATTGCCGGATTCCATGAAGTTCTCAACGATCTTGAGACGCTTCATGAACTTCTTCTGCTTGAGATCCGAGGTGGTCTCGGCAAGCTCGGCACGCAGGTCGCCGGCGATCTTTTCGAGGTTCATCGAAGCCAGCATCTCGTAGATGGCTTCAGCGCCGATCATGGCGGTGAACTGGTCTTCGCCGAACTCGTCAACGGCGATCATGTACTCTTCCTCGGACAGAAGCTGGTTCTGCTTCATCGAGGTGAGGCCGGGTTCGGTGACGATGTAGTTCTCGAAATAGAGAACGCGCTCGACATCCTTCAGCGTCATGTCGAGCAAGGTCGAGATACGCGAGGGAAGCGACTTCAGGAACCAGATATGGGCAACGGGCGCTGCGAGCTCGATATGGCCCATGCGCTCACGGCGAACGCGCGACAGCGTGACTTCAACGCCGCACTTTTCGCAGATGATGCCCTTGTACTTCATGCGCTTGTACTTGCCGCACAGGCACTCGTAGTCCTTGATAGGTCCGAAAATGCGCGCGCAGAAGAGACCATCGCGTTCCGGCTTGAACGTACGATAGTTGATGGTTTCCGGCTTCTTGATCTCGCCGTAGGACCACGACAGGATTTTTTCCGGCGAAGCGATCGAAATCCGGATGGAATCGAAATGCTGCGCAGGCACCTGAGGATTGAAAAGATTCATGACCTCTTGGTTCATGCCTTGTCTCCTTGAGAGGCTAGCTGCTGCCCCTGTTTGCATCTGGACCGGCTTCTTCCCGGGTCACCGTCCAGAGCTTTAAATACGGATTAACCGCACAATGCGGCGAAAGTGTCCCGCGGCAACCATTGGTCGCCGGGGAACCGGCAGGCGCCAACACGGCGCCCGCCTCTCTCATCTTTATTCCGCTGCGTCGGGCAGCTGATCCTCGGGCTGGTTCTCGACCTTCGAGTTCTCCAGTTCGACCGAAAGACCGAGCGACCGCATTTCCTTGACGAGAACGTTGAAGCTCTCGGGGATACCGGCCTCGAAGGTATCGTCGCCACGGACGATAGCCTCGTAGACCTTGGTGCGGCCCGCCACGTCGTCCGACTTGACGGTGAGCATTTCCTGCAGCGTGTAAGCCGCGCCGTATGCTTCCAGAGCCCAGACTTCCATTTCCCCGAAGCGCTGTCCGCCGAACTGCGCCTTGCCGCCCAGCGGCTGCTGGGTAACGAGCGAGTAAGGACCGATCGAGCGAGCGTGGATCTTGTCGTCAACAAGGTGGTTCAGCTTGATCATGTACATGTAGCCGACGGTGACCTTGCGGTCGAACGGCTCGCCGGTACGACCGTCATAAAGAACGGACTGACCGGATTCATGCAGACCTGCCTTCTTCAGCATCGCGGCAACGTCGGGTTCATGCGCACCGTCGAAGACCGGGGTCGCGATGGAAACACCGCGCTTGGCTTCTTCGGCAAGCTTGACCAGCGATTCGTCGTCGAAGCGCTTTACCTCGTCATGCGATTCACTCGCATAAATTTCGGTAAGCTCCGTGCGAAGCTCGCTGATGTCCATCGTCTTGCGATACTCTTCGAGCATCTCGCCGATCTTCTTGCCCATACCTGCGCATGCCCATGCGAGGTGGGTTTCGAGGATCTGGCCGACGTTCATGCGCGAAGGCACGCCGAGCGGGTTCAAGCAGATGTCGACATGCGTGCCGTCTTCGAGGAACGGCATGTCCTCGACAGGAACGATACGCGAGACGACGCCCTTGTTACCGTGACGGCCGGCCATCTTGTCGCCCGGCTGGATCTTGCGCTTCACAGCAACGAAGACCTTGACCATCTTCATGACGCCAGGAGGCATTTCATCGCCGCGCTGGACCTTTTCGACCTTGTCCATGAAGCGCTGTTCAAGGCGCGACTTGGATTCGTCGTACTGGCCGCGAAGTGCTTCCAGTTCGGACTGGGCCTTCTCGTCTTCGACTGCAAACATCCACCACTGCGAGCGGGGATATTCGGAGACGACGGCGTTGGAAAGCTCGACGCCCTTCTTGAAGCCCTTCGGACCGGCGATGGAAACGTGACCACGCAGCATGTCGATCAGGCGGCCGTAGACGTTACGGTCGAGAATTGCCTGTTCGTCGTCGCGGTCCTTTGCCAGACGTTCGATCTCTTCGCGCTCGATTGCCATCGCGCGCTCGTCCTTCTCCACACCGTGACGGTTGAAGACGCGGACTTCCACAACGGTACCAAACGTGCCCGGAGGCATGCGCATGGAGGTGTCGCGAACGTCGGAAGCCTTTTCACCGAAGATGGCGCGCAGAAGCTTTTCTTCCGGCGTCATCGGGCTTTCGCCCTTCGGCGTGATCTTGCCGACGAGGATATCGCCAGGCTGAACTTCCGCACCGATGTAAACGATACCGGCTTCGTCGAGGTTCTTCAGCGCTTCTTCCGAAACGTTCGGAATGTCGCGCGTGATTTCTTCCGGACCAAGCTTCGTGTCACGCGCCATCACTTCGAATTCTTCGATGTGGATGGAGGTGAACACGTCGTCGGAAACGATACGTTCCGACATCAGGATCGAGTCTTCGTAGTTGTAGCCGTTCCAGGGCATGAACGCGACGAGCGCGTTACGGCCGAGCGCCAGATCGCCGAGGTCGGTCGACGGACCATCAGCGATGATGTCACCCTTGGAGATGATGTCACCGACAGCGACCAGCGGACGCTGGTTGACGCAGGTGTTCTGGTTCGAACGCTGGAACTTCTGCAGACGGTAGATATCGACGCCCGACTTGCCGGCATCGAGTTCTTCCGTAGCGCGGATAACGATACGGGTCGCATCCACCTGGTCGACGACACCGCCGCGGCGAGCCGCGATGGCAGCGCCGGAGTCACGGGCGACGATCGGTTCCATGCCTGTACCGACGAACGGCGCTTCCGCCCGCAGAAGCGGAACGGCCTGACGCTGCATGTTCGAGCCCATGAGAGCGCGGTTGGCGTCGTCGTTTTCCAGGAACGGAATGAGAGCCGCTGCGACCGAAACGAGCTGCTTCGGCGAAACGTCCATCAGGTTGATGTTGTCGCGCGGTGCGAGCATAACTTCGCCCGAGTGACGGCAAACAACGAACTCTTCAGTGAAGGCGCCTTCGCCATCGAGCTCGGCATTGGCCTGTGCGACGTAGTACTTGGCCTCTTCCATGGCGGAGAGGTAGATAACGTCGGTCGTCACCTTGCCGTCGATGATCTTGCGGTACGGGCTTTCGATGAAGCCGTACTTGTTGACGCGGGCAAAGGTGGCAAGCGAGTTGATCAGACCGATGTTCGGGCCTTCCGGCGTTTCGATCGGGCAAATACGGCCGTAGTGGGTCGGGTGAACGTCGCGGACTTCGAAGCCGGCACGCTCACGGGTCAGACCACCCGGTCCAAGAGCCGAAAGACGGCGCTTGTGGGTGATTTCCGAAAGCGGGTTCACCTGGTCCATGAACTGCGACAGCTGCGAGGAACCGAAGAATTCGCGAACGGCGGCAGCTGCCGGCTTCGCATTGATCAGGTCCTGCGGCATCACGGTGTCGATTTCGATCGAGGACATACGTTCCTTGATCGCACGTTCCATGCGCAGAAGGCCGAGGCGGTACTGGTTTTCCATCAGCTCACCGACCGAACGCACACGGCGGTTGCCGAGGTTGTCGATGTCGTCGATTTCGCCCTTGCCGTCGCGCAGTTCGACCAGCATCTTGACGACAGCGAGGATGTCTTCCTTGCGCAGCGTGCGCACGGTGTCTTCCGCGTCGAGGTCGAGACGCATGTTCATCTTCACGCGGCCAACAGCCGAGAGATCATAACGTTCTGCATCGAAGAACAGCGAGTTGAACATCGCTTCTGCCGAATCCATGGTCGGCGGCTCACCCGGACGCATGACGCGGTAGATGTCGAACAGCGCTTCCTGGCGGTTCTGGTTCTTGTCCGCATGCAGCGTGTTGCGGATATAGGCGCCAACATTGACGTGGTCGATGTTGAGGACCGGAATCTCGTCAAAGCCGGACTGAAGAATGAGGCCGAGCGTCTTTTCGTCGATTTCATCGCCGGCTTCGAGATAGATCTCACCCGTCGAGTAGTTGACGATGTCTTCGGCAAGGAAGTTGCCGTAGAGGTCTTCGTCAGTCGCCTTAAGTGCCTTCAGGCCCTTGTCGACGAGCTGGCGGATAAGACGCGGAGTCAGCTTCTTGCCACCTTCGACAACGACTTCGCCGGTGTCGGCGTCGATCATGTCGGTGATGACCTTGGCATTCTTCAGCGTTTCAGGCTGGAACGGAATGCGCCAGCCATCGCCGGAGCGCTCGTAGGAAGCCTTGCTGTAGAACGTCGACAGGATTTCTTCGCCATCCATGCCAAGCGCCATCAGGAGCGAGGTCACGGGCAGCTTGCGGCGACGGTCGATACGCGCATAGACGATGTCCTTGGCGTCGAACTCGATGTCGAGCCAGGAACCGCGATACGGGATGACGCGGGCAGCGAACAAAAGCTTGCCGGAAGAATGGCTCTTGCCCTTGTCGTGGTCGAAGAATACGCCCGGCGAACGGTGCATCTGCGAAACGATGACGCGCTCTGTACCGTTGACGATGAATGTGCCGTTATTGGTCATGAGCGGCATGTCGCCCATGTATACGGACTGTTCCTTGATGTCCTTGATGGACTTCGCGCCTGTATCCTCGTCGATATCGAACACGATGAGGCGCAGCGTCACTTTCAGCGGCGCTGCATAGGTCAGATCGCGCTGACGGCATTCCTCGACGTCGAACTTCGGCGCTTCGAATTCGTAAGATACGAATTCGAGCATGGATGCGCCGGAAAAATCGGTGATCGGGAATACGGATTTGAATACGGCATTCAATCCCTCGTCGGGACGGCCACCCTTGGGCTCGTCAACCATGAGAAACTGGTCATACGAAGCCTTCTGAACCTCGATGAGGTTCGGCATTTCCGCTACTTCTGGAATTTTGCCGAAAAACTTGCGTACGCGCCTGCGACCGTTAAACGAAAGGGTCTGAGCCATCGTCGCTCCTTTAAAATTGCATCCGGGCCTGCAACGGACGGGAACCGATGGCCAGTCGATCCCGTCAAGCAATGGGTGTCATCAATCTCGTTCCACATCCCGGATCGATCAGGCCGGATTGCCTAGATGAGCCGGTTCGGAACCATTCTCTTGAAGAACCCATTACCCAAAAGCCATTTTCACGCGGCTTTTGGGTAATAAGTTTTAAAACGATGACGACGGAAAGGGGCATGAAGCCCCTTCCCGCCAGCAATCGCAAGATTACTTAACGTCGACCTTGGCGCCAGCGTCTTCAAGCTTCTTCTTGAGGTCAGCAGCTTCAGCCTTGGAAACAGCTTCCTTGACAGCCTTCGGAGCGCCTTCAACGAGGTCCTTAGCTTCCTTCAGGCCGAGACCCGTGATAGCGCGGACTTCCTTGATGACGTTGATCTTGTTGGCGCCAGCGTCAACCAGGATCACGTCGAATTCGGTCTTTTCTTCTTCAACGACAGCAGCAGCGCCAGCACCGCCAGCAGCAGCAACAGCTACCGGAGCAGCAGCGGAAACGCCCCACTTTTCTTCGAGAAGCTTCGACAGTTCTGCAGCTTCCAGAACGGTCAGGGTGGAGAGGTCTTCAACGATCTTTGCGAGATCAGCCATTTTGATAGTTCCTTTTGTTCAGTTCGAACCAGTTTGAATAATTACAGCGAAAAACCGCCTTAAGCGGCTTCGTCCTTCTTGGCGTAAGCCGAGAACACCCGTGCAAGCTGGCTTGCAGGTGCTGCGACAACCGTGGCGACGCGAGTTGCCGGGGCGTTGAGTAGGCCCAGCAGCTTTGCGCGCAGCTCGTCCAGCGAAGGCAGGGTCGCAAGCGACTTGACTGCTTCGGCGTTGAGCGTGGTTGCGCCCATGGAACCGCCGAGAACAACGACTTTATCGTTGGTCTTTGCGAAATCCATGACGACTTTCGGAGCAATCATAGGGTCGACGCTGTATGCAATCAGCGTCTGGCCCTTGAAGAGATCTGTCATCCCTTCCGACTCCGTGCCCTGAAGAGCGATCTTGGCCAGGCGGTTCTTCGCGACCTTGACGGTGCCTCCGGCAGCGCGCATTTTCGAACGGAAGTCGTTCATTTGCGCAACGGTGACACCAGCATAGTGGGCCACGACAACCGAACCGGAAGCCTTGAAGACTTCGTTCAGCTCCGTGACGAATTCGCGTTTTTCCGCTCTTTCCACTGTCTGTCTCCAGTAGACGGGGCCACATAAGTGTGAACCCGTCGGGTTTGCCTTTGCCCCAAGGGACCTTTTTACAAAGATCCCGAGCGACGCTCGAGGATCCTGTCCCCCGCTCTGTCGCCGCAAACGGCTTCAGGCACAGGCACACCAGGTTCGAACCGGACAGTCAGGCATCTGCGATGCCTCAAATCCAGCCTCACCCGTCTCATGCAGGTTGAATTATTAAGGCCAAACCCCGAAGGACATGGCCACCCGCAATCTCGGACAGGAGTTCCGGGTTTCCCCGGAAATCTCCGGCTCCCTGAGAGCCGGAAATTCTTTTAATCACGCTTCCCGACAGGGAAGCACGAGAATTGATTAAGCCGTAACCGACGAAGGTTCGATCTTGACGCCCGGACCCATGGTCGAGGAGATGGCAACGCGCTTGACGTAGTTGCCCTTGGCACCCGTCGGCTTTGCCTTGATGACCGCATCGGCGAAAGCCTTGATGTTCTCTTCAAGAGCCTTGGCGTCGAACGAAGCCTTGCCAATACCAGCGTGTACGATACCGGCCTTTTCGACACGGAACTCGACAGCGCCGCCCTTGGACGCCTTGACGGCACCGGCAACATCCATCGTCACCGTACCGACCTTCGGGTTCGGCATCATGCCACGCGGGCCGAGTACCTTGCCGAGACGGCCGACGAGCGGCATCATGTCCGGGGTCGCGATGCAACGATCGAAGTCGATCTTGCCGCCCTGAACGATTTCAACCAGTTCTTCTGCGCCAACAACGTCAGCACCAGCAGCCGTGGCTTCATCAGCCTTGGCGCCACGTGCGAAAACGGCGACGCGAACGTCACGGCCCGTGCCGTTCGGCAGGTTGACAACGCCGCGAACCATCTGGTCCGCATGGCGCGGGTCAACGCCGAGGTTCATCGAAACTTCAACGGTTTCGTCGAACTTGGCAATCGCACGTTCCTTGACCATCGAAATGGCGTCGGTGAGAACGTAGAGCTTGTTGGGATCCACACCTTCGCGGATCTTCTGAATACGCTTTGCTACCTTGGCCATGATCAACCTACTACTTCCAGGCCCATGGCGCGGGCAGAGCCCTCAACCATTGCCATTGCGCCTTCGATATCGGCAGCATTCAGATCCTTCATCTTGGCTTCAGCGATCGTCTTGACCTGAGCCTTGGTGATGGAGCCAACCTTGGCGCCCTTGCCAGGCGTCTTGGAGCCGGAGGTGATCTTTGCTTCCTTCTTCAGCCAATAGGTCATCGGCGGCTGCTTCATGACGAAGGTGAAGGACTTGTCCTGGTAATAGGTGATGACGACCGGAATCGGCATACCCTTTTCCATTTCCTGCGTGGCGGCATTGAACGCCTTGCAGAATTCCATGATGTTGATGCCGCGCTGACCAAGTGCAGGACCGATCGGCGGGGACGGATTGGCCGACCCTGCCTTCACCTGCAGCTTGAGCTGGCCCATAACTTTCTTAGCCATATCTCTCTGCCTTTCAATTCAAACCGGTTTCCCGGCTTCTCTTCTAGCCGGATCGCTCCGGCGGCTGCGGTTGCGTGGTGCGGCGCCCTGCCCCGGCCATGGGAGCCCGTTTGCCTTCCACGCGATTGGGGCTTCACCCCTCCAGTCAGACCTTCTCGACCTGACTGTATTCCAGCTCGACCGGCGTAGCGCGGCCGAAAATCGAAACTTCCACCTTCAGGCGCGAACGCTCTTCGTCGACATCCTGAACAACGCCGTTGAACGACGCGAACGGACCATCGGAAACGCGAACCTGCTCGCCGACCTCGAACGAAACCGAAGACTTCGGACGCTCGACGCCTTCCTGAACCTGACCGAGGATACGATCGGCTTCATAATCCGGAATCGGAACAGGCTTATTGTCCGAACCGAGGAAACCGGTCACCTTCGGCGTGTTCTTGATGAGGTGATAGGCCTCATCCGTCAGGTTGGCGCGCACAAGCACGTAACCTGGAAAGAACTTGCGCTCGCTGTCGACCTTGCGGCCACGACGCACCTCGACAACCTTTTCGGTCGGAACGAGGATTTTCTCAAAAAGATGATCAAGACCCTTCTGACGAGCCTTCTCTTCGATCGACTCAGCGACCTTCTTTTCGAAATTCGAATATGCGTGAACGATATACCAGCGCGCTGCCATTTTTATTCTCCGTTCAATCCGTTACCGGCCGACGTTCAGCACGAGGCTAAGCACCCAGCCGATGAGCTGGTCAGCAGCAAAAAAGAACAGAGCCGCAAAAATGACCATCACAAGCACCATAGCCGTCGAAATCATGGTCTCGCGGCGCGACGGCCAAGTGATTTTAGACGCTTCGGCGCGAACCTGCTGCAGAAACGTAAACGGATTGGTTTTGGATGCCATTGACTGCCCACGCAATTACGGCGCGTAAAGCCGAACTAATCAGCCCCACGCACCGCGTGTCTGTTTTGACCTTACATAAACACCGATTCCAGTTTTAACAAGAGGAAATCGACATTCGGCGAAATTCGCCGGAAAACCGGCACCCATCTGCCATGCAGCGAAGACCGCGCTTGCGAATGGAAAGTGGCAGGGGCAGTAAGGCTCGAACTTACGACCTGCGGTTTTGGAGACCGCCGCTCTACCAACTGAGCTATACCCCTTTAACACCTTAGCCGACCACGAAAATCACTTGGCCGCTTCGGTATGCGTTCCCTTTAAGGCGCACGGAAAAGAATGGCAAGCGCTTTTTATTCGCTTTCGGAAGAAACTGTTGACGCCCTCCCCGCCACGTTTTTTCCTCGGCCGCTTAACCGGTTACCCCCAAGTCCGTCACCTCAACGAACCGCTTTGCGGCATCCAAATGCGCTGGTTTGATACCTTTCCCAACCGAACTAAATCTTTTACGGCTCAAGCGCACTGCGATCGGACGTGATCAACTGACGCTCCCGATACTTGCGCTTGAAATGCGCGACGTTGCGCGCCACCGAACGCCGCCATTTACGGACTGTCGCGAGCGAAAAGAATCGATCGAGTTCTTGTGCCACACCGCGCCAACCACGGCGTTTCTTAAGGCCATAATTGCTGCGGCCAAATCCCGAATGGCTGACGCCGGTTTCGGCCAACCACGCCATGATCGCGCCCTGATCCTTATAAAAGATACTAATCTCCGCCTCTGTCCGGAAACCCGCATAACCTTGCGGTAGTTTTTTATAGCAGGACAACCGCTTGACGGTCGGATTGAAGGTGAAGCTATGCCAGACACGATGCGCGGTCGGCGGTATCCGCCAATACCCTATATCTTCAACTGCCTGCGCGTTGCGCCGAATGTCACGGGGCATGTCGTCATCGGTTCTGAGTTGAACGAGCGCCACTCGCGGGTCCCGCTTCAGTATTTCGATGCCCCTGCCCACAACTTGCGAAACAGGAAACGCCCAGTCGTCTTCAAGATGCAGGATGTAAGGAGTTTGCACTTCCGAATATGCCCGGTCGATAGAGCGGTGCTGCCCAATGTTGACGCCATTCAAAATGACGCGGATCGGTTGCTCTGGATATCGCGCTGGAATCGCGCGCACCGATTCGTCGTCAGAGTCCTCGATAATGATAAATTCCCGTAGCGGGTAATCATTAGTAGAAAAGAAGCTATCGAGAGTTCCGATGAGAAGATCAGGACGGCGGCAGCTGGTCAGCACAACAGTTAAATCGGACATGAAGTCGTCTCGGAAGAAAACTGGCCGATGAAATCAAGCCAGCCAAGCCATGGTTGATGTCGCCTCGTCTACGCCAGACGCATTACAGGCGAATGATGATCGCCGGACCTCGGGGAAATTATTCAAAAGAAGAATACATTATAAATCCCTCAAATATAGCGCGTCCGATATGAGCATAAATCGAAATACAACATCCGACTACATCTTCACATTAGGAAAATATACGAATCTTTCAACTATATAAATTTACAAAATCGATTTTTACATAAAAAAACGGCGGTGCCGAAGACACCGCCGTTTTAGAACTAGATTTTTAAATCCGGCGAGACCGCCGTCTGTCGAAAATTACTCGACGATAGAAGCGACGATGCCGGCGCCGACGGTACGGCCGCCTTCGCGGATAGCGAAGCGCAGCTTTTCTTCCATCGCGATCGGAACGATCAGCTCGACTTCAACAGTGACGTTGTCGCCAGGCATAACCATTTCCGTGCCTTCAGGAAGCGAAACGATACCGGTAACGTCAGTCGTACGGAAGTAGAACTGCGGACGGTAGTTCGTGAAGAACGGCGTATGACGGCCGCCTTCTTCCTTCGTCAGAATGTAGGCTTCTGCCATGAACTTCTTGTGCGGCTTGACCGAACCCGGCTTGCACAGGATCTGGCCACGCTCAACGCCGTCACGGGTAACGCCGCGAACGAGAGCACCGATGTTGTCGCCAGCCTGGCCCTGGTCGAGCAGCTTGCGGAACATTTCAACGCCGGTAACCGTCGTCTTCGACGTCGGACGAATGCCGACGATTTCGACTTCTTCACCAACCTTGACGATACCGCGCTCAACGCGACCCGTCACAACCGTACCACGGCCAGAGATCGAGAACACGTCTTCGATCGGCATCAGGAACGGCTGGTCGATCGGACGCTCAGGCGTCGGGATGTAGGCGTCAACAGCAGCCATCAGCTCGCGGATTGCGTCTTCACCGATCTTCTTGTCGGAATCTTCAAGAGCAGCAAGTGCCGAACCCTTGACGATCGGAATATCGTCGCCCGGGAAGTCGTAGGACGACAGAAGTTCGCGAACTTCCAGTTCGACGAGCTCGAGAAGCTCGGCGTCGTCAACCTGGTCGACCTTGTTGAGGAACACGACGATCGCCGGAACGCCAACCTGGCGAGCAAGCAGGATGTGCTCGCGCGTCTGCGGCATCGGGCCGTCAGCTGCAGAGCAAACCAGGATCGCGCCGTCCATCTGGGCAGCACCGGTGATCATGTTCTTCACGTAGTCGGCGTGGCCGGGGCAGTCGACGTGTGCGTAGTGACGGTTCGGCGTTTCGTATTCGACGTGCGCCGTCGAGATCGTGATGCCGCGAGCCTTTTCTTCAGGAGCAGCGTCGATCTGGTCGTACGCCTTGAACTCGCCGAAATACTTCGTGATCGCAGCAGTCAACGACGTCTTGCCGTGGTCGACGTGACCGATCGTGCCAATGTTGACGTGCGGCTTATTGCGCTCAAACTTGCTCTTTGCCATGTGAATTGCTTCCTGTGAACGTGAAGTAGTTTTCCCGGCGAACCGGTTTGGTGTCGCCGTTTAAGGCTTTGTAAGCGAATGCGCAAGACTTAATTGTCAAAGCACCGTCGCGCACGCCCAAGGCGCGCCTCAAGGTGCATATATGGTGCGTTCCGCGCGATATTCAAAGCTGGCTCAGCCTTCCCGCGCGACGGCCAGATGGGAGGCACGGATGGGACCCCGCCTGTACCCCTCTTCGCACAATCGGATCGTTAAATAAGCTTTTTCTTTATCACAACTTCTTTACCTGGACCCGCATCATGGCTTAAGGAAATTTCATCTCCGGGGGGAGACGGGCGAGCGGGACGATGCGCCCAGGCGCAAAACCTCTATGCCACATATTGATCAGCCGCGCTCTCCGGCGCGAAATTACATCCGTTTCAGGACCGCTCAATGGAAATCTTCACAGCCGCCGGCTTCACGGCATTCATGCAAGTCATTGCGATCGATCTCGTTCTCGCAGGCGACAATGCCATCGTCATCGGCCTTGCCGCCGCCGGTCTTCCCGCCCATCTTCGCCGAAAGGCGATCCTGGTCGGCATCATCGCCGCCACCGTATTGCGCATCGGCTTTGCCGCCGTCACCGTGCAGCTTCTCTCCATTGTCGGGCTGCAACTCTTCGGCGGGCTTCTGCTTGCCTGGGTGTGCTGGAAGATGTGGTCCGAACTGCGCGAAGCCGCAGGCTCCATTGAAGACGAGGTGACGGACGAAGAGGCTGACCTGACCAAAGGTCACAAGACCTTCTTTCAGGCCGCAACCCAGATCGTCATCGCCGATGTGTCCATGTCGCTGGACAACGTGCTTGCCGTCGCCGGCGCCGCGCAGGATCATGTCACGGTGCTGATCATCGGTCTGGTCGTCTCGATCGCCCTCATGGGACTGGCTGCCAATTTCGTCGCCAAGTTGCTGCACCGTTACCGTTGGATTTCGTATCTTGGCCTGATGGTCATCATCTATGTGGCGCTCAACATGCTGTATCACGGCGTGATCGAAGTCCTGCCCTACATCAAGCCCTATTTCGGCTGAGACTGGCAGTCACATATTCGTCCCGAAAGGCCTGGAAACGAGAGTTTCCGGGCCTTTTCTTGTCATGCCCACACCAATGCACCCCTCGCCTACGCAGCATTGCAAGCGCGCGCGCAGGTGAAATCGGCGCACACGGGAATCGGTCGCCGCGTCCGCTGCAACATTCGGATAAGACAGGGAAATCGTGATTTTTTGCCTATGGATTTTGGCAATTGAGGTCAGCCACGGGCAAGCCTAGTGAGCTAGTTAATAAGTCATAAAAATAAAAAGAAAGGTAAAGCTGCCAATGGCTTATGACTGGACCGGCGGTCGTACCCGCCGCCTTCGCAGGATGAAGCTGGGCGCTGTTGCAAGCTCATTAATCCTGCTGGCGCTCTTAACAGCGCTCGTTCTAGGCTGAACGCGCTGCGCGCAATTCAACGCTGACCGGCGGCATGGTGAGGTTTCCTAAAACCGCCCTGCCGCCGCTCCTTCGGGGGCAACGTCCACCCCTTGTTGGCAAGATTTGCAGAATATCAGCCGCGAAGGCATCTCGCGGTTATGCCGCCTAACATATGCGTTAAAGCGGGTTCATTTTGGCGCGGAAGCTGCGGCAAGACCTATCGAAACAGCCAATAAATGACGCCAAGCACCAACGTCCACATCAGTAATGATATGGCGAGTACGGCGAGGTAGTTTCGAAATCGTCTGGTCATCCGCCCACATTGCCGGCCAGCCGCCACGGGACAGCCGTAACCGTTTGATTGCTGGATGCGGATCAAACCGCAAGATCAACTCTTTCTATCAAGATGCTGAATCGCAAACCATTCGCAGATTTTACCTACCCGAAACCGGGGTTGCCTGAACCCGTCGAACGTCAACACGTCGATGAGCGAGAAAATGCCAGCCGCTCCCTTGCCAGCAGGATTTGCAGGGCACAGGAAAACAATTCACGTCGTTCTGGACGTGGCTCAAACACACTCCGGTCAACCGAATCGACAAATTAAGTCCTCCGGTATGATGTCTGATGACGCGTCATTGCTGGGGCAACGGCGAAGCCGCCGCCCCAAAAAAAGCGCGTCAGCTCTTCAAAGCCGTGTTGCACAGGCTCCAGTAACCGCCACCCTTCTGAATCCACTTGAGATCGCCGAGCGTGCCGTCGTCCTTGTTCTTACGATAGGAATCGACGCAGGTCTTCAGGCGGGCCTTGCCAGGAGTCTCGCTTGAATATTTCTTATCGACAGCACCCGGAAATACGACGCTCTTCGGAGCCTTTATCGTCGCCTTTTCGGGTTCTTTGTCGGTGGTAGCCGCAACTTGCTTGTCGTCGGCAGCGCTTTCGGCAGCAGCATCGGTACCGCAGAACTTGGCGCGATAGTCGTTCCACTTGACGTCCTTCGCGGACCCGTCGGCTTTCGCCGCCTGGTATTTCACGCTGCACTCTTTCATGGTGAGCGCCGCTGCGGGGGAGACAAACGCCGCCGATGCGAGCAGCGCTAAGGATGAGAGAATTACAACCCTGTTGATCATCGAAGACTCCCGTGTGCATGATTGCCGGCAGACTATCCGACCGGACTTTCCGCTTGTCAACGAGCAGTGCAACAAGCACTGAAAGTCGAATTGGCGGGGAGTAGAATGTGCTCATCGGGTGTCGCGTCTTCGCGATGAAGACCGCATCACACAGTGACCATGGATATCCATAATCAGCCCGCCGGGGGCATCCCGGCCTTGCCACGCGACCGCCGGCAAACACCGCCCAACGAATCACGTATTCGTGTGACGTCAACCCTGCACCGGAACGAAATTCCTTAATTTTCGTTAGTATCTCGAACGAATAACGAGGATTTATCGATGTTGAGGATGCCGAAGACTATCTCCGCGCTCGCTCTTGGCGTCGCAATATCTACCGCTTTTACCGTGCCCGCCAGTGCGCTGAGCCTCATACAGCCGGCGTACGAACCACAGGAGCAGGCGCAGAATTCCGACGGTCGCGGCTATCCCGCATCCGCCTTTGCCGCGGGCAAGGGTGAAGAGGCGTCACCCAACGGTTACGCCCTCTCACAAGCGGAAATCAATCACGTAAAATGGTGTGCAGCGCTTTACGCATCATACCATCCAACCGACAACAGCTATATGGCAGCCGCCGGCATCCGGACGCAGTGTCGTTCTCCGGATTGATCCAGCCGTACCGCAGCGCACCGCGTCCTAGCCAATAAGATAAAATTTACTTTAAATTCTATTGACCTGAACCTTTATCCGGGTTGACCGTTTGAAGCGCGTGCCAGCGAGGAAACGCGATGATGTGGAATCTTGAAAAACTTGAGCAAGAGAGACTTGATCTGATCGAGGTCATTACTGCCCTGCGCCACACTGAACGCCTGTCGACAGCGGATCGCACCTCGATCTTTGAGAAAATTACGGCACATATGGTAAGGTTAAGCGAGCTCGACGCAGAGAAAATGCGGATTCAGTCGGCCTTGGAGGCGAGCTGAAAATAGCCAAAGCTGATTGGGCGCTGCAGATCGGCGCGAGGCAAAGACTATCGATCTTATTGAGAAGTTTTTGGAGCGGGTAGCGGGAATCGAACCCGCGTATTCAGCTTGGAAGGCTGCTGCTCTACCATTGAGCTATACCCGCGGTGGTGATTTTGATCCTGCGCAGAATGGTGGAGGGAGTTGGATTTGAACCAACGTAGGCGTAGCCAACGGATTTACAGTCCGTCCCCTTTAACCACTCGGGCATCCCTCCAGCTATCTGCTAGGATCGAGCAACCAAGCTCTTCAGATTTCTCTCCGGCGAAGCGCCGTTGCGTCGTCTGTGGCGCGTATATGACGGCCTCGTTCGCTTCTGTCAACACGCCGTTTCACGAATTTTCGGGAAAAAATTCAAACCTCTTTGCAGGCCTGTGGATTATCGCGGGGGCTGGTGTGCGTCGCGTCCCGGAGATATAAGGCGCCATGAGCAAAGACGATCCAAACGACAAATCCACCCGCGACACGCACTACGCCACCCTGCGCCGTGCCGTGCGCGATGCCAAACGCGAGAGGGGCGAAATTCCGACCCCGCAGCAGCCGAAGCGCCGGAATCGTGGCGCGGAAGACTGGAAGCCGCCGCAGCTTGCGCCGGATCAGGTCCATCTTTACGGCCTGCATACCGTGCGTGCGGCGCTTTCCAATCCCGAACGGCAACTCATCAAGCTGTCGATTACGCTGAATGCCTTTGCGCGTCTGGATATCGGCGAAGCGGATGCGCAGCCCTTCCCGGTAGAGATTGTCTCGCCGCAGGATATCGACAAGGTGCTCGGCCCCGAGGCGATCCATCAGGGCGTGATGCTGGAAACCAGGCCGCTTCCGGTCAAGAAACTCGACGCGCTGAAGAAAAGCCCGCTGATCCTCGTGCTCGATCAGGTTACCGACCCGCACAATGTCGGCGCCATCATGCGCTCGGCGGTCGCCTTCAATGCCGGCGCCGTCATCACCACCATTCGCCATAGCCCGACGGAGTCAGGCGTGCTTGCAAAGTCTGCGTCCGGTGCACTGGAACTCATTCCCTATATCCAGATCACCAATCTGGCCGATACATTGGGCGAGCTGCACAAGCTCGGCTTCTTCTCGGTCGGTCTGGATTCGGAAGGCCCCGCCCCCATCGAGCAAACCTTCACCGGCGCAAAGATCGCCCTGGTGCTGGGAGCCGAAGGCAAGGGTCTGCGCCAGAAGACCCGCGAAACCGTTTCGGCGCTCGCCCGTCTCGATATGCCGGGCGAGATCAAATCGCTCAACGTATCGAATGCGGCAGCCATCGCCCTTTATGCAACGCAGCAATTTCTGGGCAAAGCGTCGTCCTGACGCTTACCCTTCCTTGCGAAATCACAAAGCGCAACGCATGCTGCGCCTTTGACATTCGCAAGGAGCAAATATCGACATGACCGACCTGCCCATCAAACCGACCGGCGAGCTGACGCTGCGGACGCTCGCAATGCCGGCCGACGCCAATCCGGCCGGTGATATTTTCGGCGGCTGGGTCATGTCCCAGATGGACTTGGCCAGCGGCATCCGCGCCGCGGAGCGGTCCCGCTGTCGCGTGGTCACTGCGGCGGTCAAGGAAATGGCTTTCGAGCTGCCGGTGAAGATCGGCGACACGCTGTCCATCTACACCGATATCGCCCGGCTTGGCCGCACCTCCATCACGCTGACGGTTGAGGCCTGGGCGCAACGCTCCCGTTACGACAAGCTGGAAAAAGTCACCGCCGGAACCTTCATCATGGTGGCGATGGACGAAAACGGGCAGCCGACGCCCATCCCTCCGGCGGAGTAGGTGCGATAGAGGCCGCCGTCAACGCCGCGGAAGCCTATGCGCATATCCGCGCCGTCATGGGCATGGTGGTCGGCCTCAGCCTCGCCCGCTTGCTGACCGGCCTTGCCGGTTTCGTGCAGCATCCCAAGAAGGAGCGTATCTATCCCCTGCATATCGGCTGGGTGGCGTTCCTGTTTCTGATGCTGGTGCATTTCTGGTGGTGGGAACACCGGCTTTCCGCCACCAGCCACGTCCTTGGCTTCGGCGCGTTCCTGTTCCTGATCCTTTTCTGCTCGCTGTTCTATTTCCTGTGCGTGTTGCTGTTCCCCACGGACATGAAGGAATACAAGGGATACGAGGACTATTTCTTTTCCCGCAAAAGCTGGTTCTTCGCGTTTCTCGCCGCACTTTTCGTCACGGATATCGGCGATACGCTGCTGAAGGGGCAGGACTACCTCTCCTCGCTGGGCGCAGAATATCTCATCCGCACCGCTATTTACGTCGTTCTGTTCACACTGGCGGCTTTCATCGGCAACCGACGCTTTCACAGGTTTCTCGTCATTTTCGCCCTGATTTATCAGGTAGTCTGGATATTCCGGACCTACGACCTGCTGGCCTGAACATTCCCATCCCGACGCCGGGTGATAATTGAAAGCAGGCCTCGTCTTTCGCCATCGTGTCGCGGTGACACGGCCCGATAAATATGGCATTTCGCTGCAATGGGATTCATTCGCAGGATAATGCAGGACAGAAGTTCGGCTGGCGCCATCGCCACGCTGGCGATCCTGCTTTTTCTCCTGCAAGGGCTCGTGAATGGCCTGACCAGCGGCAATATGGCCTCAGCCGCGCTGGCGACCGGTGAGATCATCTGTTCCAGCCACATGCCCGAAGGCGGTTCGGGCAAACCGAACCCGGCCTCCAACCCTGCGGGCAAGCTCGCCGACAATTGCTGCGGCACGCTCTGCCGTCTCGCCTCCGTTACCATCGCCGCTCTTCCCGTCACTCCCGTCGAGCGTGCGGACAGGATCGTCCGGGTGGTCGAAGTCGACTTTCTCGACCACGACGCGGCATTGCCGCCGCCGCCACCCAATCTGGAATCGCGCCCACGCGCACCGCCTCCCTCTCTGCAAATGTAAAGAGCGATCCGGCCCTGCCGGAAAATCAACTTTTCTGCGGAGACATCCATGTCCGTTACGACCTCTTTCGAGGGCGAGCGCGCGCCTGCGCAATCCTCATCCGTCAACCTGTACCGCGCCGTATGGCGCTGGCACTTCTATGCTGGCCTTTTTGTACTGCCCTTTCTGATATCGCTGGCCGTCACCGGTGCGCTCTATCTCTTCCGGGACGAATTCGACAATCTCATTCATTCGGACCTGAAGCGCATCGAAGTGGCGCAGAACGTGCCGAAAGCACTCCCCTCCGATATTCTCGCCGCAGCCGTTGCGGCCGTTCCCGGCACTGCTGTGAAATACACCACGCCAGGCGATCCGGGCGCCTCGACGGAAATTACCGTCAGTACGGCCGAAGGGAAACGCGCCGTCTACGTCAACACCTATACCGGGCAGGTTGCCGGTTCACTGCCGGATCGCGGCACCATCATGTGGACGATCCGCTATATCCACAGCCTGAAATATTTCGGCACCTATACCCGCTATCTGATCGAGATCGCCGCCGGCTGGTCCATCCTGCTTGTCGCCACCGGCATCTATCTGTGGTGGCCGAGGAAGCAGAGCGGCGGTGTCTTGACGGTGCGCGGCACGCCGAAAAAACGCGTCTTCTGGCGCGATACCCATGCTGTCACCGGCATTTTCGTCGGCTTTTTCATCGTATTTCTCGCAGTCACCGGAATGCCCTGGTCGGGCGTGTGGGGCGCCAAGGTCAACGAATGGGCAAACGGCAGCAATTTCGGATATCCGGCAGGCGTGCGGACCGATGTTCCAATGTCCGGCGAACATCTCGATCACATGGCCAAGACCAGCTGGTCGCTGGAGCAGGCGAAAGTCCCGGAATCCTCCGCATCCGCCACCGGGCAACCAATCGGCATAGATGCGGCCATCGCGCGTTTCGACGGGCTCGGCCTTGCGGCTGGTTATACCGTCGTGCTGCCGAACAAATCGACAGGCGTCTATAGCGGCTCCGTCTATCCCGATGACCTTTCAAAGCAACGCGTCGTCCATCTCGATCAATATAGCGGCGAACCGTTGATCGACATGAGCTATTCCGACTACGGTCCGCTTGGAAAGGCGCTGGAATGGGGGATCAACGTGCATATGGGCCAGCAATTCGGCCTCGCCAACCAGATCGTGTTGCTGGCAGCCTGTGTCGGCATCGTCCTGCTTGCCGTTTCCGCCGGCATCATGTGGTGGAAACGACGCCCCAGAGGTTCGCTCGGCGTGCCACCATTGCCGCAGGATAAACGCGTCTTGCGCGGCCTGCTGGCGCTGCTCGCCATCGGCGGCATCCTGTTCCCGCTGGTTGGCGCAAGCCTGCTGGTGATGCTTGTTCTGGATCTGATCGTGCAGTCCCGCGAAAAGCAACGCGCTGCCTGACAAAAAACACGGCCGGGAGAATATCCCCCGGCCGTGTCCTTCTGAATTCCGGGCGGTTGGCAGAAGCCTGCCCTAGAGCACGTCCTATTTAAACAGAATCGTTTGACGTGCTCTAACTATTTGTTTCTACGCATTTTCCGGACGTAAAACCGCTACGCACTTTTACTGGAACTGCTCTAGAACATCGTATTATTGTTTGCAGCCTTTTCCGGAACCGGCTGGATCACGTCCCAATGTTCGGTGATCTTGCCGTCGGTGACCCTGAAAATATCGACGATGGCGGCTCCGCGAGCACCCTCTTTGTCCGTGGAATGGATGTGCAGATAAACCAGATCGCCATCCGTGGCGCTGCGCACGATCCGGGATTTCGCCTGCGGGTTTTCCTTGAAGAAGCCGGTGAAATAGTCGACGAACGGCTTCTTGCCATCAGGCACCATCGGATTGTGCTGCTTGTAGCTGTCGACGATGACGGCAGCGCCCTTCGCCACCTCGTGCTTGTTGAAGACGATGTCGTAAAAATCAATCACCAGCTTGCGGTTGGCTTCTTCCTGAACCAGATCGCGCTTGGCGGTTTCCGCCAAAACGGGCGCGGCCATCAGCGCGGGCGCGAGGGCAAAAGCAGCAATGGCAAGACGACGTGTCATGAAATTCATGGATGAGACCTCTCAGTAACCGACGGTGAAACGCTGGCGGGAATGCTGCGGCTTTTCGATTTCATCGACAAGCGCGATGGCGTAGTCTTCAAAGGAAATGCGGCTGCCAGCTTCGTTGCTCAAAAGGCTGTCATTGCCGATACGGAATTTGCCCGTTCTTTCCCCCGGCACGAATTCGGCCGATGGCGACAGGAAAGTCCAGTCGAGTTGCTTTTCCCCTTTCAGGCGGTCCAGAAACTCCGCTCCCTTGGTCGCCTCGGCCTTGTAGGCGGCCGGGAAGTCCGGCAGGTCAACCACGCGCTGGCCCGGCGCAATTTCAAGGCTGCCGGCGCCACCCACGACGAGATAACGGGAAACGCCCGAGGCACGGACGGCCTCGATCAGCGTCACCGGATCGCTCGCAGTGAAGTGCACGGCGCTGATCACGGCATCGTGACCCTTAAGCAGTTCCGAAAGCCCTGCCTGATCGAAGACATCGCCCTTTTTTGCCACTACGTTCGGCAGGCTGGCGATCTTTTCAGGGTTGCGGGCGATCGCCGTCACCTGGTGCCCCCGGTCGGAAAGTTCCTTCAGAATACGGGATCCGGCATTGCCGGAGGCTCCGATGAGCGCGATTTTAGCCATGGCTTTTTCCTTTGTGGCATCGTTATAGGTCTAGATAATAGACCGCTAGGGGAAGCTATGGTATCGCAGCCCCGGCTGCAAGAAGTCAGCCGACGCTGATCAGGTCACACGGCGATGACCTGAAAGAGCACGAAAATGGAAAGAGCGAGGAAGATGCCGGATACACAAACCAAGGAAATCTTCGCCTTCGACCAGCCCTGCCCCATC
Source organism: Rhizobium sp. AN6A (assembly GCF_900215635.1). NCBI lineage: Bacteria > Pseudomonadati > Pseudomonadota > Alphaproteobacteria > Hyphomicrobiales > Rhizobiaceae > Rhizobium > Rhizobium sp. AN6A. The sequence continues at coordinate 97,769 of NZ_OCNC01000004.1, forward strand.
CGCGACGTGCTGGATCGCATCGGTGATCAATGGAGCCTGCTGGTTCTGGAAGCGCTTCAGGGCGGGGTGCTGCGTTTCAACGAACTGAACCGTAAGATCGACGATATTTCCAAGCAGATGTTGTCACGCACGCTGAAACGGCTGGAGGAGGACGGTTTCATTCGCCGCACGCTCTATGCGCAGGTGCCGCCGCGCGTGGAATACGAACTGACCAATCTCGGACGTTCGTTTCTGGTGCCGATGCAATTGCTGGTGCAGTGGGCCGACGAGAACCACGTCCGCATTTGTACGGCGCGGTTGGACTATGCCAATGGTGGAACGGGATCGTAACACCGTTCCTCGTGCCGTGGCGAAACCTGTCCGCCACGGCAATAGAAAGGCCCTGTGGCGATCAGGAGCGGAAGATGAAGGACGCGCCGAAAGCGATGAGCGCAAAACCGATCACGTGGTTGATCGTGATGCTTTCCTTCAGCCAGAAGACCGAGAACAGCGCAAAGACCGCAAGCGTGATAACTTCCTGAATGGTCTTGAGCTGCGCGGTCGAATAGACCTCCGATCCCATGCGGTTCGCGGGGACTGCGAGCATGTATTCGAAGAAAGCGATACCCCAGCTTGCGACAATCGCAAGGAAGAGTGCGCTGCCCTTGTGCTTGAGATGCCCATACCAGGCGAAAGTCATGAAAACATTGGAGACGATGAGCATCAGGACAGGCCAGATGTGGGCAGGGCTGATCGAGAACGGCATGATTGTTCCTGAATGAAGAAAGGAGGGATGTCACGAAAGGCAGTTTGAAAACGCAACCGTCATTTTTGTCTTTGCTTTAACTTACCGTCGTATGAAACGGAACCGGTTTCTATCAAAGCGTATTCGGCCGCTATGCAACGTATCCGGCCAAATTTTGTTCCCCGCACTTCGTTTCCTTTTTGTACTCATTTTTTCTTGGCCTCCCCTTCCCTTTGCGCGTGACTCCCTCCATATTTCGCGCATGGCCAGATCACCCAAAAATTCCAAACCCTCGAATTCCGGCTTCGAGGAAGCTCCGCAATCGTCGTTCGAAGGCGCGCCGCTCAGCGGCAGCGTTGCCGATTGGGTAAAGCAGCTCGAGGCGGAAGCCGAAGCCGGCTCGGTGGAAACCCAGCGCGAAGTCGCCTCGAAAGCTGGCAAGCACCGCAAGAAGATCGAGATCGAAGCGCGCAAGGAAGCCGAAAAAGCGGCCAACAAAACGGCTAAAAACACCACGGCTTCCAAGACTGCGCGCGGCGTTTCCATCGGCGCGTCGAGCGATCCAAAAACCCGCGCCGCCGCCGGTCTCAATCCCGTGGCTGGCATGGACGTCTCCCTGGAGGAGGCGGCCAATCTCGCACCGGGTGCCGTCACCGCCACCGTCGAGGCGCTATCGGCGCTTATCGAGAGCGGCAATCCGCTGTTCAAGGACGGCAAGATGTGGACGCCGCACCGGCCGGCCCGTCCGCCGAAATCCGAAGGCGGCGTTACAATCCGCATGGACTCGGAGTACCAACCGGCAGGCGACCAGCCAACGGCGATTGCCGATCTCGTGGAAGGCATCAATTCCGGCGAGCGCAGCCAGGTCCTGCTCGGCGTCACCGGCTCCGGCAAAACCTTCACCATGGCCAAGGTGATCGAGGCAACTCAGCGCCCGGCCGTCATCCTTGCGCCCAACAAGACGCTGGCCGCGCAGCTCTATTCCGAGTTCAAGAACTTCTTCCCCGACAATGCGGTAGAGTACTTCGTCTCATATTACGATTATTATCAGCCGGAAGCCTATGTGCCGCGCTCCGACACCTTCATCGAGAAGGAATCCTCGATCAACGAACAGATCGACCGGATGCGCCACTCCGCCACCCGCTCGCTGCTGGAACGCGACGACTGCATCATCGTCGCTTCGGTTTCCTGCATCTATGGTATCGGCTCGGTGGAAACCTATACCGCGATGACCTTCCAGATGCAGGTGGGCGACCGGCTGGACCAGCGCCAGCTTCTGGCCGACCTTGTGGCCCAGCAATACAAGCGCCGCGACATGGATTTCCAGCGCGGCTCCTTCCGCGTGCGCGGCGATACCATCGAAATCTTCCCCGCCCACCTTGAGGATGCCGCCTGGCGCATCTCGATGTTCGGCGACGAAATCGATTCCATTACCGAATTCGACCCACTGACCGGCCAGAAGACCGGCGATCTGCAATCCGTCAAGATCTACGCCAATTCGCACTATGTCACCCCGCGCCCGACGCTGAACGGTGCGATCAAGTCGATCAAGGAAGAGCTGAGGGTCCGCCTCGCCGAGCTGGAAAAGGCGGGACGTCTGCTGGAAGCCCAGCGGCTGGAACAGCGCACGCGCTACGACATCGAAATGCTGGAGGCGACCGGCTCCTGCGCAGGTATCGAAAACTATTCGCGTTATCTCACCGGCCGCAATCCCGGTGAGCCGCCACCGACGCTGTTCGAATATATCCCTGATAATGCGCTGCTTTTCATTGACGAAAGCCACGTCTCTGTCAGCCAGATCGGCGGCATGTATCGCGGCGACTTCAGGCGCAAGGCGACGCTGGCCGAATATGGCTTCCGCCTTCCCTCCTGCATGGATAACCGCCCGTTGCGCTTCGAGGAATGGGATGCGATGCGACCGCTGACGGTCGCGGTTTCGGCCACCCCCGGCTCGTGGGAAATGGAACAGGCCGGCGGCGTCTTCGCCGAACAGGTCATCCGCCCGACAGGACTCATCGATCCGCCGGTCGAGGTGCGCTCCGCCCGCAGCCAGGTGGACGATGTTCTCGGCGAAATTCGCGAGACCGCCGCCAAGGGTTACCGCACGCTCTGCACAGTGCTGACCAAGCGCATGGCTGAAGACCTGACCGAATATCTGCACGAACAGGGCGTTCGCGTGCGTTACATGCACTCGGATATCGACACGCTGGAACGCATCGAGATCATCCGCGACCTGCGCCTTGGTGCCTTCGACGTGCTTGTCGGTATCAACCTTCTGCGCGAAGGCCTCGATATTCCCGAATGCGGTTTCGTCGCGATCCTCGATGCCGACAAGGAAGGCTTCCTGCGTTCGGAAACTTCGCTGATCCAGACCATCGGCCGCGCCGCCCGTAACGTCGACGGCAAGGTCATCCTTTATGCCGACAATATCACCGGCTCGATGAAGCGGGCGATGGAGGAAACCTCCCGCCGCCGCGAAAAGCAGATGGCCTATAACGCCGAACACGGCATCACGCCGGAATCGGTCAAGGCGAAGATCTCCGATATTCTTGATTCAGTTTATGAGCGTGATCACGTAAGAGCCGATATTTCAGGCGTTTCCGGAAAGGGCTTCGCCGATGGCGGCCATCTGGTCGGCAACAATCTGCAGTCCCATCTCAACGCGCTGGAAAAATCCATGCGCGATGCCGCAGCCGATCTGGACTTCGAAAAAGCCGCCCGCCTGCGCGACGAAATCAAGCGCCTCAAGGCCACCGAACTCGCCGTCATGGACGACCCGATGGCGAAGGAAGAGGCGAAATCGCTTGAGGGTGGCGGCAGAGGCAAGAAAAAAGAAACGAGCGCCCGCAACGGGTCGATCTCCCCTCTTGCGGGAGAGATGTCCGGCGGGACAGAGGACGGTGCCGCTTCCGCAAACGAAAGTGGAAAATCTCTCTTCGCCAAACCTTCGCTGGACGAAATGGGTCCCGGCTCGGACACGGGCAAGCCGCTGTTCCGCAGGAACACGCTGGACGAGATGACCGTTGGCCGCACCGAGAAGCCGGTGCGTGGCAAAGTTCCCGGCAAACCCGAGACGGAAGCCGGCAAACGCTTCTCGCCGCTCATGGAAGGCCAGCCTGAGCGAACCACGGATGATCCCCGTCCCCTCGTGCGCGGCAAGATCGGAGCGGGTTCCTATGAGGATGCCGGCGAACAGAAGCGCAAAAGCCGGACGAAGGGGAAGACCGGCCGTCCCGGTCGCTGACGCGCAACGGCGCAAGCTGGATAAGCCCCGATAAGTTCGGGTGCTCCCTGCTTCAGCGTTATATGTAACAGGATAGTTCACAAAGAAAGCCAGAGCGCTGACGCGCTCCGGCAAAGCAATCAGCTTTCGCAACGGCTGATCCGCCCCTCAACCTGACCTGCTCCAAACACCTTCACCAGATCCGAATCTATGGACAGGGGAATGTAGTCGTCTTTTTCGGCAGGCTTGATATAGGTTGAGAAATAGATCGGCCCAGCCGGCAAAAGGCCCGCGATACAGGCCCGCAATATCTCTATTTCCGTGCTGCCCCGGATGCGCGGCCCTTTGATACGCGAGTTGCGCACCTTCTCCTGCAATAGGGCAAGCCTTGAAACATCATCGGGCTTTATTCTCCACACGCTTGTAGCCCACCCCTCCCGTTTCGCCACGTTGAACCGTGCACGGTCAGCATCGTCCATATTCTCCTGGATCAGCCCGAATGTATCGACAGTCTCGCCTTTTACGCCATCAGCCGTGCTGCGGATAATCATCACGGCATCACCCGTGCGCAGCGAAAGATAGGTGGGAAGCTGTAACGCGACCCGCACATGCTCAAAATTCATCGTCAGGAAATCGAGCCGCATCAATTTGGGAATACTGGAGATTGGTGTGGTCATGCAGCCGGTAAGCAGCAGAAGCAAAACAAGCGATCGTGCGAAACGCGATAATGTCGATGTCACCATGTCTTGATCCCGAATGCTGCGTGATCCGTGATGGCACGCTGTTGCGCAAACTTGCCCGAACGGCATTGCCGTAACATTGTGCATGCCGGAACTCGCAGTTCCCGTGGACGTTGATTGGCCTTGAGGACCGGCGGCAAGGAGACACCGCATGCATCTAAAAAATCTGGCGGCCTTATGCCTCTTCTTTTTCTCAAGCCCAGTCCTTGCCGGGCAGATTGAGGACGCCACCTTCCACAGCGCCGCCCTGAACGCACCGCTGCCCGTCAACATCTACCACCCGGATGGCTCGCCGCCGGAAAACGGCTGGCCGGTGCTTTATCTCCTGCACGGCCATGATGGTGGCCAGAACAGCTGGCGGGATCTCGGCAATATCGAAAAGACGCTGGACACGCTGATTGCGGCCGGCGCCATCCGCCCGCTGGTTGTCGTCATGCCAGGCGTTAAAAACAGTTGGTACGTGGATTCTTCCGCTGTCGGTGGTCCCGGCGATTACGAGACGGCCCTGACTGGCGATCTGCGCCATCAGGTGGAAAAAACGCTGCCGGTGCGGAAAGATCGCGAAGGGCGTGCCATCGCCGGTCTTTCCATGGGCGGTTTCGGCGCATTGCATCTGGCTTATGGCCACGAGGACCTCTATGGCGCAGTCGCCAGCCTGTCCGGCGCGATCTGGCAGAACGTGCCCGCCTCCGATCTCGACAAAACGCCCGCCGAACTCAAGCTCATTCAGGACAGCGCCTTCTTCCACCGCGTCGACCGCACCACCGTCACCAGCGGCATCGTGCTGCCCTCCACCGGCGATCACTTCTCCGGCGCCTTCGGCACGCCCTTCGATGCGAGACTTTTCAATGAGAAGAACGTCTTTACCCTCGTCGCACAGCACGTCGCCGAAAACCAGAACTTGCCCGCCACCTATCTGACCGTTGGCGACGACGACGGCTTCTTCCTCTGGCGCGGCGCCATCGCCCTGCACGAAACGCTTCAGGCCGACAATCGCAAATCCGAATTGCGGATCACCGATGGAGATCACGTCTGGTCAGTGTGGAAAGTGTCAATTATCGACGCGCTGAAATTCATCGATGGGGAGTTTGGATAAGACAGGGTCTACTTGAAATGGACGTCCAACGCTTTTTGAAGAGATTTTTCAATCATCAACTTAGTGTAATACCGGTACTTTTTTGTTTGCGCAGAAAAAATGGGATTAAATCCGACAAACGCCCTACTTGAGCGGCGAACGTACTTAACGAAGGTCCAGCTCTTATAACCCTCGTCCTGCTTATAAGTCACATCTCTCAAGATATGAGTTTCCATCTGCTTCGTAGGATAGTTCGCAATTATCCACACTTTTCCCTTCTCACGATACCTTTTTACGAAGCTAGCGGCATGTCCATATGCTTGTCGCTTCATTTTTCGCCAGGCGTTGGATAGTGTTGAGTTTCGAATTTTTACTCGTTCTCCATCGTATTCGAAGCCAAGATACTCCAACCCATTGCGTGATGCTGACCCAAATACATGAGAGAACTTCATCTCCTCGCCGCATCGCTCAAACCGCACCACACTAACCTTTTTATCTTGAATACGAAGCCTATCCCCATAGTGCTGTATCCGCTCCTGCAGAAAAATCTTTGTTTCAAGTGGCGTCTTCGAGGAGGCTGTAGGAAGAACAACTATGATGTCGTCGGAGTAGCGCCTGTAGAGTCCTCCGAGCTCACTTACCAGACTATGAATTTCATGATCAAAATCAATAAGATAGAAATTTGCGACAAGATCAGAAATCGGCGTTCCCTGCGGAATACCAAAGTCAAATCCATTCTTTTGTATCAAGCTAGGAGTGGCTGGGTCAGAGCCAGCTATGAGTTTCCGGAACTCAGCAGGACTGCACAGTTGTTTATGACGGTTTGACTTGAGTTCATCTATACCGCGTCGGCGCCTGCTAAGCCGGCTTCCTACTACCGGCTTTTCATAAAGTTTAAGTCTACCAAGTACTTTGTCATAGTCTACGACCGAATAGCGAGTCAGATTCCGATAAACAGCGATATGATCATCAGGCATAGGAAATCCTAAGAGCATCTCCCAAGTTTCTTTGATACCCTTGTGACCGAGACTTTCAAAATATGACTTGATGTCCACTACTGTTACAAAACAGTCTCCCGTGCGTTTGATAAAAGAAAAAACGTCACGTGATATTTCGATGTTAGATTTGTTGCCCCCACCCTTCTTTGGCAGCTTTCTGTAAGCTACTGGCACCTCTGAAAGCGATCGGCGTGTAAGCTCTTGTTCGTAAGCCCTAGAAAGAATTGATCGATACCTAGCATAAATGGCTGCGTCTATTCGAGCTGCATACCGCAAAGGTCGTACTTTCTTTGTACGCTTCCCGTTCTTCCTAAATTTTGTCCACGTTTCATGGAATCTGATTAGAGGGAAGAATGCATGTCTCGCGACTGCGATAGGATCGTTAGCAAGTGTGGAAATTTCTTCTTTGCTAATATTTCGATCAAAATGAAGGTAAGACTTTAAATCTTTTTCTCTCGGCTCCCAGTTATTGTCTGAGAGCGGATGAGTGGAGGTAGCAACAACGCTGGGCACGTACTATTACCACCTCCGCCAATTCATCATGGCATTTTCGCCACTAAAGTCCCTATCCAACTGTATAGTATATACTGTCATCAAGTTGATGTCGTTTATCGGCATCGTGTTGAAGAGTAAGTCGTCGATACAAATCGCAGGAATCATCCATATGATATTGCTCGAAACCGTCTTCCCTATTGACAGTGTAAACACTTGACTCACGCGTTACCGTGATCCGGGATCGGATTGCTCCTTTCTTCCGTCTGGGAACCCCCATAAACCCTATATGCCATTCCACTAACTCTCTTTCAAGTGGTGAAACGTTCATCCACAACTTTTACCAGATTTATCAATTACGTTTCGATGCGGAACCAAATCCGCCCCTCACCGTTTCTTCCCCGAACGAAACGTTCAGCATACAAAGGGAAGAAACATCATGAAAATCAACGTCATCGCTCTCGCTGCCGCAGCAGCCCTCTCCTCTTCCGTGGCTTTTGCCCAGACGGCTGCGACTGCGCCTGCTGTTGGCGCCGACGCGACTTTGTCCGGTCCCGGCATCACCATGGGCACCAAGGCTAACGGCCCGCTGAAGTTCGTCAATGTCCAGAAAACCGATCTCACCGCCTCCCAGCTCGACGGTCTGGATATCTATAACGCCCAGAACGAAAACATCGGCGAAATCGAGGATGTCGTCATCGGCGATGGCAAATCGGTGATCGGCCTTGTTGCCAGCGTCGGCGGTTTCCTCGGCATCGACAAGAGCTATGTGGTGCTCGACCCGGCCTCGGTTGCGGTCCACAACGACAACGGCACCTGGAAGGCCTATGTCGATACCACCAAGGAAGCACTGCAGAACGCACCGAAGCTCGACTACGACAAGCTGGACGACTGATTCCCCTGCAGTCGCAAGCTTGACCCCCGCGATCCGTCGCGGGGGTTTTTCGTGCGTGGAATTTCGGCGCGGTATCCGACAATCCCTCTCTCACGACGCTTGCCTAGCAGCCCGGCTCTCGCCTATCTTCGGCGCGCAAGACACCAAGGATCGATGCGTGCCCGCCAAAACTCTCTCTTCCCTCACCATCAGCGCTGTGACGATATTGCTGAGCACCCTTCCGCTGTCAGCACAGTCAGCGGGCTGGAAACCAGCCGAGCAGATAAAAACCTATGCGATCAGCGGTGATACGGGTGGAGCGCTTTACCAGTCCATAGGCGAACGCGGCCCGACCGCCGGTGTGCAGGCCATCGCCCACACCACCTTCAAGCTGACATGGCGGCGCGATTATCGCCCGCAACCGGACGGTGCCTGCGTACTGGCCACCGCCAAGCCCAATCTCACAATCATCTATACCTGGCCGAAAGCGCCGGCCAGATTGCCGCCCGCGGTCGCCGCCAGCTGGAAAACCTTCATTTCCGGTGTGGAAACCCATGAGCGCGTTCATGGCGAGCACATTCTCGACATGGTGCAGAAGATCGAGGCCTTCAGCACCGGTCTGAGAGCGGAAAACGATCCGAAATGCCAGAAAGTGCGCGTTGTCCTGCAACAGCGGCTTGGCGAGCTATCCAACGAGCAGCGCCAGCGCGGACGCGATTTCGACCGGGACGAGCTTTCCCCCGGCGGCCGCGTGCATCAACTGATTCTGGCGCTCGTCAACGGTCCCTGAGAACTCCAGAGAAAAACGGCTATTCCGCCGCCTCGCCTTTCAGCAGCGGTTCGGCGAGCGATATGCTCTCCAGCTCGTAGGAATATCCTTCCAGCATCGTATAGGCCTGCTCGATCGCCTCGATCTGCGCTTCCGCATTGCGGATGGCTTCGGCGATGGACTGGCTGCGCGCACGCAACATGGAACTCAAAACATCGGTCTCCGGCTTCCTGCCCAGCCGGTCCATATGTTTGCGCACCCGCGTGCGGTGCCGCTCCAGTTCCAGAATGTGAAAGCGGCTTTTCAGGATATCATCCGTCAGCTTGCGGCGCATGGCGGCCACCGGGTCGAAGCTGCCGGGCTCGCGCTCGTCCAGAATGAATTCGTTGACCAGAGTTTCCAGCATCAGCAGGCCTTTGAGGTCCTTGGCATCGGCAAGCTGCGGATCGTAACCGGTATCGTCGAACACCTTGCGGCGCACCGGATCCTTCAAAAGCTCGTAAGCGGTTTGCAGGCGTGCGAATTGGTCGGTATCGCCCCCGCTGTCGGGATGGGCGGCTTTCGCCACCTTCCGGTAGGCAGACTTGATCGCCGCCTCGTCGGCATCACGCTCCACGCCAAGCAAAACATAGGGATCGATCACTAAAACACCTTCAAACGCAAACTGTTACCGCATGCCATACGCCACCCCCGTGCGGCTCGCGCACGGATCATAAGCGAATTCCGCCCGCGCGGCACCCCCGCGCCGGCGCAAAAGCCCTTGATCCTCAAATTTGTCGGACCCATGGCGACTATAATCACGGGCGGGACAAAATTGTGGAAAGTCATGGCAAAACACGCCGGGCCAAGCTGTCTACCCATGCGGACAACCCTGCAACCCGCAGGTTTTACGGTGCTTATGGTGGAACGGCTCCAACGGGTGTAAGCTTGGCTTTTGGATCTGAAGGGAGGGACGATCCGATGCCGCAAACCATTACCCAGACAGTGACGGATTATGTGCACGCCATGGCCTATGCAGATGAGGGCCTGATGCGTGATGTTTTCGATCCGCGCGCCAGCATCGTCGGGACGTTTCAGGGTGAAACGGAATGGCTCTCACTGGAGGACTTCGCCGAGCAGATACGGAAAAGCGAACGCGGCCTGCCCGATCACGACCCCATCTTCGAAATCCTCGGCATCGACAAGGAAGGCGACAGCGCGTCGGTGAAGCTGACGACCCGTTTCGACGGCATGGATTTTAGCGAATACCTGTCATTGCTGGAGCGCGACGGCAACTGGGCAATCGTGCACAAGCTTTATCACGTCAAGCCGTAGGCGTGGTGCGAATGCAGGAATAATATTGGTGGGAATGGCCAAGCCATTGAAAATACTGGTGCCCCCGACAAGGTTCGAACTCGTGACCCCCTGATTACAAATCAGGTGCTCTACCAACTGAGCTACAAGGGCAATCCAGTGCCCTGCCAACTATCAGATTCTCACTTCGTGTAAAGCAAAAATTGATTGCGCGCCGTTGGGAGACCTCTTTTCCACACCGTACCTGTGGGTTTCAATCACCAGGTCGCGGCAAAAGCCCTGCAAAATAAGCGAAGTATTTACGCGATGCAGCTAAAATGGCGATAAATCATAACCATCCCACCGGGAATAACGCATCGAATGCGCGCAAGCATACAGAAAATCCAACTAACCGGTACGATCGTCATAGCGGTAAGTTCCATCTTGTTGGCAACCCTTGCCGCCCTTCCGAGCGTTTCCAGTTACTTACGCTACCGGACCAATGCGCAGCAACTCAGCCGCTTCGAAACGGCCCTCCAGTCCGCATGGCTGGTGTCGGCCGAGCGTGGTCCCGCCAATAATTTGATGGGCGCGTCTTCCCCCGATGCAAAACTGGTCCAGGAGCTGGCCGCAGCGCGCAAGGCGACGGACGACAAGCTGGTGGAACTCGAAAACTCTTTTGCCGCGGAAATCAGGGCGCAGCCAGAACTGGCAAAATCGCTGGTAGATACACGCCGAAAACTGGCGCAATCCCGAGAAGCGGTCGATCAGGTTGCTGGACTTCCGGAATCCGCGCGCAGCTACACGGCAATGTCCAACGCAATTTTTACGATGTTCAAGGCAGCGGACAGCGTCAACATGCTGCGTGGCAAGACCGCCCGCGCGATCATCAAGGTAACGCCCAATGTAGCGATCGACATCGCCATGACCGGCACTGCCGGAGTGATGCGGGACCGGATCGGTCGCCTCGGTTCTTACGTGGTCATGAGCCTGCGGGCGAACAGGCAGGACAAGCTGAGCCTACGCGCTAAATTCGACACGGAAATACAGAGCCTTACACTGCTGAAATCGTCGCTGACGAACTACACCGCCGCTTACCTGTCCACACCACGCGTCGATGCAGCGTTTCGCGATATTGAAATCTTCTATTTCGGCCAGGCACTTCCCTATGCGCAGAATACGATTGCGATGGTGGTGCCGTCCGCGCAGCCAAGCGTTCGCGAATTCTCCGAAAACTACATCAAGGGCATGCGGTCCTCGAGCACATTGCGCGACCTTATTCTCGCCGAAACACGGGCAAGGATAGAAAGGAACAAGGACCAGGCGCTGATCTATGGTGGAACGTCTCTCCTCCTCGCTCTCATCGCGGTTCTGGTATTGCTGCGGCTTGCATCGGTTTACAGAACGGCATTGTTCCGCCCCATGCAATCCGTCCAGACGCAGATCGCCGCAATCGCCGCTGGCGATCTTTCAGGAGCCCTGTATCAGGACAAGGCTGCTCCGGAAGTGAAGAAAATGTTCGAGGAACTGGATTTCCTGCGCGAGCAGCTTCGCCAGAAGGAAGAAATGGAAAAGCAGCAGTCTGCGCTGGCCGAACAATTACGCACCCTTTCAGAAACAGATGCCTTGACCGGTGTGTCCAATCGCCGTGCGCTGGAAAAGACCGTTCGTGCCATATTGAGCGGCGAGGAGCAGTTGCAGGCGCTTGGCGTGATGATTGTCGACATCGACCACTTCAAATCCATCAACGACCGTTATGGCCATGCCATGGGCGACCTCGCGCTACAGAAGACAGCGACTCTTTTAAGAGGCGCCCTCCGCAAAAACGATATTCTGGCGCGCTATGGCGGCGAGGAATTCGTGGTCGTGTTGCAGGATGTCAGCCACGCGACGGCGACCGCCACCGCCGACCGCCTGCGCCGGCTGATTGAAGCCCAGATCATTGATGAACAAAGCGGGCTGTCACTGACGGCAAGTTTCGGCGTGGTCTGGCAGGAGGCACGGGCGATCAACAGTTGGGACGAGCTGATCGCAATTGCCGACGACCGGCTTTATGAGGCCAAGCGTGCGGGCCGCAACCGGGTGTGGGCGACCTATTTCCCCAAGGTCGCCAACGGCTAGGCGGCCCGGAGCAGCAGGTCAGATCAGATCGAGCGTCATAACGACAGGGCAATGGTCAGAAGCCTTCGGGCGGTCCCAGCCGGTGCGCGGATAACGATCCACCTCCTGCCCCGGCGGAAAGACCGTCCTGTAAGGCTGGCCAGCGCGGATGATTTCGGGAACCCTTGTCGCATTGATCTGTGCAAGATGCGGGGAAAGCCAGATATAATCGAGCTGGCAGAGATGCTGTTCCTGCGGCCCGCGCGAATGATAGAGCGTCCAGCGGTCCATGACGTCGCGGCGCGACATCGGATTGGTCACAAAGTCATCCGCCGTGAAGATATCGAGCGCGCTCCGCTCCTCTTCGACCGGCGTAAAGCTGTAGCCGCTGCGCCGGTCGCCGGAAATCGAAATGCGTTCCTGATAATCATTCATGTCGCCGCAGATGGCAAAATTCTTGTTGCGGGTATTGTTTGCGCCCCAGCGGTTTTCGATGATGCGGCGAACGGCCATGGCTTCCGCCTCGCGAATCGGCATGGTGGCGAGCCGGGCATCTATGGCGTCACGGGCATTGGTCATGGATTTGAAATGCGTGACGTAAAGCGTCAGCGGTTTTCCGCCGATCCTCAGATCGATTTCCAGACAATCGCGTTTGAAAATCTTGTCGTCTATCTGGTTGGTCGCGGCAAGTGCGGGATGGAAGAGATCGAGATTGCGGTAGGTTAGCGCGGCGTGGCTCTTGATGTCGATGACCTCGATCTTGTCGCCGTCTCGGGTCTGCTCGCGCATGACGACGGCGACATCGATGCCGCGGCTGTCATTGCCCTCGACCAGATATTTCTGCAGATAGCCGTTACCGACCATGCGGTAGAGATAGCCATATTCGAAAGCCTGCAGGGCTGCCATGTTGTCGACTTCCTGCAGGCAGAGAATATCGGCATCCGCATCCGCAATGGCCAGCGCTGAAAGTTGCCGCGTATCGTCTGTGGAAGAGACTGCCCGCGCACTTTCCAGCGCCTGATAGGTTGCCTCGTCCCTGATATCGAAAAGCTGGATCGCCCTGTCGCGCCGCGTCTGGTTGCGAAAACCGGTAAAGTCGAAACGAGTGAGAAGATTTTCGATATTGAAGGTGGCGAGCCGAAGCGACATGTTTCATTCCTGTTGCTGGAATGGGAGCTTAGCCGCTCCTGTCCGGTCTCGCCAGTGGCCTGTCGCGTTGATCAGATTTCCCGATTCACGATGTCGGATTTTATGTGCCGGGACATTCCCCACCCTCATTCCTGTGCCTGTCACAGGAATCCAGCCGACGCGCGTCTGCGCGGCGAGAGGTACTTTCAGCCCAAGGACTTTGGCTGGCTGGATCCCTGTGACGAGCACAGGGATGAGGGCGCGAGCAAATGCTAAAGACACCACGCCGCACGAATCGCAACCGGCAGCCGGTCACCGACCGCAGCCGATTCTCGAGAATAAGCCCGAAGCGCCTGCCCGTCCGGCAGGTCGAGACGCAGGGCATAACGCTCGCCCTCGTAGAGAACCGAGGTCACGGTGCAGGTGATTCCATCCGCATCCCGCACCACGTCCTGCGGCCGCACGAGAATATCCGCCCGAGGCAATTGCCCGCCGCTATCCATTGCTGTGCGGAGCGCGTCCCAGTCAATATCTCGCGAAGTGCCATCCGGCACCGGCACGGAGAGAATGGCACCCTGCCCCACCAGCGAGCCGACGAGACGCCCCTCCGGCCGCGCATAAAGCTCCGCCGGCGGTGCGACCTGAAGCAGCTTGCCCTGAGACATGACGGCGACATCGGTTGCCAGCGCCATGGCTTCCGCCTGATCGTGGGTGACATAGATCATCGTCGCGCCGGAGCGGATGTGGAACTCGCGAAAGGTCTCCTCCATCTCCTGCCGCAAATGCCGGTCGAGATTGGCGAGCGGCTCGTCGAGCAGCACCACGTCGGGTTCGGTGACGAGGCAACGGGCCAAAGCGACGCGCTGCCGCTGCCCGCCGGACAATTCCGCTGGACGGCGGTCCGCGAAACTTTCGAGACGCACGGCTGCGAGCGCTTGGGCCACCTTCTCGCGATATTTCTCACCCGAAATGCCGCGTACTTTCAAGGGATAACCGGCATTGTCGGCAACCGACATATGCGGCCAAAGCGCATAGGACTGGAACACCATCGCCATGTTGCGCCGTTCCGGCGGCACCATGCTGCCGGCATCGGCCAGCACCCGCTCGCCGAGGAGGATGGAACCGTCAGTCGGTTGCTCGAAACCGGCGATCATGCGCAGCACCGTCGTCTTGCCGCAGCCTGAAGGCCCGAGAAGCGCGAGGAAACCTCCCTCACGCACCGTGAGCGAGACGTCGTCAACGGCGGGTTTCGACCCGGCTCCAAAGCTTTTCGTCAGACGATTGAGGATCAGTTTCGCCAAGGGACCACTCCTTTCGGCAGATAGCGCCCCAGAATTTCGAGCAGCAGCATGAGGAAAATCACCATGATGACGACAAGCACCGAAAGTGCGGAGGCAAGGTCGAAGCTGCCACTGTCATCGAGGTTATAGATGAGCACACCGAGCGTCTGCGTGCCGGCGGACCAAAGGAGCGCCGAAACCGTCAGCTCATTGCAGGCGATCAGGAAGACGAGGATGACGGAGGCGCCCGCGGCAGGCCCGACCAACGGCAGGATGATATCCTTCAACCGCCGCCAGAAACCGGCGCCCGAAAGCCTTGCCGCCTCTTCCAGCGACGGATCGAATTGCAGGAAGGCGCTGACCATCGGTTTGAGGCTGACGGCGAAGAAGGAGGAAAAATAGGCGAGCAGGATGATCCAGATCGTGCCGTAAAGCGTGATGCCGAGCAGCGGGATGGGGGCCGCAAACAGCAGGACGAATGATACGGAAATCACCACACCCGGCAGCGCATAGGGAATATCCACCAGCGCCGACAGCAGGAACATGAAGCGGCTTTTGCCGCGCACCAGGAAATAGGCGGTCAGCATCGTCACCGCAAGCAGGCAAAGGGATGTGACCGTCGCCAGAAACAGGGAGTTGCGGAAGGCTGTGCGCGTCACGCTCTGCCGGTAGAGCAGTTCCTCATAGGCGTGCATCGTCGCGGTCTTGAGGCTGAGCGGCACGCCATAGGCGGGGGCAAGCGAGCTTGCCACCAGCGCAGCAAGCGGTGCGACCAGCATGAAGAACAGCACAAGCCAAAGGACAAGCTCAGCCACTACACGCCAGCGCGACAGCTTGAAAGTCGCGGCCTTGCCGGAAAGACCGATGATCCGATAGTCCCTGCCCTTCATTGCCCGCTCTTGCAGCGCAAGACCGGCCACGGAGATGATGGCGATCATGGTCGAGAGAATGGCGATATCGCCAAAGGTGCTCGCACCAAAACTGGCGAAGCGGCTGTAGATCAGCGTCGGCAGGGTGAAGATCGAGGCCGGAATACCGAGGATCGCCGGAATACCGAAATTGCCGACATTGGACACAAACGAGATCGCCGCCCCGGCGATCAATCCCGGCGTCGAAAGCGGCAGGATGATATCGAACAGCACGCGGCGAGGCGAGGCACCGGAAAGCTTGGCTGCCTCGATGCCATCCTGCGGCAAAGCGAGCAGACCGGCGCGCAGCGACAGATAGACGAGCGGCGCATGCTGCACGCCGAGCAAAAGCGCGATACCGGCAATAGAATAAAGCGGTTGCGGCGAGCCCATGGGCGGCGCAAGGCCGATGGCCTTTAACAGCGTGCTGGAAGGCCCCGTCATGCCGATCCAAGACAGAGCCGTCACCTGCGGCGGGATCATCATCGGCAGCATGAAAAGGAAGCTCAGTATCGACTTGCCGCGTATGTCGCAAAGCGTCAGCGCCAGCGCGAAGCCCCCGCCAATCATCAGCGAAATCAGCATGCCGAAAAACGAGGTGGACAGCGTGTTCAGCGCCGCATCCCAAAGGGCGGGATCAGCCAGCAATCGCCATATGTCACCGTTGAGTGACGAAACAATGCCGGTATAGGCGAGCCGCCCGAGCGGCAGGGCGCTGAGCGCAAAAACGACGCTCACCACAAAAGGAAACAGCCAGCGCGGCTGGCTGTTTCCGTAGGCACTTGATCGGGACATGCCGCTATATCAGCCCTTGGAGCCGAAAATATCGGAGAAGGTCTTGAGATCCTGCTCGGAATTCTTCAGCGCGTCCGCTGCGTTGAGCGGCAGAACCTTGAGCTTGTCGCGGGCGGGGAAACCTTCCGGCATGCCAGCGTCAGCGCGCGCGGGGATGTAGCCGAGCTTGACGAAGCCCTGCTGGCCCTTTTCCGAAAGCACGTAGTCGACGAACTTCTTCGCGGCTTCCTCATGCTTGGTGCCCTTGAGGATCGCGACCGGTTCGGTCACGGCCGAAACGCCCTCTTCCGGGAAGACGAACTCCACCGGCGCGCCCTTGGCCTTTTCGCGGATCGGCATGTAGTCGACGACAACGCCGTAAGCCTTCTCGCCTGATGCAACCGACTTCAGCACCGCGCCGTTACCGCCGCCGGAAATGGCTTCATTGGCCTTCAGCGCCTTGTAATAATCCCAGCCGAGATCCTTTACGGCGGCCAACGTCTGCGCGTGGATCAGCGCCGCACCCGAAGTCAGCGGGCTCGGCATGGTGACCAGACCCTTGGCTTCCGCCTTGGCAAGATCCTTCCAGCTCGTCGGCTTCATCGCAGCGGCAGTATTGTACATGATGCCGGTGGTGATGAGCTTGGTGGAATAATAATAGCCGTCCGCATCGTAGAGCGACGCGTCGATGTTCTTCGCTTCCGGGGACTTGTGGGCCATAAGCTGGCCAGCCTGCTTCATGCGCTCAAGTGTGACGGTGTCGGCGATCAAGAGCACGTCGGCAACCGGATTGCCGGCACTGATCTCAGCCATCAGCTTGGCCATGATCTTCGGCGTTCCGTCGCGTACCCATTCGACTTCGATACCGGGATTGGCGGCCTTGAAACCATCAACGGTCGCCTGCGCGTCCTCGTTCGGCTGGCTGGTATAAAGCACCAGATCGGCGGCATTGGCAGCGGTGGCGATGAAGCCGAGCGCTACGATGGCGGTAAAAGCGGAAAGCAGCGTTTTCATAGGTCCAGTCCCTGTTGTTTCATGGGACCGCTAAAACATGATTGCATAACATGTATGTGACAGGCAGGATTTTAAGGATGCAATAGCAGGAGAGTGACAAAGATCCCTGACAGTCGTGGTTTACCCCCCTCTGCCCTGCCGGGCATCTCCCCCACAAGGGGGGAGATCGATCCGTGGCGAGGTCTCGCCCATCTCAACGTTCGAGAATGAAGTGACGAAAGAGCGTCTTGCCGATCTCCCCACCTGTGGGGGAGATGTCCGGCAGGACAGAGGGGGGTAAGCCGCACCCCCCGTCGCTGCCGAAAACCTCGCAACCCTCAAATCGCCGGAACCACTTCGGTCGTCTCCGCCTGCGCCGTCGCAATCAACCGGCCAAGCCGCTTCATGCCTTCCTCGATCATCGCCTCGTTGGCGCAGGAGAAGCTGATGCGTAGCGTATTCGTGCCCGAGCCATCCGCAAAGAAGGCGCGACCCGGAACGAATGCGACCTTTTCCGTTGCGATGGATTTTGCCAGCAGTGCGGCGCCATCCATGCCTTCCGGCAGGGTGACCCAGATGAACATGCCGCCTTCCGGCTTCGTCCAGCGCGTGCCCTTCGGCATGTACCTGTCGAGCGCAGCCAGCATCGCATCGCGGCGGGCGCTGTAGGCAGCCTTGATCTTGGCGACCTGTTTGTCGAAGCCGCGTGAAGCGACACGTTCGATGGCGATCTGGTTGATCGTCGAGGAATGCAGGTCTGCGGCCTGCTTCATCAGCACCAGCTTGCGGATAACAGGCGCAGACGCAACGATGTAACCGACGCGAAGGCCGGGTGCGAGCGTCTTGGAGAAGCTGCCGCAATAGATGGTGCGGGTGTTCTCGATGCCGCCCGAGCGGGCAATATCCAGCGCCATGATCGGCGGAACCGCGTCGCCGTCGTAACGCAGCGACTGATAGGCGGCGTCTTCGATGACGGCGATATCCAGCTCGTCAGCCAGCGCCAGAACCTTTTCGCGGCCGGCAAGATCAACGGTTTCCCCGGTCGGATTGGAGAAATCGGCAGAGAGATAAGCGAACTTCACGGCGCCGCCGAGCTTGGCCGCGGTTTCGCGGTAAGCCTCAGGCGTGCGGTTGCCGCCGGGATTGAGCTGGTCGTAATTCGGCTCATAGGCGTTGAAGGCGGAAAGTGCGCCGAGATAGGTCGGCCAGGTCACCAGCGCGGTATCCTTCGGCGACAGGAACAGCTTGCCGAGGTAATCGAGACCCTGCTGCGAACCGGAAACGATGAAGACGTTGTCGGCAGTGCATTCGATGCCGATATCGGCCATCTCGCCCGCCAGCCATTCGCGCAGCGGCTTGTAACCCTCACTTACCGAATATTGCAGCGCTGCATTGACCTGCGCGCCGGAAAAAATATCCGCGTAAGCCTGCTGGAACTCTTCAGCCGGGAACAGGGCCGGGTCCGGAATGCCACCGGCAAAGGAAATGATATCGGGTTGCTCGAGCAGCTTCAGCAGCTCACGGATTTCAGACGCTTTCATGCGCGAAGAGCGCGTGGCGAAAATTTGTTCCCAATCAAGCATGGGTACGTTTCCTCTTGTGTCGTTTTTATGCGTGCATCTTTACAGAAATGTCGATACGTCAGCAATACTGACTTATCAGTTTTTCGAATTATTTCTGCCTCCCTGCACGTTACCCGCATTTGGGCCCGCCTTTGGCGGACAAAGCCAAATACACCCTTGCGCAAAGCTTCACAATCTTCCGTTTGCGATTGACGCGGCAAGGTTTTCCGGCTGGATTGCGGCCACGCGCCGCGACACGGCGAAAGCATCATGGGAGTTTGACGACATGCTGAAAAATATCGACCCGGCGCTGAATGCCGATGTCCTTCACGCGCTGCGCGCCATGGGTCACGGCGATACGCTGGTGATTTCCGACACCAACTTCCCGTCCGATTCGGTGGCTCGCCAGACAACGGTCGGCAAGGTGCTGCGTATGGACAACATCTCCGCCGCCCGCGCCATGCAGGCGATCCTCTCGGTGCTGCCGCTCGACACACCACTGCAGCCCTCGGTCGGACGAATGGAAGTGATGGGCGCGCCGGACCAGCTGGAACCCGTACAGGTCGAAGTGCAGAAGGAAATAGACGCGGCGGAGGGAAAATCCGCCCCCATGTACGGTATCGAACGCTTCGCCTTCTACGAAAAGGCTAAAAAAGCATATTGCGTCATCACAACAGGCGAGACCCGTTTTTACGGCTGCTTCCTGCTGACG
Source organism: Rhizobium sp. AN6A (assembly GCF_900215635.1). Taxonomy (NCBI): domain Bacteria; kingdom Pseudomonadati; phylum Pseudomonadota; class Alphaproteobacteria; order Hyphomicrobiales; family Rhizobiaceae; genus Rhizobium; species Rhizobium sp. AN6A. Next base: position 117,393 of record NZ_OCNC01000004.1, read on the forward strand.
AAGGGCGTCGTCCCACCGGGCAAATAAGATAAAACGGCAAAATGGGTCGTGTGCTAAACCCGTCATGACAATTTCAAGTTGTTGTGGCAAAAACTTCCACTAGGTTTTGTAAAACCAACCGGAGGTGTGAGGTATCATGACCCAATATGTCCTAGCGTTCTGGAATGTCGAAAACCTGTTTGCGCCGGAGGGTTATCCGGCGCGCGAACCTTGGATTGCCGAGCGGCTGAAGAACGATCTGAAAGGCTGGACCGAAGATCTGTTCAAGACCAAGCTCAGGCAACTCGGTTCGATCATAAGACAGATCGGCGGCGCGGGGCCGGATCTGCTCGGCGTGTGCGAAGTCGAGAACCGTTTCGTTCTGGAGACGCTCGCGGAACATCTGAACGACCTTATGCCCGAGCGCGCCTACCGTGTGGTGCATGCAGATTCCAGCAAGGACCAGCGCGGCATCGATACGGCCTTCATCTATGACAGCAAGAAGCTACTGATCAACGAAAACGAGATTTTCAGCCATTTCGTGATGCGCCGCACCGGTACCCGCGACATTACCCAATGCACCTTCATCACCAAGGGCGGACGCCAGCTTATCGCCCTCTCCAATCACTGGCCGTCGCGCTCCGGAGGCGCGGTGGAAAGCGCCGGTTTTCGCATGACGGCCGGTGAGACGCTTGGCTACTGGCACCAGCGGATCAGGGAAGAAAAAGGAAACGACATCGCCGTCGTCGCCCTCGGCGATTTCAACGACGACCCCTCCGATGCATCGCTGCGCTATCACGCCAATTCCACCCGCGAACGCGACGATGTCGAAAGCTCGCAATCGGCAATGTTCTATAATCTCACCTGGAACTACCTGCGCCAGCAGGTAGTGGATTCTGTCGGTACGGCACGAACGATCTATGGCACGCTCTATTTCAACGGCGACGCCAATATCTTCGACCAGATACTCGTCTCAAGATCGCTTCTGACCGGGAGCAGCGGCTTCGCGGTGCGCGAGGAAACCGCGAAAATTGAAGCCATTGCCGCCATGGTCAGCCACAGCAAGAATGAGGGGCCGATCCGCTTCGGCCTGTCGAAGGGCGATGCAGTCAAAAACGTCAATCTCGGTGGTTTCTCCGATCACTTTCCCGTATCGGTCATTATCGAGGAAGCCGACGCCATCGTGTGATCGCGGACCAGGCGCAATGCAGAAAGGCCGGAGCTCTCGCCCCGGCCTTCCAATATTCTGTCAAGCAATGAAGCTTAGTTGACAGCCTTGTCGACCAGCTTGTTCTTGCCGATCCAGGGCATCATGCCGCGCAGCTTTGCGCCGACTTCTTCGATCTGGTGGGCGTCGTTGTTGCGACGGATGCCCTTGAAGCGTGCGCCGCCGGCCTTCCATTCCTGCATCCACTCGGTCGTGAACTTGCCGGTCTGGATGTCGTGAAGAACGCGCTTCATTTCAGCCTTGGTGTCAGCGGTGATGATGCGAGGACCGGTGACGTATTCGCCCCACTCGGCCGTGTTGGAGATCGAGTAGTTCATGTTGGCGATGCCGCCTTCATAGATCAGGTCAACGATCAGCTTCACTTCGTGCAGGCACTCGAAATAGGCCATTTCCGGTGCGTAACCGGCTTCGACCAGGGTTTCGAAACCGGCGCGGATGAGCTCTACGAGACCGCCGCACAGAACGACCTGTTCGCCGAAGAGGTCGGTTTCGCACTCTTCCTTGAAGTTGGTTTCGATGATGCCCGAACGGCCGCCGCCAACGCCGCAGGCGTAGGAGAGAGCGAGTTCAAGCGCGTTGCCGGAAGCGTTCTGGTGAACGGCAACGAGGCAGGGAACGCCGCCGCCCTTCTGGTATTCGCCGCGAACCGTGTGGCCGGGGCCCTTCGGTGCGATCATGACAACGTCGAGCGAAGCCTTCGGCTCGATGAGGCCGAAGTGAACGTTGAGGCCGTGTGCGAAAGCAATCGCCGCACCGTCACGGATGTTGCCGGCAATGTCGGCCTTGTAGATGTCGGCCTGCAATTCGTCAGGCGTCGCCATCATCAAAAGGTCGCCCCACTTGGCGGCTTCGGCAACGGTCATGACCTTGAAGCCGTCGGCTTCCGCCTTCTTGACGGTCGGCGAACCGGCCTTCAGAGCGATGACGACCTTCTTGGCGCCGGAATCCTTGAGGTTCAGCGCATGGGCGCGGCCCTGGGAGCCGTAGCCGACGATGACCACATTCTTGGACTTGATGAGATTGAGATCCGCATCACGATCATAATAAACGCGCATTTTATGGTCCTTCCCTAATGCTTGTCTCTGTGTGAACCGGAACCTCAGGCGACCTTGCCGCCCAGTTCCGAATGTACCTTTTCCGTGCCGTAGAGTGTTAGAAAGGCGACCACCGCCTTCTTTGCCCGGGCGGAAAAATCCTTGTCAGGCGCCTCGCCCAGCAGCATGCGCACATGCAGATCCGAAACGATGAGGCCGTAAAAACTGCGATACGCCTCTTCGGCGTCATCGAAACGCAGGTAACCCGAACGGCGACCCGCCTCGATCAACCCGCGGGCGCGGCGGTCGATCTGGCGACGGCCACGTTCCAGAAGAAGATCGCCAAGCTTCGAACCGTCACGGCTCGCCTGCCCTATCGCCAGACGGTTGAGCGCCAGCGACACATCGCCCGCCAGAACGTCCAGCAGATCATGTGCGAAAACCTCGAGATGATCGGCAAGCTGCGGCGCAGAAACGCGGTCGCCCGCCTTCTCGAAGGTGCGAACCTTGCTCTGCTGGAAGGTGATCATCGCAGCCAGCAGGCCGTCCCGGTCGCCAAACCATTTGTAGAGGCTTTCCTTGGAACAGTTGGCCGCGCGCGCGAGACCAGAGGTCGTCAGCGCTTTCTCGCCGCCCTCGACCAGAAGACGCAATGCCTGATCCAGAACGGCGTTCTGGCGCGGCGAAAATTCCTGCGCTGTGATCGGGTCGGAGGCCACTTATTTCTACTCCAGAGGCTCGATTAATGTACCGTACGGTACGGTTCGAGCGCCATTTAAGCGGAGGCAGCTTGCCCGTCAAGCGCTTTCTTCACAGTGATGTACGAATTGACGCGATGCGGCAGCAGGATGCGCCGCACCATAATGCCGCTTTATCCCGCCGCGCTTATCTCACGCGAGGCGTCGACGTCGCGTGAGGGCGACAGCCCGTAAAAGCGGCTGTATTCCCGGCTGAACTGCGAAGGGCTCTGGTAACCGACACGATGGCCGGCGGTGCCTGCATCCAGACGCTCGAGCAGCATCAGCCGGCGCGCCTCATGCAGCCGCAACTGCTTCTGGTACTGAATGGGGGTCATGGCCGTGATCGTCTTGAAATGGTGATGGAAAGACGACACGCTCATGCCGATATGCTCCGCAAGTTCCTCGATACGCAGCTGGCGCGCGAAATTCTCGCGCAGCCAGGCGATGGAGCGGGCGATCCGATTGCCATGGCTTCCGGCAGCGACGATGTTCATCAGCTGCCCACCCGCTGGTCCGGTCAGGATTCGATAGAGGATTTCCTGCTCGATCAGCGGCGCCATGGCCGCAATGTCCGCCGGGCGATCAAGCAGGCGCATCAGCCGGATGGCCGCATCAAGCAGCTCCGGTGTAGCGGCGTTCACCACGATGCCGCGCTGGCCGCTTACCGGCTCCTGAGGCCGCTCGATCGGCATGCGGCTCATAAGGTCGAGCAGCTTTTCGCTGTCGATCGCAAGCCCGATGCAAAAATGCGGTACTTCCTCGCTCGCTTCCACCACACGCCAGGCAACCGGCAGGTCGAGCGAGGTCAGAAGATAGTCACCGGCCCCGTAATTGATGGTGTCCGTTCCCAGCTGAACGCTTTTCGACCCCTGGATCACCATTGCCAAACAGGGACGATAGCTGCCGTGGCACGGCGCGCTGGGTGTGGACCGGCGGCTGATGCCGAGGGTTTCGATTGCCGTCTGGACCTCGCCATCGCGGGTGGCATGCCGTGCGGCGATGGAGGCGATCTCCTGATAGAGATTGAACGGCATGGTCATCTGGGAAATCCTTTAGGGAAGGAAGCAGCGTGTCTGTTTGCATTATCTAGAAAGCCGGGCCAGTTTCCGCAAATAGCCCACCGCAATTTTTTGCAGGATCGTGCAAAAAGCTCGGAGGATCGCTCTAACGCCTCGGCACCCTTCCATTGCATATTCCGCCGTCCCCAACTCCCCGAAAGGATATTCAGATGGCCATTGCAAGAGGTTATGCTGCGACCGATGCGTCGAAGCCGCTTACCCCGTTCACCTTCGAACGCCGCGAGCCTAACGATGACGACGTTGTCATCGATATCAAATATGCCGGCATCTGCCACTCGGACATCCACACCGTCCGCAACGAATGGAAGAATGCCGTCTTCCCGATCGTTCCCGGCCATGAGATTGCCGGTGTCGTGAAAGCCGTCGGCTCCAAGGTCACGAAATTCAAGGTCGGCGATCATGTCGGCGTTGGCTGCTTCGTCGATTCCTGCGTCGGCTGCGCCACCCGCGACCTCGACAACGAACACTACATGCCCGGCCTCGTCCAGACCTATAACGATGTTGATCCGAATACGAAGACAGCCACCCATGGCGGTTATTCCGACTCGATCGTCGTCAAGGAAGGTTATGTCCTGTCGATCCCGGACAACCTGCCGCTCGACGCTTCCGCGCCGCTTCTATGCGCAGGCATCACGCTCTACTCGCCGCTGCGCCGCTGGAACGCCGGTCCCGGTCAGAAGGTCGCAATCGTAGGCATGGGTGGTCTCGGCCACATGGGCGTCAAGCTCGGCGCTGCCATGGGCGCGGATGTCACAGTTCTTTCCCAGACCCTGTCGAAGAAGGAAGACGGCCTGAAGCTCGGCGCGAAGGAATATTACGCCACCAGCGACGCCTCGACCTTCGAGAAGCTGGCCGGCACCTTCGACCTGATCATCTGCACGGCAGGTGTCGCAATCGACTGGAACGCCTATCTCGGCCTCCTGAAGCCCAAGGGCAGCATGGTCGTGGTCGGTGCACCGGAACATGCGATCCCGGTCCACGCGTTCTCGCTCATCATCGGTGCGAAGAGCCTCTCCGGCTCGATGATCGGCTCGATCAAGGAAACCCAGGAAATGCTGGATTTCTGCGGCGAGCATGACATCGTCTCGGAGATCGAGACGATCAACATCCAGGATGTCAACGAAGCCTATGAGCGGGTGCTGAAGAGCGACGTTCGTTACCGCTTCGTCATCGATATGGCATCGCTCGACGCTTGAGCTTTGGATTGGCACAAGCTCGCCACATCCGCACTCCGTCACCCGGACTTAATACGGCGTGACGGAGGAGTGGTTTGGCGCACTGACCATGAACGCAAGCGCGGGAAGCCAATGCTTCCCGCGCTTTCCTTTACCCGTCCTGCCCTCAGGCCTCGTCCTTCAACGTCTCTTTCTGGGTGATCAGCCGCGCGCTGTGCTGGCCGCTGAGGTAAATCCACAGCCAGCTCCACGCCACGGCCAGCCGCGAGCGCGTTCCGATCAGGAAATAGATATGGGCAAGCCCCCAGATCCACCATGCAAGCACGCCCTTGAGCTTGAACCTGCCGAAATCGATCACCGCCGCGCGTTTGCCGATTGTCGCCAGATTACCCTGATGGCTGTAGCGGAACGGCGCGGGCGCCGGCTCTCCGGTTAACCGCGCCTTGATGACCTTTGCCACATGGACACCCTGCTGCTTGGCTGCAGGCGCGATGCCCGGCACCAGTTTGCCGTTTTCCTGATTGACGGCGGCCGTATCGCCGATGACGAAGATATTTGGGTCGTCTTCCAGATTGAGATGCGGCCCGACGATAGCGCGTCCCGCCCTGTCGGCAGCGGCATTCAGCCACTTTGCAGCGGGAGACGCCTGCACGCCAGCGGCCCAGACCACCGTGCGGCACGGATAAAAGGTCTCACCCACCGTCACGCCCTCATCGGTGCAGGCCGTCACCGGGGTGCCGAGCAGAACCTCGACCCCGAGCTTTTCAAGCGCCTGCTTGGCATAGGCCGAAAGATCGTCCGTGAAAACCGGCAGAACGCGCGGACCTGCCTCGACAAGCAGCACGCGGCTCTTTCTGGTATCCACATTGCGGAATTCCGGCGGCAGCGCCTTGTGGGCAAGCTCGGCGATCATGCCCGCCATTTCCACGCCCGTCGGGCCTGCTCCGATGATGACGAAGGTCAACTGCGCCTGCCGTTCCTCTTCGCTGGTGGCAAGTTCCGCACGCTCGAAAGCCAGAAGCAGGCGGCGGCGGATCGTCGTTGCATCCTCGAGCGTCTTGAGGCCGGGAGCGGCACGCTCCCATTCGTCACGGCCGAAATAGGCATGACGGGCGCCGGTGGCCAGCACCAGCGTATCGAAGCCGATGACCTGACCGGAACTCAGATGCACGGTGCGCGCGCCACGGTCTACGCCGTTCACTTCCGCAAGCAGCGTCGTCACTTCCTTGCGGTCGCGGTAAAGATGGCGGATCGGCCAGGCGATTTCGGATGTCGCAAGAGCCGTCGTCGCAACCTGATAAAGCAATGGCTGAAATAGATGATGGTTGCGGCGGTCGATCAATGTGATGCGGACAGGGGCCCCCTCCAGCCCGTGTACCATTTGTAAGCCGCCGAAACCTCCACCCACGACGACAACGTGATGTTCTTGCATGTGTCTCTGCCTTTAAAAGCTCGCGCACGGAGCATGCGCAAGCAGATTATAGGCAAAAAAATTGACTTTGGTTATGAAATAGCCTGACCGCAGGCGCGACAAAAACGCCTGACTGTTTCAGCCATGCCATATTCCAGCGCATCCGACGTCAACCCGTGACCGATGGAGACCTCTGCGAGATAAGGTATGCGTTTCATAAGCTTGGGCAGGTTTGCTACAGTCAGGTCGTGTCCGGCATTGACGGCAAGCCCGAGCGCTGCGGCGTAATCCGCCGTCTGTCCGAGTTTTTCCAGAAGGGTGTCACCCTTTTGCGGATCGTCAAAACAGCCGCCATAGGGACCGGTATAGAGCTCGATGCGGGCAGCACCCGTCTCAGCCGCCAGCTCCACCGCTTCGCGCTCGCCGTCACCATCGGCAAAAAGCGAAACCCGCATACCGCCAGCCTTGAGGCGCCCAACGGCTTCTCTCAGGAAAACCGCGTGCTTGCGGAAATCCCAGCCGTGGTCTGATGTCGCCTGCGACGGATCGTCGGGCACCAGCGTCACCTGCTCAGGCTGGGTCTGTTCGCACAGAACGAGAAAATCCTCGGTCGGATAACCTTCGATGTTGAATTCCGCGCTTGGGAAACTGTCATCGATAAGCGCACGCAGCACCGGCAGGTCCGAAAAGCGGATATGGCGCTGGTCCGGTCGAGGGTGTACAGTCAGCCCGCTAGCACCCGCAGCGAGTGCAATATGCCCGAAATGCGCGACATCCGGCCATGGGAGATCGCGACGGTTGCGCAGCATGGCAATTGCGTTCAGATTGACGGAAAGTTTTGCGGGCATGACATCGAGGCTCCGGTTCGGAATTGACATCCTGTTTCACGCAGGTTGACGCCGACCGCAAGGAGGCCGATAAAATTTTTTAAGAATGCGGGAACGAAAGCAGGCAATACAGGTTACGTTTCTCATGCAGCATCGGCAAAATGTCTTGATCAGAAGACAGGTCTGCGGTGGGGAACAAGTAACGAATGCCATAAAAAGCAGGCACACTGTCAAAACGCGCGGAGGGGGAAACGATGCAGAATGGCAGGATGCCGTTTGAACACGGCGACGAGGACAAACCCAATCTAAGGATCAGCAGCTTTTTACCGGATATAAGCCTGCCATCCTCCCTGCCCGCCGAACCGGTTCCCATCGCTGACATGGCCAACATTTTCGGCGTAACGCACCGGACCCTGCATTTTTACGAAGAAAAGTCGCTGCTGACCTCGAAACGCATCGGCCAGATGCGGGTTTATTCCCACCGCAACGTGCAACGCATGGCGGTGATAAATGTCTGTCGCGAAGTCGGCATTTCCGTCGCAGCCATTACAGACATCATGGAAAAACTTGCCCGCTCTCTCTCGCAGGAAGAAGCTGACGAGATATTCCACTCCGCGCTGCGGCAGCGAAAAAGAGAACTGACCGCGGAACGCTCCACGCTTCAGCGTCAGGCCCAGCAGATCGAGGAACTGCTCGCCACCGATAACGATGCTGATGGCCTCGACGCCGCTGAGCGGGGACCGGGCAAGGATATCGCGCTGACAGACAACGAGCGAAAATGCCTGGAACTGATGGCGGAGGGGTATGCCCCGGTAAGGCTCGCGCGCGCTCTCGGCCTTTCAGGTAACGACCTCAACGAGCTGGAGGCGAAGATCATCGGCAAGTTCAGTGCCAGTAACCGCTTTCAGGCGGTTGCCAAAGCGGTTCTGCTCGGTGTCATCCGCGCCTGACAGACCATTTCCACGAAAACTGCACAGCGGTTTTCCGTCCGGACAATGCGCAGACAAAAGGATTGGAGCATTGAAGGTGCCCGCTATTCACCGGAAATGCTCTATCTCAGCGAACGATCGTGAGTGTTTCTGCGGCGCGGGTGATGGCGGTGTAAAGCCACCGTTCGCGCGAATCGCGGAAGGCATAGCTCTCGTCAAAAAGAACCACATTGTTCCACTGCGAACCCTGTGCCTTGTGCACGGTCAGCGCATAGCCGAAATCGAACTCGTCGTAACGCTTGCGGGTGGTCCAAGGAATTTCGGTTTCCACATCCTCGAAAGCCGCCTTCAACAATTTGATCTTGGCCGCGCCGCGATCCATATCGTCGTCTTCAGGCCGAATCATCAGGTTGATGCCGGGTTTCACCGTCTCGCGCGACGAACTCATGACCTGCCAGAGAGAGCCGTTCAGCAGGCCCTTGGCCGGATCGTTCCTCAAGCAAACCAGCTTGTCGCCGGATTGCGGATAATCGGCCGTAAAGCCCTTCAGCTCGCGAAGCCGCTGGTTATAACGGCGGCGCGTGCGATTTGTGCCGACGAGCACCTGATCGGCATCGAGCACGAGCGACTGTGTCACCTCGGACTTGGAAATCACCTGCGCGGCACCGTAGTCGCCACGCATGATCTCGCGGCCTTCCCGCACATCCATGGCAAGGTGGATGATCGGATTGTCCTTTGCCTGCCGATGGATTTCGGAGAGCAGGTAATCCGGCTCCTGCTCCGTGAAGAAGCCACCGCCTGAAACCGGCGGCAACTGCCCGGGATCGCCGAGCACGAGAATCGGCGTGCCGAAGCTCATCAGATCCTTGCCGAGCTGTTCATCCACCATCGAACATTCGTCGATGATGATGAGTGCCGCCTTGGCTAGCGGGCTCTGGCGGTTGATGGAAAACATTGGCGCGACCGAGGTCTTGCCGGTCTCCTCGTCTTCCACGGTCTCTTCGCCGCGCGGGCGGTAGATCAGCGAATGGATGGTGCGGGCATTGGTCGCCCCGCGCGAGCGCAGCACCTGCGCCGCCTTGCCGGTGAAGGCCGCAAACAGCACTTCGCCATCCACATTTTCCGCGAAATGTTTGGCAAGCGTCGTCTTGCCGGTTCCGGCATAACCGAACAGCCGAAAAACCGGCGTCCGGCCTTCCTTCAGCCAGCGGGAAACAGCCTTGAGCGCTTCGTCCTGTTGCGGTGAAAATAACATGCGCCCTCATCGCAGGATTCGAGCACCGTGCGCAACAGAAAAAGAACGAAAGATGAATCACACCATCAAAATGCGGCAATAAAACACGGCTGGTTTTTAAACCATGGCGGGTATCATGCCGCCCATGAAGATATTGATTCTGGGCGCGACAGGTTTCATCGGTTCCGAAGTGGCAAGGAGCCTTCACGGCAAAGGTCACACCGTTACTGGATTGGCTCGCACCATTGCGCGCGCCAAAGATAAATGGCCTTTCGGCAGCTGGGTTTCGGCAGATCTTGCCCGCATGACCGGCGCTGCCGACTGGGCGGCACTCGTGAGCGACCATGACGCCATCGTCAATTGCGCAGGTGCGCTTCAGGACGGCCTGTCGGATGATCTTGCCGCGACGCAGGAAAAAGCGATGCTGGCGCTCTATCAGGCAGCGGTAAATGCGGGCGGCAAGCTGGTGATCCAGATATCGGCCCGGACTTCCGGAGCCGCTTCCGAACTGCCCTTCCTCGCCACCAAACGCCGCGCCGATGTGGCACTTGCCGTAAGCGGCCTGCGCTTTGTCATTCTCCGCCCCGCACTGGTTGTCGGCCGCAACGCCCATGGCGGCACAGCACTCGTGCGTGCGCTTGCAAGCTTCCCATTCGCTGTGCCGCTCGTAAACGGCAAGATGCCTGTACAGACCGTCGCAGTCGAAGATGTCGCGTTGGCAGTCAGCGCGGCAATAGATGGCGAAATCACGTCAGGCAGCGATATGGAGCTGGCAGCAAACGAAACGCTGACATTGCAAGGCGTGGTCGCTGCGCACCGGCAATGGCTCGGCCTCGCCCCTGCTCCCGCGCTAAATCTTCCGGCTGCCTTCATGCGCCCCGTCGCCCTCACGGCGGATATTGCGGGAAAGCTCGGCTGGCGGTCGCCGCTGCGCTCAACCGCCATGACGGTGATGTCGGAAGGTATCGTAATGGAGAACAGCGCGCCAAAAGCGACGACATCGCTCAAGAGCTTGAGGGACACGCTGGCAGCTCACCCTTCCGGCGTGCAGGACCTGTGGTTTGCCAGATCATATCTGCTCAAACCCGTCCTCATTCTCTGCCTGTCGCTGTTCTGGCTACTGTCCGGCCTCGTACCGCTGCTTGAGATCGACCGCGCGGCGGCGCATTTCCTGCCCTTCATGCCGCAAGTGCCGGCCGTCACCCTCACACTCGCCACCTGCCTCATCGATATCGCCCTGGGCGTCACCGTCCTGATAAGACCGCTTGCCAGAAAAGCGCTCATCGCCATGCTCTTGGTCACCGCCGCCTATCTGACTGGTGGCAGTCTGCTGGAGCCGGGTCTGTGGCTCGATCCGCTCGGCCCCCTCGTCAAGGTCCTGCCCTCCATCGCCCTGACACTTGCCGCCCTTGCCACATTGGATGAACGCTGATGACACCTGAAGAACTTCTGCGGCTCGCCCATGTCATCGGCGCAACAGTGCTGTTCGGTACCGGTGCCGGCATCGCGTTTTTCATGGTGATGGCGCGGCGGACGGCAAACCCGGCGCTGATCGCCCATGTTTCGGGCACCGTCGTCATCGCCGACACCATCTTCACCGCCACGGCGGCGATCATCCAGCCGATTACCGGCTACTTCCTCGCCCGCGTCATCGGCTGGCCGCTGAGTGAAGGCTGGATCGCCCTTTCGCTCTGCCTTTATGTCTTCACCGGCATTTTCTGGCTGCCGGTGGTGTGGATCCAGATCAAACTGCGCGACATCGCCCGCGATTGCGTCGCTGCGGACGAGGCCTTGCCGCCGCAATGGTTCCGTCTCTACCGCATCTGGTTTGCCTGCGGTTTTCCGGCTTTCTTCGCGGTTCTCGGTATCATCTGGCTGATGCTAACCAAGCCGGACATTGCCCTGTTCGGTTGATGCGCCTCAATTGACCGCATGTCTTTCGACAAGCTGCGCCAATTGCTCGGCAACCGTGTTCCAGCCGTCGAAAAATCCCATCTCCGCGTGCCTGTCGCGATCTTCAGGGTTTCTGTGCATGGCATACGCCACATATTCCATGCCTTCCGGGTGGTCGCGAAACGTCATGACGGCGGTGAGGAATGGGCGCGCGGACGGGCGAAAGCCTGAAGTCAGCGCATCGGTGAAGACCAGACGCTCCTCATGATCCACCGCCAGGAAACATCCGCTTATGTGATCGCCAAATGCCTTACCGTCTTCGCTGTAGCGTGTCTCGAAAGCGCCGCCGGGAAAAAGCTCCATTTTCTCGACACGGCATTGGCCGGGATGCGGCACCCACCACTGTTCGAGGCTGTTTTTGTCGACCCAGGCGTTCCAGACGAGCCGGCGCGACGCCCTTATGATCCTTGAAATCTTCAGATCGAGATCGGGATTGAAGGTGTCGGTCATTTGTCATTCTCCCCTTTTCGTGAGGTTCTGTCCTGTTGCGCCATGACGAACTGTTCAAGCCGGTCCGTCCGGCCTTCCCAGATGGCATGCTGTTGCGAAAGCCAGCCCTCGATCATCGAAAACCGCTGTTTCTCCAGCGAGCAGAACCGCACCCGGCCCTGCTTGCGCGTCACGATCAAACCCGCTCCTTCCAGCTGGCGGATATGTTTCATGAACGACGGCAGGGCCATGGCGAAAGGTTCGGCAAGCGTGCCGACGCTGGCATCCCCGCTGCCCAACCGCAAAAGCACGGCCCGTCGTGTCGGATCGGCAAGGGACTGGAAGATCTCGTCGAGTGGGCCTGAATAGTTATCCATAAGACTAACTATCACGGCGAAACACTTAGCTCAACGGGTAAGTTTAAAAATCACACCGGCGGAGGGAATAAAGCGGTGACCTGCGGTGTCTTTTGATGTGCTGGCGGCAGAAGCCGCCCGAACCAAGGAGGATATGTCCATGAAAATCCGCTTTATCGTTCCCGCCCTCGTTCTGGCTTTTGCCGGAACGGCCTATGCGGCACCCGCGGTCGAAACGGTCAAGACCGCCAAAGGCAATGTGCTTGCGGGCGAAAAAGGCATGACGCTCTACACTTTCAAGAACGACAAGAAGGGCGTATCCAATTGTTATGACAAGTGCGCCACCAACTGGCCGCCGTTCTTCGCGGCCACTGGCGACAAGGCCGAAGGCGCCTATTCCGTCGTGACGCGCAAGGACGGCAAGATGCAGTGGGCAAAGGACGGCATGCCGCTCTACTACTGGGCCAAGGACATGAAAAAAGGCGATGCAACCGGCGACGGTATGAACGGTGTATGGGATGCCGCAAAACCATGATGGCATGAATGGCAAGACGCGGGGGAGCCTCTCCCCCGCAGCCGGCTCCTTCGAGGCGGAGATGCTGGCGCTGATACCCATGCTGCGGCGTTATTCCCGCAGCCTTTCCCGCTCCGACGCCGATGGCGAGGACCTTTTGCAGGACTGCGTGGAAAAGGCGCTGACCAATAAGAGGCAATGGCACGGAACGGCTTTGAAATCATGGGCTTACGCGATAATGACGAATCTTTATCGCAACCGCCACCGCGCCGCGAAACGTCACCCGTCCGAAAGTCTCGACGGCCATGAAAGCTTGGCCGTTGCCGACACACTCGGCGACACGCTGGAAAACGATAGGCTGCACGTCGCGCTCGGGCTGCTTTCGCCCGAGATGCGGGCGGTGCTGATGCTGGTGACGGTGGAAGGCTACAGCTATCAGGAGGCAGCCGAGACATTGTCGATTCCGGTGGGTACCGTCATGTCCAGACTTTCCCGCGCCCGCGAAACCCTGCGCCAGCACCTGGCGGCGGACAATATCATTCCCCTGCGGAGACCACGATGAAAAGGCCCGATGCCATTACCGAAGACGATCTGCACGCTTATGTCGACGGGCTTTTGTCCGACGACGACCGCGCGGCTGTCGAGGCCTGGCTGACCGAAAGGCCGCAGGAGCGGGAGCGTGTGGAAGACTGGAAAAAACAGGCCGAAACCCTGCGAGCCGCATTCGCCGCCTATGCCGCCGAACATCCGCACGACACCGCGATGCTTGCCGCAAGAAAACAGGCACCCGCATGGCGGCTGAAACCGGTTCTTCTGCGAACGGCGGCCGTGTTGCTGATCTTCGCCGCGGGTGCGGCAGCCGGCAGGATTGTGCCGTCGCCGCTCGCCACGCCGCAGGACGTGGTTCTGGCGTCGTTGACGACTGACATTCCCGCGCAGGCGAAATCGGCCTATCTCATCTATGCAAGCGAGGTGCGCCACCCCGTTGAAGTTGGAGCCGAACAGCAGCAGCACCTTGCAACATGGCTCGGCAAAAGGCTCGGTTATCCCTTCGCCATCCCCGATCTTTCCAAGATCGGATATGATCTCGTCGGCGGGCGCCTGATCCCTGTCAGCGGCAAGCCAGGGGCGATGCTGATGTATCAGGACAAGACCGGCCGCCGGGTAACGGTGCTGGTCGGCCACAACGAGGAAAACCGCACCACCAGCTTCCGCATGGCGAGCGCCGATGGCGTCGAGACCTTTTACTGGATTGACAACGAACTGGGCTATGCCGTTTCTGCCGAACTGACGCGCGCCGAAGTGCAGAAGATCGCCGAGGAATGTTACCGCCAGTTCCCTGCGTAGAATAACCTGTACCCCCGCGCACATCCATGTGACAGGTACAGGGATGACGAAGGGAGAACACCTATTTCAACATCGGCCAGAGGCTGACGACGAGAAGGACGGCCATGGTGATGTTGAACCATTTGAGCCGCACGGGAACGGAAAGCCAGTCACGCAGGGCCGAGCCGAAGCCCGCCCAGGTCGAAACGCTGGGAAGATTAACGACGGCGAAAACCACACCGACGATCAAAACGGTGACGAGATATTGCCGCTCATCCGTATAGGTCGCCATCGCCGTCACGGCCATTACCCAAGCCTTGGGATTGACCCACTGAAAGGCTGCGGCGGCGAGAAAGCTCATCGGCACTGATGCGGCCGTACCCTCGTTCAGGCTGCGGGACATGCCGATCTTCCACGCGATCCAGACAAGATAAAGTCCGCCCGCGAATTTCAGCACGGTATAGAGCAAGGGCACGGAGTGCAGCAGCGCGCCCAGCCCAAATCCGACGCCGATCAGCAGCGACAGGAACCCCGCCCCGATGCCCAGCATATGCGGGATCGTGCGGCGGAAACCGAAATTCACGCCGGAGGCAAAAAGCATCATATTGTTCGGGCCGGGCGTGATGGAGGTTGTGAAGGCAAACAGCACCAGCGCAACGAGGGTTTCGACAGTCATGATCTCTCCTGTGAAAAGACACTATCCGCCGAACCACCATCAAACCAGTCCGATCAACCGATAGGCCTAGTCAAATTTTTTGATGGATCGATCCTTTCCATGCCGGGTTTGAGAAGTCGGAACAAAGGGCTATTCTCCGTCAACAACCGCTGGAGCGAACCGATGTATGACGACATTCCTTCCGTCACCCTGCCATCCGGAAAAGAGATACCAGCCCTTGGCCTAGGTACCTGGAACATGGGCGAGATGAGATCATCCGCCCCGCAGGAAGTCGAGAGCATCCGAAAGGCGATCGATCTCGGCATGACGCTGATCGACACGGCCGAAATGTATGCAGACGGCCGATCCGAAGAAGTGGTGGGCACGGCGATTGCCGGCCGGCGCGACGAGGTGTTTCTGGTCAGCAAGGTCTATCCCTGGAACGCCAGCGCCAGAGGCACGATTGAGGCCTGCGAGCGCAGCCTCGCAAGGCTCGGTACCGACCGCCTCGATCTCTATTTGCTGCACTGGCGTGGTGATCACCCGCTGGAAGAAACGGTGGCCGCTTTCGAAAAACTGAAAAAGGACGGCAAGATCGGCGACTGGGGCGTCTCGAATTTCGACACCGACGACATGGAGGAGCTTTTCGCTGTTCCCGACGGTAAGAATTGCGCCGCCAATCAGGTGCTCTACAACCTCTCCCGGCGCGGACCGGAATTTTCGCTTCTGCCCTGGTGTCAGTGGCACAGTGTGCCGCTGATGGCCTATTCACCAATCGAACAGGGGCGCATCCTCAACAACCACGAACTCATCCGCATCGCCAAGGCCTATCAGGCTACGCCTGCGCAACTGGCACTGGCCTTTCTTCTGGAAAGAGAAGGCGTCATCGCCATTCCAAAATCCGCCAGCGCCGCACGCGTGGAGGAGAACCGAGGTGCCACCGATCTCGAAATCACCGACGAGGACTGGGCCGCGCTGGACGCCGCCTTCCCACCACCGACGCGCAAGACGGCGCTGGAAATGCTGTGACCTAACAAAGCATTAGGAGGTTTTTCGGAATCAGGCACTCAAGCAATTGAATCGAAGTGTGAGCCTTGGGGGCTGATGCTCTGGGCTGCACCATTTTAACTCAATAACGGCGCAGAGAACCGCGCCGTCAGTCCCCAGACATGCCGCACCCAGTTACGGTATGCGGCGCTCATATTCCTCTTTCAGCCCCAGCCAGCTATCCCAGAAAGGTCCCGGTTCCTTTTCCTGAAGACGGGCGGCGAGAATGTCGAGATGCGCATGCCAGCCAGCGCTGACGTTGAGCTTGGTCGTGCGATCCGCAAGCCGGCGGTGAACCAGTGTCAGAAGCACATCCTTACCCAGAGCCTGAAGCTCGATCGACACCTCGGCGCTCTCACCCCAGGTGAAGACGAGGCGGTGCGGCGCAACAACGGTGATGATGCGTGAGGTCATCCTGTTCTCTTCGGAAAAACCTTCCGGGCGGCTGCCAGGCGGGTCGGAAAGCTCGTCGTTGCGCCAGACGAGTTCAAATGGTGCGTCGGGCGCAAGCCGCATCTCGCCGGACGCCAGCCACCGGCGGCGAAGCTCGCTCTGTGTCAGATAGGCCCAGACCCGCTCGATTGGTCCCGGCAGGAGCCGTTCTATCTTCAGGGTTGTCGGCTCGACGAGCCGGCCATAGGCGTCAGGCATTGCAATATCAGCCATTGTCATTTCCTCCATCTGCAGGGGATTTTCCCTGATCATCCTCCCTGAGCATCTGCTCAAGAATATCGAGGCGGCTGTTCCAGAACTGCCGGTAGAAATCCAGCCATTCATGCGCCGCCGCCAACCGTTCCGGCGCAAGGCGGCAGACATGTGTACGCCCCCTCACCTCACGGCGGATAAGCCCGGCATTTTCCAGCGCCTTGATGTGCTTGGATGCCGCAGCAAGCGATATGTCGAACGGCTCGGCCAGCTGGCTCACCGTTCGCTCGCCACGGGATAGATCGCGCAGCATCGTGCGCCGCGTCGCATCGCCCAGGGCATGAAAGACAGTGTCGAGATGTGGAACAGATAATTCAACCATGTTGTTGAATATAGGCCGTCGGACAAAAAAGTCAACCATATGGTTGAATATCAACTGACCGGAGCGAAGCCCATAAAAAACCCGCGGGGAACCGCGGGCTTGGTATTCCAAGGATATTCGAAAGGCGGAGGACTACATCCCCTGCGAACCGCGGTTCATCGCTGCAATACCCGTACGGCAGATCTCGATCAGGCCGAGCGGCTTGATGATGGCCACGAACTGGTCGATCTTGGACGACTTGCCGGTGATCTCGAAGATGAAATGCTCGACTGTCGCGTCCACCACCTTGGCCTGAAACGCATCAGCAAGACGAAGCGTCTCGGCGCGAGCCTCGCCCGAGCCGGCGACCTTGATCAGCGCTACTTCGCGCTCGATCGGCCGTTCCTGCCCGAGTTCGCGGGCGCGAACGGTGAGATCGAGCACCCGGTGCACAGGAACGATGCGTTCCAGCTGCGCCTTGATCTGCTCCAGCACGATCGGTGTGCCGCGCGTCACGATCGTGATGCGCGACAGATGCGCCTCATGCTCGGTTTCCGAAACCGTCAGGCTTTCGATGTTGTAGCCCCGGCCGGAAAACAGGCCGATGACCCGGGCGAGAACGCCCGGCTCGTTGCTGACGAGAACCGACAGCGTATGATTTTCGACGGCAGCCGTTTCCTTCTGGATGAAATAGGCGGAGCCGGTGGGTTGTAGGTGTGCGTTCATGTCCTTTTCCTCTCCCGGCTCAGACTAGCTGACGGCCCTTGGCATCGATGGCGTTGGCAACAGCTTCATCCGTCGCCTCATCCGGCAACAGCATCTCGTTATGGGCTTTACCAGATGGGATCATCGGGAAGCAATTGGCGAGATTGGCGACGCGGCAATCGAAGATGACCGGCCTGTTGACCGCAATCATCTCGGCGATCTTGTCGTCCAGTTCCTTCGGATCGTCGCAATACATGCCAACCGCGCCATAGGCTTCCGCCAGTTTGACGAAGTCAGGCATGGCTTCGGTATAGGAGTTGGACAGGCGGTTGCCGTGCAGCAACTGCTGCCACTGCCGCACCATGCCCATATACTGGTTGTTGAGGATGAAAATCTTCACCGGCAGACCGTACTGGATGGCGCAGGACATTTCCTGAATGCACATCTGGATCGAGGCATCACCGGCAATGTCGATAACCAGCGCTTCCGGATGCGCGACCTGAACGCCGATAGCTGCCGGCAGGCCGTATCCCATGGTACCGAGACCGCCCGAGGTCATCCAGTGGTTCGGCTCCTCGAAGCCGAAGAACTGCGCCGCCCACATCTGGTGCTGGCCAACTTCGGTGGTGATGAAAGTCTCCCGCCCCTTCGATGCCTCGTAAAGACGCTGCAATGCATATTGCGGCATGATGACATCGTTGGAATTCTTGTAGGCAAAGGAGTTGCGGGCGCGCCAGCGCTCGATCTGCAGCCACCAGTCCGCGGTCTGCGCTTTTTCAGGCTTCTTCGGCAAAGCGCGCCACAGGCGAACCATATCTTCCAGAACATGGCTGACGTCGCCAATGATCGGAACGTCGACGCGCACGGTCTTGTTGATCGAGGACGGATCGATATCGACGTGAATCTTCTTGGAATTCGGCGAAAACGCATTCAGGCGTCCGGTAATACGGTCGTCGAAACGTGCGCCGATGCAAACCAGCACGTCGCAATCATGCATCGTCATATTGGCTTCGTATGAACCGTGCATGCCCAGCATGCCGAGCCAGTTCTTGCCGGAAGCCGGATAGGCGCCGAGACCCATCAGCGTCGAGGTGATCGGGAAACCGGTCAGCTCTACCAGTTCGCGCAGCAGCCGTGTCGCTTCCGGGCCGGAGTTGATGACGCCGCCACCGGTGTAGAAAACCGGCTTCTTTGCCTTAGACATCAATTCGATGGCCGCGTGAATGGCGTTGAGATCGCCCTGAACCTTCGGCTTGTAGCTCTTCTGCTGAATGGCGGCGGAAGGCGGTGTATAGGTGCCGGTGGCGAACTGGATGTCCTTCGGAATATCGACGACGACGGGGCCGGGACGACCAGTCTGTGCGATGCGGAAGGCCTCATGGATGATGCCCGCCAGTTCGTTGACGTCCTTTACCAGCCAGTTGTGCTTGGTGCAGGGGCGTGTAATGCCGACTGTATCGCATTCCTGAAATGCGTCGGAGCCGATCAGCGATGTCGGAACCTGGCCGGAAAGGCAGACGAGCGGAATGGAATCCATCAGCGCATCCTGCAGCGGGGTGACCGCATTGGTGGCGCCGGGGCCGGAGGTAACGAGCATGACACCGACCTTGCCGGTGGAGCGGGCATAACCTTCGGCAGCATGGCCGGCACCCTGCTCGTGACGCACGAGAATATGCTGAATGTCTTCCTGCTGGAAAATCTCGTCGTAGATCGGAAGCACGGCACCACCAGGATAACCGAAGATATGCTCGACGCCGTTGTCCTTCAGCGCCTTCAGAACAATCTCCGCACCTGTCATGCTATTGCTGTTTTCCGTATTATCCTTATCCGTCATTGCCTGTTTCCATCCCGCTTTGGCTTTGGATATCGAGGAGCCCGAGGGCCTGTTTGAAGACATAAAAAAAGGCCCCTAGAGGAGCCTCGTTCAGCGCATGGGTGCTTTCGCCGGATGGTTACACCATCCTGCCCATGCGCCGTCCCACCACGATAAGTACGTTAAGATTTTTCATGGGCCGGAGTGTTAGCCAGAAAAGCGCCAGTCGTCAACGCATATTGCGGAAAAAATCGGCGTCGGCTTCTTTTATTACCCGTAAGGCGCCATGGACGAAATTTTCGAACGCAATAGATACACAGGTTGTTAAATATAATCTTTTACAATCAAAGATGCAGATGATGCCCGAACCACCGCGATCATCCGCATGTACCGGGATAAGACGTGAATAGTGACGAGTTTCATAGAGCGTCCCGCATGGACGAAAACGAACGGCGATCCGGCCAGCAGCCGGCTAACCGCATGCTCGGCCGCGTCATCGCCTGTGATGGCGCCCATGCGACAATCGCCGCAGAAACTGAAATCGGCTCAACCGATGTCGCGCAGCTCTGGTCCGTCGGACGCCTGATCTCGATCGAAATGGGAACGAGCCGTGTCGCCGCACTGGTATACGCCATGCGCACAGGCGAAGAACACTGGTGGTCGGACAAGCCGAACAGGCTGCTGATTGACGTGGAACTCGTTGGCGAAGTCTACCGCACCGAAGATGGCAGCGAACGTTTTTCCACCGGCATTTCCCGTTACCCCTATCTGGGCGCGGTCGCGCATCGCATCCGCACGGGAGACCTTTCCAAGATCTATGACAGCGGCAAACGAGACACATGCGTCATTGGTACGCTGACGCAGGACGACACGATTGGCGCGGCCATTAACATCCAGCAGATGCTGGCGAAACATTTCGCCGTCGTCGGCTCGACGGGCGTGGGCAAAACCACTGCCGTCTCCCTTCTTCTGAACAAGGCGATCGAGACGGACCCGAAGCTGCGTGTCCTCATTCTCGATCCGCACAATGAATTTGCGGCCGCCTTCCCCGATCATTCTGTCGTCATCGACACCGACACACTCGACCTTCCCTTCTGGCTGATGCGCCTTGAAGAATTCGCGGAAGTGATTTTCCGCGGACGCAAGCCCGTACCGGAAGAGATGGATGTCCTTCGCGACATCATTCCGGAGGCGAAAAAGGCATTTCGCGGCACAGATGGCTCCGCCGTTCGCCGCACGTCCGACAAGAGCGCGATCACGCCCGACACGCCGGTGCCTTACCGCATGGCCGATATTCTCGCCCTCATCGACGAGCGCATCGGGCGGCTGGAAGGGCGCGGCGAAAAGCCGACCCTGCGCTCCCTCAAGGGCCGCATCCTCTCGGCCATTAACGATACGCGCTATAACTTCATGTTCTCCAGCAATACGATCAGCGACACCATTCTGGAAACGGTGGCGCATATCTTCCGTATTCCAGGAGAAGGTAAGCCGATTTCGGTTTTCCAGCTGTCCGGCATCCCCTCGGAAGTGGTGAATTCGGTCGTCTCCGTCCTTTGCCGCATGTCCTTCGAACTCGCGGTGCTGGCGCGCGGCTCGCTGCATATGCTTGTCGTCTGCGAAGAAGCGCACCGTTACGTTCCCGCCGACCCTGAGCGCGGATTTTTCCCGACCCGGCAGGCGATCGCGCAGATCGCCAAGGAAGGCCGCAAATACGGTATTTCGCTTGGCGTCATCAGCCAGCGTCCGAGTGAGCTGGACCAGACCATCCTGTCACAATGCTCGACTGTTTTTGCCATGCGGCTGACGAACGAGATCGACCAGAAGATCATTCTGTCCGCCGTACCGAACGCCTCAACCTCGACCACCAGCTTTCTCTCGTCCATCGGCAATGGCGAGGCAATCGCCTTTGGCGAGGCGGTGGGCGTACCGATGCGCATGCGCTTCGACCGCGTCTCCACGGCAAAACTGCCGAAGGCGAACGGCGCAGTCAGCCATACGCCTCACGAAACGCCCGATACCGTCGACCTGAACAGCATCGTCAGCCGCATGCGCGCGGCAGCCAAGCCGGTCATCACCGGCTTCCAGCAAAGCGTCGAAGCGGCCTTCTCCGATATGCAGGAACCGATGTCCGCTCCCAGAGAGGCGGACGACGTCGATCGCTGGAAACGTGAACTGGGGACGGCGGCGACAGAGGGATACGAACCTTACCGCCCCGACATGCTGCCCGGACGCACAACCCTAGCGCCGCAGTCGCCCGCAACGGCAACGGATACCAGCGCTGTCAACGAATTGCGTAAGGTCGGCTTCCAGATGCAGGCACAGAATGGCCCGCCTCCATCAGAGACACGTCCTTCGCTGCGGGAGAGCCTGATGAAAAAGCCGCTAGGTAGCCTTTACCGCAAGGACTGAGCGGGCCCCCTACGGCTGGATACGTGCCCAGTCCGGCCCCATCTGGTTGCGGAACCAGGTCATCTGCCGCTTGGCATATTGACGGGTCGCGGCCGCCGATTTTTCGATGACCTCTGCCTCACTCATACCGCCAGCCAGCATATCGGCGATCTGGGAAACGCCAATCGCCTTCATCGCTGTGGCATCAGGCGCAAGGTTCAGGGCGAGAAGAGCTTTGACCTCTTCCACAGCACCACTCTCCATCATGGTTTCGAACCGTCGATTGATGCGGTCGTGCAGCACGGGCCGTTCCGGCAGGACCACGAATTTCTGCGCTCGGTCCGGATCAACAATCATCGGACCACTGGCTTTTTGAAACTCCGTGATCGACTTTCCCGTCGCCTCCATGACTTCCAGCGCCCGGACAATCCGCTGGCCGTCCCCCGGCTGAAGCCCCTGCGCCATTAAGGGATCGCACCGCGACAGTTCCGCGTGCAGGACCGTGGACCCCTCTTCGATCAGCCGGGCGCGCAGCCTCTCGCGTATGTCGTCAGGAATGGCGGGCATATCGGACAAGCCGCCCGTCAGCGCCTTGAAATAAAGCCCCGTACCGCCAACGATGATGGGAAAATGCTGCTGCCTGCGCAAATCCACAAGCAGGGCGGAAATGTCCCGTAGCCAGTCACCCGTTGAATAGGAACTGCTTGCCGGCACATGGCCGTATAGCAGATGTGGCACGCCTGCCATTTCTTCCTCGGATGGCCGGGCGGTCAGCACCCGCAGCGTGTCATAAACCTGCATGCTGTCGGCATTGATCACGACACCGTTCCGCTCCCGCGCCATACGAAGCGCAAGCGCGGACTTGCCGCTTGCCGTCGGGCCGGTTATCAGGATCGCATCAAAATTCTCATCAAGGTTTTTCATCATGGCTTTCGTTGCCACGCTTATCGCCAATCCGTCAAATCCTGTTCTGACACCGGCCCTCGGCGAAGCGGCCGCCAATGCCGTAAACGCATCCGGTCTCTACTGGCTGGCCGATGGCATCGCCTGCGATATTGCCCTGCCCTCTGGCACCGATGCCGAACAGGCGCGTGACGCGATTGCCGGCGTGCTTTCGGGCCAGCCGATCGATATCGTCATTCAGGAACAGGACAAACGCCGCAAGAAGCTTCTGATTGCCGATATGGATTCGACCATGATCGGCCAGGAATGCATCGACGAGCTGGCCGCCGAAGTGGGATTGAAGGACAAGGTTTCCACGATTACCGCCCGCGCCATGAATGGCGAAATCGCTTTTGAGCCGGCGCTCCGGGAGCGCGTGGCGTTGCTGAAGGGCCTGCCAGTCTCCGTCATCGATGACGTCATCGAAAAGCGCATCACGCTGACATCGGGCGGCAAGGAGCTGATCGCCACCATGAAGGCGAAGGGCTACTATACCGCCCTCGTTTCCGGCGGTTTCACGGTCTTCACCGGCCGGGTGGCGGCCATGCTTGGGTTTGATGAGAACCGCGCCAATCTTCTCGGCGAGGCCGATGGCCAGTTGGATGGCACCGTTGCCGAACCGATCCTCGGCAAACAGGCCAAGGTGGATGCGCTGAACGATATCGCCGCAAAGCTCGGCATCTCGCCGGACGAGGCAATGGCGGTCGGCGATGGCGCCAACGATCTCGGCATGCTGCATCTGGCCGGCGCGGGCGTTGCCCTGCACGCCAAGCCCGCCGTCGCCGCCGAGGCGCAGATGCGCATCGACCATGGCGACCTGACCGCACTCCTTTACATTCAGGGTTACCGCAAGACGGATTTTGTCGTTCCATGATCATCCGCGAAACATCAAGGCTCATTCTGCGCGAGTGGAAGGAGAGCGACCGCAATCTGTTCCGCGAAATCAACGCCGACGAAAAGGTCATGGAATTTTTTCCCTTCCGCCGCAGCCATGCGGAAGCGGATGCGGTTCTCGAAACCATTAATGGCATGATCCGCGGCAGCGGTTACGGCTTCTACGCCATGGAACTGCGCGAAACCGGCGAGGTTATGGGATTTTGCGGCATATCGCCGGTCATGAACCTCGATCCGCCTTTCCCGCTCGGAACCATGGAAATCGGCTGGCGGCTCGCCACCCGCTTCTGGGGTCACGGCTATGTCACCGAGGCCGCGCAATCGCTGCTCGTCATGGCTTTTGACGAAAAGGAAACGCCGGAAATCGTCTCCTTTGCCGTCCATGACAACCAGCGTTCGACACGGGTGATGGAACGTATCGGCCTCAAGCGTGACCCGTCACGAGACTTCGACCACCCGCGCGTCCCGGAAGATACCCATCCGCATTTGCGCCCGCATGTGACCTATGCGCTGACGCTCGCGGAGTGGCGGGAACGACAGGCGCAGTAGCGCCCTCGCCCGCCAGTTCGGCAATTACTTCACCGCCGCATTTCCGCCATCGGCAAACAGGGCCGATCCGGCAACGAAGCTCGACATCGGGCTGGAGAGGAAAAGGGCGGCCTGCGCCAGTTCCTCCGGTTCCGCAATGCGCTGCATCGCATGCAGCCCCGCAGCCCACTCCTTCTGGGCCGCATCTCCCGCCATCGGCGTATCGACTCCGCCGGGAAGCAGCGCATTGGCGCGAATTCCCTTGAAGGCGTAGTCGGCAGTAATGCCCTTCACCAGCCCCATCAGCGCCGCCTTGGAGGTGCCATAGGCTGCCATGCCGGGTATGCCGGCGCTGGTGCCGACGAAGCTGGAGATGAAGACGACCGAACCGCCTCCCCGCTTCAACATCGCAGGGATCTGGCTGCGCACGCTGAGAAATGCGGAAGTGAGGTTGGCAGTGATCACATGATCCCATTCCTCGACCGAAATCTCCGCAAGCGGTTTTATTGCCCCAACGGCACCGGCATTGTTAACGGCGATATCGAGACCGCCAAAGACGGTCATGGCCGCATCCGTCAGACGGGCATGGGTTTCCGCAACTGTGACGTCACCCACGACGGGGTGAACGCGACCGCCGGCCTGGCGAATGGCGGAAGCCACGTCCTCCAGTGCCGCTGCGCCACGCGCGTTGATAATGACGGCCGCGCCCTGTTCGGCAAACAGCTTTGCCGTCGCCCGGCCGATGCCGGATGACGCGCCAGTGATGATCGCAACCTTGTTTTCTAATAATTTCATATCCTTGGCCTCCTTTGGCGGAGACCGAGGAATAGAGAGCAAGCCGAACCACAACCACCCGATT
The DNA here is from genome assembly GCF_900215635.1 of Rhizobium sp. AN6A. NCBI lineage: Bacteria > Pseudomonadati > Pseudomonadota > Alphaproteobacteria > Hyphomicrobiales > Rhizobiaceae > Rhizobium > Rhizobium sp. AN6A. Next base: position 142,444 of record NZ_OCNC01000004.1, read on the forward strand.
CCTGAGGATCCGGGCGAAAGAAGCCTTACTCCAGCGGCAGCGCCACGACGCGCAGATTGCCCTGTGCATCGGCAACCATCATATGCGCATTCTTGCGACCCTCGGATTTCAGGCCGTTGACACGCACAAGCACGTCGCCCGGAACCTCCATGAAGTCCTGTCCGACCTCGACGATGACATCACCCGCCTTCATGCCCTTCTGTTCGGCCGGCGAACCCTGATCGACGCTGGCGACAAGCACGCCTTCGACGCTTTCGGCAATGCCCTTCTCCGTCCGCAACTCGTTGCTCAGCACTACGAGGTTCATGCCGAGCACGCGCTGCGGCGCTTCGCGCACCTCCGGCGTCTGGTCCTGCGCCTGATCGTCGGAACCGCCCTTGTCATCAGGCACGACCATGCCACCGTCACCGTCCTCGGCCTGCGGATCGTCGGTTGCGGCCTTTTCATCGGGCGCATCCTGCAACTGGCCAAGCTTTACCTTGACGGTCTCTTCCTTGCCGTCACGGAAGACCACGACATCGACTTCCTTGCCGACCGGGCTTTCCGCCACGATCCTCAAGAGGTCACGCATCTCGTGAATATCCTTGCCGTCGAATTTCAGTACGATGTCGCCGGCCTGGATCGGGCCGTTTTCCACCGGGCCACCCTTGGCCACGCCGGAAATCAAGGCTCCCTTTGCCGCTTCCATGCCAAGGCTTGCGGCCACGTCGTCGGTAACCGGCTGGACGCGAACGCCGAGCCAGCCACGGCGGGTTTCGCCGAACTGGATGAGTTGCTCGACGATATTCTGGGCGAGTTCCGTCGGAACCGCGAAACCGATGCCGATCGAACCGCCGCTCGGCGAAATGATCGCCGTATTGATACCGATCACCTCACCCTTCATGTTGAAGAGAGGACCGCCGGAATTGCCCTTGTTGATTGCCGCATCCGTCTGGATGAAGTTGTCATAGGGACCGGCATTGATATTGCGCCCGCGCGCGGAAACGACGCCGACGGTCAGCGATCCACCGAGGCCGAAGGGATTGCCAACGGCCATGACCCAGTCACCGATGCGCATGCTGCGCGAATCGCCGAACTTGACGGCCTTCAGCGGAGCCTTCGGCTCAACCTTCAAAACGGAAAGATCGGTCTTGGTATCAGTACCGACCAGCGTTGCCTTCAGCTTCGAACCATTCGGGAAAATCACCTCGATGGCGTCTGCGCCCTCGATGACGTGATTGTTGGTGACGATGTAGCCAGCCGGATCGATAACGAAGCCGGATCCCAGCGAACTGACCTTGTCGCCGCCTTCCGGTTTCTGGTTGTCGAAATAATCCTTGAAGAACTCCTGGAAAGGCGAACCTTCCGGCAGTTTCGGCGGCACAGGCCCTTTGCCCTCGGTCTTGACGTTCTGCGACGTCGAAATATTCACCACCGCATCAAGAAGCGGTGCGGCAAGATCGGCGACCGATGCCGGCCCATGGCTCTGCGCCCATGCCGCAACCGGTGCCGAAAGGCTACCCGCCACAAGTGCGAAGCCCGCGACTGCGGCAATGCTGCTGCGAAAAGGCGAAAGAAGGGTCACGGCCATAAGCGTCCTCGCGTTTCAAATCGTCATGCCCTGCATATATCGTCAAAGCATAAGGCGGAATGATGAAGTGTAAAAATACCTTTTCGTGAACAGCACCGGCTGCCTTGCTCACTGCCTACAGCATCGGCGCGAAAACGGATATCCCTTTCCGGGCGCGAGACAGCAGGATTTTGCCCCTTTCCGCTTTGCTGCCACCCAGCCATTCACTCAAAAAGAAAGGGCCGGTTAAAACCGGCCCCTCCAAAATCATTCGATCCGTTATCAATTTGCCGGCGGTGCGGCAGGTGCGGCCGGAGCCGTGGATGGAGCACCGTTGATGTCGTTGAAATAACGGAAGAAGGTCGAGTCCGGAGACAGGACCAGCGTAGTGCCGGTTCCAGACAGCGCGCTGGAATAGGCCGCCATGGAACGATAGAACTCGAAGAAGCTCGGGTCGCGCTGGAAAGCTTCGCCGAAGACCCGGTTACGCTCCGCATCGCCTTCACCGCGCAGGACTTCGGACTGACGCTGGGCATCGGATTCGAATTCCACGACCTGACGGTCGGCTATAGCGCGACGACGCTGTGCCGCCTCGTTACCGCGGGCACGGATCAGCTCGGCTTCGGCCAGACGTTCCGACTTCATACGCTCGAAGGTCTGCTGCGAGACTTCCTGCGTGAGATCGGTGCGGCGGATGCGGACATCCACGATGCTGACGCCAAGCGATTCCGCATCGGGACGCAGATCGTCACGTACTTCCTGCATCATCGATGCACGCGCATCCGAAAGCGCGGATTCGAAGCCGCGAAGACCGTAGACCCGGCGCAACGATGCGTCGAGACGGGTGCGAAGACGCGATTCCGCCGACATCTGGTCACCGGAGACCGTCTGCCGGAAGCGGCGGGCATCCGTGATGCGATAGACCACAAAGGCATCAACCTCGTAGAACTTGCCGCCGGAAACCTGAACACGGATGTTGTCGTGATCGAAGCGCAGCGCCCGGTTCTCGATATATTGCACCCGATCGGCATCCATGAAGGCGAAGGGCAGCTTGAAATAGAGGCCCGGCGCCGTTTTCACGTCCTGGATCTGACCGAAGCGCACAACGATGGCCTGCTGGCGCTCGGTGACGACGAAGATTGACGAATAGGCCAGGAAAAGCACGGCGGCGAGACCGACGAGAACGGCCGTAAGACGGTTGCTCATATCAGTTGCCTCCCTGCTGTGCCGCGCCCGGATTACCGCGCATGATCTCGTTCAGAGGCAGATAAGGCACCACACCCTGTTTTTCGTCGATGATGACCTTGTTAGAACCCTTGAGGACCTGTTCCATCGTTTCCAGGAACATGCGCTGGCGGGTCACGTCAGGTGCCGTGCGATATTGATCGTAGATGGAGATGAAGCGCTGTGCCTCACCCTCTGCCTCGTTGACGACACGAGACTTGTAGGCGTTCGCCTCTTCGATGATCTGCGCTGCCTGACCACGTGCGGCACCCAGCTTCTGGTTGGCGTACTGGTTGGCTTCCTGCACGAAGCGGTCCTCGTCCTGTTCGGCACGCTGCACTTCGTCGAAGGCGTCGGCCACTTCGCGCGGCGGCGCCGCGTCTTCGATGGCGACAGCATTGATGGAGATGCCGGCCCCGTATCCGTCCATGGTGGACTGGATGATGGTGCGCACATCCGCCGCGATCGCCTGACGGTTATCACGGAAAATGTCCTGTGCGGGACGACGGCCGACGATTTCGCGCATCGCGCTTTCGGAAACCTGCTGCAAGGTCTCAGCCGGGCTGTCGACGTTGAAGAGGTAGGATTTCGGATCCGAAACCGTATAGAGCACCGAGAACTGCACGTTGACGATATTCTGGTCGCCGGTCAGCATAACGCCGTTCGCCGAGGAAGACGAAGCGCGCGAACCGATATTCTGCTGCTGTTCGGTCACCTTGACGATTTCAACCGTCTCGATCGGCCACAGATGGAAATGCAGGCCAGGCATCGAAATCTCATCCTTCGGACGCCCGAAACGCAGCTCCACGCCGCGCTCGTCCGGCTGGACGGTGTAGATGGACTGAATGCCGAGGAAAACCAGAACGACGAGAGCGACGATCGCAATCGCGCCGCCATTGAACCCGCCCGGCAGGACATTCTTGAAGCGGTCCTGGCTGCGCCGGATGATCTCTTCCAGATCGGGCGGGCCGCCATTGCCGCCGCCACCGCCGCGAGGCCGGTTAGGTCCCTGCCCCCATGGGCCGCCACCGCCGCCCTGGTTGTTTCCGCCACCACCGCCGCCGCCCCAAGGGCCGCCGCCGCCATTCTGATTGCTCCAGGGCATCAATACCTCTTTATAAAAGCCTCTCCCGATCCCGTTCGAAAGCGATTGCTCGCGTGCGGCGGGAATATGGACCCGTTATAAGAAGGAGAAGCGTGCGTTTCAACGCAGAGGTGGTAACTAAATACCCAATCAGGGTAAATAGTTCACTTTGACGCGGCTCTGCGCAAATAAGTGGTGAACAGAACCGGATAATTGTCCTTTTCCCCGGCGGGAACGGCATTTTCCTCGATTTTTTCAAACACGGCGGGATCGATTTCCGGAAAAAAAGTGTCGCCATCAAGCTTTACGGCCACATGGGTGACGGAAAGTTGATCGGCAAACGGCATGGCCTGACGGTAGATTTCCCCGCCACCGGCCACGAAAACCTCGTCCACACCCAGTTGCGCAGCCTTGCTTTTGCCAAGCGCGAGGGCGTCCTCAAGCGACGACACGACATCCACGCCATCGGGCCTGTAATCGGCATTGCGGCTGACGATGATGTGCGGCCGGCCCGGCAAGGGACGCTCGCCCACCGAGAGAAATGTCTTCCTGCCCATGATGAGCGGTTTGCCCATCGTCATCGCCTTGAAGCGCTTGAGGTCAGTGGAAAGCTTCCAAGGCATATCGAGATCGCGGCCGATAACGCCGTTTTCCGACACCGCGACGATGATGGTGATGCGCGGCTCGCTCATACCGCGATCGGTGCCTTGATGGTTGAATCCGCCTCGTAGTTTTCCAGCGTAAAGTCTTCGAACTTAAAGGAGAAGAGGTCTCGCACATCCGGGTTGAGGCGCATCGTCGGCAGGGCCTTGGGGGTCCGCGTCATCTGCAATTTCGCCTGCTCGAAATGGTTGGCGTAGATATGCGCGTCACCAAGCGTATAGACGAAATCGCCGGGCTTCAGCCCCGTGACCTGCGCCACCATCAGCGTCAGAAGTGCGTAGGAAGCAATATTGAAAGGCACGCCGAGGAAAATATCGGCCGAGCGCTGGTAAAGCTGGCAGGACAGCTTTCCATCCGAAACATAGAACTGGAACAGGCAATGGCAGGGCGGCAGCGCCATCTCGTCCACCAGCGCCGGGTTCCAGGCCGAAACAATGTGGCGACGGGAATTGGGATTGGTTTTCAGCGCCTCGATCAAAAGCGCGATCTGGTCGATGTGGCGGCCGTCGGGCGCCGGCCAGGAGCGCCACTGTGCGCCATAGACGGGACCCAGATCACCATTCTCATCGGCCCATTCGTCCCATATGGAAACGCCGTTTTCCTTGAGATAGGCGATATTGGTGTCGCCCTTCAGGAACCACAGGAGTTCATGGATGATCGAGCGCAGATGCAGCTTCTTGGTGGTGAGAACCGGAAAACCTTCCGCAAGATCGAAACGCATCTGGTAACCGAAGACCGAACGCGTACCCGTGCCGGTGCGATCTCCGCGGTCGGAGCCGGTGTCCATCACATGCCGGAGAAGATCGAGATATTGTTTCATGTGTTCTGCCGCCGATTCCCTGATATCAAGGGAATATAATAGCACAGGGCGACAGAACCAATCACCAGCGGGTCGCTTATCCCCGCGAAAAAAATCAGAGCGACTGGAGTTTGCCCAGTTCCTTGGCCACCAGATAATAAAAGGTCACACGCGACTTGGAGCGGTCTGCGGCCATGGCCTTGGCGGTTGCATCGATCGCCTTGTCGGCGCTGTCATCGGTCACGCCAAGCTTCTTGCCGCACCAGTTCGCCTTCACACGTGCAAGCTCTTCCGGATCGGAAGCGGACACCAGCGATGAATCCCGGTTGCGCAAGGCAATGCCGAGATGTTTGACGATCTTGCCGACAATCGCTTCGTCGGCTGCTGCGTCGTATTTCTTCACATCTGCGAGATAGTCAGTCATGTCCACTCCTTCGTGTGTCCCCGGCCCGGTGTTGCTTGTGGTGACCGGTTGTAGGGAGAATGTGTCAGCAATCCCTCGTCGTCAAGAATTGTCTAAATTGTGGGCGGTAAACACGAAATCTTTTCATGGAATTGTCATCGGCCCCTTTTCTCGGCCAAGGGAAACGCCTATATAAACCTTGCCGGGGCAACCCGGCTATGGCGATAAACGGTCGGTGTAATAAACCTATTGGACCCGGGGGCGGTACCCGGCGCCTCCACCAAAAACCGGCGGCTTTTCAAGATGAAGGCCGGCTTTTGATGGGGGCGAAATAGGATCGACAAGGGCGTAAAGATCGAACTTTTGCTCGGCATGATACCGCCGTTATCGGGTCACAAGTGTAGTTGCAAATGACAACAACGCTAAGGAATACGCTCTCGCTGCCTAATGGCGGTGCGGGAATTCCGCTCTAAAGTCCTCACGGTTAGCCCCGTGAGGCGGGGTTCGGAGGTACCTGGCAACAGAAACCTCCACCTTCTCCATTTTGCCTGAATTGGTTATATGATAGCTGACTTGCAAACAGCATCGGCTTTTCCGTTGCTGCCGTTCAGGACATTGCGTATACTTGGGTAATGCGTAGCCGCCAGGATCGAAATTGATCCCGGCTTGCGGATTACGCAAAGATTCAAAGTGTTACAGCGTCCTTGGCGCACTTGGTGCGCAGCGCTTTAAAAGACGTTCGAATAAGGGAAAGACAGGACCGCATGGGGCAGGATCATATCCGTTACGACATTCTCGCACAGGATGCCCTTCGCGGCGTTATTCGCAAAGTTTTGGGTGAAGTGGCCGCAACCGGCCGCCTGCCCGGCGACCACCATTTCTTCATAACATTTCTGACCGGCGCGCCCGGTGTGCGGATTTCGCAGCACCTCAAGTCCAAATATGCCGAGCAGATGACCATCGTCATCCAGCATCAGTTCTGGGACCTGAAGGTGACGGAGATCGGCTTTGAAATCGGTCTGTCCTTCTCGGATACGCCGGAAAAGCTGGTTGTTCCCTATAACGCCATCAGAGGTTTCTACGATCCTTCCGTCAATTTCGAGCTTGAGTTCGATGTGCCCCTGGCAGACGAGGAAGAGCTGGAAGAGGCAGAAATCACCGCCTATCCCGTTTCCCATGAGGCAAAGCCGGCTACAACGTCCGAGACGCCCAAGTCCGGCGAGGAAAAGAAGGAAGGCTCCGTCGTTTCTCTGGATGCCTTCCGCAAGAAGCAATAACGGCTTTTTGCCCGACCGCGCGAAGCTCAAGGAGACATATCCGCATGGCCGCCGATATCGTCAATCTGCGTCAGTTCCGGAAGCAGAAAGCCCGTAGCGAAAAAGAAAAACAGGCGGATCAGAACCGCCTGTCCTTCGGTCGCACCAAGGCGGAAAAAAACCTCACATCGGCCCTTAACGAAAAAGCCGAAAAGGCGCTCGATCAGGGGCGGCTTGAAAAGGACGATGACAGAACCGATAGGGATTGAAGAGCCGGCCTGCCCGGGAAGGCTTTCGGAAGACCGGAAAAAACACCGCTAAACAGAGGCTTGCAGGCGCGACATGATTCAGATTCCCAACCGGACCAGCCGGAGAGATTGATCTGATGATCCGCAAGCACTCCACGACATTGCACGGCCACCGCACCAGCATTTCGCTCGAGGATGCCTTCTGGGACGAGCTGAAAATCATCGCCGAAAAGCGCAAGATCAGTTTCGCCGCCCTGCTTGCGGAAATAGACGACAACCGGCCAGCCGACAGCAATCTGTCCTCATCCCTTCGGGTCCATGTGCTGAATTGGCTGAAGAGCAGGTGAGCTTTCTGCAAGGTGGCATCGAAAGATAATACCGCAGCGGCGCGCATTTTCGCCGGCTCCTATCCAGCCATTCACCGACTACAAACATTCTTGCCGAAAACTCATAATGCCGTGAAAGCATTCATTAAACATTAGCGCGCTAATTTGTACTGCAAGGCGCTTCAGTACTGCGTAGCCTTGCTTCCAGATTTGTATTTCAAGCTTTTCCTTTCCATCCGCACGCCACGAGGCGACCCATGGTTTCCGCCGTTTCGGGAACGAGCATCGCTGTTTCCGTCCTCTCCCCTTCATCCACCTCGTCTTCAAGTGTTGCCGAACTGGAATCGCAGATTGCCGAAAAGCAGTCAGAACTCGCCCAGACCTCCGAAGCGAAAGCACAGGAAGAACTGAAGAGTACTATCGCATCGCTGCAAGCGCAGCTCGAAGCACTCGAAAATAGCGCCGACAAATCGGCTTCCTCAAGCAACAGCGCAGATAAGCCCAGCCTGTCGGGGGAAAGCAGCAGGATCGGCACCAAGAATTTTGATGCCGACACGCCCTTCGGCGAGCGTGAAGCCTGGATTTAACAGGCTAACGGATAATTTTGGCAAAGTGGTCGAAGCGGCAGCTGTCCGGACCGCGTCAAAATTCGCCCTGAGACACGGTCTCTAACCTCTCTCCGAAACGCGCCGTCGTCGCAGCAAACTTACGGATTGGCCGGAGCGTTTTCTGGCGCCAGTTGCCTGATCGCATCTTCCGTTGGAGGCACCGTCAGGGCCGGCGTTGATTGCCGCTCGGGAACAGGTTGCTGCTGCTGCTGCTGCTGCTGTTGCTGTTGCTGTTGCTGCAACCGCTCCTGCTGTTCCTTTTCCTGCCGTAGACGCTCCTCTGCCGCCGCCTTCAGGCGCGCCTCCTCTTCGGCCTTGGCCTTGGCTTCCGCCTCCACCCGTTCCTTTTCAGCCTGACGTTCAGCCGCCTGAGAGCGATAAAGCGCCGTTTCCCGACGCAGGCGCTGCTTTTCGAGAACGCTGGCCTGCATGGCCTCGACGCGACGGCGCTCCTTTTCGAAAGCCCGGAGCGACAGATAATTGCCGAGCGCCGAAACATCGGTCGTCAAAGCCGGTGCGGCAAGCGGACCGTTATAGTTGAGACGCAGCGACGGTTCGGCCCCTGCAACCACTTCGGTGCCAGGATTGAAGATAAGATCGAGATCGCCATTCACGGTCGATGCTGCAATATCGACCGTCGCATCTCCGGTAAGCGTCACCGGATCGATCCCGGCGCGCAAATTCTGGAAGTGGAGCGCACCGCCATTCAGGGTGAATGGCAGGGCCACGTTGCCGAGCGGTATTTCGCCCTGCCACAGGCTCTGATCCACCAGCGGCCGCACCTTTGGCGCGTCGATCGGCTGCTGCAAGCCTTCCGCCGCCTGCAGGATCGGCGGAAAGGCGCCAGGATTAAGCCCTTTGAGCACAAGCCCGCTGGCGCGCACTTCCCCGGAGCCACCTGCCGATTTCAAAATTTCACCAACGCTCTTGCCCGTCGATTCGGCGGTCAGATCGATCGCCACCCGGCCCGTCGCGACCGGGCCGTTGGCATTCGCCCACAATATCGACTCGGGATTGGCGTCGTTCACCGCAATCTTGGTGCGGAAAATGCCCGCTCCCTCGCCTGTGGACATGGCAAGCCGCCCGGTCAGCTTGCCGCCCATGAAGGTGCCGGCGATATCATCAAGCGCGAGATTGCCATCATCATGCGTGACCTTGGTCGACAGACCCGTGACCGTGCCGAAGGGACCGGCCTCGAAACTTTCCGCTTTCAGCGACAGCGAGGCCTTGAGTTGCGGGAAAGCCGGCATGGCCAGCGGCTTGGCGTTGAGCGCGCCTGTTTCCGGGTCGATCACCGGTCCGTAGATCGCATCTCCGAGCCAGGCAAGGTCGACGGTCCGAAGGGCAAGATCACCGGTGACGGAATGGGGGGCCGCGCGCTGGAACGCCAGACTGCCCGAGAAGGGGTTGCCGCCCGCCTGCCCGCCGAGGGCGGAAAACGCAATCTTCTGCGCATCCACCGCCATTTTACCGCTCGCCTTCAGCGCCATGCCACCACCAAGCTGCGGCAGGCCAACGGCGTTCATGATGAGATAGGGCTCGATATCAGCGCTTTCGAGCGCCAGATCCGCACTACCCTCGCCGAAATTGACGGCGGCAACGGCAAAGGACCCGATCATCGAGAAATGCGTGCGCTCCGTCGAGAAACGGATATCGGTCTGGACGGGAGAGCCAAGCGTGCCGTTGAGCTTGACGGATAGCAGCCCCTCCCCGTCCGCATCGAACGGCAGGGGATCAAGCCCTGCCTGCCCGAACAGGATCGCCGTCGACTGGTTTTTCAAAACCCCTTCCAGCGACATCGCCGTATCGTCGGTGATGGACAGGAAATCCGGCATCTTGGCCACGGCCGACAGACGGCTGCCGTTGACTGTGCCGGAAACGGCGACATTGGCGCCGCCATTTTCGCTGTTGACCGAAACATCCATGGCAAGGTCGGAATTGGCGTACCACGGCGAACTCGCCGCCAGACGGCTGAGGAACGGATGACCAGGCAATTTCTGCTGCAGCATGGCGAAGAACGGCTGCATGTCCGTCGCATGCAGGTTCACCGTGCCCTTGCCCGCATATTTCAGCAACGACCCCTGCAACTGCCCTTTCGCCTTGACTTCGGCACCGGCGATATCGCCAGCCGTCATCTTTTCAAGCGAGAGAACGCCGCCCGCCATGGTGAAGGCGGTTTCCACGTGATTTGCGGTCACACCGGCCATGTTGAACCGGTCGGCCTTGAACTTGGCGTCGATGCGATGGTCGAGAATAGAACTTCCGACCTGATCGCCGAGCGCCAGGCTGCCAAGCGCCTTCAGGGCGTCGAGATCGATCTCGTTACCGGCAAGATCGATCGAAAGATTGGAGGCCTTGCCGTCAGAGCGCCGTTCCAGCTTCCCCTTCAGAGAGGCGTCGCCAATCGCAAGCTCGAGATTGTCGAAACGCTGGTTCAGCGTCGTCAGCGAGACGTCGGCAGCGAAACCGGCGGCATTGAGCTGGCGAATCGCCGGATCGACAGAACCTGAAAGCCAGTTTGCCAGCCCGGATGGCTGGTTGGAGGCAACGAGCAGATTGCCGTTGAAGGCGGGGCCATCCAGCAGCGTCAGGGAACCTTTGGCTTCCAGCTGCGTCCTGCCGGGCAGCGTTGCCACGGCGTTCACCACCTGCCAGCCGCTGCCATCAGGGCGCACGTCCAGCCGGATGTCACGAATGGTCGTGTCGTCGGAAACGAGCGCCGGTAGGCTGATACTGGCCTTGCCCGGGACCGGCGGAACCGGAATGCGGGCGACCATGGCGGCAAATGCCTCGATGCGCTGGCGCACGGAGGCGGTGGGCTGGCGCGAGGTCTTGCCGGTCTGCACGACGGGCGGCGCGAAACGATTGACGTCGATCTGCTGACCATCCGCCGTAAGCAGGAATTCCGGCTTGGCCCCGGTATCCAGCGTTGCCTCGCCGGTCACGACGTAAGGATTTTCGTTGCCACCGAGCTCCATGCGGTAGCTCGGTATGCGCACGCTTTCATTCGTCAGTTCGAAGCTGCCGCGGGTGCGCGGCGACGAGAACAGCGATTGCCCGGCCTGCTGCTTCTGTTTCTGGTCTTCACGGAAACTGAAGGCGAAGGAACCGCTATAGGCGGGTTTTCCCGCAGTCGCGGCAATCGCACCATCCAGATCGACCTCAACCGGATGTTCATCCGGTACCACGCGAATCCGCAGGCCCATGCGCCCATTGGCATAATCCGGCTCACTGCTCGATAGCGAGAACGAGCCTGGATGCCCGTCAACGGCGGCGCGGCCTTCCGCCTTCCATGGTCCGGCCAGCGAATTGGCGGACATATCGGCGTTAAGACCCGTCACAACACGGTTGCGGCCGGATTGCTCGTCGATGAATTCGATCTGCCCGCCTTCGATCTGCACACTTTCCAGAACCACGGTGCGGGCTGGAATTTCCGCCCGGCTGCCGCGCATCCAGTCCAGAGTGCCGTCTTTCAAAAGCCGGATCTTGGCCTTGGGTTCCTCGATGCGCATGTCGAAGATGCGCGCTTCACCGGAAAGGAAGGGCGCCAGCTCGGCATCCATGGAAAAACGCGCCACCTGAATGAGCGGCGATCCGTCCGCATCCGTTCCGGCGCGCACGTCATGCAGCGTCACCGAAGGGAAAGGCAGAAGCCGGGCTTCGACGCGGCCGTGCACCACCACCTTCTTGCCCAGAATGCGGCTTGCCTGATCTTCGAAATCGCGGCGGAAATCCGTCCAGTCGACGAAATAGGGAATGAGCAGCGCTGAAAACAGCACCACGGCCAGCAGTCCGCCCAGAAAAACCAGAATACGCCCGAGCACTGAACTGCTTCTCCCTTCGCGAACGCTGCAAACCTATTCTTATTTGCCTTAACGGCAAGCAGCCTTTTGTACCAATCAATTGTGAGAATGATCAGACAAGACGGAACAGCTTGCCTGGATTGAAGATGTTATCGGGGTCGAGCGACGTTTTGATGGCGCGCATCACGTCCAGCGCATTTCCCGCCTCTTCGGCCAGAAAACTCATCTTGCCCTGGCCGATGCCGTGTTCTCCGGTGCAGGTACCGTCCATGGCGATGGCCCGGCGATTGAGACGCGCAACGAAAGCTTCTGTTTTGGCGACACTTTCGGCATCCTTGCCGTCGAACAGGATAAGCACATGGAAATTGCCGTCGCCCGCATGGCCGACGATCGGCGCCAGAAAGCCGTTTTCCTCGATATCCCGTTGCGTTTCCACCACGCAGTCCGCCAGCCGCGAAATCGGCACGCAGACATCGGTGGACAAACCGTCGAGATGCGGCGCGAGCGCCCGCGAAGCCCAATAGGCGTCATGCCGGGCCTTCCACAGCTTGTTGCGCTCGGCCGCATCGCTGGTCCAGCGGAAATCGACGCTGCCGCATTCCGCCGCGATCTCTGCAAATTGCTGAGATTGCAGGGCCGCCGTCTCTTCGGTGCCGTGGAACTCCACGAACAGCGTCGGTTTTTCCGCGTAGTTCAGGCCGGAATAGGCATTGCAGGCCCGCACCTGCACTTCATCAAGCAGTTCGATGCGCGCAACCGGAACACCCATCTGGATCGTCATGATAACGGCGTCACAGGCCGCCTGAATACTGTCGAAGGTGCAGACGCCACCGGCGATCTTTTCCGGGATGCCCTGAAGGCGCAACGTCACTGATGTCAGGACCCCGAGCGTACCCTCGGCGCCGACGAAAAGCCGCGTCAGATCGTAACCGGCCGACGACTTGCGGGCACGGCGAGCAGTGCGGATTTCCTCACCATTGGCAACAACGGCGGTAACGGCCAGAACATTGTCCTTCATCGTGCCGTAACGCACCGCATTGGTGCCCGACGCCCGCGTTGAGGCCATGCCGCCGATAGAAGCATTGGCACCCGGATCGATCGGAAAGAACAGGCCGGTATCACGCAGATAGACGTTAAGGTCCTCGCGCGTCACACCCGGCTCCACCGTCACGTCAAGATCTTCGGCGTTTACCTCAATGATGCGATTCATCCGGCTGAAATCGATGCAGATTCCGCCATTAGGCGCATTGACCTGTCCTTCCAGCGAAGAGCCAGTTCCGAAGGGAATGACCGGCACCTTATACTGCGCACAAGCCTTCACCACAGCTTTCACATCATCTGCGTTTTCGGCAAAGACGACACCATCAGGCGCCTGCAAGGTCAGATAGGTGGTGGTATGGCCGTGCTGCTCGCGAAACGCCTGCCCGGTCTGGAGCTTGTCACCCAGCTGCTGCTTCAGCGCTGCAAGCACCGACGCGATGCCTTCCTCGTTGCGTTTTCCCGCGACCACATCTTTCAGCGCCATCGTCCATCTCCACCGCAAGATACCGCCGTAACGGACTCGATCCGTTACGAAATTCTGTTGGGTGGTATGGGATAAGGTTAAGGCTTTGTCCAGCCGATCAGCAGGCCGAACGGCAAGAACAACCCGCTCTCATGTGGTGTTCCGCATGCACATACTGCCAGCCCTGAGCAAGCTCCGGCTCGTATACATCTTATACGTGAATTTCTTCATTGATGCTCATAAATGCATATAAATTACAACCGGAATGCGGAGCCGGCTAGAAACGGGTCCGTATTCAAACATCAGGGTTTCAACATGACTACAATTATAAGTCAGCCCTTTGCAGGATCGAATTATTTTCGACCGCTGACCGAAAACATTCCCGAAGAAAACCAGGCACGTAGCCCCTCCGGCGCCACGAATGGTGTTGATCCTCTGACCGCCCTGCTTGCCTCCAGCGCGGACGACGAAAAGGGTGACCTTACCTACGACATGAGAGGCAGGATCGAAGGGATGCCGGAGAAAGATAATACCGATGCTGAAGAAGCAAAGAACAATGCGGATCCAGTGGCGGATAGAGACTGGATGGAAGAGATTATCCGAACCACCAGCCTCAATCTTTCCCCGGCCTCAAGCAAACGGGATGTGTGGGGAGAGGAATTACGCTTCAACCGCGCCATGCACACCCCAGGTGTGCGGCCTGAAGACATTGTTCGAAATTTCGTTCCCGAGGGCATGACGAAAGAAACTGTACACGATCTAACGCCGGAGGCATATCAGGCTGAGCTAAGTAAAGCATACCACAATGCTTCCGTGCGAGAACAGAGAGAGAGTTGGGCACTCGCTGGTATGGACTATGATACCTACTGGGCTAATTTTGATAGCCCCGGCTATGCCGCCATGGGCATTCCGGGAAGCATACAGTCCTTACAGAATGCGATCGATTTTTATAACAGCACACACAAAATCGAAGCCAAAGGAGTCGATCCGAAAACCCTGTCGGAGAAACAGCGGGTAGTTCTTAAAATGTTCGAAGACACCAATAATTACTGGAAAAAGCGCGCCAAAGATCAACTCGACCAGACGATTTCCAGCCTGTTCAATAGTTATGACAGAACAGGAAACCTGATTGAGACGGACGCGAACGGCAGGGTAAGCGTCGGAACATTTGAACTATCGTATAAAGGCGTCCAGATTTATCACCCGAACAGGAGTTAATCAGCTGCCACGATCTGCTTAGCGCGTCGCGCAATATTCATAAGAACTCCGTTGACCGGAATGTCCGTAAATGCAACCATAAAATGCATTTTAGATAAACATATATCAGGAGTATATTAAATGGCCAAATATACCGGAAGCGATAAAGCCGACGTTTACAGCGGCACCCCTTACGCCGACGTTATCTACGGCAGACAGGGATATGATGAACTCCGCGGCAACGGCGGCGACGATGTCATCTATGCGGGTGGCGGATGGTTGCCTGGATACGACCGCGTGTGGGGTGGTGAAGGCAACGACACCATTTATCTCGAGCAGAACCCTTTGCCGAATTACGCCTATGGAGAAGCAGGGGACGATTCTATCTTTGGCGGCGCGGGATCAGACACCATCGATGGTGGCTCGGGCAATGATCGTATCGAAGGTGGCGGCGGTGCTGACATCCTTAAGGGAGGGCTGGGTAACGACACGATCATTATTGGAGTGGGTTCAGTTTCTACACGCACCACAGTCGACGGTGGTGACGGTGCCGATAAAATCCATCTCAACTACGGCTGGGAAATGTTTGTTTCCGGCGGTGCAGGTGATGACATTTTCTATGCGAACCGCGCGTCTCTCACCGGCACCGATTTTGACGGTGGCTCCGGAAATGACATTATCGAGGCGAGCTTCAACGAAAGCCGTATCGGAGTTCGCTCAATCCGCGATATCGAAGAGATCAAAGGCGCAGGCCTTACGAATGTCAGTATCGAATTCGATGATCTCGGCGGCACTCTCGATTTTACCAAAATCAAAATTACGGGAATCTCCAAATTCCTAGGCTCAGATAAAGCCGATACATTATATTTGGCCGGGAAAAATTCCGGAGACACGACCGTCTACGGCACAAATGACCTGATCGATATGGGTAGTGGAAACGACGTTGTTTACAGCGGCTTCGGTAACGACACCGTTGCTGGCGGATTCGGAAACGATAAACTTTTCGGCGGCAACGGCGATGACACCCTGCAAGGCGGAAACGGCAACGACATTCTTTCCGGCGAATTTGGCAGCGACCGGCTCGAAGGCGGAAACGGAAGCGATACCTTCGTCTTCCGCACCGGCTTCGGTAACGACGTGATTGCTGACTTCTCCGTTACCGACGGGGATGTCATCGAAATCGGAGGATTTAGCAGCATTGATGAATTTTCTGATCTTGCCACTTTGTTCACCGAAGCAAACGGATCAACGGTGATCAATTTCACTCCGTCCGACAGCCTTTCTCTGGCCGGCGTTTCCATTTCGAGCCTTTCCGCAAACGATTTCCTGTTTGTTGCCTGAGACAGACAGGGTTTAATTAGTTTCTAAAATGGGCAAGCCGACTCTCCGGCTTACCCATAAATTTTTATTCCGCCGCAAGCAGCTGCTTGTCCTCCTCCAGCGCCTTCCGACGCGCGGCAAGTTCCAGTTCGCGGTGGAGGCGGATTTCCTCATCCGCCTGTGGCTTGGCGAAACGGGCAATCAGCAGGTAGGAGACCGGGGTGATGTAAAGCGTCACCAGCGTCGCAAAACCCAGACCGCCGACGATGACCCAGCCCAGCGCGATGCGTGCTTCAGCACCTGCTCCCTGCGCAAGCACCAGCGGCACGCCGCCCAAAATGGTCGCGATCATTGTCATCATCACCGGGCGCAGGCGGATGCTGGTGGCTTTCTCGATGGCTTCGCGCACGGTGGCGCCCTGGTCACGCAGATGGTTGGCAAATTCCACGATGAGAATGCCGTTCTTCGCCATCACGCCCACCAGAAGCACAAGGCCGATCTGGCTGTAAACGTTGAGGCTCGATCCAGTGACGAGCAACGCGATGACGGCGCAGGCAAGACCGAGCGGCACCGTCGACATGATGATGATCGAACTCAGGACACTTTCGAACTGCGCGGCCAGTACGAGGAAGATGATGGCGATGGCAAAACCGAAGGTCAGCAGCATGCCGCTTGAATTTTCCTCAAGCGTCGCCGCCTCGCCGAGCGGCAGAAGGCGGGCACCGGGCGGCAGGAGGGATTGCGAGAGCTCGTTCACCTTTTCCAAAGCCTGACCGAGCGAAACGCCGTCCTTGAGATTGGCGGTAAAGCCGACGGAGGGAAGCTGCTGCTCGCGGTTGAGCTGCGGCGCCACCGCATTTTCCTTCAGGGTGGCGATAACCGACATCGGCACGATCTTGCCGTCACCCGTTTTCAGGAAGACGTTTTCGAGATCGGTCGGGTCGTTGATCGGCCGGGTGGAGGACAGCAGCCGGACCGGGATTGCATCCCCATCCACGAAGACGTCGACAATCGAACGTCCTTCCAGCAGCGATTGCATGGCGCGCGACAGGCCGGTGATATCAATACCGAGATCTGAGGCGCGCTCCCGGTCGATGGAGACGGATAGCTGCGCCTGGTTGGGCTCGTTGTCCAAACGCGGCGTTTCGAACAGGCCGCTTTCCTCCATGGAAAGCAGTAGTTTCTGCGTCGCGGTAGTCAGTGCCTGATAATTGCTGCCGACCATTGCCATCTGCAGGCCGTTGCCCGCACCGCGAATGCGCAGGCTGTTCGGCTGCATGGCGTTACCGCGCAGCGCGGGCACCTTATTGGCGGCAGCGGTAACATCGGCGGCAATCTGGTTCTGCGTGCGATCGCGATCAGCCCACGGCGCCAGCGTCAGCACCAGAAAACCGGTGTTGGAGGAACCGTTCATGCCGGTGATGGAGTAAATATTGCGGATTTCGCCACTGTCGCGCAGCGGCTGAAGATTTTCCTCGATCCGCTGCAACTGGTCGCGCGTATAGTCGAGGCTGACACCCTGCGGCGCCGTCACACGCATCATCACTGAGGCGCGGTCCTCGCGCGGCGTCAGTTCGTTCTGGATCATGCCGAAGGCAATCCAAGACAGGCCCGAAAAGACGAGCGCAACGATGATGACGATGAGCGGGTTGTTGAGGCAGGCGGAAAGCGTCGTCTTGTAGGTGGAGGCAAAGACATTGCCGAACCACGCCAGCGGTCCCGTGGGTTCCTTCAATCCGTCTTTCAGCATCCGCGAAGCGAGCATCGGACAAAGCGTCAGAGCCACGATGGAGGAAAGACCGACAGCGAAGGCGAGAACGAAGCCGAATTCACGGAAAAGGCCACCCAGCTGGCCTGGCAGGAAGGAGAGCGGAATGAACACTGCGGCAAGCGTCGCCGTCGTCGCAATCACCGCGAAGAACACTTCCTGGGTGCCGAGAACAGCGGCGGCGCGCGGCCCCATGCCCTCCGCACGGCGGCGCACGATATTTTCCAGCACCACGATGGCATCATCGACCACCAGACCCGTCGCCAGAACGATGGCGAGCAGCGTAAGGATGTTGATCGAGAATCCGACCATGTAGATGGCGATGATCGTGCCGATCAAAGCCACCGGCATGGTGATCGCCGGAATGAGGGTTGCCCGCCAGTCACGCAGGAAAAGGTAAAGCACCACAACCACGATGAGCGCGGAAAGACCAAGCGCCAGTTCCACCTCGTGCAACGCGCCTTCGATGAAGACGGCGTCGTCACTGGTCACCACGATGCGCGTACCCTGCGGCAGGTTGGCCGACATGGCCTCGACGGCAGCCTTCACGCCGGTGGAGATATTGAGCGTATTGGACTGCGCCTGCCGGATAACGCCGAGACCCACGCCTTGCACACCGTTGGACCGCAGCGAGGTGGATTCGTCATCCGCACCCAGCATCACGGTTGCCACATCGCGCAGGCGGATATTGTCCTTGATCAGAAGGTTGGAAAAATCCTCAGGCTTCGTGAGGCTCGCGGTCGCGCGCACGACGATGTCCTGCGTCGAACTTTTCAGCGATCCCGCCGGCACATCCAGCGCGGCACTGGCCAGCGCGGTGGAAATATCCGTGACCGTCAGACCACGGCTGGCAAGTGCGGCCTGATTGAGATCAACGCGGAAGACTTTTTCCTGATCGCCGTAAAGCTCCACATCCGCCACGCCATCGACGGCGGCCAGGCGGTCGATGACCTCGTCATCCACCAGCTTGGTCAGATCTTCCATGCTGAGCGTGGACGAAGTGACGGCAAGACGCATGATCGGCTGGCTGTCGGAATCCGCCTTGATAATCTGCGGCTCGTCAGCATCATCAGGCAACTGGTTGGTTACGCGGCCAATGGCATCGCGCACATCGTTTGCGGCAACGGCCATATCGACATTGTCGCCGAATTCCATCGTTACGCGGCTGGTGCCGAATTGCGAATTGGAGGAGATGGTTTTGACGCCGCTGACGCGCGCAACGGCCCCCTCGATGGTCTGCGTCACTTCCTGATCGATGGTTTCGGGCGCCGCACCTTCATAGGTCGTCCTGACGCTGATGGACGGCCGGTCCACATCCGGCAACTCGCGCACCTCGACGCCAACCAGCGCGGCAAGGCCGGCAACCACAAGCAACGTATTGAGAACCGCTGCCAGAATGGGCCGGCGAACGAACAGTGCGGTGAAGGCGAGCTTGGAATCCTTAACCGAAGGCGGCTGAGTCGTCATTGGCTGGCAACCTCCTCGGGCTTCGGCTGGCTTGCGACACGGACGGCACCACCCTCCCGCACCCGCTGCAATCCTTCGGTCACGACCTGATCGCCTTCCGCCAGTTCCGCTTTCACGAGAACGGCGTCGGGGTTACGCTGCACGATCTGCACCCGCACCTTGGCCGATTTATTGTCGGTCACGCGCCAGACATAGGACCCTTCGGAATCCCACTGCACCGCCAGCGGATCGACGGAAGCATAGGTCTCTCCGGCAAAACGCATGGTGACGCCGAAGGACATACCGGCCCGTAACTCATCCTTGTCGTTGGCAAACCGTGCCCGGATGCGGATGGTACGGCTTGCGGCGTCGACACGGTTGTCGACGGCCTCGACCTCACCTTTGAACGTCTCGCCGGGGCGTGAAATCGAGGTGGCCTCTACAGGCATTCCGACGGTAATTGCAGTTGCGAACCGTTCCGGCGCCCAGAAATTGACCAGAATTTGAGAACGGTCATCGATGCCGACGATCGTTGATTGCGTGGTGACATTGTCGCCGATATTGGCGGCCACGATCCCGACAACACCCTCAATCGGCGCGACGATGTCGCGGCGCCTGAGGTTCAGCTCGGCGGTGCTCAGCGCGAGTTTTGCGGCTTCCTCGGCAATCTGCGCGTCCAGCACATCAAGGCGGGATACGGATTTCAGGTTACTGTAGGAACTCGATTTTTCGACGGCGCTGCGTAGCGCAACCTGCGCCTTGTCCCGCTCGATCACCTGCTCCTCGTCATCGAGCCGCGCGAGCACCTGCCCCTTTACGACCCGGGCGCCGGATGAAATGCGGATTTCCGAAAGCGTGCCTGATGTCTGCGGCATGACGACGACCGACTGGATGGCCTCGCCACTGCCGATGGCGTTCAGCCTGTCATTGACCGTGCCTTGCTTGACTGGAGCCATCGCCACCAGGGTCGCATTGCCATCGCGGCGTGCAGCGCCGGCATTTTGTCCGGGTGACGAACCGGGTGTTCTGGCACCGGATGCGGCAACCTCGACCGCGCCGGCCGGTGTTTTGCCGATGCCGATACCCGCGAGCAGATTCCGCGCTTCGGGTGAATAAAACCCCCAAAGACAGAGCCCTGCTCCCGCCACAGCAAGACAGACACCCACCTGTTTCCACACCCGCATACAATTCTCCGATTATCCGCACAGCATAAACCCGCCCCGAAAAGCGCTTTTCGGAACAGTACAAGTATTCCCCCATGCCTTAACGAAGGCAACGCACAAATCCGTTCCTTACATAATTGTAATTTGTGATGAATTGTCGTCGAAAACGCACTGACGGCCATTTCTGTCGCAAACATTCGCCAATCCGGTAATCTGCAGCTGAAATAGCCATGACCGGAGGAATGCATGAGCACCGTAACGAAAGCCGAAAATCCCGAAGCCAACCCGCGCGTCAAGGCTGTGTTCGACGATATCCGCGCAACGCGGAAATCGGATTTCATCAACAATATGTGGCTCTACCTCGCCTTCGACCCCGATCTTCTGGAAAAGACCTGGGCCGAGGTCAAGGCGGTGATGGCCACACCTTCAGCGCTCGATCCGCTGGTGAAGGAAATGCTTTATATCGCCGTTTCCGTCACCAATGGCTGCTCATATTGCGCCCACTCCCATACCGCGGCTGCAAAAGCCAAGGGCATGACGGGCGAACAGCATGCCGATCTTATGCGGGTCATCGCCCTTGCCGCCAAGACCAACCAGCTGGCCGTGGCGCTGCAATTGCCGGTGGACGCGGCTTTTGATGCCGACAGGCGGGCCTGAGACGAAAAAACGTCTTGGAATAGGCGTTTTGACTGATGATACCGGAATAAAAGCAGAACACGGTTCTAGCCTTTATATCCCGAATCACTACATTGGGCCGCATGAGCAACAGTTTTGACGATATGCCGTTCTTCGACGAAGAACCTGAGGCGCCGCGCAAGGCGACGAACAATGCCGATGCAGGCAACGACGGCGGGCTTGGCATTGCCGCGCGCGCCATGGCGGCACGCGATCAGGCACGGCCCACGCCCGACTATCTTTCCGGCCTCAACCCGGAACAGCGCGAGGCCGTGGAGACACTGGACGGCGCGGTTCTGGTGCTTGCGGGCGCCGGCACCGGCAAGACCCGCGTTCTCACCACCCGCATCGCCCATATTCTGGCGACCGGACGCGCCTATCCCAGCCAAATCCTGGCCGTGACCTTCACCAACAAGGCCGCCCGCGAGATGAAGGAACGTATCGGCGTTCTGGTCGGCGGCGCGGTTGAGGGCATGCCCTGGCTCGGCACCTTCCACTCCATCGGTGTCAAGCTCTTGCGTCGCCATGCCGAACTCATCGGCCTGAAGTCTGATTTCACCATTCTCGACACCGACGATGTGGTGCGGCTGATCAAGCAGCTCATCCAGGCCGAAGGTCTCGATGACAAGCGCTGGCCGGCCAAACAATTCGCCGGCATGATTGACGGCTGGAAGAACAAGGGACTGACGCCGCCGGATATTCCCGAGGGCGATTCCCGCGCGTTCGCCAATGGCAAGGGCCGCGAACTTTACACGGCCTATCAGAACCGGCTGAAAACGCTGAACGCCTGCGATTTCGGCGATCTTCTGCTGCACCCGATCAGCATCTTCCGCCGCAATCCCGATATTCTGAAGGAGTACCACCAGAAATTCCGCTACATTCTGGTGGACGAATATCAGGACACCAATACGGCGCAATATATGTGGCTCAGGCTTCTCGCCCAGCGCCCCAAAGGCGAGCCGCAAAACGTCTGCTGCGTCGGCGACGACGACCAGTCGATCTATGGCTGGCGCGGCGCCGAAGTGGACAACATCCTGCGCTTCGACAAGGATTTTCCCGGTGCCAAGGTCATCAAGCTGGAGCGCAACTATCGCTCCACCGAGCATATTCTCGGCACCGCCGGCCATCTGATCGCCCATAACGAAGGGCGTCTCGGCAAGACCCTGTTCACCGAGCGCAGCAGCCCCGACGATGAGAAGGTCGTGGTGCATGCGGCCTGGGATTCCGAAGAGGAAGCCCGCGCCGTCGGTGAAGAAATCGAGCAGCTTCAGCGCAAGAACCACAAGCTGAACGACATGGCCATTCTCGTTCGCGCCTCCTTCCAGATGCGCGAGTTCGAAGACCGTTTCGTCACGCTTGGCCTCAATTACCGCGTCATCGGCGGCCCCCGCTTCTACGAGCGTCTCGAAATCCGCGATGCCATGGCCTACTTTCGCGTTGTCTGCCAACCGGCCGATGACCTTGCTTTCGAGCGTATCGTCAACACGCCCAAGCGTAGCATTGGCGAAACCACTAAAAGCGCCCTACACGCCTATGCCCGCGCTCGCGATATTCCCATGCTGGCGGCAGCAGCTGACATCGTCGAAACCGACGAACTGAAGCCACAGGCGCGCAAGGCGCTGTTCGATGTGGTGCAGAATTTTCGCCGCTGGCAGGGGCTTCTGGAAAACACCGAACACACCACACTTGCCGAGCAGATCCTTGACGAAAGCGGCTATACCGCCATGTGGCAGGCCGACAAGACGGCGGAAGCGCCCGGCCGCCTGGAAAACCTGAAGGAACTCATCCGCTCGATGGAGGCCTTCGAAAGCCTGCGCGGTTTCCTTGAGCATGTCGCGCTCGTCATGGATGCCGAGCAGAACGAAAATCTCGATGCCGTCTCCATCATGACGCTGCATTCCGCAAAGGGGCTGGAATTCGACACTGTCTTCCTTCCCGGCTGGGAAGAAGGTCTGTTCCCGCACCAGCGGGCGCTGGACGAAGGCGGCCGCTCCGGTCTGGAGGAAGAACGTCGTCTAGCCTATGTCGGCATCACCCGCGCCAAGAAGCTGTGCCATATCTGGTTCGTATCGAACCGGCGTATCCATGGTCTGTGGCAATCCACCCTTCCCTCGCGTTTTCTCGATGAGCTGCCGCCGGCCCACGTGGATGTCGCGGCATCTGACAGCAATTACGGTGGTTACGGCGGACGCGGCGGTTATGGCCAGTCCCGTTTCGACAAGGCAGAACCCTTCGCCAACAATTACTCCACCCCCGGCTGGAAACGTGCCCAGGCCAACAAGTCCGACGCGACCCGCGATAACTGGGGCACACGCTCCGGCCATACGGTGGAGCGGATCGGGTATGGTGAAAGCGGCCCCCGCGCCCGCACGATCGACGGCGAACTGGTGGCCAAGTCGGTTGCCGACACACCGTCGAAATTCGTGGTCGGAGACCGCGTTTTCCATATCAAATTCGGCAATGGCAACATCTCCGCCATCGAGGGTAATAAACTGACCATCGATTTTGACCGCGCCGGACAAAAGCGCGTGCTGGATGGATTTGTGGAAAAGGTTTGATTCGGCAACTATGAGTGCACGAACGCGGCTTTTTCCATAGCCCCCGTCACGCCGTTGCAATAAAGGAGTTGCAACAGGGTGCAGAAACCGGGCGAGGACTGCTTTGCATATTTTACCGAAAAGCGGGCGCAAGCTTGCCGTTTTCCTGATCAATATGGACAGCGCCACCAAGCGCCTCGAGGACATGAACGCACGTCTCGACGCCATCGGGCTGAAGGCAGAGCGGGTCCTGGGCGTCAATGGCCGCGAGCTGAATTATCCGATCCCGGAATTCAGCGAGCTTTCCTACATGCTCATGCATGGCCGCCGCACCTCGCCGCCGGAAATCGGCTGCTATCTCAGCCATGTCGCCTGTGCCAACCGGTTCATGGGCAGCGATGCCGATATCGCGCTCATTCTTGAAGACGATGTCGTCTTCGAGAAGGATTTCCTGGAAGCAATCGACGAGGCGATAGTGAATGGAAGCGACTGGGATCTGCTTCGGCTGACCACGGTCAGCAACGGTCGCAAGTTTCCCTTCCGCAAGCTCGTTGGCGGGCGCTCACTCGCCATTGCGTTGACGCGGGAAAAGGGTTCGGGCGCATATCTCGTTAACCGCCGCGCCGGCAAATGGATCTCGAGGCTCATCCCAATGCGGCTTGCCTACGATATTGCCTTCGATCTGGAATATCTTGCCGGCCTGAAGGCGGCCTTCATTTACCCACTCTGCGCCACACAGGATGCGGATGGGGAAAGCCAGATCCAGAACAATCTGCGGATATACCGTCTGCCCCGCTGGCGCTACTTCACCGTGCTGCCCTACCGCACTTTTCTGGAAACCAGCCGTTTCCTCATGCGCAGCCTCCGCTTTGCCTTTGTCAAGCTGAGCGTTGCGCTGGAGCGCGGCAAGGGCAAGACCGTTCCCACCGGCAATTGACTGCGCTGGCCTACACTTCGCCGGGCGTGAACCCAACCAGATAGACCGCAGCGATCACAGCTGCGAGAGTGAAAATCGAAATGACGAAAATCGTCATCCGGTTCAATGGTTTGCGCGTCGTTTTCTTCATGGTGGAATAATGCGAAGCGCGCGTAGTGGTTCCCTACAGGTTGTCAGCTTTTGCGTGCGGTAACCTGTGAGACAGGTAATCCCGCATCTGCTCCATTGCCTCCTCGCGCGTCAAACCACCGGACTGCAATCCTGAGCGCAACTAGAGGCCGTCGATAAGCGAGGTGATCCCAAGCGCTACGGGTTCGCAGTCTTCCTTCGGCAGGAGGTGCACCAAAGCTGAGAGAAGATTGGAGCGCATCCGTGCATGGATCACCTTCTGGATCCGGGCGAGCTGCGGCTCTCGCGGAACCTCCGCGCAAAGCGACAGCCAGGCATGGCAGATCGACGGCTGAAAGAAGCTTTCGTCGAAATTCCCATCGATAATGGCATCGAGCCGCTCACGAGGACTGACCGCCTGATTGATTGGCCGCCGTCTTTCCCGAGGCTCAAACCGTTACGCTCGATGGGCATGGTCACAATCCGCATTGGGAAAACCCGATGGGCGTATTCACGCTGATCGCCGATTTTTCGCGGATGTTATGTCAGACTGCGCTAAGTAAGGGAGTGGAGTGCGTTGGTTGCACATGTTTCTGGAAGCAACTGACAAATCGATTTCGATTCAGGTGCCGATGTTGTAACGCTTCGGTGAATAATCATATCTCGGCTGGCCATGACAGAAACGACCCATCCCCGCCTGAACCCGTTGCACCTTGCCGCCGCCTTCGCAAGCGGCTGTCTTCTGACATTGATGGTGCATTTCAACGGCCAGCTTGCGCATTACGGTAACGCACTTTTCTCCTCCTGGACTGCACACGGCACCGGCACGGTGGCGGCGCTGATCTATCTCGCGATCATGCGCCCGAAGACGGAGGCGGGTGCGCTGGCCAAACCGAAGGCGCCGCTCTGGGCCTATTGCGGTGGGGTGATTGGTGCGGCCATCGTCATCCTCACCTCCACCGCCGTCAATTCGCCGCTTGCCCTCTCCGGCACCATCGCGCTCGGGTTGGGTGGACAGGTGATCTTCAGCCTTCTGGCCGATTTCTTCGGCCTGTTTGGCCTGCCCAAACGGCGGCCGGATTTGCGTGACATGGCGGCGGTGGCACTGATTCTCTGTGGCAGCGCACTCATTATCCTTGTCGGGAGAACGGCATGATCGTCTGGATAGCCATGGCGTTTACCGGCGGCGTCTTCGTGGCACTGAGCCGTCAGGTCAACGGCCGCCTCAGCCTGTCGAACTCACCGCTGATCGCCTCGTTCTGGAACCATATCGTCGGTTTCGGGGTATTGACCGCCATCGGCCTCATCGTCGGCGGCCTCATTCCGCCGGGCGCGGCCGACGCGCCGTGGCTTGCCTTTATCGGTGGCCCCATCGGTGTTGTCTTCATCGCTTCGGGAAGCTGGCTCATCCCCCGCATCGGCGCGGTCAATACCGCACTTCTCGTCATCAGCGGCCAGATGGTCTCAAGCGTCGTGCTCGACTTTTTCAGCGATCAGCCGCCGAAACTCTGGGCAAGCGCACTCGGCATTCTGCTGATTCTCGCCGGCATGGTGCTGACCCAGCGTCGCGGCCGCTAAGGCACTTCTCCGTACGTCCGGGAAAGCGTAAATCAGGTATCGCTATCGCGTGAGAACATGCTGAGCAGGGTCTTGCCGCCACTCTTGCCACCGCTGCTTGCGAGCGTCGGGCGACCACCGTTCAGCTTCGGCACCACGACCATGCGCTTGACTTCGCCACGTTTGAAGGCCGCAAGGAACCGGGAATAATCCCGGAACACAACGCAGCCATTCGATTCACCGCGTTTCGCCAGCATGTAGGTGTGGGCGAGAAGACCGTCGCGGCCATGCGGATTGACGCCATTTTCCGGCGTCAGACGAATCGCTTCGACGCCATGGAACCGCGCCTCGCGCATCGTCAGACGATAGCTGGAGGGCGGCGTCGAGCCGCGCATTCTCACATGAACATAGTCGGGGTTGTCGCGCATCTTGCCGATGCCCGAATGTGCCTCGAGCTTCTCGCCGTTCGGCATATGAACCAGGCCGGAGGAAATATCGTAGATCGCCGTGCCGTTGCCGCGATCCGGCCACGGAACCGCATCCATCTTGCTCGGCTCGCGCACCGGATTATCAGGTTTTGCAAAGGCGAGCATGCCGGCCGTGCCTTGCCGCGGCTGCTGGGGTGCACGCGCAGGCACCGGCGCATCGAAAGCAGGTGCGGAAGCGCCGGCTGCCGGGTGTTCATCGGTCTTCGCTAAAACGGCGGGGCGGGGTGATGGCTCCACCGTTTCGGCAGCCGCCACCTCGGGCCGGAAGCTTGGCAAAGGGACGTCGTCCGGAAGCAGGCTGCTCGCCTCTTCCTCGATCTGCGGGCGCCCTAATGCCACTTCAAATGCCGGATGTTGCGATGCGGCGCTCTGATAGGCGACCTCTGTGGTGCGTCCAAGCGCCGAATCGACGACGGCGGAGGGCCGCAGCGCTGCAAGTTCCTTGACTGTCGCCTGCCCCTTCGCGTTCGCAGCCGCGCCAAAACGCTCGCGGAACTCCTTCTCGCCGATTTCGGGCATGATGCCGGCAAGGCGAACCGCCTTCTGCGGGCCATGGCTGTGGTCGCTCAGACGGGAAAATTTACGGACGTGGATATCGCGTGCGGCTGCGCCGGAAATCGCAGCCTCGCCAGACTCCAGCCTTGCCACCAGCGTCTTCTCAAACTGCCCGACACCATGCGATGCGGCCGCCATCGAGTGAAGCGAGGCGAAGGCAGCGAAGGCGAACAGGCCGGCAAAGGCACCACCGCCAAGCAGAGCGGACATTCGGCCAAGCGAAAAGGATTTGCCTCTCTTGAGGCAAGACGAACCGGCAAGACCGGCGCCATTATAAGCCGCAGCAGAATACGCCATGATACTCGTTACTCGAACCGTTCACGCACACCCGGGCAAAGCCGGAGGGATTTTGGGGCATCCGAACAGCGGGCGGACACCCGGCCGATTTCGGAACTGACTGGTTCGAAGCATGACGAATTATGGTAACCAAAGTGTTTACGAGTCCCTGCAAAAATAATTCGTTAAGGTCTGCGCATTATCGGGCGAAGGCAAAAAAATGACTTGCGCGGGCTGGACATGCATCTGCATCGCCTTTTCCCGGAAAATGCCCCGCAGGGCGTCATCGGCCTTTAAAGTTTACGTCGCCGCATCGTCAGGTAAATTCCGACTTTGCCGGAAATTTGCTGTAAATGCGGCAGGACTGCGACGGAGCAAATCTATGCCATGAGCCGTCAAGCACATACAAAGCTGGTAAGGGTACTTGATCCGTTGCTGCCGGCTTGGCATCCTGCCGGAAATAAGGGAGGCAAATCATGAAGGCGCTGCTGCTCATCGATATCCAGAACGGCTTTTGTCCGGGCGGTAATCTGGCTGTCGCCGATGGCGACCGGATCGTGCCCATCACCAATGCCCTGATCGACAATGGCGGTTACGATCTGATCGTCGCCTCGCAGGATTGGCACCCGGAAAATCACGGCAGCTTTGCCTCGCAGCATGTCGGCAAGAAGCCGTTCGATATGGGTGAACTCTCCGGCAGACCGCAGATGATGTGGCCGGACCATTGCGTGCAGGGCACGCCGGATGCGGAATTCCATCCCGACCTCAAGACGGAGGCTTTCGACTATATCCAGCAGAAAGGAGAAAATCCCGCCGTCGACAGCTATTCCGCCTTTCGCGACAATGATCAGGGGGCAACGACAGGTCTTGCCGACTATCTGACGCGCCAGGGCGTAACCCAGCTCGACATATGCGGGCTCGCCACCGATTATTGCGTCAGTTTCTCGGTGCTCGATGCCCTCGACATGCTGCCTGGCGTCAAGGTCCGTTTCATCGAGGATGCAAGCCGCGGCATCGATCCCCAAGGTATACAGGCGTCGATTGCGGCCATGCGGGAAAAAGGCGCCACTATCCTCAAAAGCCGCGACATTTTGCGCGACTGAGGGCCGGTCAGCGCAGCCTTGGCTTCTCCAGCACGTCGATATCGCCTGCCGCATCCTCCAGACGCCGCAGGATCGCGGCATGCGCATCCTTGAGCCCCTGATTGTAAAAGACATATCCGACTTCTTCGGCCAGAAAGTCGACGAAGATTTCCGCCTGCAGCAAGCCGATCTCGGTTTCGGTCTCCCGGGCCAGATACTCCCGAACACGCGCGGCCAGCACGGCCCTTTCCTGCTTCTCCAGCATTGATCCTCCATTATTCAATCGTTTGGGCGGGGAGCAAAAACCGGGTGAGGCCTTCCGTCCGACGTCGCGTATCGGCGTTACCGTAACGGAAGCTTCAAGGGAATCAATCGATCCATTCATGCAATTTGTTTGCCAGCCGGCCGGGACGGCGATAGAGCGGCGGGCAAGGAGTTCCTGAACAATGTCCAATGCAGATTTCCGCGAAGGCCTCAAAAGCGGCTTTCCGATCGCCCTTTCCGCCGCTCCCTTCGGCGCGCTGTTCGGCGCGGTCGCAGTCGATAACGGGCTGAGCGTCGCCGAAGCGACGATCATGAGCGGCACCGTCTATGCGGGTGCCAGCCAGCTGGTCGGCATCGAATTATTCGGCCAGAAGGTAGCCCCCTGGCTGATCGTTCTATCGGTGTTTGCCGTCAATTTTCGCCATATTCTCTATTCGGCCGCCATTGCCAGAATGATCACCAACTGGACTTTCCTGCAAAAGGCCATGGGGTTCTTCGTGCTGGTGGATCCGCAATTCGCCGAGTCAGTCAGGAAATACGAAAACACCGGCGTGGTCGGTTTCGCCTGGTACATGGGCTTCGCCACGCCGATCTATATTCTGTGGCTGGTGATGACCGTTGTCGGTGCATCACTCGGCAATCTCGTCGGCGACCCGAAAGCCATCGGCCTTGATGTGCTGTTGCCGATCTATTTCATGGGCATGGTTTTGAGCTTCCGCCAGCGGGAGAATTTTTACCCGGTGATGCTGGCAAGTGCGCTTGGCGCAACCGTTGCCTATCACATCGTCGGCTCGCCCTGGCATGTCAGCCTCGGCGCGCTTGCCGGCATTCTCGTCGCAGTCGTCTATCCGCCGAAACCAACCGGCGAGGCCAATTCTGAAAGCAAGGTGGAAACGCCATGAGCGATCTGCTGCACGCCGACACGCTGATCCTGATCGCGCTCGCCACCGTCGCCACCTATCTTACCCGCATCGGCGGTTATGTTCTGATGACGCGGATGAAATCCATCCCGCCGCGCATGGAGGCGGGATTGAA
Organism: Rhizobium sp. AN6A; assembly: GCF_900215635.1. Taxonomy (NCBI): domain Bacteria; kingdom Pseudomonadati; phylum Pseudomonadota; class Alphaproteobacteria; order Hyphomicrobiales; family Rhizobiaceae; genus Rhizobium; species Rhizobium sp. AN6A. The sequence goes on from NZ_OCNC01000004.1 coordinate 172,319, forward strand.
CGCCGTTCCTGTGGCGGTTTTGACGACCCTTGTCGCACCCGCCTTTTTTGAAGGCGGATACGAGGTGAAGATCGCCATGGTGGCCGCTCTTCTGGTCTGCCTGCGTTTCCCCGGCCTGACGATGCTGGCCATTGGCTGGGCCATCGTCATCGCCATCAGGCAATTTTCTATCCTTTAAGCGTTCCGCTCCAGAGGCTGCGTGGCCGCAACAAGCCACGCCTTCACCTCTTCATCCGCGATCAAAGGCGAAAGCTTTTCCAGAACGCCGGCGTGATAGGCATTCAGCCAGTCCAGCTCATCGTCGGTCAAAAGTGCTGTAACGACCAGCCTGCGATCGATAGGGCACCAGGTCAGGGTCTCGAAGGACAACATCGGCTGATCACCGCCCGCGACTTCCGCCGCCTCGCGCACATAGATCAGGTTTTCGATGCGGATGCCAAAAGCGCCCGGGCGGTAATAACCGGGCTCATTCGACAGAATCATTCCCGGCAGAAGTTCCTGCGTCGAAAGCCGAGAAATACGCTGCGGCCCCTCATGCACCGAAAGATAGGAGCCGACGCCGTGGCCAGTGCCATGGGCATAATCCGCCCCGGCCTTCCACAACGCGATACGCGCCAGGGGATCGAGATCGCAACCGCGCGTTCCCTTGGGAAACCGTGCGTCGCTGATGGCGATCACGCCCTTCAGCACCAGCGTGAAGAAACGCCGCTGATCTTCCGGAACATTGCCGATTGCCACGGTGCGGGTGATGTCCGTGGTGCCGTTTACATATTGCGCGCCGGAATCGACGAGGAACATCTCACCATCGCCAAGGGTGCGGTCGGTATCGGTGGTGACGCGATAATGGATGATGGCGGCATGTTCGCCCGCGCCCGAAATCGTATCGAAAGACACGTCCTTTAGAGGATTCTGGAGAGACTGCCCCACCTTGGCGCGCGCAGCCTCCAGCGCCTTCACGGCCGCGATTTCGGTAACGCTGCCCGGTTGCTGACGATCCAGCCAGCACAGATATTCAACCATAGCCGCGCCGTCCTGCACATGTGCCACTGCCGAGCCGGCAAGCTCCGCCTCATTCTTGCAGGCGCGCGGCAAGCGGACGGGATCGGCCTCCTCGATAAGGGCGCCACCCGCCGCGGTAATCGCCCCTGTCAGCGCCACAGGCGTCAAATCGGCGTCCACCATGACGCGGCCCTTGGCGCTGGCAATGGCGTGCAGACGATCGGCGATATTCGATGGCGACAATTGCGTCGCCAGCTGTGCCAGATAGGCCTCGGCCTCTATACCGGTCTTGCGTTTGTCGAGAAAAATATCGGCCTTGCCATCCGCATAGATGATGGCGCGGGCAAGCGGATGCGGCGTGTGCGGCACATCGTTGCCGCGAATATTGAAAATCCAGGCAATGGAAGACGGATCTGTCACCAGCAGGGCATCGGCTCCCTTGGCAGACACCGTCTCCGCCAGCGAGGCGATCTTTTCCTTCGCCAGCTTGCCGGTGAAGGCTTCCGGCTGAATGACGACAGGCTCCAGCGGTTCGGACGGGCGGTCGTGCCACAGGGCATCGAGCGGGTTATTTTCGAGCAGGACGACAGAACCACCCTTCCCCGCAAGCGCCTTTTCCAGCCGCTTCAATTCAGCGCCGGTATGCAGCCATGGATCGATCCCGAGCCGAAAGCCCGCAGCCCCGTGCTCCAACAACCAGACGGAAGGCGGGGCACCGACCAGATCACCACCGCTGAACACCGTCTGGTCGACCTGCGACTTCAACTGCGTGGTATACCGACCATCGACAAACACCACCGCTTCTGCGCGCGTTACCAGCGCAATGCCGGCAGAGCCGGTAAATCCGGTCAGCCATGACAGACGCTCAGATGATTCAGGTACATATTCGCCCTGATATTCATCGGCACGCGGCACCAGGAAACCATCGATACCAAGGGCGTCGAAACTGGCACGCAGCGCCTCGACGCGGGCCTTGCCGAATTGCGGCGCGGATTTGTTTTCGAAGGTCTGGAACATGGGCATCTTTCGGGAACTGTCATGAGGAAAGCTGGTCGGTAACGCCGTCAAATCATTGGCGCGCAATGACAATGCCATGCCGGCAAACCCGGTTTCAAGCCATATGTGACATCACCCATTAAGGTAGGCAGGCGCGCTGCCGTTTACCCCAAAGGCTGAGAAAAGACGCCGCTAAATTAAGCAGTTTTTCCTAAATAAGTAATATTGAAAAGCGTTAGACATGTGAAAAACGCATATCTACCTTGAAGCAAGACCCCTAACCAAACAAAAACACATCGCTTATCTTCAAGCCAACACAGCGAGAGACACACTCTCCTGGCAAACAAGGATTTGAAGCAATGGCAAAATCTTTCCTCCGCACCGCTTTCGATCGCGTCATTGAAGCACGCGAGCGTCAGGTCAGCCGTCATGTCAACGCAGCCCTGCTCAACCTCGACGACAAGTCGCTCGAAGCGCTCGGCATGAACCGCGCCGAACTTCGCCGCACCGCAAAGTCCAGCTACGTATTCTGATAACTTCGGGCGCGGCGATCCTCCCTCCACCGCGCAGGAACAGGAATACGTCGACCCGCTTGAGCGATTCTCCTCCAATATGTTCGCGGGTTTTCAGGCGGCGCGAAAGCGCCGCCTTTTCTTTGTCCGAAACGGATGCTGCGAAAGCGTCAGTCCTTGCGCAGATGCAGCGTGACCCAGCCATTGCGCCAGATGGTGCGGACGTGGGAAAGCCGCGCGCCATTATAGGCCGCAAGCACCTTCCAGCGCTGCGATGCGAGAATTCCCGACAGGATGACGGTGCCGCCGGGCGCCAGATGCGTAACAAGCTGCGGCGCCATCTTGATGAGCGGCCGCGCCAGAATATTGGCGATGATGAGATCGAACGGGCCGTATTTGCGGAAAGCGTCGGAGTGGAAACCCGGAGCGGTTTCAAGTGCCAGCCCGGAGACGATGCCGTTCAGCCGCACATTCTCCCTGGCCACGCGCACCGCGATGGGATCAATGTCCGTTGCGAGTACCGGAATATGGCGCATCTTGCGCACGGCAATTGCCAATACGCCGCTGCCGGTGCCGAGATCGAGCGCATTGCGCACGGTCCGCGCCCGCAGAACGTCCTCGATCATCTCAAGGCAGCCCGCTGTCGTGCCATGATGGCCGGTGCCGAAAGCCTGACCGGCCTCGATCTCGATCGCCAGATCGTTGGGCTTGACCTTATCGCGATCATGCGCGCCGTGAACGATGAAGCGCCCTGCCCGTACCGGTTTCAACCCCTCGAGCGACTTGGCGATCCAGTCGATGTCGGGAACGATCTCCTTTTCGATGGCGAGGCCGGGAAAGGCCGGTGCCAGCAAGGTGTCGATACGCTCGCGGAATTCGTCTTCCTGCTCGGCCATCAGGTAAACCGAAGCTTCCCAGATGTCGCGCTTCTCATCCACCTCGGTGGTGGCGATCGCGACATCCTCCTCGCCGAAATAGTCCGACATGAGATCGAGGATTTCACCGGCCTTGATTTCGGTCGTGGTGACGTAAAGTCGGATTTCGCTCACGGCAGGCTGCTTTCTCTAGCTAAGGTTCTTAGGCTTGCCTTTGCCACAAAACCTCCGCCAGTCCAATAAGCCAGGCACAATTATGCCGTCTCGTTCAGCCCTTCAGCAGATTCTGGAGCTTCTGCTCGGCAACATCGGGGTTCTCGCCATAGGCGATGGTGCCGGAAAAACGACCATTGGCGTCAAGCAGGATGACGGAAGCCGTGTGATCCATGGTGTAGTCACCATCCGGATCCTTGTCATCGACCGGCACCTTCTTGGCATAGATGCGATAGCCTTTCAGCGTTTCGGCAATCTTGTCGGCCGGACCGGTGATGCCGGTGATCCGCTTCGAGACGTTGGAGACATATTGCTGCATGAGCTCAGGCGTATCGCGCTCGGGGTCTACGGATAGGAAATAGGCCTGCAGCTTGTCGCCGGCCGGGTCTACCTTCTCCATCCAGCCGTTCAGCTCGAACAACGTCGTTGGGCAGACTTCCGGGCAATGGGTGAAACCGAAAAAGAGCGCCGTGGGTTTGCCCTGAAACGCCTTTTCGGTGATCGGCTGACCGTTCTGCGCCGTGAGTTCGAACGGCACGCCATAGGCTGTTTCCACCATTTCCTCACGGGTCTTCGTCATTTCGAGCGTCAACCAGCTGACGACACCGACAAGAACGACCACCACGGCCCACAATACGATGCGAATATTTCTCATTGTCCTAATCCTACCCCCGAAGGCCGGCCGCATGACGTGGGCCTCCATCGTCTGATAACGAACAGCGGTGGCGACGGCAAATCAACTGGGCGTATTTGGGTAAACCGCGCTGATTTGTCACAAAGCCGGGACGGGACGGCAGATTACAGACACCAGGCGATGCCGCTTTGCACGGCAGAGAGGAAAATATCCGTGCCGTGTCGCACCCAGCCATCGAAGGCAAGAAGCACGACGGCAAGCGAGGCCCCTACCGCAAGGCTTGCAAGAATAAACTTCAGCGGATTGGCAACGAGCGCGTTCATGCGTCTGTTATAACCTGTTTGCACCGGCACGAAAACCGCCAAAATACTGGGTTTTGCGAGCGGGACACCTCCAATTGTTAGGGAAAGTTTAAAATCTTGCTGTGCAATATGGCCATAGCGGTTTTTAACTTCCGACATGATGTCTCCCGGTCCATTCCGGCCACCGCATAAAGCTCAATCATGCATGGGCCTGCCTAAGAGCCGCCAGAGGAAACCTGCCGTCATGTCCAACGCCATCAAGCAATCCGGCGCATATCTCGAAATCGTTTCCTTCCATCTCGGCGGTCAGGAATTCTGCATCGACATCATGGCGATCCGCGAAATCCGCGGCTGGGCGCCGGTTACACCGATGCCGCACACGCCGCCTTATGTTCTCGGCCTCATCAACCTGCGCGGCGCCGTTATCCCCGTCATCGACATGGCCGGCCGCCTCGGCATGAAAATGACCGAACCTTCCGAGCGCTCCGCCATCATCGTCACCGATATCGGCGGCAAGCTGGTCGGACTTCTCGTAGAACAGGTCTCCGACATGATGACCATCCGCTCCGAAGACCTGCAGCCCGCGCCCGACATCATTCCCGAAGAACAGCGCAACTTCTGCCGCGGCATCGTGGCACTGGAAAAGAGCATGGTGTGCTTCCTCAACCTCGACACCGTGATTGCCGACGAGCTGGCGCGCGAAGCGGCTTAATAGAGCCGGTGAGGTTTTGATAATATAACGCGCAGGTTCCACGGCTTGCCCTGAGGGGCACGGCAGGGTCAGAAACCTCTCCTCCGTCATCCTCGGGCCTGTCCCGAGCATCTACAACCTATCGATTTTACGATACGTGATTGGATCCTGGGGACAGGCCCGAGGATGACGTCGCGGGTGAATTATGGTGTCAGCAGTACCAAGGGCAAAGCCTCAAGGCTTGCCCTTTTCCCACGTCACCTGCTGGTTGTAGAGCGGCACCGTGGAAATCGCCATCTTTGCCGAACCGTCGCTCAATTCCCGCGCATGCACCAGATAGATCAGCGAATCATTGGCCTTGTCGTAGACGCGGCTGACGACGAGTTTTTTCCAGACCAGTGACATGCCCTGCCGGAAAACCTCTTCCCCGCCCTTCGACAGATCGATGTCGCCGATTTCGACCGGTCCCGTCTGGCTGCAGGAAATGGCATTGTTCGAAGGGTCTTCAAACCAGTTGCCGTTCTTCAGGCGGTCGATAACGCCGCGCTCGAAATAGGTGACATGGCAGGTCACGCCCTTGATCTTGGGATCGGCAATAGCCTCGATGACGATATCGTTGCCTATCCAGTCGACACCGACCTTACCGACGACTTGCGAGTGCGCAACTGTCACCGGGAACAACACCAGAAAGCCCGCAAACAAACCCGAGAGAGTTTTCATCGTCATCGCATGTTCTCCGTTACGCTGCTTCAAACATAGGTGCGGGGAACGGTTACGCAACCCGCGAGACGGCACGTTTTTTCATGCTGCAGGGCTGATAGCCGGTGGAAGTGAGACGGCCGGCGACCATGCCGATCTTTTCCGGCAGGTCACGGATATGGGCAACGCGCAACGCCCTGGCCGCCGCAATCGACGCTGCCGCGCAGACGACAGCATCTTCGGCAGCATTGTGGTGCACGAACCGCAACTGGAGATGATGGGCAATCACATTTAGCTTGTGCGATTCCAGCTGCGGCCAGACATGGCGGGCAATCTTGACGCTGCACAGATAGGAAAGATCAGGATAGGACTGCCGGTATTTGTCGAAGGAAGCCCGCATGACGCTGAAATCAAAGGCGGCATTGTGGGCGATCATCGTGGCGCCGTGGAAATCGTCGATGAATTCTTCCATCACATCAGGGAATTCCGGCGCGTCCTCGACATCGGCAGGCCGAATCCCGTGCACAGCAATATTGAAGGGCGAAAACCGCATGTCCTTCGGCCGGATGAGCCGCTCCTCGACGCGAACGATCTCACCGTCCTCTATCCACGCAAGCCCGATGGAGCAGGCGCTACCCCGTTCCTCATTGGCGGTCTCGAAATCGATGGCGATGGTTTTCAAGAGTGATTCCCGTTGTTTCATTCCGGCATAGACCGGATCGGCGTCAAAGAGAACCGGCTTCGGTAGACCCCGCTTCCGCAAGCATCCAGTCAAGCAGCCTCACAAGATCGGGATTATCAAGCATGCGCCGTGGATAAACCAGGAAATAGGCAAGCGTGCTGGCAATGTCCGTGCCGAAGGGAGCTATTAGCGCTCCCTCGGCAAGTTCGCGGGAAACAAGCGATCGCCGCGTTAGCGCAACACCATGCCCGGCCTTGGCCGCATCCAGCGCGCCGTTGCTGTCGATGAACACGGTGCCCCCGGAAGCATCGACCTCTGTAGCCCCCGCCGTTTCCAGCCAGCGCCGCCACTCGTTGCGGTTTTCATCGTGCAGAAGCGGCACGCATTTCAGATCACCGGCCACCCGAAGCGGGCCATATTTTTCAAAAAGCTGTGGCGAGCAGACCGGCAAGGTGCTGTCGTCTATGAACCGGATGCTTTCCAGCCCTTCATAGCGACCAAAACCGTGACGCACGGCCAGATCGACATCGTCCCTTGAGAAATCAACGAGCCGGTTCGTCACGCTGATACGAACATCCACTTGCGGATGTTGTTGCTGAAAGCCGGGCAGTCTCGGCATCAGCCATTGCACCGCGAAAGTCGGCGTGCAGCTTAGCGTTAAGACCGTAATCTCTGATCGCGCCGTCAGCTCCGCCGTCGCCTCGCGCATCATCCGGAATGCGGTGCGAAGGGAACCGTAATACCGCTCGCCCTCACGCGTCAGCTGGATGCTGCGTGGCCTGCGCAGAAACAGCTGCACGCCAAGGCGGGCTTCCAGCTCCCGGATTTGCAGGCTGACCGCGCCGGGGGTGACGTTCAACTCGTTGGATGCAAGCGTGACACTGCGATAGCGCGCCGCAGCCTCAAATGCCTGCAATCCTTTCAAAGACGGAAGTTCTGCAACCATGGTTTAGCTGAGCTCAATTATCCGACGAGAAACTATCGTTTGAAAACAGCATAATGTGAGGAGTAGATAGATGCAACGGCGCGGACGGAACCAGGATTGCCAAACGACTGATTGAGATAAACTCAACCGATATCGGGTGGCTGAGCGTGGCGTTCTCTGCGACTATTTCAATTTTCCAGCGGTGGGAGAGACGAAGATGGCAATACAAAAACAGATGGATGCCAGCGAATGGGGGATGCTTGTTGCGCTCTCGCTGCTGTGGGGCGGATCGTTCTTTTTCATCGGCATCGCCGTTAAGGAACTGCCGCCGGTCACCATCGTCACGCTGCGTGTCAGCCTCGCTGCCACGGCACTGCTGATCGTCTGCCGCATCATGGGCCTTCATCTGCCACGGCAATGGGCCGTTTGGCGCGCCTTTTTCGGCATGGGCCTGCTCAACAACATCATTCCCTTCTGCCTGATCGTCTGGGGCCAGACCCATATTGCCAGCGGGTTAGCCTCGATCCTCAATGCGACGACGCCGCTCTTTACCGTCATCGTCGCCCATTTTCTCACCGCCGACGAGAAGATGACCGGCAACAAGCTGGCGGGTGTTCTCATAGGTTTTGCCGGCGTGGCGACGATGATCGGCCCGGCAGCCTTTGGCGGTGCGATCTCCGGCCTCTGGGGCCAGATTGCCATTCTCGGCGCGGCTATCTCCTATTCTTTCGCGGGCATATTCGGCCGCCGCTTCAAGGCCATGGGCGTGCCGCCGCTGATGACCGCCACCGGCCAGATATCGTCCTCGACACTGATGCTGATCCCCGCCGCGCTCCTCATTGACAAGCCTTGGACGCTTGCCATGCCGAGCCTCGGCACCTGGGGCGCACTCATCGGTATCGCGCTCTTGTCCACGGCCCTGGCCTACCTCATCTTCTTCCGCATCCTTGCCACTGCCGGCGCCACCAATCTCGCGCTCGTCACCTTCCTCATTCCCGTCAGCGCCATCCTTCTCGGTTCGCTCATTCTCGGAGAACAGCTGGAAATCAAGCACTTCGCTGGCATGGCGATGATTGCCGCCGGCCTTGCCGCGATTGACGGTAGGCTGCCGGCAAAACTAAGAGATTTCCTGCGCAAGGCACCCGCTTGACAGTGACAGTTCGTAAAAGCATTCTCGCCATCATGATCGCTATCAAGACGACAACCACCCGCCATATGACGATGACCGGTCAACCGGCAGGGAAAGGCATGTCCGCGCACTGAGCGATCAACATCCACCCCTGCCGATAAGAGCAGGGGTGTCACGCCTGCTCCGAACGCGCCACAAGGAGACAGGCATGAACATGAAACCAGCGGATATTACAAACAAGCCATTTGATCTGAAGGACGTTGTCCTGCGCGCGACCCGGCTTGAAGACGTCGAAGCCTTGACCGAAATGCTCAACCTTCCCGGCGTCCGGCACGGTACCCTTCGGCAGCCTTTCCATACGCTCGAAAAAACGAGAAAATCGATAGAAAACCGAGCCCCTACCGACATCGTCATCGTCGCTGAGTGGCACGGAAAACTCGTTGGTAACGCCGGATTATATCGCAGAGCGGGCAGACAGTACCATGTCGCCGATCTTGCGATGTCCGTTCACGACGATTTCGCCGGAAAGGGCGTTGGTTCAAGGCTCTTGGCGGCACTCATCGACGCGGCCGATAACTGGCACGATATCCGCCGCATCGAACTGAACGTCTTCACCGACAATCTTGCCGCCCTCCGGCTCTATGAGAAACTCGGTTTCGAACGCGAGGGCACCTTGCGCAACGATGCCTATCGCGACGGCAAATATGTGGATGCCTACGTCATGGCACGTCTGCGCTGATGTTTCAGGCGGACAAATGATCGGCCATCACTTCCCGAATGGTCCGACGTGACCATTCGGCCAGTTTCTCATCACGTCCAGGTTGAGCCTCAAGCGTGATCAACGCCTTCCACAGCGCCCAGCCGCGCCCGCGCTGCCATGTGGCATCGTCGAGATCCATCGCCAGGCGAAAGACGTTCCGGCTTTCGGCGTCGAGCACGTTCCATGCCAGAATGAGATCGGAAGATGGGTCTCCGACGCCGGAACTGCCGAAATCTATGACGGCTGAAAGGCGGCCATCCCTCACCAGCAGATTGCCCTCGGCAATATCGCCGTGCACCCAAACGCCTTGGCCCTGCCAACTGCTCGAAAGAGCAAGCTGCCATATCTCCATGGCCAGCGTCTGATCGACCTCATCGGCAAGGCGCAACGCCGCCGCTCTCGCCTCGCCGTCATAGACCGCAAGCGACCCGCCGCGGTGGAAATTGTGCTCGCCCGCAAGCGGACCATCCGTCGCATTGATGCCCTGCAGGGCTTTCAAAAACGCTGCTACGTCGACGGCTATTGTTGCGAGATTTATATGCCCAAGATGCAGGGCGAGAGGCTCGCCATCAAGCCAGCCATAAACGGACCATGGAAACGGATAATCTCGTCCCGGCTCACCAATCGCCAATGGCTTCGGGATCGGAAGAGGCAAAAGAGGCGCAAGCTTCGGCAGCCAGCGATGCTCCTTCTCTACCTGCGCGACATAACCCGCAGCGCTCGGCAGGCGAACGAGCATATCATCCCCAAGGCGGAAGCTGCGATTATCCCAGCCGCTCAGTTCCACCGGCCTGACATCAAGCCCCGCCCATTGCGGAAACTGGCTCGCGATCAGCGCCCGCACCTGCTGCGTCGAGATAACGATGCGATCACCCATGTCCCGTTCCCCGTTTCAGGATGAGACCCATAGCGGCGCAAAACAACGAGGCGATGACGGTGCCTCAGCCACCGATCAGCGCCAGCCACTCGTCCTCGTCCATGGTCTGCACGCCGAGCTCCGCCGCCTTGGCAAGCTTGGAACCTGCACCCGGCCCGGCCACTAGAATATCCGTCTTCTTCGATACGGAACCGGCCACCTTGGCGCCCAGACTTTCGGCGCGGGCCTTGGCCTCGTCGCGCGTGAATTTTTCCAGAGACCCGGTAAAGACCACCGTCTTGCCCGCCACCGGGCTGCCTTCGGTCGAGGGCTTCTCGGCCTCCTTCGGCCGCAGCTCCCGTATCAGCCGGTCGATGACGTCGAGATTGCGCGGTTCCTTGTAGAATTCGATGATGGCGCGGGCCACGACCTCGCCGATACCATCGATACTGTTGAGTTCGGCCCAGGCATCGCTCGCCGGGTCGGCCGCCGCCTTCATGGCTTCCTCGAAATGCTCATAGGTGCCATAGGAACGCGCCAGAAGCTTCGCCGTGGTTTCACCAACATGACGAATGCCGAGAGCGAAGATCAGCCGATGCAGATCGATCTCGCGGCGGGCATCGATGGCATCGAACAGTTTCTTGACGCTGACCTTGCCGAAACCATCGATGTTTTCAAGCTTGGTAAGATGCGATGCCTCCTGCCGCGCCTTCAGCGTGAAAATATCAGGCGCGGTCTTGATGGAGAGGGTCGGATCCTCGCTTTCGAAGAAGAAATCGATCTGCTTGGTACCCAACCCCTCAATATCGAAGGCATTGCGCGAAACGAAATGTTTCAGATGCTCGACCGCCTGCGCCCGGCAGACGAAACCGCCGGTGCAGCGCGTGACCGAATCGAGCTTGCCGGTCTTTTCATTGCGCTCCCGCACCGCATGGCTGCCGCACACAGGACATTTCTCCGGAAACGCATATCTCACCGCCTCAGCCGGGCGCTTTTCCAGAAGCACATCCAGCACCTGCGGAATGACATCGCCTGCACGCTGCACGATGACAGTATCGCCAATGCGGATATCGTGATCCTCGGGACGGATGCGCTCGCCGCTATTGCCGATACCCTCGATGTAATCGGCATTGTGTAGCGTCGCATTGGTGACGACGACGCCGCCGACGGTAATCGGGGTGAGACGCGCAACCGGTGTCAGCGCGCCGGTGCGGCCTACCTGGATTTCAATGTTCTCGACCGTGGTGAAGGCCTGTTCGGCCGGAAACTTGTGCGCGGTGGCCCAGCGCGGGCTGCGCGAACGGAAACCCAGCCGTTCCTGAAGGTCAAGCCGGTCGACCTTGTAGACCACGCCGTCGATATCATAATCGAGATCGGGTCGCGCGACGCCGATTTCATTATAGTGCTCAAGCAATTGTTCGGCAGAAGTGAATCGCTTCATCAGCGGATTGACCGGGAAACCCCATTCCCGGAATTTCTCGACGATACCATATTGCGTGTCGGCAATCCGCGTCGGCTGGCCGCCATTCGAGACCTCGCCAAGAGCATAGGCAAAGAACCGCAGCTTGCGTTTCGCCGTCACATTCGCGTCAAGCTGGCGCAGCGAACCGGAGGCGGTGTTGCGCGGGTTCACATAGGTCTGCTTGCCATCGGCCTCCATCTGGGCATTGAGCGCCATGAAGTCGCTCTTGGCCATGTAGACCTCGCCGCGCACCTCCACCACATCGGGTGCATCGGCAGGCAGCTCGTTCGGAATTTCCTTGATGGTCTTGATATTGGCGGTGACGTTCTCGCCCGTCGTGCCGTCGCCACGTGTTGCCGCCGTCTTCAGCTTGCCGTTCTCGTAGCGGATGGACATGGAAAGTCCGTCGATCTTCGGTTCGGCGGTAAAGGCAATCGAATCATCCGGCAGGTGCCCGAGGAAGCGGTAGACCGAACTGACGAAATCGCGCAGATCACCTTCAGAAAACGTATTGTCGAGTGACAGCATCGGCCGCGCATGCACGATCGGCGCGAAGGTGGGAAGCGGCGTGAAGCCGACTTTCTTCGATGGGCTGTCGGCCCGCACCAGCGCCGGAAAAGCCGCCTCTATGGCATCGTTGCGCCGCTTCAGCGCATCGTAGTCCGCGTCCGAAATCTCCGGCGCGTCCTTGCCATGATAAAGCGCATCGTGGCGGGCAAGCTCGGCTGCCAGAAATGCCAGCTCGGAAGAGGCCTCAAGCTCGGTCAGGTTTTCGACGGGAATCTGGTCTTTCGACATGGAAGAAGCCTCACGGATGAATCTGCAATGCTTTTAGCGAATTATTGGCAAACGCAAAACCATCCTCGCTTTTCAACAGGCGGGAATCCGTTATTCTGAGCATCCGGATGAAACGGAAGCCGGAGCCCCCCATGGAACTTACCACCCTCATTGCCTTTGCAGCAGCCTTCTTCGTGTTCGCGGCCAGCCCCGGCCCGGACAATATGACGATCGTCGCCCGCACCATCACCCATGGTGCCGCCTCCGGCCTTGCCTATGGGGCCGGAACCGTGGCAGGAATATTGATTTTCCTCACACTTGCAGCCTTCGGCCTGTCGATCCTCGCCGCCGAAATGGGAACGGTGATGGCAGTGCTGCGCTATGGCGGCGCGGCTTATCTGATATGGATGGGCTTCAAACTCTGGACAGCGGAACCTGTGGTTCCCGATCTGCAACCCATGAATGGCGGCCGTAGCATTCTTTCGATATTCGCCACCGGAACTGCGCTCAATCTCGGAAATCCGAAAATGCCGCTCTTTTACGTGGCATTGCTGCCGAACGTCGTCGGCGCCTCGCTGACGGTCGATCACCTTCTGGCGCTGGCATCCGTCATCGTCGTGGTGGAGGCGGTTGTGATCGGCGCTCATGTGGTTCTGGCGGTGCGGGCAAGAAAGCTGCTGCGTGAGCCAAGAATCGTCCGCAGGGTGAACCGGGCGGCGGGCGGCGTCATGATCGGCTCCGGCGTGGCGGTGGCCGTCAGCCGTTAATCCTTGGCGGCAAGCAGGCGGGCGGCGGCAGCCCTCGCCTCATCGGTCACCGAGGCACCGGCAAGCATGCGGGCGATTTCTTCGGTGCGATGTTTCGGCTCCATGGTAGCGACACGCGTGGCGATGCGCTCGGTGCCGTCGCCGGAGGGGCCTTTGGAAATGAGAAGATGTGTGGCCGCCCGCGCGGCCACTTGCGGCGCATGGGTGACGGAGAGAACCTGCACGGTTTTCGACAGACGACGCAGCCGCTGGCCAATGGCATCTGCCACAGCGCCGCCAACGCCCGTGTCGATTTCGTCGAACACCAGTGTCGGTGCCGAACCACGATCCGCCAGCGCGACTTTCAGCGCCAGCAGGAAACGGGACAATTCGCCACCAGAAGCGACTTTCATGATCGGGCCGGGCCGCGTTCCAGGATTGGTCTGAACGTGGAATTCCACGATGTCGATACCGTCAGCCGTCGCCTGCTCCGGGTCGGAGCTGGCTTCGACGGTAAAACGTGCCCGCTCCAGCTTGAGCGCCGGAAGCTCGGCCATGACCGCTTCGGAAAGCGCACTCGCCGCATTGCGGCGTTTTTCGGAAAGCGATTTGGCCGCGTGGTCGAAATCGGCTTTCACGACGCCGAGATTGGCTTCAAGTTTGCCGAGCTTTTCCTCACCCGCATCGAGGTCGGCGAGATCTGCGACCATTTTTTCCGCAAGCGCCGGTAGATCAGGCACCGCGACATTATATTTGCGTCCGGCGGCGCGTAGCGCAAACAGCCGTTCCTCCACCCGCTCCAGCTCGCGTGGATCGAACTCGGTGCGACGAAGTGCGGCCTCCACTTCCATCTGCGCGTTGGAAAGGCTGTCGAGCGCGGCATCCAGCAATTGCACGGTATCTTCCAGCAATCCCGGCGCCTCGTGGCTCTTGCGTTCCAGGCGCCGCATCATGGATGCGATCATGGGCACTGGCGAGGCGTTGCCGTTCAGGAACTCGCTCGCTTCGGCGATATCACCGGCAATACGTTCGGATTTCTGCATCACCGCCCGACGTTCGGCAAGCTCCTCCTCCTCGCCGTCGCGCGGCGAGAGCACTTCAAGCTCCTCGACGGAGGAACGCAGATAGTCCGCCTCTCGGGCAGCAGCCTCCACCTTGGCACGATGGGTTTTCAACGCCCGCTCGGCGTCCTTCCATGTGCGGTAGAAACCCTGAACGGCACGGGCATCGTCGCTCAGCCCGGCAAAAGCATCCAGCAGCGTGCGGTGGGCATCGGTATCGACAAGGGCGCGGTCGTCGTGCTGGCCGTGAATTTCGACCAGTAGCTGCCCCAGCTGACGCATCATCTGCACGCTGATGGCCTGATCGTTGATATAGGCCTTGGTGCGTCCGTCTGCGGATTGCACGCGGCGGAAAATCAGGTCGCCATCGTCATCCAGACCGTTTTCGCGCAGGAGATGCCGTGTGGGGTGGCTGTTCGGAACTTCGAAAGTGGCAGTGACCTGCCCCTTCTCTTCCCCGTGACGCACCAGACCGCCATCGCCGCGTCCGCCGAGCGCAAGCGACAGGCTGTCGAGCAAAATTGATTTGCCGGCGCCAGTCTCACCCGTCAACACGGAAAGGCCCGCCTCAAAACCGAGGTCGAGCCTTTCAATCAGAACGATGTCACGAATCGAGAGCTGGACCAGCATGGCCTATGCCCTGTCTCAGGCGCCGATAAGCTTCTTGCCGGCGCGCGAAATCCAGGACCCCTTGTTTTCACGCGGCTCCAACCCACCGCCCTTCAGCAGCTTGTAGGAATCCGCATACCATTGGCTGTCGGGATAGTTGTTGCCGAGAACGGCGGCCGCAGTCTGCGCCTCGTCGGAAAGACCCATCGCATAGTAGGCTTCCGCCAGACGCGCCAGTGCTTCCTCGATCTGGTTGGTATTCTGATATTGCTCGACGACGATGCGGAAACGCGAAACGGCGGCGAGATATTCCTTGCGCTCTAGGTAATAACGACCGACCTGCATTTCGCGGCCGGCGAGCTGGTCGCGGGCGAAACGGATCTTGGCCTGCGCGTCAGCGACATATTCCGAATCAGGGTAGTCATTGACCACCTTGCTCATCGCCTCAATGGTGCGCTGCGCGGCGCGCTGGTCCTGCGTCACGTCGGAAATCTGCTTCGAATAGGCAAGACCGATCATGTACTGAACGTAGGCGGCATCCTTGGAGCGCGGATATTGCCGCAGGAAGCGGCTGCCCGACGCGATGGCCACGTCGTTCTTGCTGGTGCGCGTGGCGATGAAGGTCTGCATGACCAGCGCCTTCTGGCCCCATTCGGTGAAGGGATATTGCTTGTCGATCGCCTCGAACTTGCGCGAGGCTTCGGTCATGTTGCCGGCGTTCATGTTGGCAAGCCCCTGCTTGTACAGAACGTCTGGCGGATCGGTCTCGACGCCGAGCTTGGTAATGTCGATATCCGGATCGGACTGGCAGGCCGTGACGGCAACACTCGCACCGACCAACATCAACGAAACGGCGATCCCCCGCATCGTACCCTTCATTGCACCAGACCCTACATGCTTCATTCGACAGTTCCCACTTCCCGCGCAAATACATAAGCATCGGCTTTGCACTGGCGTTTCTAGCCATAAAAGCATCTGCAGGGCAACGCAATGATGATGCATTAACGCATTTTTATGGCATCGGCCCATGCAATCGCATGAATATCAGGCGGTATGACGAAACATCCCGCCCCTCATCGTGAAAAAAGCCGCCCCGAAACGGAGCGGCTTTTCCTGTCAATCAATAGCCTGCAAACAAACTCAAGCGGACCAGGGTGCAAATTCCGGCATGTTGACCGGAACGAATTCGCGGGCACGTACCTGGTTGCGAGCGGCCGGAGCCTCCACGATCTCATAGGCCGAGCGGTCGCTCAGCAAAGCCTTCAGCGCGTTGGCATTGACCTTGTGGCCGCCTCGATAGGAGCGATAGCAACCGATGAACTGCGCACCGGCAAGCGCCAGGTCACCCACGGCGTCCAGCGTCTTGTGGCGAACGAATTCGTCCTTGGCATAACGCAGGCCTTCCATGTTGATGACGCTGTTGTCGTCGGAGATGACAACAGAGTTTTCAAGCGAAGAGCCGAGTGCGTAACCGGCAGCCCACAGGCGCTCCACGTCACGCATGAAGCCAAATGTGCGCGCGCGCGAAAGCTCGTTCTTGAACGTATCCGCCGTCAGGTCGCCCTTCCAGGACTGCTTGCCGATCAGCGGCGTGTCGAAATCGATATCGACCTCGAACCGTGTGCCGTCGTAAGGGCGGAACTCCGCCCAGGACGCACCCGAATCGATGCGCACCGGCTTGATGACGCGGATATAGCGGCGCTTCACACCAAGGTTCTTGATGCCGGCCGATTCGATCGCATCGATGAAAGGCGCAGAGCTGCCGTCCATGATCGGCACTTCCGGGCCGTCGACCTCAACGACGAGGTTATCGAGGCCCATGGCGTAGATGGCGGCCATGACGTGCTCGACCGTTGCCACTGACTGGGATAGCGAGCGGCCGAGCACGGTGCACAGATCGGTATTGCCGACATTGGAAGACACCGCCTTCAACTCGGTTACGCTGCCATTTTCATGAAGGCGCTGAAACACGATGCCCGTTCCGGCTTCTGCGGGCTGGAACGTCATCGAAGCCGGATTGCCGGAATGCACGCCAATGCCCTTGAGCTGAACAGCATTTGCGATAGTCGTTTGAAATCCGAGCAGTCCGATAGTCATGCCTATATGCCTTGTTTTGAAAACCGCGCCGTATATTCAGCGCCGTTCAAGTTTTTCAAGCCGGCTTTAACAACCGGCGAGGTCAATGTTTTCCCTTACCCAGCCTCATACATACGCACATGAAAGTGCCAGGACAAATCACTGTTCGTTTCGGATTGTTACACGCACAAGCCATTGAAAAGATGAATTAATTTACTGTTAATAACGCACAATAAAACAAAACGCCCGGGTCGTGTGACCCGGGCGTTTGGAGAGGCGAACGGAATCGCTGTTAGTTGGACTGGCGACGCAGGAAGGCCGGAATTTCCAGCTGGTCGTCGTCATGGTGGCTTGCCGAAGAAGGCGTCGCACGACCGTGATCGTCAAGCTGGCCACGACGCGGAGCGTACAGGCTGGCTTCCGGCGAAAGTGCGCGGCGCTGCTGCGGCGCCATGCTCGGCGCATCCATCATTTCGGAAGGAACTTCTTCCTCTTCGCGTCGGCCAAGCGAGTTGGTGATGCGCTTCAGAAGACCCATCGGGCCACGCTCTTCCTGGGCTGCAGGAGCTGCGTGGGCACGGTGATCCATCTCGGCCTTCACGACCGGCGGAAAGTCCTCAACCTTCGGCATGCGGACAGGCTCGGGCTGGCGGGCAACAGGAGCCTGCTCCTGATAGACCGGGGCCTGCGGCTGCTGCAGACGCGGAGCGGCAACCTGTTCCGGCGCGTGATAGACCGGTGCCGGGGCAACCGGTGCCGGAGCAGCCTGCTGAACCGGCTGGGCCGGACGGAGAGGTGCCGGTGCTTCAGCCGGAGCGGATGCAAACAGCTTGCTCTGCGGACGGAAGTCCTGAGAGGGCTGCTGGTGTGCTGCGAAACCAAGTTCACGTTCCATTTCGGCTTCCGCCGAACGGATGGTCTGGGCGATCTGGTCTACGGTCTTTGGTGCCTGCGATACTGCTTGTGCAGGCTGAACTGCGGCCGGAGCGGGAGCAACGGCCGCGGAAGGACGGATAAGCGGCTTGGCGGCTGCGGCGCGCATATCGGCAATGTTCTGTTCGCCAACGCCCGCAACGCGGTCGATGCCGGTAGCGACGACGGAGACGCGGATGAGACCTTCAAGTGCCTCGTCGAAGGTTGCGCCGAGGATGATGTTGGCATCCGGGTCGACTTCTTCGCGAATACGGGTAGCCGCTTCGTCGACTTCGAACAGGGTAAGATCGCGACCGCCGGTGATGGAGATCAGGAGGCCCTGTGCGCCCTTCATCGAGGTTTCGTCGAGCAGCGGGTTGGCGATTGCCGCTTCCGCAGCCTGCATCGCACGGCCAGGACCGGAAGCTTCGCCAGTACCCATCATTGCGCGGCCCATTTCACGCATGACCGAGCGAACGTCAGCGAAGTCGAGGTTGATGAGACCTTCCTTCACCATCAGATCGGTAATGCAGGCAACGCCGGAATAGAGAACCTGGTCAGCCATGGCGAAGGCATCGGCAAAGGTCGTCTTGTCGTTGGCAATGCGGAAGAGGTTCTGGTTCGGAATGACGATCAGCGTATCGACGGACTTCTGCAGTTCCTCGATGCCCTGTTCGGCAAGACGCATGCGGCGACCGCCTTCGAAATGGAAAGGCTTGGTAACGACGCCGACCGTCAGGATGCCCTTGTTGCGGGCAGCCTGTGCGACGACAGGTGCAGCACCCGTGCCGGTACCACCACCCATGCCGGCAGTGACGAAGCACATGTGGGTGCCGTTCAGGTGATCGATGATCTCATCGATGCATTCTTCAGCGGCGGCGCGTCCGACTTCCGGCTGGGAACCGGCACCGAGACCCTCGGTGACGTTGACGCCGAGCTGGATGACCCGGTCTGCCTTCGTCATGGTCAGAGCCTGTGCATCCGTGTTGGCGACGACGAAATCGACACCCTGGAGGCCAGCCGTGATCATGTTGTTGACAGCGTTACCGCCACCGCCGCCCACACCGAAAACAGTGATGCGTGGCTTCAGCTCGGTGATATCAGGCTTTTGCAGCTGTATCGTCATTTTACCATTCCTTCTTTCTCTGGCCGCATCGCCCCGCTGGCCGATTCTTGAAAACTCAACTTGGAAACCTCAGGCTCACGCCACGAGGCCACTCAGAAACTCTCTTTCAGCCATTGCCCTACCCGGGCTATCCGGCCGCTACCCGTACCAAACGGCGAGAACATTCCGCCTTGCGCCGCATGAATTTCGATGTCCGCCACCTGCGGATAGATCATCAGTCCGCATGCGGTTGAAAATGCCGGTCCCTTTGCCGCAACCGGAAGACCCGCAACCCCCATGGGGCGACCGATACGAACGTTGCGGGCAAGAATGCGCCGTGCCGTTTCCGGCAGCCCCGTCAGCTGGCTCGCGCCGCCCGTCAGGACAACACGTTTGCCGACGATGGGGCTGAAGCCGGACTTCTGGATACGATCACGGATCAATTCCAGCGTCTCTTCGATACGCGCCCGCACGATGCGGGTAACAAGTGCCCTTGAAACTTGCGATGGTTGATCGCGATCATCTTCGCCAATCGGCGGGATCGAAATCATGTCGCGCTCATCCGCGCCATTCAGCAAAGCCGAACCATGCACCACCTTCAGTCTCTCCGCATCTTCGATTCGTGTCGAGAGGCCTCGTGCAAGATCTGTCGTAACGTGATGGCCGCCAAGGCCGATCGCGTCGGTATGAATGAGACGGCCTTCGGCGAAAACCGAGATCGTCGTGGTGCCGCCGCCCATGTCGATGGCCGCACAGCCAAGCTCGACCTCGTCATCGACCAGTGCCGCAAGACCGCTGGCATAGGGCGTCGCCACCATGCCCTCGACCGAAAGATGCGCGCGATTGACGCAAAGCTCGAGGTTCTTCAGCGCCGTGCGCTCGACAGTCACCACATGCATGTCGACACCGAGAAGATCGCCATACATCGACAGCGGATCACGAATGCCGCGCTCGCCATCCAGCGAATAGCCTGTTGGCAGCGAATGCAGGATCGCCCGGTCCTGACGCATGGACTGCTGGCTCGCCGCCACCAGAACCTTGCGCAGGTCGCTTGCTTCCACTTCCTGTCCGCCGAGATCGATGCTCGCGGTATAGATGTCGCTTGCCAGCCTGCCAGCGGAAACATTGACGATCAGGCTATCGACGGTCAGGCCAGCCATGCGCTCGGCCGCATCCACCGAAAGACGGATCACGCCTTCGAGCGCGTCAAGATCGGCGATCACGCCGGACTTCACACCCCGCGAGCGCTGGTGACCAATGCCGATGATTTCCACCTTGTGGGTGCGACCCGGCAGAATTTCGCTTTCCTGGCGCGGCGTCAGCCGTCCGATCATGCAAACGACCTTGGTCGAGCCGATGTCGAGCACCGAGACGATGTGGCTGCGCTTGGAAGACAGCGGCTTCAGGCGAGGCAGACCGAAATGGGAAGAACCAAAAAAGCTCACGTGTTCTTCTCCGCTTTCTTGAGTGCCTTCGTGCGTGCATCTACCGCCGTCTGGCGGCGCTCTGCTGCGCCTTCGGTCAACTGGATCGTGGTGCGGTCCGTCAGGCGCAGATCGACGGCAGCGACATCACGCGACAGAACCTTTTCCTCGAGATCGAGCCGTGCCAGCAATTGCAGTGCCTGCGGCAGGTTCTCTTCCGGCAGCTTGACGACGATGCCGTTGTCGAGATGCAGATCCCAGCGGCGGCCGGCAATGCGAACATAGGCGCGAACGCGGTTGCGAATTTCCGGCCAATCGGCCAGTTGCGCAACGAAGCCGGCAGCACCCGTTTCCGCGTCACGTCCGACGAACAGCGGCAGGGCGGCAAATTTATTGTCACGCAGCGGCGCGATCACGCTGCCGCTTTTTTCGATCAGCGAAAGTTCCGTGCCATGCTGCCAGATGCCGAAAGCTTCACGCTCCTTCAGGCGAACCTCAACCGTCTTCGGATAGACCTTGCGGATATCGACATCTTCGACCCAGGGAAGCTGGACGAGCTTGCGGCGTGCCGCATCGATATCAAGCGCAATCAGGGAGGTGCTGCCGTCAAGGCCGAGAAGCTGGAAGACTTCGATTTCCGATGTCTGCAAATTGCCGGATACCTTGACGTCTTCAACCGCGAAACCGGCGGCCGATGTCGTGGTCTGGGTGACGATATTCGTATGTCCGCCAAGCGACATGCCGTAAAGCCCGATCACCGCGTAAAAGGCAACAGCCGAAATCGTGCCGGTATGGGCGGGAATGTGGATGCGTCCGGTTGCAAGGCTGACACCGAAACGCACGAAACGACGCAGCGGACGCGGCAGCACCCTGCGATCGTCGGCATTTGCCGTCGCCACGAATTGCTCGCGCTTTTTTGCCGTCGACTTTTTGCCGGTCACCGCAAACACGAAGCGTCCTCCACCATCCAGCTGACAAGGTTACCAAAGGAGCGGCCAGCATGGGCCGCCATTTCCGGCACCAGGGAGGTCGGCGTCATGCCCGGCTGCGTATTCACTTCAAGCCAGATAACTTCGCCATCTTCTGAGAAGCGGTCGTCGTAACGAAAGTCTGAACGGCTTACGCCACGGCACCCGATCGCCCGATGCGCCATAACCGCCAGTGTTTGAATTTTTTGGTAAATTTTTGGTGAAATTTCTGCCGGAATGACATGCTTTGAGCCACCGGCTGCGTATTTAGCGTCATAATCATAGAAATTGTGACCCAGCGGCACCACTTCCGTGACACCTAACGCCTCGCCGTCGAGCACGCCGCAGGTCAGTTCACGACCATGAATGTAACGCTCGACCATGACCTGATCGCCGTAACGCCATTCCGACGAGGTGAGGATTTGCGGCGGATGCGACTGGTCTTCCTTGACGATCACCACACCGAAGCTCGAGCCTTCGCGCACCGGCTTCACGACGTAGGGCGGCGCAAGCGGATGTTCGCTGGTGAATTCGAACCGGTTCATGACGCGTTCGGCAGCCACCGGAATGCCGGCAGCCGCAGCCACTTTCTTGGCCTGCGCCTTGTCCATGGCAAGTGCAGAAGCGAGCACGCCGGAATGGGTATAGGGAATGGCGAGATATTCGAGAATGCCCTGAATGGTGCCGTCTTCACCGAAGGGGCCATGCAGCGCATTGAAGGCGACATCCGGGCGCAGCTCGCCGAGTACGGCGGCGATATCGCGCCCCACATCGACCCGGGTGACCTTGTACCCCTCGCCCTCAAGGGCGAGCGCGCAAGCATTCCCGGACGAGAGGCTGACCGGCCGCTCCGACGAAAACCCACCCAAAAGAACAGCTACGTGCTTGCCGCCCATCGATACCTCTGACACCAAATCTCCGCTACGATCCGCACCGGAACCAACCGAATTTGACGAACGGTGATTCTGGCACATGATCCTTGAGATCAGTTAAACGCCATTAAGGTTAATGAATCGTTTACTTTCGTTAACCGCCGCGCCCAACATGCCAGTTCCATTAAAGAATCAGCATCGATCCGAATTACCTCCTTGGAATCAGAGAGTTGCACGGATTGCAACATGCAGGTTTTCAATGATCGGAAATAGAACGAGGGTGCCGCACACTTCTATCCCTGATAAAGACAAGGCGAAAACGTTAACGGATGACGCTTTTCCCCAGCGAAAATTATCTGACGTTTCAGCGTTTTAAATCCGTCGCCTGAATCAGTCTCTCAATCTTGAGACTGCGTCTCGCACACGCTGCGGTCCCTGTCGCACCAGCCGATCACATTGTCCGCATTATTTCTTTTTTAGCATTCCAAAAGAACAAAAATTGCGTTAACGCAGTCAATGCCCCCCAAGGCATGACATGCAATCATCCAAAAATGGGACCAAAACCATGACTGACGCGATATCTCCGGTATCGCCGACAGCTGGCAATCCGAACGTTGTAAAGACAAATTCGCCTGCACGAGTTCTCACCGCCAGCCTGGTCGGCACGACCATCGAGTTTTTCGATTTTTACGTTTACGCCACGGCCGCAGTGCTCGTGTTTCCGACATTGTTCTTCCCGAACAATGATCCGATGACGGCACTTCTGGCATCCTTCGCCACCTTCTCCATCGCCTTTTTCGCCCGCCCGCTCGGCGCCGTCGTTTTCGGCCATTATGGTGACCGCGTCGGCCGTAAAGCTACGCTTGTCGCCGCTCTGCTGACCATGGGCGTATCGACGGTCGTGATCGGCCTTCTGCCGTCCTATGAGACAGCCGGTGTTCTGGCACCTCTGTTGCTGGCGCTTTGCCGCTTCGGTCAGGGCTTCGGTCTTGGCGGAGAATGGGGCGGCGCGGTCCTGCTGGCCACGGAAAACGCTCCTCCCGGCAAGCGCAGCTGGTACGGGATGTTTCCGCAGCTCGGCGCGCCCGTCGGTCTGTTCCTCTCCTCCGGCGTCTTCTGGATCCTGCTGCACTTCATGTCGCAGGAAGCGCTTCTGAGCTGGGGCTGGCGCATTCCCTTCGTCGCTTCGATCATCCTGATCGCGGTTGGCATGTGGGTTCGTCTGTCGATCACCGAAACGCCTGCCTTCCAGAAGGCAATCGAAAAGGAAGAACGTGTTGCCGTGCCGGTCGTGG
This sequence comes from Rhizobium sp. AN6A, assembly GCF_900215635.1. Lineage (NCBI taxonomy): Bacteria > Pseudomonadati > Pseudomonadota > Alphaproteobacteria > Hyphomicrobiales > Rhizobiaceae > Rhizobium > Rhizobium sp. AN6A. Next base: position 195,899 of record NZ_OCNC01000004.1, read on the forward strand.
AACTGTTCCGCAACCACAAGCGCAGCCTCGCGCTCGGCACTTTCGTGGCGCTGGCCACCTTCGTGCTGTTCTATATCGGTACCGCCTATCTGCTGTCCTACAACGTCAAGGTTCTGAAAATCCCGTTCCTCGACGCACTCGAAGTGCAGATCATGGGCTCCATCGTTTTCGGCATCTTCATCCCGATCGCCGGCAAGCTCGCTGAGCGCTTCGGCCGTCGCGAAATCCTGATCCTGACGACGGTGCTGATCGGCCTGTTCTCGTTCCTGCTGCCTACCCTGATGACAGGCGGCGAAGGTTCGATCTTCATCTTCGCGGCTCTTGCGATGACGCTGATGGGCATGACCTACGGCCTGATTGGAACGGCGCTTGCCGCCCCCTTCCCGACAAGGGTGCGCTACACCGGCTCGTCCATCACCTTCAACATGGCCGGCATCTTCGGCGCATCGCTGGCGCCCTACATCGCCACATGGCTGCAGGTGAATTACGGCATGGGATATGTCGGATATTACCTCTGCGTATCCGCCCTCATCACGCTCGCCTGCATTCTTCTGTCCCGCAAGGATGAAGTCTGAGCGACAGGTCACTAAAAGATCAGGGCCGCGAAATCACCTTTCGCGGCCTTTTTCGTCTGTGATGATCCTCAGGCGATAATTTGACGGCCACTTTTCGCGCCCGAAGAACAGATGCGATTACGCCCACTACGTTTCGCCTCATAGAGCGCCATATCCGCACTGTGCATGACCTTCTCGAAAATCTCCCTGTTCCCGCGCAAGGCCACACCTATCGAGATGGTGGTACTGATCTGCAAATCCTGAAAATGAACCGTTGTCGTCGCGATCTTCTCACGGACGCCTTCGCACTGTTCCAGGAACCGGTCCGGGGAAAGGGTGTGGACGACGACAAACTCTTCACCGCCCATCCGCGCCACATGAGCGGCTTCATCGAAACCTTCCCGAATTGTCTTGGCGACACTGGAGATAACCATGTCACCAGCCAAATGTCCGTAGCTGTCATTCACGGACTTAAAATGATCAATGTCGATAAATGCGACGCAATATGGCGTGCTCAGGTGAACGCAATTCGAATAAAGACCTAGCCGGTTGTGAAGACCTGTCAGAGCATCAGTCTGGCTGAGCTGCGCAAAGCGCTCGTGTGACTGGATCAGTAACTGCATCTGCCTCGCATTGAGCCAGCAAATTAAAAAGCCGACGGTGAAAGAGATTGTCGAACTAAGGACCAGGCCGATTGTGAGCCCATTGCTCAAGTCCGATACCAAGTCCAACTGCGCCATCGTCAGGATCGCAACGACACAGATAACGGCGGCTATGGAAGCGATCAGGCAAGCCAATCGAAATGATGACTGTACCGGATCAAGCCGACGCCATCCATCCGGTGTCGCCACGGTGAAAGTCGTTATCGCGACGAGTTCGCTTAAAAAACGTGACAGCTGTCCGCTTACGCGATCGGCAATGAAAATGCTCATAAATATCACCCAAGCAGTAGAGTGGCGTAACGCTGCCTCTCCCGTAATCTAATACTGCTTATAGATGAAAACTATTGATCGACCGTTACCCGTCGCCAAGGGTGATATGAAACAAAAACTCCTGGCCGCTTGGTGCTGCCAGGAGAGATATAGAACGGCTAACGCTGTTGCTCATGGCAATCGCGAGGCATCGCAATTTTCAGGCACCGAGGAAGGGTTCCACTTCACGACCCGGCATGAATAGCCCAAGCCGTTTGATTTCCCACTCCAGCCGAATGCCCGACTTCTCGAACACGCGCTTGCGAATGGTCTCGCCCAGATATTCCAGATCGTAACCGGTCGCATGGCCGGTATTGATCATGAAATTGCAATGCAGCGATGACATCTGCGCACCGCCGATGACCAGACCGCGGCCGCCCGCTTCGTCGATCAGCTCCCAGGCGGAATGACCTTCGGGGTTCTTGAAGGTCGATCCACCGGTCTGTTCACGGATCGGCTGCACGGTTTCGCGGTGGTGACGCACGGCGTCCATATCGGCGCGGATCTTCGCGCGGTCTTCCGGATAACCCTCAAACAGAGCGCCGGTGAAGATCAGACCGGCATCGGCGCCGGAGTGGCGATAGCTGTAATCCATATCCGCATTGGAGAGCACATGCTGGTTGCCCTGACGGTCCACCGCATAAACTTCCACGACACGCTCACGCGTTTCACCACCGTTGGCGCCCGCATTCATGCGCAGCGCGCCGCCGATGGAGCCGGGAATACCGTAGTAGAAATGGAAACCGCCAATGCCATTATCCATGGCCATCGCGGCAATATGCTTGTCCGGGCAGATCGCGCCTGCCTTGATGCGATTTTCACCCGAAAGCTCCACCGAGCCGAAACCCTTGGCGGAAAGACGGACGACGACACCGGGAATGCCGCCATCGCGCACCAGAAGGTTCGAGCCGACGCCGACCACGGTCAACGGCACGTCCTCCGGCAGGATTTTCAGGAATGTAACCAGATCGTCGGTATCGTGCGGCTGGAACATGACTTCCGCAAGACCGCCGGCTCTGAACCACGTCACGCGGTCCATCGGCGCATCCGGTGTCAGACGTCCCCGCAATTCCTTTACCCCGTCGCCGAGCCTCCCCAGCAATTTAACCCCATCGACCTGTCTCATTCAGACTTTCCTGATATGCTCTTCAATTCCGAAGGCAGCACTGCCGCCCATTGCGTGATATTTCCGGCCCCCAAGAGAACCACGAAATCACCCGGATTTGCAATGCCTGCAACCACTGACGCGAGATCTTCCCGTTTTTCGAGAAAACGGGCATCGCGATGGCCGGCAGCCCTGATCGCGGAGACCAGCGCTTCCGAGCTTGCGCCCTCGATCGGATCTTCGCCCGCTGCATAGACCGGAGCAAGAATAATCGTATCGGCATCGTTAAAACAATGCGCGAAATCATCAAACAGGCTCGAAAGTCGGCTGTAGCGGTGCGGCTGGTGCACGGCGATGATGCGACCCTTGCAGGCTTCGCGCGCGGCTGCCAGCACAGCCTTGATCTCAACAGGATGGTGACCGTAATCGTCGAAGACCTGCACGCCATTGGCTTCGCCCGTCAGCGTGAAGCGCCTCTTGACGCCGGCGAAGGAGGCAAGGCCCTTCTTGATGTCCGCTTCCGAAATACCGAGACGATTGGCGACGGCAATCGCAGCCGTTGCGTTCGAAACATTGTGGCGACCTGGCATCGGCAGGACGAGGTCGGTGAAGGAGAATATCTTGCCGGTGCGGCGACGGCGAATTTCCACATCGAAGATAGACCGCGTGCCGTCGATGCGCACATTCGAAAACCGCACGTCGGCCTGTGGGTTCTCACCATAGGTGATGACCTTGCGGTCTTCGATACGCCCCACCAGAGCCTGCACCTCGGGATGGTCGAGACACATGACGCCAAAGCCGTAGAACGGAACATTCTCCACGAATTGCCGGAAAGCAGCGCGCACGGCGTCGAAATTGCCGTAGTGGTCAAGATGTTCCGGGTCGATATTGGTGATCACGGCCACATCGGCCGGAAGCTTCAGGAATGTGCCATCGGATTCATCGGCCTCCACCACCATCCACTCGCCCTCGCCCATGCGGGCGTTGGTGCCATAGGCGTTGATGATACCGCCGTTGATCACGGTCGGGTCGAGATTGCCGGCTTCCAGCAGGGTCGCGACCATCGAGGTCGTCGTGGTCTTGCCGTGCGTGCCACCGATGGCAATGGCGTTGCGGAAACGCATGAGTTCGGCCAGCATTTCGGCACGGCGAACGATCGGCAGGTGTTTTTCCCGCGCGGCGATCAGCTCCGGATTGTTCTTCTTGATCGCGGTGGAAACGACCACGACCTCGGCATCACCGAGATTATCCGCCGTGTGGCCGACGAAGACCTCGATGCCCTTGTCGCGCAGGCGCTGCACATTGGCGCTGTCGGCCTGGTCGGAGCCCTGTACGCGATGACCGAGATTGTGAAGCACTTCGGCAATGCCGCTCATGCCGATCCCGCCAATGCCGATGAAATGGACAAGGCCTATGGCTTTCGGCATCTTCATGCCTCAACTCCTTCAATGTTCTTCTTGAATTCCTGTACGGACTTTCCGCTCGCAATCGCCTCGACCAGATCGGCCAGCACATCCGCCGCATGCGGTTTTCCTGTCGCCTTGGCCGCCGCCGCCGTTGCGGACAACCGATCCGGCTCGGACAGCGCCGAGGACAGAAGGCCGGACAGCTTCTGCGGCGACAGTTCCGCCTGCTTGATGACGCTTGCGCCGCCGGCTGCCGAAAGCGCTGCCGCATTGGCCGCCTGATCGTGATCCAGCGCATGCGGATAAGGCACGAGGATCGAAGGTCGGCCGATGACCGAAAGCTCCGATACCGTCGATGCACCAGAACGGCTGATGACCAGATCGGCCTCACCGATGCGCGAGGCCATGTCGCCGAAGAAAGGCGAGACATCCGCCTTCACGCCCAGCTTCTGATAGGAGGCGATCACGCTGTCCTTGTCTTCGGGGCGCGCCTGCTGGGTCACGACGATGCGCTTGCGCTGCTCGTCCTTCAACAGGCAGATCGCCGCCGGAACCGCGCTGGAAAAGAACTGCGCGCCCTGGCTGCCGCCGAAAACCACAAGCTGGAACGTCTCGCCGGTTTGCGAAGGCGTATAGGGTATCTCTGACGCCGCCAGCACCGCCGGGCGCACGGGATTGCCGGTCGCAACCGTCTTGTCGGAATATTGGCCGTTGGCAGGCGGCAAAAAACCACCGGCAATCGCCTTCACACGGGCCGCCAGCGCCTTATTGGCACGACCCATCACCGCATTCTGCTCGTGAATGATCGATGGCACGCCAAGCCCGGTCGAGGCAAGCAGCGGCGGCACGGTGGGATAACCGCCAAAGCCGACGACCGCAACCGGCTTCAGCTTCGTGATCAGCCGGCGCGCTGAACGCAGCCCTGTCCACAGCTTCCACAGCGAACGCGCCACGGAAATCGGGTTTTTCGAACCGATGGTGGCGGATGGAACGACGTGAATTTCTTCCGCCGGAAACTTTCCCGCATAACGCTCGGCACGGCTGTCGGTGACCAGATGCACCTGATAACCGCGCGCTTTCAGTGTATGCGCCAAGGCCTCGGCTGGAAAGACATGGCCGCCGGTACCCCCGGCGGCGAGCAGAACAATACCCTTGCTCATGATCATTTACTCCGCAGGAACGCCGGAACCGACGCGGAAGAAGCTGCGCTCCTGCGCCCTCTTTTCCGGCCTGTGGCGTGTCAGCGCCAGAAGGAAGCCTGCCGTGACGCAGATCGCCATCATCGACGAACCGCCATAGGAAATCAGCGGCAGCGTCATGCCCTTGGCGGGCATCAGCTCCAGATTGACGCCGATATTGATCATTGACTGCATGCCGATCTGCAGGACCAGACCGGCCACGGCAAAGCGGCAGAAATCGTCTTTTTCCTTGAAGGCATGCGAGAGGCCGCGCAACACGATGAAGGCGAAGATCGCCACAAGGAACATGCAGAAAACAATGCCGAATTCTTCCGCCGCCACCGAAAAGATGAAGTCGGTATGGCTGTCGGGAATGATACGCTTGACGATGCCCTCACCCGGGCCGCGACCGAACCAGTCGCCACGAATGATCGCCTCGCGCGCCGTATCCACCTGGAAGGTATCACCCTCACCGGTCCAGAAACGGTCGATACGGCCGGCGACGTGCGGCAGCAGCAGATAGGCGGAGACGATGCCGAGAACGCCGAGGCCGCCGAGCACGATGATCCAGAACCAGGGAACACCGGCCATGAAGAACATGCCGCCCCACACCACCGATGTCAGGATGGTCTGGCCGAAGTCGGGCTGGGCGATCAGAAGTGCCGCCACGATACCGAAGGTAATGATGGCAAAGAGGTTGCCGGGAATTTCGGGGTGGCGCGCACGTTCGGCAAACAGCCAGGCGCAGACGATGACGAAGGCGGGCTTCATGAATTCCGATGGCTGGATCGAGAAGCTGCCGATGGAAATCCAGCGTCGTGCGCCCTTGACCTCGATACCGAAGAACAGCGCGAAAATCATCATCAGCAGCGACGCGATCAGCATCATCACCGCCACGCGCCGGACCTGACGCGGCGACAGGAAGGAGAGACCGATCATGATCGCCAGCGAAGGCACCATGAACATCGCCTGACGTTCCACGAAGAAGAAGCTGTTGAGACCGATGCGTTCGGCAACCGCCGGCGATGCCGCAAATGACAGCATCAGGCCGATGCCCATCAGCGCGATGAACGCCGCCAGAAAGAAACGGTCGATGGTCCAGAACCATTCCGCGACCGGACCGCGATCAACTCGGCTTACCATGGCATCAGCCCCCTTTTCCAGAGTGAACGAGCATCGTCATGCCATCGAGCGCCGCAACCTGCGCGACGAACGAATCACCTCTGATTTCAAAGTTCTTATATTGATCGAAGCTTGCGCAAGCCGGGGATAACATCACGATATTGCCGGCCGTCGCATCTTTTTCCGCATCCGCCGCCGCATGCTGCACCGCCTTGTCCAGCGTGCCGGATATTTCGTAAGGCACGGCTTCGCCGAGCGTCGCTGCAAATTCCGCCGCCGCCTCGCCGATCAGATAGGCCTTGGCGATGCGCGGAAACAAGGGCGCAAGGCTGGCGATTCCGCCGGCCTTTGGCAGACCGCCCGCGATCCAGAAGATGCGCTCATAGCTCGACAAGGCCGGTGCTGCTGCATCGGCATTGGTGGCCTTGCTGTCATTGACGAAAGTGACATTGCCGCGCTGACCGACCGGCTGCATGCGATGCTTGAGGCCGGGGAAAGACTTGAGACCGGCGCGAACGTCCTCTTCGGAAACGCCGACGGCAAGGCATGCGGCAATTGCAGCCGCTGCATTCTGGGCATTATGGCTGCCGCGAAGCGTCTGGATACCGTCGAGATCGACCAGCAGCGAGGACTTGCCGCCATGCGCCCGCAGGATGCGGCTGCCTTCGGCATAAAGACCTTCGGAAACGACATTGCGCTTGGAAATGCGCTCCACCTTCACGCCGGCACGCTCGATGCGGTCGGCGATCAGCGTGGAATAGCTGTCATCAACGCCGACAATTGCCGTGCCACTACCGGCCACAAGCCGTTCCTTGACATCGGCATAATGCTGCATGGTGCCGTGGCGGTCGAGATGGTCAGGCGTCAGATTGAGCAGAATGCCGGCCGTCGGATTGATCGTCGGCGCCAGGTCGATCTGGTAGGACGAGCATTCAACGACGTAGAAACGCTGTGCCTTCGGCGGATCGAGGCTCAGCACCGCAGTGCCGATATTACCGCCGAGTTGTGTATCGCGGCCCGAAGCCTTGAGGATATGGGCAATCAATGCGGTCGTCGTGGATTTGCCGTTCGTGCCGGTGATGGCGATGAAGGGGCAATCCGGCGCATGCGCCCGGCGCTCGCGAATGAAAAGCTCGATATCGCCGATAACCTCGACACCCGCCGCCCGGGCAAGATCGACCGACCAGTGCGGCTTCGGATGCGTCAGCGGCACGCCGGGTGCGAGCGCGAAAGACGAAAAGGAATGCCAGTCTATCGTTCGAAGATCAGCCGTCGTCATGCCTTCGGCCTCAGCCGTGGCGACGCTGTCGGGATTATCGTCGAAAGCAACGACATCCGCCCCGCCGGCAACCAGCGCCCGGGCCGTGACGAGGCCCGAACCCCCAAGCCCGAAAAGCGCCACCTTCTTACCTCTGAACGACGAGACCGGGATCATCGCTCACCTCAGCTTCAGCGTAGCGAGGCCGAGCAGCGCCAGACCGACGGAAATGATCCAGAAACGGATGACCACCTGGCTTTCCGTCCAGCCTTTTTTCTCGAAATGATGGTGGATGGGCGCCATCAGAAAAACGCGCCTTCCTGTGCGTTTGAACCAGAAAACCTGGATGATGACCGACAGCGTTTCCATCACGAACAGGCCGCCGACGATGACCATGACGATCTCGTGCTTGGTGGCAACAGCGATGGAGCCGATGAGGCCGCCGAGCGCCAGCGAACCCGTATCACCCATGAATATGGCAGCGGGCGGCGCGTTGAACCACAGGAAGCCGAGGCCAGCCCCGACCACCGCGCCGACGATGACGGCGAGCTCACCCGTTCCGGGCACGAAGTTGATCTGCAGGTAATTGGCGAAAACCGCGTTACCGGCGAGATAAGCAATCACACCGAAGGTGGCGGCTGCAATCATGACAGGCACGATGGCGAGACCATCGAGACCGTCGGTCAGGTTAACCGCATTGCCGGCGCCGACAATCACGAAAGCACCGAACAGCACGAAGAAATAGCCGAGATTGATCACGAGTTCCTTGAAGAACGGAAAGGCGATGGAGCTTCCGAGCGTGCCGCCATGCGGTGCGGAAGCAAGCGCCACCTTCATCATGAAGAACACGGCAATCGCGGCAATCAGGAATTCGATGCCGAGACGCGCCTTGCCGGAAAAGCCCTTGTCGCTCTGCTTCGTCACCTTGAGATAGTCGTCGTAAAAGCCGATAGCCCCGAAGCCGAGCGTCACCATCAGAACGGCGACGACGTAGACGTTCGACAGGTCACCCCAGAGCAGCGAACCGCCGAGAATACCGGCAAGAATCATCAGCCCGCCCATGGTCGGCGTGCCTGCCTTCTTGAAATGCGTCTGCGGCCCGTCGGCGCGGATCGGCTGGCCCTTGCCCTGGCGCACGCGAAGCGAATTGATGATCGCCGGTCCAAAAAGGAAGACGATCAACGCAGAGGTGAACATCGCCGCACCCGCCCGGAAGGTGATGTACCGGAAGAGGTTGAAGACTTGAATTTTATCCGACAGTTCGACGAGCCAGATCAGCATAATTGCCCTTTCAAAAGGCTATTTCAGACTTGGCGTTCCGTCTCGGGGAATGCCGGATACTTGTCAAGCAGTGCCGCGACAATCTTGCCGAAACCCAGCCCAAGTGACGATTTTACCATCAGCGCATCGCCCGGTTGCACCCATTGCAGGGCGAAATCGGCAAGTTCAGCTGTCGTCGGGAACCAGATGACAGTTACACTGTCCGGAAGCGCATCGCGAAGGGCGGCCATCGCCTCCCCCGCCAGCCAGACATGTTCGATACCCCCGGCCAGCAACGGTCCGGCCAGTTCCTCGTGTAGCTGGGCTGAGAATTCGCCCATCTCCAGCATGTCGCCGAGAACGGCAACGCGACGGCCATAACCCTGCGTTTCTGTTTCCGCAAGCACGGCAATCGCCGCCCGCATGGAGGCGGGGTTGGCGTTGTAGCTCTCATCGATCAGCAGGAAGGAACCGCTTTCAATCATCAGGCGATGGCGCTGGCCGCGCCCCTTGACTGCCTCGAGCGTTCCGAGCACCTCGAAAGCGCGGTCGAGATTGGCGCCGGTAACGGCAACAGCGCCAAGCACCGCCATGGCGTTGTCGGCAATATGCCTGCCGGGAATGTTCAGGTGCAATTCGCTCGTTTCGCCGTTCAGGATCGCCCAGATGGTCGAGCCCGTGGACGTGCTTTCGAAATCGGCCAGCCGGAAATCGGCCTTGGCGTGCTGCCCGAAGGTCAGGATATGCTCGATACCCTGGTCCTGCGCCGCTTCTTCAAGTTGCTCGAACTGGGCGTTGTCACGGTTGAGGATGACGGAGCCGCCCTCCTCCAACCCTTCGAATATCTCCGCCTTGGCGCTCGCGATCTCTTCTATGTTCTTGAAATTGCCCAAATGAGCTGGCGCGATGGTGGTAATGATCGCGACATGCGGGCGCACCATCTTGACCAGCGGACGGATTTCGCCGGAGTGGTTCATACCGATTTCGAAAACGCCGAATTCGGTATCGGCGGGCATGCGCGCCAGCGTCAGCGGCACACCCCAGTGATTGTTGAAGGACGCCACCGCCGCATGAACCCGGCCCGAAGGCGCCAGAGCCTGCCGCAACATTTCCTTCGTCGTCGTCTTGCCGACAGAACCGGTCACCGCGATGATCCGCGCCGTGGTCCTTTCACGCGCCGCAACGGCGAGCTTGCCAAGCGCCGCGAGGACATCCTCCACGACGATCATCGGCACGGTCAGGCGGCCGAGAGCCGGCAGCTTGCCTTCGGCGACGACCAGCAGGCCCGCACCATTGGCGACAGCAAAACTCGTATAGTCATGGCCGTCGACCCTATCGCCCTTGATGGCGAAAAATGCTTCACCAGCCTTCACAGTCCGGCTGTCGATGGAAATGCCGGTGATACCGGTCGGCAGGTTCCCGACGGGACGCCCTGCCGTGATGGCGATCATGTCGGCGACTGTCCATAACCAATTCAAATCTTCAATCCTTCCAGCGCGGTACGCACCTGTTCATGATCGGAAAACGGCAGCGTCACGGAACCGACGATCTGCCCCTCTTCATGCCCCTTGCCCGCGACGATCAGCGTATCGCCGTTCGAAAGCAGCGACACCGCATGACGGATCGCTTCTGCCCTATCGCCAATTTCCAATGCACCCGGCGCGGCCGCCATGACTTCGGAACGGATCGTTGCAGCGTCTTCCGAGCGCGGATTGTCGTCGGTAACGATGACGATGTCGGAAAGACGTGTCGCCACTTCGCCCATGATCGGGCGCTTGCCCTTGTCACGGTCGCCGCCGCAGCCGAAGACGGTGATGATGCGGCCGGAGGTGAAGGGCCTGACCGAGGTCAGAACATTTTCAAGCGCATCCGGCTTGTGGGCATAATCCACATAGGCAAGCGCGCCGTTCTTCGTCTGCCCTACAAGTTCCAGGCGACCGGCAGCACCGATCAGCTTTTCAAGCGCCTTCATGGCCGTTGCGGCGGAGACGCCGGTGGACATGGCAAGACCGGCGGCGACGAGAGCATTGGCTACCTGAAAATCGCCGGCCAGCGGAATGTCGACCTCGTGGATCACGCCGTCATGATGCACTTCGATCAGCTGCTTGTGACGGAAATGCTCTACCCGCTTCAGCGTCAGATAATCGCCCTTCCGGCCAACGGTGCGCACATTGAGGCCTGCATCTGCGGCGGCACGAATGGCCTTATCCGACCAAGGGTCGTCGGCAAAAATGACGGCCGGCGCGCCCTTTTCCATCAGCGTGTCGAACAACCGCATCTTCGCGGCCATGTAGTCCTCGATGGTCGGGTGATAATCCATGTGGTCACGGCCGAGATTGGTGAAACCGGCCGCAGCGAGCTTCACGCCATCAAGGCGACGCTGGTCGAGGCCGTGGCTCGAAGCTTCCATGGCCGCATGGGTCACGCCTTCGGCAGCAAGCTCGGCGAGAAGCGCATGCAGCGTCACCGGATCCGGTGTAGTGAGCGCGCCATAATCTTCGCGGCCGGGAGCGATGACACCCGTCGTACCGATCTGGGCGGCGGCATGGCCAGCGAAAGCCCAGATTTGCCGCACGAAGGAGGCAACGGAGGTCTTTCCCGCGGTGCCGGTAACGGCGACCATGGTTTCCGGCTGTTTTCCGTAAAAACGGGAGGCGGCGAGCGAAAGGTAGAGGCGCGGGTCGGTGACAGCGAGTACCGGCACATCGGCATCCACCGCATGCCCGGAAACGACGGCGACCGCACCCTTGGCGACCGCGTCCTTCACATAGGCCGCGCCATCCGCCTTGGTTCCCGCAACCGCCACGAACAGGCTGCCGGGCGCAGCCTTGCGGCTGTCTGCGGTAATTCCCCCGATTTCGATTGCCCCTATCTCAGACAGGAGCAATTCATTCAATTCCGGAAACGCCGTCCCGGATATATCTCGCAAATTCATCGACTGTGTCCGTCTTGTCCCCCCGGCGCGATTCGCCGGAACACCATAAGCTCTAACAATCAATAAGACACGAGCAAGGCCGAGCCATCCTTGCCGAACTTCGGCTTCACGCCCAGCACTGCCGCTGTGCGGCTGATGATATCGTGCACCATCGGCGCGGCCGAGGTGCCTGCAAGTGCCGCGCCATTGCCCTTGTCCGTCTTCGGTTCGTCGATGAAGGAGAGCACCACATATTGCGGGTCGTCCATCGGGAAGGCCGAAAGGAATGCATTGAAGTTCTTGTCATGCACATAACGGCCATTGACGACCTTGTCAGCCGTACCGGTCTTGCCGCCGACATTGAAACCGTCGACGCGCGCATTACGGCCAGAACCGTTGACACCGTTCCATTCGAACAGGAAGCGCATATCCTTGCTGGCGCCGGGCTTCAGCACCTGTTTTGCGACCTGATCCGCCTGTTCGCGCGTGCGCGGCAGGAATGTCGGCTCGATCAACTTCCCACCATTGACGAGCGCGGCACCGGCAACTGCTGTCTGCAACGGCGTTGTTGAAACGCCGTGGCCGAATGAAATGGTGATCGAGTTGATCTTCTTCCATTCGCGGGGCTGCGAAGGCAGCGCCACTTCAGGCAGTTCGGTCTGCATGCGCGTCAGAAGGCCAAGCCGCGTCAGGAATTCCTTGTGTCCTTCGGTACCCACGGTGTCGGCAATTTTTGCCGTACCGATGTTCGACGAATACTGGAAGATTTCCGGCACCGAGAGCATGCGGCCCTTGCCGTGGAAGTCCTTGATGGTGAAGCCACCGATGCGGATCGGATAACGCGCGTCGAACATATCGCCCAGGCGGACGCGACCCGAATCGAGACCCATGGCAATGGTGAAGGATTTAAAGGTGGAGCCCATTTCGAACGTGCCGTTCGACATGCGGTTGAGCCATCCTTCCTTGGCACCTTCTGCCGGGTTGTTCGGATCATAATCCGGCACGGAGGCCATAGCGAGCACTTCGCCGGTATGCACATCCAGAACCACAGCCCCCGCGCCGATCGCCTGGAACTTGGTGATGGCCGAGGTCACGACTTCACGCACGATGGACTGGACGCGTAGATCGATGGAAAGCTTCACCGGCTCCAGCGGCTGATCGCTGGTCATGCCGAGCGCCGTCAGATCGGCCAGTCCCTGGCTGTCAACGTAACGCTCCATTCCGGCGACACCGCGATTGTCGATATTGACGTGACCGACAACATGGGCAGCTGTTGGCCCGCCGGGGTAGAAGCGGCGCTTTTCCGGGCGGAAACCGACACCGGGAATGCCGAGCGCCAGGATCTGGCTCTGCTGCTTCGGCGTCAACTGGCGGCGCAGCCACTGAAAGCGCGAATTGGAGGAAAGCTTCTGATAGGTGCCGCGCTGGTCGAGATCCGGCAATACGGTGCGCAGCTTCTCGATGGCTTCGTCGATATCGACGATGCGATGCGGCTCGGCAAACAGCGACACGGTACGGATATCGGTCGCCAGAACCTCGCCGTTACGATCAAGAAGATCGGGACGCGACGCCATCAGCCGGTCGGCAGGGGCAATGCTCGAAACTGTTTCCTGCTCGGCAAGGCCATATTGCACCAGACGGCCGCCCACGACGCCGTAAAAGGCGATGAAGCCGAAAATGATGAGACCGACGCGGCTTTTCGCCTGGGCCGCCCTCTTCTTGCGAGCGCCCTCGAAAGCAGCATGGTCAGTGTGAATGCCGGTGGTGCTGGCGGAAAAGTGAGCCTTGCTCTTCAGAACCATGACGCGGGAGAGAAAAGACATCAGCGGTCCACCGATCCAGTTATGGTTTCATCCATTTCGCCATCTTCATCGCCTGCGACAGCGGCAACGGCAGGAGCCGGAGTCGCCGTGGGACGGGAAACACGCGCCCGCGGTGTTGGAACAGGAGCGCCATTGGCGGCAATCTGGCCGGCGGGCGGTGATTTCTTCTTGGCAGCTCCGCCAAGCGTAGCGCCCGGCTTGGAGCCGTTGACGGCGGCGGCGATAACATCAGCAACGCTCATGCCTTCCGGCTCGGGCGGCTGCGGCAATTGTGAACGCAGCATCGGCAGTTCGCGCGGCTGCGCCAATTGTGTCGGCAGCGTCGGCGAAAGGCCAAGCTCGTCCTGATAGGCATTCACGAGACGATGGAGGCGGTTCGGCTGCGTCAGCAGTGCCCAGTCGGCCCGCAAAAGATCGATCGTGTCTTTTTCGAGCTTGATTTCGGTCTCGAGCTTGCGGACCTGTTCCAGCTTGAGATCGGTCTTGTGCTTGATCGAATAGGTCACCACCGCCGCAGCGACCATGACCCCCATCAACACGACGTCGAATGTGCGCAGCATATCAGCCTCCCATCTTTTCAAGGCTGGCGAGATCGGGAAGTTCGAAAATCGAAAAATCTGCCGCCCGGGCGGGTGCCGCCGTGCGCAGGCCGGCACGCAGCTTGGCCGAACGGGCCCGCGGATTGATCTCTGCCTCCTCGTCGCTTGCAGCGACCATCGGCTTGCCGATATTTTCGAAAATGGCAGGCTTGTCTTCCACCATCGGCAGATGGCGGGAACCCGCCGCCTTTCCGGAACGTTCGGAGAAGAATTTCTTGACGATGCGGTCTTCGAGCGAATGAAACGTGACGACAACCAGCCGGCCGCCGGGCTTCAAAGCCCGCTCGGCTGCAAACAGGGCCTGCGCCAATTCGCCGAGTTCGTCATTGACGAAAACGCGAAGTGCCTGAAACACCCGTGTTGCGGGATGGATCTTGTCTTTAGCCTTGCGCGGCGTAACGATTTCAATGAGGCCCGCCAGATCACGCGTGGTACGGAAGGGCTCTTCCGCCCTCCTCTTCTCGATGGCGCGGGCGATGCGGCCTGGCTGCTTTTCCTCGCCGAGAAAACCGAAGATGCGGATGAGATCGCCGACCTTGGCGCGATTGACGACATCCGCCGCCGAGACACCGGAGCTGGACATGCGCATGTCGAGAGGACCGTTCTTCTGGAAGGAAAAACCGCGCTCGGCCTCGTCTATCTGCATGGAGGAAACGCCGATATCGAGAACCACGCCGTCAAGACCGCCCTCAGGCGCGTGCCTTGCCAGATCGGAAAATTGCGATTGAATGAGGGTAAGCCTGCCGCCATTTGCAGCAACCATGGCCTGGCCGCCGGCGATCGCGTTCGGATCGCGGTCAAGCGCGATGACATCGGCACCTTGATCGAGAATTGCCTGGGTGTAGCCGCCGGCGCCGAAAGTGCCGTCGAGGATGACCTTGCCGGATGCGGGTTCGAGCGCAGCGATCACTTCGCGAAGCAGGACCGGGATGTGACGCTGAGGTCCCTCACCGGCATCAGAAGATCGCCCGCCAGAATTCGCCGCCATTCCGTGTCCCCGTCCTATGCGGGGCGTGCAGCCGAAAAACCGCGCCCCGCTCTTGCTGCCGCCTGCGCCGCCAAAAACGCCTGCGGTTGCCAAAGCTGAAAATGATCCGCTCGTCCAACGAAGGTGACATCGGTGGATATGCCGGTAAATTCCCGGACGAAATCCGTCACCATCAACCGACCTTCCTGATCGAGCTTCATGAAAACGCCGCCGCCGTGTACCAGCAGCGACATTGCGTTCGCCTCCGGCGAGAAGGCATCCATGGACGCGATCTGCCGCTCGTAGCGCTCCAGCAAATCCGGACCGCCGACACTGATTGCCGGAAACGCGAAATCCTGAAGACAATAAAGCTCCTGAATGCCACGCTGTGCCAGCACCGAACGAAACGGAGACGGAACCGAAACGCGCCCCTTGGCGTCGATCCTGTTCGTTACGTTCGATAAAAAGCGGTCCATTACTCAACTCGCCAAAACCGCATTCCACAAAGCGAATCATCCGCCCCACAGACAACACCGGTACGCACGACACATCGCCAAGCGTCAGGGCGACATGCCCTGCAGCAGCCCGTTGCAGGCTCCTCACTCGTTTCAGCGATTGCGGGTCAAAAACACGACCCAGTGTGGTGTGCATTTGGGATACCATGGGACACTATGGGCGTCAATGGGAGAAGCCGGCACGATACCGACTCCGCATCGGAAATTCATAAGCCGTTAAGTTTAACGAATGGTTTACTTCGCACGCCCACATCTCATCCACGGCGGCGCGAAACCGCATGAAAAGGCCGGTTTTTCGAGAAAAACAGTGGATTGAAGAAATGGCTCTACTGACAGAAACACGCTCTCTCTTGCTTTCAACAGAGACCAAGCCGCCGCCAAGTCATTCAGGCCCGTAATTGCCCCACCGGCATCACTGCACAGTATTCAAGGTGCCTATGCGTACTGTCTGACTGGCCAGTTACTGGTACAATCCCAATTGTTGCCGAACCGGCCTTGACTTTTTAAACTTTTAATTGATTTTGCATTCTTAAAGTTGTGTTTTACATGAGTATTGCGAGATATAGCAATGACAGGTTATGTCGCGGGCCTGCCCGCCTTTTTAAGTTATTTCACCATAGGCCTGGTTTGTTTCGCCGTATTTTCAGCAATTTATACCCGCCTGACACCCCATCGCGAAGTTGAGCTCATCAAGGATGGCAACACGTCAGCAGTTGTCGCTTTTCTTGGGGCTCTGATAGGGTTCAGCTTGCCGCTGGCTTCAGCCGCGGCCAACTCTGTTAGCTTGCCTGACTACATAATTTGGGCTGTGATCGGCATATTGATTCAAGTTCTGGCTTTTTACATCGCCAAGCTCACGATGACCGATCTTCATCACAAAATCACCGAAGGAAACATAGCAGCCGGCCTTTGGAGTGGAGGGATCGCCGTGGTGATCGGCACCCTGAACGCTGCCTGCATGACTTACTGAGGAACGGGTATGCCCAAACGCTGGATTGGAAACAACCCGTACCTTACCATCGGTACGATTGCCGCGACAGGTCTCGCGCTGACAACTTGCTCTCCGGACGAAGACGTCCTCTATTCCTCCGCCGACAAATGCATTTCCTCGAAGATCAATCCTGAGGTTTGCCGGGTCGCGGCGGAAGATGCCAGACAGTCTCACCTCGCCACCGCGCCGAGATATCGGAACATGGTCGCATGTGAGATGGAGTACGGCGCAAGAAATTGCTCGGAGCAAAAAGAAACGCCCCTCGTCAACAATGCTATCGGCAACAGCATTTTCACGCCGGCACCGGTCGGATTTATCCTGCCTGCGGGTATTCAGAGCATCGAGGACTACAACAAATATCGGCGGAGACAGGAGGGGCGCCGCGATTCGGATTCCGGCTCCGCAATTTCAGTCTATAAAAAACGCAACGGCGACCTTGTTACACCTGATCTCAGCGAAAAAAATTCAGGCAAGACGGATTTTACTAAAATGAAACCGTTAAACTCGAAAACGAACGTCACGGGCCCGCAGCGGATTTGGCAACGGATTCTTTTCCGGAGGGTGACATGCGGCGCATCTCGATCCCGCCGCGCCCGGATTGGCGTGAAAAGGCCAACGATGTCGGGTTTTCGTTTCATGAAATGCACGGCGAACCATATTGGGTGGATGACGCGGCCTATTGCTTTGAGATCGAGGAGATTGAAGAGAGCATAGAGGCGCCAAGTCAGATGCTGCACGAAATGTGCCTGGATCTCGTCGCCGACATCGTGAAAAGCGAGGAAGCGCTGGAGCGGCTCGCTATTCCCCGCGACTATCATGATGTCGTCAGCGCTTCATGGGAACGAGGGGATCGTCACCTCTATGGCCGCTTTGATCTCGCATATGATGGCTCTGGTCACGCGAAATTACTCGAATATAACGCCGATACGCCCACCTCCGTTTTTGAAACGGCATATTTTCAGTACAATTGGCTTACAGATCAGATCGCTCTCGGGACGATCGCTGCGGAAACCGATCAATTCAATTCGGTTCAGGAAAGCTTGGTCGAGGCGTTCGGGCAATTCTCGAATGACAGAATTTTTCATTTCGCAGCGGTTAGCGACAACCCCGAAGATTATGGCACCACGATCTATCTGATGGACTGCGCCATTCAGGCTGGCCACCGGGCTCAGTTCCTCGATATTCGCGAAATCGGCATCGATGCAAACGGGTGTTATGCCGATCTGCAGAATCGCCTCATCGAACGCTGCTTCAAGCTTTATCCCTGGGAATTCATGCTTCGGGAATCTTTTGCTGCGCAACTCCCTATGCAGAGCGCGATTTTTGTCGAGCCCGCCTGGAAAGCTGTTTTATCGAACAAAGGTCTGTTGCCGATGCTGTGGCAGCGACATCCAAATCACCCGAATCTGCTGCCGAGCTTCTTCCCGGATGATCCCGATCTCTACGAATTGCGGAATTATGTGGTGAAACCACTGCTGTCGCGCGAAGGTGAAAATGTCAGCCTGTTCCGCAACAGACGCGAGGTTTTGTCCGCACCGGGAAGTTATGGCGAAGAGGGATATGTCATCCAGGCCTATGCGCCATTGTTCAAGAGCGAGTTTGGTTACGCCGTGCTTGGAAGCTGGATTGTCGGCGACCGCGCCTGTGGACTTGGCATTCGCGAGGACATGTCTCCCATAACCGCAAATCTCTCGCGTTATGTTCCTCACATCATTGAGGGGTGATTTCGAGCGTTCGTGACGAGAAAGCGCCGTCACCGCCCACGCTTACAGACAGGAAAATTCGCCAGTTGGCCTGTAAGCCGGGTTCTGTATGGCCCCGGTTTGACCCGGAACGTGGCAGCCATTCATCTGGGACGGCATTTGCATGCCGCCTCTCGCAACCCACCCGGATGACGGGCCCGGAAACCGGCTGTAGACGAAGGCTTTCGCCCGCGCCCCGTGTCATCCCTATTCGGTCTTGCTCCCGGTGGGGTTTACCTTGCCACCACTGTCACCAGCGGTGCGGTGGGCTCTTACCCCACCCTTTCACCCTTACCATGCCAGGCATGGCGGTTTGCTCTCTGTGGCACTTTCCCTGGGGTCGCCCCCGCCGGACGTTATCCGGCACCGTATTTCCGTGGAGCCCGGACTTTCCTCACCTTACCGTCTTTCGACATTGGTAAAGCGCGGCTGCCCAGCCAACTGGCATGGCGTCAATACCCATGTTCTTTGGCGAAAGCCACCGAAAAGCGTAACGGAAGATCAAAGAAATGCTGGCTTGAAATCCGTGCCATAGGCGTCGTTGCCAATTTTTCCATCCCGCAGCAACAGGGCGCCTAACCGCCCGATCTCGTCGGAACTCTTGGCCGCCGTACCGTTGCCGCCAGTCAGAACCGCAATGCGCGGTGACGTCGTAAAGCCGATGGCCGGATAACCGCCCGGCGTTTTGGACACCACGCAGGCGGCCATGGAAATGCGCGACCGGTCGATGGAGGGCACCAAGGTCCCGACGATGGCGGAGAGATGGTCGCGAACGCTTTCCCGTCCGCCGGAGCGGAACCATGCGCGGATTTCGGGATCGCTATCGAGCTTCTTATCATCGGGATCGCCGCCGATTTTCAGATAGAACCTGCCATCGGGATAACGGACAGGCGGCAGGAGATAGATATGTTTCATAGTGTCGCGCGGCTCGTAGATCAGCGACGGCATGCCCGCATATTGTCCCAGCTCCGCCTCGTCTACCTCGAAGAAGGCGACGGTGCGCGCATAGACATTGAGAGCGACGGGCTGCGGCAACAAATCCTTCGTGACCGAAAAGCCACCAGCAGCGACCAGCACCCGGTCTGCCGTATAAACCGCACCCGAGGCCGTCTCGACGCGTGCACGGCCAGCCTCTTCCCGCGTCAAGACAACTATATCGTCGATGAGCGTAACGCCAGCTTTGTCTGCCAGAACGCTCTGCGCCTTCACCAGCGCGCGCGGATTGACGTAACCGGCATTGTCCTTTTCGAACACGCCCTCGCAGCCCGGTTCGAAGGAGAAATAGGGAAAGCCGCTTTTCAGACCTGCGTCGTCAAGCATTTCCGTGAAAACCCGCAGACGCGCCGCTGCCTCGCAGACGTTGTCGATAAAAGGATTGTCGCCGCCACGTTCAGGACCGACCATCAGGCAGCCAACGGGCGCGTAAAATTCGACGCCGCTCCTCGCCGCGATGTCGGCGTAGCGCGCGATCGAGCGGTTGGCGAGCAGTGCCCAGTCCGCATCACCGTCAATGGTGCGGGTAATGCGCGCCTCATCATAATGGCTGGCGAAAACACCCGGATGTGACTTGATGTCGGCAGGTTCACCGGGGCCGATCAGGGCCACACCTTCGGTGTTTTCCGCCAGATGGCGGGCGGCAGCAGCACCCATCATGCCACGACCGACAACGATATATTTAAAATGTTCCGACATGCCGCCCTCTTCACCTCAACCCGCTCTAGTACAGCCGCGATTTTGTAGCCGCTTCGCTGCTGAATGTCAGATAAAAACCGGCGACATTTCGGCGGCAAAATCACTCTCGGTCAGTTGGCCATCCAGAAGCAGCACCGCGCCTAGCCGCCCGATTTCGTCGGAAGACTTGGCGGAAACGAAATTGCCACCGGTCAGAACCGCAATATTGGAGGATTGCGTATAGCCGATATAGGGATAACCGCTGCGGGTGATGGATGCGACGCAGGAACCAGAGGTCACGGGGCAGCCCGCAAGTTCCGGCATGAGCGATAGCGCCCGTTTCGTCAGGAATTCCACTTCGCCCGGCGTGCCGTCGGAATGGAACCAGCCGACTGCTTCGGCCAGCGTTTGCAGCCTGCCCTTTTCGCTCTCACCACCGATCTTCAGATAGATCTTGCCGTCGGGGTAACGCACAGGCGGCAGGATATAGACGATATCGTCCTCGGTTTCAGCCAGCACGATGGTCGAGGGCATAGAGCCGAACAGGGCCTGCCTTGCTTCGTCGAGTTCGAAAAACACGATGGTGCGGCCCGTTGCCGCCATATCGACCGGGGAAGGCAGAAGATCAGCCATGTTGGTGAAACCGCCAGCGGCCACTATGACCTTTTCGGCCGTGTGCACGGCCCCTTCCCTGGTGGAAACTTCCACACCTTGGGAGGTATCGCGAACATGCGCCGCCGTCTCGCGGACCAGTCGCGCGCCCTGCGCAGCAGCAATAGTGCATTGCGCCCTCACAAGCGCACGCGGATTGACGTGGCCGGCATTGTGCGCCTCGAAGTAACCGTCGTGATCCGACGGCAGGGAAAACATCGGGAACCGGCCAGCCAGCGCATCGCTGCCGATCGTTTCCACGCCAAGACCAAGACGGTCGGTCGAGACCAAGGCTCGCGAAACGTAGTCTCCGGCAAGCCCCTTGCCGTTTCCGGTAAACAGGCAGCCCGCTTCGGTGAAGAAACGGATGCCGCTTCTTGCCTCGATCTCGGCATAGCGCCGGATGGAGCGTTGCGCCAGCTCCGCCCAGACGGGATCGCCATCGAAACCACGGGTGATGCGCGCCTCGTCATAGTGACTTGAAAACACACCGGTATGGGTCTTGCGATCGGCGGGTTCATCCGGCCCGATCAGCGCCACGCCATCCGTTTGCGCCGAAAGGTGCCTCGCTGCCGCCGCACCCATCATTCCGGCACCGACAACGATATATTTGAAATCCGGCATGTCATGCTCCGCATCAGGTTTGCTCCTGACTACAGCATGCACGCATAAACCGGAATCGATTTTCGTGACGTCCGAAACATGTCGCGCAAGAGCGTGCAGCGGTTTTGCAATAACGAGATGCGATAAAACAAGGACTTAAAGCTTATCGTCAATCTGAAACATCACGACACGCTTGAGCAAAAGACCTCAGCTGGCCAGAAGCGCCTGGACCTTGCCGCAATAACGCTTGGACACCGGGTTCATGCGGGTCGCGCCGTGGCCGGCATTGTAACGCAGGATCGTGCTGCAAACCTCACCGCCGCCAAGCTGGTGGGCGGTTGCCAGATATTGCATGCCCCAGCGAATATTGGTCTCGGGGTCGAAGAGGGCTTTGGTCGTGCCGCGAAAGCCCATCATGCGCGCCGTTGCCGGCTTGATCTGCATCAGCCCGACCTCGCCTGCGCTGCCGCGAGCCCTAGGGTTGAACTTGCTTTCTACAGAAACGACGGCATGGGCCAGATTGGTGGGGACGCCGTAACGCTTGGCATATTTGACGATCAGATCGGAATAGTCGTTCTTGAGCGATGAAGGCAGGCTCTTTTCGGGAACGGGATAACCGGGCGTACGGAAGAAGGTCCCCAGCGTCACGGTTTTGGTCTTGACGTCCTCGTCTTTGGCAAAAGCAATCCCCGCCTGCGAAACGAGCATAGCAACGCCCGCTGCGACAGCAACAAAAACTCTGTTCATCTGTTGAAATAGTCTCCAGATCGGATAACCGGAACAATGAAACGATAAAAACGTCCAGCGCGCGGAAAGTCGATTACGACCTTCTACCGTCCAGTCTCCTTGATTGATATTGACGGCAAGCTCCCCTGAAGAACAGCACCGCGTCCACTGCGGCTCTTAGACTTCCTCAATGCGGATTAACTGTGGCACAACAAAAAAATCGACTTGCGCGACCGGGAAATGGGGAAGGCTTTTCAAGAAACGGCGTTCAAACGGCCGAAAATTTCGGAAGGCTGGCAATCAGCCGATGCAGCGTGTCGATCGTGGAAAAATCCGCGATACCATCCACCAGCGCCGGGCGGAAATGCCGCTGAAAGGCGGCCACGGCACCTTCGGTTTTTTCGCAATATGCGCCTGTTATTTCAACGCCATATCCGTAAATAGATAGCATGGACTGGAGCGCTTCCACCGGCTGGCCGTGATCGCCGCGCTGAAAAAAACGTCCGCCGCGGATCGGCGCTGGCTCCACCCAATGACCGACACCGTGCCGCGACAGGATGTCCCATGGGAATTTTTCACCCGGATCAACCTTGCGGATCGGCGCCACATCGGAATGCGCAAGCACCCTTTCAGGGGCGATAGACCACCGCTGGCCGCAATCGCGACACAATTCGATGACGGCAGCCACCTGTTTTTCCGGAAATTCCGGCAGGCCGCCGGGATGCCCCTGATTGGCGATTTCAATCCCGATGGAGCGGGAATTGATGTCCGCCTCTCCCGCCCAGCTGCTTTTGCCCGCATGCCAGGCGCGGCGTGTTTCCGCAACAAGCTGCATGACACGCCCGTCTTCAAAAACGAAATAGTGGCTGGAGACCTGGCTTTCGGGATTGCAGAGCCACGAAAGGGCGCCATCGGCGGTCGTCATGCCGGTATAGTGCAGAAGAATGATATCCGGGCGTGCCACGCCCTGTCTTTCGCCATGGTTGGGAGAAGGCGCAATGGTTGCGCCCCCGAAATCCGGGTTGAAGTCCGGCAGAAATTCACTCATGCGACGCGGCGTTCTTTCTCGATGGCCTCGTAGGCGGCATTGAGAGCCGCCATACGCTCATTCGCGGCAGCGTGCAATTCCATCGGCACACCGCGCGCAATGAGCTTGTCCGGATGGTGCTCGGCAACCAGCGAACGGTAACGCTTGCGAATATCCAGAAAGTCGTCCGAGGGCGAAACGCCAAGCACACGATAGGGATCGCGCCCGTCCATATGAACGTGCCGCGCCATGATCGTTTCGAAATGATCTTCGGTAATATGGAAGATTTCCGCGATGCGGCCGAGGAACGCCAGTTCCCGCTCGTGGATCAAGCCGTCTGCCTTGGCGATGTGGAACAGGCCGTCGATGACGCTTTCCAGCATCTCGCAATTGTCATGGCCGGAGCCGCAAAGACCGGCAAGACGCTCTGCATAGGCCTCGTATCCCGCAACGTCCTGGCGTGCGAGATTGTAAAGGCGGGCAACGTTTCTGGCTTCTTCTTCAGGAAAATCGAAAATCTGCCGGAAGGCGCGCACTTCGGCATCGTTCACGACACCGTCGGCCTTGGCCATCTTTGCCGACAGCGCGATAATGGCCACGGAAAAAGAAACCTTGCGGCGGGTCTCCGGATCTCCCTCGAACAGGGTGCGGATCGCCTCCACCACGCGACCGAGCGTGCTGCCTGCCGCGTCACCGATCGCGCCGAGCAGCCGTTCCCACAGGGATGAAATATGCAAACAGGCGAAATCGAACATCATGACGCCAAGCATGACGGCATATCGCCGTGAATGCAATATGCGCGGCGCCGCTGCGGCATTAACTTTTATTCATTTTTGCGACAGTTTTTCTTCAGGAGCAAGGGGGCGGCAAACGGGAGAGCAACGGTTTTCCACAGACGGCGAAGCCTGGTGCAAGGTTGGAGGCGATTGAAACGATTATATTCGTCTTCTTTGCCCAAGCTGCTGAAAAACCGCGAGAAATCGGCATTTTTCGTGATAAATTCACTTTACACCTACACGTGGCTGTCGCATCCATTTGCCAGACATATCTTTCTATCCAAGCAAAGGAGAGCCACGATGGCCAAACAGAAAGTCGCAATGCTGACCGCGGGTGGCCTTGCTCCCTGTCTCTCTTCGGCCGTCGGCGGCCTGATCGAGCGCTATAGCGACGTCGCGCCTGATATTGACATTGTGGCCTATCGTTCCGGCTATCAGGGCGTGCTTCTGGGCGACCGGATTGAAATCAACAAGGACATGCGCGAAAAGGCGCATCTGCTGCACCGTTATGGCGGATCGCCGATCGGCAACAGCCGCGTAAAGCTCACCAACGCTGCCGATTGTGCCAAGCGCGGGCTGGTGAAAGAGGGTGAAAATCCGCTGCGCGTTGCGGCCGAACGGCTGGCTGCCGACGGCATCACCATTCTCCACACCATCGGCGGCGACGACACCAATACGACGGCCGCCGACCTTGCCGCCTATCTCGGCGCCAATGGTTACGATCTGACCGTCGTCGGCCTGCCGAAGACGGTGGATAACGACGTGGTTCCGATCAGGCAGTCGCTCGGCGCATGGACCGCGGCCGAAGTGGGCGCTTCCTTTTTCGACAATGTCAGCAACGAGCAGAGTGCTGCGCCCAAGACCTTTGTGATCCACGAAGTCATGGGCCGCCATTGCGGCTGGCTGACGGCTGCGACCGCCCGCGCCTACATCCAGAAGACCAACGGCAATGAATATGTCGAAGGCCTGATGATGAATACGCAGATGAAGAACATAGACGGCATCTACCTGCCGGAAATGGCGTTCGACATCGAAGCGGAAGCCGAACGACTGAAGGCGATCATGGATAAACACGGCTACGTCACGTTGTTCGTTTCCGAAGGTGCGGGGCTCGATTCCATCGTTGCCGAACGCGAAGCCGCCGGTGAAGCCGTCAAGCGCGATGCCTTCGGCCATGTGAAGATCGACACCATCAATGTCGGCGGCTGGTTCCAGAAGCAATTCGCCGGCCTCATCGGCGCCGAACGCTCCATGGTCCAGAAATCCGGTTACTTCGCCCGCTCCGCTCCCGCTAACGGCGACGATCTGCGCCTCATCCAGGGCATGGTCGATCTTGCCGTCGAAAGCGCGCTGAACAAGGTGTCGGGCGTCACCGGCCACGACGAAGACCAAAAGGGTAAATTGCGGACCATCGAGTTTCCGCGTATCAAGGGCGGAAAGCATTTCGACCTGTCTGCAAAATGGTTTACCGAAGTGATGGAACACGTCGGTCAACCGTTCACAGCGGCCTAATTTTACGATAGGCTGGAGAAAGCGGCGACAGGGAGGGCAAGGAGGAAGAGAATGTCTGGACAGGCGTGGCTGGTTTTTTGTGCAGCATGTGCCGTTGTGTTCGCACTTCCCTCTCCCCTTGTATTCTCTGTCGCTTCCTATGCCGCTATCCGCGGCAGAAAAACGGTGTTTGCCTCCGTCAGCGGCGGGGCGCTGGGCATCGTTACCGCCATGACGATATCTGCGATTCCAGCGGCTGGCCTTGCCTACCTGCCGCATGCCTTTGTGGAAATCGTTCAGTGGGCGGGTATCGGCTGGCTGATTCTTTTCCTGTTATGGACCTTTGCCACCCCCGCCGCCCAGGCAGCCAATGCAGACAATGACAATCTGCCCGGCAAATCATCCAGCGGCATTTTCCGTGATTGCTACGCTATTGCAGCGTTGCGTCCGCGCTATTTCATGTTCTTCCTGGCACTTTTGCCGCAATTCGTCTCCACCTCCGGCAATGCGGTCGAAACGCTGGCCGTAGCGCAGGCCGCAATCCTGCTGCTGGCGCTTGGCATTCTGGCAGCGCAGGCACTCTTTGCCGGCTCTACGCTGGCACTGGTGCGCCGCATGTCCGGCAACAAAAAAATCCGGCCGAAGTACCGCACTCACTTCATTTCTGGCCGTGCCGTCAGCGCCGGATACCGCCGCATCGCCGCCTGAAAAACCGCGATGCCACGTCCCGGCTTGCCGCTATCCTTACAATAGGTTAATGAAGGCTCGATGGGACACTGCCTGCTTCGCTCGACGCGGGGGTATCGACAGACAGGCATAACGAAGGCGGCAACATGCGAAATTCGGCAAAATTCCGCGGAAGAAGCGCACTTCTTCTGTCTTCCACGGTGGGCCTTGCACTGGCTTTGGCCGGATGCACCAGCGTCGAATATGCCGCAAAGGAAGGGCCCAACGGCCCGAAAATAGCCCCAGTCAACCAAACCGCACCGGCACAAGCCTCCGCACAGTCGGAAACGGCTGGAACCCCGGCTGATGCCGCCGCACCGGCAGCACATGCCACTGACGTGGCAGCCTCTTCCCAACCCGAATCGCTTCCAACCGTCGCCGCCGTCAAGGGCGGCCGCGTGGCGCTGCCGCCGGCAGCCGAAATCGCAGCGGCAGTGGCAAGCCCAACCCAGATGCAGCCGCAGCAACAACAGACAGAGGTCGCGCAGGCGACGGTAACGACAGCCGCGCCGACGACGGCTGCGGCTCTTGCACCGCACGCCGCAACGCCGGCAGCCGCAGCGATCGAAACCGCAAGTGCCGCCGCGAAACCGGCGGCCCACAACTCTGCCGCCGACCTGCCGCAGGTGGTTGCCGTCAAGGGCAGCTTCCCGCCCGCACCGCCGCCGCCCGGAATGTCGTCGATCGGTACCGAACTGACCGCGGAACGGAAAGTCATTCCCCTGCCGAAGCCGGACAGCACGGTTCTGGCCTATGCGGCCGGCCCGACCAACGCCGCCCTTGCAGCTATCCGGCAGAACGAAACGATGACGGCGCCATACAAATCAGCGCCGGCCGGACGTGAAAAGCTGAGCGGGCTTATTTCGAAATACGCTGTCATGTATAATGTGCCGGAAGATCTGGTGCATCGCGTGGTGCAGCGTGAAAGCAGATACAATCCCGGCGCCTATAATGGCGGCCACTTCGGCCTGATGCAGATCAAGCACGCCACGGCCCGCTCCATGGGCTTTGATGGCCCCGCCTCGGGCCTGTTCGATGCCGAAACCAACCTCAAATATGCCGTCAAATATCTGAGCGGCGCCTGGCTTGTTGCCGACAACAACCGGGACAATGCTGTCAGGCTTTATGCACGCGGTTATTATTACGACGCCAAGCGCAAGGGCATGCTGCACGTTCTGCGCAAGTAAGCCTTTGAGCAGCGCCGGGACTGCAATGCAGCAAAGTGGCTTTTCTTAAAAACGTCGAGCACGTCACTTTCGTCATCCCCGGGCTTGTCCCTGGGATCTGCAAGCTTTTGATTTTACGATACGTGGTTAGATCCTCGGGACAAGCCCGAGGATGACGTCGCATCTAAATGAAAGCTTGAGACCCGAGTCGGTTTCACACCGCC
The DNA here is from genome assembly GCF_900215635.1 of Rhizobium sp. AN6A. Lineage (NCBI taxonomy): Bacteria > Pseudomonadati > Pseudomonadota > Alphaproteobacteria > Hyphomicrobiales > Rhizobiaceae > Rhizobium > Rhizobium sp. AN6A. Next base: position 223,365 of record NZ_OCNC01000004.1, read on the forward strand.
TTTTCGATTCGTTACGTCGGCCCACAACCCCTGTCATCAAACTGTAGCGTCGTGACTGTAGACGCCTCTCAATCTATTGAGAGGTGAACATATGACGAGTGCGGCACCCAAGACCGGCTTCAGCAAGAATACGAAACTGAAGTCCGCATTGCTCCAGCACAAGGCGCTCTCGAAAAGCGGTTTTTCCGAACGGTTCTTCGGGGTTCTCTTTTCCGGTCTGGTTTATCCGCAAATCTGGGAAGACCCGGAAATCGATATGGAAGCGATGGAGCTTGCTGAAGGCCACCGCATCGTCACCATCGGCTCGGGCGGCTGTAACATGCTGGCCTACCTCTCCCGCAACCCGGCCAGCATCGATGTGGTGGATCTCAACCCGCATCACATCGCTCTCAACAAGCTGAAGCTTGCCGCCTTCCGCCATCTCCCCGCCCATCAGGATGTGGTTCGCCAGTTCGGCCGCGCCAATACGCGCAGCAATAGTCACGGCTACGACCGCTTCATCGCCGACCATCTCGACGACACGACCAAGGCCTACTGGTCGAAGCGCACCCTGTCCGGCCGTCGCCGCATCTCGGTATTCGACAGGAACATCTACCGCACCGGTCTGCTCGGCCGTTTCATCGGCGCGGGCCACCTCATGGCCCGCCTGCACGGCGTCAAGCTGACCGAAATGGCCAATAGCCGCACGCTGGATGAACAGCGTCGGTTCTTCGACAGCAAGGTCGCACCGCTATTCGACAAGCCGGTGGTGCGCTGGCTGACGAAGCGCAAAAGCTCGCTGTTCGGCCTTGGCATTCCGCCGCGCCAATATGACGAGCTGGCAAGCCTTTCCAGCGACGGCACGGTCGCCTCCGTCCTCAAGGAGCGGCTGGAAAAGCTCGCCTGCAATTTCCCGCTCAGCGACAATTATTTCGCGTGGCAGGCCTTCGCGCGCCGTTATCCCGAGCCGCATGAGGGTGCCCTGCCCGCTTATCTCAAGCGGGAATATTACGAGACGATCCGCGACAACACCGCCCGCGTTGCCGTGCACCACGCCACCTACACCGAGCTGCTTTCCAAAAAGCCGGCAAACGGCGTCGATCGCTACATTCTGCTCGATGCGCAGGACTGGATGACGGACGTGCAGCTCAACGAATTGTGGTCGCAGATCAGCCGCACCGCCGCTCCCGGCGCCCGCGTCATCTTCCGCACCGCTGCCGAAAAGAGCGTGATCGAAGGCCGTCTCTCGGCCGATATCCGCAACCAGTGGATCTATCTCGAGGAACGCTCCAATGAGCTCAACGCCATGGACCGTTCGGCCATCTATGGCGGCTTCCATATCTATCAGAGGGCTCTGGCATGAAGACCATCGGCGAGAATGTCGGCCTTGCGGATGAGGCGCATGCGAGCCTGATGGACCGCATGTATCGCTACCAGCGGCATATCTACGATATCACCCGCAAATATTACCTTCTGGGCCGCGACAGGACCATTTCCGGCCTCGACGTGCCCAAGGGAGGCACGCTGCTTGAAGTCGGCTGCGGTACCGGCCGCAACCTGCTGCTGGCCAGCCGCAAGTTTCCGGAAGCAAGACTGTTCGGTCTCGATATCTCCGCCGAAATGCTGCTGACCGCATCCGAGAATTTTACCGGAAAGGCGGAACGCCCCGTTCTGCGCGTGGCCGACGCCACCGCTTTCCGCGCCGCAGAATTCGGTCAGCCGGACGGTTTCGACCGCGTCATGATCCCCTATGCGCTTTCGATGATACCGGACTGGGAAAAGGCGATCGAACAGGCGCTGACAGCTCTCAAGCTCGGCGGCTCGCTGCACATCGTCGATTTCGGCCAGCAGGAACAATTGCCCAGGTGGTTCCGCGCACTTTTGCAGGCATGGCTCACCCGCTTCCACGTCACGCCCCGCGCCAATCTCCGTTACGTTCTGGCCAACATGGCGGGCCGTTTTGATGGCAATCTCGAATTCGAGGAGATTGCCCGGGGTTACGCCTGGCGGGCCATCATCACGCTTCCGGTCGCCGAAGTGCAGCCAAAAGTCAGCCGTATTCTGGCAGACGCCTGATCCTCAAGGGTTACGGCGCCTCGCCTCTGCAAATGCGGGCGAGACGCTGCCAGCCGACGGTCCTACAAGTATATGCCACTGGGACGCTCAGGCATTTCGCTCGCCTGAAAGACCGCAAATCTCTTGGAATCCAGCGACTTGCGAGCCGAAAATGGGCCACTGCCCCTTGCCATAACGGCTTGTTTACCATGTTATGGGTAAATCGGGAGATGCGGCGCGCCATTTTGCGGCCGCGGATGGGCAACAATAATTCATCAGGGTTCCAATGCGGCTGCGTCTATCGGCACTTTTGTCGGCTATGTTGTTGATCGGCGGCTGTACGTCCACGAGCTATGACCTGCTTGAAACCGCGTCTGTTTCCAAGCCGAAATTCTCCGATACCGACCCCCAGGATTTTGGCACGAACAACCCGCATCGCCACGAGGTGCATGGCATCGATGTGTCCAAATGGAATGGCGACGTCGACTGGCGGACCGTTCGCAAATCCGGCGTTTCCTTCGTCTTCATCAAGGCGACCGAAGGCTCAGACCGCATCGATCCGAAATTCGGCGACCATTGGCGCAGTGCGGCGGCGGCAGATATCCTGCACGCGCCATACCATTTCTACTACTTCTGCTCGACGGCGGACGCTCAGGCAGACTGGTTCATCAGCAACGTGCCAAAGGAAGCCGTCACCCTGCCGCCGGTTCTCGATGTGGAATGGAACCCCTCCTCCCCCACCTGCAAGACGCGCCCGGCCCCTGGCATCGTCCGTGCCGAGATGCAGCGTTTCCTCGACCGCCTAGAGGCCCATTACGGCAAGCGCCCGATCATCTACACCTCGGTCGACTTTCACCGCGACAACCTCGTTGGCCAGTTCAAGAATTACCATTTCTGGGTGCGCTCCGTCGCCGCGCATCCCGCCAAGATTTACGAAGACCGGCAGTGGGCTTTCTGGCAATATACGGCCACCGGCGTCGTGCCCGGCGTCAACGGCCCAACCGACATCAATGTCTTCGCCGGAAGTGAGAAAAACTGGCGGAAATGGATCGCTTCGGCCAAATAATACGGCCAAGAAGCAACACATTCGAAAAATCGGCGTTCTTCTGCACCGGCAGATCGCTGGACCCGTTTTTTTGTCGCAAACATGTGGGTAAAGCGGGCTAACAACCTATCGAGGAAATTCCCATGCCCACTTTTCGGTCGCGCAGCATCATTTTTGCCGCCGCTCTGTCGCTTCTCTCCGCCGGCTCCGCCCTTGCCACACCGCCTGTGGCCTCACCTGACGATCCAAAGCAGGTTGCCTGCGGCGGTGATCTCGGCGCATTTCTTGAGGGCGTGAAGGCTGAGGCCGCTGCCAAGGGCGTTCCGGCGGCTGCCACCGAAAAGGCGCTGGCCGGCGCGCAGATCGACCCCAAAGTGCTTTCGCGTGACCGCGCGCAGGGCGTCTTCCGCCAGACCTTCCTCGAATTTTCCCAGCGCACCGTCAGCCAGGCCCGTCTCGATATCGGCCGCAAGAAGCTGCAGGAGCTGTCATCGACCTTTGCCCGTGCCGAGAACGAATTCGGCATACCGGCTGGCGTCATCGCCGCCTTCTGGGCCATGGAGACCGATTTCGGTGCCGTCCAGGGCGATTTCAACACCCGTAACGCGCTGGTGACCCTCTCGCACGATTGCCGCCGCCCGGAACTCTTCCGTCCGCAATTGCTGGCCCTCATCGAAATGGTCCAGCACGGCGATCTCGACCCCACGTCCAACACGGGTGCATGGGCCGGTGAAATCGGCCAGGTACAGATGTTGCCCAAGGACATCATCGCCTTCGGCATCGATGGTGATGGCGATGGCCATGTCAACGTCAAGAGCAGCGCACCGGATGCGATCCTGACGGCGGCGAAATTCATCCAGCACCTCGGCTTCAAGAAGGGCGAACCCTGGATGCAGGAAGTTTCCGTACCGGAAAACCTGCCCTGGGAAAAATCCGGCCTCGGCGGTTCGCTTACCGCCGGTGACTGGTTTACCCTTGGCGTGACCCCGCGCGACGGCAACAAAAATTTCGCCTCCCTGCCCGCAGCCCTCATCATGCCGCAGGGCCGCAAGGGACCGACCTTCCTCACCTATCCCAACTTCAACATCTATCTGGAATGGAACCAGTCGTTCATCTACACGACCTCGGCTGCCTACTTCGCAAACCGTCTGATGGGCGCCCCTGTCTATAATAAGGGCAATCCCGATCCGGGCTTCGATGACGCGACGATGAAAGAGTTGCAGACCAAGCTTGAAGCGCGCGGCCACGATGTTGGCAAGGTGGACGGCATTCTCGGTTCCGGCACCCGCGTCGCCATCCAGAAGGAACAGCAGCGTCTCGGAATCCCTGCGGATGGATGGCCGACCCAGGCACTTCTCCAGGCGCTTTAACCTGTATTAATCGCACCTTCAGGCCTTTAATCTATCGGCCGGAATCAAGGCGTAAACTGTTAATCTCGACCTGATGACTGGGGATAACACCCCGGTCATTTACTTTTTTTAAAGATATGAAGCACTGCGTGATGAGAAAATAATCTTTTATTTTCAAAGAATTACAGAAGTTACTTTTTTAAGCGGCCGCAAAGCATGCTGCACCGCATCACAGAAACCGCTTTTCAAGTGCCACAAAACGGTCATATTATCGAACCTGTCAACAACAGGAGGCACCCATGGGACTTACAAAATCTCTCAATGCCTTGGCAGTCGGTTTGGCGTTTTTGTTCGTAGCGATGATGCTTTTCATCTGACGAGACGTGAAGACCAAACGCAGAAAAGAACCGTAGATGACACAAGTTTGAAAAGCGCAGGTCCTGTCGGGCCTGCGCTTTTTTCCTGTCGTAAATAGGATATCTGAAATCAGGCGGCGCTGCGGCGCAAACGCTCAAGCCCGAGGTTTTCAAGCACCGCATCGACCAGCGGCGCACGGTTCATGGTGTAGAGATGGAACTCGTTGACACCGCGCCGTTGAAGATCGGCGATCTGCTCGGCAGCAACTTCCGCCGCAACGCGGGCGCGTCCCTCAAGATCGTCGTCATAACCTGCAAAACGCTCATCCAGAAAACCGGGCACACTGGTACCGCAGCGGCCGGCGAAACGCTTGAGTTGGGTCAGGTTCTGGATCGGCATGATACCCGGAACCACCGGAATGGTGATGCCCGCAGCCGTAACCCGCTCCATGTAGCGCTCGAACACGTCATTGTCGAAGAAGAACTGCGTAAGCGCCCGCGTTGCGCCATTGTCCGCCTTGCGCTTCAGCATATCGATATCGACCGCATCGCTGGCGCTCTCCGGATGCTTTTCGGGATAGGCAGAAACGGAAACCTCGAAATCGCTGATATCGCGTAGCCCCTTCACCAGGGCGGCGGCATTCTCGTAACCTTGCGGATGCGGCCTGTAGTCCGTGCCGATACCGGTCGACGGATCGCCGCGCAGCGCCACGAAATGGCGAACGCCGGCATTGCGAAACTCTTCAACGACCTGATGCACGTCGTCACGGCTGGCATCCACGCAGGTCAGGTGCGCGGCGGTCGGCAAATGGCTGTCACCGATCATCCGGCGCACCGCATCCAGCGTCGGCGCCTTGGTGGAACCGCCCGCGCCATAGGTGACGGAGACGAAATCCGGATCCCATTTCTTCAGCTCGGCAACCGTTTCCCAGAGCTGGTTCTCCATCTCGGGGTTCTTGGGCGGGAAAAACTCGAAAGATAACCGGATATCCCCCCGGATTTCGCCATTGTGGCGCGCGGTTTCCGACCTCAACATATCATGCCCTCCCGGCAGCAAGTAAAACGGCCTCTTGCACCACATCGTCTGCCATCAGCAGCCGCTGGTCGCGGGCAACCCATATCGTGACGTCCAAGGATTCATCGGACGCCCGTTCAGAATGAAGATCGACGGCACGGTCGAGCGCGAGCCCGGCCTTTTTCAGCCATTCATCCATAAGCGGATGCGAAAAGCCGAGCCGCACATGCGCATGCTCATCACGAAGATGCTCGAAGGAATGCGGTGCAAGATCGATGACGATCAGCCGGCCACCGGGACGCAGCATGCGGGCGGCTTCGGAAAGCGCGATCTCCGGCTGGTCGAGAAAATGCAGAACCTGGTGGATGACGATCAGATCGAAATCCTGGCCTTCCAGCGGCAGGTTGAGAATATCGCCATGGCGCACGGAAGCGTTGACCACGCCCGCCTTGTCAAGATTGGAGCGCGCCACCGACAACATGTCGCGGCTCGCATCGACGCCGATTGCCCGGCGATAGATGCCGCTCAGAAGCTGGAGGATGCGGCCCGTGCCGGTACCGAGATCGAGCAGCGAGTCGATCGGGGTGGTTCCCACCAGCTTCAGCAATGCACCTTCCACGGCCTCGTCGCTCACATGCAGGCGGCGCAGCTCGTCCCAGGCGGAGGCATTGCGGCTGAAATAATCCTGCGCCCGCTCCGCCCTTACCCGCTTCACGGTGGCAAGGCGTTCGCTGTCGCGCTGGAGAACGGCGTCAGACGGCGATGCGGCGCCCAGCAGCTGCCTGATAACAACGGCGGGCTCGCCATCCTGCCGCAGGCGGAAATAGGCCCAGGCGCCTTCCTGATAGCGCTCGATCAACCCTTCTTCCGTCAAAAGCTTGAGATGACGGGAAATACGGGGCTGCGACTGGCCGAGAATTTCGGTGAGATCGGTGACGGTCAGATCGCCGGCCGCCAGAAGCGCCAGCAAGCGAAAGCGCGTCGGCTCGCCGGCCGCCTTCAAGAGATCCACCAATTTATCCAAACCGAACGCCACGTCTGCCGCACCTTGCAATCTAATCAACATATAAAGATATCTTTATGTCGGTGTCGCGCGAGATGCAAGCGCAATTTGCCACGCTCTCCCCTTAAGCCCCATTTATTGCATCAAAAAAGGCCCGCTTTTAGGCGGGCCTTTCTGAAGTAATCCGAGAACAGGATTAGCGCGTCAAGCGCTTGTAGCTGACGCGGCCGGGCTTGATGCTTTCCGGGCCGAGACGGCGGACCTTGTCCTTTTCATAGTCTTCGAAGTTGCCTTCGAACCATTCCACGTGGCTGTCACCCTCGAAGGCGAGGATGTGAGTGGCCAGACGGTCGAGGAACATGCGATCGTGGCTGATGATAACGGCGCAACCGGCGAAGGCCTCCAGCGCTTCTTCGAGCGCTGCCAGCGTTTCCGTATCAAGGTCGTTGGTCGGTTCGTCGAGCAGCAGCACGTTGCCGCCTGCCTTCAGCATCTTGGCAAGGTGAACGCGGTTACGCTGACCGCCGGAGAGGTTGCCGACCTTCTGCTGCTGATCGCCGCCCTTGAAATTGAAGGCGCCGCAATAAGCGCGGGAGTTCGTTTCGAACTTGCCGAGCTTGATGATGTCGTTGCCGCCGGAGATTTCCTCCCAGACGGTTTTGTCGCCCGCCAGCGTATCGCGGCTCTGGTCGACGTAGCCAAGGTGCACGGTCTCACCAATGGTCACCGAACCGCTATCGGGCTTTTCCTGACCGGTGATCATGCGAAACAGCGTGGTTTTACCCGCACCGTTCGGGCCGATGACGCCGACGATGCCGCCCGGAGGCAGCTTGAAGGTGAGGTTTTCGATCAGAACACGATCGCCATACGACTTTGTGAGGTTTTCCGCCTCGATAACGACGCGGCCCAGACGCTCGGCGACCGGAATGACGATCTGCGCGTCGCCGGGACGGCGATTTTCGGCGGCTTCCACCAGTTCGTCATAGGCGCGGATACGCGCCTTGGACTTCGTCTGGCGAGCCTTGGGGCTGGAAGCGATCCACTCCTGTTCGCGGCTGATGGCCTTCTGGCGCGAGGCGTCTTCGCGGGATTCCTGCTGCATGCGCTTGGCTTTTGCCTGCAGATAGGCGGAATAGTTGCCTTCGTAAGGAATACCGCGGCCACGGTCGAGTTCGAGAATCCAGCCAGTGACGTTGTCGAGGAAGTAGCGATCGTGGGTGATCATCATCACGGCGCCGGGATAGTCGCGCAGGTGCTTTTCGAGCCAAGCGATGGTTTCGGCGTCAAGATGGTTGGTCGGTTCGTCGAGCAGCAGCAGGTCAGGCTGCGAAAGCAGCAGCTTGCAGAGCGCCACGCGGCGGCGCTCACCACCCGAAAGGCCGGTTACTGCCGAGTCGCCAGGCGGGCAACGCAGCGCATCCATGGCCATTTCGACCTGATTTTCCAGATCCCACAGGTTCTGGCTGTCAATGATGTCCTGAAGCTTTGCGCCCTCATCCGCCGTTTCGTCGGAATAGTTCATCATCAGCTCGTTGTAGCGGTCGACGATTGCCGTCTTGCTCGCCACACCTTCCATGACGTTTTCCATCACGGTCTTGTTTTCGTCGAGCTTCGGCTCCTGCTCGAGATAACCGAGCGTCGCACCCTCAGCGAGCCAGGCCTCACCGGTATATTCCTTGTCGAGACCAGCCATGATCTTCAAAACGGTCGACTTACCGGCACCGTTCGGACCGAGGATACCGATCTTGGCATCGGGGTAGAAGGAGAGATGGACGTTCTCAAGAACCTTCTTCGCGCCATAGGACTTGTTCAGCCCGGCCATGTGATAGATGAATTGACGTGCCATTGTAGCGAATGCTCCACATCGGATTTTAAAGAGTACGTATCGGGAAATTTGCCGCTATGTAGGGTAAATAGGACCTTGGGGCAACCTCTGGCACGATTATGACCCCATGATTATGACAAGGGACACCATGGCAGGCACGGGCGAAAGCATGAATGAGACGACGGATGACTTGACGTTCAGCCGGATTGAGAGGCTCGACGCTCCATCAGGCGCATCCATCGCCTTTCGCCACCAGCCCTCTGGCCTTTCTCCGGCGCGCGGCGTGCTGATGATCTGCCACGGCATGGTGGAGCACGCCGGCCGTTACCGCCGTTTTGCCGACGTCATGGCAAAGCAGGGTTTCGAGGTATACGCCCACGATCATCGCGGCCATGGCCGTACGAGGGCGGCGGATGCGCCGATCGGCCGCTTCGCCTGGAGGGACGGCGCCCAGAAAGTGGTTGCCGATGTCATGGCGATGCGCATGATGGTTGGCGAAAGACATCCAGGCCTGCCGGTGATCCTGTTCGGCCATTCCATGGGCGGCCTTGTGGCGCTCAACACCGCCGTCAGCCATCCGGATGCCTTTGATGGCCTGTCCATCTGGAATTCCAACCTCAATCCCGGTGTCATGGGCCGTCTTGCACAGATCGTGCTGCGCCTTGAAAAGATGCTGAAAGGCTCTGATGTGCCGAGCGCCATCCTGCCCAAAGCAACCTTCCGTGCCTGGAATGCCAGAATGCCGGAAAAGCGCACTCATGCGGACTGGCTGAGCCATGACAGGGCAGCGGTGAACGCTTATGTGGAGGATCCGCTTTGCCAGTTCGAGGCCAGCGTCTCCCTGTGGCAGGATGTCTTTGAATTGTCCTATCGTGCGCCGAGGCTCATCGAACGCCTGCCGAAGACGCTGCCGATTTTGCTTGTCAGCGGCGATCAGGATGCCGCGACCAATGACGGCAAGGAGATCGTCTGGCTTGCCGAACGCTTCCGCGAAGCGGGTTTCAGCCATGTCGAACACACGATCTACCGGGGCATGCGCCACGAAACGCTGAACGAGATCGGCTGGCATGCCGTGGCTGCGGATTTCGCCGCCTGGTGCGGCCGCGTCGTTGGCAACTGACGAGCCTTTGCCGAAACGGAATAAGTCCATGAGATAAAATCACATGCGGCAATGCGGCGAGACGTCTATAAACCGGCAAGCAGAAAACACCGGGGGACAAATGACCGAAACGCCGAACAGGAAACCGCCACTATCAGGCATTCGCGTCATCGAACTGGCGCGTGTTCTGGCCGGTCCCTGGGCGGGGCAGATGCTGGCCGATATGGGTGCGGATGTCATCAAGGTCGAGAACCCTGAAGGCGGAGACGATACCCGCGCATGGGGTCCGCCCTTTGTCGAAAGCGCCGATGGTGAAAACCTCTCCGCCGCCTATTACCATGCCACCAATCGCGGCAAACGCTCCATCGTCGCCGATCTCAAGACGGCGGAAGGCTGTGCGCTGGTGCGGCGGCTCGTGCGCACCGCCGATGTCGTCATCGAGAATTTCAAACGCGGCGGGCTTGCCAAATATGGCCTCGACTATGAGAGTCTCAGGGTTCTCAATCCGAAGCTGATCTATTGCTCCATCACCGGCTTCGGCCAGACCGGACCCTATGCCGATTTCGCCGGTTATGATTATATCGTGCAGGGCATGTCCGGTTTCATGTCGATCACCGGCGAACCCGACGGTCAGCCTATGAAGGCGGGCGTTGCCGTTGCCGATATCTTCACCGGCATCTATTCCGTGTCAGCCATTCAGGCCGCGCTGATCCACGCCATGCGATCAGGCGAAGGCCAGCAGATCGACATGGCACTCCTCGATGTGCAATCGGCAGTGCTCGCCAACCAGAACATGAATTACCTGATATCCGGCAATGCCCCCGTCCGGCTCGGCAACGCCCATCCGAATATCTCACCCTATGAGGTCATGCCGACAGAGGATGGTTTCCTCATCCTGGCCGTCGGCAATGACGGCCAGTTCCGCCGTCTCTGCAAGATCCTCGGAATCGAGGCGACCGCCGATGACGAACGTTTCGCCACCAACAAGGCGCGCGTGGCGCACAAGGCAGAGGTGCGGCGGATCGTTTCCACCGAGACGCTGAAATGGCAGAAGCGCGATCTTCTGACCGCCTGCGAACAGAATGCCGTGCCGGCCGGGCCGATCAACTCCATCGAAGACATGTTCGCCGATCCGCAAATTCAGGCCCGCGGATTACGTGTTGATCTCGAATCGGAAGATGGCACCGTCATTCCCGGCGTGCGCACCCCCATCGTGCTGTCGCAAACCCCGCTGCACTACGGACGCCCGAGCCCGAAGCTTGGCGAGCATCAGGCGCAAGTGCTGGCCGAACTGGAAAACATCGAAAGGACCACGACGCCATGAAAGCAACCGGAATGAAAAGAACAGGCGGACAACTGATCGTCGAAGCGCTGAAAGCCAATGGCGTCTCCCGCGTTTCCTGCGTTCCCGGTGAAAGCTATCTGGCGGTGCTGGACGCGCTTTATGAAAGCGGCATCGAAACCGTGGTCTGCCGCCAGGAAGGCGGCGCCGCAATGATGGCCGACACCTGGGGCAGGCTGACCGGCGAACCCGGCATCTGCATGGTAACGCGCGGTCCCGGCGCCACCAACGCCTCGGCCGGCCTGCATATCGCAAGGCAGGATTCAATTCCGATGATCCTGTTCATCGGCCAGGTACAGCGCGAAGCCCGCGAGCGTGAGGCGTTTCAGGAGGTGGAATATCGCCGCGCCTTTACCGAATTCGCCAAATGGGTGGGCGAGATCGACGATGCGCGCCGCATTCCGGAATTCGTCACCCGCGCCTTTGCCGTCGCCACCTCCGGCCGCCCCGGTCCCGTGGTGCTGACGTTACCCGAAGACATGCTGGTTGAAGAGGTCGAAGCCCCCGAGGCAAAGCCCTATACCCCGGTCGAAGCGCATCCCGGCCCGTCGCAGATCGCCGCTTTCTCAAAAATGCTGGGCGAGGCCAAGCGGCCAATCTTCATCATCGGCGGCACACGGTGGTCCGAAGAAAGCGTCGCAAGCTTCACGGCTTTTGCCGAAAAGAACAAACTGCCCGTCGGCTGTTCCTTCCGTCGCCAGATGCTGTTCGATCACTTGAGCCCATCTTACGCGGGCGATGTCGGCATCGGCATCAACCCGGCCTTGGCGAAGGACATCAAGGAAGCCGACCTCGTGGTGCTGCTCGGCGGTCGCCTCTCGGAAATGCCTTCCTCCGGCTACACGCTGATCGACATTCCCTACCCGTCGCAGAAACTTGTCCACATCTACCCGGAAGCCGAAGAGCTTGGCCGCGTCTATCGCCCCGATCTCGCAATCTGCGCCTCACCGGATGATTTCGTCGCCGCCCTTTCTTCCGTAACGCTCCCCGATAACGCCGCCTGGGCGGACCGCACGGCCACCATGCATTCGGCTTACCTTACCTGGTCGACACCGCCGCAGACCGGTCCGGGCGCGGTGCAGATGGGTCCGATCATGGACTGGATCGAAGCCAACGTGCCTGACGATGCCATCTTCACCAATGGCGCGGGCAACTATGCCACCTGGGTACACCGCTTCCACCGCTTCCGCCGCTTCAACACTCAATCGGCGCCGACCTCCGGCTCGATGGGTTACGGCCTGCCGGCTGCTGTGGCCGCCAAGCACCTGTTTCCGGAGCGGGAAGTGATCTGCTTTGCCGGTGATGGTTGCTTCATGATGCATGGGCAGGAATTCATCACCTCCGTGCGGTATGGCCTGCCGATCATCACCGTGCTGGTCAATAACGGCACCTATGGCACGATCCGCATGCATCAGGAGCGGGAATATCCCGGCCGCGTCAGCGGCACCGATCTCGTCAACCCGGATTTCGCGGCCTTTGCCAAGGCCTATGGTGGCCACGGCGAAACGGTCGAAAAGACGCAAGACTTCGCCGCCGCCTTCGAACGCGCCCGGGCAAGCGGCAAGCCCGCCATCATCGAGGTGAAGCTGGATGCCGAAGCAATCACGCCAACCCGCACGCTGACCCAGATCAGAAGCCGGACCTGATATTGCGCATGGACATGGATCCGGCATGGTGTAAATCCTGACTAGAACATACAGGTTAGGAAACGACATGCCGGATGCAGCCCCTCCCGTCATCACCCCACGCGGCGCAAAGATCGAACCTTCGGCTGGTGCGCCATTCGAGGCCGTGCGCGTGGCACGCGATGTCCTGCACACATCCCGCACGGCGGCGCTCGCGACCCTCGATCCGGTCAGCGGTTATCCCTATACGACCGCCACCAATATCGGCATCGAGCCGGATGGTACGCCGTTCTTCTTCGCGGCGGGCCTGACGCTGCATGCCCGCAACATGGAGGCCGACCCGCGCATCTCGTTGACGCTTGCCCCCTTCGGCAAGGGTGACGCGCTGACGCTGCCCCGGCTGACACTGGTGGGCAAGGCGGAACTGATCGACCTGGAAGAAGTACCGCTTGCCAGACAGCGCTACATCGACCGCTATCCCAAGGCAAAACTCTACCTCTCTCTTCCCGATACAAGGCTCTACCGGCTGCGGACAGAGGGCGTGCAGATCAATGGCGGCCCTGCCCGCAACGCCAGCAACATCACACCTGCCGATCTGCGCACTGACCTTTCCGACGCGGAACAGCTGATGGCTGCGGCAGCGGACGAGGCCGCGCGCCTCAACGCCATCAAGGGCGAGGCATCACGGCTGGCCGCTCTTGCGGGTGAGAAAACCGCACGCTGGAAAATCATTTCCATAGACCCTGATGGTATCGACCTCGCCTCAGCCAATGACCTGGCACGACTGTGGTTTGCAGAACGGGTGAAGACGTTGAAGCAGCTTGAGAAGGCGCTTGCTTAGCTTCTGAAATGAAGGGCGCAAGCGATTCACAAACCTGGGACAATCGCCTCTCCTCCGTCATGCTCGGGCCTGTCCCGATCATCTGCTACCGATCAATTTGCGATACGTGATTGGATCCTCGGGACAAGCCCGAGGATGACAAAACTAGCGTTTCGAATTTTCCCAACAAAAAAAGCCGGGCTGCATTCCGCAACCCGGCCTTTTCTCAAAATCAAACCGTTACTCAGAGAGCAGCGGTAACGATGAACTCAACCTTGTAGTCCGGAGTAGCAAGCGCCGCTTCGCTGGTCGCGCGGGCCGGCGGGTTTGCCGGGTCGATCCAGCCTTCCCAGACGGCGTTCATTTCGCCGAAGGTGGACATGTCGGAGAGGTAGATGATGGTCTGCAGGATCTTCGACTTGTCGGAACCGGCAGCGGCCAGCAGACGATCGACTTCAGCCAGCGCCGACTTGCTCTGATCGGTCACGGACACGCCCTCACCGACCTGGCCGGCCAGATAAACGGTGTTGCCGTGGATGACGGCGCCGCTCATGCGCTTGCCCGGCTCGATACGCTTGATGGTCATGGAAAACTCCTGTTGATTGGCTTTAGAAAATCGAATTATCCGCGGAAAATCAGCCGCGCAGGTGGTGGGTCTTTTCGTAGATCGCGGTCGAGCGCGCGCCGGAACGGCAATAGCCGAGCATCGGGCGCTGCAATTCGTCAAGCGCATCCACCATGCCGGTAACCGCATCCGCATCGACGCCGTAGCGGCCAACCGGTACATGCACGATGGTCAGGCCAAGCTGTTCGGCACGCTCGGCAATATCGGCGAAAAGCGGCTGGCCTTCTTCTTCGCCGTCAGGGCGGTGGCAGACGATCGACTTGAAGCCGAGTGCCTTGACCTCGTCGAGATCGGCAACGCTGATCTGTCCCGTGACCGAATATTCGTCGTCTATGCGCCTGATATCCATATTAATGCCTCCGCTTAAACCGGCGCCTCGGCGCCGCTGGCACGCTGTCGCCACTGCCTGAAATCCGCATCCGATGTAAGGGCTCAAAACCCTTGCGTCAATGATGCCGCGCCTTCATTCGGTACGCCATTCAGTCCCCTATTCAGAGGATGGAAAAGCGAAGACCATAGGAGCGGCTTTCGCCCGGCTGCAGCATGTTGAACTCGCCGGCGGCCTCAAGCTCCCCGCGCCCCACCCAGCGGTGCGAAACCGGTTCGATGCCAAGCACATTGGCCGGATCCTTCTGGTTCCGCCACATCTGCAGATAGGGCAACGTCTCCGTGCCGAAACGTACTCTCAGCGTCTTGCCGCCAATTGCGGCAATCGGACCGAGCGCAAGTTCCGCCCATTCGTCCTGACCGGCGGGAACACAGAACACCGTGCCCGGCTCCTCGCCAAAGCGCCAGCCATGACCACCGTCATCGAGCATGGCACCTTCCAGCCGAACGGCCTCGTCAAACAGCCTCGCGCCGACATTCATGTGGTACATCAGAAAGACCGGGATCGGCCGCGAACTCGTATTGACGATCAGGTCATCGAGGCTGACTTCGCCGCTTTCGCCATCGATGCGCCATGTCCGCTCCAGAAGGGCCGTGCCGCCATCGGCAAGGTTCACGGGAACCTCGGCACGCGCCAATGCATTGGACTCATGAACGTCGAAGGCAACTATCTTGGCGGGATGCGCGGAGAAGGACCCATGCAAAGGATACCGACGCCCCTCGCCCTCACCGCCGATCGGTTCGGGATGGCGGATATGATCGGGACCGCAGGTGAACAGAAAGCCTTCCAGCGAATGGTCGATGCGCGGATCGCCGTCATCTGGAATGGCACGGCCGGGTGCGATGTCGATACCATCGACAACACAGGCGCCAATATCGAAAACGGAGGTTTCATCGAGGAAAATGCGTGGCGATTTGCCGGCCTGAAACGAACGCAAGACAACCTCCCTGTGGCAGTAAAAGCGCAATAATCACGGAAACGCTACTAACCGTGACGTAAATTAAGATTGCTTTAACCGTGAATTCACCTTTTTCACAATAGGGTCAAGATTGCGGTGTGTTTATCGGTGAACGAAGTAAGGGATAGCAGAATCGTGAAACAGTTTGTTAACGCAGCTCTGGGTCTGGCGATTGCCTTGGCGGCGGTTTGCGCGCCTCTACAGGCTGGCGCGCAGCAGCGTTATGGCTATCAGGAACAGCCGGTTCTGGTGACGCCGGATGGCCGTGTTCTCGATTTCGTGCCCCAACGTGGCGACATCGTCATCAGTCGCGACAATATGGGCCGCACGGTATTTTATGACCGGTACGGCAACCTGCTGGCCACTGAAATGCCGTCAGGCTATCAGCAGCGGCAACAGGTACAGCAGCGCGACACCACCTATTATCCCCCGGCCCCCGGCGGCGAGTATCGTGAGCCGCAGCGCGATTACGGTTATCAGGAAAATGGAAGCGTGCGCGATTACCGCGAATATCGCGGCAATGGTTCAGGCGACGATGTCTATACCGGCTCGGTTCCCGGCCCGGGCGCTGTCGAAAGCGCGCCGCTCAACCAGCCGATGCCCGAAGAAAGCACCACGGCTGCCGTTCCGCAGCCGCAGCACCTGATCGAGCGCCACACGCCCGTTACCACACCGGTCAACAGGTCCCGCCAGGAGATCGTAGCACTTCAGACCTTCCTCGACCGCGAAGGCATCTCGCCCGGCGTGATCGATGGCAAGATGGGCGACAACGTCAACAAGGCGATTGCCGCCTGGCAGGACATGACCGGCGAAAAGCTCGACCCGAACAATTCCGAGGACATTCTCGAGCGTCTGCGCGCCTCCGGCGGCATGCCGATCGTCGATTATACGATCACCGCAGCCGATGCAGCCGGCCCCTATGTCGCCTCCATTCCGGATGACTATGCGGAGAAGTCGCAGTTGCCCGCCCTCTCCTTCACCTCCACGTCGGAGGCGCTGGCCGAACGCTTCCACATGGACGAGACCTATCTGAAAGAACTGAACCCCGGCATCGATTTTTCCGTGCCCGGCACCATCATCAAGGTGGTCAGTCCCGGGGAACCGAAAAAGGGACAGGTGGCCCGCATCGTCGCGCATAAGGGCATCAAGCAGGTCTTCGCTTATGGAGAGAATGGCGCTCTGATCGCCGCTTATCCCGCCACCATCGGTTCTACGGACACGCCTTCGCCAAGCGGCACGCACACCGTCGAGCGCGTCGCGCTTAATCCGGGTTACACCTACAATCCGAAGATCAACTTCAGGCAGGGCCAGAACGACAAGATCCTGCAAATCCCGCCGGGTCCAAACGGCCCTGTCGGCACGGTCTGGATTGCCCTGTCCAAACCGACCTACGGCATCCACGGCACGCCGGAACCCTCGAAGATCGGCAAGACCAACAGCCACGGCTGTATCCGCCTCACCAACTGGGATGCGACGGAGCTGGCAAAAATGGTCCGCCCCGGCGTCGTGGTGGAATTCGCGGAATAGGATTGACCGTAAAGATTGCAAAAGCCCGGCGGATGTCATCCGCCGGGCTTTTTCGTTGATGGATGTTATCCGCGCTTTTCAGTCAGGAAGTAAAGCGCCGCCGCCGCTGGTAGAGCAAAGCCGACCCAGGACGCCGCACCCCATTCCCCGACGGAATAGGCCCAGCCGCCGATGGCAGAGCCGATCGCCCCGCCCATGAAAAATGTCGCCATGTAGACGCCGTTCAGACGGCTGCGAAATTCCGCCCCGAGCGTGAAGATGGCGCGCTGACCGAGCACCAGGTTGGTGGTGACGCCGAAATCGAGAACGATGGCGGCGACCACGAGAATGCCGAGTGCCAGATGCGATCCTTCGGGCGCAAGATGCGTGACGGCGAATGACAGCGCCGCTGCCACCATCGCGGCAAAAGTAGCGGCATAGGTCCAGCCCCGGTCAGCCATGCGCCCCGCAATCGGAGCGGCGACGGTGCCTGCTGCACCGGCAAGGGCAAACAGCGCAATCTGACCTTGGCTGAGATTGAAATGCGGTCCGCTCAGATAAAGCGGCGTCGTCGTCCAGAACAGACTGAAGGCAGCAAACAGGAAGGCGTGATAGATCGCGCGCCGCCGCAGGATAGGCGTATGGGCGGCAAGCCTGCCCATGGAGGCCATCAACGCCCCATAACCCAGCCTTGCCTCAGGCACACGAACGGGCAAAAGGCGATAGAGCACAACGGCGAGAATTGCCATGACGCCAGCCGAAGTCAGGAACACACCGCGCCAGGAGACCACTTCCGACAGGAGGCTGGAAACCGGGCGCGCCAGCATGATACCGGCCATCAATCCGCTCATGACATTGCCGACCACCCGCCCTCGAATAGCATGCGGCGCCATGTGCGCCGCATAGGGAACGATAACCTGCACCGCGACCGAACTGATGCCCACCAGAAAGGCGGCAATCAGAAAAGGTGCCGCATGCGGGGCAAAAGCCGCCGCAAGGAGCGCAAGCACCGCCATCGAAACGGTGCTGACGACCAGCCTGCGATTCTCGACCAGATCGCCAAGCGGCACGACGAACAGCAGGCCGACGCCGTAACCGATCTGCGTCAGGGTCACGATCAGACCGGTTGCGCCGGCAGACAGGCCAAGCTCCGCCCCGATGATGCCGGCAAGGGGCTGGCCATAATAAAGATTAGCCGCAATCAGTCCGCAGGCGGTAGCCAGCAGAAAAGTCAGGGCCGGGGAAATGGATGTTTCGTAAACATCCTCCCCTTCAACTACACGCGTCGTCATCATTTTCTCCAATATGGAAACGAATGTTTCCTAAATAGCCACAAAATCATTCGGCAAGTTTCAGGGCGATATTCACCACGGCCGTCATCTCTTCCAAACTGCGCCCGGTCTTTCCCACCACCCGCATGCCGTACATCATGCACAACATCGCTCTGGCGAGATCATCGGGATCAGTCTTCGACTGCACGGAACCATCCTTCTGCCCCTCAGCCACAAGGCGGGCAACGATACGCTCCCTCGCCTTCACGGCCCGCTCGACCACGACAGCGATATCGTCGTCCAGTGCGGCGAGATCGGCGGCAGCACCAACCACGAGGCATCCATCCGAACCGGTGGCACCGTGCGACCGTTCCGCATAAAACATCAGGCCGGCCCGCAAACGCTCGTAACCGGTATCATAACCGGCAACGGCGGCTTCAAACCGCTCCGTCTGCAAGATCCTGTAGCGCTCCATTGTCGCAATGAAGATGGATTTCTTGTCCTTGAAAGCCTTGTAGAGACTGCCCTGCGCCAATTCCATCGCATCGGTAAGATCACCGACAGAGGTGGCGTGATACCCGCGCCTTGAAAAAACACGGATTGCTCCATCAAGCGCGCGGTCGATATCGAACTCGCGCGGCCTGCCGCGATGGCGTTGTTCCGGGGAATTGGTGTGGATGGTATCGGTCATGGCTGCAATATAGGAAACGATCATTTCCAAATCAAGTCAATAATGAAACCCGCTAGATTGATGAAGCCGGGCGTTTGGCAAGTTCGCGATAAAGCGCTTCGGGGGAAACGCCTATTTCCTCAGCCAGGCTCTTCCATTGGCCCTTTGGCGGAAGCTGGCCATCATTGAATGCGGTCCACGCATCGAGCCGCGCCCCGACCGAGCGCAGCGCCAATATTTCGGCGCGCGTCCTGACCTTCTGCAACTCGCCGGAAACATGGCTCATCCATCCGCGCGCGAATACGGGCTCCCGCTCCAGCAATTGCCGCACTGTCATCATCGGCACGAGCAGGACACGGCCAGCCATCATCGCCACTGCATCGCAATGATATTGATCCGAGAACACCGAGGCTTCGGCAAGAACCGTCATCGGTCCCGCACGTTGCAACACTGCGCCATTGCCATCGGACTGAAACCGCATCAGATGCACATATCCCTCGGCCACGAGAAACAGCATGTGTATGGCATCGCCTCGATGGAAAAGGGTCTCGCCCTTTTCAAAAGACTTCGAGGCGGCAGCCTTCGGGCGAAGATAATTGAAAATCAGATTGGACATGATCTCTATCATGTCCAGCAAAGGCATCGGCTGGCAAGGTCAAGAGATCGAAGCAATCAGGTAGCCACCATGAAATCCACTCTCCTTGTTCTTCTCGTCGCCCTTCTGCCCCTCTCCGCCGCGGCAGAACAGCAGCATCAGCATCTTTCGGCCCAGGCCAGTGGACATAGCTTAAACATCAAAAGCCTCTCGGCTGAAGACATTGCCGAGCTGGAGAAGGGTGGCGGATGGGGTTTTGCGAAAGCGGCCGATCTCAATGGAATTCCGGGGCCTTCGCATGTTCAGAAAATGGCGGAGCAACTGGCATTGACGGCGCAGCAGCTGGCCTCGGTGCAACGGCTATTCGAGACCATGCAAGACAATGCCGCGACAGAGGGAAAACAATTGATCGCCAGGGAAGCGGCATTGGAGGCCGCTTTCCGTGATGGCACGATAGATGCGGATCAACTGCGTGCCCGCCTCGATATTATCGAGGCAAGCCGCGCGAAGCTCAGATACATCCACCTTGCCGCCCATCTCGAAACGGTCAAGCTGCTGAACAGGGAGCAGATCGCGCGTTACAACGAGCTGCGCGGCTCCACACGCTAGCCGGGAAATTGTGTTCAGGCCGCCTTGCGGGTGAAAAGGCGAGCAGGTTGCGTGCCGAGTCGCAACAGGCGTTTCGGCAAAAGGCCTAGCACCTCGCTCGCGAATGCTTTCGCATTCTCCACCGCCTTTTCGATATTGCTAACCTTGTCCTTATCGAGACAGAGAAGCGTGCCGCCATAATCGAAGATATCGCGATAGGCCGCTCTTTCGACAATCGGCGTATTCAGAACCGAAACGTTCTTCTCGGCCAGCAGCATTTTGACGAGCAGCAGCGAGCGGGTCGCCACCATGGCGTTGACCCGCGTCAGCACGATGGAATGGGCGATCGCCTTGCCCATCTTGCGGTTCAGGAACTCGATATGGTCAAGAACCTCGGCAGCCCCGCGCGCATCCATGGCGCAGCCCTGCACCGGTATCAGCACATGGTCGGAAATACCAAGCGCCATGGTCAGAAGCGGGTTTTTCGCTCCCGGCAGATCGATGATGAAACAGTCGGTATTGGCGTTGTTTTCGCGGATATGCCCCTCGAGGGACGCCATCGTCACATGCGAAATTACCGAGAGATTTTCAATCTCGCCTGATAATTCGTGCCAGCGGGAAATCCACAATTGCGGATCGGCATCCAGCACGGTCACGCGGTGGCCGCTGCGGGCGAGTTCGGTTGCCAGAAGCAGCACGGCAGTTGTTTTTCCCGCGCCGCCCTTGGTGTTGGCAAAAGTAATGACAGGCATGATATCCCCTGATGATCAGAGCCGTTTCATGCTCATTCACGCACCGAACCAATCATGGTGCTTTCCATAACCTTAACGAACATGGTTAAGAAAAGACTAAGATCGTTTGTGGGGACAACAAAAAGCCCGCGATAAATCGCGGGCTTTTGCCATCTGATTGATCACGCCAGCTTACGGCAGGAACCCACATCGTCCGCACGCAGGCGGCCGGCTTTTAGATCCTCGTACTTCGGCAAGTTCAGGGAACTGCCCAGCCTTTTCTCAACGGTTGCACGATCAAGCGTAATCATGCGTCCGGCGCTGGTGAAGGACACAATGCCTTTCTTTCCAGAATACGCCATAGTCGCGCGCATTTCACAGAAATAGCGGTCTGAACCCCTGGACAAATTCCATCCCTGGATTCCTGCCTTATTGCTCGACAGAGCTCCGACTTTGTAACCCTGACCGGAAAGTTCCTTGAAAGAAGCGGCCTGAGCCACGAGGGGCAGGCTTAGAAACGCCACTGCGAGCAATGGCGAAAAAACTGAAAATCTCATGGTTGCCATAACTACCTTTTAAAAGCAGTCCTCAAACAATTTCCTGGTATTCTCCAGCGTCATCGGCATCGGATTGCCGCCGCAGCTCGGATCCTTGATCGCTTCTGCCGCCAGTTCGTCGATGCGGTCAGGCTTAATGCCCATGGCGGTCAGGTTATCAGGCACGCCGAGTTCCTTGCGAAGCTCCAGCACATAATCATAGAAACCATCGAAACCGCCCGAAATGCCGAGATATGCGGCAGCGCGGGCAATCTTGTCTTCGATGGCCGGGCGGTTGAAACGCAGGACCGCCGGCATGACGACGGCATTGGTCATGCCGTGATGGGTGTTATAGACCGCGCCGATCGGATGCGAGAGCGAGTGAATGGCGCCGAGACCCTTCTGGAAGGCAACCGCCCCCATCGCAGCCGCCGCCATCATATTGGTGCGCGCTTCGATGTCAGTGCCGTCCTTATAGGCGCGTGGCAGAAATTCCTTGACCAGCCGCAGACCCTCGAGCGCAACGCCGGCGCTCATCGGATGGAAGAACGGCGACGAATAGGCTTCGAGGCAATGGGCAAAGGCGTCCATGCCCGTGCCTGCCGTGATGACCTTCGGCATGCCGACCGTCAGTTCCGGATCGCAGATGACGACGCCGGGCAAAAGCTTCGGATGGAAGATGATCTTCTTCACATGGGTCTGCGAATTGGTGATGACGCTGGCGCGGCCGACTTCCGAACCGGTGCCAGCCGTCGTCGGAACCGCGACGATGGGCGCGATCTTCGAGGCGTCCGCCCGCGTCCACCAGTCGCCGATATCCTCGAAATCCCAGACCGGGCGCGTCTGCCCGGCCATGAAGGCGATGGTCTTGCCAAGATCGAGTCCGGAACCACCGCCGAAGGCGACGACGCCGTCATGGCCGCCATCGCGATAGGCTTTTACGCCGGCTTCCATGTTGATTTCGTTGGGGTTCGGATCGACATCGGCGAAGATCGCCCGGCCGAGCCCAGCCTCTTCCAGTACATCGAGCGCATGCGCGGTAATCGCCATATTGGCAAGGCCGCGATCCGTGACGAGAAGCGGCTTCTTGATGCCGAGCGTCTTGCAGGCTTCCGCCAGTTCCTTGATCCGGCCACGGCCAAGCTTGACGGCGGTGGGATAGCTCCAGTTGGCGACGATATTCATTTCGTGACTTTCTTCAGATGGTAGGATTTCGGTCGGGTCAGGTTCTGGAAACCGAGAACGGAAAGCGAGCCGCCACGGCCCGTTTCCTTCACACCTGTCCAGCAGAGCGCAGGATCGAGATAATCCGCACGGTTCATGAACACGGTCCCGGTTTCGATCTCACGGCCGATCCGCCCGGCACGCGCTGCATCCTGCGTCCAGAGCGAGGCGGTGAGGCCATATTTGCTGTCATTCATCAGGGCGATGGCCTCGTCGTCGTTCTTCACCTTCATGATGCCAAGAGCGGGGCCGAAGGTTTCTTCGGTCATGAACTCCATGGAATGATCGACATTGACGAGCACTTGCGGAGCGACGTAAGCGCTCTCGCCGTCATCGGCAGGGAAAAGCTTGGGATCGACCAAAGCCTTGGCGCCCTTTGAGACGGCATCAGCGATCTGTGCGCGCACCACCTTGGCGAAACGCTTGTTGGCCATCGGCCCGAGTGTCGTTTCCTGCTCCAGCGGATTGCCGAGCTTGTAATTGGACACCCACGCCACGGACTTCTCGACGAATGCGTCATAGAGGTTTTCGTTGACGTAGATACGCTCGATGCCGCAGCAGCATTGCCCGGAATTATAGGTCGCGCCATCCATCAGCGTATCGACGGCAGCGTCGAGATCAGCATCGTCCATCACATAGCCGGGGTCCTTGCCGCCGAGTTCAAGCCCGAGACCGGTGAAGGTGCCGGCAGCAGCGCGCTCGATGGCCCGACCGCCTTCCACCGAACCGGTGAAATTGACGAAATTGAACAGGCCTTCGGAAATCAGCGCCGAGGTCGTGCCGTGATCGAGGAAGACATTGATGAAGACATCGTCAGGCACGCCCGCCTCGACGAAAGCCCGCACCATCCGCTCGCCGACGAGAAGCGTCTGCGCCGCATGTTTGATGACGACTGTGTTGCCGGCCATCAGAGCCGGGGCAACGGTATTGATCGCCGTCATGTAAGGATAGTTCCACGGCGCGATGACGAAGACCAC
Source organism: Rhizobium sp. AN6A (assembly GCF_900215635.1). Classification (NCBI taxonomy): domain Bacteria; kingdom Pseudomonadati; phylum Pseudomonadota; class Alphaproteobacteria; order Hyphomicrobiales; family Rhizobiaceae; genus Rhizobium; species Rhizobium sp. AN6A. The sequence goes on from NZ_OCNC01000004.1 coordinate 246,947, forward strand.
GCCATGTGCTTCGCGCTCGATGCGGCGTTCGAAATTGCCGCTTTCCTCGATGACGAGGGGCGCCAACGCATCCGCGGCAATGGAGGCGACATAGTTGGAGCGCTCGTTGAAGCCCTTGAACTCGCCGCCATAACGAACCGGGCGACCCATCATATGCGCCAGTTCCGGTACCACCTCGGCTACCATTTCGTTAAGGCGCGCCACACCTTTGAGAACCAGCTGAACGCGGTCCTCAAGCGGACGTCGCGCCCAGTCCTTCTGCGCCTTGCGCGCTTTCGAAACGGCGGCGCGCGCCGCTTCCAGCGACATCGCCTCCCGCTCGGCATAAACCGAGCCGTCGATGGGCGAGATATTCTGGATCATGGTCATGATGTTTTCCCGTAATGATTAGGCTCTCTCGAAACCGCGCGCCACTTCCCAGTCGGTCACGCGGCGGTCGTATTCTTCCTGCTCCCACCTTGCGGCATGCACATAGTGATCGACCACGTCGTCGCCAAAGGCGTCACGCAGCATTTTCGATCCGTCCAGGAAGGCGGTCGCGTCGCGCAATGTCTTGGGTATCTCGCGCACGTCCTTCCCGCCATAGGCGTCACCGACAAAAGCGGGCTCAAGTTCGAGTTTATTTTCAATGCCGTCAATGCCCGCCGCAAGAAGAGCGGCCATGGCGAGATAGGGATTGAGATCCGACCCGCCGACCCGGCACTCGATACGGATGCCCTTGGTTTCCGCGCCGCAAAGGCGGTATCCTGCCGTGCGGTTGTCGAGGCTCCATATCGCCTTGGTCGGCGCAAAGGTGCCAGCCATGAACCGCTTGTAGGAATTGATGTAGGGCGCCAGGAAATAGGTGATGTCGCTGGCATGCGCCAGAAGCCCGGCAACATAATGCCGCATCACATCCGACATGCCGTGTTCGCCGTCCTTGTCGAGGAAAGCCGGCTTGCCATCCAGGCTCCACAGCGACTGGTGGATATGCGAGGAACTGCCAGCGGCATTGTAGTTCCACTTGGCAAGGAAGGTCACCGCCTTACCCTTCGACCAGGCGATCTCCTTGGTGGCGTTTTTGATGATGGCGTGCCGGTCGGCCATGGTCAGCGCCTCGGCATAACGCACATTGATTTCCGCCTGACCGGGAGACGCCTCGCCCTTGGAATTCTCGACCGGAATTCCCGCACCCTGCAAGCCCTTGCGCAGCGCCCGCATGACGTCCTCTTCCTTGGTCGTCTGGAAGATATGATAATCCTCGTTATAGCCGCTGGCGAGGTTCAGGTCCCTGTAGCCGCTGGCGCGTGCCGCATCGAATGTCTGGTCGAACAGGAAAAATTCGAGCTCGGTGGCCATATAGGCCTTCAGCCCCATCGCCTCCAGCCGCGCCACCTGCTTTTTCAGCAGCGCGCGCGGCGAATGCGGCACTTCTTCATGGGTATGGTGATCGAGGACATCGCAAAGAACCAGCGCTGTGCCTTCCAGCCACGGCACCTTCCGCAGCGTCGAAAGGTCGGGCTTCAGCGTATAGTCGCCATATCCCTTTTCCCAGCTTGAGGATTTGTAACCGGGAACGGTTTCCATCTCCATGTCAGTGGCAAGCACATAGTTGCAGCTATGGGTTTCCTCAAAGGCGCTTTCAACGAAAAACTCCGCCTGGAACCGTTTACCCATCAGACGCCCCTGCATGTCGACAAGGCAGGCCAGAACCGTGTCGATGCGCCCTTCGGCCACATCCATCTTCAGCGCGTCGAATGTATAGCTCGTCATTTTGTCCATCCCTTTTCGTGTGGCGAGCAGGCGGCCGGTATGCGGCCGCCTGTCAGTTCGAGCATCAGGCCTTTGCAGCCGCCGCTGCCATGGCAGCCTGCTTGTGCTCCAGCGCGAACTCCTCTTCCGGCGACAGGATGAGGCGATGGCGTCCGACAAAGGCGAAGTAGGCAATGGCAACCGCAAACCATACGGCTACCCACAGCACACCCTTGGTGAAGTTCGGATCCTGGATCTGATAGAGCAGCGTCACGATAGCGATGATGATCGTCAACACCGCGCCCGGAATGCCGAAGGGCGAGCGGAACGGCCGCTCGATATGCGGCAGATTTTTCCTGAGCAGAATGAAGGAAATCGCCTGCAGGATGTAGGAGAACATCGCACCGAACACGGCCATGTTCAAAAGCACGCTGCCGATGATGCTGCCGCCCTGTTCCGCACCCAGCGAGAACCAGATGACGAGCATGACCGCAAGGCCGACGAGCGCGCCGGCAATATTGGCAACGTATGGCGTCCGGTATTTCGAATGGGTGATCGACAGCACGGTCGGGAAGTAACCCGCACGCGACAGCGAATAGATCTGGCGGCCCTGCGCATAGAGGATCGTATGGAAGCTGGCGATCAGGCCGGTCAGTGCCACGAGACCGAGCAGCACCACGCCGCCATCGCCGTAGATCGCCTTGAAGCCATCCAGCAGCGGTTCAAGCGACGAGCTGAGATGGAAGGCGCCGACGCCCGGAAGTGACGGGTTGAGCAGCACGATCATGAAGGCCGAAACCATCAGCGTGATGACACCGAGAATGATACCCTTGGGCATATCGCGTTTCGGATCAACGGATTCTTCAGCCGCCAGCGGCAGCTGCTCGATGGCGAGAAACAGCCAGACCGCAAAAGGTAGCGTGGCAAGAACGCCCGAAAAACCGAATGGGAAGAAGGAACCGTTGCCTTCCGGCAGTTCCACAGCCTTGCCATCAGGTCCGACACCGATATTAAGCGCGTAACGCGAAAAATCCATGTTCGGAATGGCGCTGACCCAGAAAAACACCAGAACGCCGAGCGAAATCAGCGTGATGACAAGGGTGACCTTGAAGGAAAGCTCAAGTCCGAAGACGTTGAGAGCAAGGAAGATCGCGTAGAAGGCTATCCACACGAATGGTGAATAGGCTGGATCGAGGCCGAGAATGGAGTTCACATAGGCGGTGATGAAGGTAACGACGACCGCCGGCGTCAGCACATATTCGACATTCTCGCAAAGTCCGGTGACGAAACCGCCCCACGGGCCCATGGCCGTGCGGGCAAAGGAATAGGCAGCACCCGTGTGCGGCAGCGCCGGGCTCATTTCCGCAATCGAGAATGTCAGCCCGAGATACATGATGGCGATGATGATGCCCGCCACCAGCATGCCGCCCCAGCCGCCGGTGGAAAAGCCTAAATTCCATCCGGAAAAATGCCCTGATATAACCGCGCCGACGCCAAGCGACCACAGCGACCACACGCCCGCGTATCGGGATAGTCCGCGTTTTTCGAAATAGGATGCATCAGCCTTCTTGTAGCTGACGCCTGATGATGAACCGTCCATGCCCTTCTCTCCTTAATAGAAAAAAAAGCCAGCCAGCCGTTATTGGCCGATTGTGCCCCCAGTTTCCGGCATCGCCCGGGAGGTTTCCCGCACTGCGCCGCACGCATCTGCTGTTCCCTTGCCGCTTCATGCCGTTCCGGCTTTTGTCGATTGCGGCAGTCTCATTGACGGTCGGCCCCGGTGTTTTCACCATAGGCCGCCCCATTGCTCCCTCACTCATCGATTGATGAGAGCGCCTTCCCCATAAGCTCGTGGAGAAAATCGGCAATTGCCGATTGGTCTCCTTCATTGGCGATCAGATCGTTGCGGATCTCGATCATGACGTTCAAAAGTCCGTCCGGCAGCGCATGCAGCCGCAATGTATGCGTTACACCGTCTTCCGGACCGTAGGGATCGTTGCGCTTTACCGTGAGCGCAGAACCCTCGGCGCCCACCAGCATCGCATCGGCGAGCCGGCTGTCAGTATCGTGCAGGATGCCGATCTGCACTTCACGGAACCGACCGTGATAGACCGGCGTGAAACTGTGAATGGTCACCACCACCACCTTGCGGCCGCGGTCCTGCCGCTCGGCAATAATCTCACTGACACGGTCGTGAAACGGCACGTAAAGCGCCGAGGTACGGGCAAACCGCTCCGCCTCGCTCAGATCGAGATTGCCGGGAATATTGTAAATCTCGCTTTTGACCGGCATGGCAGAAGGCGACTCCGGCGGCCGGTTGCAATCATAGACCAGACGCGAAAACCGCTGATGGACGAGCGTGGCATCAAGCTTTTGCGAAAGCAGCCTCGCAACCGCCAAGGCACCCGGATCCCAGGCCGCATGGCTCGAAAGCACGTCCGGCGAAAGACCGAGCGTGCCGAGTTTTTCCGGGATGATGGCTGAAGCATGTTCGCAGACGAGAACGACGTCGCCCTTCGCTGCGGCGTTCTCGACGCCGACAGCCTGTCCTTCCGCTTCCGTGAAAAACCGTGAACGCACCGTCATGCACGCATCCCGCCCCGAAACCTGCCATCCCGCCGATGACGAAAAGAATTCTTCACATTATCGCGAGTGTCAAATGGAATTTTGAAATTTTCTCTTCATTTTCCCCATTGACTCGATAGCTGGCACAGATGCTTATATTCGCCAATACACCGGCAAAAAGACCGGAAGGGGAAAGATTTGCGCAGTACGACGGCCACCGTGTCGGATGTCATCCATGCCCATTATGACGCGCTGACCCGTTCGGAAAAACGGCTGGCGGAGAGCCTTCTCGGCAACTACCCCGTCTCGGGTCTCGGCAGCATCACCACGATTGCCGAAAATGCCGGTGTTTCGACGCCGACCGTGGCGCGCATGGTGCAGAAGCTGGGATATAAAGGTTACCCGGAGTTTCAGGCCCATCTGCACCAGGAACTGGAAGCGACGATCTCCGGCCCGGTTGCGAAACATGACCGCTGGGCAACCAATGCACCGGGTCTACATATTCTCAACCGTTTCGCCGACGCCATAACGGGCAATCTGCGCGACACTTTGAGCGATCTCGACACCGCGGTCTTCGACAATGCCGCAAGGCTGCTCTCGGACCGCAAACGCAGCATCTATTTCGTCGGCGGGCGCATCACCGGCGCGATTGCCGAATATTTTTTCACGCATATGCAGGTGATCCGGCCAAAGACGACGCTGATGTCGTCCAACTCCAGCGCCTGGCCTCAATATATGTTGAATATGAGCGCCGGCGATGTGCTGGTGATCTTCGACATCCGCCGTTATGAGCACGACATGACGACGCTCGCCGAGGTGGCGAAGGCAAACGGCGTACAGATCATTCTTTTTACGGATCAATGGACATCGCCGGTGGCGCGCCATGCGCTGCACACCTTCCGTGTGAAGATCGAAGCGCCCTCGGCATGGGATTCATCGGTCGTTACATTGTTTGTCGTCGAAGCGCTGATCGAAGCGGTGCAGAGCAGCACCTGGGATGAAACCAAGGAGCGCATGAACGCGCTGGAAGGCCTGTTCGAGCAGACGCGTCTGTTCCGCAGGCCGGACCGGACATGAACATTAGTAGCCGGCACAGTGCTTGACGCGGAAACCGCCGGCTGATTGGATACCTGAAATCGCTACCAGCGCGATAAAGCGGGATAAAAACAAGCTGGGGAACATATCTGTCCAACACGAATGATGATGGGATTAACCCGCGATTGCAGGCACAAAGCCGGGCGATGGCGGAAAATGGGCGTAAAGTGACGGAATCCGGATAAATAAATTGCAATCCAGCCGTCACATTAGCTTCATCCAGAATCCGTATCAGCGTCCGTAATACGAGAACACGAAGAGGAGAAAAAAGTGATCTCTCATTGCCGTCGACTGCTTGCTGCCACCACCGCTCTGGTAATGGCCTCCACCGCGATCGCTGCCGCTGCGCCAAGCGCCGAACTGATCGCTGCCGCCAAGAAGGAAGGCATGCTGACCACCGTCGCGCTGCCGCACGACTGGTGTGGTTACGGTGACGTCATCGCCGCTTTCAAGGCGAAATATCCGGAAATCACCGTCAACGAACTCAACCCCGACGCCGGCTCTGCCGATGAAGTCGAAGCGGTAAAGGCGAACAAGGACAACAAGGGCCCGCAGGCTCCTGACGTTGTCGACGTCGGTCTCGCTTTCGGCCCGCAGATGAAGGCCGAAGGCCTGCTGCAGCCTTACAAGGTCTCCACCTGGGACGAAATCCCTGACAACGTCAAGGATCCGGAAGGTTACTGGTACGGCGACTATTACGGCGTGATGTCCTTCTTCGTGAACAAGGACCTCGTCAAGAACGTGCCGAAGGATTGGGCCGACCTGCAGAAGCCGGAATATTCCGGTCAGGTAGCGCTTGCCGGCGATCCGCGCGCTTCCAACCAGGCTATCCTCGGCGTTCTCGCCGCCGGTCTTGCCAGTGGTGCGAAGTCCGGCAAGGAAGCCGGTGAGGCTGGCCTGAAATATTTCGCCGACCTCAACAAGGCTGGCAACTTCCTGCCAGTCATCGGCAAGGCTGGCACGCTGGCACAGGGTGCTACCCCGATCATCGTCGCCTGGGACTATAACGCGCTCTCCTGGAAGAAGACGCTGAACGACAACCCGCCCACGGAAGTCGTGGTTCCGGAAAAAGGCGTTCTGGCTGGCGTTTACGTTCAGGGCATTTCCGCTTACGCCCCGCATCCGAACGCTGCCAAGCTCTGGATGGAACACCTCTATTCCGACGACGGTCAGCTCGGCTGGCTGAAGGGTTATTGCCACCCGATCCGCTTCAACGCGATGGTCAAGGCCGGCAAGGTTCCGCAGGAACTGATCGACAGCCTGCCGCCGGCAGCAGCCTATGAAAAGGCATTCTTCCCGACGCTCGAAGATGTCGACGCCAACAAGGCAGCCGTTACCGGCGGCTGGGACAGCGTCGTCGGCGCGAACGTGAAGTAACCTTTGAAAAATACACCCCGGCTTTTCAAAAAGCCGGGGTGCTTCTTTGAGAGCATTTCAGGTAAAACTCCGTAGGTTTTACCCCCGGAAATTGCACAAAACAAAGATCGAAAGTGCGTCTGACGATTCCGTTTTAACCGGACGTGCGATAATAAAGAACTTTATAGACAGACCGTTTGAAAACGGCGTTTGGGGACCAGGCATGCCATCAACCAACACCGGCGGACCATCCGATGCGGGCAGAAAATTGCCGCTTCATTGGTTAGGCGTCGTACCTTTTGCTGTTTTTGTTCTGCTGTTTCTGATTTTTCCGACGATGAAAATCGTGGTCGGTGCGTTTCAGCGTCCCGATGGCAGCCTGACGCTCGAAAACGTCGCGGGGCTTTTCACCTCGTCCATCCTCGCGGCCTACTGGATTTCGATCAAGATCAGCCTCGCCTCGGCGGCTCTTGGCTGCCTGATTGGTTTTGCCGTCGCCGCCGCCGTGGTTCTGGGCGGTCTGCCGCAGCGCATTCGCGGACCGCTCCTGACCTTTTCGGGCGTCGCATCGCAATTTGCCGGCGTGCCGCTCGCCTTCGCCTTCATCGCCACGCTCGGCCCGGTCGGCCTCCTCACCGTGTTTTTGAAGACGCAGATCGGCATTGATCTGAGACTCCTCGGCTTCAACATCCTGTCCTTCTGGGGCCTGACCGTTACCTATCTGTTCTTCCAGATTCCGCTGATGATCCTCATCATCACGCCGGCGCTTGACGGATTGAAGCGCGAGTGGCGCGAAGCTGCGGAAATCCTTGGCGCGACCGGCGTACAATATTGGCGCATGGTGGCCTTCCCCATCCTCCTGCCATCGTTGCTTGGCACCATGTCGCTGCTGTTTGCCAATGCCTTCGGTGCGGTGGCCACCGCGATCGCGCTTACCGGCTCGTCGCTCAACATCGTGCCCATCCTGCTTTTCGCGCAGATCCGCGGCGACGTTCTCGGCAATCCGCATCTGGGTTACGCTCTCGCCTTCGGCATGATCGTCGTCACCGGCATTGCCAATGCGCTTTACATCTGGCTGCGCGCCCGTAGCGAAAGGTGGCTCAAATGAAGAAGTTCTTCGCCTGGGGCGCGCTGATCTTCGGCCTCCTCTATTTCGCCCTGCCGCTGATCGGCATGACCAACTTTTCGCTGAAAATGCGTCGCGGTGAATATTCCTTCGACGCCTATGGCAAGGTGCTCACCGACCCGCGTTTTCAGGAAACCTTCAGCTATTCTGTGGTGATGGCTCTCTTCACCATCGTTTTCGGTGTGCTGCTGGTGGTGCCCACGGCCTATTGGGTCCGCCTGAAACTGCCGGGCCTGCGCCCCTATATCGAATTCATCACGCTCCTGCCGCTGGTCATCCCGGCCATCGTCATCGTGTTCGGTTATATCAGGCTTTACAACACCTCCAGCTGGCTTCCGCTGACCGGCACGACCTTCGGCACCAACCTGCTTTTGATGTTCGGTTATGCCACGCTCGCCTTGCCCTACATGTACCGCGCCGTCGATACTGGTCTGAGAACCATCGACGTCTCGACGCTGACGGAAGCGGCGCAGAGCCTTGGCGCGGGGTGGACGACCATTCTGTCGCGCATCATCCTGCCCAATGTTCTGGTCGCCGTGCTATCAGGTGCGTTTTTGACCTTCGCCATCGTCATCGGTGAATTCACCATGGCCGCCCTTTTGAACCGCCCGGCCTTTGGCCCCTATATGCAGCTGCTTGGCGCCAACCGCGCCTATGAACCGGCTGCACTTGCCGTGATCTCCTTCGGCATCACCTGGGGTTGCCTTGGGTTGATCCAACTCGTTTCACGCTACCAGAAGGGCGCGCCTCCCAAGGCCTGAGGACAAGATTTTCATGAGCTTTTTGACACTTAGCAATATCAAGAAATCCTTCGGCTCCGTACAGGTCGTCCATGATTTCAACATGGCCATCGAAAAGGGCGAATTCGTCTCCTTTCTCGGACCATCGGGCTGCGGCAAGACCACCGTGCTGCGCATGATCGCCGGTTTCGAAATCCCAACCGGCGGATCGATCGTCATCAACGGCAAGGACCAGACGACGCTCAGACCCAACCAGCGCAATATCGGCATGGTGTTTCAGGCCTATGCGCTGTTCCCCAACATGAATGTCTATGAAAACGTCGCCTTCGGGCTCAAAGTCGCCGGCAAGCCGAAAGCCGAGATCGATGCCCGCGTGAAGGAAATGCTCCAGCTCATCCATCTGGAACATCTGGCGGATCGTTACCCCTATCAGATGTCGGGCGGCCAGCAGCAGCGTGTGGCGCTTGCCCGCGCATTGGCCCCGAAGCCGGAAGTGCTTCTGCTGGACGAGCCGCTTTCCGCGCTCGATGCCAAGATTCGCGTATCGCTGCGCGAAGAAATCCGCCAGATCCAGAGAAAGCTCGGCATCACCACGATTTTCGTGACCCACGATCAGGAAGAGGCCCTGTCGATCTCCGACCGTATCGTTGTCATGAATTCCGGCCGCGCCGACCAGATCGGCTCGCCCTTCGATATCTACAACAAGCCCGCGACCCGGTTTGTCGCCTCCTTCGTCGGCACGCTGAACCTGATCGACGCAACCGTCGTCGATTCCTCGACCAGCACAATCCGTGTCGGGGAGCAGAACGTGACGCTCCACAAGCCGGTCGATGTTGCAAACGGTGAAAAAATCACCCTCGCCTTGCGCCCGGAAGCAGGAGCTCTCGGCGCTGACGCCAAGGGAGACGTGGCTATTTCCGGTATCGTCACCTCAAGCCAGTTCCTGGGTTCGGTCATCCGAACCCGTCTTGATCTCGGTGGCTCGACCTTGTCTTTCGACATGTTCAACGATCCCGGCACCGCACCGCCCGCCCTGGGCGAACAAGTAACTCTTAAATTCGCGGCTGGTGATCTTATGGTGATCAAAGATTAAATTGCTTTTCTCCAGCGTCGGAAGCAGATAGAGCAGGTATAGTTCAAATCTGCTTACCGACGATGTGAGGCCAGGATGCGCGCGCTTTTTTACGAACTGTTCGGCGAGACCCCGATTGTGGCATCCCTGCCTGATCCGGAACCGACCGATGGCGGCGTGGTTATCGAGGTGAAGGCGACTGGCCTCTGCCGCAGCGACTGGCATGGCTGGATGGGCCATGATACGGATATTCGCCTGCCGCATGTCCCCGGCCACGAATTCGCTGGCGTTATCGCTGCGGTCGGAAAGAACGTTATCAGGTTCAAGACAGGCGACCGTGTCACCGTTCCCTTCGTTTCCGGCTGCGGCCGTTGCCATGAATGCCGCTCCGGCAATCAACAGGTGTGTGAGACGCAGTTCCAGCCCGGCTTCACCCATTGGGGTTCCTTCGCCGAATATGTCGCCATCGATTACGCGGACCAGAACCTTGTGCATCTGCCTGATACGATGAGCTACGCCACTGCCGCCGGTCTCGGCTGCCGTTTCGCCACGTCCTTCCGGGCTGTGACGGACCAGGGTCGCCTGAAAGGCGGCGAGTGGCTGGCGGTACATGGCTGCGGCGGCGTCGGCCTCTCCGCCATCATGATTGGCGCAGGCCTCGGCGCTCAGGTCGTCGCCATCGACATTGCGGAAGACAAGCTCGAACTTGCCCGCCAACTCGGCGCAACCGCCACCATCAACAGCCGCTCGGTTGCCGACGTCACGGAGGCGGTGCGCGAAGTGACCGGCGGCGGCGCGCATGTCTCTATCGACGCGCTTGGCCACCCGCAGACCTGCTGCAATTCCATCAGCAACCTGCGCCGGCGCGGGCGCCACGTTCAGGTGGGGCTGATGCTGGCCGATCACGCCATGCCAGCCATCCCCATGGCCCGGGTGATTGCCCACGAGCTGGAGATTTACGGCAGCCATGGCATGCAGGCATGGCGCTACGAAGACATGCTGGCGATGATCGAGAGTGGCAAGCTCGCACCCGAAAAACTGATCGGCCGCCACATCACTCTTTCCGATGCCATCACCGCCCTGCCCGCCATGGACCGTTTCCAGGAAAGTGGCATCAGCATCATCGACCGGTTCGAATAACAGTCACAGCCGGAACGCCCTGGAAAATGCCGTTTGTCTAGACGGCATCAGGCATTCCTGCGTCCGAATGGCCGTGCTGCCGTCCCCGCGCGATTTGGCGCGGCCTCCGGCCTTCTGGTCTGCGGTGCAACCTCATTGCGAGCAGGCGTATAATCCTGGGTAACTGCCGTACGTTGCTGACGTATGGTCGGCGGACGGGGTTCCGGTAATTCGACGACCGCCTCGATATCTTCCCGCTCGAGAAGAGCGTTTCTGCTACCCGACCGATAGTACCAGCGAATACCCCTGCGCAGGAGTACGAACAGGCCCACGAGCAGCACAAACCCACCTATCAGTCTCCCTATAGGCTCAGCCGCCTCCGAAGCCGCCGCACGTTTTTTGCGGTCCTCGACGGTAGGGTCAAATCCAAGCATACTGGAAATGCCCTTAAGGCCTACCTCGTCCAACTTCACATATTGGTCGCCATTATAAAGAACATAAGCGTCGCCACTACTGCTGTTCAGATAACCGAGATCAAAGAACTTCCCTTCCAGCACGAAAGTCGTTTGATCGGGCAAATCGTAAACCCTGTCGATCGTCTCACCGCGACTGAAGCCAGGCGCCGCAAAAAACCGAAAACGCTTGGCATCGGCATCCACAGCAGACGCGAATAAAAATATCATGGCGACGTAAACCAGCGTAATCTGATTCATATCTTCCCCGCAATACAAAAATATCGGGATATATTTATACAATCGCCTTAATATAAAATTTAACCGATGATTACTCATTTAATTACTGTAAAAATACACAGATGTGATTTTGATACTTATAATATACACCAATATAATATACTCCTCTTCCGCCGGAAACGGACACACAGAAAAAGAAGCATCGATAAAGAGGATTGAAAATGCTGTTTCTCGACAGCGTGACCATGAAGGAAACTCCGGACCGAAGGGACGAATACCCCTTTACCGTTCCGGCGCTGCGCCAGCTGGAACGCCTCGAATTCAAGACGCCGATCACCTTTTTCGCGGGCAATAACGGCTCCGGCAAATCCACGCTGCTGGAAGGGCTGGCAGCCGGAATGACGGCCTATGCCATCGGCAATCATGGACAGGTTGCCGGCGACCTCTATCTTCAGCATGCGGAAACCGTGGCGAAGGCATTCTATTTCGCCCGCAAGAAATACCCGAAAATCCGCATGTTCATGCGCGCCGAAGACGTGCTTGGCTACATCCGCAAGCAGAATGAAGAGACCCTGGATGACTTTCGCTGGGAGCGGGAAAAAGCCCTGAAAAGAGGCGAAGATTTTCCCGAGGAAACGCCGGACACTTTCAGGCATATCGTCAGAAGCAACGTCATAGACCGGCGTTCGCATGGCGAGGGATTTCTCGATATCATGCAGCAGCGCCTGCACGGCGCCGGCCTTTATTTTCTCGATGAACCGGAAAGTCCTCTTTCACCGCAAAAGCAGCTGGAGCTTGCGGCTATCGTCCGTCACACGGCAGATAGTGGCGGGCAGTTGATCATCGCAACCCACTCGCCGGTGCTGTTGGCCATTCCCGAAGCGACGATTTATTACTTCGACGAGAGCGGCATCACCGGGCGTCTTTATGACGAGCTGGAAAACATCAGTTTCCTGCGGCGCTTTCTTGATCGTCCATCAAAATTCCTGAGCGATTAGGAGCTGATAAGGCTTGAAATCGCGCATCGCTTGCCGCATGCCCATTAGCAACATGTGAATTAGAAAAAGAAGCAGGCTTATGTCTCCCACCACCACACCGGCAGCTGCCCGGCCCCTGAACAGGCAGGACTACAGAACTCTCGGCCTTTCGGCCCTCGGCGGCGCGCTGGAGTTCTACGATTTCATCATTTTCGTGTTTTTCGCCACCGTCATCGGCCATCTGTTCTTCCCGCCGGAAATGCCCGATTGGCTGGTGATGATCCAGACCTTCGGTATCTTCGCCGCCGGTTATCTGGTGCGGCCGCTGGGCGGCATCGTTCTCGCGCATTATGGCGATCGTTATGGCCGCAAACGCGTCTTCGCCTTCTCCATACTGCTGATGGCGCTTTCGACCCTCGGTATGGCGCTGATGCCGACCTATGCCACCATCGGCGTTGCGGCCCCCATCCTGCTCATCGTCCTGCGCATGCTGCAGGGCGCGGCCATCGGCGGCGAAGTGCCGGGTGCCTGGACCTTCGTCGCGGAGCATGTGCCGTTTCGCCGCGTCGGGCTCGCCTGCGGTTTTCTGACGTCCGGCCTCTCTTTCGGCATCATGCTCGGTTCGCTGATTGCCTTTGCCATCAATTCCCTCTTCTCGGCAGAAGATGTGGCGGCTTATGCATGGCGCATTCCCTTCCTGCTCGGCGGCATATTCGGCCTGATTGCCGTCTATCTGCGCCGTTGGCTGGAAGAGACACCGATCTTCATGGAGATGAAAAAGTCGAAGTCGCTGACGGACAAGCTTCCGCTTGGCCTCGTGCTGAAGCACCATATGCGCGGTGTGATCATTTCCGCGCTGCTGACCTGGGTTCTGTCCGCAGCCATCGTCGTTACCACGCTGATGACGGCAACCTTCCTGCAGAAGCTCTATGGCTACACACCGACGCAGGCGCTGGCAGGCACCAGCTTCGGCACGCTGTTTCTCATCTTCGGCGTCATCATCGCCGGCGCATTGATCGATCGTGTCGGCTCCGGCATTTTCTTCATGGCCGCCAGCATCTTCTTCGGCATCGCCACCTTCACTTTCTACAGCTATGCCGGCACATCGCTCGAAACCATGTTCGTGCTTTACGGCGTCATGGGCCTGTCGGTCGGCATGGCGGGTGCAGTGCCTTATGTCATGGTGCGCGCCTTCCCGGCATCGGTCCGCTTCTCGGGCCTCTCCTTCGCCTACAACGTCTCCTATGCCATCTTCGGCGGGCTGACACCGATTGGCGTAACGATGGCGCTAGCCGTCAATCCAATGGCGCATGCGTGGTATCTGGTGTTCATAGCCGCCCTCGCCTTCTGCATCGGCGCCTACCTCTATCTGCGCGGCAGCGAGATCGAAAGCCATGTCGGCATAGAGGAACTGGCGGCCTTAAGGTCGTAAGCCCAACGACGACACAAAAAAGCGCGGGCAGGACCCGCGCTTTTTATTGCGACAACGGTGGCCGAAACCTCAGGCCGCGCTGTCGATTTCCTCGGCACCGTTTACCGGTACGTAGTTGAGCACCGGTCCCAGCCAGCGCTCTACCTCTACCAACGGCATGTCCTTGCGACGCGCATAGTCCAGCACCTGATCGCGTTCCACCTTGGCGACACCGAAATAGTAGCTCTCGGGATGGCCGATATAGAGGCCGGAGACGGAGGAGCCGGGCCACATGGCATAACTCTCCGTCAGCTCCACGCCCGCCGCGTTGGTGGCGTCGAGCAGGGAGAACAGGGTTTTCTTTTCGGTATGATCAGGCTGGGCCGGGTAACCGGGCGCAGGGCGGATACCGGCATAGGCCTCGCCGATCAGCTCATCGCCGGCAAGAGCTTCTTCGGGCGCATAACCCCAGAATTCCTTGCGCACTCGCTCATGCATACGTTCGGCAAAGGCTTCCGCAAAACGGTCGGCCAGCGCCTTGACGAGAATCGACGAATAATCGTCATTGGCCCGCTCGAAGCGTTCAGCAATCGCCACCTCCTCGATACCCGCCGTCACGACGAAGCCGCCGACATAATCGGCAACGCCGCTATCGACAGGCGCGACGAAATCGGAAAGCGCCACATTGGGGCGTCCGTCACGCTTGGAAAGCTGCTGGCGCAGCGTGAAGAAGGTCGCCAGCTCTTCGGAGCGGTTTTCATCCGTGAACAGCCTGATGTCGTCGCCCACCGCATTGGCGGGCCAGAAGCCGATAACAGCCCGCGGCCGGAACCATTTTTCCTCGATGATCTTCTTCAGCATCGCCTGCGCATCGGCATAAAGCTGCCGCGCAGCCTCACCCTGCTTCTCGTCTTCAAGGATAGCGGGATAGCGACCCTTCAGCTCCCAGGTCTGGAAGAACGGCGTCCAGTCGATGTAACGCGACAGCTCCTCAAGGTCATAGGTCTCGAACACCTTGGTGCCGAAGAATTGCGGCTTCACGACACTATAGGTCGACCAGTCGATCTTGTGCGCATTCTCGCGGGCGCGGGAAAGCGGCAGACGCTGCTTTTCGCGCTCATTGCGGGCGTGCGCCTCCGCCACCTTGGCATATTCAGCCCGGATGCCGTCGATATAGGCTGGCTTCTGCTCGGCGGAGAGAAGTGCGGAAACGACGCCCACCGCGCGCGAGGCATCGGTGACATAGATTGCCTGACCCTGTTCGTAACGCGGATGGATTTTCACCGCCGTATGCACGCGGCTCGTCGTCGCGCCGCCGATCAGCAGCGGGATGTTGAAACCCTGCCGCTCCATTTCCGCCGCCACATGCACCATTTCATCAAGCGATGGCGTGATGAGACCGGAAAGACCGATCACATCGACCTTTTCGGCAATCGCCGTTTCAAGGATTTTTGTCGTCGGCACCATCACGCCGAGATCGATGATCTCGTAATTGTTGCAGGCAAGAACGACGCCGACGATATTCTTGCCGATATCGTGCACGTCACCCTTCACGGTCGCCATCAGCACCTTGCCGGCGGCCTTGTTCTGCTCGCCGCCGTTCAGGCGCTTTTCCTCTTCCATGTAAGGAAGCAGCACGGCGACGGCCTGCTTCATCACGCGGGCGGATTTCACCACCTGCGGCAGAAACATCTTGCCAGAGCCGAACAGGTCACCGACCACGTTCATGCCGGCCATCAGCGGCCCTTCGATGACATGCAGCGGGCGGGCGGCCTGCTGGCGCGCCTCTTCCGTATCGGCTTCGATGAATTCGGTAATGCCGTTGACCAGCGCGTGTTGCAGCCGCTTTTCGACTGAAAGCTCGCGCCAGGAAAGATCCTGCACCTTCGCCTGTTTTTCACCCGTGCCGCGGAAACGCTCCGCCACGTCAAGCAGCCGCTCCGTCGCATCATCGCGGCGGTTCAGCACCACATCTTCGCAGGCCTCGCGCAGTTCCGCATCGATGTTGTCGTAAACCGCAAGCTGCCCGGCATTGACGATGCCCATATCCATGCCGACCTGGATGGCGTGATAGAGGAACACGGCATGCATCGCCTCACGCACCGGCTCATTGCCGCGGAAGGAGAAGGACAGGTTGGAAACGCCACCGGAAATATGCGTGAGCGGCATGGTTTCGCGGATGGTCTTGGTGGCTTCAATGAAGTCCACGCCGTAATTATTGTGCTCCTCGATACCCGTGGCCACCGCAAACACGTTTGGATCGAAGATAATGTCTTCCGGCGACAGGCCCGCCTTCTCGGTCAAAAGCTTGTAGGCGCGCGTGCAGATCTCCACCTTGCGCTGATAGGTATCCGCCTGCCCGACCTCGTCAAAGGCCATGACCACGACCGCAGCACCGTAATTGTGGACGAGCCGCGCCTGCTGGAGAAATTTCTCCTCGCCTTCCTTCAGCGAAATCGAATTGACGATCGATTTGCCCTGCACGCATTTCAGACCGGCTTCGATGATCTCGAACTTGGATGAGTCGATCATCACAGGCACGCGGGCAATATCAGGCTCGGCGGCAATGAGGTTCAGGAATTCCACCATCGCCTTTTGCGAGTCGATCAGACCCTCATCCATGTTGATGTCGATGATCTGCGCACCGTTTTCCACCTGATCGCGGGCAACAGCGAGCGCCGCCGTGTAATCGCCGGCGGTGATGAGCTTGCGAAAGCGGGCCGAGCCGGTGACGTTGGTACGTTCGCCCACGTTGACGAAGGGAATGTCCTTGGTCAGCACGAAGGGTTCGAGACCCGAAAGCGACATGAAAGGCTTGTGCTCGGGAATGGGGCGCGGCTTGTAATCCTTGACGGCTTCGGCAATCGCCCGGATATGCTCGGGCGTCGAGCCACAGCAACCGCCGACGATGTTGACGAGACCGTCGCGTGCGAAACCTTGCACCTGGCGCGCCATCATCTCGGGCGTTTCGTCATATTGCCCGAATTCGTTCGGCAGGCCGGCATTCGGATAGGCGCAGACGAAGGTGTCGGCCACATCCGAAAGCTCCTGCAGATGCGGACGCATGGCATCTGCACCAAGAGCGCAGTTGAGGCCGATGGTGAAGGGGTTGGCGTGTCGCACCGAGTTCCAGAAAGCAGACGGCGTCTGGCCGGACAGCGTGCGGCCGGAAAGGTCGGTGATCGTGCCTGATATCATCACCGGCAGACGTATGCCCTTGGCCTCGAAGCGCTCCTCGCAGGCGAAGATCGCAGCCTTGGCGTTCAGCGTATCGAAGATCGTCTCGATCAGAATGATATCCGCGCCGCCATCGATCAGACCGTCGATCTGCTCGCCATAGGCGATGCGCAGATCGTCGAAACTGACGGCACGGTAGCCAGGATTGTTGACATCAGGCGAAATCGAGGCGGTGCGGTTGGTCGGACCGATAGCGCCCGCAACGAAACGGCGGCGGCCATCTTCGCGCTCAGCCCGCTGGGCAGCACGGCGGACGATCTGCGCCCCTTCGCGGTTGAGATCGTAGACGGCGTTTTCCATCTCGTAGTCCGCCTGCGCGATGCGCGTCGACGAAAACGTGTTGGTTTCGAGAATATCCGCGCCCGCCATCGCATAGCGATAATGGATTTCTTCGATGGCATCCGGCTGGGTCAGGATCAGAAGGTCGTTATTTCCCTGCTGGTGACAGGCGCAGCCGATGAAACGATCACCGCGAAAATGATCTTCATCAAAACCCAGCCCTTGAATCTGCGTGCCCATCGCGCCATCGAGAATGAGGATACGTTCGCTGGCGGCCTGGCGCAGCGCGCGCAAAATTTCCGCGCCGTCGCGCTTTGCCCCTTCAGGGCCGAACAGATCGTCAAACACGGGCGCACTCCTCATTTCGATTTGCAAGATCGCAAGCCGTCAAGTCACATAAAGATATGTTTATGTCAATATATCTTCAAGGTATAGGTATGGCTTTGCGTCGTTGCGGCAGACTACGAAATTTCACTGACAGATGACAGGTTTATGCGGCAAGGATATAAGCCGAAGCAGCAAACCGTATGGAGGACGAAATGCCCGAGGACGACCACAACAACCGGAACTGGAACACCTTGCCATGGCATCGCCAGTGGCTGGTCAAACAGGCCGATGGGCTTTTCGACTTCTTCCAGTACCGCGCCGTCAATCCGGCCGGCGGCTTCTTCGATCTCGACGCCAAGGGTGCGCCGCTGCAGAAAAACGATCCCGTGCGCGGCATCCATGCCTCGGCACGCATGGTGCATTGCTTCTCCATCGGCCATCTGCTCGGACGGCCGGGCTGCGGCGATATCGTCGACCACGGCATGACCTACCTCTGGAACAATCATCGTGACAGCGAGCACGGCGGTTATTTCTGGCAAGTCAACGATGGCGGCCCGGTGGACGCCACCAAACAGGGTTATGGCCACGCCTTCGTGCTTCTGGCCGCCTCCTCCGCCAAAACTGTCGGCCACCCGCTTGCTGACAAGATGTTGGCCGACATCACGGAGGTTCTGGAAACCCGTTTCTGGGAAGAAAAACACGGCGCTATCGCCGAGGAATTCAACCGCGACTGGTCACCCATCGACAATTATCGCGGCCAGAATTCCAACATGCATCTGACCGAAGCGCTGATGGCCGCCTATGAGGCGACCGGCGACAGCAATTACCTGACAAAGGCCGAACGCATCGCCGATCTCGTCATCCGCCGCCGCGCCGGTGAGCTGGATTTCCGCGTGCCGGAGCATTTTGACGAGAACTGGACGCTCGACAAGCAGTATCGTGGCAACGAAATGTTCCGCCCCTCCGGCTCCACTCCCGGCCACTGGCTGGAATGGGCGCGCCTCATCCTGCAATTGTGGGTGCTGGGCGAACGCCGCCACGACTGGATGCCGGTGGCGGCAAAATCGCTCTTCGTGCAATCCATGGCGCTTGGCTGGGACCGCGAAAAGGGCGGCTTCTTTTATACGCTCGACTGGCACGACAATCCCGACAAGACGGCAAAGCTCTGGTGGCCCATGTGCGAGGCGGCTGGTGCAGCCCACTTCCTCAACGAAAATCTGCCGGCGGACGAATTCTACGAAGATAGCTACCGCCGCATCTGGAGCACGATCGCCAACAATTTCATCGACCACGCCAATGGCGGCTGGCACGAGGAGCTGACGGAAAATCTGGTTCCAGCCAAGACGCTTTTCCCCGGCAAGGGCGACATCTACCATGCGCTTCAGGCCTGCCTGATCCCGCTATTTCCGGCAACGGGAAGTTTGACGAAAGTGATCAAGGAAGGCGGCGGCTCCTATTGAGGCCGCTGCAAGAATGAAGCACCCTGACACTCTCTTCGTCATGCCGGACGTGATCATGCTGGACCCCGGATCAAATCCGGGGTGGCGGCATATCGAGGCGCCTCAAAATCCGATAGTTTCCTCGAAATCATCCCAGGACTGGTACATTTCATAGCGGCCGATACCCGGGATCGGCACATGTCCGTAATAGGGTGAAAGCTGGAACTCGGCGGCAGCCTCGCTTTTGCCGGCAACGGCGCTCACATAGATCGCGGAGGCGAGCCCGGTTCGGTTGGCGCCGTGTTCGCAATGAATGAGGATCGGCTTTTCAGCGTTGCGCAGCACGGCGACCAGCATTTCCGCTTCCTCCACCGAGACCTTCTCGCTTGAACTCAGCGGATAATCGACCAGCCGGACGCCGTTGTTTTTCGCTGCCTGGCTTTCGGCGTCATACCAGCCTTCACGCTTTTCATCGCGCAGATTGATGATCGTCTTGATGCCATAGGCCTTGGCATAGGCCGTGATGTCCTTGCCGCTCGGCTGGGCCGAACGATAAAGTTCGCCGGGAATGACCTCGTGAAAATTTCCGGTCAACTGGCCGATGCCCATATGCGCGCCGGCCAGAACCGGCAGAGCCACCAGGCCAATGGCGGCAATTTTCAGAAACTTCAGAACTATACGCAAAACCTAAACCCGCAACATTCATCGGACGGGTGGGCAGGTGGCATTGCAAATCGGCGAAAACAAGTCCCGCAACGGCGAAAGCGGCCTCGGCGTGGCCGGCAACGACGCGGGCACCTTTACGAACCCCTTGCAACACAAGGGGTTCAGGCGACAGCACGAAAATGTTCAAAAAACCGTGAGGGTCGCAAGCAGCGACAGCCGTTCAATCGAACTCCGCAGAAACGATGGTGACGCGCCATTCCAGCCGTTGCGGATCTACCGTTTCATTGTTGCGCAGTCGGAAAGAGCGGCACGCGGCAAAGGTCTCCCCGGCCTCGATCCGCCTTTCACTCACCTGATAGGGATCGAAGGCGACCGAGGCGCGGAAGGCAGGCTCGAACCCTTCAAGCGTATAGGTCAGGCGCTGCACGGCAACATTGTTGTCGTTGCGGAAGCTGACGCGGATCGGCAATGCCGCATCCGTGCACGCCGCATCGAAGCTAGCCGTCGCAATGACATGGTCGAGCCGCTGGCTACCGCGCTGCCAGTCGTAAATGACAAAGGCGGCGGTGGTTCCCCAGATCAACAGCAGGCAGATGACAACCGGTTTGAGATGCCGCGGAAACGCGATGAGGGTGAGAAGAAGAATGGCACTGAGAACGGCTCCGACAATCACGTCGCCCCTCCCCCATGAAAACTAACCCGCATGCGATACTGTCCTCCCTTGCCCATTCCTGCCCGCAACATCAGCCCTATCCAGGTGCCGAAGCACCGGCATTGCCGCAGACCGGCACAACTCTATGGTCGTGCCCCCCGCTGTCAAGACAACCAAGCGTGACCCCGCTCCCGTCGCATTGACAAGGCGGCGAAAGGAACCAAACGCCGTTGAAGGCGTTCGCCGCATCAGAACAGCATGACGGGGCGGTAAAAAACGTCGCGATTTGGGCAAGAAAGGCCGGCAACTCGAGGGAACAATCTGCCCCTTGGAACCACCGATCTCCAACCCATATTAAATGCACCTAATATATGTTATATAAGTCAATCAGCTCAGGGAGAAAAACGATGAAAACGCTGATCGTAACGTCACTCTTGGTCCTGTCGGCCAGCACCGCGATGGCTGCGGATGCCGTCTACGAAACACCGGCGCCTCCGGTCGCGCAGGAAACCCTGCCGGTATTTACCTGGTCTGGTCCCTATCTTGGTATTCAAGGCGGCGCAGGCTGGGCGAACGGCGATTTTTCGGCTGGCGGCCCCGTCGCGTCGGATAGTTTCGATGGCGGCATTCTGGGCGCTTTTGCCGGTTACAATTACCAGTTCGACAATAATTTCGTCCTCGGTATCGAAGGCGATGTCGATTATAACTGGAACGACAATGACTATGCCGGCGTGAACATCGGCACCGACTGGCAGGGCTCCGTTCGTGGCCGTGTCGGTTACGCTTTCGACCGTGCCTTGATCTATGGTACCGCCGGCTGGACAGCGACGCGCGGCTTTATCGAAACGCCTGGCGCCGGCAAGGATAGCACCACGTTCAACGGTTACACCGTCGGCGCTGGCCTGGACTATGCCTTCACCGACAATGTATTCGGCAGGATTGAATATCGCTACAATGACTATGGCGACAAGGACATCTTCGGCGTCAACACCGATTTCGACCAGAGCACCGTCAAGGTCGGCCTTGGTGTGAAGTTCTGATAGCGTCGACAAACGTCAGCAAAAGAGCCCGGCCAAGTGCCGGGCTTTTTCTTTGTCGAAAGGCCGCACCAGCTGCGCCCTGAGACTCTTAAAACGTGGAAAATGTGAACATCGCAAAAATGAGATATTCACGGACCGTTCAGCCGGCCCGTGCCATCATGCGGGCATAATGAGCCTCTATCTCCCGAAGCAGGCTTATGGAGTAGCCCTCGATGAAAAAGATCATTCTTACAACCCTTGCCGCGCTGGTTGCCACCGGCAGCGTCTTCGCGTCCTACGGCACCGCTGCCGCGCAGGACTATCCCTATCGTCCGCGCTACGACCGTGGCGGCCCGCCCCCACCGCCCTATCGCGAACACCGCCGCCACAATGATGGTGCCGCGATTGCCGGCGGACTGGCCGCAGGCGTCATCGGCGGCCTGATCGGCGGCGCAATCGCCAACGGCGGCAACAGCGGTCCCCGCTACTACGAGCCACCACCGCCGCCCCGCCCACGCTGCTGGTTCGAAGACCGCCGCGTTCCCAATTCCTATGATGGCGGCTGGCACACTGAGAGCATGCGGGTCTGCGACTGACCCCATAGCTGAAAATCCGTAATGAACAATCCGATCAGTCTGAATGGCTGGTCGGATTTTTTGTTGGATGAGCAAAAACCAAAGAATGCGCAATGATCGACGATGTATCGATTTGCTATGCGGAATCGCACCAACTCGTTCAAAATATAAGGAAAATGGTGGGCCCGGAGAGACTCGAACTCCCAACCAAGCGGTTATGAGCCGCCGGCTCTAACCATTGAGCTACAGGCCCTTTCGGAAAAATTATCCGAAACACCGGCTTCGCAATGGTTCGAATCCGGTGGGTCACGCTCTAACGTAATTTTTACGGCCCGACAAGCCATTGATGCTATCGCAAGCTGCCGTTGCCGTATTAGCTTCACAATCTAAGGCAATACCCTGCAAAGGGACACAATCAACGAGGAAACACCATGACGACGACAAAGGCCCGCCTTTTCGCACTTAGTGCATTGACCGCAGCAGCAATGATGCCGCTTGCCGGTAATGTTCTTGCGCAGGATGCCACCCCGCGCGAAGCAACCATCAGTGTTTCCGGCGAAGGCCAGTCGGCAATCGCGCCCGATATGGCGATCCTGTCCTTCAGTGTCGTCAAGCAGGCGGAAACGGCGGCCGCGGCTCTGACAGAGAATTCCAAGGCGCTCGCCGAGGTTCTGAAATCGCTGAAGGCGTCCGCCATCGAAGACCGCGACCTGCAGACGAGCAATTTCTCCGTGCAGCCGCTTTACAAGCATTATGAGCCCAAAGACGGCGTTTACGTCGCACCGGAAATTACCGGCTATCAGGTTTCCAACGGACTGACCGTGCGCGTACGCGACCTGAAGAAGCTGGGCGAGATACTCGATACCTCCGTCAAGCTCGGTATCAACCAGGGCGGCGATATCACCTTTACCAATGACAAGCCGGAAGCAACCGTGACCGAGGCCCGCAAGCAGGCGGTTGCCGATGCGCTGGCCAAGGCGAAAACGCTAACGGAAGCGGCGGGCGTGAAGCTTGGACGCGTGATCCAGATCAGCGAGAACATGCAGCGCCCCATGCCGGTGCCGCAGACCATGATGCGCGCTTCGATGGCGAAGGAGGCCGACAGCGTGCCGATCGCTTCGGGTGAGAACAGCTACAGCGTGGTGGTCAACGTCACCTTCGCCCTGGGCGAATAAAACAGTCGTAGCGGCGGCATTGCCCGCCGCCCGCATTTGCCGAACGGCTGCGCGCAACGCCACCCGAGAGGCCACAAAAAGAAACGCCCCCCGCCTGTCATGACAAGCGAGGGGCATTTTTTTGATCCGCGCGAAGGGCGGGGGATTTCCGCGGATCAATATCAGCCGTTTAGCGACGGATCACCGGGCAACCACGCTCATTGGCGAAGAAGACGCGGTCAGGGCCGCGACGGTCAAAGCCTGCAACTACGACACGGCGCGGCGATACATCGACAACGCGCGCGCGGCGAAGACCCATGCGGCTAGCCTTTTCTTCCGCAAGCCGCGGTGAGCAACCGTAACGCGGGCGGTCAGGACGGCCCCAACCCGGACCAGGACGATCGGGACGATCCCAGCCCGGGCCGCGACCTCTGTCATGGCCGTATCCATCCTGAACCTGAACTCTGAGCTGAACATCCGGGCCAGCCGAAGCAGCTGGAGCGGTGACGGAAATTCCGCCAATTGCGATGAGGGCAGCCAGGCCGGCTTTTGCGAAGGTGCTGAACATGAACTCACTCCGTTTGTTTCTGCGCCGGCAGGGGACGTCCCCCGGCGATTGACGAGACCCTAGACCCGCCCGCCTGAACGCCGACAGAACCGCATGTTCAGCAGACGTTCAGAGACATTAACGGGAAAACGACAGGAAAAGGCGGGGCTTTTGACGGGAATCATGGGGAGATATGCAGAACGATTTCACGGCGGTGCGGCCGGTCGCGATGTTCGAAAAGATAAAGGCCCTGCCATGTGCCAAGGGTAAGCCTGCCATCGCTGATCGGCACTCCGATGGAAACCGCGGTCAGGGCCGATTTGATGTGAGCAGGCATGTCATCAGGGCCTTCGAGCGTGTGGACGACCCAGCGCATGGAGACATCGTCGGAAGGTGGCACGAGGCGGGAAAAAAATACCGCCAGATCGCGCCGAACATCCGGATCGGCATTTTCCTGGATAAGCAGGGAGCAGGATGTGTGCCTGACGAAGACGGTCAAAAGGCCTTCGTCCACGCCTGCCTCCTTCACAAAGCGCTCGGCCTCGGACGTAAATTCGTAGAGGCCCTGCCCGTGGGTGGTGGTAATGGTCATTTTCTTCTGCGGCACGTTATTTCCTTTAGATAATTCGGAACAAATTAGGCACTGCAAACGTTGGACCGTGTCGAATTGTAACCGATGGCGAAAAGGCGTGCTTCCATGACATGGCGGCTGCCTTTAATAGAGCGGAATACCGGCGTCACGGTTGCAAAAAACGGGGAAGGATTGGCACTATCAGAATGAACCATTCACGCTTTCCCGTCTGCGGACGACTAAACTATTTTCAGTGCAAGACAGGCAGAGGGTGCGAGAGATAGATTCATGGCATCCACTGACTATAATGTCGACCTGACCAATTGCGACCGCGAGCCCATCCACATTCCAGGTTATATTCAATCGCACGGCTGCCTGATTGCTTGCGACAACGCCATGCGCATGGTCCTGCGGCATTCGGAAAACTGTCGCGAGATTTTGCGCGTCGATGGCGATATCAACGGCAGGACCGCCGAAGAGGTGCTTGGTAAAGATCTTGTCCACGACCTTCGCAACGCACTCACTGTAACCGGAAGAACCACCCGCCCTGCCATGCTGCCCAATATGGAACTGCGCGATGGTCGCAGCTTCGATATTGCGGTCCACCGCTATAAATCCACGACGATCATCGAATTCGAACCGTCAGGGAGCGAGACCCAGCCGCTTGGCACCGCACGCAAGATGGTGGACCGCATCCGCGAGGCGGACACGGTAGAAAGCCTGATTTCGAGAACAACCCGGCTGGTAAAGGCCACCTTGGGTTACGATCGGGTGATGATCTACCGTTTCGAGGATGACGGTGCAGGCAAGGTCGTGTCGGAGGCAAAGCAGCCGGAACTGGAAAGCTTTCTCGGACAATATTTTCCGGCAAGCGACATACCGCAGCAGGCCCGCACGCTCTATCTGAAAAACACACTGCGCATCATCTCCGACGCCAGCGGAATACGAGTTCCCGTATTGCCCGCCATCGATGTGTCTGGCGAACCGCTCGATCTGTCATTCGCGCATTTGCGCAGCGTTTCTCCCATCCATTGCGAATATCTTCGCAATATGGGCGTTGCTGCCTCCATGTCGATTTCGGTGATCGTCGATGGCACCCTCTGGGGCCTTATCGCCTGCCACCATTATTCGCCACGCGTTCTGACGATGTCGGTCAGGATCGCCGCAGAAATGTTTGGAGAGTTTTTCTCCATGCATTTGCAGGTCCTTAAGCAGAAGCGCAAACTCGATACCGTCAACCACGCCCATGCCGCTCTCGACCGCTTCCTGCGGCTTGCCGCCCATCACGCGCACATCGAGGAACTGCTGATCGACAGTTTCCAGGATTTTGCCGATCTGATGCCATGCGACGGCGTCGGGCTTTGGGTGGAAAACAACTGGCACGGCCACGGCGCAACGCCGCCGGCGGATGCCATTCCAAGGCTGGCGCGCTTCGTAACCTCTGTCAGTGAGGGAAGGGTCTGGGCAACCCATGCCATCTCGCAAGCCATACCGGAAGCGGAGATTTATGCAGATACCGCAGCCGGAATGCTCGCCATTCCGCTGTCGCAGGTCAAAAACGACTATCTGCTGTTTTTCCGCAGGGAGATCGTGCAGAACCTCAACTGGGCCGGCAACCCGGAAAAATCCTACGAGACCGGTCCGCTTGGCGATCGTCTCACCCCACGCAAGAGCTTCGCGATCTGGAAGGAGACCGTGCGCCTACAGGCGCAGCCATGGTCCGATGCTGACCGGGAAATTGCCGAAGCCGCAAGAATAGCGTTGGTCGAGGTCGCATTCCATCACAGCGAGCTGATGGCGGGCGAAAGAGAGCGCGCGGAAGTGCGCCAGCGCATGCTGAACGAGGAACTCAACCACCGCGTCAAGAACGTTCTCGCCATTATCAAATCGCTGGTCGGCAATCCCTCGCAAGAGGGTAAAACCCTGCAGGAATATGTCAGTGCGCTGAAGGGTCGTATCCAGGCATTGTCCTTTGCCCATGACCAGATCATTCGCGGTGAAGGCGGCGGCTCGTTGCGCGACCTGCTGGACGCCGAATTGTCGCCGCACCGTTCACCCGAGGCAATTGTTGATCTCGCCGGACCACAGGTCACGCTCGATTCGCGCGCATTTTCCGTCATGGCCCTCGTACTGCATGAACTGGCGACGAATGCTGCCAAATACGGCGCGCTTGCGCAGACCGGCGGAAAACTGGATCTGCGCTGGGAAGTCGACGAAAACCGCGATTGCCTGATACATTGGCGCGAAACTCTGCCTACCAAACTGCCCACACCATCACGCTCCGGTTTCGGCACGGCGCTCATCAGCCGCAGCATCCCCTACGATCTGGGCGGACGCAGCACCATCCGGTATTTGCCTGATGGGCTGGAGGCGGAAATTCTCCTGCCCTCCCGCCATATCTCAGCAGTCACGACAGCTTCCGAAACGAAGACGGAGGATGACACCATGCCGCAACCCAGACGGTCAAACCGGGAGGAAACGTTGAAAATATTGCTCGTAGAAGACCAGATGCTGATTGCCATGGATGTGGAGAACATGCTGGAAGACAACGGCATCAAGACAATCGAAACCGCGACCTCCTCGGCAATGGCCATCGAGAAGCTGAAGAGCTACGTGCCGGATGTGGCTATCCTCGACATCAATCTCGGTTCCGACACCTCCATCGCCGTCGCACGCGAGCTTCACCGCCGCGGCATCCCCTTCCTGTTCGCCACCGGCTATGCCGATGCCAGCATGGTGCCTGACGACTTCGGCAACGTGCCTGTCATCAGGAAGCCGTACGACGAGGATGCGCTGATGGCGGGTATCGGGCTGTTGGTCGGTGATACGGAGAGGGTGTAAGCTCCTAGCCCTGCTGACCGACACATGTCCAGACTCGACGTCATCCTTGGGCTTGTCCCGAGGATCTAAACACGTCTACAAAATCAGTCGGTTGCATGTCCTCGAGACAAGCCCGAGGAAGACGGAGTGGCGGACGGAAAACTTCGTCAGCAAACCAAAAATTTAAAAAAACTAGTCTTCATTGAAATCGGGTGAAGCCCCGCTTTTTGGCCTCATCCGGTGTTAAGGCGTTCCCAATCTTAAACCGGAAGGCCGTCACGGCGTAGTTATCCAGATCGACTTCGCACTGAAAAGACACATCGTGCCAGCTATTGCCGGTGTTGAATGCGCCGCCGGAAGCATCAATCGAATTCCCCGATATCCTCCCGCCCGTGTCCGAATAGGGTATCATGCCACGGGCGGCAAAACCCGCGCCCTGAATTTGCGCCAGAGCCTCCGTGCTGCAAAGCTGAACAATGCGGCGGCGGGGCGGCAGATCACCAAACATCTGGCGTCTTTGGGCCGGAGAAAGCAGCGACGAAGACAATAGACTTTTGGCGGCCGGAAGTTTCGCGGGCTTCTCCTTTGCCACCTCGGCAGGTTTTTCGTCAGCCGGTTTCTCCTGCGGCACAGGCGCCTTTTCCAGCTCAGCCTCTTGCTTGACGGGTGAAACCGCAATTTCTCCCTGTTCGGCGGACGCCTTGAGATCGCCGTTGGCGGCAGATGGCGTGGGCTTGTCCTCAGCCGTCTTTTCAGGCTGGCTTTCAGGCTCCTTGGAAGGCTCGGTCTTGTCCGCTTCCTCCGCCTTACCTGGCTTGTCCTCGGGATCCGCCTGCGTCTCCTCCGGCCGCATGGCGATCGCCGGCAGCGTCGCCTGCAAGGGCGGCGAAGGTTTCGGCTCCTCTGCCGGCGGAGCGGGCGGCGGCGGTGGAGGCTGCGGCTTTTCTTGCTTTGCCTGCTCGGCGGCGGGAGGCTTGGCTTCTTCCGGCTTCTTTTCCTCAGGCGGCGGCACCAGATCGACGCTGATGCTTTCCGGCTCCTGCGGTTCGGCTATGCGTTCGGGCAGTTCGAAAAGAAAGATCGCGACCACGGCCAGATGCAGCAACACGGAGACGGGCACCGCCCATCCCTTCCCTCGCCATCTGCTTGCCGAAACCTGTTGCATGTCATCGAGCCATATCGAACCTGAGCATTTCCGAAAAAGCGGAATGCTTTGTTTTCACACATAAGGCTTGTCGCAGAGATCGCCAGTGCGGGAAACAAAAAACCCGGCCAGAGGTGACTGACCGGGTTCAATTTTAATGCAGGCAAAGGCTTAGCTGTCGAGGAAGCTTCTGAGCTTTCTGGAGCGGCTCGGATGCTTCAGCTTGCGCAGTGCCTTCGCCTCGATCTGACGAATACGTTCGCGCGTGACCGAGAACTGCTGGCCGACTTCTTCCAGCGTATGGTCGGTGTTCATGCCGATGCCGAAACGCATGCGCAGAACACGTTCTTCACGCGGCGTCAGCGAGGCGAGAACGCGGGTCGTCGTCTCGCGCAAGTTGGCCTGAATGGCGGCGTCGATCGGCAGCAGCGCGTTCTTGTCCTCGATGAAGTCGCCGAGATGCGAATCCTCTTCGTCACCCACAGGGGTTTCGAGCGAAATCGGCTCCTTGGCGATTTTCAGAACCTTGCGCACCTTTTCAAGCGGCATGGCCAGCTTTTCCGCCAGCTCTTCCGGGGTCGGCTCGCGGCCGATCTCGTGCAGCATCTGGCGCGAGGTGCGAACGATCTTGTTGATCGTCTCGATCATGTGCACCGGAATACGGATCGTGCGCGCCTGGTCGGCGATCGAACGGGTGATCGCCTGTCTGATCCACCATGTCGCATAGGTCGAGAACTTGTAACCACGGCGATATTCGAACTTGTCCACCGCCTTCATCAGGCCAATATTGCCTTCCTGAATGAGATCAAGGAACTGCAGGCCGCGGTTGGTGTATTTCTTGGCGATGGAGATCACGAGACGCAGGTTGGCCTCGACCATCTCCTTCTTGGCGATACGCGCTTCGCGCTCACCCTTCTGCACCATGGAAACGATACGGCGGAATTCGGCGATGGAAATACCGGTTTCCGTCGACAGATTCTGGATTTCCTGACGGATCTCGCGGATCGTGTTGCTTTCCTCGCGGGCGAATTCCTTCCAGCCGCGGGCGGCCAGATTGGCAATCGACTTCATCCAGTTCGGATCGAGTTCCGCACCGTGATACTGCTCGAGGAAGCTGTCGCGCTTGACGCCATAGGATTCGGCAAGGCGCAGCAGCCGGCCTTCGTTCTGCATCAGACGCTTGGAAATATCGTAAAGCTGCTCGACAAGGCTGTCGACACGGTTCTGGTTCAGCGACAGCGACTTCACAGCCGTGATCAACTGGTCCTTGAGGTCCTTGTAGCGGCGCTCCTGACCGGAGGACAGGGTTCCCGTGCAGGCAAGGCGAGCCTCGACCTGCTGGTCCTGAAGCTTGCGCAGCTTCTTGTAGGTGTCGGCAATGGTGTCGAGCGTTTCCATGACCTGCGGACGCAGCTCGGCTTCCATCGCGGCAAGCGAAAGGTTGGACTCGTCGTCGTCCTCTTCTTCCTCTTCCGGCGGCAGGCCATCGCCACCCACGTCAGTCACATCCTCGTCACCGGAGGGCGCACGCAGTCTGCGGGTCTTTTCCTTCTCTTCGGCGGCCTTGCGGTCCGCCTCGATCTTTTCCGGGCTCTGGAACTGCGGGGCAGCCTTGGCCTCCGGGCCGGAATAGGTGGTTTCGAGATCGATGATCTCGCGCAGAAGCGTCGTGCCTTCGTTGAGTTCGTCGCGCCAGATGATCAGCGCCTGGAACGTCAACGGGCTTTCGCAAAGGCCGGAGATCATCGTTTCGCGGCCGGCCTCGATGCGCTTGGCGATGGCGATTTCGCCTTCGCGCGACAGAAGCTCTACGGAACCCATTTCGCGCAGATACATGCGCACAGGATCGTCGGTACGGTCGGTCGGTTCTTTTTTCTTCGCGGTCGCAAGCGCGGTACCGCCGGAAGGTGCCAGTTCGCCGCCTTCGGACTCTTCGTTATCGGAATCGTCGCTTTCGGCTTCGCCCGGTGCTTCCTCGGCATCCTCGTCCTCGATAACGTTGATGCCCATATCGGACAGCATCGCCATCGTGTCTTCGATCTGCTCGGACGTCACTTCTTCGGACGGCAGGACGGAATTCAGCTCGTCCATCGTCACATAGCCGCGCTTCTTGGCGGCCTTGATCATCTTTTTGACCGCGTCATCCGAAAGATCGAGAAGCGGACCGTCCGTCGCACCGTCGCGTTCGTTTTCTGCTTCTTCGTTTTCTT
Source organism: Rhizobium sp. AN6A (assembly GCF_900215635.1). Taxonomy (NCBI): domain Bacteria; kingdom Pseudomonadati; phylum Pseudomonadota; class Alphaproteobacteria; order Hyphomicrobiales; family Rhizobiaceae; genus Rhizobium; species Rhizobium sp. AN6A. The sequence goes on from NZ_OCNC01000004.1 coordinate 277,471, forward strand.
TGACTTTGGTTGCCATCTATCTCGTCGCTTTCCCTGACGCTAACACCTGTTCCGCCGCATCGCCGTTCGCCTTGAGAGCATCCGGCTGATAACAGCGAATCACTGTCAGACACCTAACGGAGTGATCTTTAATTGCCGATTAACCACGGCAGCCTCAGGCAGAATGCAAAGACAGTGCACCCGAAAATGCTTGCTCATGCAATTTCTATCCGCCAAGGCTCATTCCACCTTACTATTCCTGAATTGGTGATTCCCGCTATTTCCCGTCCCGTCAAGCCTTTGAGGGCGAGACAGCCACGGAAATTCATAAAAAAGGCCGCATTTTGCGAGTTATCACCAGACTACCCCCTATTTAGGGCGCTTGCAGCAAAAGGCAACCCCACACGTCTTTCTATTCTTGGCCGCAGTCCTCAGCCATGGCCGACAGCCGGACCCTTTACCCGGCCGGACATGACGCCGAAACCATCGATGATCGCTTCCTGATTTTCCATTCGGCCGATTTCCAGCTGAACTTCGGCCAGCGCCCGCACCAGAAGCGTGCCGCGTTCGTCGTCCGTCGCCTCGCCGATTTCCCGTTCCAGCTCGCGCTTCTGCCAGAGCAGGGATTTCGTCCTCTTGTGCAGGGAAAGCGCCTGCACGTATCCCTCACGCGCATCTTCCAGCGCCGCCTGTTCCGTGGCCGTCCACAGACGCGCATTGCGCACCTGCTGGTCCATGGTTTTCAAAAGCACCTCGAAACCCTGCTGCGACAGGCGCTCGATCAGCCCTGCCCGCGAAATCTCGGCGGCACTTTCCGCAGCAAAGGTCAGCACAGTCGACCACAGGCGTTGCAGATCGCGGTTCTCGTAATCGATCGCGGCGATCTCGTCATATTCCTCAAGCAGCAGTTCGGGATGGTTGACGATTGTGATGGCGAGAACGCTTTCGCGAAGTGAAGGCTTGGTCTGGTGCCCCCTGACCAGACCCGATTGGGTAAGCCGGTCGGAAATGTTGCTGGCCGGCGCGGCCATGGCTCCACCCCGTCCGGAAGCGTTCCGCTGGAACCCGCGCCCATTGCCATGCTGGCCATCGCGGCGGAAATTTCCACCCTGCGAACCGCCCTGCTGAAAACGCGGCTGGAAAAAGGCATTCAGCCTGTCGCGCATATCCTGCTGGTAAAAACGCCGCACCGCCTCGTCGCCGATCACGGCAACGATCTGCCGCAGCCGGCTTTCAAGCTGGGCACGCTTTTCAGGCGTATCGAAAGTCACCGACGACGTCTCGCGGCTCCAGATCATCGCGGCGAGCGGTTTTGCCTCGGAAAGCACACGGTCAAAAGGCGCACGCCCCTCCAGCCGCACGAGATCATCAGGGTCTTTTCCGTCGGGCAAAAGCGCAAAGCTGACCGAACGATCCGGCTTGATATGCGGCAAGGCGAGATCGGCTGCACGGTTGGCGGCACGAATACCGGCGCCGTCGCCATCAAAGCAGAGGATCGGCTGCGGCGACATTTTCCACAGGAGATCAAGCTGGCTTTCCGTCAGCGCCGTGCCGAGCGGGGCGACAGCATTTTCGACACCCGCCTGATAAAGCGCAATGACATCCATATAACCTTCGACGGCAATGACGGTGCCGCCGGAAGCCTGCGAGGCACGCCGCGCGCGGGCGAAATTGTAGAGAACATTGCCCTTGTGAAAAAGCTCGGTCTCGTTGGAGTTCAGATATTTGGCCACCGCATCCGCCGCCATAGCGCGGCCGCCGAAAGCGATCACCTTTTCGCGCGACGACAGGATCGGGAACATGATGCGGTCGCGGAAGCGGTCATAGGAAACCGGCACGTTTTCATGCACCACCAGCCCGCAGGCTTCCATCTGTTCGCGCGCCACACCCTTGCTCGCCAGATGCTCCTTCAGCGCATTGCGGCTATCTGGCGCAAAACCGAGCCTGAATGTCTCGATGGTGCGCCCAGTCAGTCCGCGATCGCGCAGGTAAGCCCGCGCCCGCGCACCTAGCGCGGTCTGCAACTGATCCTGAAAGAACAGCGTCGCCATTTCCATGACGTCCTGCAACGAGGTGCGCTCGCGCTCCCGCTTCTCAGCCTGCGGATCGGGCTGCGGCATGGAGATGCCGGCCATGTCGGCGATCTGCTGAACGGCTTCGGGGAAACTCAACCCCTCGAGATCGGTGAGAAACCGGAAATGATCGCCGGAAACACCGCAACCGAAACAATGGTATCGCCCCTTGCGATCCTCGCAATGAAAACTCGGGCTTTTTTCGCCATGGAACGGGCAGCAGGCCCAATAATCGCCCCGCGGCGTATTGGTCTTCTTCTTATCCCAGGACACACGTCGGCCGATCACATCGGAGATGTTCACGCGGTCGCGTATCTCATCGAGAAAAGAATTGGAAAAGCGCATGGGTTACCTGTTCGAGGCCAGTCTTTCATATAAGCGCAGAAAGGGGTAAGTACCAAACCCAAAGAACCGGAATACCCGATATTCACAGGCCATCGCACTAAAACCGCATCGCCGCTGTCGCCCGCTTCGGGCAAATTTATGGCAGCGCATCATCACAAAAAATTATGTTTTTGTAATTTGAGCCAACCGTCGCCGAGGTATAAAACATATTCAAAGGCAGCGCCCGGACATTCGCATAAAGCTGCTGACGCCCGCAGGCACGTCCCCCGAAAAACGCCTGCGCGTGACCGCATTTTGATCCGCCGAAATGCGCCTTCGTCGGCAGCAAAAAGGCAGGGCAGCCATGGCTGCCCTGCCTTTACTTTTTCCGAACGGACGAAACCTACTTCAGCAAATCCTTGACGACGCCGGAGGCTTTCGCGAAGTCGATCTGGCCGGGATAACGCTCCTTGAGCGCATTCATGCATTTGCCCATGTCACGCAGGCCAGAGGCGCCGGTTTCGCTGATGACCGCCTGGCACAATTCGCGCACCTTTTCGGCCGGAATTTCTTCCGGCATGAATTCCTTGATGATGACGATTTCCTCGCGCTCCTGAGCGGCAAGCTCGGCGCGGCCGGCGCCATCATAGATGCTGGCGGACTCTTCCCGCTGCTTCACCATCTTGGTCAGGATCTGCATGATCTCGTCGTCGGTGACGGGGTCCTTGCCCACGCCGCGATTGGCAATATCGCGATCCTTGATGGCCGCCTGGATGAGACGCACGGTCGATGTACGCCGGGCGTCACGAGCCTTCAGCGCGTCTTTCAGAGTATTAGCGAACGTGTCGCGCATCATTTCTTCTTCTCCTTGGGAAAGTCCATTCCGCAGCTTCTCGACACGGAAACTTTCCACCTTATTTTTCGAAACGACATAACCGAGCAAACCCGCTCAAGCAAATCAAATACATAAGCCCTTGAATGTGCGAAGGTTTAATTCCGCGTAAATCTTGAGCCTGCGGTTGACCGTTTAAGCAGCTTTCGTTATTTTCCGGCACCTGCACGAGATTTTAACGAAGGGTCAAAACGCGAGTTTTTCGCGCGCCCCTTTATGTCACGAAGCCTGCGACAAAAAATGGCCCCTCTCCCCCTGCCTTTCAAGAGGCGGGGTGCGAAGCGGCAGAAACGGAACGAGATGACCGAGACAGCGCCCTGGACTACCCGCAAACCGACCGCAATGCTTGTTCTTGCCGATGGCACAGTGATCGAGGGAACGGGCATCGGCGCAACCGGCAAGGTACAGGCCGAAGTCTGCTTCAACACCGCGCTGACCGGTTACGAAGAAATCCTGACCGATCCGTCCTATCTCGGCCAGATCGTCACCTTCACCTTCCCGCACATCGGCAATGTCGGCACCAATGAGGAAGACATCGAAGACCTGACGCCTGCCGCCCGCCGCGGCGCAGTCGGCGTCATCTTCAAGGCCGACATCACCGACCCTTCGAACTTCCGCGCCGCCAAACATCTGGATGCCTGGCTGAAAGCCCGCGGCGTCATCGGCCTTTGCGGCATCGACACGCGCGCGCTGACGGCATGGATCCGCGAAAACGGCGCACCGAACGCGGTAATCGCCCATGATCCGAACGGCGTGTTCGACATCGAGGCGCTGAAGGCGGAAGCCAAGGCATGGAGCGGTCTCGTCGGCCTCGACCTCGCCATCGAAGCCACATCCGGCCAATCCTCCACCTGGACGGAAACGCCTTGGGTATGGAACGAGGGTTACGGCACGCTGAGTGAAGCCGATGCAAAGTACCATGTCGTCTGCGTGGATTTCGGCGTCAAGCGCAACATCCTGCGCCTCTTCGCCGGTCTCGACTGCAAGGTCACGGTGGTTCCGGCCCAGACGTCCGCCGAAGACATTCTGGCACTGAAGCCGGATGGCGTGTTCCTTTCCAACGGTCCGGGAGACCCGGCCGCGACAGGCGAATATGCCGTACCGGTCATTCAGAACCTCATCAATAGCGACCTGCCGATCTTCGGCATCTGCCTCGGCCACCAGATGCTTGGCCTGGCCGTCGGCGCCAAGACTGAAAAGATGCATCAGGGCCACCACGGCGCCAACCATCCGGTCAAGGATTTCACCACCGGCAAGGTGGAAATCGTGTCCATGAACCACGGTTTTGCGGTTGACGCCAAGTCGCTGCCTGATGGCGTCGAAGAAACCCACACGTCGCTGTTCGACGGCACCAATTGCGGCCTGCGCATCGTCGGCAAGCCGGTCTTCTCCGTCCAGCACCATCCGGAAGCATCGCCCGGCCCGCAGGACAGCCACTATCTCTTCCGCCGCTTCGTCAACCTGCTGCGCGAGAGACAAGGTGAGGCAGCGCTCGCCGAGCGCTGAGACATCTTCGGGAAATCAGGAAAAATATACGGCCCGCTTTCAGCGGGCCGTTTTCATTTCACGCTTCACCAGAATGACGAAACGTATAGTCAGGAGAACGGCCGCCGTCGAAAGGCCGATCACGAAACCGAACCAGACGCCACGTCCGCCAAAGCCGAGCGGAAAGGCCATGGTCCAGGCCAGCGCCAGCCCGATCGGCCAATAGGAAATCAGCGCCAGCATCGCCGGAATGCGCGCATCCTTCAATCCGCGCAGCAAGCCTGCTGTCACGGCCTGAATACCATCGACCAGCTGGAAGATGCCGGCGATCACAACGAGGCTGCTGGCATAGGCAAGCACTTCCGCCGCTTCCGGCAACTTCGCGTCAAGAAACCACTTCGCCAGAAATTCCGGAACAGCCGCAAACAGGATGCCGCCGCAAACTGCAATGCCGCAGGCAATCGCGTAAACCATGATGGCGGCGCGCACGAGGTTCCTGAAATCACTCTGACCGAACGCGACACCGACCCTCACGGTCGCCGCCTGCGACAGGCCGAGCGGGATCATGAAAGCGATGGAGGCAAGTTGCAGGGCGATGCCATGCGCCGCAAGCTGCACCGTGCCAATCTGTCCCATCAGGATCGAAGCGGCCGCAAACAGCGTCACTTCGGCAAGGATGGTGATGCTGATCGGCAGGCCGAGGCGCAACACTTCGAACAGCGCATGCCAGTCCGGCCGCCAGAAGCGCACGAACAGCTCGTATTTCCTGGTTTCCTCACGCGTCTGCACATAAGCGACGATGAAGACGAAGCTGAAGGCATTGACGATGACGGCAACGACGGCCGCGCCGTTCATGCCCATCACCGGCAATCCGAAATGGCCGAAGACCAGCGCATAGGCCATCAAACCGTTCATCACCAGCATGATGATGGTGACATACAGAATGATGCCCGCACGGCCGATGGCACTGACAAGCCCGCGCAGTACGTAAAAAAGCAGCGCCGGCAAAAGGCCGAACTTGGCGATGGCGAGATAATGGCCGGTCAGCGCCGCAACTTCGGGGTTTTGCCCGAGATAGACCAGAATACGCTCGGCATTGAAGAATATCGGCAAGGCGAGAATCCAGTACGCGATTGCCACCCACATGCCCATGCGCAGCGAGCGGCGGGCAGCCGTCGCATCGCCCTGCCCGTAAGCCTGCGCTACCATTGGCACCACGGCCACGGAAAATCCCGAGCCGAAAATGAAGACAACGAAGAAGAACTGCCCGGCCAGCACCATGGCCGCCAGCTTCTCAGCGCCGAGCTGACCGACGATGACCATATCTGTAGTGTGGATGCCAAGCTGCGCGAGCTGCGCACCGACAAGCGGAATTCCAAGCGCAAGCGTAGCCTTGAAATGCGAAAGCCACGACCCCGATCCGGAGGGAACGGTTTCTGCAACAACCGACGAAGACATTGTAATTCACCTGAATTTTGGCCATTGCCCGCGAATTGCGCAATGGCAGCAGGTGATGAATAAAATATTCCCTTGCTGCACGCAACCTTTGCCGATCAATGATCAAAATTTACGCAGAACGGCAATTTTACATCCACTTTGGCCGAAACGGCGTGACATAAAACAAATTTAGCCGAATTTTACCATTTCACTTTACGCATTAGAATATCGCGAAGTTCTTTCAAACCATAAGCTGCATGACGCAGAATATTCCCGCCATTGAGGCATGTCTTTCCCATTATTTTCCAAGATGAGCCGAATGGGCACATCTGGTTCCAAGGACGTGTAGCTTGCCCAAAAAAACCAATCTCATGACGCGCATTCTGTTTGCGGCGTCATCGCTTGTCGTCGCCGCTTTTGCCGGCTTTTCCTTCTATATCGACAGTCTTCAGCACCAGGTGACAACGGAAGCCGTGGCGGAAAATATCGATTCGTCCGGCAAGCAGGCAGCGCAAAGCATTGCCAACTGGCTGAACGGCCGCATCATGCTGACCGAAACGGTTGCGAAGACGCTCGCCAAGCTCCCAGATGACGACGCCAAGCTGCAGTTCCTCCAGAACGACGTGTTGACGGCTCAGTTCATGTCCACCTATTTCGGCAATGCCGAAAGCGGCAGTTTCACGACTTTCCCGAAATTGCCATTGCCGGAAGGCTATGACCCGCGCAAGCGCCCCTGGTATCTGGACGCCGTCAAGGCCGGCAAGCCAGTACTGACCGAGCCCTATAGCGATGCGTCGACCGGCGGCCTTATCATCACTGCCGCCATTCCCGTGTCCATCAACGGCAAGCTGGCCGGCGTGACGGGTAGCGACTTCTCGCTGGATTCGCTGGTAACGATGATCAAGTCGGTGGATGCGGGCAAGGACGGATACGCCTTCCTCGTCAGCAAGGACGGCAAGATCCTCATGCATCCCGATGCGAAATTCGTCGACAAGCCGCTGACCGATCTCTTCAAGGTTGATACACCGGCAATTTCTTCCGCGATTTCGCAAACCGAGATCGACGGCAAGGGCAAGATCACCAGCTTCATTCCCGTCGCCGGTCTGCCCTCGGTCGATTGGTATCTTGGTTTCGTTGTCGATTCCGACGTCGCCTACAGCGCGATCGGCCAATTTCGCCTCGCGGCAACCATCGCGACGATCCTTGCCGCTGCGATCATGATCGCCCTGCTGGCAACCGTTCTCAGCCGTTTCATTGTTCGCCCCGTCACGCAGATGACTGCTGCCATGGAAGGGCTTGCCGCCGGCAATCTCGATGTCGCCATTCCAGGCCAGGAGCGCAGCGACCAGATCGGCTCGATGGCTGCGGCGGTTGCCGTATTCAAATCGAACGCCACGGAACGTCTGCGTCTTGAAGGCGACGCCGAACAGAACCGCACACTTTCCGAACAGGAGCGCAACGACCGCGAGAGACTGGCGGCGAAAGACGCCGCCGACATCCAGTTCGCAGTCGATTCGCTGGCAAAGGGACTGACGCACCTATCGAACGGCGACCTCAACTACCGGATCGAGACGCCTTTCGTGACCCGCATCGACCGCTTGCGCGACGACTTCAACAACTCCGTCGCCAAGCTGAACGTTGCCTTGAGCACAGTCGGCCAGAATGCACGCGCAATCGATGCCGGTGCTGGAGAAATCCGCCAGTCTGCCGACGATCTGGCCAAGCGCACCGAGCAGCAGGCAGCCTCTGTCGAGGAGACTGCGGCAGCGCTTGAGGAAATAACGACGACGGTCAAGGATTCCGCCCGCCGTGCCGAAGAGGTAGGCCGTCTGGTCGACCGCACGCGCAACAATGCCGAGCAGTCCGGCATCATCGTCGAGGACGCTGTTCGCGCCATGGAAGGCATCGAAAAATCGTCGTCGGAGATCAGCAACATCATTGGCGTGATCGACGAAATCGCCTTCCAGACGAACCTGCTTGCGCTGAATGCCGGTGTGGAAGCCGCCCGCGCCGGTGAGGCAGGCAAGGGTTTTGCCGTCGTCGCACAGGAAGTGCGCGAGCTTGCCCAGCGCTCTGCAAATGCCGCGAAGGAGATCAAGACGCTGATCAACGCCTCAACATCGCAGGTGCAATCCGGTGTCGATCTCGTCGGCAATGCCGGCAAGGCGCTGGAAACCATCGTCCGCGAAGTCCAGGAGATCAACCGCCACATCGACGCCATCGTAACGTCGTCGCGCGAACAGTCCACCGGACTTCAGGAAATCAACACCGCCATCAACACCATCGATCAGGGCACCCAGCAGAATGCCGCCATGGTCGAAGAACAGACTGCGGCAAGTCACGGCCTCGCCTCGGAAGCGGCGGCGCTCAACGAATTGCTTGCGCAGTTCCAGCTCGCCACGGCAACACGGCGGCAGGCTGAATATGGGCGTGCTGCGTAGAGCGAGAATAGCTCACTGGTGAGACCATCGCACCGTTACCCCGGATCCAGTCCGGCATGACGGAGGAGACGTTTCAGTCTTGATTGTGGCCGGAGCAATCCGGCCACTTTTCTTGTCCGCCCCCAGCACACGAAAAACCCTGTTCACGCCACTCACACGATCAGCTAGAGCTTGATCGATCATGATTTGCGGAGGGATCTATGCTGGATTTGATTTGGCGCGGTATTGCCATGGGGGTGGGTGGCACCGTGTTTATGGATATATGGGCGATTGTGCTGCACCGGTTTTTCGGCCAGTCCGCCCCGAACTGGGCACCGGTCGGCCGCTGGTTCTGGCATGTGCCGAAGGGCCGGATATTCCACGATACTATCGCGACGGCCGCACCTTACGAGCATGAACTGGCGCTCGGCTGGGTCTCGCATTATGCCGTCGGCATTCTCTACGGCATCATTCTCGCCCTGATAGTACCGGCCTCGTGGTTTTCAGAGCCTTCCTTCATTCAGCCTTGGATCGTGGGCATCGTCACGGTCGGCGCGGGCTGGTTCCTGCTGCAACCTGGCCTCGGCATCGGCTGGGCGGCATCGAAGACACCGAACCCGAACAAGGTTCGCTTTCTCAACCTCGTTGCCCATACGATCTTCGCGCTTGGCATGTATGCCGTGGCGCTGTTGATGCGCTGAATAAAAAGGGGGCTGAAAAGCCCCCTCGTTCATTTAATTCTCAGATATTCGCCGAGAAGGTGTCGCAATCCTCGACGCGACCGTTCTGGAAGCCGCGCTTGAACCACTCCATGCGCTGCGCCGATGTGCCGTGGTTGAAACTGTCAGGCACCACATATCCCTGAGTCTGCTTCTGCAGGGTGTCGTCGCCGATCTGGTGAGCGGCGTTGAGCGCTTCCTCAAGGTCACCGGTTTCCAGAATGCCCTTCTGTTCGGTGAACTTGCCCCAGATACCGGCATAACAATCGGCCTGAAGCTCCACACGCACCGACATCTTGTTGGCGTCCACCTGGCTCATGGACTGGCGGCGGCGGTTGAACTCCGGCAGGACACCGGTCAGGTTCTGGACGTGGTGACCTACCTCATGCGCAATCACGTAAGCCTGCGCGAAATCGCCAGACGCGCCGAAACGCTTGTCTAGTTCACTGAAGAAACTGGTGTCGAGATAGACCTTGCGGTCACCAGGGCAATAGAACGGACCACTGGCCGCCGAAGCAGAACCGCAGGCAGACGCAACCTGCCCGGAAAACAGCACAAGGGTCGGTTTCTGATACGTCTCGCCGGCGGATTGGAAAATGCCGCTCCAGGTATCTTCGGTCTCAGCCAGCACGGTACGCACGAAAGCCGTCGTCTCGTCGGACGATTGGCCTTGCGGCCCGAGTGCCCGCCTGCTGGCCGGATTGCTGCGTGGTACCGCCGCCATCCAGTGAAATGTCACCGCCCGAAAGCAGCGTCAGCGGATTGATGCCGAGCACCCAGCTGATCAGCAGGATCAGCAGAAGACCGCCAATGCCGATGCCGCCGCCGCGGCGTCCGATCGGCACGCGCATTCCGCCACGCGAAAAAGGATCGTTGCCGGATGGCCCCGATCCCGCCGACATGCCGCGCCGATCCTCGATATTGTCCGACTGGCGGCGCCCTCTCCATTCCATGCTTTTCTCTCCGCAAACGTCGCCTCAACAGGCAACCTTATAACGGCACTATAATACATCTTGTTCCGGAAGAAAGCGGAGGTGGGCGCATTCGTTCAGGAGGCTCGCCGCCTTTGCCTGAAGACGGTCAGAGACAGCAGGGCAAACACGAACACGCCCGCGAAAAGCACCACAAGACCCGGCTGACTGTCACCGAAAGCAACCTCATGCATGATACGCCCCGGAACGAAGGTGAAACCGCCTGCGATGACGATACCGCCGAGATAAACACTCTGCATGATCCTCATATGGCGCCTGATTTCGCCCCTGCGCGCGAAAAGTACCGATTGCAGACAGCCATATATGGTGAAAAGCGATAAAAGATGGATCGGGCTGAAACCGTAAAACATCCTCAGTTCATGGATGAAGAAGGTCGAAACGGACGTCATGACCATCAGCGTCACCCAGATCTTGCCGAGTAGCCGGTGGATGGCGGTTCCTTTGCGGCGAAAGAAAATGAAGGCGCCTAGAATCGCGGCCGGAACAACGGTGGCGACATGGAATTGCACGGCAAGCGGTGCGTCTAGCAAAGGCTGGAGTGACATGATGAAGCGTTTTGACCCGGTTGAAATTACCGCTAACTTCGGCAAAACATGCGCGAAAGAAAAACGCATTGACGTCAACCGCAGGAAAACTTCGTGGATCACCTCTCTTTGCAGTCCACGCTTCGTGAAATACACGCCATCCTGCAATCGCGCAGACTGTGGCTGACCTTTCTTGCCATATTGGCGATCTTCATTCTGACCGGGCCTTTCGGGACAAGTGAGACCATGAGTTTCGCCGACCGGCTGCTTTACTGGACAATCGTTCAGGCTGGCGCATGGACGTTCGCCCTATCCTTTTCCATCGTCGCCAACACCATCCTTGCCGGCAGCATTGAAAATATGCTGACACGCATGATGATCGGCTCGCTGACGGCGGCCCTGCCCATAGGTCTGCTGCTTTCCATCATGAACCAAATCTTTTCCGGCAGGGAAATGGGTTTCGCCGCCTTTCTGAAAAGCAGCCTGTCGGCCCTGCCGCTCTGCGCCATCTTCTGCCTGCTGAGCTACCTCACGGCCTGCCAGTCACGCGCAACGACCGCGGATGCCGTTTCGGACGCCAATGGAGATGCCAAAGGTGAGGCAAAAACTACCGCGCCGCTGCTGGAGCGGCTGCCGCCGCAAAAGCGCGGAGAATTGCTGCGGCTGTCGGTGCAGGACCACTATACCGAAATCGTCACCACACGCGGCCATCAGCTCGTTCTGCTGCGTTTTGCCGATGCGCTGAAAGAAATAGGCCAGACGGAAGGCTTGCAGGTGCACCGTTCCCATTGGATTGCCATTTCCGACGTCGTCTCCTTGCGTAAACAGGCTGGCCGTCTGCACGTCATTACACGAGACGGCTCGGAAATACCCGTCAGCCGCTCCCATAGCGCGGCGGTGCAGGCCCGTTTCGCCGCGCATACACCGGCGGGTTAAGAGTTTCTGTCGATTCCGGAATTTATGGGGTTCCGTTCTCAAAAACATTTGCCTATAAGCCGCTTCTAGCCTGAAAACTTTGAATTGCGCGCCCCGGCCGGTGATCTTTCACCCTGGCTGGTGTTTTGCGCAACCAAAACGCGGAACGAGAGAGCCATGCCGAAGCGCCAAGATATCAAGTCCATCCTCATCATTGGCGCAGGACCGATCGTCATCGGCCAGGCATGTGAATTCGACTATTCCGGCACCCAGGCCTGCAAGGCGCTGAAGGAAGAGGGTTACCGGGTCATTCTGGTCAACTCCAACCCGGCCACAATCATGACCGATCCGGGCCTTGCCGACGCAACCTATGTCGAGCCGATCACCCCGGAAGTCGTTGCCAAGATCATCGCCAAGGAACGCCCGGACGCGCTGCTTCCCACCATGGGCGGCCAGACCGCGCTCAACACCGCGCTGTCCCTGAAGCGCATGGGCGTTCTCGACCGCTACAATGTGGAAATGATCGGCGCCAAGCCCGAAGCCATCGACATGGCCGAAGACCGCGCCCTCTTCCGCGAGGCCATGGCCCGCATCGGCCTCGAAACGCCGAAGTCCATGCTGGCCAACGCCACCGAAATCAAGGACGCCGACCGCAAGAAGCACGAAGCTGCCCGCGCCGAACTCAAGGCGAAGCTTTCCGGTGCGGAACTGGACAAGGCGCTGGACGATCTGGAAAACCAGTGGAACCTTGGCGAGACCGACCGCAAGCAGCGTTACATGGCGCACGCGATTGCAATTGCCGCCCAGGCGATCGACCATGTCGGCCTGCCCGCCATCATCCGCCCGTCCTTCACACTCGGCGGCACCGGCGGCGGCATTGCCTATAACCGCTCCGAATTCTTCGACATTGTCTCGGGCGGCCTCGACGCTTCGCCGACCACCGAGGTGCTGGTCGAAGAATCGGTTCTCGGCTGGAAGGAATATGAGATGGAAGTGGTCCGCGACACCGCGGACAATTGCATCATCATCTGCTCCATCGAAAACATCGATCCGATGGGCGTCCACACCGGCGATTCCATCACCGTTGCGCCAGCGCTGACGCTGACCGACAAGGAATACCAGATCATGCGCAACGCCTCGATTGCGGTGCTGCGTGAGATCGGCGTGGAAACCGGCGGCTCGAACGTGCAGTTCGCCGTCAACCCGAAAGACGGCCGCCTCGTCGTCATCGAAATGAACCCGCGCGTTTCGCGCTCGTCCGCTCTCGCCTCCAAGGCGACCGGCTTCCCGATCGCCAAGATCGCCGCCAAGCTCGCCATCGGCTATACGCTCGACGAGCTGGAAAACGATATCACCGGCGGCGCGACGCCTGCATCGTTCGAACCGTCGATCGACTACGTCGTCACCAAGATCCCGCGTTTCGCCTTCGAGAAGTTCCCGGGCGCCTCGCCGATCCTCACCACGGCCATGAAGTCGGTCGGTGAAGTCATGGCCATCGGCCGCACCTTCGCCGAATCGCTGCAGAAGGCGCTGCGTGGCATGGAAACCGGCCTCACCGGTCTCGATGAAATCGAAATCCCCGGCTTTGAAGAGGGCGAAGGCTCCAAGAACGCCATCCGCGCCGCCATCGGCACGCCGACGCCGGATCGCCTGCGCATGGTTGCCCAGGCGCTGCGCATGGGAATGACGGAAGAAGAAGTCCACGAAAACTCGAAGATCGACCCCTGGTTCATCGCCCAGTTCAAGGCAATTGTGGACATGGAAGCCCGTGTCCGTGAGCAAGGCCTCCCGCAGGACGCAGAGAACCTGCGCATGCTAAAAGCCATGGGCTTTTCCGACGCCCGCCTGGCAATTCTAACGGGCAAGCGCCCGAAGGAAGTGGCCGAGCTGCGCAACAGCCTCAATGTTCGCCCGGTCTTCAAGCGCATCGATACCTGCGCGGCAGAATTCGCCTCGCCCACCGCCTACATGTATTCGACCTATGAAATCCCCTTCGTCGGCGCCGCCCGCTCTGAAGCGCAGGTTTCCGACCGCAAGAAGGTCGTCATCCTCGGCGGCGGTCCGAACCGTATCGGCCAGGGCATCGAGTTCGATTATTGCTGCTGCCATGCTGCCTTCGCGCTGAAGGATGCAGGCTTCGAAGCGATCATGATCAACTGCAACCCGGAAACGGTTTCGACCGACTACGACACCTCCGACCGCCTCTATTTCGAACCGCTGACGGCCGAAGACGTGATCGAAATCATGCGCGCCGAACAGGAAAAGGGCGAGCTGGTCGGCGTCATCGTGCAGTTCGGCGGTCAGACGCCGCTGAAGCTGGCCGAAGCGCTGGAAAAGAACGGCATCCCGATCCTCGGCACCGCGCCTGACATGATCGACCTTGCCGAAGATCGCGACCGCTTCCAGAAGCTGCTGATGAAGCTTGACCTCGCCCAGCCGAACAACGGCATTGCCTATTCGGTTGAACAGGCGCGCCTCGTCGCTTCGGAAATCGGCTTCCCGCTGGTCGTGCGTCCGTCCTATGTTCTGGGTGGCCGCGCCATGCAGATCATCCATTCGGAAGGCCAGCTGCAGACCTATCTACTCGACACGGTTCCGGGCCTCGTGCCCGAGGATATCAAGCAGCGTTACCCGAACGACAAGACCGGCCAGATCAACACCCTGCTCGGCAAGAACCCGCTTCTGTTCGACAGCTACCTGACCAACGCCGTCGAAGTCGACGTCGATGCACTGTGTGACGGCGAAAGCGTCTTCGTGTCGGGCATCATGGAGCACATCGAAGAAGCCGGTATCCACTCGGGCGACTCGGCCTGCTCGCTGCCGTCCCGTTCGCTGAGCAAGGAAACGCTCGACGAATTGGAACGCCAGACGACGGCGCTTGCAAAGGCGCTCAACGTCGGTGGCCTGATGAACGTTCAATACGCGATCAAGGACGGCACGATCTACGTTCTCGAAGTCAACCCGCGCGCCTCGCGCACGGTGCCCTTCGTTGCAAAAACCATCGGTGCGCCGATCGCCAAGATTGCTGCCCGCGTCATGGCCGGCGAGAAGCTTGATGCGGCGATTGCCGCTTACGGCAAGAAACCCGACCCGCGCAACCTGAAGCACATCGCCGTCAAGGAAGCCGTTTTCCCGTTCGCCCGCTTCCCCGGCGTCGACATTCTGCTCGGACCGGAAATGCGCTCGACCGGCGAAGTCATCGGCCTCGACACCGATTTCGCACTCGCCTTCGCCAAGAGCCAGCTCGGCGCCGGCGTCGACCTGCCGCGCTCCGGCACCGTCTTCGTCTCGGTGCGCGACGACGACAAGGACCGCGTATTGCCCGCAATCCGTATTCTGGTCGAGAGCGGCTTCAGGGTACTGGCAACCGGCGGCACCCAGCGTTTCCTTGCTGAACAGGGCATCAACGCCGAGAAGATCAACAAGGTGCAGGAAGGTCGTCCGCATATCGAAGACGCCATCCGCAACCGGCAGGTACAGCTGGTCATCAACACCACCGACAGCAACAAGGCGATCTCCGACTCGAAGTCGCTGCGCCGCGCAACGCTGATGCAGAAAGTGCCCTACTACACCACGATGGCCGGTGCCGAAGCAGCAGCCCTTGCCATCAAGGCGCTGAAAGCCGGCAACCTCGAAGTGAAGCCCTTGCAGAGCTACTTCCTGTAAAACCAGCCGACAACGAAGATCATGGAAACGCCGCGGGTCATGCCTGCGGCGTTTTGCATTGTCTCACAAAAAGCTCAGAAACCTCACGCCGCCAGCGCTTCTCGCACGCAATTACGCCCATCTGTCTTGGCGCGGTAAAGGGCGCGATCCGCCATTTCCGCCAGGGTTTGCAGATCGCAGCGCATGTCGCCGCTGGTTGCGACGCCGATGCTGATCGTCACGCCGACACGCAAACCGCCGCAATCGACTTCGGTTATCGCAATCGCATCGCGAATGCGTTCTCCGATCATGGAAGCCTTTTGAACACCGGCACCCGGCAGGAAGATGATGAACTCCTCGCCACCGTAACGCGCCAGCACGTCACCACCGCGTATGCTGCCGCCGATACGCTTCGCCACTTCCTGAAGAACGCTGTCGCCGACGGCGTGGCCGAAGCGGTCGTTGATTGATTTGAAGTGGTCGATATCGAGCAGCATCGCCGCATCGGTGGGACCCGGCACCGCCGGCATGGCCTGGAAGAAAAAACGACGGTTCTTGACGCCCGTCAAAGGATCGGTGTTGGCGAGAACCAGCAATTTCCGCTCTGACCGCTCGGCTACCAGCATCATCACGAACAGCGCAATGGCGAAGTTCAACATGATGATCAAGAAAAACGCATTGACCAGATCGATGGTGGCGTATTGGGGCAAAAGCACGCTCTTTGCCACCGACAACGAAATCAGGCCGGAAATACCCGAAATCGCGCCCAGCGCGAAGCGGGACAGGAGTGGCTCCTTGCGCCACCGCGCAAAAAGCCCGCCCGCTCCCGCAAGATAGGCCAGAGCCGCACAACCGTTGAACAGGGCCGCACGATAAGCGTTATTGTCAGCCACCTGCTGTGCAAGGACAATTGCCAGCAAGGCAATGAAACAGACAGTTGACACTGTCCTCCTGCTGGCAGCACGTCCGTCGCTCAGGATTTTCAGGCCAAGCCAGATCAGCGCATAACCCACAATACCGAAGACGATGCTGCCGAATTGCCACAAGGCCGGAGACATTATTCCCCACTCGCCGTACCCAGCGAGCGTGGAGCCGGCAGCCATGGCTGCGAAGCCTGCTGCAAGAGATGTCGGGCCGCGCAAACCACGATTTGTGAGCTTCAGATATATAAAACTCAGCATTCCAACAATGTAAGAACACTTTTGCATCAGTATCACTGTTGCAAGATCTAGTTCGCCGAGCATCATACATCCACGCAATGAATAAATATAAATAGCTGAATTATAGTATCAAGTATAAAATTTCAATAAAAATAACCAATAAACAAAAATTTAATCATATCGATGAAGACATAGATTATCATCCAATATAACATAGCAATACACAAAACGGTCTATTCGAATAATCTTATAAAATCAATTTCATTCCTGAAATTTTGCATTTCCGCCTCCTTCTGCCGCGAGTCGGGAAGGCGAAGAAGATAGGAAGGGTGCACCGTGACAAAAAGCGTCCGCTCCTCCTGCATCGGAATCGGGCGACCCCGAACCTCGGAGACCTTTTCCTTTCCGCCCGTCAGCGCATAAAGCGCAGTTGCACCCATGGCAACGATAAGCTTCGGCCGTACCAGCTCGATTTCCTTGTTAAGCCACCAGCGGCATTGCTGCACCTCGCCCGCATCCGGTCGCTGGTGGATGCGCCGCTTGCCGCGGGCCTCGTATTTGAAGTGTTTGACGGCGTTGGTGACATAAAGCTTTTTGCGGTCAATACCGGTTTCAACCAACGTCCGGTCGAACAGCTGACCAGCCGGACCGACGAAAGGTTTTCCGGCAAGATCCTCGTGATCTCCCGGCTGTTCCCCGACGATCATCACTTTCGCATCTTCAGGTCCCATGCCGAACACTGTCTGCGTTGCCTTGCAATGCAGGGCGCAGCGGGTGCATTGGCCAGCCTCCCGCGCCAATGAAGCGAGCGTACCGTCCGGCGCCGGTGGCGGCTCTTCACGCGCCGAGGCCGCGGCCTGCAGGCGGTGATGGAATGGTTGCGGCTGGCTCGCAGCCTTTGCCGCCATCTCCAGCACCCGCGCCTCGGCACCGAGAACCAGACCCGGAATAAGTTCGGCTTCCGGTAGATTCTTCCAGTATTTCTTTGGCATCTCTGCCGTCATCGCTTTTATCTTAAGACGCGCCGGATTGAATATATTGGCATAATAGGTTCGCCACAGCTCGTCCGTTTCATCCGTCAGCTCAGGCTTGGACGCGGCCTGCCGCGATGTCTCCAGCACGTTTCCGTCCCACCGCGCGGAGCCGTTGGGTGTCGCGATCAGCCAGTCCATATCCGTGAACCGCCGCTGGAAAAACGGGGCCGTGCGCTCGACGATGAAGTGATCCGGCTCGAACCATGCGACGAAGCGCCGCCGCCCACCCTGCCCCTGCGGCAAGGATAATTCCTTGAAGCGAACAAAGGCCGTCATCTTGTGACAATCGCGACGGACCGATTTTTCAAGCTGCCGGGCTTCGGAAACATCCGCATCGGACTTGAACTGCAACAGGGCGCGATCCCGCTTCAGCCGCCACAGCAACCGGTAAAGCAGTGCGAAACGACCCGGATCGCTATGACAGATAATCGCTTGCGCCAAAGTCACGAAGGAGGCTGGAACGGACACCTGCACGTCATCCGCACGGGCCGCCGGCAAAGGCTCTCCGGCAAAATCGAGAAGCCCGGCTTTCTCATCCCGCAACCGCCAGTCAATCGCCTCCGGCGGCACATTGGCGGCGAGAGCCGCGCGCGCCGCATCACGCCACTCGCCGAAATCGCCCCGCCCTTCCAGAACCGGGCCGTACATCACAGCAGCGATAATTGTTCGGGCTGCGGAGCAAACATCGCTCGCAAATCCGGCCGTTCAGTCAGCTTGCCCGGCGTCCAGCCCTCGGCAACGATGAAGGCCTTCACCTTTTTGAGGGAAACGCCGAAGCGGGCAATATCCTCCAGCCGCAACCGGCGAAACCCGCGTGAAGACAGGATCGAGGCGACCGTCTTGGTACCGAAGCCGGGCACGCGCAGCAATATTTCGCGATCCGCCACGTTCACGTCCACTGGAAAACGGTCGCGATTTTTCAGCGCCCAGGCAAGCTTCGGATCTATATCGAGATCGAGCATTCCGTTACCGCCGATCGCGGTTATTTCACCAATGTCGAACCCATAAAAACGATAAAGCCAGTCGGCCTGATAAAGCCTGTGTTCCCGCATCAAAGGCGGCTTGATGAGCGGCAGGTTCTTCGACGAATCCGGAATGGGGCTGAAAGCCGAATAATAGACGCGCCGCAAACCATAGCTGCCATAAAGCCGGGCGCTCGTGGACAGAATGGTGCTGTCATCAGCCCCATCCGCGCCAACGATCATCTGCGTGCTCTGTCCGGCAGGCGCAAAACGTTTGGTCTTTCGCGTCCTGACAGTCGGCTCCCCCGCCTCCTCGATCTTCAGGCGGATATCAGCCATCGAGCGGCGAATATTGGCGGGCTGCTTTTCCGGTGCAAAACGGCTGACGCCGCTATCAGTCGGCAATTCGATGTTGATCGACAGCCGGTCGGCGTAAAGCCCCGCTTCCTCAATAAGCTTTGGCGATGCTTCGGGAATGGATTTCAGATGGATGTAGCCGCGAAAGCCATGCGTGACGCGCAGTTCCCGCGCCACCCGCACCATCTCTTCCATCGTATGATCGGACGAGCGGATAATGCCGGAAGAGAGAAACAGCCCCTCGATATAGTTGCGCCGATAGAACTCCAGCGTCAGCCACACCACCTCCTCGGCAGTAAACCGCGCCCGCTCGACATTGCTCGAAGAACGATTGATGCAATAGGCGCAATCATAGATACAGAAATTGGTGAGCAGTATCTTCAGGAGCGAAATGCAGCGCCCGTCCGGCGCATAGGCATGGCATATGCCTGACCCCTCTGTGGAGCCAAGTCCGCCGGATGCAGCAGAGCTGCGTTTCGTCGTGCCGCTGGAGGCACAGGACGCATCGTATTTGGCCGCATCGGAAAGAATGGCCAGCCGTTGCCTGATTGACTTCTTCATGGTTATGTTCACTATATGTTCTATTGAAAAATGTCAATCTCATCTGTTAAAGCCCTGAACGAATGCAAGAAAATGCCCGTCTCAAATTTGCTGGCATTTCGTTGTCGTCTTCTGATATAGTCGGCTTAGTTATGATTTTGGCATGGTTCCGGAGTTCCCCTCCGGAACCTGTTTCTTTTTGTGTCTGCAAGTAAAGCGACAGGACTGCGAAGGATAAAAAAATGGTAGAAAAAGTACCGATGACGCACGGTGGATTCATCAAGCTGCAGGAGGAGCTGCGCTTTCGCCAGCAGGAGGAGCGTCCCCGTATCATCGAGGCAATTGCGGAGGCGCGCGCCCATGGCGACCTTTCGGAAAATGCCGAATACCACGCTGCCAAGGAAGCCCAGAGCCATAACGAAGGCCGCATCACTGAACTCGAAGACTTGACCGCACGCGCGGAAGTCATCGACCTTTCCAAGATGTCCGGTTCCAAGATCAAGTTCGGCGCCACCGTCAAGCTGATCGACGAGGATAGCGACGAGGAAAGAATCTATCAGATCGTTGGCGACCAGGAAGCCGATGTGAAGGCTGGACGCATTTCCATTTCCTCGCCCATCGCCCGCGCCCTCATCGGCAAGGAAGTCGGTGACAGCATCGAAGTCAACGCACCGGGCGGCGCCAAGGGTTACGAGATTCTCGCCGTACAGTGGGGCTGATCTGCCCTTTCATGCAATGCGCCCCTCGGGCGCATTGCATCGATATCTTGAACTGAACATCCTGCCTTAGCCGCAAAGACGGAAGCCCATCTTGTCCCACGCCAGTCTGAAAGATGTGCAGGTGCTTGCGCCGAACTTCAAGCGCAGGCTCTCCGGCGTTACCTCCACCATCGTTCAGCTTATTCCGGTGCAAAACCGGCTGGGTCAGAAAGTGGCCGTAATCGGCCCGGGCCTGCCGCAGCATCTGCCACATGTGCGCTTCCGTGATCTGTGGCGGCTCTGGCAAAACGGCCCGCTCAGCGGTCCGCGCATCTGGCACGCCCGCCGCAATCTCGAAATGTTGCCGGGCATTCTCATGCGTGACGTGCTGCGCATGAAGGTGAAGCTGATGTTCACCTCGGCGGCGCAAAGGCGACATTCCGCCTATACCCGCTTTCTGATTTCAAAAATGGATGCGGTCGTCGCGACAAGCGGCCGCTCAGGCTCGTTTCTGGAAGTACCACACAGCGTCGTCATGCATGGCGTCGATACAGAACTGTTTCACCCCGCAACTGGCCCGGAGGATACGGTCGCTTCGACCGGCCTGCCGGGACAATATCTCATCGGATGTTTTGGACGGGTGCGCCACCAGAAGGGCACAGACCTTTTCGTGCGCGCCATGATCGAACTCCTGCCCGACTATCCCGAATGGACGGCCGTCGTTTCCGGCCGCGTGACCGCAGAGCACAAGGCCTTCGCCGACAAGCTCGTGGCCGATGTCGCAGCAGCCGGTCTTGCGGACCGCATCGCGTTTCAGGGCGAGGTGGACGACATCAAGCCCTGGTATCGGCGGCTGACCCTCTATGTCGCACCGTCACGCAACGAGGGATTTGGCCTGACGCCACTGGAAGCCATGGCGTCTGAGACGGCTGTCGTTGCCAGCAATGCCGGCGCCTATGAGGAAATGATCGTCAAGGGCGAGACCGGCATGGTCGTTGAGGCCGGCGACTACGCGTCCCTGCGGGATGCCATTAAAACCTATCTTGCCGATCCTGCTCTCGCCAGGGACCATGCCCGTGCCGGACTTGCGCATGTGCGCACTGCATTTCCGCTGGAAAAAGAGGCGACGAGCCTCGGCACGATCTACGACGCGTTGCGGCGCGGGTAAGCGCCGGCGCAATCACTCAAAGGTCCGCCGATCAGATTTCCACCAGACCGACGCGCTTGACCTGACGGATGGTGAGCATGGTGCGCACGGTGTCGACGTTTTCGTCCGCTGTCAGAACCTCGATGACGAAATCCTGAAACTCGGTCAGGTTTCTGGCGATGCAATGCAGAAGGAAATCACTTTCGCCGGATACCATCCAGGCCTGGCGCACCAGCGACCATCCGGCCGTCGCCGCTGCAAAGGCTTTCAGATTGCTGTCCGACTGGCGCTTGAGGCCGACCATGCAGAAGGCAACGAGATCGAAACCGAGCTTCGGCGCGTTCAACATGGCGTGATAACCCTCGATCACGTCAGCTTCTTCCAGCTTGCGGACACGCCTGAGGCACGGCGGCGCGGAAATACCGACCCGTTCGGCCAGCTCCACGTTGGTCATGCGCCCGTCGCGCTGCAATTCGCGCAGGATTTTCAGATCGATGGCATCGAGTTCGACGCTGGTCACGGAGAGGTT
Organism: Rhizobium sp. AN6A; assembly: GCF_900215635.1. Taxonomy (NCBI): domain Bacteria; kingdom Pseudomonadati; phylum Pseudomonadota; class Alphaproteobacteria; order Hyphomicrobiales; family Rhizobiaceae; genus Rhizobium; species Rhizobium sp. AN6A. Next base: position 299,302 of record NZ_OCNC01000004.1, read on the forward strand.
CCTCGTTAAGCCGGAGAACTTCCTTGTACTACCAGGCGCAGGATTCGCAACAATATGCCGCCGGCCGGTCACAAAATTGCGCGCGCATCCACAACTGCCTTGTTGGTAACGCAAGGCTGCCCTTGAATAAAGGCACTAGACAACCTTAAATACCGGACAACGAAGGGGTTGCGGCCTGTCCACCGTGCTGCGGCTGGAATGTTCTGCCGCCGAAAGGCCCCGCTACTTTAAAAAGGATTGTTTCCATGTCTGCCCGCCATACCAAGGTATTGATCATTGGCTCTGGTCCCGCCGGTTATACCGCGGCGATCTACGCGGGCCCGCGCAATGCTGAAACCCGTGCTGATTGCCGGCATGGAACAGGGTGGCCAGCTGATGATCACCACCGATGTCGAAAACTATCCGGGCTTTGCCGATCCGATCCAGGGCCCCTGGCTGATGGACCAGATGCTGAAGCAGGCGACGCATGTGGGTGCGGAAATCGTCAGCGACCTCGTGACCGAAGTCGAAACCAACACGCGCCCCTTCGTGGTCAAGACCGATTCCGGTCAGGTCTGGACCGCTGACACGCTGATCATCGCAACAGGCGCAAAGGCCAAGTGGCTCGGCATCGAGAGTGAGCAGCACTTTCAGGGCTTCGGCGTTTCCGCCTGCGCCACCTGCGACGGTTTCTTCTATCGCAACAAGGATGTGATCGTGGTTGGCGGCGGCAACTCTGCCGTGGAGGAAGCGCTCTATCTCGCCCATATCGCCAAGTCCGTAACCGTCGTGCACCGCCGTGACAGCTTCCGCTCGGAGAAAATCCTTCAGGAACGGCTTTTCGCCAAGGAAAACGTCAAGATCCTGTGGAACACCGAAATCGCCGAAATCACCGGCGCTCCCGCCAAGCCGCCCATGCCGCCCTCCGTCTCGGGTGTGCGGCTGCGTGACACCAAGACCGGTGTGATCAGCGACACGCCCATCGACGGCGTCTTCGTCGCCATCGGCCACGCGCCGGCCGTCGAACTGTTCAAGGGCAAGGTGAAGCTCAAGGACAATGGCTACATGTGGACCGCGCCCGATTCCACCGCTACCGACGTGGAAGGTATTTTCGCCGCCGGCGACGTTACCGACGACATATACCGTCAGGCCATCACCGCCGCCGGTATGGGCTGTATGGCCGCCCTCGAAGCAGAACGGTACCTCACCGCGCAGCAGCCGCTTGCGGTAGCAGCCGAATAACCGAAAGGCAGGATAGGCATGGCAATGCCATTGGACTGGGATAAACTGCGCATTTTTCATGCCGCAGCCGAAGCGGGGTCTTTTACCCACGCTGCCGACAAGCTGCATTTGTCCCAGTCGGCCATCAGCCGCCAGGTCAGCGCGCTGGAACAGGACGTTGGCGTGAAGCTGTTTCACCGCCACGCCAGAGGTCTCATCCTCACCGAGCAGGGCGAACTGCTGTATCGCACCGCCCATGACGTGTTGCTGAAGCTCGAAACCGTCAAGATGCAACTGACCGAAACGACGGAGAAGCCGAGCGGCAAGCTGCGCGTGACGACGACGGTTGGTCTCGGTCAGGGCTGGCTGACGGACAAGGTGCAGGAATTCCTGCAGCTCTATCCGGAAATGTCGATCCAGCTCATCCTCGACAATGAGGAGCTGGATGTGAACATGCGCCACGCCGATTGCGCCATCCGCCTGCGCCAGCCGCAACAGTCCGACCTTATCCAGCGCAAGCTGTTCACGGTTCACATGCACGTCTATGCGGCACCGTCCTACATCAACCGCCACGGCGAGCCGCAGTCGATCGAGGATCTGGACAACCACCGCATCATCTCCTTCGGCGAACCGGCACCCAACTATCTGCTTGATGTCAACTGGCTGGAAAATGCGGGACGCTCGTCGGACAACACCCGCATTCCGCATCTGCAGATCAACAGCCAGACCTCAATCAAGCGCGCCTGCCTGCTGGGAATAGGTATCGCCTGTTTGCCGGATTACATCGTCGGGCGCGATCCGGGATTGATTCAGTTGTCGCTTGCAGCCGATATTCCTTCGTTCGATACCTACTTCTGTTACCCGGACGAGATGAAAAACGCTGCAAAACTGAAAGCCTTCCGCGACTTCGTCGTTGCCAAGGCACGGAACTGGAACTTCTGACGTTTAAATAGGCCAGCGCCACAAAATATCATACTAATTCATGGGGTTGGCCTTCCCAAGATGGCGGCGCGCCAGACGCGCCGCACTTCAGCTTTGCACATAAATTATACCGGAAATATCCAGACCTGCATCGCACGCATGCCTGACCTGCACAAAAAAGAGTTGTTTCGTGCACAAAAAAGCACCATATCGCTCTCAGTTGATGCACACGGTGGCTTTTCCTCCCAGTTCCACCGCATCAGCTGTTCCCCTCTGGAGGTTTTTGACCTTCACACTTAAAGGGCCCTGGATTTATCCGGCGGCCCTCTTTTTTTACCCGCAAGAATTTTCTCCAATTTGGCGAAATATCGCATGATGCAACCTTGTTTTGCATTCTTGCCACTCCCATATTTCAATCAGCTGTCACGCCTGCCTATGCACGCGACAGCTGTTCCCCTCTGGAGGTTTTAACCTTCAAACTCATTGGCCGCGGAGAAATCCGGCGGCCATTTTTTTGCGCGCTGTTCTCGGCCCGGGTGACAACCTCACAGAGACGTGAATTGTATATCGGAAACTATCGATCTAAATATCGGGCATGCCAGATATTAGAGAAACGCAGATGAACCCGGAGGAAATCCTCAAAGCCCTTTCACACCCCGCAAGGCTGAAGTTCCTCGAGTGGCTGAAGAGCCCTGAGAGTCACTTCTGTCAGGACCATCCGCTCAGCATGGGCGTATGCGCCAATCAGTTCCAGATCAGCGGCCTGTCGCAATCGACGGTCTCCTCACATCTGGCGGTTTTGCAGGCAGCTGGCCTGATAAGGTCAAAGAAAGTCGGGCAATGGGTGTTTTTCGAACGCAACGAGGAAACCATCGACGCCTTCCGTAATTATCTGCAAGCCAATCTTTGAGCCTCCCAAGCTTATAAGACCGGGGCGTCGGACCGGAAACTGCAAGGCGGTTTTCTCTCCGATGCCCAGACATTAGGAAAGCGCGCCAGCCGCGCAATTTCGCCAACCGACCAGAAAGTGAAGTCGCATGACAAGTCTTTTCGAACCGGCACAGGCCGGCGATATCGCACTCGCCAACCGTATCGTCATGGCTCCCCTCACCCGCAACCGCTCGCCGGGGGCAATTCCCAACAATCTCAACGCCACCTATTACGAGCAGCGCGCAACAGCCGGGCTGATCGTGACCGAAGGCACGCCGATTTCCCAGCAAGGTCAGGGTTACGCGGATGTTCCGGGCCTCTACAAGAAGGAAGCGGTCGAGGGCTGGAAAAAGATCACGGATGGCGTGCATGCCGCCGGCGGCAAGATCGTCGCGCAGATCTGGCACGTGGGACGCATTTCCCACACCTCGCTCCAGCCGCATGGCGGACAGCCGGTCGCCCCTTCCGCGATTATCGCCAAGTCCAAGACCTATATCATCAATGATGACGGCACCGGCGCGTTTGCGGAAACCTCCGAGCCGCGCGCACTGACCATCGACGATATCGGCCTTATCCTTGAAGACTACCGCACCGGCGCGCGCGCCGCACTTGAGGCCGGTTTCGACGGTGTCGAAATCCATGCCGCCAACGGTTATCTGATCGAGCAGTTCCTGAAATCCAGCACCAACCAGCGCACTGATGAATATGGCGGCTCGATCGAAAACCGCGCCCGCTTCCTCCTGGAAGTCGTGGATGCGGTTGCGGAAGAGATTGGCGCAGGCCGCACCGGCATTCGCCTGTCCCCCGTCACGCCCGCCAACGACATTTTCGAGGCCGACCCGCAGCCACTCTATAATTACGTTGCGGAAGAACTCGGCAAACGCAATCTCGCCTTCATCCATGTTGTTGAAGGTGCGACCGGTGGTCCGCGTGACTTCAAGCAGGGCGACAAGCCCTTCGATTACGCAGCCTTCAAGGCCGCATATCGCAATGCGGGCGGCAAGGGCCTGTGGATCGCCAACAATGGCTACGACCGTGAGAGCGCCATCGATGCGGTGGAAAGCGGCAAGGTTGATGCCGTGGCCTTCGGCAAGGCCTTCATCGCCAACCCGGATCTGGTGCGTCGCCTCAATGACAACGCGCCGCTGAACGAGCCGAACCAGCCGACCTTCTATGGTGGCGGGGCTGAAGGCTATACCGACTACCCGGCTCTTGGCTGATCAGTTCTAAACTCGAAACGCCGCACCGCTCCACAGCAGTGCGGCGTTTCGCCGTTTCAGGACAGGCCTCGCGCCTGCCGCGCAGCAAAGTCTGAAAATGCGCCCATCACGAAGGCGTTGGCCACATGCAGCGCCTGCAGAAAGCCACTGCCCGTTTCCCGACCGATGCTCATCAACGCCACCTGAAGGCAGTAGAGAGCGAGCAGCACGAGCGCGCGCCCAAGGTTTGGCCGGAGGTCATCATGACGAAGGGCGAGCACGACTAGAGATACAATGGGAACGGCGATCAGCATGCCAAGCCCTTTGTGAACCACAAGCAGCGATCCGTCATAATAGATCGACAGCCCGGCCAGCAGCACCTGCGCGAAAATCAACACCGGCACGCCTGCCGAAATCACCGCGAACATACGGCGCCGCCGGGAAAATCCATTAGCCACTGTAACCATCACACCCTACCCCCGGCATCGGTCGCATGATGAAGGCCCGCCAGTTGTTGCACCTCGCCGAGACACCCAAGGCTCGCCAATGTTGTCGATACCGCCGCATCGATCGGCGTTCGCGGTTCCGCGCCGAGGAATTCGACAAGCTTGCGGTTGCTCATCCGGATCGGCATCTGCCAGAGATATTTCATTTCCATGACTTCGCGGAACAGGGGAACGAACGGTGCAGCCAGCCCGACGGCTAACCACGAAAGCCGCCGCATCTTGACCGGATGGCCGACGGCCCGCTCGATTGCCCCGACCAGTTGCAGCCCGTCGAAATCCCAGACACCCTCCATGTGGTAGACGGCAAACGTTTGAAGCTCGTCCGAGCGATCGAGCAGCCGCCCGATTATCTCCGCAACATCCGGCAGATAGGCCCATTGATGCCCGGCATTCGGTACTGCTGGATTCTGAACGCTGCGAACCGGCTTGCCCGGTCGCACCAGCATCTGCGAAAACCAGTTGTTCTTCGCGTCCGGACCAAAGAAATCACCGGTGCGGACGATCAGGACCGGCACGCCGCGCATCGACGCCATTTTCAAACGCCGCTCCATTTCAACGCGCAAGCCGCCCTTGCGGGTGAAAGGCTTTTGCGGGCTGTCCTCCGTCAGAAGCGGAAAGGCATCCGGGCCAAAATTATAGATGCTGCCTGGAAACACGATCCTCGCACCGCAGGCCTCGGCAGCGGCAATGGTATTGTCGAGCATCGGCAGCACTTGGCTGTCCCAGTTGCGATATCCCGGAGGATTGACCGCATGGACGATGAGCCCGGCGCCTTTTGCCGCCTTCACCACATCCTCCCGGTTCATGGCATCGCCAGTCACGCGCTCGACGCCATCGGCGGCATCAACTGGTGCCGATCGGCGCGTCATCGCCCGCACCCGCCAGCCGCGCTGCAACAACATCTTCGAGACATGGCTGCCGACGCCGCCATTCGCCCCAACGATCAGCGCCAGAGGCTGGTTATTCTCTGCTGTATTTGCGTGGTTTTCATATATCATTGCCATTACTCCTTCTTCTGGGCTGGAGTATCGAGCCATCAGTCGATATACGAAATTGTCCAAATGAGTGGAGCCGCTATACAAAATCTTATAATCAGAAGCCGCAATGTCAGCTGGGATTTTTACCGCACCTTCCTCAGCGTGCTGCGCGACGGCTCGCTTTCCGCCGCCGCCCGCGAACTCGGCATTACCCAACCGACAGCTGGGCGCCATATCGGAGCGTTGGAAGAGGCCATCGGCTTTCCGCTGTTCATCCGCTCGCCGCACGGGCTGATGCCGACGGAAGCGGCGCTGGCGCTCCGGCCCTATGCGGAAAATCTGGCGGCGACGGCCGCAGCCCTTATGCGGGCAGCCTCCGGCGAGGTCGGCAAGATCGAAGGAACCGTGCGTATCAGCGCATCGGATATCATCGGCGTCGAAATGCTGCCGCCGATCATCGCTGCCATGCAGGAGATTCACCCCCGGCTTGAAATAGAACTTTCACTCTCCGACACGCTGGAAGACCTTTTGCGGCGCGAGGCTGATATCGCCATCCGCATGACCGAACCGCAGCAGGATGCGATCGTCATGCGCTATATCGGCAATTTCCGTCTGGGATTTCATGCGACACGCGATTATCTGGCAAGAGCCGGCATCCCGAAAAACATGGAAGAACTGAACAACCACCGTATGATCGGTTTCGACCGCAAGACGCCTTTCATCAGGGCGGCGATCCAGCGCATGCGCTCGCTCGATCCGGAAATACCCGATATCGAAGAAATTTCCTTCGAAATCCGCGCCGACAGCAACCTCGCCCAGCTTGCCATGATCCGCGCCAGCGCGGGCATCGGCGTCTGTCAGATAGGCCTTGCACGCAAGGATCCGCGGCTTGTCCAGGTCCTTCCGAAAACCGACATCCCGCTGCACGCATGGGTCGCGATGCATGAAAATCTCAAGACCTCGCCGCGATGCCGTGCCGTGTTCAGCGCCCTTGTCGACGGCCTGAAGGCCCACCTGAAGGAAACCGATCCGGGCGCCCCGCCGCAACGACGCTAGCGCTATTACGGCATCGATGGCGCACGGCCTTGCGCCCGCAAATCCGCAAGACATACCGGCGAAGCATGGAGGGTGATGCTGTTCTCACCGGAAATGTTGACGCCCTTCATCAAAACGGTCTGGCGGGCGGTGAAATCTTGTCGACCACTTCCGCCTCCGGCCGATCGCCGCCCTGGCTGTATTCCTCATGCCACTGGCCGCGTTCGTCCTGATAGCTGATTTCCTCGTCATCGCCGCCCACCTGCTGTTCGGCAGCAACGATGCGCGCGGCCTCAACGGCATCGGCATAGGTAGGAAATGTTTCGGAATAAGCGCCGTTCATGCGGTAGGCGAAGCCACCGTCATGTTCCACGACTTCATATACCACTTTTGTCATGCATGTTCCTCCTGTTTCAGTAGGCGAAATGGCAACCACAACCGCGCTTCAAGCATTGCACCCAACGGGGGACAACACGGCATGAGCAGCATGTCCTTGACCGCACCACTATCCTACCAAAAGCATTCAAGCGCAAATCCTGCTTGATCTTAACGACGATACGTCACAGCCTCACACTCTCAGGGGAAGGGAAATCGATGGCGGGTTCTATTTTAAAGCAGGAGCGAATGTTGCTGCTGGCAATACCGGTGGCAGTCGTCGCCTATCTGGCCGAACATGCGATATTCGAGGCCGGCAAAACGGCGTCGCTGATTGCCGCGATCGCTCTGATCGGGATGATCGTTCTGGTGTCGATGCGGGTAGCCCATCACGCCGAAATCCTCGCCGCCAAGGTCGGCGACCCCTATGGCACGATGATCCTGACGCTGTCTGCCGTGGCGGTGGAAGTGCTGATCCTTGCCATCATCATGAGCGAATCCAACTCGCCGACGCTCGTGCGTGACACGATCTATTCCGCCGTGATGATCGACATCAACGGCATTCTGGGCCTGGCCGCCCTGCTGGGAGGTCTTCGCCACGGCGAGCAGCCCTACAATGACGATTCCGGCAAGACCTACGGCGTCATGATCCTGACCGCCATGGGCATTTCGATGATCGTGCCGGAATTCATCCCCAAGGAAAGCTGGCACGTCTATTCCGCCTTCACCATCGTCGCGATGATCGCGCTTTATGCGCTGTTCCTGAAAATGCAGGTTGGTCCGCACAGCTATTTCTTCAGCTACGCCTATCCCCGCAAGGCTCATCCCAGCGGTCATCCATCCGGCGATCACACGGAGGACGAGGATGAGGGCAGCGTGTCCCTCTCCATCGGCCTCATCATCGCGGGCGTCGTGCTGATCGGCGTGCTGGCGGAATTCATGGCGGCCTTCCTAAGCCAAAGCCTCGAGGGCACAAGCGCGCCACCGGCACTGATGGCCGTCGTGGTCGCGACGATCTCCGCATCACCGGAAATCCTGACCGCGCTCAGGTCCGCATTGCGCAACCGCATGCAGGCCGTGGTCAATATCGCCATGGGCGCATCGCTTTCGACGGTCATCCTCACCGTCCCGGTGATGGAGGGCATCGCACTCTACACCGGTCAGCCGTTCATCATGGCGATGACGCCGGTTCAGACGGTCATGGTCTTCATCACCCTCATCGCCGCCGCCATCAACCTCAATGACGGTGAAACCAACGCGATCGAGGGAATGACGCATTTCATCCTCTTCGCCACCTTCATCATGCTGTTGTTTCTCGGGCTTTAGCCGCAACAAAAAAAGCCCGGCATCGCTGCCGGGCTTCTTCGTTCAAGATCGTAAACCGATCAGCGGCAATCGGCGCAGAAGCGCTGGATGCGCTTGCAGGCCTCTTCCAGCAGTGCTTCCGACGTGGCGTAGGAAATGCGGAAGTTCGGGCCGAGGCCGAACGCCGATCCCTGCACGACGGCAACACCTTCGGCTTCCAGAAGCTCGGAGACGAAATCCACATCCGACTCGATGACCTTGCCGGACGGCGCGGTCTTGCCGATCATGCCGGCGCAGGACGGATAGACGTAGAATGCGCCTTCCGGAGCCGGGCAATTGATGCCTTTCGCCTGGTTGAGCATGGAGACGACGAGGTCGCGGCGGCCTTCAAAAATCTTCTTGTTGGCCGGAATGAAATCCTGCGTGCCGTTCAGCGCTTCGACAGCTGCCCACTGAGCAATCGAGCTGGCGCCCGAAGTCTGCTGGCCCTGGATCATGTCCATGGCCTTGATGAGCGGCAGCGGGCCGGCTGCATAGCCGATACGCCAGCCGGTCATGGCATAGGCCTTGGAGACGCCGTTCATCGTAAGCGTGCGGTCATAGAGCGAAGGCTCCACCTCAACCGGCGTGACGAATTTGAAGTCGCCATAGGTCAGGTGTTCGTACATGTCATCAGTCAGCACCCAGACGTGCGGATGCTTGACCAGCACGTCCGTCAATGCCTTCAGCTCGTCATGCGAATAGGCAGCGCCCGAAGGGTTGGACGGCGAGTTGAAAACGAACCACTTGGTCTTCGGCGTGATCGCCTTTTCCAGCGCTTCCGGCTTCAGCTTGAAATTGTCTTCGAGCGTCGTGTCGACGAAGACTGGCGTACCGCCGCAGATCGCCACCATTTCCGGATAGCTGACCCAGTAAGGTGCGGGAATGACGACTTCGTCACCCGGGTTGAGGGTGGCCATGAAGGCGTTGAAAAGGATCTGCTTGCCACCGGTGCCGACGATGGTCTGCTCCGGCTTGTAGTCCAGGCCGTTTTCGCGCTTGAACTTGTCGGCGATCGCCTTGCGCAGTTCAGGAATACCTGAAACGGGCGTGTATTTCGTTTCGCCGCGCTTGATGGCGTCAATGGCCGCTTCCTTGATGTTTTCGGGCGTATCGAAATCCGGCTCGCCGGCGCCAAGGCTGATCACATCGCGGCCCTTCGCTTTAAGCTCACGGGCTTTCTGGGTAACAGCGATGGTGGCGGATGGCTTTACGCGGGAGAGAATGTCGGCAAGGAAGGCCATTTTTAATCGGTCCTGTTGTGGTTGACATCGGCAGAGGCGGAAAATCCTGTCTTCTGCGGCATTTTCTATGTCGAAAGACAGGCGCTCTTTCAAGGTCAAAAGCAGCATATGTGACACGGGAAAGAATTTAAACCTTCCTTAACCCGGAAGTAACGCTTGATGCGCTATATTCTCCGGCTAGAGGTCGTGTCTCTGTAGCTGGTTGAAAAATGGCGCCCAAAAGCATCTTTTCCAGTCTTGTCCGCGAGGTCGATGGCACATGGTCCACGGCCTATGGCACCTTCAACTTGAAATCCGCCCTGCAGCCCATCTTTCGCCGAACGATGAACGGCGCTCTCGACATCGATTCCTTCGAGGGTCTGGTGCGTCCCCATCGCAACGGCGAACCGGTGACACCGGGTGAATTCTTCTCGCTGGTGGCGCCTGAAGATATAGAGAATATCGACAGTATTCTGCGAACGATCCACATTCTCAATACCGGCAGGCTCAATCGTTCGCGCGCCCGCGTCTTCGTCAACTTCCATCCGGGCCTGTTCCAGACCCCGGCCAAGATGCGTCAGGAAGTGGAGCGCATGCGCCTTACCGCCCACGAGGCCGGCATGACGGCAGACCGCATCGTCTGCGAAATCTCCGAGAAAAAGGCGTCCGATACGCAGATGGTCGCCGACTTCGCCTATCATATGCATGACATCGGTTTTCGCGTGGCGCTGGATGATTATGGCGCGGGCGATTCCGACATTGACCGGGTGAAACTCATCAAGCCGGACTATGTGAAATTCGAGGCAGGCTGGGTGCGTGATTTCATGCAGAATTCGGCAGGCGCCGCCCTTCTGCGCGTCATCGTCAGCCAGTTTCGCGACGATGGGATAGAGCCGGTGTTCGAAGGACTGGAAACCGGCAGGCAGGTGGATATCTGCGAGGACCTCGGCGTCTTGCTGATGCAGGGATACGTGTTGGCAAAACCCGAACTAGCACCGACGAGTTTCGATGCGCGCTTTCCCGAACTCGGCAGCGGATATTTTTCACCCTCTCCAAGGTCGGACAGAAGCACTGCGACACAGGCATTCCCGCGTGAAGAACGCCCCGCCGAGCCGCATACCCTGCGCCAGACCAGAACCTTCGGAAAACGCGGTCTTTGAGGCCGTTGACAGCGAAATTGTCCCGAAATCGGCTTTGCCACGATATTGCCACAATAAATACTGCGGAACGCCTGAATTCGGTCTCCAAGCCGTCCATTTCGAAGCCTCATTTATCCTTTGAGAACAGGGACAAGAGGCGATCGCCATGTTTACCAACGACAGGACATCAGTTGAACGGTTAAGGGCGCAGAGAACGCTGTTTTCCCTCTGGATGGCCATTGCGGCCTTTCTTGTCGTCGTCACCATGGCCGCCGGGATCGCAACCTCGGCCAATGCGGCCCCTCAGGCAATTGACACCCTGCAGACATCCTCTATTCCGCAGGTGACGGCAACCGCGCGGGCGGGCGGCCACCTGTTGCTAGTTATCTTCTCGGCCGCAGCCTTCATCAGCCTCGGCATAGGCGGCCTCGCGCTCACCCGGCGAAGCCTGAAGGACGAGGCCCGCCGCCACAAGTAAGCCGCCGTCTCCTCGACTTGCGGCATCGGCGTGTTGCTGCTAAAGCACAGGGGAAGTCGTCAGAACGACGTTTCAAAAATCCCCGAAATGCCAAGGCCGCGACGGAATGATCTTCGGGCCCCTGCTGTGCTGGTGCCATCAATGACGCGTATTCAGGCCAACATGCTGCTTCTGCTCGCCGCGGCGATCTGGGGAGGCGGTTTCGTCGCACAATCATCCGCCATGGCCTCGATCGGGCCATTCTGGTTCGTCGGTCTGCGCTTCGCCATTGCCGCAATCGCCGTGCTGCCATTCGCCCTGATGGAAACCCGCTCGAAAAAATCGCCGCCACGTCGCAGGGAAATCGGCGGCTTCATCCTTGTGGGCTTCGCCCTGTTCGGCGGCGCGACGACGCAGCAGGTTGGGCTTTTGACTACAACCGTCACCAATTCCAGCTTCCTGACGGGGCTTTACGTCATCTTCGTGCCCGTGATCGCCGTCGTTCTTTACCGGCGCCATCCCCACTGGATCGTCTGGCCCAGCGCCCTGATGATGCTGGGCGGCATATTCCTCCTCTCGGGCGGCGCATTCGAGGCGCTGACGCAGGGCGATATTCTGAGCATCATCTGCGCCTTCTTCTGGGCAATCCAGATTACGCTCGCAGGACGTTTCGTTTCCGAAAGCGGACGGCCGCTTGCGCTCTCATGCACTCAGTTTGCGATTTGCTCTCTCTTGAGTTGCATGATCGGCCTTGCGGTAGAACCCATCAGCATGGCGTCCATAGAGGGGTCGCTGGCGGAAATTCTATACGTCGGCCTCGTATCCTCCGGCCTCGCCTTCGTTTTGCAGGTCGTCGCCCAGCGTTATACGACCGCGCCGCAGGCTGCGATATTTCTCTCTTCAGAGGCGCTTTTCGGCGCCTTGCTGGCGTCGATTTTCCTGAAAGAAACCATTTCCAACGCCGGTTATATCGGCTGCGTGATCATTTTCGCCGCTATATTGATCGTCGAACTGGTGCCGGAACTGACGCGTAAACGGCAAAAAACCGTCGCTGGAACGGCCTGACGCAGAAAGAACTGATTTTTCTGTTTCGAGGAAAAATCGTACTGCCGCATTCAAAATTTTGCCCGGAAACCGAAGGCAACCGGCAATTATTTCATCAATTATCAAATATGCGGAAAAAATGTGCGACTACGCGCAGGAATTCTACCGCAGGTTTTTATCCGACAAAAAGCCCGTGAAAACTTTTGCTTGCCAATTTTCCATAAACGCAGCAATCTACTGCGGTTCGGGCAATTTGCGAGCATGGGAAGGCCTATAAATTTGCGCACTGGGGACGCTATAAACCTCGGGCGGTGGGACGAAAAACGTTGGATGAGAACGCCATTACTTCCCGCTGTGAAGGTCCTTTTTCTCAATAGTCAAGAGCTGCCTGCCAACGCCCTCGCGGGGCAAAACTGTAATGCTGCCTGTAGCTGAACGCGGGCAGAGCGAAAAGGACCTGATGCATGGCCGAAACTGGCACCGTAAAATTCTTCAACACAGACAAAGGCTTCGGCTTCATCAAGCCAGACAATGGTGGCGCTGATATCTTTGTTCATATCTCTGCCGTACAGGCTTCCGGCCTGTCCGGACTTTCAGAAAATCAGAAAGTGAGCTTCGACACGGAACCGGATCGTCGCGGCAAGGGCCCGAAGGCAGTCAATCTGCAGATTGCTGGCTAACCCTAAAACGGCTTTCATTTCTAGTTGAAGCCCGGCAGGAATGCCGGGTTTTTTTATGCCCAATCCGTAGGCGCCAATACGCGCCCGGAAACTCAGATCCCCTTGAGATAGGGGTTGGTGCGCCGCTCCTCGCCAAGCCGCCCGCCGGGGCCATGGCCGCAGATAAATCCGACATCATCACCCAGCGGCAGCAGCTTGTCGCGAATGGACGCCATCAATTGCTCGTGGTTTCCGCCCGGCAGGTCGGTACGCCCCACCGACCCCGCAAACAGCACGTCGCCGACATGGGCGAATTGCTGGTCGCGATTATAATAGATGACATGTCCGGGAGCATGACCCGGGCAATGGTAGACTTCAAAGACATGATCCCCGAAAGATACCGTGTCGCCCTCATTCAGCCACCTGTCCGGCAAAACGTTCTGAAGACCGCTGATGCCGTATTTTTCGGCCTGGGTCTCGATCCTCTCGAGCAGCGGCCGATCGTCCTCATGCGGGCCGATCACCGGCAGGGAAAGCTTCTCGCGCAGTTCCTTGGCGCCACCGGCATGGTCGAGGTGGCCGTGCGTCAGCCAGATTTCCTTGAGCGCGATGCCGTTTTCGGAAACCACCTGAAGAATGACATCCACATCCCCACCGGGATCGACGACAACGCCTTCCTTCGTATCCTCATCGAAGAGAATGGTGCAGTTCTGCTCGAACGGCGTGACCGGAATAATGCCCGCCTGCAACTTTCCCATATCCCGTGTCTCCCTGTCTGACAAATCCCGCCTGCTATAGCCTGCGGCCGGTTCCGGCACAATGGCGGAGGAAAAAGCAACGGTTTCCGGTGACCTTCCTACTTCTAAAAACTATGATTTAATTCAATTAGATATCGGAAATATTCCCGCTCAAGACGGAAGGTGACTGTGAAAAATGTGGAACGCCCTGAAGGCTGCGACGTTGTAGGTCCAGTCTTAAAAGGAGTGAGACACATGGACAAGACGCTTAAAATGCTCATGGCTGGCGGCGCTTTCGCCCTGATGGCCGGTTACGCAAACGCCGCCATGGTCGCCACAACAGCTTCGGACGTTTCCGTTCGTTCAGGCCCAGGCGAGGACTACCCCGAGCTTGGCCTTGCCACCCGTGGCAGCAATGCAGTTCTTGATGGCTGCATGGACGGCAGCAGCTGGTGCCGCATCGAAGTCAACGGCCTGCGCGGCTGGGCACATGCAGATTATCTGAATGTCATGTATGAGGGCTCTCCCGTCATTCTCGAACAGCGCCGATCCGATATCAGCGTGCCGGTCGTGACTTACGAGAAGACCTCGAGCGTACAGGCAGAACCCAACCCCGGCGATCCGAACCTCGGCCGCGTCGGTGAAGTCAACCCGCCCGAAACCGTCATCTCCTATATTGACGAGCACCCTGCGGACACTGTCGCCTTTGATGGCGAGGTAGCGGTTGGCAGCACCCTGCCCTCCGATACCCGGCTCGTGGAAATCCCCGATTACCAGTATCGCTACGTTCAGGTGAACGACGTGCCGGTTTTGGTGGAGCCATCGACGCGCCGGATTGTCTACGTCTACCAGTAGACGCGAACTCGATACCGGCAGCATGAAACCAATGAAGAGCGCGGGGCTTTCCGCGCTCTTTTCTATTTCCGGTAAAGGCCAGTCAGGATTCCAGTTGCACCGGCACCCGCAGCATATTATCCACCGCAACAGAAAATGATCGCGGCATCCTCCCGAGCGGACGCATTTTCGGCTATGTTTACAGAATATTGGCGCATCGACGTATGTCAGCCGCAGAATATGAAGGAACCGCAGTGCCACCGCAATCGCTCAAAACCGCAGCCGCCAGGCAGACACCGGCACTCCCGAAGGTTGACGACGGCAAGATCGACTTCGATACGATAGAGGCGCTGTTCTTCGCGTATCGCGATTTCGTCTCCGATCCAGATGTCATTCTTTCGAAACTGGAATATGGGCGCGCGCATCACCGGGTGGTCTATTTCGTCAGCAGGCAGCCCGGCATGACGGTAGCGGATTTGCTCGACACCCTGCAGATCACCAAGCAGAGCCTTGCCCGCGTGCTCAAGCAATTGATCGACGACGGTTATATCCGCCAGATGGCTGGTCCGGAAGACCGCCGCCAGCGCAGGCTCTATCCGACGTTGACAGGGCGCGAACTGGCGCTGGCGCTGAGCGAGCCGCAATCGCGGCGGATCGACCGTGCGCTGGAAGGGCTTGGACCCGACGCCCGCGCCTGTGTTCGCAAGTTTCTGGCGCAGATGCGCAGCCCGACACCGGGGGAAGGCGACTGACGATGGCCACGGCAACGACAAAACTCCCCCCCGCCGATGACGATGCGGCCCACCTTCTGATCGTCGATGACGACGCCCGCATTCGCAATCTTCTGCAACGTTTCCTTGGCGACAAGGGATACCGCATCTCCGTCGCAGCCGATGCGGCAGAAGCCCGGCGCAAGATGGTCGGCATCCGTTTCGACCTTCTTATTCTCGACGTGATGATGCCGGGGGAAAACGGGCTTTCGCTCACCCGGTCGCTGAATGAGAACAAATCCGTGCCGGTCATTCTTCTGACTGCTCGCTCGGAGGCGGACTCCCGAATTGCTGGGCTCGAAGCCGGCGCGGATGATTATCTCGCGAAGCCTTTCGATCCGCGCGAACTTGTCCTGCGTATCAACAACATCCTGCGGCGCAACACTTCGCCGGATACGCCCAAGATCGAACAGATCATGTTCGGCCCCTACAGCTTCTCCATCCCCAGGAAGGAATTGCGGCGCGGCCCTGAAACGATCCGCCTGACGGATCGCGAACAGGAAATCATGCTGCTTTTTGCGCTTCGCGCCGGCGATACCATTCCAAGGCACGAGCTGGTCGAGGCGGAATCGGAAGTGGGCGAAAGAACAATCGACGTGCAGATCAACCGCCTTCGCCGCAAGATCGAGGACGACCCTGCCAACCCGGTCTATCTGCAAACGGTGCGTGGTATCGGCTACCGCCTGAGCGTGGATTGACAAGGACAAACGAAAGGCGGGCGCACAGCCATGGCGAGCCTCGATTTTCTAATCACTGTCAGGAATAGCGGCGTAGCCAAGACCTGGCGCGCATTTACCAGATGGCTTCGCCACTGGCTGCCCACCGGGCTTTATACACGCTCGCTGCTGATCATCATCCTGCCGATGATCCTGCTTCAGGGCATTGTAGCGGCCGTTTTCATGGAGCGTCACTGGCAGCTGGTTACCGAGCGCCTTTCCTCCGCCGTAACGCGTGATATCGCAGCGATCATCGAGCTTCTGCAAACTGATGAGGAAGAAGACGACTATCAGCGCGTCATCCGCATCGCCCGCGAGAAGCTGGGCCTCAGCATATACATCGAGCCGAAGTCCGATTTGCCGGCCCCGAGACCAGAACCGTTGTTTTCCATTTTGGATACGATCCTCGCCAATCAGCTGACCCAGCAAATCGGCCGGCCATTCTGGATCGATACTTATGGCAACGGTTCCCTGGTGGAAATACGTGTCCAGCTCGAAGACAAGACGCTCCGCGTCTTTACCAGTCGCAGCGCCGCCTATGCCTCCAACACGCATATCTTCCTTGTCTGGATGGTCGGTGCATCGCTGGTCCTGATCGCCATTTCCATCCTGTTCCTGCGCGGGCAGATCAAGCCTATCGAAGCGCTCGCCAAGGCGGCCGAAAATTTCGGCAGGGGCCAGAAGATCAGCGCCTATTCCCCACGCGGCGCAGACGAGGTGCGGCGGGCGGGTCTTGCCTTCATATTGATGCGTGAACGCATCGAGCGGCAGATGGAACAGCGTACCGCCATGCTGAACGGTGTCAGCCACGACCTGCGCACCATCCTCACCCGTTTCAAGCTGCAACTCGCGCTTGCCGGCGACAATCCTGATCTGGAAGGGTTGGACAAGGATGTCGAGGATATGCAGTCGATGCTGGAGGCCTACCTCACCTTTGCCCGCACCGATGTCGAGGAGGATGTCGGCACGCTGGAGCTTCCGGCACTTCTGGAAAAAATCGACTATGATTTCGAGCTGCACGGCAAGAAATTCAGCTACGAGCTTTATAATATCGACCAGATCATCGCGCGCCCGAATGCCCTCTCCCGCCTCGTCGCCAATCTTGCGGAGAATGCCCGGCGCTATGCCACCAAGCTCCATATCGACATCCGCAAGGCGCCACGCTCCATCATCATGACGTTTGATGATGACGGGCCGGGTATTCCGGAAGCATCAAGGGAGGATGTCTTCAAGCCGTTCTTCCGGCTGGACGAGGCACGCAACCTCAACGCCTCGGGCACGGGGCTCGGCCTCTCCATCGTCCGCGACATCGCCCGCAGCCATGGCGGTGACGTATCGCTGGACGACAGCCCCATGGGCGGATTGCGGGTAATCGTCAAAATTCCGGCGTAGAGCAGCGGAGAGAAAAATGTGATGCAGCTCGCCCGCTTCCGTCATTCCAGCCTTGAACCGGAATGACGGAGAGAAAATTTTGAGCATGCGCAATCTTTGGGTTGCGTGTTGTTGTGCTTTCTCAGCACATTTTCTCGCCGTTCGGCACCGGCCGCTCCACCGCGGCAAGCACGATGTCGCCGTTGCCATCGGCAAACCCCAATGTCAGAACTTCGGAGCGGAACGGGCCAATCTGGCGCGGCGGAAAATTCACCACTCCCAGCACCTGCCGGCCGATCAGACTTTCCGGGGTATAATGCACCGTGATTTGCGCCGAGGATTTCTTGATGCCGATCTCGGGGCCGAAATCGATCTTCACCTTGATCGCTGGCTTGCGTGCTTCCGGAAAAGGCTCTGCCTCGACGATCGTGCCGACACGGATATCGACCTTCTCGAAATCGGCATAGGAAATTTCACTGCTCATGCCCTGCTCCCGCCAGCCTGCTCGTCTTCAACCAGCCAGTTCTTCAGCGCGATTTTTCGCCGCAGCGATCGCCTTGTCAAACAGGGGCTGCATGCCGTCTTCGGCCATCAGCACCGAAAGTGCGGCGGCCGTTGTACCGCCCGGCGAGGTCACGTTCTGGCGCAGGCGCGCCGCCTCGTCTGAGGACTGATGCAGGAGTTCGCCCGCACCGGCCACGGTTTCACGCGCCAGCCGCATGGCTATATCCGCCGGCAGACCGGCCTTGCGACCGGCTTCCGCCATGCATTCCACCAGATAGAAGACATAGGCCGGACCGCTTCCCGAAACCGCGGTAACCGCGTCGATATCGCTTTCGGTTTCCACCCATTCGACCGGACCGCTGACCTTCAGCAATCCATCCACCACGGCCTTAAGCGCCGGCGTCACCAATTCGTTGGCATAGGCTCCCGTCACGCCACGACCAACCATGGCGGGCGTGTTCGGCATGGCCCGCACGGCGGCGACCGAGCCGAAATGCGAAACGAAAGTGCCGATGGTGGTGCCGGCCGCAATCGAAACCACGACGGTCTCGGGTCCGAGCAAGGGCTTGAGGGAGGGTAGCACTGCTTCCATCATCTGCGGTTTTACCGCGACAAACAGAATGCCCGCCTTCACGCCGTCAGGCACGCTTTCGCTATGCGTGGCGCCCGCTTCCGCAATTGTCGTGCGCATGGCGTCGGAGGGGCGCGGATCAATGACGATAACCTGCGAACCCGGCACGCCCTTTTTCAGCCAGCCCGAAAGCAAAGCGCCGCCCATATTGCCCGCCCCAACGAGGACGAGAGGACCGGAAGCCCTGTAGACCATTTTCAAGCTTCTCCGACGGTCTCGAACATGACCGCTTCAATTGCACTTTTCGCATCCAGCCCCGACCATACGACGAACTGGAATGCCTGATAATATTGTTCGCATGCCTCAAGCGCGCTGGAAAGCAGCACTTCCACCTGCTGGTTGTTAGGCTCCGCACCGCCAGCCAGAAGCAGCGACTGGCGGAAGATCACAACATCTTCCTGCCGCCACAGATCGAAATGACCCATCAGTACCTGGCCGTTGACCTGAGACAACAGGCGAATGACTTCGTTGACGCGCTGATCGGGCACCTTGATGTCGAAGGCGCAGGCCAGATGCAGTGCCTCGAAATCTTCCATCCAGGAAAAGGAAACGTGATAATCGGCCCAGTGGCCCGCCACCGTCATGGCGATCTCATCTTCGCCGGAACGTTCGAACGACCAGTCGTTCGAGGCGGCGACAATCTCGATCATGTCCACGGGATTGGACTGGCGCTCAATTTCAAATTCTATCAGGCTCATGCGGCACCTTCTCATCCGGTATGGATGTTCTGTTTTGAACGCCGGGCACAAAACGCACACACAAACCGGATTCAACACTTGAGACGATTGCCCGACACCAACAGAGTTACACATTCACCCTGTGTGGAGCTTACCAGGTTCGTTTCGAATCATCATTTAAAATCAGTGTATAATGGCCGAGTCCTGCTGCCACCCCTCGGGCAGCATTTTTACTTTTTGAACAGTGGATATCTTCTCCCCCATCACCTCAGGCGAGATACATAAGCGACTCTGGCAATTGCGTTTTTTGGAAGTGTCCACAGGCCTCAAAAAATTAACGATGGAGGCAGGTCCGGATCGACAGGGAATAATTTCGGGTTGCATGGCCCGCAAACAAAAAGTCCCGGAATCGCAGGCGATCCGGGACCTCTTGATGAAAAAGCGCGAAAAGAATCAATCCTTGGCAGCAGAAAGCTTTGCTTCCAGAGCCTCGATGCGAGCGCGCAACGCATCGTTTTCATCGCGCGCCTTGATCGCCATCTCGCGCACCGCGTCGAATTCCTCGCGCTTGACCACGTCGAGGCTGTTCAGCCAGCGATCCGCCTGTGCGTGCAAGGCAGCCTCGGCCTCCTTGCGCATTCCCTGCGCAGCGCCCGCCGCATCGGTCATCAGCTTGGCGAATTCATCAAGAAAACGATTGGTGCCTGTCGTGCTCATGGCCCTGTTCCTTCGTCGGTTCAGGGAGCGTTCCGTTCCCTGCTGTTGATGCCTTTCAGGTAGGCACTCGACAGCCGCCTTGCAAGCAAAATCGAAAAATCGGCATGGCTTGCAATGGCCTTCGGCATCGCAAAGCGTCCCTTGAAGAATAATCTTGACCGGCGCTGCGGCAATCGCCATTTTCCTCGCGTAAAGAGACCGGAGAGCATCATCGCCCGGCTCCTTGAGGCAATGGGTCATTCTGTTGTCCGCCCAGCAACGATGACGGAATATACGGATTGTTAGCCGCTCCCACCCAACTTGCCATCATGCCATTTCCGAATATCGATCCGGTTGCCCTGTCTCTCGGGCCTCTGGCGATCCATTGGTACGGCATTGCCTATGTCGCCGGCATCATGCTCGGCTGGTTTTATGCCCGCCGCCTTGCGCTTACGCCTCGCCTGTGGCCAAACGATACATCGCCAATCTCGGCGCAGCATCTTGACGACTTCATCCTGTGGGCAGCCGGCGGCATCGTGCTTGGCGGGCGCATCGGCTACATCCTGTTTTACGATCTTGGCGCCGTCGCCGCAAACCCTATAAGAGCACTTGAGATATGGAACGGCGGCATGTCGTTCCATGGCGGCCTGATCGGCACGACCATCGCCATGATCCTCTTCGCCCGCAAGAACGGCATCCCTGTCTGGAGCATGTTCGATATCATCGCAGCCGTCGCACCTGTCGGCCTGCTGTTCGGACGCATCGCCAATTTCATCAATGGCGAATTGTGGGGACGTATCGCCGACGTTCCCTGGGCCGTCGTGTTCCCGACCGGCGGGCCGTTTGCGCGCCACCCCAGCCAGCTTTACGAAGCGGGACTTGAAGGCCTCGTTCTCCTCGTCATTCTGGCGGTCACCATCTACGTTTTCAGGGCGCTCAAGACACCTGGCATCGTAACCGGCATCTTCGTTTGCGGTTATGCGCTGTCGCGCATCTTCGTGGAATTCTTCCGCGAGCCGGACGCCCAGATCGGTTATCTCGCGGGCAACTGGCTGACCATGGGCATGGTACTCTCCACGCCGATGTTCCTTCTTGGCCTCTGGGCCGTCTTGCGTGCGCGACGCGCGAAAATACGCGCTTAAGCGGAATGGCCTGCCATGACGACACCGCTTGCGCAACGCATCAAATCCCTCATCCGCCTGAACGGCCCGCTCAGCGTCACCGATTTCTTCTCGCTTTGCCTGGCCGATCCTGAACACGGTTATTACCGGAGCCGCGAGCCTTTCGGCCGATCGGGTGATTTCATCACCGCTCCGGAAGTCAGTCAGCTTTTCGGCGAAATGCTCGGCGTTTTCGTGGTTCACGCCTGGCAGCGCCATGGCGCACCCGCAGATATTCGTCTGGTGGAAATCGGCCCCGGCCGCGGCACCATGATGTCTGACATGCTGCGCGTCATCCGCCGCATCGCCCCACCGCTTTACGAGACGATGCGGGTGCATCTGGTGGAGACCAGCCCTCGCCTTTGCGCCATCCAGAAAGAGACGCTCGCTGCGCATGCCGAACGGCTGACATGGCATGACAGTTTCGATGCGGTGCCGGAAGGTTTCCTGCTCCTCGTCGCCAACGAGCTTTTCGACGCCATCCCAATCCGCCAATTCGTGAAAACGCCGCAGGGTTTCCGCGAACGGGTGGTCAGTCTTGGTACCGATGGTGAACTGGTCTTCTCGACTGGGCTTGCCGGCATCGACCCGGCGCTGCTGCCGCCCGGCCCGGAACGGCAGCCGATTGGCAGCATATTCGAGATCGCACCCGCCCGCGAAGCCGTAATGACCGCAATCTGCCAGCGCCTGTCCGCATATGGCGGCACCGCACTCGCGATCGACTACGGCCATCTGGTCGCCGGGTATGGCGACACATTGCAGGCCATGCGCAACCATGCCTTCGACCCGCCGCTTTCTCATCCCGGGCAAGCCGATCTGACCAGCCATGTCGATTTCGAAAGCCTTATCAGGACGGCTGAGGCAAACGGCGTTCATGTCAACGGCGGCATCAGGCAGGGCGACTTTCTTTATGGTCTTGGCCTGAAGGAACGGGCAACCGCCCTTGCCGCAAAAGCTACACCCGACCAGACGCTTGAAATCGCCGAAGCGGTCAACCGTCTCGCTGGCGAAGGGGCTGGCAGGATGGGGGAACTTTTCAAGGTCATCGCCGTTTCAAGTCCCGCGCTCCATCTCATGCCGTTTCGCGCGGTGGATTGACAGTGCAATCACCTCTGGGCCAACATCGGCCCAGAACGAAGCAAGCGAACGCAGACACACTGCACCAGACAAACGCCGCGCAACGCCGTGGCAACAGGAAACATCTCGCTTAACGCATCCCACTGGCCAACAGCGACATTCTCCAAGGAACTCCCGCACCATGCAGAACGAAACGCTGCCGCTCCCCATCCAGAGCCCCCTGCTTGCCGCCTTGAGTGAAAACCGTGTCCGTCACGGTTTCTTCACCCGGCAAGGCGGTGTCTCCGAGGGGCTTTATCAGGGCCTCAATGTCGGCCTCGGTTCGAATGACGAGCCGGAACTGGTGCAGGAAAACCGCCGGCGCGTCACGCAATGGTTCGGCTTGTCTCCGGAACGTCTCGCCACCGTGCATCAGGTCCATTCTCCTGATGTCCTTGTGGTCGATGAAAGCTATGACGGCAGCCGCCCGCAGGCCGATGCGATGGTAACGGCGACACCGGGTTTCGTGCTCGGCGTTCTGAGCGCCGATTGCGGCCCGATCCTCTTTGCTGATGCTGAAGCGGGCGTTGTGGGTGCCGCCCATGCCGGCTGGAAGGGTGCATTGTTCGGCGTGCTCGAAAACACGATCGAGACCATGAGGAAGCTGGGCGCCAGCCGCGAGCGCATCTCCGCCTCTCTCGGCCCCTCCATCAGCCAGGCCAATTATGAGGTCGGGCCTGAATATATGGCGCGCTTCACCGATTTCGATCCTGCCTATGCGGCCTATTTCACCGCTTCGGACAAAGGCGGCCATGCGCTATTCGACCTCAAGCAATTTACGGTGGACCGGCTGGTCAATGCGGGCGTGAGAGCGGAAAACCTCGGCCTATGCACCTATCCTGATGAAGAACGCTTCTATTCCTACCGCCGCACGACCCACCGTGCCGAGCCCGACTACGGGCGGCAGATTTCCGCAATCGCAATTCTGGAGGACTAAATGGCCCTGCACTTCGAGCTCTCGGAATTCGATGCCCGCCGCGAACGGCTGATTGCGAAGATGGCGGAAGAGAAGCTGGACGCCATTCTGCTTTTCGCCCAGGAAAGCATGTACTGGCTTACCGGCTATGACACCTTCGGCTACTGCTTCTTCCAGACGCTGGTGGTCAAGTCGGACGGCTCCATGATGCTTCTGACCCGTTCGGCAGATATGCGGCAGGCCCGAAATACTTCGACGATCGAGAATATTCTCGTCTGGGTCGACCGGCCCAATGCCGACCCGACGCTCGATCTTAAGAACCTCCTCAGCGATCTCGATCTCCTTGGCGCCAAGATCGGCGTGGAATACGACACCCACGGCATGACCGGGCGCGTCGCCCGCCTGCTGGACAACCAGCTTGCCAGCTTCTGCCAGATGATCGACGCCTCCTATCTGGTCAGCAGCTTGCGGCTCATCAAGAGCCCAGCCGAGATCGCCTATGCGAGGAAGGCAGGCAGACTTGCGGACGAGGCTCTGGACGCTGCACTGGAGCTCATCAAGCCCGGTGCGGACGAAGCCGCGATCCTCTCGGCAATGCAGGGAGCGGTTCTGTCCGGCGGCGGTGACTATCCCGCCAATGAATTCATCATCGGCTCCGGCGCGGACGCGCTGCTGTGCCGTTACAAGGCCGGGCGGCGCAGGCTCGATGACAAGGATCAGCTGACGCTGGAATGGGCGGGTGTCAGCGCCCACTACCACGCCGCCATGATGCGCACGGTGGTGATCGGCGAACAGGACTTCCGCCAGAAGGAGCTTTACAGCGCCTGCCTGCAAAACCTCACCGACATCGAAGAGGTGCTGCGGCCCGGCAAGACCTTCGGCGATGTCTTCGACGTGCACGCCCGCGTCATGGACGAGCGTGGACTGACCCGCCATCGCCTGAACTCCTGCGGTTATTCGCTGGGCGCGCGTTTCTCGCCGTCATGGATGGAGCATCAGATGTTCCATGCCGGCAACTCTCAGGAAATCGCCAGCGACATGACCCTGTTCGTGCACATGATCGTGATGGATTCTGATTCCGGCACCGCCATGACCCTCGGCCAGACCTACCTTACCACGCAAGGCGCGCCGGAACCGCTCTCGCGCCATAGCCTCGATCTTCTCACAGCTTAAATCTGCACCGGGTTTGACAGAGCGGGAAAACCGGCCCTACATTGCCGCCACCTTGGGCAAGAAGGAGCGGAACATGAGAGGAAACGTCGCATGAGCCGGACGGGGTTTACCCGCCCTTTCCAGACGTTTGTCGTTTCGGTCCTCGTCATTCCGGCGCTGGCGTTGACCCTGTCGGCCTGCAACACCACGGAGGCGCTGACGCCGCAGGTGAATGTCGGCCACAATAGCTCGCAATCGACACCGGTGACGCAGGGCGATCTCGACCAGATGGCTGCCGCTGCCGACCGCGCGCCCGCAGGCGCACCGGCAACCGCCTCTTCCGTGCCCGCTTACGCACCGCAGAACTCCCTGCAGGCCCAGGCGCAGGCGCTTTCCAACGGCAATGAGTACGGCGAACCTCTTGGTCAGACCCAGTCTACCGGACAATCTGCAGGCCACTCACCCTCCGGCACCCAGCCGCCGCCTCCACAGCAGACGGCTGCACTTGCCCCCGCCGCTTCCGGCAATACCATCCGCTTCCTGCCGATCATCGGCGCGCCCGTTCAGGCCGTCACGCCGCTTTCGCGGCAACTGGGCGCCGAGGCGCGGGCAAAGGGGCTGACAATCCGCGCCTCTAACGACAATTCGGCAGAGAACATCCTCAAGGGATATTTCTCCGCCTTCGCCGATGGCAGCAAGGTCAACATCATCTACGTCTGGGACGTTCTGGATGCCAATGGTGTCAGGCTCCATCGCCTGCAGGGGCAGGAAACGGTGGCAGCCAAGGGCAGCGATCCCTGGGCCGCCGCGACCGACAGGGTCATGCAGGATATCGCCGCAAAAACGCTCAACGAGTATTCGTCATGGAAGCAGTCTCAAAGGGGATGAGATGAAACGGCGGGAGAAGTCACAGAGATTTCATGAAAATCATTGCGAAAGCACGGAGTCCTCTTGCAATCGGAAGCAACAACGCTATTAAGGCGCGCATGGCAACAAGGCGTATCCGGCAAAGGCTTTTCAGCCGGATGTTCCTCCCCTTGAACGACGCTTGGTTACGGCAGACACTTTCCCGTGGCGCAAGGCGATTGCATGGAAACAGGCGGGCGCAATGAAGGTTTTCGCAGGCAATTCGAACCGGCACCTTGCCGAAGCGATCTGCAAGTATCTCAACGTTCCCTTGGGAAATGCCACCGTAAAGCGGTTTGCTGACCAGGAAATTTTCGTAGAAATCAGTGAAAACGTGCGCGGGGAGGACGTTTTTCTCGTCCAGTCCACTTCGTTTCCGGCAAACGATCATCTGATGGAACTGCTCATCATGATCGATGCCATGCGCCGCTCCTCGGCAAAACGCATCACGGCAGTACTTCCCTATTTCGGTTACGCCCGCCAGGATCGCAAAGCCGGCCCCCGCACACCGATTTCCGCCAAGCTCGTCGCCAACCTGATCACCGAAGCCGGCGCCGACCGCGTTCTGACGCTCGATCTTCACGCCGGCCAGATCCAGGGCTTTTTCGATATTCCGACCGACAACCTCTTCGCAGCGCCCATTCTGGCCCGCGATATCAAGGACCACTACGACACCAACAACGTCATGGTCGTTTCGCCTGACGTTGGCGGTGTGGTGCGCGCCCGTGCCCTGTCGAAGCGTCTGGACTGTCTGCTGGCCATCGTCGACAAACGCCGTGACCGTCCGGGTGAATCCGAAGTCATGAACGTCATCGGCGACGTATCCGGCAAGGACTGCATCCTGATCGACGATATCATCGATTCCGGCGGCACGCTCTGCAATGCTGCCGAAGCGCTGTTGAAAAAGGGCGCAACCAGCGTCACCGCCTATATCACGCACGGCGTGCTTTCCGGCGGCGCCGTTGCCCGCGTGGCTTCATCGAAGCTGCGCGAACTCGTCATCACCGACAGCATCCAGCCGACCACCAGCGTCCAGTCCGCGCACAATATCCGCGTGATCAGCACTGCGGGCCTTCTGGGCGAAGCGATCAACCGCACCGCGCAGGAACAGTCGGTTTCCGGCCTGTTCGACTGAAGCAATCGTTTCTCTCGCACATCTGCAAAATCACTGCATCCGCATACCGTCACCCCGGATTTATTCCGGGGTCCAGTGCGATCAAGTCTTTGATCGCGTAAGACGCTTTCTTACGGCGCATCCGCGCCGTGGCTGGATGCCGGTTAAAGATTGGCATGACGAGAAGAGGGCTTATCAACTTTGCCAGCTATCTCAGCATCCGCAGAGATCGCAGCACTCCATCTGCACCACTCAGGAAGACGCCGTGCCCGCATCCGGCGGTCGTTGGAGGCGTGTGGCGGCGGCCTTGATTTTCGGCCACCAGCGTCGAGCGCGGGTGCGAACGGCATGGCTGCCATTGCGCCAAAGGCTGATGGCATCGGCCGTAACGGCGTCGCCGGTAAACAGATGACGATGACGGGCAATTGCCAGCGCCCGGTAAAGAAACAGCGTCGTCAGTGCGGAAAACAGCACGGACATCACCACATCGCTAAGAAAATGCCCGCCAGCTGCAATACGCAGACCGGACATGAGGATGATGGCTCCGGCGGCAGTGCTGCCCATGAAAAGACGCCCGCGCCATTGCAGGCGGTTCCAGACAAGCGCGCAGAGCGGCAGGAAAAAGCTCGCTATGAGCGCCGTTTCCCCGGAGGAAAACGAACAGTTTGAATAACATTGCGTGCTGAACTGGAAAGGCGGCGTAAAAAGCTGATGTCCACCGAAATCGCTGACGCTGAACGGGCGGGCGCGGCCGATATTGGCCTTCAGCACCCCGTTTACCAGAAGCCCGGCGCAGAGCACCACAGGCCCGCAGAGAAAGGCCCAGACGCGCCAGCCCGTGCGCTGCAGCGCGCCCAGCCTGATGTTGCCGACCAGAACGATGAAGGCCAGAAGCGTGGCCAGTTCCGTTAACTCCCGCAACGTATCGCGAAACCATTCCGGAACCGGCAGGCTTCCAGCCCACAGGCGCGCTTCGGTCGAGAAGAACAGGGAAGAAAACTCGAGGTCGATGGATGGGAAGGTCGCGAACAGGATGACGAGCGCCAATGTGGCGAATGTAACCCAGATCGTGATCCGCATATGCGAAAGATCATTGTCCATCGGCAGCCCCCGGGATGCATCGTGGCGGCAGACGCCAGAGACCGATTTCCTTGCCCTCGAACGAGCCCGGCCCGGCAACCCAGGTCGATAGCGGTGCCTCGCCATTGAGACAGCCCGGCAAGCCGTCTGACCTTGAAAGATAGACGGGATTTGTCGCCTCTCCGGCTTTCAGCGGATAAAGAAGCGCATAGTGGCTGGAAGGAACGCCGGTTTCAGGCAGCGCACGCCGCAATACCTGCTTTTCGTCCCGCAGCTGATAAAAAAGCTCGGCCAGAATGGAGCGATCTGCAGCGACGATTGCATCTGCCCCCGCCTCGCGCGCCCGGGACAGGCCGGTCGACACAAGCTCCGAGCTGCCGAGATAACGCTTCATCGCCAGGTCGCCATTTGGCAAGCGCAATTCAGTTCCGGCGATCGTCATCAGCGGCAGTGCGATGGCAACGATGCCACCGAGGACAAGGCTGGAAACGGTGAGCCAACGCCGGGATGCCAGAACAGGCACTGCCAGAAGCACGCCCGCGGCATAGGCCCCCACCGCCCAGTTGGCGAGCGCCCGTGACATCAGCCCTTGCGCGGTGATCAGAAGCACGATCGGTACCGAAAGGGCGACAAGCGCCCGGGTTTCAGCGGTTTTCGCCCTGAACGTCGCGACGATCATGCCGATGAAGACGAACGGCCCGACAACACCCGCCTGCGAGAAGAAGAACTCAAGCGCCGGACCGATTTTCAGCTTAACGCCATGCCAGTTGGCATTGTCCGCCGTGTGGCGCGCGGTCATGAAATCATGCGCGGCATTCCACCAAAGATTGGGAGCGATCACGGCGGCGCAGACAACTACAGCAATACCGGCGTCACGCCAACGGATGCGCCAGCCCACGCACAGCCAGCCGGCAGCGATGAAGCACGGCAGAAAATAGATCATCGCATATTTAGACATCAGCCCGAGGCCGAAGCTGAGACCGAGCGCAATGCTCCAGAGCGTCGCGGACATACCGGCGGCGCGTGCTTCCGCAAGCTTGCGCATGCAGATCATCGACAGCACGATGAACAGCATCATCGGCGTATCGGTCGAGATCAACAGGCTGCCGAGCGTCACGGCGGGCAGCGTCAGATAGATGACGGCAGCGAGCGAAGCGAGCTTCGTGTCGTAAATCATGCGCCCGAGCGCAAGGATAGCCGCGGCCGCTATGCCATGGATGACCGGCGCGGCCAGCCGCACGTCGAAGGTGCTCTCGCCGCCGCTCAGAGTGGTGGCGGCGCGAATGATCCAGCCGATCAGCGGTGGCTTGGAATAGGCGCCGAACGCCATCTCCCGGCCCCACAGCCAATATTGCGCCTCATCAACGAAAAGATCGGTGCGGTTGAAAGCAAGCCCGAGGATGCGCAGCACGGTGACGAGCACGATTGCCGCAAGCGCAAACGTCATCCATTGGCGCTGCTCATTCGCCTGCGCGTAAGGCAGAGCTGCGGCCTCATGCATGCTGGCGGCGTTCTGCATGGATCAACCAGAGATTTCGGGCATAAATGAACAGGCCGGAGGCCTGCCCCAGAATGAAAACCGGATCGCGACGCCAGATCGCGTATAATAGCAGCACAAGGCCGCCGAAGATGGAGAAATACCAGAAGGCTACTGGAATGACCGAGCGGTTCGCCCGTTCCGACGAAATCCATTGAACCAGAAAACGCATGGTGAACAGCATCTGGCCCATGAAGCCTGTGCAGACCCAGAGAAATTCCTTCCAGCTGTTCACATGCAGCATGGACCATAAAGCCGGTGCGTTCACGGCGATGTCTCCGTTTTGAAGGTTTCGGCCCAGCTTGCCCGCTTGCGCCGGCGCAACAGCCAGGCAACGCCGATCAGGTCATGGATGCCGACAAGCGCGCGGCCGATATTGGTGTAATGGGAGTTGCCATGCAGGCGCGCCCGGTGCGTGACGTCGACATGGGCAACCTGCCAGCCGTCGCGATTGAAGAGCGCCGGAAAATAGCGGTGGTGGTGATCGAAATAGGGCAAGGCGAGATAGGCGTCGCGACGGAAAGCCTTGAGGCCGCAGCCGGTATCCCGCGTGCCGTCCTTCAATATCCGCGCCCGCAAGCCATTGGCGAAGCGGGAGGAAAGACGTTTTGCAAGCGTATCGCGCCGGCCGACGCGCTGCCCGGCCACAAGCGCAAGCCGGCTCGGCGCGTTCGTGGCAAGAAGCGGCGCAAGAAGCGCCGGCAGATTGTCCGGCGGGTTCTGGCCGTCTCCGTCAAGCATACAGACAACCGGCGCGCGCGCTGCCTGCACACCGCTGTGGATCGCAGCCGATTGCCCGCCCTGCCGGTCATGCCGCACCAGCCGCAGCATCGGATAACGCCCGGCAAGCGAAAGCGCCACATCCGCCGTGCGATCGGAAGATGCGTCGTCCACCACGATGATCTCGAACGGACCGACCGGCTGGCAGGCAGCAACGATCTCAGCGACAAGCGTTTCAACGCTCGCTTCCTCATTGTGCATGGGTACGATAACCGCGAAATCCGGGATCGATCTCAAAGGGGCTCCGTCATATCCATCCGCGGGTGTTCCGCAAACATCGTCGATAGTGGCAAGAGCAGGAGCGCGAAAAGCTTGCATGAATATGAACAGCCGTTGAACTTCGCACGGTATGCGCCCGTTCCATTGCAGTTTTATTACGGAGAATGGGCGGCCAGGGCCTTGGATTTTTTCACGGTATGCGGGAAATAATCATACAATTCCCCGCCAAGCTTAACGCGACCGTAAACAATTGTTGCGACGGTACCGCAACGTTCTTTTGGGGGGAGGAAACAGGATGCCGGGTGCAAATCCGACTGCTGTCAAAGCTAAATCATTGTCAATCAAGGCCAAATTCGCAGCGCTCGTCACGGGCGCGACGCTGGTTTCGTGCCTGGCCGTTGGGCTGCTGTCATACGAAACGGGCAAGTCCGGGCTGATCGACGCCAGCAAGATCAGGCTCGAGACGGTTGCGGGAAACCAGTCCAAGCAGCTTGATGCCTATACGCTGCGCGTCGAACAAAGCATTTCCGAGCTGTCGCAGAACGCTGCGATCGCTCAGGCGCTGGAAACCATGACCACGGTCGTACCGACGGAAAAGGATGCGATCATTCAGGCATTCCGCCGCGAGGGCGTATCCGAGGAGGAGCGCGCCTCCTTCAACGGTGAAGGTTTGCGGCTGCTCTATGCCATTCGCCATGCCACGATCAACGCGGCCATTGCCAGCGTCTGGCGCAACACCCGGGTCAGCGACATCTACGTCATCGACAAGGCAGGCCTCATTATCTATTCCGTGACCAAGGGCAAGAACTTCCTGACCAATGTGACGGAACCGCAAAACAGCGCGATCAAGGAATTGTTCGACCGCATCGAGGCCGGCAAGGACGGTGTCATCAGCACAACCGGGTTCAGCGATGGCAGCACCAATGACTCGGCCCTGATCGGCATGCCGCTCGCGGTCTCGAACTGGGGCCAGTTGCAGCGCAAGGGCGCCGTCATCATGCGCATTTCCGCAGACCGTATCGGTGCGGTGGTAACACCTGAGGAAACCGGCAAGTCCATCGACGACGCCGTTCTTCTGAGCGCTGACGGCAAATTTCGCGCGGGCGTGCTCTCCGGTGGGGCTGGTGTCGCCGTTTCCGAAAGTCTCGCGGCACTTACAGGTGCCAGCGAAGCAGGAACGGTTATGGCGAAGACCCCAGCGGGCAGCATCTTCTACGCCTATCGTCCGGTCTCCGTTTTCGGACAGAAGCATCTTCTGGCCATCGGCCAGCAGGAGAGCAAGGTGCTGGCGGCGGCCAATGATCTCGCCTTCTGGGCAACGCTTGCGACACTTGCGGTGCTTGCCGTCATGACACTCATCGGCATTTTCGTTTCCGCCAGCCTGACCAAGCCGCTGACCGGCCTTGCCGGGTTGATGGAACGTCTGAACGGTGGCGACAATAATATTGAGATCAAGGCCGTTTCCCGTGGCGACGAAATCGGCACCATGGCGCGCGCACTGGAATCCTTCCGCCAGGGCATTCTGGACAAGCAGCGCATGGAAACCGAGTCCCATCGCAAGAGCGAGGAACTGGACGAGGAACGTGCCCAGCGTGAGATGGAAAAGGCAAGAAGTGCAAAGGAGTTGGAAGAAGCCGTCGATGCGCTTGCAACCGGCCTTGCCAATCTTGCTGCGGGCAGGCTCGATCTTCGCATTGAAAAACCCTTCGTGCCGTCGCTCGACCATCTGCGCGTCGATTTCAACAACTCCATAGCGGGGCTGGATGCGACGATCTCCAGCATCGGCGAAAGCGCCAATGCCATCCGCTCCGGCTCCGGGGAGCTGAAAAGCGCATCGGAAGATCTGTCGCGGCGCACGGAACGCCAGGCGGCCGCCCTTGAAGAAGCAGCCGCCGCACTTGGAGACATGACGCAGGCCGTCAACGTTTCCCTCTCCCGCTGCGACGTCGCAGTCGGAACGACGGCGGAAACCATGCAGGACGCCCATAAATCCACCGCTGTCGTCAAAGAAGCAATCGTCGCCATGGAGCGTATCGAGACGTCGTCGTCCAAGATCCGCCAGATCATCGACGTCATCGACCAGATCGCCTTCCAGACCAATCTTCTGGCGCTGAACGCCGGGGTTGAGGCCGCCCGCGCCGGTGAGGCCGGAAAGGGTTTTGCGGTCGTGGCACAGGAAGTACGGGAACTCGCGCAGAAATCGGCGGCTGCCGCACGGGATATCACGACGCTCATCGCCACCTCTGCGGGCGATGTGGAAAGCGGCGTGGCACTGGTGCTGAAAACCGGAGAAAGCCTCGAGCAGATCCAGAAACGCATCCAGTCGGTCAACGATCAGATCGGTGAAATCGCCACAGCATCGCGCGAACAATCCGGTCGCCTCGGCGAAATCAACGCCTCCGTCAACGAACTCGATCATGTAACGCAGCAGAACGCGGCGATGGTGGAAGAAACGACGGCTGCGGCCTTCTCGCTCGCAAGCGAAGCTGATGGCCTGACCGAACAGGTGGGCCAGTTCTCCGTAGGCGCCACCCGAAACCGCGACCAGCGTTACGCGGCATAGTCCGCAGTAAAAAAAGGCCGGAGGCAACACCTCCGGCCTTTTATTTTGCTGAACTTCATCCGGGTTCCCAGGGACCGAAGCCCCTGGGAACTCGCCGGCGGCCGGAAATCAAGACGATCCGTCGCCGGCTTCCGGGGAGGAACTCAGAAGAAGCCAACCTTGTTCGGGCTGTAGGATACGAGCAGGTTCTTGGTCTGCTGGTAGTGATCGAGCATCATCTTGTGGGTCTCGCGACCGATGCCGGACTGCTTGTAACCGCCAAAGGCGGCACCGGCCGGATAGACGTGGTAGCAATTGGTCCACACACGGCCCGCTTCGATGCCGCGGCCAGCGCGATAGGCGATATTGGTATCACGGCTCCAGACGCCAGCGCCAAGACCGTAAACCGTGTCATTGGCGATTTCGAGCGCTTCTTCCACCGTCTTGAAGGTGGTGACGGAAACGACAGGACCGAAGATTTCCTCCTGGAAAACCCGCATCTTGTTGTTGCCTTCGAAGACCGTCGGCTGAATGTAGTAGCCGTCCTTAAGATCGCCCGTGAGCGTCTTGCGGTCACCGCCAGTCAGAACCTTGGCGCCTTCCTTCTTGCCGATATCCAGATAACGCATGATCTTGTCGAACTGTTCCTGCGAGGCCTGCGCACCCAGCATGGTCGACGGATTGAGCGGGTCGTCCTGGCTGATAGCCTGAACGCGCTTGATTGCCTTTTCCATAAAGCGGTCGTAGATCGATTCATGCACCAGCGCACGCGACGGGCACGTGCAGACTTCGCCCTGGTTGAGCGCGAAGAAGGCGAAACCTTCAAGCGCCTTATCAAGGAACGCGTCGTCTTCATTCATCACATCGGCAAAGAAGATGTTCGGCGACTTGCCGCCCAGTTCCAGCGTGATGTTGGTGACATTGTCGGCCGCATAACGCATGATTTCCTTGCCGACCGGGGTGGAGCCGGTGAAGGCGATCTTGGCGATGCGCTTGCTCTGCGCCAGCGGCTTGCCCGCTTCAACACCAGTACCGTTGACGATGTTGAGCACGCCCGGCGGCAGCAGGTCTTCGATAAGCTCCATCACCACCAGAATAGAAGCAGGCGTCTGTTCCGCCGGCTTCAGTACCACGCAGTTGCCGGCGGCGAGTGCCGGTGCAAGTTTCCATGCGGCCATCAGGATCGGGAAGTTCCACGGAATAATCTGGCCGACGACACCGAGAGGCTCATGGAAATGATAAGCGACCGTGTCATTGTCGATTTCACCGATCGTGCCTTCCTGCGCGCGGATGCAGCCCGCGAAATAGCGGAAATGGTCGATCGTCAGCGGAATATCCGCATTGGTGGTCTCGCGTAGCGGCTTGCCGTTATCCCAGGTTTCGGCCCGTGCGATGAGATCTAGATTGTCCTCGATGCGCTGGGCGATCTTGAGCAGGATGTTGGAACGTTCGGTAACGCTCGTCTTGCCCCACTTCTCCCGCGCCTTGTGGGCGGCATCCAGTGCGAGTTCGATATCGGCCGCATCGGAGCGCGGAACCTCACAAATCTTGTGACCCGTTACCGGCGACAGATTGTCCATATAGCGACCGGATTTCGGCTCCACCCATTTGCCGCCGATGAAATTTCCGTATTTCAGCTTGAAGGGCGCTTCGCCAGCTTTGTGCTGAACCTGAATATTCATGATTTCATCCTCCCTGATGAAAACGATCCGCGACGGACCGCATGACAGGAAGGTGGGCCTAGATGATCGTGGCGGGTAGTGGCGCCGCGTCGTTCCGCAGCGCACATTGTCTCACATCTGCGACAAACCCGCTCCGATCCCGCTGAATTGACCGGGTATCGTTTCGGATAGCCTCAATGTACGTCGAATTTCTTCATCTTGCGATGAAGCGTGGCACGGCTGATGCCGAGCAGGGACGCGGCCTGCGTGACATTACCATTGGTGCGCGACAGAACCCTGCGCAAAGCCGAACGTTCCGCCTCCTCAAGATCGGAACCGCCATCGTGACGCTGTTCCTGCAAGACATCGGCGGCGGGCAGCCCCTGCGCAATGCGATGGTCATCGAGCTTCAGCGCAAGCCGCGCCGCGCGCGTCGCCCCAAGCACGAGATCGTCCTGATCGACGGCAAGCAACGAAAGTGCCGGACTGAAACCCGTTGGCACCACGACGATGCGCGCACCGGGAAAGGCCCGGCGGAAGAGATTGCCCTCGATGCGCTGCGCCGCATCCCGCACCGCCTGCGTGACGAAAGAAAACGTCATTTCGTTGATGTCGTCGCGGCACGTGGAAATATCGAGAGCGCCCGTCACCCGGCCGGTATGGTCGCGGATCGGTGCCGTGGTGCAGCAGAGTTCCGTGTTCGATGTGAAGAAATGCTGGTCGCGATAGACCACCACCGAACGTTCGTCGGCAAGTGCCGTTCCAATACCGTTGGTTCCGACGCTCGCTTCGCTCCAGACGGCGCCGGACCAGAGACCGAGCGCCCGGAAATCACGATCGTCGCCGGCAGCACCCCGGCGCTCCAGCGCGACGCCTTGGGCGTCGGTCAAAAGCAGGCAGCAGCCGGATTTGCCGACACTGTGAAAAATGCGGTCGAGTTCATCCGTGCTTTCGGCAATCAGGCCCGCCGCACTTTCGCGTGCGCGGCGGAATTCGACGTCGGTGAGAAAGATTGGCTTGCGGTTTTCCTCCGGCGCAAGACGGTGCGTGACCATGCAGCGGCGCCATGAGGCGATGATCGGAGAACTTGCGGCTGCGGAACGTTGGCGCGCTGTTTCATACACGCGGTCCGCATGGGCGATGTCTGTCGGCATTCGCTCCTCCCAAAGCTTTTCGGCAATGGTGCGCTGGAAGCGTTCACGTTTCAACTAAAAACTTTGCGACCCGCATCCGTCAGCGCAACCGCGGGCTGCGCCTGATATCATACCGCCTTGAAATAGCGTTGGCCGGTGGTGGTGACCTCCGGCTCGTCCTCCGTCGAGAGGAACGTGTCGTCGACGAGATTGGCGATGGAGGTCAAAGGACCGGGCCTGCCGAAGAAGAAGCCCTGCACCTGCAGGCAGCCTTCGCGGCGCAGGAACTCAATATGGGCCTTGGTCTCGACACCTTCCGCAAGCACCGGAATATTGAGGCTATGCGCCAGAATGAGCGTGGAGCGAACGATCGCCTCCGACTGCACATTGGTCGACAGGCCATCGATAAAGGCCCGGTCGATCTTGATCTTGTCAAAGGGAAAGCTCTGCAGGGTCGACAGGGAGGAATAGCCCGTGCCGTAATCGTCCATGGCGATCTTGACGCCGAGCGCCTTGAGTTTGCGGATCGTGATCAGCGCGTGGCGGTGGTCGGCGATGATGCTGCCTTCGGTGATTTCAAGCTCAAGCCTCTCAGGTGCAAGCGCCGTCTCCCGAAGAATCTTCTCGACTTTCTCGGGGAAATCATTGTCCGCAAGCTGCTGCGGGGCGACATTGACGGCGATGGAAAGCGATTTTTTCCAAAGGGCAGCCTGCGCGCAGGCTTCGCGCAGAACCCATTCGCCCAATT
Source organism: Rhizobium sp. AN6A (assembly GCF_900215635.1). Classification (NCBI taxonomy): domain Bacteria; kingdom Pseudomonadati; phylum Pseudomonadota; class Alphaproteobacteria; order Hyphomicrobiales; family Rhizobiaceae; genus Rhizobium; species Rhizobium sp. AN6A. Next base: position 335,311 of record NZ_OCNC01000004.1, read on the forward strand.
CGACGATAAAGCCGGTCTGCTCCGCGATCGGAATGAATTCGACGGGCGAGATCATACCGCGTTCCGGATGTTTCCAGCGCAACAGCGCCTCGAAACCGACGATGCTGCCGCTCTTGGTATCGTTCTGCTGCTGGTAATAAAGCTCGAACTCGCTGTTGGCGAGACCGCTGCGCATGGCCACGGCAAGCGCGTTGCGTTCGCGTGCGGCTTCATCCATGGACTTGTCGTAAAAGCAGATCGTGTCAGAAGTCCCGCCTTTTGCCCGATACATGGCGACATCGGCCTGCGCCATCAGCGTGTCGGCGTCGATGGCGCTGGTATTGCGCACCGATATGCCCACACTTGCGCCGACCGAAAATGTCTGCCCGTTCCATTCGACCGGCCTGCTGATCTGCTCGATCAGCCGCTGGGCGAATTCTGCACCATCGGCGCGGGTATAATAGGAATGGGTCATCGCCACGAATTCATCCCCGCCCATACGCGCCAGAAACTCCCCGGCTTTCAGAACGGAACTTGCGCGGTCGGCAATGGCGCGCAGCACGGCATCGCCCGCCGCATGGCCGTGAACGTCGTTGATTTCCTTGAAGCGGTTTAGATCGATGGACAAAAGCGCCGTGTGTGCGCCCATGGAGAGATGGCGCGTGCGGCGGTTGAGATGTTCGATAAATGCCGCGCGGTTCGGAATGCCCGTCAGCGGATCGTGCAGCGAAAGATGACGATAGCGGGCGACCGCCTGCTGCGTGGACTGGGCGTCGATGACATAGGTGGAAAGCCCGAGCGCCAGCAGGAGAAGCGTCACGGCGATGGCGCCTCCACCCATGATGGCGGGCGGCAGCAGACTTTCCGAAATGACGATGCGCGGATCGAACTCGAACAACATCGAAGCCATGCCGGTGTAATGCATGGAGGCGATGGCCAGGATGAGGAACGCAACCGAGCTATATTGGCAAAACCGGTTGACCGGGCGCGCGATGCGATTGACCGCGAGCGCGCCGAATACAGCCCCGAGCACCAGCGAAGCGATGACGTAGGTCTGGTTCCAGAAAATCATGCCCTGAATCTGATAGGCAGCCATGCCGGTATAATGCATGGCCGCAATACCGAGACCGACTGTCGCACCACCCGCTTCCACCAGCGCGGTGCGTCCGCCATAGGCGGAAATGGCAAAGCCGGTTGTCGTTGTGGCAATGGCGATGAGAAGCGAAAGCCCGGTCAGATAGGGATCGTAACCCACTTCCCCGGCAGCAACATAACCCAGCATCGCCACGAAATGGGTGGTCCATATCGCCGAACCACCATTGACACCAGCCAGAAACAGCCAGTTGACCTTTTGCCAACCCCTCGCCTGACGCGCCCTCGAGAATAGACGCATCGTGACGAAGCTTCCCAGCATGCAGACGAGGACCGCTGCTGTGGTGTATCGGAAGTCATGATCGACGGTAAGGCACTGGAGAACTTTAAGCATTGTCATCTACGCAATTGGAATTCCAGGCAGCCTTATCACTTGCCAAGTTTGCAGCCGGTTTATATGAATGGATAAGCATATATTAAAAGTTGCAATGCACGAGTGAATTAGACAACTCTAATAAAATCACAGCTTAGCATCCGTAGAAAACGGCCGCTCTTGTCTTTGTCTTCCGTTTGTATTATAGCGCCCGCACCCGTGTAGACACCCTTGGAGGCAACGCGGGCGAGATGGCTTTTAGCCTCTCCAGTTCAGCGCCCGCGGGCATGAACTCTCCATATAACCTCGAAAGGAATTGCCATGAGCAAAGAATCGTATGAGCTCAAGGCCGAGGCGCGCGAACGAGTTGGTAAGGGGTCCTCTCGTGAACTTCGCCGCAACGGTTTGATTCCCGCTGTCATCTATGGTGACAAGCAGGCCCCCATTTCCATCGCTCTGTCGACCAACGAAGTAACCAAGCGTATCCACGCTGGCGGCTTCATGACGACTGTTGCGGTAATCGACGTCGACGGCAAGAAGATCAAGGTCCTGCCGAAGGACTACCAGCTTGATCCGGTCCGCGACTTCACCATGCACGTCGACTTCCTGCGCGTTTCGGGCAACACGCTCGTCAACGTTGAAGTTCCGGTTCACTTCGAAAACGAAGAAAAGTCGGACATCAAGATCGGCGGCGTTCTGAACATCGTTCGCCACACGGTGGAATTCCACTGCCCGGCCAACGACATTCCGGAATTCATCACGGTTGATCTCTCCGGTCTGAAGATCGGCGACAGCGTTCACATTTCGAATGTGAAGCTGCCGAAGAACATCACGCCTGTAATCGCTGACCGTGACTTCACGATCGCAACGATCGTTGCTCCGGCTGGCGGCGTTGCTGAAGAAGAAGCCGGCGAAGCTTCTGAATAATAATCTGCGGCCATAAGGCCAGATAGATTTGAGCTAAAAGGCCCGTTCCGTTTTCGGAACGGGCCTTTTAGTTTTTATGAACTTTAAAAGCAAAAACCTCTCGCCGCGTGCAGGATGCCGGACCCGTTTCAGCGTGAATTAACAATTCCATGAAACGATGCCCATTGCGTTATCGTGAAAACACCGGACGGGTTGAAGAAATACAGTGGGGATACAAGGCCGTTGCCGAAAACCTCAAGGATGTCTCTCCGGACGTGGCGGAAACGGGGCGCAGTTATCTGGGGTAGAGGGTACTGCAATAGAACATGGCTCATTCCGTCGAAAGTCGCTTTATCGCGATTGTTTCCGGTGCACTTCTCACAGTGGTCGCCCCGCTTTTCACCCTTTTGCTGACCCTCTCCTATCACGAGGCTATCCGTAGCCAGCGCAATCACCTTGAGATTCTGCTGTCAACCAATGCGCAGGCGCTTGCCCGCCCGCTATGGGATCTCGACGACGACACCATAAACCAGATTACCGGCACCCTCGTTTCCGACCCCGTGATCCGCATGGTCGAGGTCAAGGATACCTCTGGCCAGTTGGACATCATCCAGACGGCTGGCAGCGACATCATTCAGGATGCGGCCTCCACGACCCGCGAAGTGACCTACAAAACCACAAACGGTGTCGTCACCGTCGGGCAACTGACAGTTTATTACGACGATATCGGTCTTCTGACCTCTCTCAGCCGCACCGAACTGGCGTTCATCACAATTTTCATTCTCGCCATTCTCACCACCGTTCTTGCGGCCATCGCCGGCAACCGCTTCATGGTCATCCGTCCGCTGATGCGGCTGGCGGCAGCGATAGAAGCGACACGCCGCGTCGGCTCCCGCCACCATGTCGACTGGCGCTCGAAGGACGAGATCGGCAGGCTAGCAAAAAGCTTCAACGAAATGCAGACCCAGCTTGAAAAGGAAGAGCTGGAAATCAAGCATGCCCATGAGCGGAAGACGGAAATCTACAACCGCACGCCCGCCATGCTGTTCTCGCTTGACAGATACGACCGGATTGCCGCAGTCAGCGACTATTGGGTGCAGGCGACCGGTTATGATCGGGCCAGAATACTCGGCCTGAATTTCGCCGACCTCATCCACCCGGATGACCGGTCCTTTTTCCTGCAGCGCAAAGCGGCGCAACATTCGCCCGACGCCGCACAGGCGGGTATCACGGTGCGTTTTCATTGCATGGATGGCAGCGTTATGGACGCGCTCATCCTTGAAAAAGCCCTTGATTCCGGTAACGCACATCAGGGCACATATCTCTGCGTCATGACTGACGTGACGGAGTTGCGCCAGTCGGAAAAGCGCAACCGCCAGCAGGCTATTTCCGACCATTTGACCGGCCTCTTCAATCGCCAGGGTTTCGAGGCCATTCTCGACGTGCAGATCCGTGACGCAGACAGGAACGGCAGCGAACTGGCATGCCTTTTCATAGACCTCGACCGGTTCAAGGCCATCAACGACAATCTCGGCCATGCGGCGGGCGATGCGGTCCTGCGGGAATTCACGCTGAAAATCGAACCCCTGCTGACACCGCTGGACAGCGCATCGCGTCTGGGCGGCGACGAATTCGCCATTCTGCTTGCGGGCGACAAGGTGGAGGAGCGCGCCCAGCTGTTCTGCGAGCGGATTTGCACCATGCTGGACACACCCTTCGAGATCGAAGGCAACAGCATCCGTCTCAGCGCCAGCATCGGCATGGCGATCTACCCGCTGCATGCCGCAAGCGCGTCCGAACTTTTGCAGAATGCCGACATGGCCATGTATACCCGCAAGAGAACGGGCAAGAACGGCTCGCAGATCTTCGACAGCTCGATCATGGACCGCGCCCGCGAACATGCGGAACTGGAAAGGGATATCGCGCAGGCGCTTTCCGACAATTGGTTCGAGGCTTATTTCCAGCCGATTCAAGATCTTGCAACCGGCCAGACGGCGGGTTTCGAGGCACTGTTGCGCCTCAACCATCCGGAAAAGGGATTGCTTTCTCCCGCCACGATCATCAGCCTTGCGGAAGAAAACGGCACCATCCATCGCATTGGCAATGTCATCCTCGACCAGTCAATCGCCAATCTGGCCAGACTGTCGCACCTGCCCGGCATGGAGCAATCCTATGTGGCGGTGAATTTTTCGCCGCTGCAATTCGAACCGGGATTGCCGACCCGTATCGCCGGCGTCCTTCACCGCTACGGCATTCTTCCCAAACGGCTGATTATCGAGATAACCGAGGCAGTCATCATGAAGGACGATCCGCAAATCCGGGCGATCCTCAATGCCATTCACCAGCTGGGCTGCCGCATCGCGCTGGACGATTTCGGCACGGGTTATTCGTCGCTGAGCTATCTCAGCCGCTTTCCGGTCGACATCGTCAAGATCGATCAGTCCTTCACGCGCTCGATCTGCGACGATACGGTGGAGATAAGGCAGCGCAGCCGCATGCTGGTCGAGGGTATCGCCGCAATCTCGCACAAGATGAATTGCTCCGTCATCGCCGAAGGCGTCGAGACGGAAGAGCAGAAGGAGCTTCTGACAGTGATAGGCGCGGATTACGGACAGGGCTATTATTTTGCGCGACCACAGCCCATCGAACGGCTGATCGCCGCATTGAATGCGGATAACGGCGCAGACCGCGCCGCAGCGCGCCAAGCGTAAGCGGGTGGGAGCAGCCATGGGATTGATCCGCTTTTGTCTGATCTTTCTTGCTCTTGCCGGCCCGGCCAGCGCAGCCAAGCTTTTCCTGACCACCGAGGTTTACCCACCTTATAATCTGCAAAACGACGACGGCAGCGTGGCGGGCGTTTATATCGACCAGCTCAAGATCGTGCTTGAGGATACCGGCACGGATTACGAGGTTGCCGTCATGCCCTGGGCGCGGGCAATCGCATTGGCCACTACCCAGGCCATGCATTGCGTCTTTGCCACGGCGCGAACGTCCGAACGGGAAAAACTATTCAAATGGGTCTCGCCGATCCATAGCGACCGCAACATCCTCGTGGCGCGCCAGAATGCGGATATCAACGTCTCCAGTCTGGAAGACGCCAGGAAATACCGGGTCGGCACCCAGCGTGGCGACTACACCGAGGTCCTTCTTGGCAACCTCGGTTTCGAGCATGTGGATGTCGGCGCTGATTTCCAGATCACGCTTCACAAGCTGAAAGCAGGCCGCATCGACCTGATGCCCATGTCGGAAAGCACCTTCAAAAGCCAACCCCCAGGCACGTTCAGGGAAGTGATAACGCTGGCGCGGCAACAGCTGGGTCTTGCCTGCAACAAAAGCGTTCCAGACGAGGTCATTGCAAAATTGCAGGCGCGGCTGGACAGGCTGATCGCCGATGGAACGCAACAGCGCATATTCGACCGCTACAAACTCGTCAGCCCTTGAGCGCCCGCTCGCCACATCCAAAAAATCCATAAAAAGATTGACAGCCGGAACATTTCGGGGTGGTGACAACAGCATCGTCAGGCAAAAACGCGGACATGCCCCATGAAGATCATCGCAGGCCTTGGTAACCCCGGCGCCCAATATGCGGGAAACCGTCACAACATCGGCTTCATGGCCGTGGATACGCTGCAGCGCCTGCCTTCCTTCTCGCCCTGGGCGCGGAAATTCAAGGCGGAGATTTCCGAAGGCGAAATCGGCGGTGAGAAGGTTCTGCTGATGAAGCCCCTCACCTACATGAACCTGTCGGGTGAATCCGTCGGCGAGGCCATGCGTTTCTTCAAGCTTGCACCGGCAGACATTATCGTCATCCATGATGAGCTCGATTTGCTTGCAGGCCGCGCGCGCATCAAGACCGGCGGCGGCCATGGCGGCCACAACGGCCTGAAATCGATCGACGCCCATTGCGGCAAGGAATACCGCCGCCTGCGCCTCGGCATCGGCCATCCCGGCGACAAGGAGCGGGTGCATGGCCACGTTCTCGGTGATTTCGCCAAGACCGACCGGGTCTGGCTCGATCCGCTGCTGGACGCCATTGCCGACAACGCCGCCATGCTGGTGAAATCAGAGGATTCGCAGCTGATGAACAAGCTGGCGCTTGCCACCGGCAGCAAGCCGGAAACGGAAAAACCGGCCAAGGCGGCCAAGCCCGCCGCGCAATCCCACATCCATCAGGCGCGCAACAACGCCCAACCGAAAAAACTGCCGGAAACCGGGCCGATGGCGGAGATGCTGAAGCGGATGTTCGGCAAGAAGGATTGAGCGCAGATGTCTTCAGAGACCATGAGCCTTCGCGAAGCTGGCCCCGACGATCTGCCGAAACTGCTCGAACTTTACCAGGCGCTGAACCCTTCGGACCCGCAACTGACGGCGCAAGAGGCAAGCACGGTTTTCGCCGCCATGCTCGGCCAACCCGGCCTCACCGTGTTCTTCGCCATGGAAGACCATGAACCCGTTGCAACCGCCACGCTTCTCGTCATCCCGAACCTGACGCGCGCTGCCCGTCCCTATGCCTTCATCGAAAATGTGGTGACGCTGGAAACCCGTCGCGGCCGGGGATATGGCCGCGCAGTCATGCGCCACGCCATCGAGACCGCCTTTGCCGCAAATTGCTACAAGGTGATGCTGCTGACCGGCCGGCAGTGTCCTGAGGTGCATGCCTTCTACGAAAGCTGCGGCTTCATTCAGAACAAGACGGGTTTCCAGATCCGGCGGGATTGAGCATCACTCCTCCGGCTCGGTGGTGAACATCAGCGGAAATCCGGCCTCCTTGCCAAGATCGTTCGCCTCCTTGGCCTTGGTCTCGGCAATGTCGCGCTCGCAGACAACGACGACCGCGCTTCCGAAGCGATGCGCCGTCATCATCACCCGGTGGCCGGTGTCCTCGCCCATGTGGAAGACGACCTTCAACACCAGGGTGACGAAGTCGCGCGGCGTATAGTCGTCATTCAGCAGAATGACCTTGTAGAGCTTAGGCCGCTCCAGCTTCGGTTTGACTTTCGGTTTCGGTTTGAGATCAACAGGACTGTCACTCATCATTGTCGCCCGTGATTGTCACTCAATTGTAGCCCAGGGGCAAAATCCCCGTTGATGACGAAAGATCGGTTGCTCGACCGGCGCATATTGCGCCGCAACCGCTGCATCGACAACCCCGGCCCCACACTCGCGCTAAATTCCTCGCCATTCGCGGGGCTTTGCCCGCCCAAATCGGCCCCCGGGCTTGACCTTGCCCTGCCCTTTCCGCAAAAGGCTCCTCAACGAATTCTTTCAAACGGACAGGTTTCAAGCCATGGGCTTCAAATGCGGTATCGTCGGGCTGCCGAATGTCGGCAAGTCCACCCTCTTCAACGCGCTGACGAAAACGGCGGCCGCGCAGGCCGCCAACTATCCCTTCTGCACCATCGAGCCCAACACCGGCGAGGTTGCCGTGCCGGACCCCCGCATGCAGCAGCTCGCGGCCATTGCCGGATCGAAGGAAATCATTCCGACCCGTATTTCCTTCGTGGACATTGCCGGCCCTGGTGCGCGGCGCATCGAAGGGTGAAGGTCTCGGCAACAAGTTCCTCGCCAATATCCGCGAAGTCGATGCCGTCGTGCATGTGCTGCGCTGCTTCGAGGACGACGACATCACCCATGTGGAAGGCCGCATCAATCCGGTTGGCGATGCCGACACGATCGAGACGGAACTGATGCTCGCCGACCTCGAAAGCCTGGAACGCCGCGTCGAGCAGACACGCAAGCGCGCCACCAGCAAGGACAAGGAATCCTTGGCCCAACTGCCGGTGATGGAAGCCGTAATTGCCCTGCTCAACGACGGAAAACCAGCACGTCTGCTTTTGAAGACACTGGCGGACGAGGAAATCGAAATCCTCAAGGGCCTCAATCTCCTGACGTCGCACCCGGTGCTTTATGTCTGCAACGTCTCGGAAGCCGACGCATCCACCGGCAACGAGCACACCGCGGCTGTCGCGGAGATGGCAAAGCAACAGGGCGCCGAATGCGTGATCATCTCGGCGGCGATCGAGGCCGAAGTCGCGCAGCTTCCGGCCGATGAAGCCGAAGAATTCCTCTCGGCCCTCGGGCTTACCGAAGCCGGTCTAGACCGGTTGATCCGCGCCGGCTATCACCTGCTAGACCTCATTACCTATTTCACCGTCGGCCCGAAGGAAACGCGCGCCTGGACGATCGTGCGCGGCACCAAAGCGCCCGCTGCCGCCGGCGTCATCCATACCGATTTCGAACGCGGCTTCATCCGCGCCTTCACCATCGCCTATGACGACTACATCGCCTACAAGGGCGAAGTTGGTGCGAAGGAAGCCGGCAAGGGGCGCGACGAAGGTAAGGAATATGTCGTCCAGGACGGCGACGTGATCCACTTCCGCTTTAATACCTGATCTGGTCTTGAGCGCGGCGGCGGTCAGATCGCGTCTTTTGACGCGCTGACCGAAGTGACACAGACCTTGTGGCTTATGTCTTCTCCCCGCCGGGGAGAAGGTGGCCCGGAGGATCGGATGAGGGGGCAACGCTGGCGAATCTCGCGACCCTTGCTCCCTCATCCCGCTGTCGCGACCTTCTCTCCTCGGGGAGAAGGCGCCATGCCGCACTGGCTCTCTCAATAGCACCTCCCTACGCCGCAACCGCGCTCTCGATTTGACCTTTACGTAAAGGGAAAAATCATTTTAGATGCCGGTGACATCGACTAGGCAAGGAGGAAGCCATGGCGCCGGTCGCGACATATGCCTATGAGGATTTTTCCGTTGGACGGGAATTTCCCCTGGGACCGCAATCGATTTCTGCAGCACAAATCATCGAATTCGCCAGCGAATTTGACCCCCAGCCCATGCATCTGTCCGAAGAGGCTGGCCGCCAGAGCATTCTCGGCGGGCTGGCGGCATCCGGCTGGCACACCTGCGCCCTGCTGATGCGAATGATGGCGGAGAGCTATATCAGCGATTCGACATCGCAGGGCAGCCCCGGCATCGATTATGTCGACTGGAAAAAGCCGGTTCTTGCGGGTGATACGCTTTCGGGAAAATCCATCGTTCTGGAACAGCGCACCTCCGGCTCACGCCCCGGCATCGGCCTCGTGAAGTTTCGCCACGAGCTTTATAACCAGCGCGGCGTTCTGGTATCGCACGGCGAAAACACCGTGATGTTCCTGATGCGTGCGGACGGAGGCCTTGCGGCATGAGACTGGCAGAACTTTCCCCGATCGGCGAACGCGTCACCCTCGACACATTGCATTTTTCCGCCGAAGACATCGTCCGTTTCGCCCGCGATTTCGATCCGCAGCCCTTTCATCTCGATGCCGAAGCGGCGAAAAACAGCGTCTTCGGCGCGCTCTGCGCTTCCGGCTGGCACACTGGCGCCGGCTGGATGAAATGTTTCCTTTCCCATTGGGGCGAGGAAGTGAAGAGGCTGAAACAACTTGGCCTTGAGCCGCCGAAACTCGGCCCCTCCCCCGGCTTTCGTGAACTCAAATGGAAAAAGCCGGTTTTCGCCGGAGACGACGTTACCTATTTCGTCACCTTGCTCGATGCCCGACCGCTGGAATCAAGAGCCGGGGTTTGGCTGAACACCACCTTCAACGAGGGCGTGAACCAGTCCGGAGAAACCGTGCTGACCTTCCAGAGCGGGGTTCTGGAGTTCGAATAGCGGCTGGCCGAGATAGCCCGCGCGCGATACCCTCGGAATCGGCGTCGCGGCGGGAAGGCAAGAATGAACGATATCCTACAGGGTTATGCTGAAGCGGCAACGCCGGACCTGATTGCCAGGTTCGATGGACTGGATTGCCGGGAAATCTACGCACCGGTCATCGATCTGTTGCCGGTCACACCGGCCCGCGTCGCGGATATTGGCAGCGGCACCGGTCGCGATGCCGCCTGGTTTGCCGAATGCGGCCATGATGTTCTGGCGATAGAGCCGGTCAAGGAACTGCGTGAACCCGGAAAGAGATTGCACCTCTCGCACAAGATAACCTGGCTTGACGACTGTTTGCCTGATCTGGTGAAAGCGCGCCGCCACGGCCCGTTCGATCTGGTTACACTGTGCGGCGTCTGGCACCATATCGATGACGAGGCACGGCAGACCGCCATGGAAAGCCTCTCGGAGATGACGGCAGCGGGCGGATTGCTGATCATGTCCCTGCGTCACGGCCCCGCACCCGAAGGCCGCCGTGCTTTTCCCATTTCACCAGCGGAAACGACGGGCAATGCAGCCCGTCTGGGGTTCACGTTGATCCGACAGGTAGAAGTTGCCTCCATTCAAGCGGGCAATCGCGCCATGGGCGTCCACTGGACATGGATCGCACTACGAAAGACCGGACAAAACACCGGCCTGTCGCAACATTCCTAACCGGAAACCGGCCTCAATGGCCTGAAAACTCCACCAGTGTCCGCACTTCGACACCGAGGTCTTCCAGCTTCCTGCGGCCGCCGAGATCGGGCAGATCAATGACGAAGCAGGCGGAAACGATTTCCGCGCCCATCTGCCGCAAGAGCTTGACCGCGCCTTCGGCGGTGCCGCCGGTCGCGATCAGGTCGTCGACCAGAATGACTTTTTCGCCCGGCTGCACGGCGTCCACATGCATTTCCATCTCGTCAACGCCGTATTCAAGGCTGTAGGCCACGCGCACGGTGGTGTGCGGCAGCTTGCCTTTCTTGCGGATAGGCACGAAACCGGCGGAAAGCTGGTGCGCCACCGCTCCGCCCAGAATGAAGCCGCGCGCTTCCATGCCGGCGATCTTGTCGATCTTCGTTCCCGCATAGGGCTGCACAAGCTCGTCCACGGCACGGCGGAAAGCGCGCGGATTGCCAAGCAGAGTCGTGATGTCCCTGAAGATGATGCCCGGCTTCGGATAGTCGGGAATGGAGCGGATGGCAGCGGAAAGCTCCGAAGCGATAACGGTCATGGTATTTCCAGTTAGATTGGGAAATGGATCAGAAGGTTCGGGCCACCCTATCAACTTGGTGGCTGCGGACCAACTAAAAAGGACCGCCGCTCATTCCTGCCCCGACATTCCCTCGATCCGCGCCCAGACAGGGCATACATCCGCGAAGGAATGCGACAGAGGCCGTAGCGCCTCATCGTTCCTGTCATCGAAGGAACCGGAAACGAGGGCGACAGTCGGCGCATCGTCGATGGCGCCAAGCGTGCTGCCGCAGATCGCGCAGAAAGCCCGGCTGGAATAATCGGAGGACCGGAACACCGAAGGTGTACCGCCCTCTCCCGTCCAGCTGACCGCTTCGCTGGGGAATTCCACCCAGGCAAGACTGGATGCGCCGGAATGCCGCTGGCAGATGTCGCAGGAGCAACTGTGCGGATTGCCGGGTTCACCCGTGGCCTCGAAACGGACGAAACCGCACAGGCAACCACCGCTCCGGACTTTCACCATTTCTCATCCTCCTTCGAAACATGAAAAGGCCCCCAGGGCAAGACCATGGGGGCCAATGATTGCAGGCATTTGAAGCCGGTCAATGTTCCTTGTTGGCGTAGACCGATTTCTTGGTCAGATAGATCAGCGCCGTGAAGATGAACAGGAACACCATGACCATGAAGCCGGTGCGCTTGCGTGCTTCCAGATGCGGTTCTGCGGCCCACATCAGGAAAGCGGACACGTCCTTGGAATATTGATCAACCGTCTGCGGTGCACCGTCGTCATAGGTCACCTGATCGGCACTGATCGGCGGCGCCATCTTTAAGGAAGTGGCGCCAACGAAGTACGGGTTAAAGTGCGTGCCTTCCGACACCGTGTAATCCGAACCATCCGGGTTTTTTATGCCGGCCGGCGGTTCCTGATAGCCGGTCAGCAGCGCATGGATATAATCCGGGCCGCCTTCCTGGTAACCACCAATGATCGGGATCATGTCGATGATGAATTGCGGGAAACCGCGCTCCACGCCGCGCGCCTTGGCAAGAAGCGACATGTCAGGCGGTGCGGCGCCACCATTGGCGGCAGCCGCCGCTTCGTGGTTCGGGAATGGCGAAGGGAAATGATCGGAAGGCACGGCCTTGCGATTAAACATTTCGCCGTCGGCGTTCGGCCCGTCCTGCACTTCATATTCCGCAGCGAAAGCCTTCACCTGCTCTTCCGAATAACCGAGATCTCCCAGCGTGCGGAAGGAAACAAGGCTCATCGAATGGCAGGCAGAGCAGACTTCCTTGTATACCTTCAGGCCGCGCTGCAACTGGCCCTTGTCATATTTGCCGAAGGGACCGGCAAAAGACCAGCTCTGTTCCTCGGGCTTGATGATCGGAAAGTGATTGCCGGCGATCGCATGTTCGGTCTTGGCGGCAAGATCATGGCTCTCCTCCGCCGCAAAAGCGGCGGCGGAACAGCCGATGGCGGCGATAAGCGCGATGCTCGTGAGAAGCGTCTTCATTGTCGTCATCCTTCCTTCGCGCTCAGACTTCGGCCGCCGCTGGCGCGGCAGTCTTCTTGGCGTTCTTTTCGAGAACGGCCTCGGTAATCGAATTCGGAATACGCCGCGGCGTTTCCACCAGACCGAGTACCGGCATGATGACGAGGAAGAAACCGAAGTAATAGAACGTACCAAGCTGCGAAAAGCCGACGTAGTTGCCTTTGATATCGCCTCCGAAGAGCAGGCCAAACAGGCCGCTACCTTCCGCCGGACGCGAACCCAGCCAGCCGAGCAGGATGGCGTTGACCACGAACAGCCAGAAGAACAGCTTGTACCAGGGACGATAGACGGCGGAGCGAACCTTCGACGTATCGAGCCAGGGCAGGAAGAACAGCACGATGATCGCGCCGAACATGACGAGAACGCCACCGAGCTTGGAATCGATCGGCCCGATGTTGACGGTGACGGCGCGCAGCATCGCGTAGAACGGCAAGTAATACCACTCCGGCACGATATGCGCCGGCGTCTTCAGCGGATCCGCCATGATGTAGTTATCAGGGTGGCCGAGGAAGTTCGGCATGTAGAAGACGAACCACGCATAAGCGATGAGGAACACCGAAACGCCGAGTGCATCTTTCAGCGTCGCATAGGGCGTGAAGGGCACCGTGTCGGTCTTGCTCTTCACTTCCACGCCGGTCGGGTTGGTCTGACCGGTAACATGCAGCGCCCAGATGTGCAGGATGACGACACCAGCGATCATGAAGGGCAGCAGGTAATGGAGCGCGAAGAAGCGGTTGAGCGTCGGATTGTCCACCGCAAAGCCGCCGAGCAGGAACTGCTGGATCCACTCACCTATGCCCGGGAAAGCCGTGAAGAAGCCGGTGATAACAGTTGCACCCCAGAAGGACATCTGACCCCAGGGCAGAACGTAGCCCATGAAGCCCGTCGCCATCATCAGGAGATAGATCACACAGCCGAGAATCCAGAGGATTTCGCGCGGCGCCTTGTAGGAGCCGTAATAGAGGCCGCGGGCGATGTGCAGGTAAACCGCGATGAAGAAGAACGACGCACCGTTGGCGTGCATGTAGCGCAGCAGCCAGCCGTGGTTGACGTCACGCATGATCTTTTCGACGGAATTGAAGGCGACCGTCGTTTCAGCGGCGTAATGCATGGCAAGCACGACGCCGGTAAGGATCTGCACGATCAGCATCACAGCCAGCATCGCGCCGAATGTGTAGGCGTAGTTCAGGTTACGCGGGACAGGATAGGCAACGAAGCTGTCATAGATCATGCGCGGCAAGGGAAGCCGCGAATCGATCCACCTCTCGATGCCGCTGGACGGCTGATAACTGGAATGACCACTCATAAATATCTGTCCCCTTATCCGATCTTGATCACGGTATCGGATGTGAATGCAAATGTCGGGATGGCGAGGTTCTGCGGCGCCGGACCCTTACGTATGCGGCCCGCCGTATCGTAATGCGAGCCATGGCAGGGACAGAACCAACCGCCGAAATCGCCGGCCTGGCCGAGCGGAACGCAACCGAGATGGGTGCAGGAACCGATCATGACGATCCAGTTTTCCTTGCCCTGACCGGCGGAACGGTCAATGTCCGTCGCCTGCGCGTCGGGGGCAATGTTGGCGTTGCGCGCCACCGGATCCTTGAGATCGGCAAGAGCGACAGCATTGGCTTCGCCGATTTCCTTTTCCGTGCGGTTACGGATGAAAATCGGCTTGCCGCGCCACTTCACGGTCAGCGACATGCCCGGCTCGACCGCCGCGACATTCACCTCGATGGAGGCAAGCGCCAGCGTCGATGCGTCTGGACGCATCTGGTCGATAAAGGGCCATGCCACTGCGGCGGCACCAACGGCGCCCGTCATTCCGGTTACTAGATAAAGAAAATCGCGACGGGTCGGTTCACCCGAGGCGTCGTGATTGGTTACGTGCTCGCTCACCGCTACACCATCCTCTGCGCTGTTTTTGCCGTAAATCGCATGAGTCCTCCCGCTATGATTTGATCCAAGACAATCTCCGTCCCACCGTCTCGGTCATCCTCGCGGCGTTTGAGAAACCGCGTCATTCTGTTTGATCGCAAAATATTGACTGACTTGGCAAGAGCAAAGCACACAAAGCTGCCGTAATTCTGCCAGAAGGGGCGGATTTGTTTCTGTTTTTTTCCTAAGCCCCGGCAAGCGGGCAACATTGTGCCCACCCTTGCGGCATGTTACGAGACATCAAGGGAGAGCTTGGAAAGCAGGGATTCGGATGACGGCGAAGCTCTCGTGCATGGTCTCCACGGTCGTGGCTGCCGTACTTTTCATCGCCAGCCTGCGTTATGTGACGGATTTCTGGCTTTTAGCCTTCGTCACCAGTTTCCAGCTTCACATCGCCTTCGTCTGCATCCTGCTGTCATGCCTGGTATTTTGGCTGACGCGTGACGCGATTTCCGCTTTCCTCATCATCTGGTCGCTTGCACTCGCCATCCACGCCGTCGCCATGCTCATGGAATTCTCGACAACCGCCAATGCGGCACCTGGCGCTAGACCCTTCCGGCTACTGTCCTTCAACGTATTGATGGATAACGCCGCCAATGCGGATGCGATTGCCGATAGGATTCTCGAATCAGACGCGGATGCGGTCTATCTGTTCGAGGCGGCTGCGCTGGAATCGGTTTTACCGCGTCTACAGCAAACCTACCCCCACAGGCTCGGCTGTTATGCGGGAACGCCGACCTGTGATCTTTTGATCCTGTCGAAGCGGCCGCTGCTGGAGGGCCGTTTCCATAGCCTCAGCGATCTGCGCCGCGACCGTTTCGCCATCGCCAGCATCAATTTCGACGGCACGGAGCTGACGCTCGCCGCAGGTCACATCACCAAACCCTATTTCGACGATTATCACCGGGACGAGCTGGACGAAGTCAGCGAAATTCTCTTTCGCGTCACCGGGCCGCTCATTCTGGCCGGAGATTTCAATTCGGCCAGCATCGCTCCCGACATGCGCGACTTCCTCGCCGCCAACGACCTGAAAAAAGCGGCATGGGAACCCGCTACGTGGCCGACGAAGGCAGGTCGCTTCGGCATCGCGATTGACCATATCTTCGCCCGCGAACCGGCCACGCTCTTGAAAACCACCCGTCTGCCCGACAGCCTCGGTTCCAATCATTTCGGACTGATGGCGGATTTCATGATCGGGAAATAGCTGTCGACAGGCCCTATTGGGCCGCCTCGTCCACAGCAAGGAAGCCGCCCGACTGTCGCGCCCAGAGTTCCGAATAAAGTCTGCCCTGCGAGACGAGATCTGAATGGCTGCCCTGCTCGACGATACGGCCCTGATCCATGACGATCAGCCGGTCGAGAGCAGCAATCGTTGAAAGACGGTGGGCGATGGCCAGCACTGTCTTGCCCTGCATCAACTCATCCAGATTGCTCTGGATCGCCGCTTCTACTTCCGAATCAAGCGCAGACGTCGCCTCGTCGAGGACGAGGATCGGCGCATCCTTCAGCATCACGCGGGCAATGGCGATGCGCTGGCGCTGGCCGCCCGACAATTTCACGCCGCGTTCGCCGACATGCGCGTCGAAACCCGTGCGGCCGCGCTGGTCTTCCAGCCGTGCAATGAACTCATCCGCCTTGGCCCGGCGCGTCGCCTCCAGCAATTGCGCTTCGGTGGCATCCGTGCGCCCGAACATGATGTTGTCTCTGATAGAACGGTGCAGCAGCGACGTATCCTGCGTGACCATGCCGATATGGGCGCGAAGTGATTCCTGGGTGACCTTGGCGATATCCTGCCCATCAATAAGGATTCGGCCTTTCTCGACATCGTAAAACCGCAGCAGCAGATTGACGAGGGTGGATTTGCCCGCGCCAGAGCGTCCGACGATGCCGACCTTCTCCCCCGCCTTGATATCGAGATTAAGATTGTCGATGACCCCGTTCGCCCGTCCATAATGGAAGCTGACGTTTTCGAAGCGGATACCTGGACTTTTCACGTCCAGCACCGTCGCATCCGGCGCGTCCACGAGGCCGATCGGCTGCGAAATCAGCTCCGCCGCATTCTGCACCGTGCCGAAATTGCGCATGATGCCGTTGAACTGCGTCATCAATCGCCCGAGCAGGAAGTTGAGGCGCAGAACCAGTGCCAGCGTGAAGGCGACAGCGCCGGAACTGATCTTGCCGGACAGCCAAAGGTCAATGCACAGCGCCGCCATCGACGTGATCATCACACCCGACAGCAGCGCCATCGAGGCGCGCACACCGGTGATGAACCGCGTGAACGTCATCGTGGCGTTCTGGAAGATATCGAATCCTTGCCGCATGTAGCGGTCATTGGCATCGTCGCGCCCGAACAGCCTGAGCGTCTGGATATTGCTGTATGCATCCACCATCCGGCCGGAAAGCATGGAGGCTGCCTCTGCAGTTTCTTTCGAATGGGAGCGGATGCGCGGCACGAAATAACGCGCGAGCAGCGAGAAGATCAGCACCCAGACGAGGACGACGACGGCAAGCCGCCAGTCCAGCCCGCCGATCAGCAACAGCATCGAGACGGAGTAGATGCCCACAAACCAGACGCTTTCCATCAGCGAGGTGACAAGATCGCCCGCCGCCTGCCCGCCCGACCAGACCTTGGTGACGATGCGGCCGGAAAAATCATTCTGGAAAAAGGTCAGCGATTGCCGCGCCACATGCATATAGGATTGCCAGCGCACCAGATTGTAAAAGCCGGGCGTGATGATCTGTTGGTCCACCAGCGCGGTCACCATGGTGACGATAAAACGCACGATGCCGATTAACACCAGCATGCCGACGAGTTCGCCGCCATGGGCTGCCAGCAGTCCAGCCCAGCCCTCTTCCGGCTTGACGGTCGAGAGAATGTCGACCAGCCGCCCGACGAACCAGAAAAGCGCAGCCTCAATGGCAGCCGTCAACCCGCCCAGCACCAGCATGGCAAGAAACGGCGCCTTGGCCTGCGAGATATAGAACCAGATGAAACCGGACGTGTTTTCCGGCGGCCGCAAATCGTCCTTGCGGGCGAAGGGCTTTATCCAGTTCTCGAAAAACTCGAAGATGCGGGTAATGACCATGATCCGGATATAGGCGGATTCCCGGAGCGGGAACAGCCGCAGAGCGTTCGGGAAGAGATTATATTTCGGTAACGTTCGGGAAATGAAAAAGGGCGAAGAATGTTCCGCCGGGCTCTGGATAGACCCGCCTGGATTTTGCGCACTCGCAGCATCCTCAGTCCGTCACCCCGGACTAGATCCGGGGTCGAGCGCAATCAAGTCTTTGATCGCGGGATACTCCTTTCACGGCGCAGACGCGCCGTGGCTGAATACCGGCTCAACGCCGACATGACGGAGGGAGAACGCGAACCGCAAACGAAAGGGCGGGAAACAATGCTTCCCGCCCCTCGAGCTTTCCTTATTCGGCAGCCACTTCCGCCTCGTGATCGGCTATGAAGCCGCCGGACTGGCGCCGCCATAGATCGGCATAGATACCGCCCATCGCCGCCAGTTCCGCATGGCTGCCCGATTCCACGATCTGGCCCTTGTCGAGGATGATGAGCCGGTCCATTTCGGTCAGCGTCGACAGGCGGTGGGCGATCGCGATCACCGTTTTGCCTTCCATCAGCGAGAACAGGTTTTCTTGGATCGCCGCCTCTACTTCACTGTCGAGCGCCGATGTCGCCTCATCAAGTACCAGGATCGGCGCGTTCTTGAGGAACACGCGCGCGATCGCAATACGCTGGCGCTGGCCACCGGACAGTTTCACGCCGCGTTCGCCCACCTGGGCATCAAGGCCCTGGCGGCCATGCATATCCACAAGCGTTTCCACAAAGTCCCAGGCATTCGCCCGCTTTGCCGCCGCAATCACCTGCTCGTCGGTGGCCTCGGGATGGCCATAGGCGATGTTGTCGCGGATCGAACGGTGCAGCAGCGAGGTATCCTGCGTCACGACACCGATCAGCTCGCGCAGGCTGTCCTGCGACACCTTGGAGATGTCCTGCCCGTCGATTGTGATCCTGCCCGCTTCCAGATCGTAGAAACGCAGAAGCAGGTTCATCAGCGTCGTCTTGCCCGCACCGGAACGCCCGACCAGTCCGACCTTCTCGCCCGGCTTGATATCCAGCGTCAGCCCGTCAATCACGCCCTTGGTCTTGCCGTAGTGGAAGCGTACATTGTCATAGCGGATCGCGCCCTGCGGTGCCGCAAGCTGAGGTGCCTTCGGAGCATCGACGATATCGTGCGGCTTCGTCATCATCGACATGCCGTCATAGACGGTGCCGATGTTTTCAAACAGCGAGGTGACTTCCCACATGATCCATTGCGACATGCCGTTGACGCGCATGGCAAGGCTTATGGCAATGGCAACCGAACCGGCCGTGACCGAACCCTGCATCCAGAAGTAAAGACCGAGCGAGGCCGTGGAAAACAGCACGACCGCATTGTTGAGGTCGATCAGGATGTTGAAGCCGGAAATCTTGCGCATCTGGCGGTGAACGGTTCCGAGAAACACGTTCATGCCCTCACGCGCATATCTTTCCTCGCGGCCCGCATGCGAAAACAGCTTGATCGTCGAGATGTTTGTATAGCTGTCGACGATACGCCCCGTCATCATCGAGCGCGCATCTGCCTGCTCCTGTGCGAGCCGGCCGAGTTTCGGCACGAAATAGGTGAGGATGCCCATATAGATGCCGAGCCACACCAGCAGCGGAATGACCAGCCGCCAGTCTGCGGCCGCAACCATGAACAGCATCGAGACGACGAAGCTGATCGCGTAGACGAACACGTCGATCACCTTCAGCGCCACTTCGCGGATCGCCAGCGCCGTCTGCATCACCTTGGTCGAAACCCGGCCTGCAAATTCGTTGGCGAAAAAGTTCATGGAGTGGCGCAGCAGGAAACGATGCATCTTCCAGCGCGCGATCATGCCGAAATTGCCAGCAAGCGTCTGGTGCATCGTCATGGTGTGGATCGCGCCCATCAAAGGCAGCACGATAAGCACCAGTCCGGCCATGACCATCAGATGCCAGCCTTCATCGGCAAAGAACGTCTCGCGATTGGCCGTGGAAAGCCAGTCAACGATGCTGCCGAGGAATTTGTAGAGCATGGCTTCCGCAACGGCGATGCCCATGGACATCAGGCCGAGCAGCAGGAGCCACGGCCATGCGGGCTGCACATAATGCCACACGAACGGCAAAAGCTTCTTCGGCGGCACAGACGGCGCCGAAGAGGGAAAAGGATCAAGGCGTTTTTCAAACCAGCCAAACATAGGCCAAGCTCCGGCAAGCAATCGCCCCATCGTGAAACGTGAGCAAACGCAAATATGGCTCACGACGGAACAGAAAAGTATTGGATATGGCCGCAACAGCCACATGACGAATCAAACTATGGGAAACGCGGTCGAACCGCGGGGGTAACACCTAGGCCAGCAGCAGCACTACTGGGGCCGGGAGGCGAATACGAATGTCATTTTGCATCAGAACCTCCCTAGCTGGTGTTGAAGATGTCGCCTTGTAGCGCAAAAATTAATCGTTGACCAGCCGCAAAGATGCCGAACGCGTCAGAAAAGCTCTCGATTGCGACCAATTCTGCCGAAAGGGCGGAGATAACCCGCAAAGGTCTCCGCCCGTCGTAAGGCCTTGGATGCGCAGCTTACTCGGCGGCATCCTGCGCCTGTCCGCTCTCATAATCGTCAATCAACGCGGCCATGCCGTCCTGCGTATGGCGCTTGAGTTCCCGGCGATCGCTGGGCCGGGGCACGAAAGTGACGCTCAGGCCCGTGTCACGCACCGTGCCGATGGTAAAGGACGCACCGGACAGCATGCGCACGCCCTCGTGCAGCCACAGCGGATCGGTGGCGAAATGCTGGCCGATACCGACTACCACGGGAATGCCCTGCCAGTGCGACATGCGGTCATAATGAATGTGGCCCGCCAGAATGCCGATAACATCGTATTCGAACAGCACCTCGTCCAGCGCCTCGGTATCGGCGAAGGAGAGGGATTCCCATTCGGCCTCGGGGCGATCGAAATCGAGCGCCGGCGCGTGGTGCATCACCAGAAGCTTCGGCAGTTCGGGGTGGTTTTCGATTTCTTGCGCGAGCCATTCGATCTGCCCGGGTTCGAAAGCACCGCCAACCTTGCCGGGAACGCTGGTATCAAGAACGATGACATGGATGTCGGCAATCACCAGGGCATAGTCATAGGGCTCGTCCATATTCTCATGGCGGCCGAGCATCACCGGATAAAAGCCATCGCGGCGATCATGATTGCCGAGCGCGAAAAGAACGGGCACGTCAATCGCAGCTTCATCCAGCAGGCGCTTGAGTTCCTCATAGCTGCCGGCATCGCCCCTGTTGGTCAGATCGCCACTCACAACTATGAATTCGGGCTGTGGCACAAGCGCCTTGATCTGCGCCAGAGTATCGGCCAGCGTGGCCGAGGTGTCGGAATAAAGATCATCGTCCTGCACCTGCGGATTGCCCACATGCAGATCGGTCAAATGGAGGAAATTAACCCGTTCGGACATGATATCTTCCTGTCTTTGCTGCGCGGAATCCGGATCGAAACAACGCCGATCCGACGCAACCGGATGTGCCGGA
This sequence comes from Rhizobium sp. AN6A, assembly GCF_900215635.1. NCBI lineage: Bacteria > Pseudomonadati > Pseudomonadota > Alphaproteobacteria > Hyphomicrobiales > Rhizobiaceae > Rhizobium > Rhizobium sp. AN6A. The sequence continues at coordinate 356,623 of NZ_OCNC01000004.1, forward strand.
TCGGCCTGACGACACGTTGGTCAATGGGTAGCCCGACTGTGTGTCACGCGAATGAATACGTCACTCTTCGAAACGGTCTTCTCGGGCTGCATCTGTCACAAGCCCGCCGCCCGTGATAAGCGATCCGGCATTCCAAACGCGACGAGAAGACCATGAGCGATATCAGACCCCAAATCAGGATTGCCCTCTACCAGCCGGATATTCCCGGCAATACCGGCACGATCCTGCGGCTGGCGGCCTGTCTCGGCCTCGGCGTCGATATCATCGAGCCGGCCGGTTTCGATATTTCCGACCGCAACCTGAAGCGGGCAGGCATGGATTACATCGCAGCGGCGGCGCTGACGCGCCACGTCAGCTGGGACCGGTTTGAGGAGTGGCGCGCAACCACCGGCCGCCGCCTCGTTCTCGCCTCCACCAAGGCCGCCCTGCCCTATACGAAAATCGCCTACCGGACTGACGATATCCTGCTGTTCGGCCGTGAAAGTGCTGGTGTGCCGGACCACGTGCATGAGAAGGCGCAGGAGCGAATCATCATCCCGATGGTCGAGGGGCAGCGCTCCATCAACGTCGCAATGTCGGCGGCGATGATCGCCGGCGAGGCTTTGCGCCAGACCGCATGGTCGTAAGCGCCTTTTTTAACGCCATTTTTTCGTGCAAATACAAAAATTGACCACTTTTGCTTCAAAACTGTCGCAACCCGGTCTGTACCTAAGGCGTTCAGGCTCCTATACTTATTAGCCGGACAACAAAAATCGCCCTCGCCGGAGCCATCCGCCGGCGGGTGTGAGGAGACGTCGCATGCAATCCACCATTGTCATCGTCAACCTTCTCGGCGCAGTCGCGCTGCTGCTCTTTGGTCTTGCCCAGGTCAAGGACGGGGTTACCCGTGCCTTCGGCATGAAACTGCGAAGTGTATTGGCGACGGGCACCCAGAGCGGCCCGCGTTCCTTCTTTTCCGGCTTTTTCGCCACTGTCGCGCTGCAAAGCTCGACGGCAACCGCGCTTACCGTCGCCTCCTTCGCAGAACGCGATCTCATCAAGCCGCGCATGGCGCAGGTCGTGCTGCTCGGCGCCAATGTCGGCACCGCCGTCACCGCCTGGATTGTCGCGGCCGGTGTGGAGTGGCTGTCGCCGCTGCTGATCCTTTCCGGTATCGTGCTCAAAAAGGGTAGCTCCAACGCCCGACAAGGTGGCGGAACCGCGGTCATCGGCATCGGCCTGATGCTTCTGTCGCTGCATCTGTTGAGCGGCGCGACCGAACCGATGCGTGCGTCGCCAGCCCTTGGCGTCTTCATCGGCCTGCTTGATGGCGCATGGCCCGTCGCGTTGATCTTCTCCGCCGTGCTGGCCTTCGTCTCCTCCTCCAGCCTCGCGGTCGTGGTGCTTATCCTGTCGCTTGCTGCTACCGGCACGCTGTCCGCCGGTCTCATCATCGTTCTCATTCTCGGTGCCAATCTCGGCGGCGCCATTCCGCCGGTCATCGCCACGCTCTCCGGCCCGGCCTCGGCGAGGCGCATCACCATCGGCAACCTTGTGGTGCGCACCATCGGCTGCCTCATCGCCATGCCGCTCGCATCCTATGGCGCAACGCTTTTGCAGCAATTGCCGCTTTCGCCGGCCAAATTGCCTGTTGATGCGCATCTCATCTTCAATGTCATTCTGGCAGCGGTTGCCTGGCCGTTCTCAGCCCTCATATCCGACCTGATGGCAAAGCTGGTGCCGGGCGATCCGAAAGCCGAAGATGGCCCGAATTTCCTCGATCAGCAGGCGCTGGATACGCCTGTTGTGGCGCTCGCCAATGCCACGCGTGAGGTTTTGAGCGTCGGCGATGCTATCGAGCGCATGCTGATCCGCGCCGAAAACGCATTCAAGCATAATGATCTGGCACCCCTTCAGGAAGTGTCCCTGCTCGAGAAGAAGGTCGATCGCCGTCAGCAGGAGGTGAAGGTCTATCTTTCCCAACTGGGGCGCAAAGGGCTTGCAGACGACGAAGCGCGCCGTTCGATCGCCATCATCGACTACGCGATCAATCTCGAACATATCGGCGACATCATCGAAAAAGGCATTTGCGAGCAGATCCGCAAGAAGGTGCTGAACAGCTTCAAATTTTCCGACGACGGTTATGAGGAGCTGAAGACGCTGTTCGATATGACAATCGAAAATCTGCGGGCCGCCCAGAGCATTCTGGTGACCGGCGATTTCGATCTCGCCCGCCGGCTGATGGAAAGCAAGGTGGATATACGCCGCCTCGAAAAACAGTCGTCCAACCGCCATCTGGAGCGGCTGCGCGATGGGCTGACGGAAAGCATGCAGACGAGTTCACTGCATCTCGACATGCTGCGCGACCTGAAGCGCATAAACGCCCATATCGTGTCTGTGGCCCATCCCATTCTGGATGAAAGCGGCGTGCTGATCGAAAGCCGCCTGCGTTACGCCGAACCCCGCGCTTAAAGCTTAGTCTGCCGAAGGAAGCCGCCGCATGGTGAATTCGATGCGGTCGCCTTCCAGCTGCCGCCAGCTTTCCACTTCGGTCCAATAGGCGGCTTTCGGAAAGCTGTCGAACCACTCGCGCGCCTTGGCACGGGCTTCTTCACGCTCGAGACAAAAGGTCTGCCGCACGAACATGCCGTTGCGCATCGGGTCGCCGCCGTCACTTTCACGCGCCTTGCGGTGATTGGCGATCCTGCGCTTCAGCCCGTCCAGGGGCGGCGGTCCGGCAAATTTCGTCATGATATTCACCTCTGGCACCTACATCGCTAAAGATAGTGCCCGCATGTGAACTTGGCGAGTCGAATTTGTGCGCAAGGCCAGCACCTGCTAGATGCGACAGGGAATCGACTTCACCAAAGGAGAACATGCATGGAACGGCCATCTTTGCCGAAGGGCTTGCCCGAGGACATAGAAGACAAGAAGGCCGCCGCCCAGGCCTGGTTCCAGCATCTGCGCGACACCATCGTTGCCTCCTTCGAAACCCTTGAAGACGAGCTGAGCGGCCCGCTCGCCGATCAGGAACCGGGACGCTTCGTGCAGAAGGACTGGCTGCGCGACAATGGCGAGGGCGGCGGCGGTAAGATGTCTATGATGGAGGGCCGCGTCTTCGAAAAGGTCGGCGTCCACACCTCCACCGTCTATGGTGAGTTTTCGCCGGAATTCCGCCAGCAGATACCGGGCGCGGAAGAAGACCCCAGTTTCTGGGCCTCCGGCATTTCGCTGATCGCCCATCCGGTCAATCCCAATGTGCCGGCTGTTCATATGAACACCCGCATGGTCGTCACCACCAGCCACTGGTTCGGCGGCGGCGCGGACCTGACGCCCGTGCTTGGACGCCGGCGGACGGAACAGGACCCGGACACCCAGCTTTTCCACCGCGGCTTCGAGATCACCTGTAACCGCCATCCCGTGGCCGACTATCCGCGCTACAAGTCGTGGTGCGACGAGTACTTCTTCCTCAAGCACCGCAACGAACCGCGCGGCACCGGCGGCATCTTTTTCGACTGGCTGCACCCGGAAGAGGAAAAGGGCGGCTGGGACGCCAATTTCGCCTTCGTGCAGGATGTCGGCCGCGCCTTCAACCTGGTCTACCCAAAAATCGTGCGGTCCAATTTCAACCAGCCCTGGACCGAAGAGGACCGCGACGAGCAGCTCATTCGCCGTGGCCGCTATGTGGAATTCAACCTGCTTTACGACCGCGGCACGATCTTCGGTCTCAAGACCGGCGGCAATGTCGAATCGATTCTGTCTTCCCTGCCGCCCGTGGTCCGCTGGCCCTGAAATACTCACGTAAATTTGACGCCCGTCAGGAATTTGGGCGCAAATCGCGCAAATTAGGACTTATGGAAAAATAAAGGCAATGATAATCTCCTGCGTGCAGACGTACTGGAGGAGCTATCGTCATGATTACTTCGAACAGCATGCCTATTTCCGCTTCCGCTGAGGGAGCCTCGCATTCCATTGATACCCCTGATTTGATCGACCGCCTGGCAGCGGAAATGCGTGCCACCGGCGATCGCGAACTGCCGCATTCCTTTTATGTCGAACAGGTAAAACGCACGCTTGCCGGAAAAACGGTGACGCGGGCCGACAATGACGAAATGCCTCGTACAAAAATCCCGGCAGCCGGCACATCCTCTGTTTTCCAGTGCTGGGCGATGCCCGAATAGGGCCTGAACAGGGTCAGCGGACGCCGCCCTGGAACATTAGCGGCGACCGTTCGTTTCTTGTCAGAGGGACAGCAGGCATTTGCAGGCTGTCCCTCTGTCTAAAACAGGGAGGCAAGACCATGAGACTGTTTGAATGTGGAACGCTCGTGCCAGGCTGTGCCTGGCACACCCGCGCGGATGACGACGCGGAAGTTGTGCGCCGCGCCGTGGAACATATGCGATCGGCCCACGGCGAAACCATCATCCGCGAAAACATGATCGAAAACATCAAATCCCGCATCCGCGACGAGGCAAATGCGGCCTGAGCCGCAACGCCTCCGCCGCTGCGATCTCAATTCTCCAGCATATCCTTCAGCCGGGCGGTCAGCGCTGCCCGGTCTAGCGAGAAATTGACGTCGATCCACTTTTCTTCGAGGCTTTTCAGCACCTCGCCTACCTTCGGACCGGACTCCACGCCCGCGGCCATCACATCAGCGCCGCTCAGCGGAAAGCCGGGCTTGTGGAACTTGTTCGCTCTCGTCAGTAGCGTCGAAAGCCGCGCGACTTTCTGCATCGCCGCCTCACCGCCCGTAAGGTCGGCGCGGGCCGAGGCAAGCGCCAGTTTCAGCCGCGTCTTCACACCGTCAACGCCCTGCCGGTAAAGCAGCCGGTCGAGCGCCGTCTCTTTCATCTCCGGATCGACTACCGGCGCAGAAGCCCAGTGGGCAAGATATGCAGCTTCAGCCTTCGACAGCCGCAGCCGCGCAGCAAGCGCCGTTAGCCTCTCCCTGTCGGGCGGCACTATGGCAGCGAGCCGCAGCATCGGGTCAACTGTCCAGCCAAGCGCCTGTTCGGTTGCCACCAGCCCGTGAATGGCGTCGATACCCCATTTTTCCGTTTCGGGAAGAATTTCCGCCAACACGCCGGATTGCCGCATCCACAGCAAGGCGCGGGAGGGATCGCGTGCGGAAAGCAGCTTTTTCAGCTCGCTCCACACCCGCTCGGCCGAAAGCGTCCCAAGCTTGTCCTTGGCGCGCGCACTGGCGCGCAAGCCATCGGCATCGGGACGACCGGAACCATAATGGGCAAAAAAACGGAAGAACCGAAGGATCCGAAGATAATCTTCCGAAATCCGCATCGCGGCATCGCCGATGAAGCGCACCGTGCCGGTTTCAATGTCGGGAAGGCCATCGATGAGGTCGATGATCTCCCCCTTCTCGTCGGCGTAAAGCGCGTTGATGGTGAGATCGCGACGCTCGGCATCGGTCTGCCAGTCAGTGCCGAAGGCAACCTGCGCATGGCGGCCATTTGTCTCGACATCGCGGCGCAGCGTCGTCACCTCAAAACCCTCGCCGTCGATCACCAGCGTCACCGTACCGTGTTCTATGCCGGTCGGTACCGCCTTGATGCCCGCCGCCTTGGCGCGCTCAACCACCACATCGGGGGTAAGCGTCGTCGCCAGGTCGACATCGACGACCGGTTGTTCCATCAGCGCATTGCGAACGGCGCCGCCGACGATCCGCACCTCGCCGCCATCGGCGTTCAACAGCGCGAAGATGCGCTTCAGCGCCGGCTTTTCGAACCAGTCCCGCCCGGCAAGGCTGCTCATGAATAAAACCTCTCGTAAATCGTCCGCACGATGCCCGCCGTAATGCCCCAAATGTAGCGCTCGCCATAGGGCATTTCGTAGAAAAACCGCTCCTTCCCCTGAAAGATGCGGCTGCCGCGCCCGTGATTGGCCGGGTCCATCAAAAAGGACAGCGGCACCTCGAAAACCTCATCCACTTCCGTGGGATTGAGCGTCAGGTCAAAGCCGCGACGAACGACCGACAGCACCGGCTTGATGCGAAAACCGGTACCGGAAATATAATCCGGCAGACGCCCGACCGTTTCCACGAAAGATCGCGAGAGGCCGATCTCCTCTTCCGTCTCGCGCAGGGCCGCCTCTTCCGGCGTGCGGTCCCCGGCATCGATGCCGCCACCCGGAAAGGAAATCTGTCCGGAATGTTTGCGCAGGGTTGCTGTCCGCTGGGTGAAGACCACCCGCGCTTCGTTGCCGTCGTCGATGACAGGCACCAGCACGGCGGCGTCCTTCAGCCTTATGCCGTTTCCCGAAAGCACCACGCCCGGATTGAGCAGATGATCGCCATTCTCGCGTTCCGCCACGCCCTCGCCTTCCTCCAGCACCCGGCGGCGGAAATCGGCGGCGGTAAAAGTTTCAAGGCGCGTCGTCGTCATCGTCATTGCGAAAGCCGTTCCAGTTCATTGGCGGGCATCACGGGAAAGACCACCCCGCCCGAGCGCACGGCAAACATCTCGACGCCGTCCACGTCAATCACCTCGCCGAGTGCCACGAGATCATACATCACCGCCCGCGAGACGAGCGCCTCCAGCCTGCCACGCACCAGAATATAGGGCTTCAATTCGCGGTTTTCTCCGAAAATCGTAAAGCGTAGCGGATGCTCCGGCCCGGCCTCCACCACATCGCCGACATTGGTGCGGAAGGTCAAAAGCGGTCCGCCATCCTTCTCGCCCGCCGTCACCTTCATCTCGACGGCCACGAAAGGCGCATCCACCACGCGGATGCCGACTTTTTCCACAGGAGTTACAAGATAGGTCTTGCCGTCGTTGTCCTTGCGCAGGACCGTGGAAAACAGCCGCACCAGCGGCGCCCGGCCAATGGGCGTACCCATATAGAACCAGGTGCCGTCTGCGCGGATTTCCATGTCGAGATCGCCGCAAAAGGGGGGATTCCAGCGGTCCACCGGGGCAGGTCCACGTTTGGCGTCGCCGGTCTGCTCGGCGGCGCGGGAAATCATCGCCGCCAGCCCTGCTGCATCGCTTGCCGAATTTATCGTCTCCGCTGCCATATTCGAGTCTCGCTTTGCCGATAAGGAAATACTAAGTCACGACATAGTCATTCGAATGGCGCTTGTCAGCGGCCAAGAGAGCAATAAGCTAGTTGCAGCGCGAAATCCGCCCCGGCCAGTGGCCATCAGGATCGGGGCAGGAATGGGTCGGCGGCAAAGGTATGAGGAGAGCGACATGGGCGTGATGAATACCGGCGAAACCCTCGACGAAAAAGCCATCGTCGCCTCGGCCGAAAAGGCGCTTTCGGATATTGCCGCGATCCGCGCGGAGGTATCCAAGGTCATCTTCGGCCAGGAAAAAGTGGTGCAGAACACGCTTCTCGCCATACTCTCGGGCGGCCACGCGTTGCTCGTCGGTGTTCCCGGCCTTGCCAAGACCAAGCTCGTCACCACGCTCGGAACGGTTCTCGGGCTTGATGCCAACCGCATTCAGTTCACGCCGGACCTCATGCCGTCGGATATTCTCGGCTCCGAAGTCATGGATCAGGATGAAAACGGGCGGCGTTCCTTCCGCTTCATAAAAGGTCCGGTTTTCGCGCAATTGCTGATGGCGGATGAAATCAACCGCGCCAGCCCGCGCACGCAGTCCGCGCTGCTGCAGTCCATGCAGGAATATCACATCACCATGGCCGGCCAGCGTTACGACCTGCCGAAACCCTTCCACGTTCTCGCAACCCAGAACCCACTGGAACAGGAAGGCACCTATCCACTGCCTGAAGCGCAGCTCGACCGCTTCCTGCTGCAGGTGGATGTCGGCTATCCCGAGCTTGCCGCCGAACGCCAGATATTGCTCGACACGACGGGCACCGCGTCTGGCGAGGCACGCAAGGTTATCGACGCCGAACGCATGATGGAAATCCAGGCGCTCATCCGCCAGATGCCGGTCAGCGACAAGGTGGTGGACGCGATCCTTTCGCTTGTCCGCTCCGCACGCCCCGGCCACGGCAACAAATTGACCGACAAACACGTTGTCTGGGGCCCGGGTCCCCGCGCCGGCCAGTCCCTGATGCTGACGGCACGCGCCCGTGCGCTTTACGAAGGCAGGCTCGCGCCGTCGCTGGACGATGTCTACGCGCTGGCCGAACCGGTGCTGGAGCACCGCATGGCGCTGACATTCGCCGCCCGCGCCGAAGGCATGTCGGTGCGCGATGTCATCGCAGCCCTTGTGGAGCAGGCGAAGAACTAAGGCATCGGACCGAAAAGTGTGACGCTGTTTTCGGAAAATCCGATGCTCGACAAAAACTCGGAGCGGCCCGCCGCTCTGACATCTGCCTAAGCTTTCTCGAAAGGAGTGCCTGTGGCATCCATCGGCCAGATCGTAGATAAGACACCGGGTAGCGAAGTCCTGGCGCGCGCGCGCCAGCGTGCCGCACTGGTGCCGGACTGCATGGTCGAGGCAAAGCGCATCGCCAATACCGTCACCGCCGGCTGGCACGGCCGCCGCAAGCGCGGCATCGGCGAGAATTTCTGGCAGTTCCGCCCCTATGCCGAAGGCGAGAGCCTGTCGCGCATCGACTGGCGACGCTCGGCCCGCGACGACCACACCTATGTGCGCGATCGCGAATGGGAAGCCGCTCACACCATCTGGCTGTGGGCCGACATGTCGCCGTCGATGATGTTCAAATCCACCCTCGGCTCCGTCTCCAAGGAAAGCCGCGCATTGGTGCTGATGCTGGCGCTGGCGGAAATCCTCGCGCGCTCGGGCGAGCGCATAGGTTGTCCCGGTATCATGGAGCCCATCTCGGCCAGAAACGCCGCCGAACGTCTGGCTGCCGCCATCATGCACGCGCCGCTCACCACAGGCATGCCGGAAACGGGCATGATCCGCGGTGCAAGCGATATCGTCCTCATCGGTGATTTTCTCGATGATGCGAAAAATGTGATGGAGCGGATTTCGCCCCTGGCGCGTCGCGGTCTGCGCGGCCATGTGGTGGAAATCGCCGATCCGGCCGAAGAAACCTTCCCCTATTCGGGCCGCACCGAATTTACCGACCCGGAAACCGGTGAAAAACTCGTCTCCGGCCGCGCGGAAACCATTCGCGAGGATTATACCCGCGCCTATCTCGCCCGCCGAGAGGCGCTGTCTTCGTCGCTGCGCCGTCTAGGCTGGAATTTCGTGTTTCACCGCACCGATCATCTCGCCTCCGAGGCGCTCGTGGCCGTACACATGTATTTGTCCGGCGCGCCCGCGCAAGGCGGTGGCAACCGATGAGCGCATTGCCCTTCGTCTTCACCAGCCCTTATATTCTCTTCGGCCTTCTGGCACTGCCAGCCATCTGGTGGCTGCTGCGGCTCACCCCGCCGCGCCCCAAGGCGGAAGTTTTTCCGCCGCTGAAAATTCTGGCCACCGTGCTGAAGCGCGAGGAAACGCCCTCGAAAAGCCCGTGGTGGCTGACATTGCTGCGCATCGCGCTCGCCGCCGCCGTGATTTTCGCGCTGGCCGATCCGGTGGTGAACCCGCGCAACAACAGCATTGCAGGCACCGGTCCCCTGGTGCTTGTGGTCGACAATAGCTGGGCCTCCGCAACCGATTGGCAGAGACGCGTCGAAACCGCTCAGGCCCTGATCGGCGATGCGGAAAGGGCCGATCGCCCCGTTTCCATCAGCTTCACCGCAGATGCCGAACATGACGCCGTGCCGGCAACCACGGCGGTGGCGCTGGACAAGCTTGCCGCCGCCAAGCCGAAGCCGCTTGCGCCCGACCGCGTGCGCACGGCGGAAGCCATTACCGAGGCGCTGAACGGCACCTCCCCCGGCACGCTCGCCTATATTGCCGACGGCGTGGCCACCGCGCAGGATGAAAGCGCGCTTAAAACGCTGGCCAGCCTCTCAGCTGCCGAATTCCGCATCGTCACGGGTGACGGGAAATCCATCGCCGCCATTACCGGCGCCACCAACAATGCCGATGCGATGAGCGTCACGCTATCGCGGCTCGACACAGCCTCCCCCAGCCGGTTGACCGTCAATGCGCAGGACAGCCAGGGCCGCATCCTTGCCACTGGCACCGCCAGTTTCGCCCCCGGCGAAGCGGAAACGACGGCGACGGTGGAAGCGCCTTTCGAATTGCGCAACGACTTCGCCCGCCTCTCCATCGAGGCAGTTTCGACGGCGGGCGCGGTGCATCTTCTGGATGACGGTTTCCGCCGCCGCCGCGTGGCGCTGCTGGCCGGTGAAACCGGCAATGATTTCCAGCCGCTGCTGCAGCCGCTTTATTACATCAGCCGAGCCCTTCAACCTTTTGTCGATCTCATCCCGCAACGACAGGCAGATCTTGCGCAGGCGATCCCGGAAATCCTGCAATCCAATCCTTCCGTCATCGTCATGGCCGATATCGGACGTCTGCCGCAGGAAACCTATGAGCCGATGCAGCGCTGGCTTGCCGGTGGCGGCACGCTGATCCGTTTTGCCGGACCGCGCCTTGCCGCAGCCCCCGCCGACGATCCCCTGGTGCCGGTGACCTTGCGGCAGGGTGAACGCGCGCTTGGCGGCGCGCTCTCATGGGCCGAGCCACAGCCGCTTGCCGATTTCCCGAATTTCGGCGCCTTTGCCGGAATGCCGAAGGCTGATGGCGTACTCGTCAAACGGCAGGTTCTGGCCGAACCGACACCCGACCTTGCCGAGCGCACCTGGGCGAGCCTTGCCGACGGCACGCCACTCGTCACCACCCGCAATGTCGAGGCGGGCCGCATCGTGCTGTTCCATGTCAGCGCCGAGGCAAGCTGGTCCGACCTGCCGATATCAGGCCACTTCGTCGATATGTTGCGCCGTATCGTGCAATTGTCCAAGGCAGGCGGTGCTTCCACCTCCGCGAATGCTCCGGCCGCAGCATTGCCGCCCTTCCGGCTACTGACGGCCGAAGGTGCTTTGTCAGCCGATGTCGGCTCCGCCCGACCGCTGGAAATGCGCCCCGGTCAGGCTCCCCGCACCGGTTTCGACAATCCCCCCGGCCTTTATGGCACAGAGGATGGTTTCGTGGCTCTCAATCTTCTGCCGGCTGGCGCCACGCTTCGCCCGCTCGATACCTCGGTCGCCGGTGTCAACACCACCAGCGAAGCACTGATCGGCGAAACGGCGAAATCGCTGCGCCCGGCCTTGTTCATCGCCGCCTTCCTGATGTTGATTGCCGACAGTCTCATCGTGCTTTTCATGAACGGCGCCTTCGCACGCCTGCCGAAAGCCCGCAGCGCCACGGCTGCCACCGTGCTTCTGGCGCTTGGCGCTTTTGCAGCCATGTCCTCGAGCGATGCGCGCGCCGACGACCCCAAACCCGGTGACGAGCAGATTTTCGAGCGGCTGGACACGACGCATCTCGCCTATGTCCGCACCGGCGAGGACGATGTCGACCGCATTTCCGAACAGGGTTTGCAGGGATTGAGCGAATTCCTGACCTGGCGCACGACGCTGGAGCCCGGCCAGCCGGTCGGCCTCGATATATCCAAGGATGAATTGTCGTTTTACCCGATCATCTACTGGCCGGTGTCGGCCTCCGCCCCCATGCCTTCAAGCGCCGCCATATCGCGCATCGATGCCTATATGCGCGCCGGTGGCACCGTTCTGTTCGACACGCGCGACCAGTTTTCGTCGCTCGACACCGGCGCGACCAGCCCCAACGGCGAACGTTTGCAGGCGATCCTCGCCAATATCGATATTCCGCCGCTGGAGCCCGTGCCGGAAGACCACGTCCTGACGCGGTCTTTCTACCTGCTCACCAATTTCCCCGGCCGTTACAACGGCTCGCCGCTCTGGGTGGAATCGCGCCAGGGGGCGGCAAAGACGACATCCGGCCTCTCCTCCTCCGGCGACGGCGTGACGCCGATCATGATAACAGGCAATGATTTTGCCGGCGCATGGGCCGTCGATGCGCAGGGCGCACCTGTTCTGCCCACTGTGCCGCCGGACGAGTTGCAGCGCGAACATGCGTTTCGCTCTGGCGTCAACATCATGATGTATATGCTGACCGGCAACTACAAGGCCGATCAGGTCCACGTTCCCGCACTTCTCGAACGATTGGGGCAGTGACATGACATTGACATTCGCCCCCTTCCTGCCGTGGATCGTGATTGCCGTTCTGGCCGTCGCCGCTCTTGTTCTCTCCTTCATCGGCCTGTGGCGCGGCGTGCGCGGCGCATGGCTGCGCGGGCTGGCGCTTACCGCCCTGCTTGCCGCCATCGCCAATCCGCTTTTGACGCAGGAGGAACGCGAGCCTCTCTCCACGATCGTCCCCGTTATCATCGATCGATCACAGAGCCAGGACGTGCAGGACCGACCGCAGATGACGGATACGGCGCTCGCCGCGCTGAAAGACCGTCTGTCCCGCTTCCCGCGCATCGAACCGCGCATTGTGGAAGTGCGTGATGATGGCGAGAGCGATTCACCTTCGACGCAGCTTTTCTCGGCCCTCTCCTCCGCCGTCTCCGATGTTTCGCCCTCCCGCGTCGGCGGTGCGATTTTCCTCAGCGATGGCCAGATTCACGATATTCCGAATGCTCTGCCCAATGCCGAACAGGCGCTTGGTTTCCGCGCCCCCGTTCACGGCCTGATCACCGGCAAGGCCGATGAATTCGACCGCCGCATCGAGATCGTCCGCGCGCCGCGCTTCGGCATCGTCAATGAGGAGCAGCAGCTGACGCTGCGCGTCTTCGATGATGGCCGTGCAGCCGCAGGCGGTGGTTCGGCGGAAGTCACCGTGAAGATGAACGGCGAAGAAATCGCCACCTTGCAGGCCACACCCGGCCAGCCGACACCCTTCACCTTCAAGGTTCCGCGCGGCGGCAACAATGTCATGGAATTTTCCGTCGCCGAGCTTCCCGGCGAAGTGACGGCCGCGAACAACCGTGCGGTTCACCTGATCGAAGGTATCCGCCAGAACCTGCGCGTGCTGCTGGTCTCCGGCGAGCCGCATGCCGGCGAGCGCGCCTGGCGCAACCTCCTGAAATCCGACGCCTCGGTTGATCTGGTGCATTTCACCATTCTGCGCCCGCCGGAAAAGCAGGACGGCACGCCGATCAACGAACTGTCGCTGATCGCCTTCCCCACACGCGAATTGTTCGTGGAAAAGATCGAGGATTTCGACCTCATCATCTTTGACCGCTACCAGCATCGCGGCGTGCTGCCGATCCTCTATTACGATTACATCGCGCAATATGTCGAAAAGGGCGGCGCGCTATTGATCGCAGCCGGCCCGGAACATGCCGGTCAGGATTCGATCGCCATGACACCGCTCGCATCCGTGCTGCCGGCCCAGCCGACAGGCCAGGTGCATCAGTCCGCCTTTTATCCCCGCCTCTCGGAAGCGGGCAAGAAACACCCAGTTACCCGCGGGCTGGAAGGGTCAGCCGATGAGCCGCCACATTGGGGCCGCTGGTTCCGCACCGTCAGCGTTGAGCCGCCGCAGGGCCAGACCGTGATGCTGGGTGACGGGCAGGACCCGCTGCTGGTGCTGAACCGCCAGGGTGAAGGCCGTGTCGCCATGCTGCTTTCCGATCAGGGCTGGCTTTGGGCGCGTGGCTACGAAGGCGGCGGCCCGCACGTGGCGCTTTACCGTCGCATCGCCCACTGGCTGATGAAGGAACCGGAGCTTGAGGAAGAGGCGCTGACGGCACGCGCCAACGGTCGCACATTGCAAATTACCCGCCAGACCATCGGCGACGACCCCGGTCAGGCAAGCGTGCATTTCCCCTCGGGCAAAACCGAAAATATGGCCTTCAACAATACCGAGCCCGGTCTCTACAAGATCGAGCGTCGCATGGACGAAACCGGCCTGTTCGAAATCAAGAACGGCGATTTCACCACGCTCGTCCATGTCGGCGCGGTGGATGCGCCGGAATTCAAGGCAATGATTTCGACAACCGAAACGCTGAAGCCCTTGGCTGACGCCACCAAGGGCAGCGTGCACCGTGTCGCCGACAATTCGGGCCGCGTGGCGCTGCCCGATATCCTGCCTGTCAGGGGCGATATCAGGGTTGCCGATGAGGATCGCATGCTGATACGCATGACCGACGAGACGGTGCTCAAAGGTGTCAACACCCTTCCGCTGTTTGCCGGTTTTGCAGGGCTTACCGCCCTGCTCCTTGCCTTCTCCGCGCTCTGGTGGCGTGAGGGCCGGTAGGAACTTTCCGGTGGAAGCTCAGGCGCTTTCACGTCTCGCAGTGGAAACGAGAAACGGCCGCTGCTCTGCGACCCGGGAAAGATAATCATGAATTTCGTTTTGAGCGATATCGCGGATGCAGAAGCCGAAAAGGCCATCCGGGATCCCCTGGTGGCCTATAATCTCGCCCGTTTTGGCGAAAGCGACAAACGCGAACTCATCATCACCATCCGCGACGATGAGAACACCGTCACCGGCGGTCTTGTCGGCTATACCGGCCGCGGCTGGCTTTATGTGCAGCTTCTCTTCGTGCCGGAAATCCTGCGCGGTCAGGGCACTGGCCCGAAGCTGCTGGCGATGGCGGAGGAAGAAGCCAAAAAGCGCGGCTGCATCGGCGCCTATATCGACACGATGAACCCGGATGCCTTGAGGCTCTATGAACGCTACGGCTTCACCAAGATCGGCTCGCTCGCACCGCTTTCCGGCGACCAGTCGATCACGTGGCTCGAGAAACGCTTCTAGAGCATTTGCAGTAAATGTGCGTATCGGCTTCACATCAGGAAAATGCGTAAAAACAAAGAGCTAGAGCACGTCCAACACTTCCGTTCGAACCGGACGCGCTCCAGGCTGAATGGCCTGACCCGAAAGGGACAGTCCCCGTCGGCCACGCAAACATGCCCTATGTCAGCGCCACCCGCCGCGTTTCCGCATTGATCATCGTTGCAGCAATCGCAGCCAGCACAAGCAGCCCTGCGAAAATGCCGATTGCGAAACCGAAGCCCTGCGCGATGGCATAGCCCAGCAACGATGGCGCAAGAAGGCCGCCTAGCCTCGCCATGGCGCCCGCAGCCCCCATGCCGGTCGCACGCGATTCCGTCGGGTACAATTCGGGAGTGAAGGCATAAAGCGCGCCCCAGGTGCCGAGCAGCGCAAAGCTCATGATCAGAAGCGAAGTGGCGATCATTGCGCCGCCTGTAGCGAGCGTGAAGAGCAGGCAACCGAGGGCGGA
The DNA here is from genome assembly GCF_900215635.1 of Rhizobium sp. AN6A. Taxonomy (NCBI): domain Bacteria; kingdom Pseudomonadati; phylum Pseudomonadota; class Alphaproteobacteria; order Hyphomicrobiales; family Rhizobiaceae; genus Rhizobium; species Rhizobium sp. AN6A. Next base: position 371,728 of record NZ_OCNC01000004.1, read on the forward strand.
CAGCAGGCAGAAACCGATCAGCGTCGGCTTGCGGCCCCATTTTTCAACCCCATAGGCGGCAAGCGCATAGCCGGGTATCTGCGCCAGTGCCACCAGCACGAGGAAACCATAACCGCGCACGAAGCCAAAACCGTCTCCCGCCAGTTTTGCCGGCATCCAGGTGAAGACACCGTAATAGGAAACGGAAACAAGGAACCAGATGGCAAGGATCATGATGCTGCGCTGTCTGAGCGCCGGCGAAAATATCCCCTGCCCTTTCGAGACCTCCGGCTGAAAAAGCCCTGTCCCGGCATCAAGTGGCGCGCGGCCGTTTACCACCAGCATGCGGTTGACGATGACCTTGGCTTCGTCCGATCGGCCTCTCCGCACGAGGTAAAGCGGCGATTCGGGCACCATGAACCGTAAACCCAGACCCACAACGGCTGGGAAAGCCGTAACCGCGAAAATATAACGCCAGGCATCGGCAACACCGGCAAGGCTTGCGCCCCACGCTGCAAGCGCCACAATCAGGGTTCCGATGGCCCAGAAGCCTTCCAGCATGACCAGCCAACGGCCCCGGTTCTTTGCGGGCAGGAATTCCGCCATCATCGCATAATCCACCGGCAGGGTGCCGCCGACAGCCGCACCCGTTAAAAAGCGTAGGACAAGAAGAATGGCAAAGTTCGGCGCAAAGACGGAAAGCACACCGAACACGGCATCACAGGCCACGGTGACGATCAACACACGGCGGCGACCGTAACGGTCCGCCAGACGCCCGAAACCGGCAGCACCTAAAAGCATGCCAAAGAAGAAGGCCGTTCCGGTTTGCAGGGCCTGCGGAACAGTCAGGCCAAACGTTAGGGCAATCGAGGCGGCGGTGAAGCCGACCGCCAGCACCTGCATGGCATCCGCTGCCCAGACGAGGCCGAAAATACCCATCAACCGCCGCTGATAAGCGCCCGCACCTGCGCGCTCCAGCGCATCGTTCATGGTGATTGCCGTCATATGCTCGCCCCCGTGCCGAAATCGACTATCGAGTGCTATCGCATAGAGGAAAGAAACGGAATTGAATTTTGCGAAGTACGATGCATGGTTTCAACACCATCCCGTCGTCTTGGCGAAATAACCGGCCAGTACCAATATGGGCGACTCAACGACCCATCCCTCATTTCTGTGCCTGTCACAGGAATGAGGGAAAAAGGACGAACTGGTGAGGGGCGGGAAATCCGACGTAACGAAATCCGTCAGCCGTAAACCCGAAGAGGCTCCTCGAAGCCGTCGTCTTCCGCCCGGGCGGCAGGCATGGCGGCCTCGCATTTACGCCAGCCGATCTTGCCCTTCAGCCGCTGGTGCACGTCGTCACCAACAGGCACGACCAGCACCCGGTTCGGGTCCACCGGACCTGGAAAATCAAGCGCCGCGTAGGCGACCTTTTCGAAACCGAGCGGCATGTAATAGGGCGGATCGCCGATCAGAATGACGGCCTCCGAACCCTTCCGCCGGGCGGCAGCGATAGCAATCCGGACGAGTTCACGGCCGATGCCCATGTTCTTGTGCGAAGGCCGCACGGCAAGCGGGCCAAGCATATGGCCCTGCACCCCACCGGCCAGAACCGGCGTCATGCGCACCGAAGCGATCGTCTCGCCATCATCGGCGCAGACGAAGGACAGCGACCGGTCATGCGGACCCTGCTCGCGAATGCGCGCGGCGGCACGGGTGTGCCGACCGGGGCCGAATGCTTCTTCGTTGATGATTTCGATGATGGCGTCGTGCGACGCGTCCTCGGTGAGGTAGACAAGATCGTGCTTGGACATGAAGAGACCGAAACTTCCAAAATGCGGATGCGACAATAGATGACGGCTGCGCCGGTAAAGGCGTTCAGGAGCGTCAGCGTCGTCGGAGCATCCGTGTTTCGATCATAATCTACAATTTCCTCAGATTTGTGAAAATCGCAATTATCAGGAAAATTCCCACCCGTCCAGAACAAATCTCGGCACTATCCCATTCAGCCCATGCGAGGCCGGAAACGCATTGTTCAATGTGCTACGGGTTCTCGGCACCGCGCTAAACGGTTAGGATTGCGGTCAAGGAAACAATCAAGGAGATCGTCATGGGCATGCTGGTGGAAGGCGTATGGAAAGACGTCTGGTACGACACCAAGGAAACCAAGGGGCACTTCAAGCGCAGCGCCTCGCAATTTCGCAACTGGGTAACGGTGGATGGCGCGCCCGGACCTTCCGGCGAAGGTGGCTTCAAGGCCGAGAAGGATCGCTACCACCTCTATGTGTCGCTCGCCTGCCCCTGGGCGCATCGCACCCTGATTTTCCGCAGGCTGAAAAAGCTGGAAGACCTGATTTCCGTCTCCGTCGTCGATCCGCTGATGCTGGAAAACGGCTGGGAGTTCAGACCGGGAGGCGAACGCACTCCGGGTGCAACCGAGGACCACCTCTTCGGCTTTTCCACACTGTGGCAGGTCTATACCAGAGCGGATGCCAACTATTCGGGACGGGTGACCGTGCCGGTACTGTGGGACAAAGAACGCGGCACCATCGTCTCCAATGAATCGGCCGAAATCATCCGCATGTTCAACGTGGCTTTCAACGACCTCACCGGATCGGCGGCGGATTATTACCCCGAAGCACTGCGCGCCGACATCGATGCGCTGAACGACGTTATCTATAACACCGTCAACAACGGCGTCTACAAGGCCGGTTTCGCCACCACCCAGGATGCTTATCAGCAAAATGCCGTGAAGGTGTTTGAAACGCTTGATATGCTGGAAGACCGGCTGGAGGACCGCCGTTTCCTGTTCGGTGCAGAACAGACGGAAGCAGACTGGCGTCTCTTCACCACGCTGGTGCGATTCGACCCTGTTTATGTCGGCCACTTCAAGTGCAACATCCGCCGCATTCACGATTACCCGCATCTCACGGGTTACCTCCGCGACCTCTACCAGACACCAGGCGTGCCGGACACAGTCGATATCCGCCACATCAAGGAACATTATTACCGCAGCCACCTCACCATCAACCCGACAGGTATCGTGCCCGTTGGCCCGGAACTGGACCTGACCATGGCCCATGGCCGTGAGACGATTGCCTGACGGCAGAGACGCCGCCGCTACCAGTAGTCCGCGATCGCCGCTTTGCCGGAAAGTTCGGCAAGGCGGCGGCGGGTGGCGGGCGTTACATTTTCCGGCAGGTCCGAGAGATCGAAAAAACCGCTTTCGATGATTTCGTGATCCGGTTTTTTCGGCGTGGTCTGGGTAACCTGAAGCCGGTAGAGCGCTACATGATCGCGGTTGCTGCCTTCCAGATTGAGGTAGACATGGACAAGCTCGGGGGTCGACGCAGCCTCGAGATTGCCTTCCTCGCGGATTTCCTTGTTGAGCGCCATCAGCAGCGTTTCACCGCGTTCCACCCCGCCGCCAGGCAGATACCAGCCGGGTAGATAGGTATGCCGCACCAGAAAAATCCGCCCCGCATCATCGAAGCAGAGCGCACGCACACCGAGGGTGGCACCGCGTGTGAACAGAAAAACGTAATGAAGCAGGCGGATAAGGATACGCGTGTGGAACGGACGTGCCTGCCGCTCGGTTCTCTCGTCATTCACCCTGGTTTCCCCCTGCCGGCAGGCTTTTATTGGACGTGCCGCATATCATAGGTTATCTCTGCCGCCATGTTCAAACTTGCGCATATTTCAGACGTCCATCTCGGGCCATTGCCAAAACTCACTTTCCGGGAACTTGCATCCAAGCGTATCACCGGTTTCGTCAACTGGCACCGCAACCGCCGCAAGCACCTTTTCACCGACACGCTGGAAAAACTGCTCGATGATCTCGAGGCCAAATCGCCGGATCATCTGGCTATTACCGGCGATCTCGTCAATCTTGCGACAGGCATTGAAATTCGCGCCGCCGCCGACTGGCTGGAAGAAGTCGGCGACCCTGAAAAGATCTCGGTCGTTCCCGGCAATCATGACGCCTATGTTTCCGGCGCGCACGACAAGGCCATGCGCGCCTGGTATCCTTATGTGCGCGGCGATGGCGACCCCGCGGAATGGGACGATGACCGCAAGATTTTCCCCTATATGCGCGTGCGCGGTCCCGTCGCACTGATTGGCTGCTCCACCTCGATTGCAACACCGCCCTTCTCGGCCACCGGCTATTTCGGCAACCGTCAAGCACGCGCAACCGCGGAACTTCTTAAAAAAGCCGGTGAACAGGGGCTGTTCCGCGTGGTGATGATCCATCACCCGCCGATCCGCGGTGCGGCGGCTGCCCACAAGCGCATGTTCGGCATTCGCCGTTTCGCGGCAGCGCTTGGCGTTGGCGGCGCGGAGCTCGTGCTGCATGGCCACACCCATTTGAACACCGTATACTGGCTGAACACTCACCACGGGCAAGAGCACATCCCGGTCGTCGGCATCGCCTCCGCCAGCCAGGGACCGGGCGGCGAAAAACCGCGCGCGGCCTATAATCTCTTCCATATTTCCGGTGGCCCCGGCGCCTGGAACGTCGCCTGCGAACGCCACAGCCTCAACGATACCGGAACGGGTATCGGGCTTGAAGATATCAGGGTATTTTATGAGAATGGTAGGCCGTTGGGGTTTTCGCGGCTGGGGGGATAGACTCCGGAGTGTTGAGGTTAGGGTCTGTGGCTCACTCCCCTCTGCCCTGCCGGGCATCTCCCCCATAAGGGGAGATCGGCAAGACGCTCTTTCGTCAATTCATTCTGAACGTTGAGATGGTCGAGACCGTGCCTCAGGTCGATCTCCCCCTTTCGGGGGAGATGCCCGGCAGGGCAGAGGGGGGTGAGCCCCTCCCAAAAAGCGAACTTACCTAGCTCGCTCTTCCAGCACCCGATTGGCCGCCGAAACAATCGCCTCCAGCGAAGCGCCAACAATATTCGTATTCACCCCGGCGCCGAACAATTTTCCGCCCGGATGCTCCATCTCAACATAGGCAATGGCGGAAGCATTGGACCCGTGTTGCAGCGAATGCTCGGAATAGTCATTCACCGACAGATCGATGCCGAGATAGACCGACAGCGCATTAATGAACCCGTCGATAGGACCAGTGCCCTTACCCTCGATGCGCTTAACCTCACCGTTATCGGTGATTTCCGCGGCGACAATGCGCACGCCCTTGAAATCGCCCGCCGGATAGGTGTGGTGATCGACGAACTTGATGCGCGCATTTGGCTGCGTCACGTAACGCTCCATGAAGCGCTCGTAGATGCGCTTGGCCGGCAGTTCCACGCCCTCTTCATCGGTGATGCGCTGGATGTCTTCGCGGAACTCCACCTGCAGGTTGCGCGGCAGGTTAATGCCGTAATCCTGCTGGAGGATATAGGCGATTCCGCCCTTGCCGGACTGCGAATTGATACGGATGATCGCTTCGTAGGAGCGGCCGACATCCTTCGGATCGATCGGCAGATAGGGCACTTCCCATACCGGGTGATTGGCAACCTTGATCGCCTTCATACCCTTGTTGATCGCATCCTGATGCGAGCCGGAAAACGCCGTATAGACCAGTTCGCCGACATAAGGGTGGCGCTCGGGGATCGTCATCTCGTTCGAATATTCGTAGACCGCCTTGATGCGCTCAATATCGCGGCAATCCAGCTCCGGATCGACGCCCTGCGTATACATGTTCAGCGCCAGCGTCACGACGTCGACATTGCCGGTGCGCTCGCCATTGCCGAACAGCGTGCCCTCGACGCGGTCCGCACCGGCCATCAGAGCCAGCTCCGTCGCAGCGATGCCAGTGCCGCGGTCGTTGTGCGGATGCAGCGAAATGATGACGTTTTCGCGATTGTCGATATTGCGGCACATCCATTCGATCTGGTCGGCATAGATGTTCGGCGTCGCCATTTCGACTGTGGAAGGCAAGTTCAGGATCAGCTTGTTATCCGCCGTCGGCTTCACCACCTCGACCACGGCATTGCAAATCTCCAGCGCTACTTCCAGCTCGGTGCCGGTAAAGCTTTCCGGAGAATATTCGAAGCGGAAACCGCCGCCGGCCTTGGCCGCCATGTCGGTGATCATCTTGGCGGCATCGACGGCAATCTGCTTGATGCCGTGTACATCCTTGCCGAATACCACGCGGCGCTGCAATTCCGAGGTGGAGTTGTAGAAGTGGATGATCGGCTTGTTGGCGCCTTCCAGCGCTTCGAAGGTGCGGGTGATCAGTTCTGGCCGGCACTGCACCAGCACCTGCAGGGAAACATCCTCAGGCACATTGCCCTGCTCCACGCACCAGCGGGCAAAATCGAAGTCCGTCTGCGAAGCGGAGGGGAAACCGATCTCGATTTCCTTGAAGCCCATTTCGAGCAGCAGCTTGAACATGCGGGCCTTGCGGTCGTGGCCCATGGGGTTGACCAGCGACTGGTTGCCGTCACGCAGGTCCACCGAACACCAGATCGGCGCCTTGGTGATGGTCTTGCCCGGCCACGTGCGGTCAGGAATATTGATGGTCGGGTAAGGGCGATACTTGACGTTCGCGTCCGACATGCCTTTGGAAATATTGGTGATCTTGCCGTCCATATCGCTTCCTCCTTGCGCAGTCCGCCGGCTTCTCGAGCCATCGGCGGATGCGCGGCCCTCAAGGGCCTAAATCCAGTATAAAATGAGATTTCGAGATGAGGAGCGTTTGCGCCAGCGGGCTTTCGGCCGCCGGGCGCTCCTCACTGGACCCGGCAACCGCGTGTAAGGTCGAGGCTAAGAAGCGAGAGTGCACCGCACGGAGAGGCAATCGCAGAAATCTGCGCGCTCATGCCGGAAATGGTTGCGATGCTGTTGCTCATGGGCAAGCTTATAATCGGCGAAATATTTGGATGCAAGGGCTATTGTCTCTTCAATCCTTTTACGAAACCGGTCAACGCCATCATCAACCCGCCGCCTATCAGCCCCCAGAAGGCACCGGAGACACCGGCGAAGGAAAGGCCGGAGGCGGTGATGAGGAAGGTGATCGCCGCCGCCTCGCGTGTTTCCGGATCCTTGAAAGCCGCAACGGCAGAGCCGGAAAAGGCGCCCACCAGTGCAAGCCCCGCCACCGCCTGAATGAGGATGGGCGGCGCCAGTGCCACGAAAGCCGTGACCGCGCCCGCCAGCAGGCCGAAGACGATGTAGCCGACACCGCCGATGATCGCCGCCCAATAGCGCCGTTTCGGATCAGGATGGGCGTCCTCGCCAGCGCACATCGCCGCCGTAATCGCGGCAAGATTGACCGCATGGCCGCCGAATGGTGCGGAAAGCAGTGAGAAGAAGCCGGTCGCCGCGAAAAGCGGTCCGGGCTGCGGATCGTAATGATTGACCTTCAGCACTGCGATACCGGGAATATTCTGCGAGGCCATGGTGACTATGAAGAGCGGCAGCGCGATGGAAATGACGGCGTGCAGGCTGAAGACGGGCATTACCCACTCCATCGGAGGCATCAGCGATTGCGCCACACGGTCAAGCGCCCCAGCCGGAATATCGACACCAAAGATCATCACCAGCACGAAAGCGGCAAGCGCTGCAGGCACGGCAAAAAGTCGTTTAAAGGCTCCGACCACGATCCAGGCAAGAATGATCGGCAATCCGAGCGCCGGGTTAAAGCCGATCGCCTTGATCGGCGCAAAACACAGGCCGATGATGACCCCGGAGAGCATGGCGTTGGCAAGTGGCGCTGGAATGGAGGCCACCGCCTTTCCGAGCGGCCGGAACAGGCCGGCAATGATGATCAATATGGCGCAGATGATGAACCCGCCCACGGCGGCCGGAAAACCGCCCTCGATCACGCCCGTGGTCGCCAGCAAGGCTGCACCGGGTGTCGACCATGCGATGCTGACGGGCATCCGCGTCGCGACTGAAAGCGCAATCGCGCAAACCCCCATCGCAACCGAAAGCGCCATCAGCCCTGACGCTGCCTCGAAATCCGTCGCACCGACAGCCTTCAGGCCCTGCAACACCACGGCGAAAGAACTGGCAAAGCCGACAAAGGCGGTCAGGCACCCCATGAACAGGCTCTGTACGGAAAAATCTTTCATCAACATGGCGGTTCCCGGATCTTCTGTTTCCCTTGAAGATCAAAAAACCCAACCGCTGGCAAGATGCCCGCAGGCTTAACAGGTACGCCTTTTACCAGCGCAGAAAACGCGAACCGGCAAAAGCGCCGATCAGACCGGTGAGGAAAATGCCAAGCGAATACCAGATCAGCACGAAAGCCATGCCGTTTTCGGTGCAGAACCAGGAATACACCCAGGCTCCGGCTGCACCCGCCGCAATGCCCGCGACAAAACCTGCCAGGGCTGGATCAGCCGGGGCTGAGCGTTTGAGAACTGAAAAATTCGCCAGGAATACCGGAAGCGCGAAAGCGACGATCAAAAACGGGCAATGCAGCGCGGACGACCCCAGAACAAGCGTCCTGTAATTGTCCGGAAAGGCAAACCCCAGCTGGACGAGTGCTATCGCCGCCATCACAACGAAAATCACCGCAAGCCAAACGAACAAGCAGCCGCTGTTTCCCTCGGGACGGGTAAGGCGGCCAACCGCGAAAAACGCAGTCAGGGCCAGCAGGGCGTTATAAGCGGACTTGATCCAGAAACCCAGCTCGGTCAAGGCGTCGTGCATGTCGACCCGCGGCCCGAGAGTGGCAAGCATCAGCAACAGCGAAACGCCAAGCGCGGGCAGGACGGCCAGCGCCAGCCGGCGCTCCAGTGCCAAGGCAGGCACGGGCTTGAGGCCGCTTGCCAGTTGTTCAATGATGTCTTCCGTCTTCCTCACGTTTCGCCTCGCAACTTTGCCGCCAGCATTTTAAGCGTCCTGTGAATGCCTACCCTCGCCGCAAGCTCGGTCTGGCCGGATTTTTTGGCCGCTTCGGCAATTGACTGCCCCTCGAGTTTCACCCTGCGAATGAGGTCGCGTTGCCGCTCTGGCAACTCGTCGAGCAACCGTTCCACATCCATACGTGCCGTGACCTGATCGACGGACGATCCCGCTTCCAGCGTCTCATCAAGTTCCACTTCCGAAAGCTGGCGCGCACCCCTGCCCCTGTAGTGATCGATGAGTTTGTAGCGCGCTATCGAAAAGAACCAGGCGGTAAACGGCCTTGCTCGATCATAGGTCTCGCGTTTGGCGTGAAGCGACAACAGGGTTTCCTGAACGAGATCTTCCACATCCCCCCGTGAAGCAGCCCTCATGCGCCGGTCGAAATAGGCTGTCAGCAGCCTGCGTAGGGCATGGAGCAAATGCCTGTAAGCGCCCTCGTCCCCATCGAGGGAACGCAGCATCAGCATTTTTAATGTCTCTTCCGAAAGGCTGCCTGTCATCGTCACTGTCGGGTTATTCGCAATCGGCGGGATATTGTTACATAATGGCGTGAAAAGAATCTCGCCCGAATATGATGTCACAAACGCGTGAGCGTGTAACGACACACGGATCCCGACCGAATGGACAATCGTGAGCCCCGGTGCAACGCCGGCGGACATTTAATGACGTCCAGAGGAGATTTTTCATGACCCGCATTTTTACCGCCATCGCCACCGCTTCCATGCTGTCTGTTCTTTCTTTCGCAGGCATCGCCCATGCCGACGGTATGAAAACCGATATGACGAAAATGCATAACGACACCATGAAGACGCAGACGATGAAAAAGAGCGACATGTCCATGGCATCCAAAAAGGACTGCGTGCACAAGGCTGACATGGAAATGAACAAGATGAAAAAAGCCGACATGATGAAGGCCTGCAACACGATGAAGTGATGCCGGCCGAACATTCAATACACATGACCGGGAGCGGCACGTATCATCCGGCCTGAATGAAAAAAGCCCGTGCCGGTTTCCACCGGCACGGGCTTTCTCAACCAAAAATCAAAACCTTAAACTTCCGACTGGCTCTCGACGATCTTGCCGACGAGGCCGTAGCCCTTGGCTTCTTCAGCGCCAAGCCAGTAATCGCGATCGATGTCCTTGGCGATCTTTTCTTCGCTCTGGCCGGTGGCCTTGGCGAAGATCTTGATCAGGCGCTGGTTCATCTTGATGATTTCGCGGGCCTGGATTTCGATGTCGGACGCCATGCCGCGCGTGCCGCCGGAGGGCTGGTGCAGCAGGAAGCGGGTGTTCGGCAGGCAAAGGCGACGTTCCTTCGGCACCGAAACATAGATCAGCGCGCCAGCGGAAGCGACCCAGCCCGTACCGATGATATAAACCTTCGGCTTGATGAACTTGATCATGTCATGGATCGAATCACCCGATTCGACATGGCCGCCCGGCGAATTGACGTAAACGCGAATGTCGTCGTCGCTGGCGGCGGCAAGTGCCACGAGCTGCGTGCAGACCTTCTGCGCCAGTTCCTGCGTGATGCCACCATAGATGAAGATCGAACGCGACTTGAAAAGATTCGCTTCCGTTTCCTTGCCGATCGGCAGTTCCTTGCTCTTGTCGTCTTCGTCTTCGTTCATCAGCGGCTCTCCAGCGTAATTCATGCATGCCCTTCGGACATAGTGCGACTTGTTACGTAAGGCAATGAGCAAAAAAGGCAAGGTTTGCGCCCCAACAATAAACAGCACCCCCGGCAGATGACGCATGGACAGCCTCTCCGGGTTCGCGGTATCGTCAGGTCCTCATTGCAGTGCCGCCGATTGCGGGAACCCCAAGATCCCCTTGCCGGCGACGATAATCAAAAGAGGGAATCATGCTGAAAAGACTAAGCCTTGCTGCCGCAGCGCTCGGCGCCACCGCCCTGCCCGCTTTCGCCCATTTGAACCCGGAAGAACACGGCTCCTTCATGGCCGGCGTGTCCCACCCCTTCTTCGGTGCGGATCATATCCTGGCAATGGTTGCCGTTGGCCTCTGGGCATCACAGATCGCCATGGCGCAGAATGACCGCAAGGCGCTGTGGATCGTGCCTGCCGCCTTCGTCGGCACCATGGCCATTGGTTTCCTGATGGCCGTTTATGGCATCGGCCTTCCGTTCGTTGAACCTGCCATCCTGGCCTCCGTCATCGGGCTCGGCCTGCTGGTCACGATTGCGGCAAAGCTTCCGACGGCAGCCGCTGCGGCAGTGGTCGGCGCTTTTGCCCTTTTCCACGGCCATGCCCATGGCGGTGAACTCGGCAGCGCCGGCGCCCTGCAATTCGGCATCGGCTTCATGATAGCAACCGCGATCCTCCATCTCGCAGGAATCGTGCTTGGCCTGCGCATTGCGCGTTTCGGCCCGGCCGCAAGCCGTACCGCGGGCGCGCTGACGGCGATAGCGGGCCTTTCGCTTGCCTTCGGCGGGTGACGATCATTACCGAAATTTAAAGTTTCGGCCGCTTTGAAAAGCCTGAATTTGGACCTACCTCCTTATCGTTGATTTCCGCTTCACGGTAAGGAGGCATCATATGTCACCGGAAGAAAGCCAACTTCTCAAGGCCCTGTTCGACAGGACAAAGGCCGCATCCGCCACCCCGCGCGACCGCGAGGCGGAAATATTGATCGCAGATGCCGTGCGCGATCAGCCCGCAGCCCCCTATTATCTCGCCCAGGCGGTGATCGTTCAGGAAAAGGGTCTGGAAGCGGCAGCAGCACACATCCAACAGCTTGAAGACCGCATCCATGCGCTGGAAAGCGGGAATGCGGCCCCGCAAGCCTCCGCACAGGGTGGTTTTCTGAGTTCGATCTTCGGCACCGGCCAACAGCAATCACTTGCTCCGGCGCCCGTCTCGCCACCGGCCCAGACATCATGGCGCAACGATACGGCAGGCCAGACAGCCGGTCCTTGGGGCTCACCAGCCGGCCGCGCACCTGATCCGCAGCCCGGTGGCCTCTGGAGCCAGCAACCCGCAGCAGCCGGACGCTCCGGCGGCGGTTTCCTGCAAGGTGCGCTCGGCGCTGCTGCAGGTGTTGCCGGCGGCATGCTGCTCGCCAATTCGCTGAGCGGTATTTTCGGCAACCACGCATCGTCGCTCGGCATTGGCTCGCCATTCGGCGGCGGCAATCCGCTGGGCAACAACGCACCGGTCGAAGAAACCGTCATCAACAACTACTACGGCGACAGTTCCGCCCAGCCGGACAATAATAACGATGTCCAGCAGGCCGATTACGACGACAGCGCCGATGACGATTTCGATCAAGGCGACGACGGGTCGTTCGCCTGAACGTTCTCAACCGTGAAAAGCCGGATCAGCCGCGGCCGCGATAGGTCGGCACACCCTGATCCGGCAACCACACGCCCTCGGGCACCGGTCCGGTCTGCCAGAAAACGTCAATCGGAATACCGCCGCGCGGATACCAGTAAGCGCCGATGCGCAGCCATTTCGGCTGCAACAGCTCCACCAGCCGCCTGGCGATATAGACCGAGCAATCCTCGTGAAATGCGCCGTGGTTGCGGAAGGATTGCAGGAACAGCTTCAGCGACTTCGATTCCACCAGAAAATCACCGGCAATATAGTCGATGACGATATGGGCGAAATCCGGCTGTCCGGTCATCGGGCAAAGCGAGGTGAATTCGGGTGCTGTGAACCGCACCACGTAATCGGTACCGGCATTGCCGTTCGGCACCTTTTCGAGAATGGCCTTTTCCGGGCTCTCGGGCGTATCGACCTTCGCGCCCAGCTGCGACAGGCTGGAAACATCCGTCACGGACATGGAAAACTCCTGCTTATTCAAACGATCACTTTGACGCCATGCGCCTTTTCGCCTTCCGGCTCGACGTGAATGGCAAGGCTGGCACCCGGTATGACGTCCCTTATGGCATCTTCAAGGCGGTCGCAAATATCATGCGCCTCCCGCACCGTCATCGGGGCGGGAACGACCACGTGGAAATCGATGAAGGCGGCCGAACCGGCGCGGCGGGTTCTGAGATCATGCACGCCGATGATGCCGACGGAATTTTCGGCGATCGCCTTCTTGATCGCCTCGTCTTCTTCCGGTTCCACCGCCCGGTCCATCAATCCGCCGAGCGAATGCAAAATGACCTTCGATCCCTGAAAAAGGATATTGATGGCCACCAGAATGGCGAGCAGCGGATCGAGAATGGCGTAACCCGTCAGAAGCGCCAGAACCAGACCGACCAGCACCCCTGCCGACGTTACGACATCCGACATGATATGATGACCATCCGCCTTGAGAGCTGGTGAAGCGTATTTCCGGCCGACGCGGATGAGGATTGTCGCCCAGACAGCGTTTATGACACCCGCTGACGCGTTGATGGCAAGACCGAGAACCGGCGCTTCCGGCAGCTTTGGGTTGAAGAGACCACCCCAGGCCTCCTGCACGATCAGTAGCGCGGCGACGACGATCAGCACGCCCTCGACGACAGCCGAGATATATTCCGCCTTGTGATGGCCGAACTGGTGATCGTCATCTGCGGGCTTCTGCGCATAACGGATGACGAAATAGGCAATGAAGGCCGCAACCACATTGACGGTCGATTCCAGACCGTCCGACAGCAGCGCTACCGACCCCGTGACCCACCAGGCCACGAGCTTGAGGCCAAGCACGCCGAAAGAAAGTGGAATGCCCCAGAATGCGAGCTTCCTTACCAGTGCATTGCCTTCAGTGTTCATTTTTTGCCCCCGTGCGGATGCGAACGAATTGCAGAACTGACCGCCAAAACGCACGAACCGCGCGCACGGGGTCTCCGTGCACGCGGTTCGCTATTTGCGCTTCCTATCGTTCAAACCGCAGCCGAGGTCAAGACCCATGAGGTCACGTCGAAGACGTCACCCCTCGCTTTTCTGCTCACAGAAACGGATACGGTTGCCGAATGGATCGATGACTTCCATGACATCGCCCCAGGGTAATTCTTCGACACCAGGCTTCAGGAAGCGGTAGTCTTTTCCCGCCAGCTCTTTTTGGAAGGCATGCACGCCGTGCATGGTGGCGAAGATATTGGAGCCCGGCGTCGCGTCGCCGTGATGGCCGCTGAGGTGAAGCCCCATTCCGGCCCGCGAAACCTGCATGTAGAGCGGGAAGTTTTCGCCGAAGCGGTGTTCCCAGTCGACCTTGAAACCGAGAAAATCAACATAGAATTCCCGCGCCTTGGCCTCATCGAAAATTCTGAGAATCGGGAATATCCGCGCAAAGCCGATGTGAGGAAGGTTTTCCCCACCCGCCGCGCTTGCATCCCGGGCGTCCAGGTCATTGCCCATTCTGCTTGCCCCTTGTCAGGCGACGGAGATGGTACCGGCCGCAACGGATGCGGCCGGTACGCCTGATACTTATTCGGCTGCGACGATCTTGCCGTCCTGCCACTTATAGAGCGAGAAAGCCTGCGACGACAGGTCGCCACTCTCGCCATAGGTGACCTTGCCGATCGCCGTGGCAAAAGCGTCACCGCTCTTCAGAGCCGTGACGACCGCTTCGGAATCCTTTGCGCTTCCAGCCTTCTCGATGCCGGCCTTCAGCACTTCGACGGCAGCGTAAGCGTTAAGAGTGAAGGCTTCCGCAGGGATGTTGGCGGCCTTTAGAGCTTCGGCAGCGGCCTTGGAATCCTCGTTCTTCAGGGCGTCGGAGGCGTTGGTGAAGATCGTGCCTTCACCAGCCTTGGCACCGATGTTCCAGAACTCGCTGTTCGACAGGCCGTCACCGCCGATAACGGCAGCCTTGGCGCCGATATCGTTCAGCTGACGCACCAGAAGACCGGCTTCCGGATGGTAACCGCCGAAATAGACGATATCGACATTTTCAGACTTCAGGCGGGCCGTCAGCGCGCCGAGATCCTTTTCGCCTGGTGTCAGCGCGTCATAGAGAACTTCGGTCACGCCACCGGCATTCAGCGTGGTCTTGAAGGCATCCGCCAGACCCTTACCATAAGCGCCCTTGTCGTGAATGATGGCGACCTTCTTGTCCTTGAGCTTGGCAAGAACGTATTTCGCCGCAACTTCTGCCTGCTGGTCGTCACGACCGCAAGTGCGGAAAACGTTGGCAAGGCCACGGTTCGTCAGGCCCGGCGAGGTCGCCGTGGGCGTGATCATGAGGACGCCGTTTTCAGCAAACACGTCCGATGCCGGAATGGCAACGCCGGAGGTAACCGGACCGACGACGAAATGGATGCCTTCGGCAACCAGCTGGTTTGCGGCCGACACACCCTGCTTCGGCTCGCCGCCATCGTCAGCAAGCTTCAGAACGACCTGCTCTCCGAGAATGCCGCCCTTCTTGTTGATTTCATTGACTGCCGTCTGGGCGCCGTTCTTGACCTGATCGCCATAAGCGGCGACGGGACCGGTAAGCGGCGCAATCAGGCCGATGACGATTTCGGCATGGGCAAGCGGTGCGAATGCGAAGGACGCTGCAAGCGTCACGCTGGTCAATGTCTTCAGTTTCATCCTGGTGTCTCCTTGGAAATGGGGTCTCAGCCCCGATGAGCGCCTTGGGCGCCGACCGAATGAAACTTCGCGGACGCCTCCCGGCGAAAACCCGTTCCATTTTTGAATTCCGAGCCTTCATTTCAACTCATACGGAAGGTTTGATGGCTTATGCAAGTCACCTTTGCTGGATAAGGTCTATTCGCGGTAAATCTATCGTCAGGCCAGCCTCGATCGTGCCATCGAAACGGGCGAGTGCACCGGCGTAAACGCTTGGCGTTTGGTCGCCGCAGGAGGATAATGGCGGCATGATAACAGCAGATGACGAATTTCTGACGGGCCTGCCCGTCTTCCGACATTTCGAAGACGTGGCCGACCCGGCGCTTTATCGCGCCCTGCCGCCGGGATGGGCGCTGGCCATTGCCGATATCATCGATTCGACAGGAGCGATCGGCACCGGCAGATATAAGTCCGTCAACATGGCGGGCGCTGCGGTCATCTCAGGCATATCGAACAGCCTCGAGCGTCACGACCTACCCTTCGTATTCGGTGGCGATGGAGCCGCCGTTGCGGTGCCACCGAACGGGATACCCCTTGCGCGCACCGCCCTTTCGAACGTGCAGCGTTGGGTGAAGGACGATCTCGACCTTTCGATGCGTGTGGCGCTTGTTCCGGTGGAGGACATACGCAACAACGGCTTCGATGTGCGCGTCGCGCGCTTTCAGGCAAGCGAGGATGTTTCCTACGCCATGTTTTCGGGCGGCGGCAACAGCTGGGCCGAGGCGCGGATGAAGGAGGGGCAATATGCCCTGCCCACGGTTGCGACAGGCGGGCGGCCGGACCTGACCGGCCTTTCATGCCGCTGGAACCCCATTCCGGCAACCCATGGCAAAGTGGTGTCGATCATCGCCATGCCGGGACCCTCACGGGATATGCCGGCATTCCGCCAGTTGGTCATCGATCTCGTCGATCTGGCCACGCAGGACGCAAGACAAGGCCACCCCGTGCCGGAGGATGGGCCGAAACTGGGCTTCGTGCGGGAAGGCCTCGGTCTGGAAGCCAGGGCAGGTGCGGCCTATCACGATAGCTGGGGCAAGGTGCGCCGTTCGCTCCGCATTCTCGGCGAGAGCTTCCTCGTGAATTTCCTCGGCATGACGGGATTGTCGCTCGGACGGTTTAATGCGGATCGCTATCGGCGCTCGGTTGCCAGCAACACCGATTTCAGGAAATTCGACGATGGCCTGAAAATGACGGTGGATATCGACGCCGAAAGGCTCGAAAAAATCCGTGCGCGGCTGGAGCTGGGGCGCCTCTCCGGCACCTGCTATTTCGGCCTGCACGAGCAGGAAGCCGCATTGATGACCTGTATCGTGCCCTCCCCGCTTTCGAAGGACCATATGCATTTCGTCGATGGTGCAGACGGTGGATATGCGGCTGCGGCAAGCCGGCTAAAGCAACAGATACAGGCTGCGTCTTCGGCCTGAGTGACGCGGACGCCTTCTCACCGCATTACATGCGAGCCAGACACCAAAAAAGAAAAAACCGGCGTCATGCGCCGGTTTCAACGGAATGGCACCGCCGGGCCGTGGGATGGCCGTTAGATCAGGCGGCAGCAGTCTTGCTGCTCTTCTGAACCTGGCAATAAATCTCCTCGAGGGAAGCGAGGATTTTTTTGACGGATTCGGAATTGCTGGAATAATAGATGGTCTGAGCATCCCGTCTTGTTTTCACCAGCCGCTGGGCACGCAATTTCGAAAGATGTTGCGAGAGCGCGGACTGGCTGAGACCAACTTGGGAGGCGAGAACACCGACCGGCACTTCCGTATCCACCAGCGTGCACAAGATCATCAGGCGCTTGGGATTCGCCATCGCTGAGAGCAAGTCTGCAGCGGCGATGCTATGTTCCGACAGAGATTGGTTATCCATACGCTCAAGTCTCCTGATGACAGTCGAAAAGACCGTCATGGTGGCTATTATAGGTGGTCCAAAAGGTGTTTTTTATAATTCAGTCGATACGTTGTATATACCTAAATCTTGCTTATATCGTGTCTCCCTCCAAGACTATTCTTCATTGATCATTTACCTAGACATATTGATCAAATTTTCAGACTTTTGCCTGTTTTTCGTCATTTTAGCAACAAACTGCTACATTCTCAGTAGTATTTGGAGCAAAAAACAATCAAAAATTGAGCACGCAAATCTTGTCTTCCAATGTCTGGCTTCGTGACCACTACCTTACACCACCTTAAATTTAGCAAGGAGGTACAGAATCTAGTTTTACTTTGCGCAATTTTCTCAAAGTTTGCAATATGCTTTTTATTCGTAATTATTTTAATGCATAACTTATAATGTCCTGGGTATTCTTTTTCTTTATACCAGCATTAGGTAATACAAAAAGGCCTTCCGGGGAGGAAGGCCTTTCGTTTTCTCGACCAATGCGAGTGTTTCTCATTTCTTTCGGTGGCGAGTGAGGCCTGTCACAATTTCGTCTGCGGAAATCGTGCCTATAATTGCGCCATTATCGACAACACCGATCGCGCCGGAATGTTTCGAGAGCGCATCGAGGATATCGATCAGCGGCGATGTCGGACGGGCGGTGGCGGCCACGTTCAACCGGCCGTTTTGTTCATCCACGCCTGGCTTCATCACGTCCGCGGCAGTCAGCATGGAAATCGGGTTCATGTTCTGCACGAAATCCGCGACATATTGCGTAGCCGGTTGCTTGACGATCTGCTGCGGCGTACCGCACTGGATGATGCGCCCGCCCTCCATCATGGCGATGCGGTTGCCGATCCGGAATGCCTCGTCCAGATCGTGACTGACGAAGAGGATGGTTTTCTTCAACCGGCTCTGGAACTCCAGAAGTTCGTCCTGAAGGCGGCTTCTGATGAGCGGGTCGAGCGCCGAGAACGGCTCGTCCATCAAAAGAATGGGCGCTCCGGTTGCGAAGGCGCGCGCCAGCCCCACGCGCTGCTGCATGCCGCCGGAAAGCTCCCCCACCTTGCGGTCGGCCCAGGCGGACAGGTTCACCAGCTCAAGCTGCTCGGCCACCATGCGCTTGCGCTCGGCTTCCGGCGTCCCGGAAAGCTCCAGTCCGAAACCGACATTGTCGGCAACGTTTCGCCATGGCAGAAGGCCGAATTGCTGGAAGACCATCGAAACCGTATGCATGCGCAGATCGCGCAGCGCCTTCGCCGTCGCCCGATAGGGATCGACAAAACCGGACGCCGTCTTCACGCTGACATTGCCGCGCACCACCGGCGCCAGACCGTTAACGGCCCTGAGCAGCGTCGATTTACCGGAGCCCGAAAGCCCCATGAGCACGAGTATCTCGCCCTCATTGACCGAAAGCGAGGCATTCGCAACGCCGAGGACCAGTCCGGTCTGCTCGTTGATCTCGTCACGCGTGCTGCCCTTGTCGATCAGCGCCAGCGCCGCCTCGGGCCGGTCGCCGAAGACGATATCGACATTTCCGAAGATGATTGCATCACTCATAGATCATGCTCCGTGCCGGGAAGGCGGAAAAGTCGGTCGAGAACGATCGCCAATATGACGATGCACAACCCCGCTTCGAAGCCCATGGCGATGTTGACGGTGTTCAAGGCGCGTACCACCGGCACCCCCAGGCCGTTGGCGCCGACGAGGGCGGAAATGACCACCATCGAAAGCGAAAGCATGATCGTCTGGGTAAGGCCCGCCATGATTTGCGGCGCAGCGAAGGGAAGCTCCACCTTGCGCAGAACCTGCGATGGCGTGGCACCGAAGGCGATGGCCGCTTCCACCAGTGCCGGCGGCGTCGAAACGATGCCGAGACGGGTCAGGCGCACGGGCGCGGGAATGGCGAAGATGACGGTGGCGATAAGCCCGGGAACCATGCCGAGGCCGAACAGCACTAGCGCCGGAATGAGATAGACGAAGGTCGGAATGGTCTGCATCAGATCCAGCACCGGGCGCATGCCGGCATAGATCCACTTGCGCCGCGCCGCCAGTATTCCAAGCGGTATGCCGATGATCATGCAGACGGCGCTGGAGGCAAGAACGAGCGCCAGCGTTTCCGTCGTCGCCTTCCAGTACCCCAGATTGATGATGAACAGCAGACCAAGCGCCGTGAAGACCGGCATGCCAACCGACCGCCTCGTCCAGGCCGAAAGAGCCGTCACAATCGCGACGATGACCAGCGGATGCGGCGCCTGCAAAACGTAAAGCAGGGCGTTAATGACGCTTTGGAAAATGAAAGAAAGCCAATCGAAGAAAAAAGCGAGATTGCCGGTCAGCCAGTCAATGGCCTCCTTGGCATATCGGCCGACGGGCAGGCGGTTTTCAGGAGCGCTGAGCCATTCCACGGTAAGACAAGACCTTTCGTGAACCAGAGCAATTCCAGTAAAAATGCGTAACGGTTTTGGGTCCGGAATTGCAAAAAAATAAGAAGAACAGGCATTGAAGGTGATCCCGTTTCACCGGAAATGCCGCTAATGCAGAAACGACGGCCGGCAACAGCATTGCCGGATACCGGGATGGCGCGTGACCCCGGATGCAAGAAAAATTCGCGGACCGAGATCATGCAAAGGACATCGTAATTTCCTGCAGTATCCGGCCTGTTACAAGGTTAGGCCGGATACATGCGTTGTCTGCAACCTAGAGGCCCAGGGCCTTCTTGACGGCGGGCAAGGCGTCAGCGCTGCCATCCTTGGTCTTGACGTTGGCAAGCCAGGGTTCGATCGCGGCCGGGTTGGCCTTCAGCCAGGCAGTCGCCGCCGCTTCGCCCTCGAGGCCATCATTCAGGATCTTGCCCATGATCTCGTTTTCCATGGGCAGGGAGAATTCCAGGTTCTTGAGAAAGACACCGACATTCGGGCATTCCTCGGTGTAACCCTTGCGGACATTGGTGTAGATCGTCGCGCCGCCGAGATTGGGGCCGAAAACCTCGTCACCGCCGGTCAGATAGGTCAGCTTGAAATTCGTATTCATGGGATGCGGTTCCCAGCCGAGGAACACGATCGGTTCGCCGGATTTCCCCGCGCGGGCAACCTGCGACAGCATGCCCTGTTCGGAGGATTCGACCACCTCGAAGCTCTTCAGCCCGAAGGTGTCCTTGGCGACCATGTCGAGGATCAGGCGGTTGCCGTCATTGCCGGGCTCGATGCCGTAGATCTTGCCGCCGAGATCGCCGCTATGGGCCGCGATATCCTTGAAATCCTTGATGCCGAGTTCAGCACCCTTGGCATTGGTCGCCAGCGTGTATTTCGCGCCGGTCAGGTTTTCACGCAACGTTTCAACCGACTTGTCGTCGCGGTAAGGCGCGATATCGCCTTCCATGGTCGGCATCCAGTTGCCGAGGAAGACGTCGATGTCCTTGTTTTTCAGCGATGTATAGGTAACGGGCACCGAGAGAAGCTTGACGTCGGTTTCATAACCGAGGCTCTTCAGCAGCACCGTGGCAGTCGCTGTGGTGGCTGTGATGTCGGTCCAGCCCACATCGGAAAAACGAACCTTGCCACAACTTGCCGGCTCCGCAGCGCCGGCCGCATTGAACGTCATGACGGAGATTGCTGCGGCCAAAGCCAGACAGCGACTTCTATTTGCAAACATCGCTTGCTCCCTTTTTTCGTTCCCTTGCCATTATCAATATCTGCCGGACACAATCAACTCGCGTGCATTTGCGTGCTTTGGCCCGCCGTTTGCGACACGACGATGAAAATCTCCGGCTTTTAGTCAGCGATACGGACAGCTGCGGGATGCGGAAATCTGTGTTTTTCCCGTTGCGGCACTTTTCAACCCGCCCCTTCGCCGTCAAAAGACGCGAAGGTGTACAGGGAGTAGACGATGGCAAAACTCTATTTCAATTATGCGGCGATGAACGCCGGCAAGTCGACCATGTTGTTACAGGCATCCTATAATTATCACGAGCGCGGCATGCGCACGTTGATTTTCACGGCCGCCTTTGACGACCGGGCCGGCTTCGGCCGGGTCGCGTCGCGCATCGGCCTGTCGTCCGACGCACGGACCTTCGACGGAAACACCGATATCTTCTCCGAAGTGGAGGCCCTGAATTCCGAAGCGCCCGTCGCCTGCGTTTTCATCGATGAAGCCAACTTCCTGTCCGAACACCATGTCTGGCAGCTTGCCGGTATTGCAGACCGGTTGAACATTCCGGTGATGGCCTACGGCCTGCGCACGGATTTTCAGGGCAAGCTTTTCCCGGCCTCCAGGGAACTGCTCGCCATTGCCGACGAGCTTCGCGAAATCCGCACCATCTGCCATTGCGGCCGCAAGGCGACGATGGTCGCCCGTTTCGACAATGAAGGAAATGTGGTCAAGGAAGGCGCGCAGATCGACGTCGGCGGCAACGAAAAATACGTCTCCTTCTGCCGCCGCCACTGGGTAGAAACGGTCAAGGGCGACTGACCGTCTGCGGCCGGTTGCCGCATTTGATTTTTCGCAAGGATGGTTCCCCTGCTCCTGCGCTAAGACCATGCGGACACATTCGCGTGGATGTGCTTTCTCTCAGGAGCAAAAGATATGCACAACAAAACTGCCACCATCGCCAGCCTTGCCATCGCTGCTGCCCTCCTTGCCTTTCCCGCCCTGTCGGCCGAAATCGAGGTGAAGATGCTCAACAAGGGCAGCGATGGCCAGGCGATGGTCTTTGAACCGGCAACCGTCAAGGCAGCTGTCGGCGACGTCATTTCCTTCGTGCCCGTCGACAAGGGTCATGATGCAGCTGCCGTCAAGGAAATGCTTCCCGAGGGTGTTGCGGACTTCAAGGGCAAGATGAATGAGACGGTGAAACTGACTGTCGAGAAGGACGGTGCATACGTCGTCAAATGCACGCCGCATCTCGGCATGGGCATGGTCGCCCTCGTTGTGGTCGGCGATGCCGCACCAGCCAATCTGGATGCCATAAAGACCGGCAAGCTGCCGAAAAAGGCGCGGGAGCGGCTGGACGCCGAAATTGCCAAGCTCGGTCTGTAACCGCCTGTCACCTTGTCCAGGCGATGCATGCTTCCGCGCGTAGTTCCGGAACACGGGAACGACCCGCGCGGACCGCAGGTTGAGAAAAGTTTCGCAATCATGTTGTATCCCGGTGGGTAGGGACATATCTGGAAGACAGTAAACGACTGCGGTTGTTGCGAAGCGCCAAAAGGCGCATGGCCGGACCGCGGTTGTTCCTTCCGGCGTTCAGCCCCACGGGCAGAGGAGACTATGACGACATGATCGACCGGATAACCGCTTTGATTCAGGCAGCCTTCAACGCCATCGGCAAGGCCGCCGGTCTCGTCGTCGCCTGGCTTTTGTGGCCTTTCATGGCCGCCCACGGCTGGTATCGCGACCGCAACTGGATCATCAAGGGTCCGATCGCTCTGGTGCTCATTCTTCTTGCCGGCTTTTACGGATACTTCTTCTGGCAAACGCAGGTCTGGACGAATTTCGACCCGGATTATATTTCCCGTTACAAGCTTGCCGAACGCACGGTGCCGCCGGGGCAGGAATTGCCGGCTGCAACACCCACGGCCGCCGCCGGCGCCACCGGTGCTGCCGCAAACACTTCCGCACCGGTATGCCAGCGCTCGGCTATCGTCGATGCCGCCGCCGATCTCACCGATTTCAACGTCAATCAGAATGCATGGATTTCCTCCATGCTGCTCTATCGTCTCGGCCCTCTTCGGCATGGACTGGGACAGTACGCCATTTTTGGACAACAAGGCGTCCTTCCAGCGCGGGGTGAACCAGGCCGTGCGCCGCACCGCGGTGGAACTGGTGGATACGCTCGGTCGCGTTCGCGGAACCTCCGGTATCAACAACAATCTCCAGGAAGCGCGCGGGAACATGCAGTTCAGCGAATATTCCTGGTATTTCGGCCTCGATCCGTTTGGCCCCAAAACACCGACACCCAGCTATTATCGCGCCGCCATCCGCAGCTTCCAGGCCTTTAACGGTGAACTGACCGCCTGCAAGGCCGTCTTCGATACCCGCGCCGATAACCTCATCCAGTTCATCGACCGCATTGCCGGCGATATCGGCTCGACATCGGCCATTCTTCGAGAGCGTTCGGAAAACTATAATGGCGGCTGGTTCGACACTCGCGCGGACGACCGTTTCTGGTTCGCCTATGGCCAACTCTATGGTTATTACGGCGTGCTGTCCGCAGCCGGAGCGGACTTCGCGCAGGTTATTCGCGAACGCAATCTGACCAATCTGTGGAACGACACCCTGGGGCAGACGCGTGCGGCGCTACGCATCCAGCCGGCAATCATTTCCAACGGCGACGAAAGCGGTTGGATCATGCCCTCGCACCTTGCCACCATGGGATTTTACGTTCTGCGCGTTCGCTCCAACCTCGTCGAACTCCGCTCCGTTCTCGACAGGTAAGGCAACAGCTCGGACCGGCAGAAAAATCAGCTTATCAGGCCAAGGCGTATTGTCTTGGCCACAAGCTGCGCGCGGTTGACGCAATCGAGCTTGCGAATGGCGTTGTTCATATAGGTATTGACGGTGTGCTCCGAGATGGACAGAAGCTCGGCGATCTCCACGGAGGTCTTGCCTTGCGCAGTCCAGCGAACCACGTCGAGTTCCCGCTTCGTCAATGGTGAGGGGAGTTTTGAGCCTGCACGACAAAGCCGGTCATAGGCCTCCAGGGCGTGAAGGGCGATCATGCACAGCTCGTTCAGCGAACCCTGCGACAGGACATCGCAATCGCCAGCAAAATTCATCAGATGCCGGTTTCCGTCCATGCCATTCACCGGCACCAGAAGACCGGAGGTGATGCTCATGCCGCGCAGCAGGGTTGAGACTTCCAACAGCGAGCCGGAGTTGATGTCCTTATCATCAAGAGACCAGTATTGCGGCATCATCGATGAAGCGCCGCGCTTTATGACGGGACAATCTGCAAGTTCACCGTCCCGGGTCATCGCATTCACCACCCACACCGGCAGGCTGCTTTCCACCACTATCGGCAGGGCATAGGCATTGCGAATGCTCGGCAGCCTCAGCAAGGTCACGTAGGAATAACCGAACGCCTGCATCACCTGCTGCAGCGCCGCCAGCCATTGGGGTCTGTCAATGGCAGCAGAAAGGTCGCGGCAAAGTCTGGCCTGGCGCTCCGTCTTAGGCATTCAGGCGCCACCCGGCGGTGGGCGCAGGACACCCACAAGCGACGGCCAGGCGGCATGGGCAAACAGTGTTGCAACCTTCATATCGGGCGGACCACCTTGACTAAAGTGCCGGTTTTTCGGGTTTATCCTTCGGCTTGGCCATCAGTTTCTCCAGGAAACCGAGCATGACCGCCGAGACGACAAAGGCGAGATGGATGATGGTGAACCACATCAGCTGGCTATCCGTATACTGACTGGCGTTGAGGAATATCTGCAGCAAATGAATCGACGAAATCGCCACAATCGACGATGCGACCTTGATTTTCAGGCTGCCGGCATCAAGCTTGCCCAGAAACGAAACCTCGTCATCCGCCTCATCGAAACGGCTGACGAAATTCTCGTAGCCGGAGATCATCACCATGACGATAAGGCTCGCCACCAGTGCCGCATCGATCAGCCCGAGCATGGCGAGGATCATGTCCGATTCGTCGTAAGTGAAAACGTTTTTGGCGACCTTCAGGAACTTCAGCACGAAGGAAAATGCATAAACCGCCAGCGCCGCGACGAGCCCGAGATAAAACACGACGAGCAGCCAGCGGCTGGAGAGAATGATCCGCTCGACGAGCAGTTCAAGTGACTTCATTTCCGTATCCGATTACTTTTTTGTATATTGTTAGAGCATGCATTCTTCCGCCATCTAAACTGGCTACGAATATCCTAGCAAGCGTCAATGTCGGGACTTTGGCCGGAACCGGGCGTTTTCGGGCCTCTCCACCGGTCTGGATGCAGTCTCACGGGGCGTCACATTTTTGCCACGCACCGTTATGCTTTAAAACATGATGATAAAAGTCATATATAATATGTTGACAGTTATGATCATGTTTTTTAGTCCTCAGCTATCGGCTTGCCCGTAACAAATCAAAACAGTTTCAGCCGCGACAGCAAGCGCGGCGCGTTTTTGCGCGCCATAGCTTCTGCGCGCGCCTATCCGGGGGTATTTAATGTCCATCTCGCGCACACATTCGGCGCTGCTTTTGTGCACTGCCATGTCTCTTCTGCCCTTTGCCGGACCTGCGCAATCGCAGGATGCCGCTTCGCAGACGAACGACACCACCACGCTGGAGAAGATCGTGGTCAAGGGCAAGCGCGTCAAAAGCGCGAATGCAGCCGCCGACACACCGCTTGCAAGCCAGACGACCGCGGAAGACATCAGGAAGAAAGACATCGGCAGCATCAAGGACCTCGGAAACTCCACCGAGCCGGGTGTCGATTATGTGGATGCCAAGCCCGGCAGGCCCGGCGGCCTGTTCATTCGCGGTCTCGGTGGCGCGCGCGTGGTGACCCTGATCGACAATATTCCCGTTCCCTACTTCAACAATTTCGCCCGTCAGGGACAGGCCACGACGACCCTGAGTGATACCAGTTCGAGCTTTGATTTTTCATCGCTTTCCACGGTTGACGTTGTACGCGGCGCCGATTCCAGCCGCATCGGTTCCGGCGCTCTTGGCGGCGCACTCGTTCTGCGCACGCTTGAGCCGGAAGACCTGATCGGTGAAGGCAAGGACTGGGGCGGTGTCGCCAAGACCACCTATGACAGCGAGGACAGAAGCGTCGGCGGATCGCTCGCCGTTGCAAAGAAGATCGAAAACACCTCGGTTCTGTTCCAGGGCTCCTACAAGCGCGGCAACGAAACGGACAATAAGGGCTTCGCCGATGTCTACGGAACCCGCCGCACCAAGCCCAACCCGGCCGATACCTACGAAAGCAACCTGATGTTCAAGATCCGCCAGGATCTGGAAGGCGGCCACCGCATCGGGCTTACGGCCGAGCGTTATTCATTGAGAGATCGCAGCGACATGCGAACCCTGCAAGGCGTCAGCGTATCGGGATCGACTTACCGTATTGGCGACTACAGCGGCTACGAGGATACGGAGCGCGACCGCGTATCGCTTGATTACGAATATGAAGCGCCGTCGACAGACAGCCTGATCGATGCAGCCAATCTGTCGCTCTACTGGACGCGCCTCTCCAAGGAATCCGGCGCTGGCGACCGGCTGACCAACAACTCGCTCTATATCCGCGAAGACAGCATGCGCAACAGCGCTTTCGGCATCGTCGGCGGCCTTGAATCCGGCTTCGAACTCGGCGGCGTGCAGCACACCGTGCGCTTCGGCGGCAACGCCATGACAACCGATTTCAGCCAGGCGCTTTATGCCAACACAGGCGGAGTGACCTCATCATCACAGTCGGACATGCCTGACGTGAGCGGCAAGAGCCTTGGCCTCTATCTCGATGACGAAATCGCGTTTGGAAACGGTTTCCGTCTGACCCCCGGCCTGCGCTTCGATTCCTACGATTACGATCCGGATGGCTCGGTATCCAGCAACAGCGGTTACAACACCTTCGGCCTGCCAAGCGGCAATAGCGGTTCGCGCTTCTCACCGAAGCTGCTCGCCACATACGACGTGACGCCGGAATTGCAGCTCTTTGCGCAATGGTCGATGGCCTATCGCGCTCCGACCATCAACGAGCTTTATCTGAACTTCTCAAATATCAGCTCGGGTTATGCCGTGGTCGGCAACTCCGCGCTCAACCCCGAAACCAGCAACGGCTTTGAAATCGGCGCCAATTACGCATCCGGCGATCTGACGGGGAGCCTGACGCTGTTCCACAACAAGTACAAGAACTTCATCGAGCAATACACGACCTCGACAACGCTGTTCCCCGGCTTCGGCGGCAGGGGCAACGGATCGCTCTTCACCTATCGCAACCGCAACAATGTTGAAATCTCCGGCGTGGAAGCCAAGGTCCGCAAGGAACTCGCAAACGGCTTCTTCGCCCATGCGTCGCTTGCTTATGCTTATGGCAAAGACACAGACAGCAACGAATTCATCCGCACGGTGGCGCCGTTCAAGTCCGTCCTCGGCGTCGGCTACGCACAGGAGACATGGGGCACGGAATTCACCGGCATATTCTCCTCGCATATGCGTGATGACAAGGTGGCCACAACCTACGACGCACCCGGTTACGGCATCTTCAACCTGACTGGCTGGTGGGAACCGGAACAGACCAAGGGCCTGCGTATTCAGGCCGGCGTCTACAACCTGTTCGACAAGCAATACTGGAACGCCGTCGGCGTTCGTGACGTCAACCCCAATGCCGTCAGCACCGTCAACCAGCCTGTCGACTTCTATACGGAAGCGGGCCGCACCTTCAAAATCTCTCTGACCCAGAAATTCTAAACCCGGTCGGAACATCATCTCCAGTCGGGGCGGCCTTCGGGTCGCCCCCTTTTTTATCAGCGGCAGTAGAGATAACCTCCCTTTCGCTCCAGCACGTCGAGATGCAGGTGATCCTGATGGGTCGCGTCACTGCCGGGGGAAAGAACGGTGCGGAAGAACAGGCAGGCGGCGGCTGTAATCGTCCGCTGGAACGCACCTTCCACGGTTCCATCCTCGCCGCGCGGCTTCATCACCAGCGGATCGCCCTTGTCAAAGGCGATGGTGGAAATATCGACAGCATTGCCCTTGGCATGTTCCGAAATCTTGCCGGTTTCGGCGCTGTTGCGGTTGCGGCAAATATAGGTCGAGGCATTGGCAATCGCCGTTACCTTTTTTTCCGGCAGGGCGAGAGCCACAGCCGGCAGCATCATCTCCTTTGTCCAGCGCGATAGCGCAAGCGCGGTTTCGCAGCGCATGGTGCCAGATGGTTCAAGCTTGATGCCCGGCAGCACCACGGAAAGCTCGATCGGCGCTTCGATACCGCACCCCTGCTCTTCGTCGCGGATCGGCTCGAGCTCTTTGAATTCCGCGCCGATTTCCTTCAATGCGCCAAGACAGGCCTGAAGCTCTGCCGGGTCTTCCGGCTTCACAGGCTCCGGCGGTTTTTCCTCGGGTTTCGTGGCTTCGCCATCAGGAGCTACCGTCTCAGCGCCGTTTTGCCCCTTGTCGTCTTTCTTCTTGTCATCGGCACCCTTCACTTCCGCGCCGGATTTTCCTTCTTCAGGCGGTTGCGGCTTGGGGGTCGGTTTCGGTGTGTCTTCGGGCGTTTGCGCGCCCTTATCGGCCGGCTTTTCCGTCGTGGCAGGTGCTTGCTGTTCGCCAGGCTTCGGCTGTGGCACCGGCACCTGTGGCGGCGGTTCGGAAGCGGAAATAAGGGCGAGACTCGTCATCAGAAGACACAGGCGATGAAGCATTTTCCGGGGCACTCCTGACTGTTTCGGCAGGACAGGAACGCAACTCGCGCCGGTAAGGTTCATTCCGTCGCCGGAATCCGCTTGCCAAGGCGAATTGTGCAGGCTAACAATTTTCCCATGAACATCGTGTCTATGAACATTGCTAACTGGTGGTGGAGCAGCTTTACGCGGCCTTGACCAGTCATGTCTTCAGACAAAGTCCAAGCCGCCCGAATTTTCAGGCGGCTTTTTTGTTATTCTGCCGCCTGTCATCGGGCCTGAAAAACGGGAAGTGCGAAAGAAATGGTAACGATCATTCAGGATGACGGAGCGGAAACCTACGAGACGAAAGGCGGCATCAAGGTCAGCCGAAAGCGTCGCGCCGCCGAATATGCCAGCGCCATCGACAACTACATCGAAAAGCTCGATGCCCATCGCGGCGCGGTTTTCTCGTCCAACTACGAATATCCGGGCCGCTACACGCGCTGGGATACGGCCATCATCGATCCGCCGCTCGGCATTTCCTGCTTCGGTCGCCAGATGTGGATTGAAGCCTATAACGGCCGCGGCGAAGTGCTGCTCGACTTCATCACCGAAAAGCTGAAGGCGACGCCCGATCTTACGCTGGGCGCATCCTCCGTCCGCCGTCTCGACCTCATGGTCAACGAGCCGGACCGCGTCTTTACCGAAGAAGAACGCTCGAAAATCCCGACCGTCTTCACGGCGCTACGCGCCATCGTCGACCTGTTCTATTCGAATGCGGATTCGGCCATCGGCCTGTTCGGCGCCTTCGGTTACGATCTCGCTTTCCAGTTCGACGCGATCAAGCTTTCGCTCGCGCGCCCGGAAGACCAGCGCGACATGGTGCTGTATCTGCCCGACGAAATTCTCGTCGTGGACCATTATTCCGCCAAGGCCTGGATCGACCGTTACGATTTCGAGAAGGACGGTGTAACGACGGACGGCAAGTCCTCAGAGATCGCACCCGATCCCTTCAAGACCACCGATACGATCCCGCCCAAGGGCGATCACCGTCCAGGCGAATATTCCGAGCTGGTGGTGAAGGCCAAGGAAAGCTTCCGACGCGGTGATCTGTTCGAGGTCGTTCCCGGCCAGAAGTTCATGGAGCGCTGCGAAAGCAATCCCTCGGCGATCTCCCGCCGCCTGAAGGCGATCAACCCTTCGCCCTACTCCTTCTTCATCAATCTCGGTCATCAGGAATATCTGGTCGGTGCTTCGCCGGAAATGTTCGTGCGCGTCTCCGGCCGTCGCATTGAGACCTGCCCGATTTCAGGCACCATCAAGCGTGGCGACGACCCGATTGCCGACAGCGAGCAGATCCTGAAGCTGCTCAATTCGAAGAAGGACGAATCCGAACTGACAATGTGCTCGGATGTGGACCGCAACGACAAGAGCCGCGTCTGCGAGCCGGGTTCGGTGAAGGTCATCGGCCGCCGCCAGATCGAGATGTATTCGCGCCTCATCCACACGGTCGACCACATCGAGGGCCGTCTGCGCGACGACATGGATGCCTTCGATGGCTTCCTCAGCCACGCCTGGGCAGTCACCGTCACCGGCGCACCGAAGCTGTGGGCCATGCGCTTCATTGAAAGCCATGAAAAGAGCCCGCGCGCCTGGTATGGCGGCGCAATCGGCATGGTCGGTTTCAACGGCGACATGAATACCGGGCTTACGCTGCGCACCATCCGTATCAAGGACGGCATCGCGGAAGTCCGCGCCGGTGCGACGCTTCTCAATGATTCCAATCCGCAGGAAGAAGAAGCCGAAACCGAACTGAAGGCATCCGCCATGATCGCGGCCATTCGCGATGCAAAAGCCACAAACTCGGCCGCCGCCAAGCGCGATGCCGCCAAGGTGGGCACCGGCGTCAAGATCCTGCTGGTCGATCACGAAGACAGTTTCGTGCACACGCTGGCGAATTATTTCCGCCAGACGGGCGCCACGGTTTCCACCGTCAGAACGCCGGTCGCAG
Source organism: Rhizobium sp. AN6A (assembly GCF_900215635.1). Classification (NCBI taxonomy): domain Bacteria; kingdom Pseudomonadati; phylum Pseudomonadota; class Alphaproteobacteria; order Hyphomicrobiales; family Rhizobiaceae; genus Rhizobium; species Rhizobium sp. AN6A. The sequence goes on from NZ_OCNC01000004.1 coordinate 402,239, forward strand.
CGGAGGTCTTCGACCGCTTCCAGCCCGATCTCGTCGTGCTTTCGCCCGGACCGGGCAGCCCGACGGATTTCGACTGCAAGGCAACGATCAAAGCCGCCCGCGCCCGCGAGCTGCCGATCTTCGGCGTGTGCCTCGGTCTTCAGGCGCTGGCAGAAGCCTATGGCGGCGAACTTCGCCAACTTGCGGTACCAATGCACGGCAAGCCCTCACGCATCCGCGTGCTGGAGCCAGGCCTGGTCTTCTCCGGTCTCGGCAAGGAAGTGACCGTCGGTCGCTACCACTCGATCTTCGCCGACCCTTCCACCCTTCCGCGTGATTTCATCATCACGGCGGAAAGTGAAGACGGCACGATCATGGGCATCGAACACGCCAAGGAACCGGTAGCCGCCGTTCAGTTCCACCCGGAATCGATCATGACTCTCGGCCAGGATGCCGGCATGCGCATGATCGAGAACGTCGTGGTGTATCTGACCCGCAAGGCGAAAACCAAGGCAGCGTAAACATCCTGCATCGGCGGCGTCACTTCGGCGCCGCCGGGCGAGCCTCAAACAGCGCGACTTCGAGATCGCCTGCTACCTAGCTACGCGGCAGCGATGTGGAAATGCACAGCGCGAATTTCTTCAAAAGTTGCATGTCGAAGTGGCCTTCCCGGCGCAACATCCACGTCAGCGCTTCGTTTGCCGTCCATGGCTTCTTGTAGGGCCGAACCGAGGTTACGGCGTCATAGACATCGCAGATCGCCGCAATGCGCGCGTGAAGACTGATCTCGTTTCCGGCGCAGCCGCTGGGATAACCGCCGCCATCAATGCGCTCGTGATGATTGAAGCAGACATCCAGAACCATGGCTGGCATCTGCTCGTTGCGCGACAAGATATCCCGGCCGAACGTTGGATGAAGATTGATGATTTCCCGCTCGGTGGCGCTTAACCCTTCCGCCTTGTTGAGGATCGATGAAGGAATTTCCACCTTGCCGATATCGTGCAGCAGGCCGCTGATGCCGAGCAGATCGACCGTTTCCTTGTCCAGCCCGAGATAATTGCCAAAATGGATCATCAATCCGCTGACGGAAACCGAATGCACAAAGGTCGTCTCGTCCTTCGACTTCAACCGGGTAACGCCGATAAAAATCGCCGGGTTCGACTGGACCGCATCGGAAATCTCGCCGGCCGCCGCTGTCATGCCCTTCAGGGACACGCAGCCACCGGCTTCGGCAACGGCAAATGTCTCGGCAATGGCATCGGCGGCGTAGCGCACGGCATGGGTGACGGCAGCCATGGTTTCGGGGCCACTATTTAATCGCGGCGGGACGGTTCCAGAGCGCGGCCTGCCCTCGATATCGTTTCCCTTGGCCGTATTGATGATGATGCTTTCAGCGCCGCTCAATTTCAATTGACGCATCAACTCTTCGTGCCGCAGAAGAAATCGATATCGCTGCAAAAATTCGCTGTTCGAAAGCGCTCCCTCGACCGCTTCGATAAACATGCCAACCGTCAATTGCTGGGTAGAAATTCGTTTGAGCATCAGACGCTTTTATTTTCCTTCCCGGGGATGGTAACCTCCGCTGGCAATTGCTGAAAACACCGGAACCAACCGGTATCCCTGCAAGGGTAAGTTACGCATTCCTAACATTGTTCAATTTTGGAACTTAAACATAAGATAGCACGAATATGAAAATTTTTTACTCTGGATATATTTAAAACGCAAAGAATCAATTCGATTAAGCCAAGAAACAACCTAAGAATGTAAATACTGAAAATTCTCGCGAACGACATAAACCAGGAGCCGAAGAAAAGCCGCATGAATTCGAAACTTGAAACGCGCATCGATCAGGGTACGGGCCGTGAACCGGCAGATATAGTTCTCAAGGGCGGACGATTCTTCGACCTCGTAACTGGAGAACTTGTTGCCTCCGACATCGCCATCTGCGGCGATACCATCGTTGGAACTTGCGAAAGCTACAAGGGTCACCGGGAAATCGACATTTCCGGGAAAATCGTCGTTCCAGGTTTCATCGATACCCATCTCCACATCGAATCATCGCTGGTCACGCCGCACGAATTCGACCGCTGCGTTCTGCCCTACGGCGTTACCACCGCCATCTGCGACCCGCATGAGATCGCCAATGTTCTGGGCGCGGAGGGGCTTCGCTTCTTCCTGGACAGTTCCATGGAAACCATCATGGATATCCGCGTGCAGCTCTCGTCCTGCGTGCCCGCAACCCATCTGGAAACCTCGGGCGCCGATCTGCCGATCGAAAAACTGCTGCCGTTCCGTGATCATCCGAAGGTTATCGGCCTTGCTGAATTCATGAATTTTCCGGGTGTCATCCACAAAGACCCGGTATGCATGGCAAAACTCGAAGCCTTTCAGGGACAGCATATCGACGGACACGCGCCGCTTCTGTCGGGAACGGCGCTGAACGGATATCTGGCAGCCGGCATCCGCACCGAACATGAGTGCACCAGTGCTGCCGAGGCTCTGGAAAAAATCCGCAAGGGCATGCATATTCTGGTGCGCGAAGGCTCGGTTTCAAAAGACCTGCACGCCCTGATGCCTGTTATCACCGAGCGTCTGTCGCCTTATCTTGCGCTTTGCACCGATGACCGCAACCCGCTCGATATCGCCGAACAGGGTCATCTCGATTATATGATCCGCACGGCAATCGCCAACGGCGTGGAACCGCTCGCCATCTACCGCGCCGCATCGATTTCCGCCGCAAAGGCCTTCGGCCTGCGCGATCGCGGTCTTATCGCACCGGGCTGGCGTGCCGACCTCGTGGTGATCGACACCTTGCAGAACTGCAAGGCCGGCATGGTCTTCTCCGGCGGCCGTATCGTCGATGACGCGCTGTTTGCCACCCGCAAGCCGGTCGCGCCCGTCGGTCTTGACAGCGTCAAGGCAAGACCCGTGCTCGCCGCCCATTTCGGCGTGCCGGTCGCACAAGGCGAGACCCCGGTGATGGGCGTGCTCCCCGGCAAGATCATCACCGAACATCGCCGCTACACGCTGCCGACGGACGGCAACCAGACGACTGTCGATCTCGCAAACGACATCATCAAGGTCGCCGTCATCGAGCGCCATGGCAAGAACGGCAACCACGCCAACGGCTTCGTGCAGGGCTTCGGGCTGAAGAAAGGCGCCATCGCGTCCACTGTCGGTCATGACAGCCACAATATCTGCGTTGTCGGTGTGAACGAGGACGACATGGCGCTGGCCGCCAACCGGCTCGGCGAAATCAAGGGCGGTTTCGTGGTGGTCGAAGACGGCAAGGTGACGGGCGAGATTGCGCTCCCGGTGGCCGGGTTGATGAGCCTCGAACCTTACGAAACGGTGCGAGACACGCTCCACACCCTGCGAAAGGCAGCCTATGCGCTCGGCACAACGCTCGAGGAGCCCTTCCTGCAGGTGGCTTTCCTGCCGCTACCCGTCATCCCGCACCTGAAGATTTCCGACATGGGCATGGTGGATGTGGATCGGTTTGTACTGATCTGACGATGGAGTTTATCGGCCGGAAACAACGTAATCTGCTTATGCCGCGTTTCTGAGACGGCGCGAGCCGTCTCAGGTTTTCGTTTCTGCAGGCCAGGTCACGTAATAATATTTGCCCGCGACCCTGCCAAAATAGGCGTGGTTGCCCGTTGTCTTGTCGACATAGCTGCCACTTGCATCCTTGGAAAGAACGCCGCTTTCGTTACGTTTGAGCTGCGAGTTCAGGAAATCCGCCCAGTTGGTCTTGGCGATATCCGTGGCGGTTGTCGACCTGGCATTTTTCTGACTCGGATCCCATGCGCTGATCGATTTGCCCTGCGTGGGGTCCGAGATCTGCAAGCGCCCGCCCGCAAGAGCGCTCATCATCGATTGGGAACGCAGATATTGCGCCGGGTCGTCCCCCGCCGTCGAAAGCTTGACCTTCAGATTTCGCATAAAGCCTGATGACGCGAGATATTCGATTGACGACATTTTTGGCGTTGCATTCGTTGTGGATGCGGGGACTGACGATTGTCCAGAAGCGAAAACGCTTCTGATGGATGTCGCGGGGGCGGTCTGAGCCCTGGTACGTGAGGATGCGGAATTAGCGGGTGTAAGCTGACTCGAATTCTTGATCGAAACGGACATGACAATCCCTACTTCTCTTTATAGTTATTATCCGAAAACATACAATTATTCAGTCAATAATAATCCAAACTTGCGCAAGGCTCGCCCAATTCATAAGCAATACATAAATAATGAACCGAATATTTCGCTTTTTCTTAGATTAAAAATGATAAATTACATCAACTAATTCAAATTTTCATATTTTTCAGTAAATTAATACATAAAGTATTATGAAAATAAGCACTATCGCCTATGGGCGATTTGCATCGCGTCATCAAGTCCAACCCGGCGCAAGTTCCCGGAATGAGCATAGAGGAGCCGAGCGACGTCCGCATGAAAATGCCGGTTCAGACAAGGCGAAACGGACGGATTGCTAAATCGGCTGACTCACAGCATCGGCAAGTCATGAACCCGACGGCAGCAACTTACGGAAATAAACCACCCGTTCGGTCTCCTCAAACCCCAGCGCCGCATGCATGCGGTGTGAATCGACATTGGCAATATCGGTATCGGAGGCAAGCTCGCTCACGCCCATGTTGATCGCCCAGCGGGTGACCTCGGCGATCAATGCAGCGGCAACGCCCTGACCGCGGAATTCCTCTTCCACATAAACGCCTTCGAGAAACGCGACGGGCGAGGTATCGCATCCGTTGACATAATCCCGCCGGAGGCTGACGTCGGCAAAACCGATGGCCATTCCGACCAGATCATAGGCAATGAATCCGGCCTCGTTGTCGGAGAGGTTCTGCAGTTCCGCCCTGTGTTCGGCAACGGAGGCATCGGGCCATAAACGATGGCGCAAAAGGGACCAGTCATCCAGAGATGCTGCGGCGTCCCTGATGGAAAATTGCAGGCTCAAGCGACGACCCCGCAAAACACGTCCAACCCCTCAAGCTTCACGATCCCGGCGTCGAACAGCGGCTCAAAACCCGGCATGGGCAGGATATCCGTGACCTCCATACCTTTCGGGACAGGAAATTCCACCGCCTCACGGGTCAGGTTAAAAACGAACAGCAGTTTTTCGTCACCCTTGTGGCGCGTGAAGGCCAGTACATCGAGATTGGTCTTGATGAAGTCCATATCACCGTCGCGCAATGCTCCATGGGTTTTGCGGAAGGACAAGACCGCGCGGTAGTGGTTCAGAACCGAGTCCGACTTGCGCTCCTGCGCATCCGCCGCCTGCATGGCGTGGGCATAGGGCACCGGCAGCCACGGCTTTTCAGCGCTTGAAAAACCAGCATTCGGCTTGCCGGTTTCCCACACCATCGGCGTGCGGCACCCGTCACGCCCCTTGAAAGCGGGCCAGAAGCGAATGCCGTAGGGGTCACGCAAATCCTCGAAGGCAAGTTCGGCCTCGGTCAGGCCCAGCTCCTCACCCTGATACAGACATATCGAGCCGCGCAGGCTGGCGAGAACGCAGATGGCGAGCTTCGCAACCCGCGTCTGCTCCTCGGAGCCCTCGGAAAACCGGCTGAGATGGCGCACCACATCGTGGTTGGAAAAAGCCCAGCACACCCAGCCATCCGTCACCACCTTGCCGAAGGTCTCGACCGAACCGCGCAGGTGTTTTGCGCTGAAATCTGGGCCAAGGAGATCGAAGGTATAGCACATGTTGAGCTTGTCATTGCCGGATGTGTAGGCCGCGACCGTCTTCAGTGAGCGTGCGCCGTCCCCCACCTCACCCACGGTGGCGCGGCCCTCATATTCATCGAGAAGCGCGCGGAAGCGCTGGAGGAAGGCCACGTTTTCCGGCCGCGTCTTGTCGTAGAGATGATCCTGCATGCCGTAAGGATTGACGTCGGACGCATCGAGGCCAAAGCTTTCGTCGTCAAAAAGCGGCGGGTTGTCGCGCAACAGCTTGTCGTGGAAATAGTGATTGACGGTATCGAGACGAAAACCGTCCACGCCGCGATCAAGCCAGAACCGTACGGTTTCCAGAAGCGCATCCTGAACATCCGGATTGTGAAAATTGAGATCCGGCTGCGAGGCGAGAAAGCTGTGCATGTAATATTGCTTGCGCACGCCATCCCATTCCCACGCCGGCCCGCCGAACACGGAAAGCCAGTTGGTGGGCGCCGTGCCATCCGGCTTGGGATTGGCCCAGACATACCAGTCCGCCTTGCTGTTGATGCGACTTGCACGGCTGTCCACGAACCAGGGGTGCTTATCGGATGTATGCGAAATCACCTGGTCGATGATGACTTTCAGCCCCAGCCGGTGCGCCTCGGCCATCAATGCATCGAAATCGGCAAGCGTGCCGAACATCGGATCGACATTGCAATAATCGGATACGTCATAACCCATATCCGCCATGGGGGAGGTGAAGAATGGCGAGAGCCAGATGGCATCGACGCCGAGCGAGGCGATGTAGGACAGCCGCTTCGTCACCCCGGCAAGATCGCCGTAACCGTCGCCGCTCGTGTCCTGAAAGGATCGCGGATATACCTGATAGATCACCGCCCCCTTCCACCAGTCCGATTGCGCTTGGGATTTGTGGACCGGGGCATGGGTTGTCGGCATGAGCGATCTCCTGATGAGGGTTGGTCCGAGAATATAAAGCAGCTGTCCCTGCGTAAACCGGAACTTCGCAAATGCCCAAAATCACCTCGAAGCGGGCTTGTCAGGCACCGCCTGTCGTCGTAATCCCGAAGGTAAAGCAAGTGGAGGATGACGGCGTGGGCGGACGGTTTCTGTCGATTGGCGAATGCATGGTGGAACTGTCGCAGGCCGGAAACGGGCTGCTGCGCAAGGGTTTTGCTGGTGATACCTTCAATACGGCATGGTATGCACGTGCCTGCCTGCCAGAAGACTGGTCCGTCGATTATTTCACGGCACTCGGCGACGATCCTCTTTCGCAGGACATGCTGGCCTTCATTGCAGATGCCGGTATCGGCACGGAAAAAATCCGCCGCATCAAGGGCGGCACACCCGGCCTTTACCTCATCAACCTCAAGGATGGTGAGCGCACCTTCAGCTATTGGCGCAACGCCGCCGCAGCAAGGCAGCTCGCAGCCGATGCGGACCACCTGCGCAAGACGGTGGAAAGCGCCGACGTCATCTATTTTTCCGGCATCACGCTCGCCATTCTCGCCTCGCCGCACGATGTCGATACTTTCCTTGCGGAACTGCGCCGCGCCAAGGCAGCGGGCAAGCCCGTGGTCTTCGACCCGAACATCCGACCGCGCCTCTGGTCCGACAAGGACACCATGCTGGAGACGATTACCAACGGCGCGCGCGCCGCAACGCTGGTAATGCCAAGTTTCGATGACGAAGCCAGCCATTTCGGCGACACATCCGTCGAGGCCACAATCGAGCGTTACCGTGCGCTCGGCGTCGCCAACATCGTCGTCAAGGATGGCGCAAAGGGTGCGACACTCGATTTCAGCGGCGCACGCAGCCACGCTTCGGCCGTAGAGGCCGTGGATGTGGTGGATACGACAAGTGCAGGCGACAGTTTCAACGGCGCGTTTCTCGCCAGATATGTAACCGGCAGTTCGCCGCATGACGCCGCCGTCTTTGCCGCACGGGCAGCGGCAACCGTCATCGGCCATCACGGCGCGCTGATCAGCCCCGAGCTTCTTCCGCTGGTCGGATGATGCCAGACGGAACCGGCTTCCCTCATCCCTGTGCTTGTCACAGGGATGACCAGGAGCGCGCATTGCGGACAAGAGCAAGCTTGTGTGTAGAGGACACTTCTCTACCCTCATCCGCCCTGACATGATCCTGTAACACGCACGCCGCATATACGGGCTGAAGCCGGGTGGTGGGGAATCGCCCGCGCGCAGTCGAGCAGGATCGGTGTTTCATGACGAGAATCACGATTGTCACAGATGCCTGGCACCCGCAGGTCAACGGCGTGGTTCGTTCCATCGAAAACACCAATACGGAACTCGCGCGGCTGGGCGTGGATGTGCACATGGTGACGCCGCAGAGTTTCTACAGCATCCCCTGCCCGACCTATCCGGAAATCCGCCTGTCGGTCGCCGGCTATCGCCGTGTCGCCGCGGAGATTGAAAAAAGCCAGCCCTCCTTCGTGCACATCGCCACCGAGGGTCCGCTGGGTTTCATGGCGCGGCGCTGGTGCGTGAAGAACAGGATGCGTTTTTCCACCAGCTATCACACCCGCTTTCCCGAATATGTTGCGGCGCGCTTCCCCATCCCGGAAAGCTGGCTTTACGCTTTCGTTCGCTGGTTTCACAACGGCGGCAACACCTGCATGGTGGCGACGCCAAGTCTCGAGACCGAGCTTGAGGCCCGCGGGGTTCGCAACCTGAAGCGCTGGAGCCGCGGCATCGATGCCGAACTGTTCCATCCACGTCCGAAAACGTCGCTGCCATTCGATCTGCCGAGGCCGATCTTCATGACGGTCGGGCGCGTGGCGGTGGAAAAGAACCTGCCTGAATTTCTCGACCTCGAGCTGCCCGGATCGAAGGTCGTGATCGGCGATGGCCCGGCCCGCCATGAATTGCAGGAAAAATATCGGGACGTGCTGTTTACCGGCATCAAGACCGGGGAAGAACTCGCGGCCGCCTATGCGCAGGCCGATGTCTTCGTTTTCCCGTCCAAGACCGACACATTCGGCAACACCATTCTCGAAGCGCTGGCGAGCGGTGTGCCGGTGGCCGCCTTCCCTGTTACCGGGCCGATCGACATTCTCGGCGGCAATCCCGGGGCAGGCGCGCTGAATGACAATCTTCGCGACGCGTGTCTTGCAGCGCTCCATTGTTCGTCGCAGGAGGCCCTGGCGCTTTCCAAAAGCTACAGCTGGGAAAAGGCATCGCGGCAATTCCTCGACAACGTCATTCACGCCGCCGGAAAATCCCTGCCGCTTTTGTCCCGCTCACGACTTGCCTGACGTGGAGACACATTGATCCCCGACATTTTATCGGGGAACGGTGGACGAAACAAAGCAGGAGTGTCACAAGACGATCTGGACGCGACCGCCGTTATCTTTAGAACGGGGTCGGGCTGCTGATTGACGTCAGGCGGCTGCCGCGAGATCACGCTGGCCGTCCTAATTTCACAACGACTTATCCCGTCTCAGATCACCACGCGCCGACGAGCGCCTGGCCGGAAAGCGGCACCGTCCGCGCCTTGCCGTTCCGCTCCGTGACCGAAAGCGACGGGGACATCTGTTTCGGCGACTTGCGGAACCAGTTTGCGGCGACGCTCGCCAGATCGCCGATCATCGCCTGTTTGTGCCAGTCGGCAAAACGCCGCGCGGTGGCTTCCGGCTCGGAGCGGTAGAAGAAATCGCCAGAATGATCGAGATCGTTGATGGAAGCCGCCATGGCCGATAGCGGACGCTGAAACATCTTCGGGGGCACGGAAAGTTCGCGCGCGCTCTGCGAAAAAGCGGGCGCCATGAAATCGATAGTCCATCCGTCCGCTTCAACCCAGCAATGGAAATTATCGCCAGCGCCCGTCACATAACCATCGTCACGATGGTCCGCAAAAAGCATGACCGTTCCACCCAGATTGTAAGCGGCAAGCCCGCCCTTCGGCACAGCTTTCACCTTGTAATGCTGCTGAAGGATGAAGGCGCCGAAGGTGCTGAAATACATGCAGGCCGTAGCCGGGTCGGCATTGTCGTTGATGAGCAGGCTGTTGATGACGCGGTAAATCCGGTGATAGTCCGTCTGCTTGATCAACATGGTTTTTTACTCGCCGGTTTTATGATTATCGGAAGGCAACGGGAGCGACCGGTTCACGGTCAATCTCGATGTTGGTGAGACCTCTGCCCCACGCGGCGTCATCCTCGGGCTTGTCCCGAGGATCTACCTCCCGTGTCGCAAAATCGAAAGTTTGCAGATTCTCGGGACAAGCCCGAGAATAACGGAGGAGAGGTCTTCAGCAGCCGATTACCGCCTCTTCTTCGCCTTGCTCTCGAACGGATTATCGGAGCCACGATAATGCACGCGGATCGGCACGCCCGGCATGTCAAAATCCTTGCGAAGGCCGTTCACCAGATACCGCGTATAGCTCTCCGGAATGGCTTCCGGCCGTGTGCAGGAGATCATGAAAGCCGGCGGACGGGCCTTTACCTGCGTCATGTATTTCAGCTTGAGGCGGCGGCCGGAAACGGCCGGCGGCGGATGCTGCGTCGTCTGCGAATCCAGCCAGCGGTTCAGCTTGGCGGTCGAGATGCGGCGGTTCCAGATCTTGTCGGTGTCGATGATGTTCTGCATCAACCGGTCAAGGCCATAGCCCGTCTGGCCGGACATCGGCACGGCGCGGATGCCGCGGGCCTGCGGCAGAAGCCGCTCGGTCTTTTCACGCAGATCGGCCAGAAACGCCTGCGGATCTTCAACCAGATCCCATTTGTTGAAGGCGAGCACGGCGGCGCGGCCTTCGCGGATAACGAGATCGACCAGCTGCAGGTCCTGCTTTTCGAACGGAATGGTGCTGTCGAACACGATCACCACCGTTTCGGCGAAACGAATGGAGCGCAGGGAATCCGCGACCGAAAGCTTCTCCAGCTTCTCCGTCACCCTTGCCTTCCGGCGCATGCCGGCCGTGTCGAACATCTTGATGGTGCGGCCGCGCCAGTCCCACTCGACAGAAATACTGTCGCGGGTAATGCCCGCTTCCGGGCCGGTCAGCAGACGGTCTTCACCAAGGAAACGATTGATGAGGGTGGACTTGCCCGCATTCGGTCGGCCGATGATGGCGACACGCAGCGGCTTGGTCTCATCATAAACAGGCTCTTCTTCTTCCTCTTCCTCGCTGCCGGGCTCAGTGCGCGAAAGAACGATATCGGTCTCCGCCTCATCCACTTCAGGCGGGAAGGCAACGTCTTCGCCGATCGCCTCGACGATGGCGTCGCGCAGGTCGATCATGCCCTGGCCATGTTCGGCCGAGATAGCGCACGGGTCGCCAAGACCGAGCGTAAAGGCATCGTAGAAGCCCGCATCGGAACCGCGCGCCTCGGACTTGTTGGCCACCAGAACCACCGGCTTGCCGCGACGGCGCAGCATTTCGGCCAGCGTTTCATCGGCGGGCGTCAGGCCTGCCTTGGCGTCAACGACAAAAAGCGTCACATCGGCTTCGTCGATCGCCGCTTCCGTCTGCGCCCACATGCGGCCCTGAAGCGTCTCCGGCCCGGATTGCTCCAGACCGGCGGTATCGATGATGGTGAAACGAAGGTCAACAAGCTTCGCGTCGCCGGGGCGGCGGTCACGGGTCACGCCCGGCGTATCGTCCACAAGCGCCAGCTTCTTTCCGACCAGACGGTTGAAAAGCGTGGACTTGCCGACATTGGGGCGCCCGACTATGGCGACGGTGAAGCTCATTGATCGTTAATCCTTGGAGGTGGGAAAGCCGTGTTAGACAGCTTTGCCCGAAGCAGTGATATTGTCGAGCATGATCTGCGCGCGGTTCGTCACATTGCGTGGCGCCTGCGCGTCGCTGACGATCTGCTCGAACCATTGTTTGGCCTTGGTGAAATCGTCAGCCTTGTAGGCGGCAAGACCAAGGGCTTCGCGAGCCGATGCACGCATGGTCTGGCCTTCGCCGCTCAACGGCTCCGCAAGTGCAACGACCTGATCATACGTACCGTTGTCAACCAGCAGCCACGCCGCGCGCACCTTCGCCGTATCGCGGAAGACCTGCGGGGCAGACGTGTCGTTGCCGATCGCGGTGAAGGCAGCGATGGCGCCGGCCGCATCGCCCTTCTGCGAAAGCAGCGTCGCAGAACGGAACTTCGCCAGCACCGGATAATTGCCATGACCGGAGGTTTCAAGATCGGCAAAGGCCTTCAGCGCTTCGTCCGTCTTGTTGTCGGAAGCAAGCTTCAGCGCCGCAATGAACTGGTCGCCGGAATTGGAAGCGCGGCTGGTGTTCCAGTATTCATAGATGCCGGCACCGGCGGCGCCCACAACCACGAGAACGGCGGCGCCAACGACCACGATACCGTAGCGGCCCCAGAAACGGGAAAGCTGCTCGGAACGGATCTGCTCGTTCACTTCGCGGATAAAGGTATCATTTTCGTTTGCCATCAAATTCTCCGTTACCCGCGCGGAGATCGTCGCCGATCCATCCGTTCGCAGACATACCAAGCCGCTTACCCGGGTCAGCAAAAGTCCGGCCGACGGGTCATGGTCGGCCTTCTAGCCTATTTTGCCTGATATGTAAGGGGGAAACGTTGATTTCCTACATGGCGATAGGCTGAACGCCGATCAACCATTCGTGCAGTTTCAGGATGAAAGCGCCCCAGAGAACGATGCCGCCGACGATGGCCACCAGATCGTAACGGCCCGAGACGAAGGGACGGACCACTTTTTCACCCGCTCTTTCCCGGCGCTTCAGCGAAATCCGCATCACCACACCCCAGGCGAGGAACGATGCAAAGAGAAGGATCGAAGAGGTCTCTCCATTCGCCAGAAGATGGGCGAGCGCCCAGATCTTGACCGCCAGAATGAGCGGATGTTTGGTTCTGGTTGCGATGTGGCCAGCCGGGATGAGGCTGGCGATAAGACAGATCATCGCGGGCAGCATCAGGGTCACGGCGAGGTGGCTCGTCCAGACCGGCGGGTTCCACAGAACGCCGGTTTCCTGTCGCGCCTCGCCAAACGCATAGATGACGAGACCGAGCGTTACGAGGCTTGCGAGAGAATAGGCGCCCTTGAACGGTCCTTCTCCCATCTTCGCGATCATCTGCGCGCGAAATCGCGGCGCAAACACCTTCAAAAGATGCGTCAGGAAAAACAAGGCAAGACAGAGTACGAGAAAAAGCATGGAACACGGTCCCCCGGTGGAACGGAATGCGGCCTCATTACCGCGACGCAGAAAAGGAATTAGGCTGAAAGACGTAAAAAAGCCAGTTTATTCAAAGCTTCGCCTTATTCCACACGCAAAAGGCAGCGGTGTTTCACATGACGGATGCCTGATGTTTCGCCCATTGACTGCTTTTTCCCTGTCGTTCTGCCTTGCCCTTCCCGCTTTTGCCGAAAATGCGGAGAAGCCGAAGCAGCTCGTCATCGTTTCTTTCGACGGTGCGGGCGACAATTCGCTGTGGGAAAGAAGTCGTGCAACGGCGAAAGAGGTCGGCGCGCATTTCACCTATTTCCTCGCCTGCACGCTGGTGATGGACCGCAAGACCAGCGCCAAGACATATCAAGGCCCCGGCCAGAAGGCCGGCCGCTCCAATGTCGGCTTTGGCCAGTCGCCGGAAGAGGTGGAGATGCGGCTGCGCAACATCTGGTCGGCCTATCGCGAAGGCCACGAGATCGGCAATCACACCTGCGGGCATTTCGATGGCGGCCAATGGACCGCCGAGCAATGGGACGGCGAGTTCACCACCTTCACCAGCACGCTGGAAAATGCCTGGCAGATGATTGGCAAGAAGGGTGAGGAACCCGAAGGCTGGCGCGACATGGTGAAAAACATCAACGGTTTCCGCGCGCCCTATCTTTCGCAGGGGCCGGCGCTGACGGCAGCCCAGAAGAAACACGGCTTCGTTTATGACGCCACCAGCATCACCAAGGGACCGGAATGGCCGGTGGAGCGCGACGGCATCGAACATTTTGGCCTGCCGCTGGTTCCGGAAGGTCCCGGCAATCGCCCGATCATAGCCATGGACTACAACCTCTTCATCCGCCACTCCATCGGCATCGAGACGCCGGACCGCGCGCAGGAATTCGAGGACCGCGCCTATGCGGCGTTTCGCACCGCTTTCGACAAGCAGTATAATGGCGAACGAATCCCTCTGCAGATGGGCTTCCATTTCGTGAAGATGAATGGCGGTGCCTATTGGAACGCCTATGAGCGGTTGCTGCGCGAAGTCTGCCGCAGGGACGATGTCGCCTGCGTGAGTTACGCCGAGGCCATGCCGATCATCAAGGCGCGCAGGAAGCAGAAGACCGAGGGCTAAGGTCCCCGGATATAATGCAAAAGGGCGGCCAATCGGCCGCCCTTTTTGTTTTCCGTCAGGGCTTGTTGGCCGCCAGCTCTCCGGCTTCCGCTTCCCGCTGAAGATAGCGCTGGTCGATTTCAGGCAGTGGCTTGTCGTCAATTGCAGCTTCGAAGGCGCGGAGACGTTTGTAGATCGACATTAGCTCTACAATCGTCGTCCATGAGTTGATGAGATACTGAAACGAACCGCGGACCTGATCGAAGACGTTGCCGATCTGCGTGAAAACGCCAAGCGTCACCTTACCTGCAGCAATGGAAGGAATGAGGACGATGAGACTATAGATGTTGTCGGCCTGAAGATAGAAAATCCGCGCTACGTTGAAATACATATAGTGGAAATACAGACGGAAGTAGTTCTTTCGAACATTTGCAAATAGCTCGGCCACAGTTGCCGGTTGCGCACGATTTCCGTCGTCTTCACCGTAGACGAGTTCTTTTCGATAAGCCGCCTCGACCCGCTGGTTGCGGAATTCGAGACCCGGCAGCTTTATACCCACAAGAGCAAGAAAGCCGGTGCCGAACAGCGACCACAAAATAGCTGCCCAGACCAGTGCGTGCGGCACCTGACCGATGATCGGCAATTCGTTGATCGTCTCCGAGAAGGTAAACAGAACCGGCAAGAAAGCGATGAGGGTCATGATCGCGCGCACCAGACCGACGCCGAGCCCCTCAACTGTCGAGGAAAACCGCATCGTATCTTCCTGAACGCGCTGGGAAGCACCTTCGATATGGCGCAGGCGGTCCCAGTTTGCCATGTAGAATTCGTTCATCGCCGTGCGCCAGCGAAAGATATAGTGGCTTACGAAGAACAGGTTCAGCACACCGACCGTAATCGCAAAAAACAGAATGCCGCTGACGCCGACGAGGCCCATATAAAGTTGCTCGGCCGTTACCGGCGCGGTCTTTGCCAGCGCCTGCTGGATAAGGTCGTAATAAGGCCCATACCACGCATTGAGTGCGACACTAACCTGCACCGAAAAATAAGTCGCGAAAACGATGAGTGCGGAACCGAGAATGGACCAGTTCTGCCAGCGGTGTGGCCTGTACCAGAACCAGAATCCGGCAAACACTAGAACTGCCGCAGCATAATAAACGTAAAACCACAGGAACGGGGTGGACCAGAAAACCGAAACGCCGGTCGCGGGCGCCTGTCCCTCTGGCAGCGGCGGCAAGCCGATTGCCGCACCCCAGTTGCGTGCGCCTGCATACCACAGCCCAATCATGGCCATGGTCCACACAAAGGCAGAGGTGAAGAACAATTTCGGCTTGGGAAAGAAGGAATGAAACACGTTGTTGAACTCACGCGCGTTTGAAGTCGGCCACTATTGGCGAAGCACTTGTTATCCCGAACCTAGGGCAGAAATTTGTGCACAGCAATGAAGAAGCGCCGACCTTAACAAGATGTAACGCGCAACATGCTGGATTGACTGACAAAACGGTTGGGGATCAGCAGTGGCCCGGCCTTGTAGGCGCGGTTATCGCCGCTCCGTGGCGAGAACCGGCAGCATCAGGAGAATGCTGGCGACAAGCACGGCAGAGGCGAGAATACTCGGTGCGGTAAAACTTCCCGTCACCTCGGCAATCCAGCCGGCGGCGAGTGGTCCGACGATCTGTCCAGTACCGAAGGCTGCCGTCATCAGGGCAAAGGCGCGGCGTGGGCTTGGGCCTGCGAATTCCCGGCCGAGCTGAAGGCCATAGGCGGTGATGACCATGAAGGTCAGCCCCAGAAGCAGACCGCCGGCAAGCACGCCCGGAACGGGTGGCAGCATGACGGAAGCGAAGACGCCGACGGCTTCCACGGCAAGAACGATCACGAAAGCGCGCTTCAGCCCCTGCGATTTCAAGACCGGCTTCCAGAGGAAAAGCGAAATGGCGGCGGCACATCCCGTCACGAACCAGGCCAGAAACTCCACGAAAGCGCCGGCAGCAGCCATGCGGGCAATCGCAACGATGAAGGTGGCGGTGATGACGTAACCGAAGCCGAACAGCCCATAGGCGAGCGTCGTCAGAAAGAGCGGCTTCGTCCATTTGAGCGGCGGCTCCGCCAGCGCGGAGGCATGCCGGGGTGGCCCGGCGGGCAGCACCCGCCAGACGAGAAGAAACGTAGCGAAGGAAAAGACGGCACCGGCAATCCACTCCTCCCGCCAGGAGGCACCGCCGCCATCAAAAACGACGCCGATGAGATAGACCACAAGCGAGGAAATCGCGATGCCGGCACCGACGCCACCATAATGCAGTGCCTGAATATGGTCCTTGCCGGCTTTCATGGCGTGGCCGATGACGATCTGCGACGTGAAGATCATGGTCATCGCACTGGCAACACCGGCGAAAAACCGGATCAGGGTGAAGGCCGCAACGGAGTTGAAGGCGGCCATGGCAAGTAGCAGCGCGCCCGTGGAAAACAAGCCGCAAAGGGCGACCAGCCGCTCCCGCCCCGAGCCCCATGAATAGGCGGCGAGAACCGCCCCCGCGAGATAACCGGCGAAATTTCCAGCCGCGACAATCCCCGCATCCCCCGCCGATAGCGGAACATTCGCCATCATGCCGGGAAGAATGGGGGTGAAGGAAAAGCGGCCGAAGCCCATGGCGGACGCCATCATCAAGGCGCCGGCGAAACCGAGTGCAGTCAGATGTTTGGGGGAAAGTGGCTTGTCGATGCTCATGTACGGCTTATCGCAACCGCACTGCCACGGAACAAGCGAGTTATTTTGATCGGCAGCATAAGCGGTCTTTATCGGTACGAGATACGAGATCCCGTCGCCTGTTCATCCCCTCACTCAACCAGCGTCAGCACCAGCGGGCCGTTCTTCGTAGCAACCACGGTATGTTCATACTGCACTGTCGGCGCGCTCGGATCGCTATAGAGCGTCCACGGATCGTCGTCGCCATCTTCGGCCCAATAGGCACCCGTCGACAGGAAGGGCTCAACGGTGAAGACCATACCCTCCTGCATGATGCGCCGCTCACCCTTGTCCGGCCAGGTCGCCAGTTCCTTCGGCTCCTCATGCAGGGAGCGGCCGATGCCGTGGCTCGCCAGATTGGTGATCAGCGTGTAGCGGTTCTTTTTTGCAAAGGAGCCGATGGCATTGCCGATATCGGCAAAGGGCCGACCGGTTTTCACCTGCTGCAAGCCCGTCCACATGGCGCGCTTGCCATCGCGGCACAACCGCTCGATCTCCTTTTTCACCGGCGGCACGGCGAAAGACGAA
The DNA here is from genome assembly GCF_900215635.1 of Rhizobium sp. AN6A. Classification (NCBI taxonomy): domain Bacteria; kingdom Pseudomonadati; phylum Pseudomonadota; class Alphaproteobacteria; order Hyphomicrobiales; family Rhizobiaceae; genus Rhizobium; species Rhizobium sp. AN6A. The sequence goes on from NZ_OCNC01000004.1 coordinate 419,455, forward strand.
CCCGTATCGCCGAAGAAACCGCTCTTCACCGCCGAGACATCGATATTGACGAGATCGCCCGCCTTGATGATGCGCGGGCCGGGAATGCCATGCGCAACCTCTTCGTTGACGCTGATGCAGGTCGCGCCGGGAAACTGGTAGCAGAACTCCGGCGCCGATTGCGCGTCGTTATCCTCCAGTACCTTGCGGCCGATCGCATCCAGCTCGGCCGTGGTGATACCGGGTTCCAGCGCATCCGCCATGGTCTGCATGGCCACGGCGCAGATGCGGCCGATATCCTTCAGCAAAACCAGTTCTTCGTCGGTGGAGATGACCATGTTTCTGTCCGTCGTTCTAAATGGCGGGTCTGAAGACGCCCGCCTTGGTAATAATCAGGCCGTGGCTTTCACCGGATCGGCACTCCCCGTCAATTCTTTTCTGACGACAGGCGCGACTTTCGTACCATAAAGCTCGATGCCGCGCATGATCTGGTCATGCGGCATCAGGCCGATTGCCATCTGCAACAGGAAACGGTCGTTCTTGAAAACGCCGTGCGCCTTGATGATCTTTTCCGCCACCAGCTCCGGTTCGCCAAGAAAGAGATTGCCCTCTGGCCCACGCGCCGCATCGAAATGCGCGCGGTTTGTCGGACCCCAGCCGCGCTCGCGGCCGATGCGGTTCATGACCTCTGCCTGCGGTCCGTAAAACTGGTCCGCCGCCTTGTCGGTGGTGTCGGCAATGAAGCCGTGCACATTGATGCTGGTGCGTAGCCTGGTCTTTTCCTGCCCCGCGCGGCGTGCCGCTTCGTGATAGAGATCGAACAGCGGTGCGAAGCGGCGATATTCGCCGCCGATGATGGCGAGCGCCACCGGCAGCCCCATGGCCCCTGCCCGCGCCACCGATTGCGGCGTGCCGCCAACGGCGATCCAGACCGGCAGGCGCTCCTGCAAGGGGCGCGGATAGACACCGCGACCGTTGATGGCCGGATGTTTGGTGCCGGACCAGGTGACGATCTCATTTTCTCTGAGCGCCAGCAGCAGATCGAGCTTTTCCGCAAACAGCACGTCATAGTCTTCGAGATCGTAACCGAACAGCGGGTAGGATTCGATGAAGGAACCGCGCCCGGCCATGATTTCGGCACGGCCGTTCGACAGGAGATCGACGGTGGAGAATTGCTGGAAGACCCGGACCGGATCATCCGAACTCAGAACCGAGACAGCGCTCGTCAGGCGGATATTCTTCGTCTTCACCGCCGCCGCCGCAAGCACGGTGGAGGGTGAGGACGCGACATAGTCCGGGCGGTGATGTTCACCCAGCCCAAACACATCCAGTCCGACCTGATCGGCAAGCTCGATTTCCTCAAGCAGTTCCCGCAGCCGGCGCGCACCTTCCGGCCCACGGCCATCGGCGGGGTTGGGATTGACATCCGCAAAAGTGTAAAGACCGAGTTCCATAGACGATACCTCTGTTTGATTGTCTGAGAGATAGGCACGGACGGCCCTTCAGACAAATGCAAAATCTGGCGCAAAATCTGGATGCTTAGCTTCGAAAAAGTGGATGGGCGCCGGCGCATTTTGCCCCATGCCGGCCTCCCCCGAAATCGCGCCCGAAATCGCGATTGCCAGCCCGCCCCCTTTGGGCATAACCTGCTTAAATATGTGCGAAGTAATGCAAAAAGGGGAAAGCATGCATCGGACAGTTATCGTGACAGGCTCCACAAGTGGCATCGGCCTTGGCATCGCACAGAGATTTGCGAGGGAGGGCGCGAATATCGTGCTGAATGGCTTCGGCGACGAAGACGAAATTGAAAAACTCCGCCTTTTGCTGGAAGCAGAAAGTGGCGGGCGTGTGCTCTACCACCCGGCAGATATGACGAAACCGGACGAGATTGCCGATCTCATCAATTCCGCGCATGAAAAGCTTGGTTCGGTCGATGTGCTCGTCAACAATGCCGGCATTCAGCACATCGCCCCGATCGAGGAGTTTCCAACGGAAAAGTGGGACTGGATCATCGCCATCAATCTGACCAGTTCCTTCCATACAATGCGCGTTGCGATACCGCTGATGAAGAAGGCTGGCAAAGGCCGTATCATCAACATTGCCTCTGCCCACGGTCTCGTCGCCTCGCCGTTCAAATCGGCCTATGTGGCAGCCAAGCACGGCATCATGGGCCTGACGAAGACGGCGGCGCTCGAGCTTGCGCAGACGGGCGTCACCGTCAACGCCATCTGTCCCGGTTATGTGCTGACGCCGCTCGTCGAAAAGCAGATACCGGAAATGGCCAAGGTGCGCGGCATCAGCGAAGAGGCGGTGAAGAACGACGTGATGCTGGAATTGCAGGCGACCAAGCAATTCGTCACCATCGATGACGTGGCGGCAGCGGCGCTGTTTCTGGCAAGCGATGCCGCCAGCAACATTACCGGCACACATATTTCCGTTGATGGCGGCTGGACAGCGCAATAATCGACGACATCTCTTTCCGTTTTGGAAACAATGAATTGCCAAAACGGAAATCGATATGCGCGCGCGGGCGTGCATAGATAGTAGATTGGGAACCGGCTCAACCGGACAAAAAGCAAGGCAGTGCATGAACGACGCGATCAGCTTCATCCTCAACAGCGAAACCGTTTCGCTTAAGGGTTTCGGACCGACAGACACGCTTCTCGATTATCTCCGCCTTCAAAGACGGCTGACCGGGACGAAAGAAGGCTGTGCTGAAGGTGACTGCGGCGCATGCACGGTGCTGGTCGGGCGGCTTGTCGATGGCTCGCTGCGTTATGAAAGCGTCAATGCCTGCATCCGCTTTTTGGGCTCGCTGCACGCAACCCATATCGTGACGGTGGAGCATCTGGCCGGCCGCGATGGCACGCTTCACCCCGTGCAGCAGGCAATGGTGGATTTCCACGGTTCCCAATGCGGTTTCTGCACGCCGGGCTTCATCATGTCGCTCTACGGCCTGTGGCTTGCCAGCGAAAACCCGTCCCGCGCCGATATTGAAAAGGCGCTGCAAGGCAATCTCTGTCGATGCACGGGTTACGAGCCGATTGTGCGGGCTGCCGAAAAGATTGCAGCCGCCCGCCCGAGTGCGCTGTTCGATCCGCTGCAACGGGACCGCACCGATATCATGGCAAGGCTCTGGGCGATCCGCGCCAATGAGACCATTACGGTCACCCGCGGCGAGGATCGGACCATCATCCCGGCAACGCTTGCTGAATTGACCGATATCTATGCCGCCGAGCCGAAGGCTACCATCGTTGCCGGTTCCACCGATGTCGGCCTGTGGGTGACAAAGCAGATGCGGGCGCTTAATCCTGTCATCTTCATCAACAACCTCGGCGATCTGCAGGGTATTGCCGTGGATGAGAACGGCGTGACACTCGGCGCCGGCGTTACCTATAGCCAGGCGTTCAAGACCATCGCACAGCATTTCCCGCCGCTTGCCCGGCTGTTCGATCGTCTTGGCGGCGAGCAGGTGCGCAATATGGGAACCATCGGCGGCAACATCGCCAACGGCTCGCCCATCGGCGACACGCCCCCGGCCCTGATCGCGCTCGGCGCAACGCTCACCTTGCGCTCGTCTTCCGGCAGCCGTACCTTGCCGCTGGAAAGCTACTTCATCGATTATGGCAAGCAGGACCGGCTGAGCGGCGAATTCGTCGAAAAGCTCTTCATTCCGTTCCAGAAACCCGAAAGCCACTATGCCGTCTACAAAATCTCAAAGCGGCGCGACGAGGATATCTCCGCTCTCTGCGCCGCCTTCCATCTGACGCTCGACGCCGACGGCACGGTCGAAGACATCCGCATCGCCTTTGGCGGCATGGCCGGCACGCCGAAACGCGCCGCGCATCTTGAGGCAGCACTTCTCGGCAAGCCCTGGTCTCAGGAAACGATCGATGCGGCACGCGATGCGCTGGACGATGATTTCACCCCGCTGACCGACTGGCGCGCCACCGCCGAATATCGGCAACTGACGGCCAAAAACCTGCTGACACGGTTCTTGCTTGAGACTTCGGGCGAAAAGCAGGAACTCACACGTTTCTCGCTGGCGGAGGCGTGATCATGGAAAGAGCAAACCTCCCCACCTCCCTCATTCCTGTGCTTGTCACAGGAATCCAGCCGACGCGCGTCTGCGCGGCGAGACAACCCTTTCAGCCCAAGGACTTGGGCTGGCTGGATTCCTGTGACAAGCACAGGAATGAGGGTTTATTGTCGCTGTCATATGCCGCAATTGATGAAGGAGAGGCTTGAACCATGGACACGACAAGCTTCGATAAGACCAAGACCGAAATCGACGGCCCTGTACACGCTTCGCTCAGGCACGATTCCGCCCATAAACATGTGACGGGCAGCGCCGAATATATCGACGATATTCCCGAACCCGCCGGCCTCGTTCACGGCGCGCTTGGCCTTTCCGACCGGGCCCATGCCGAAATCGTCTCGATGGACCTTTCCGAAGTGGAAGCCACGCCGGGCGTGTTATGGGTGATGACAGGCAAAGACGTGCCCGGCGAAAACGACGTCTCCTCCGGCGGGCGTCATGATGAGCCGCTGTTGGCCGAAACGAAGGTTGAATTTCACGGCCAGCCGATCTTCGCGGTCTTCGCCGAAAGCCGCGATATTGCCCGCAAGGCCGCCCGCAAGGCGAAAATCGTCTACAAGGACCTGCCGCATTTCACCGATATCGACACGGCGATTGAAAATGGCGGCGCGCTCGTCATCGATCCGATGACGCTGAAGCGTGGCGATGCGAAGCTGGAAATGGACGTGGCGCCCCGCCGCCTGACCGGCACGATGCGGATCGGCGGGCAGGAGCATTTTTATCTTGAAAGCCACATCGCCATGGCCGTGCCGGGCGAGGATGATGAGGTGACGCTGTGGAGCTCCACCCAGCATCCGAGCGAAATCCAGCACATTGTCAGCCACATCCTTCAGGTGCCGTCCAATGCCGTCACGGTGCTGGTGCGGCGCATGGGCGGCGGTTTCGGCGGCAAGGAAACCCAAGGCAACCAGTTCGCAGCCCTTTGCGCCATTGCCGCCAAGAAGCTGAACCGGGCCGTGAAAATCCGCCCCGACCGCGACGAGGACATGACCGCGACCGGCAAACGCCACGATTTCCGTCTCGATTACGAACTTGGCTTCGATGAAGAAGGCCGCATCCACGCCGTCGACGCCACCTATGCGGCCCGCTGCGGCTTTTCCTCCGACCTGTCCGGCCCCGTTACCGACCGCGCGCTGTTTCACGCCGATTCCAGCTATTTCTATCCGCATGTGCATCTGACCTCCCGGCCGCTTAAAACGCACACGGTCTCCAACACCGCCTTTCGCGGTTTCGGCGGCCCCCAGGGCATGCTCGGGGCTGAGCGTTTCATCGAGGAAATCGCCTATGCCGTCGGCAAGGACCCGCTCGATGTCCGCAAGCTCAATTTCTACGGCGAAACCGGTTCGGGCCGCACCACGACCCCCTATCATCAGGAGGTCGAGGACAACATCATCGCCCGCGTCGTCGAGGAACTGGAAGCCTCCAGCGAATACCGCGCGCGCAGGCAGGCAATTGTCGAGTTCAACAAGACCAGCCCGATCATCCGCAAGGGCATTGCGCTCACACCTGTCAAATTCGGCATCTCCTTCACCATGACCGCCTTCAATCAGGCGGGCGCGCTGGTGCATATCTATAATGACGGTTCGATCCACCTGAACCATGGCGGCACCGAAATGGGCCAGGGCCTCTACACCAAGGTGGCGCAGGTGGTGGCCGATGCCTTCCAGGTGGATATTGGCCGGGTGAAAATCACCGCCACGACCACGGGTAAGGTGCCCAATACGTCGGCCACGGCCGCCTCGTCCGGTACGGACCTCAATGGCATGGCGGCCTATGACGCTGCCCGCCAGATCCGTGAAAGGCTCATCAAATTCGCCGCCGAGAACTGGAACGTGCCGGAAGAAGAGGTTGTCTTCCTGCCAAACCGGGTGCGCATCGGGCTTGAGGAAATCGCCTTCAACGATTTCATCAAACGAGCCTATTTCGCCCGCGTGCAGCTTTCCGCCGCCGGTTTTTACAAGACGCCGAAAATCCATTGGGATCGTGCCGCCGGCCGCGGCACGCCGTTTTATTATTTCGCGTATGGCGCGGCCTGTTCGGAAGTGTCGATCGATACACTGACCGGCGAATACATGATGGAGCGCACCGATATTCTCCACGATGTCGGCAAGTCGCTGAACCCGGCCATCGATATCGGCCAGGTGGAAGGCGCCTTCGTGCAGGGCATGGGCTGGCTGACGACGGAGGAATTATGGTGGGACGGCAAGGGGCGGCTGCGCACCCACGCTCCCTCCACCTACAAGATCCCGCTTGCCTCTGACCGGCCGAAGATTTTCAACGTTCAACTGGCGGAATGGTCGGAAAACGCCGAGCCCACCATCGGCCGCTCCAAGGCCGTGGGCGAACCGCCTTTCATGCTGGCGATCTCGGTTCTCGAAGCACTCTCCATGGCCGTCGCGTCCATCGCCGACTACAAGGTCTGCCCACGCCTCGATGCGCCGGCAACGCCCGAGCGGGTGCTGATGGCGGTGGAACGGTTGAAGAAGGTGTGAGGGGAAACATAATGACGTCCCTCTCCAGCTTCCTCGCCAGCTCCGGACCTGCAATCCTCGTGGAAATCGAGGCCGTGAAAGGGTCATCGCCGCGCGAGGCGGGAACCTTCATGCTGGTAAGCCGGAAGGCGCTGTGGGAAACCATCGGCGGCGGGCAGTTCGAATATATGGCGATAGACCATGCCCGCGCCATGTTGAAGAACGGCACGACCGAAGACGGCATGGATATTCCGCTCGGCCCCGAAATCGGCCAATGCTGCGGCGGCCGCACCCTGCTCCGTTTCCGGCTGGTAACGGCGGACATCGCGGCAGCACTCGAGGCAAGGCTTAAGGCTGAAACCGAGCAGCAGCCGGCCGTCTTCATTTTCGGGGCAGGCCATGTCGGCAAGGCGCTGGCTGATGCTCTGTCGCTTCTGCCTTTGACACTGACCGTGGTGGAAACCCGTGAAAACGAGTTGCGCGATCTTTCAGCCGGCGTCGTATCCGTGCTGACCCCCATGCCGGAAGCGCTGATCGCGAAAATTCCCGCAAACGGCGCTGCGATCATCGTCACCCACGATCACGCACTCGATTTCCTGATTGCAAAGGAAGCGCTTGCTCGCGACGATCTCGCTTATGTTGGCATGATCGGCTCGAAGACCAAACGCGCCACCTTCGCCCATTGGCTGGAGCGGGAGGGAGAGCCCCCTTCCCGCCTTCAAAAACTCATCCTGCCCATCGGTGGAAATAGCGTCAGGGACAAGCGCCCTGCAATCATAGCGGCCCTTGTGGCAGCCGAGTTGCTGCAAGCATTTTCCGCTGCCGAAACCCGTCGCACCGAAAATCAGCGCGTCCATCCTCAAGACCAAGATCACGCCTGATCCCGTCGGGCAGGCTTTCATCTGCCAGATTGTCCGGTCGAAGGCTTTCAAGGGAAAACCGTTCCGCGGTCCGCAGACCCGCGCGCAGGCGGGACCACGCGCGCAAGAGTGCTGTGCGCATGTTCGTCTCCATTCAAAAAGTGTTAGAAGCTCAGTTGATGAATGAGACGAAAAATGCTCTGTTTTCTGGATAAAAACCAATGAAACCTTTGGCCCTTGGCATAAAGAGAACTTATCCATGAAAATGTCCCGCCAGTTCCCCCTGAACGCCCTGCGCGTGTTTGAAGCCACTGCAAGGCATCTGAGCTTCACCAAGGCTGGTGAGGAATTGGGCATGACCCAGACGGCAGTCAGCTATCAGGTGAAACTGCTGGAGGAGAACATCGGCGAGCCGCTCTTCATCAGAAAGGCACGGCAGGTTGCACTGACCGAGGCCGGGCAGAAACTGGCGCCGAAAGTGGCGGAAGCCTTCAACAGTCTACGCGAGGCCGTCGAAAATGTGCGCGACACCTCCGACACGACCTTGACCATTCACTCCACCGCGACGTTCGCATCCCGTTGGCTTTCGCGGCATCTGGGCGCTTTTCAGCTGGAGCATCCCTCAATCGCGGTGAGGCTCGAGACCTCCGCCGCTTTGATCGATTTCGAGCAGTCCGACTGCGATGTCGCCATTCGCTGGAGCAGCGGCGATGGCAAAGGACTGATCTATCATCAGTTGCTACGGGGCGTTTATACGCCGATGCTGCATCCGAACCTTGCCGAAAGCATTGGCGGATTGAAAAAGCCGGAGGACCTTCTGCGCCTGCGCATCATCGATCCGGGTGACATCTGGTGGAGCCAATGGTTCCGGGAAGTCGGCATCGAAAATCCGGGCCTCGACCGTTATCCGCGCAGCCGCCTCAGCGTGCAGGCTTTCGAAGCCGCAGCGGCAATTGCCAGCCAGGGGGTAGCCATGCTCACCCCTGAACTTTATGCGGACGAGATTGCCCTCGGCCGCCTTTATCAGCCCTTCGAGCACCTCAGCAGCGAAGGTAAGAACTACTGGCTCGTCTACCCTGAAAACCGCAGGAACATTCGCAAGATAAGGCTCTTTCGCGACTGGATACTGAAGCGGATCGACGAAAACCGGCCGCAAACATCTCAATACCCCATATCAGGCGCATAAAAGCAGCGCGGCGTGTCCTCGTCCGGGAACAGACAGAGATGATATTCTCCATCCTCGGATCGTCTTGCCTCACGCTGCGACCAGCTGAAGACATGGCGCCGCGTCACCAGACGATGATCGCCGGGCGCAAGCGAGACCTCGTAACCATCCTGCGTGACACGAACACTTCGTGTAGGGATCATCTGGCAATCGCCGGTTTCGGCGTCGCCATTGCAGCAGTAGCTTTCATATTTGAACCCCTTGTGGGATTCATGCGCAAGCGCCGTGGCGGTTAACGCCATCAGCAGGAAAAGAACTGTCAGAACAAGGCGCATCGGCACGGTCTCCGTTGAAAACAACGGCGGCTGCCGGAAGGTCATTGCGTCACTTCATTCAAAATCCAAGCATCAACGCATACCCGGACGCAACGGCACCGGGAACTGCAACACCTGCCCCTGATCTGCCCCCCGCCCCCAGGGTTCGCAGCACCCGCTTTCGGAATGAACCGCCAGCGAAAACATGTCATTGAAGCCCTGCGCCTCTGACCGAAAACCGGAAAGAACAATGCGCAACATAAATGTGTCAGAGTGCCCTTCGAAGCGTCCTTTCGGACGCAGGTCGCTCCAAGGCCCCGCAGCCCAATAGTTTGGCACATCAGCAGACTGCTCCACGGATAATAGCTGAGTCGCGTTAGCCAGCTAAGCACAAACTCAGCTGCAGGACGGCTCCTTTACGATTGGGCGGGGCCGGCAGCGGGGCGTCCGCGCACCTGCGCCAAAGTTGTGGACACGAGCGTACGGGATTGTGAACAATCATCGTGCGGCGTTTGCTTTTCCCTTTCCTAACGGTCAAATTTCTCGCAAGGTGCGCTGCACAAGGATCAGGGGAACCGAATGTACGAATATGCCATTGCGTGGGAATGGATGGCCTTTGCCGTCCGCTGGCTCCACGTCATCACCGCCATCGCCTGGATCGGCTCATCCTTTTATTTCATCGCGCTCGATCTTGGGCTGGTCAAACGGCCGCATCTGCCGCCGGGGGCCTATGGCGAGGAGTGGCAGGTGCATGGCGGCGGCTTTTACCACATCCAGAAATATCTGGTCGCCCCGGCCCAGATGCCCGAACACCTGACATGGTTCAAATGGGAAAGCTACGTCACCTGGCTGTCCGGCTTCGCCATGCTCTGCATCGTTTATTACGGCGGCGCCGACCTTTTCCTCATCGACCATTCGGTGCTGGCGCTCACCCAGTTCCAGGCCATCTGTCTGTCGCTGGCATCGCTTGCCGTCGGCTGGCTGTTTTACGATTTCCTCTGCAAATCGCCGCTCGGCAACAACACCTGGGGCCTGATGGTGGTGCTTTACGTCGCGCTGGTGGCGATGGCGTGGGGCTATACGCAGGTCTTCACCGGCCGCGCCGCCTTCCTGCATCTCGGCGCTTTTACCGCCACTATCATGTCGGCGAATGTGTTCTTCATCATCATTCCCAACCAGAAGATCGTCGTTGCCGACCTGATTGCCGGGCGCACGCCGGACCCTAAATATGGCCGCATCGCCAAACAGCGCTCGTTGCACAACAACTACCTGACGCTGCCCGTCATCTTCTTTATGCTGTCGAACCACTATCCGCTGGCTTTTGCGACCGAGTTCAACTGGATCATCGCAGCACTCGTCTTCCTGATGGGCGTCACCATCCGCCACTGGTTCAACACCACCCATGCCCGCAAGGGCAAGCCGACATGGACCTGGCTGCTGACCGCGCTCATCTTCATCGTCATCATGTGGCTTTCCACCGTGCCGAAGGTGCTGACCGGCGAAGAAGAACAGAAGGCGGCAACGCTTTCGCCGATGCAGCAGCAATTCGTCAGCGACGCCCATTTCGCGAGCGCCCGCGATGTCGTTCAGGGCCGCTGTTCCATGTGCCACGCCGCCGAGCCGGTGTGGGAAGGCGTGCCCTTCACGCCGAAATCGGTGAAGCTCGAAACCGACGCGCAGATCGCCGCACACGCCCGCGAAATCTATTTGCAAGCCGGCCGCAGCCATGCCATGCCTCCCGGCAACATCACCGCCATCACCCCGCAGGAGCGCAAAGTACTGACCGCATGGTATGAAAGCGCCGTTTCCGGGGGCAAGGACGCCAAGGAAAAAACCGAATGAGCATGGTTCTGCTGCGTGGCCGCCTGTTAAGTTTCCGCCGCGCGCCGCTCGCAATCGACGATACGCAAAGCTATCTCTACATCGAGGATGGCGGCCTGCTTGTCGAAAACGGCAAGATCGCCGCCGTCGGCGACTATGCCGATATTCGCAAGCAGGCACCTGATGACATTGAGGAGAAGGACCATCGCCCTCATCTCATTGTGCCGGGCTTGATCGACATGCACCTGCATTTCCCGCAGATGCAGGTCATCGGCTCCTATGCCGCCAACCTTCTGGAATGGCTGAATACCTATACTTTCCCGGAAGAATGCCGTTTCGTCGAAAGCGCGCATGCCCAGCGCATCGCCACACATTTTTACGATGAGCTTCTGCGCCACGGCACCACAACGGCTGTCGCCTATTGCTCCGTGCACAAGACCTCAGCCGATGCGTTTTTCACTGAGGCCCTGAAGCGCGGCATGCTGATGGTCGGCGGCAAGGTGATGATGGACCGCAACGCCCCGCAGGGCTTGCTGGACACGCCGGAAACCTCCTATGACGAGACCCGGGCCGTCATCGCCGACTGGCACGGCAAGGGCCGCAACCACGTCGCCATCACGCCCCGCTTCGCCATCACCTCCACGCCGAAGCAGATGGAAGCAGCCCAGGCGCTGGCGCAGGAGTTTCCCGATCTGTTCATCCAGACGCATCTTTCCGAAAATCTGGACGAGATCAAATATACCTGCGCGCTCTACCCGGAAGCGACCGATTACACCGATATCTATGTGCGTTACGGCCTGATGGGCAACAAGACTCTGCTCGGCCACGCCATCCACCTCTCGGAACGTGAGGCGGACGTGCTGTCGGAAACCGGTGCAGTCGCCGTGCATTGCCCCACATCGAACCTCTTCATCGGCTCCGGCCTCTTCCCGATGAAAAAGCTGCAACGGCGCGAAAAGCCGGTGCGCATCGCAGTCGCGACCGATATCGGCGGCGGATCGAGCTATTCCATGCTGCGCACCATGGATGAGGCCTACAAGATCCAGCAATTGCTGGGCGAACGCCTGAACCCGCTGGAAAGCTGGTATTTGATGACGCGCGGCAATGCCGAAGCGCTTTCCATGGTTGACCGCATCGGCACGCTGGACGCCGGCACGGATGCCGACATCACGGTACTCAACGCCTCTTCCACGCCCGCCATGGCGCTGAAGATGGAAGTGGTGAAAAGCCTGACCGAAGAACTGTTCCTGATGCTGACCATGGGCGACGACCGCACCGTCGTCGAGACCTACGTGGCCGGCAAGGCGATGAAAAGCGCGCTTGCATAGTTCGGTTTAGGCCGAAACATCAGGTCGTCGCCTCATCTATATCAGTACATATTGAAACGAGCGGGCGTCGCGTGTTTTTCTCTCCCCGCCGGGGAGAAGAAACAGGCCGCACTCGCCCGTTTCATATGATTGCCTGACAGCCCAAGTCAGCCGAAATGCGAATGACCTCTGGAGTGCGCCGTGCGGGATTTTGAGACAACCACAATGCTCATGATTGTCGCGACATTCATCGTCGCGGGCATCGTCAAGGGCGTCACCGGCATGGGCCTGCCGACCGTTGCCATGGGCGTTCTCGGCCTTTTCATGCCGCCGGTCGTTGCCGCAGGCCTGCTCATTCTGCCCTCCTTCATCACCAATATCTGGCAATTGCTGGCCGGACCCGATTTCAAGGCGATCGTCTCGCGGCTATGGCCGATGATGATCGCCATTGCCGTCGGCACGCTTCTCGGCATCCGGCTGATGACATCAGGCACCGGCGTCTGGACCACCTCGGCGCTCGGATTGTGCCTTGCGGCTTACGCAGCCTACAGCCTGTTTGCAAAGCCCTTCGCCATTCCCGCAAGGCTGGAACCGAAACTCTCCCCGGCCGTCGGGCTGGCGACCGGCCTTCTGACCGGCGGCACCGGAATTTTCGTGGTCCCCGCCGTGCCCTATATCCAGTCGCTTGGCTTCAGCCGCGACGATCTCGTGCAGGCGCTTGGCCTGTCCTTCACCGTTTCCACCGTTGCGCTTGCCGCCGGCCTTGCCTCTCAGGATGCCTTCCGCGTCGAGCAAACGTCGCTTTCCGCACTCGCCGTCCTGCCAGCGCTTCTCGGCATGTGGCTTGGCCAGAATATCCGCCGCATCGTCAGTCCCGCGACATTCAGGCGCTGGTTCCTTATCTGCCTGCTGCTGCTTGGGGCTGAGCTGTTTTTGCGGGCATTCTGGGGTTGAAACCCCGTCGATTTTGATGTCGCACCCGCCACAATTGTGATATATGAAGCCATCATTCAAATGTGAAGGCTTTATCCATGGGCAAAATCCTCACCATAGCGGACCTGAAGAAACAGGCTCAGCGCCGTGTGCCGAAGATGTTTTTCGACTATGCCGATAGCGGCGCCTGGACGGAAGGCACCTACCGCGCAAATGAGGAGGATTTTTCCAAGATAAAGCTGCGCCAGCGTGTGCTGGTGGATATGACCGACCGGTCGCTCGCCACCGAAATGATCGGCCAGAAGGTTTCGATGCCGGTGGCGCTCTCCCCCACTGGCCTCACCGGCATGCAGCATGCCGATGGCGAGATGCTGGCGGCAAAAGCGGCGGAAGAATTCGGCGTGCCTTTCACGCTTTCCACCATGAGCATCTGCTCCATCGAGGATGTCGCCTCCGTCACCTCCAAACCTTTCTGGTTCCAGCTTTACGTGATGAAGGACCGGGATTTCGTCAATAATCTGATCGACCGGGCGAAGGCAGCGGGATGCTCGGCGCTGGTGCTGACGCTCGACCTGCAAGTTCTCGGCCAGCGCCACAAGGACCTGCGCAACGGCCTCTCCGCCCCGCCGAAATTTACCCCGAAACACATCTGGCAGATGGCGACACGGCCAAAATGGTGCCTCGACATGCTGCGCACGCAACGCCGCAGCTTCGGCAATATCGTCGGCCACGCCAAGAATGTCTCCGACCTCTCATCGCTCTCCTCCTGGACGGCCGAGCAATTCGATCCGCGCCTGTCGTGGAAGGATGTCGAATGGATCAAGGAGCGTTGGGGCGGCAAGCTCATACTCAAGGGCATCCTTGACGAGGAAGATGCGCGCGCCTCGCTCGATACCGGCGCGGACGCCATCATCGTCTCCAACCACGGCGGTCGCCAGCTCGACGGCGCGCATTCCTCGATCGCCATGCTGCCGAGGATCGTCGATGCCGTTGGCGACAGAGTGGAGGTACATATGGACGGCGGCATCCGCTCAGGCCAGGACGTGCTGAAGGCAGTAGCACTCGGCGCCAAGGGCACCTATATCGGCCGCCCGTTCCTCTACGGCCTCGGCGCGGATGGCAAACAGGGCGTGACGACAGCGCTCGAGATCATCCGCAAGGAAATGGATATCAGCATGGCGCTTTGCGGCAAAAGGCTGATGACAGATGTGGATCGCAGTATTCTGGCGTGATGGCAGTGGGGCGAAGGTGGTGCCCGATGCCGTCGCTCACTCCTGGCGACACGCTTCCTCCCTCATTCCTGTGACAAGCACATGAATGAGGTGGAAAGGCCGGCTCAATGCCCCACCGTCTTCGAAAATACATTCACAATCACCACTCCCGTCACGATGAAACCGAGGCCAACGACGGCGGCAATATCCAGCGTCTGGCGGAACACTAAATAGCCAATGCCGGAAATCAGCACGATGCCAAGCCCGCTCCAGATCGCATAGGCAACTCCGACCGGCAGCGCCCGGAGCGTGAACGACAGGAGATAAAAGGCCGCACCGTAAAACAGCGCCATCAGCACCGTCGGCAACAGCTTGGTGAATTGCTGCGACTGCTGCAGGAAAGAGGTTGCGATAACCTCGCAGATGATGGCCGCGACAAGCGCCCCATAGGTAAAAACAGCCGCGTTCATGGTTCCATTTCCCTTTTCGTCTGAGCAATCATCCGGGCCTTGAGAGCTGCCCTGTCGCCCCCTGTCTTGCCGTCATCAGCCATCAGATCGGCAAACCAGATGCCGTCTGCGGCAAGCCGCACCAACTCCAGTAACACCCCCTCATCCGTGTCTTTATGACGGATGAGACGTCCATCGAACCAGCCCGTCCACATGCGCCGGAGCGACGGCTCTCCGACCATCGATACCGAGATCGCAGCCCACTGCCTGCCCGATTCCCGGTCGCGATCGGCAAAAACGGCGTTCACATAGGCCCGCGTGAAGCTCCCGTAAGGTTCACAATCCTGTGACATAAGCACGTCGATTTCCGCATCCAGCGCACCCAGAAGGTCCGCCATGACAGCTTCCAGCAATGCCTGTTTGGAGGAGAAATGGTGGAACAGGCCACCCTTCGTCACCCCCGCCGCATCCGCCACCGCCTGCACGGAAAGTGCGGCAACACCCTGATCAGCAGCAAGTTTCGCCGCACAGTCTAGGAGACTGCGGCGCACGATCTCGGGCTGCTTCTTGCGTTCATGTGCATTTTTCATGCTTTCAATACATACCGGATGGTTGGTTTCTTTTCAAGGAAATTGTAGGGCCCGTATGCGGGTTGAATTTCATACTTAATTAAGCATGAAAGCGATCTCTAAAGTTTTAGCGGTTTTGTTGCCGGAAAGTGTCAGTAAAACTTCGCCCATCGCGGCGATCGAACAAAAAGGGGTGGACCATGTCGGGAACGATCAAACGGGGAATGGCGGGCGCATGGGTATTCGCACTCGCCTTCTTTTGCGCGATCCTCTCATTGCAGGCATCGCCTGCGCAGGCCGGTTATGCCCATTTCATCATGGATGCCAATACCGGCAAGGTCCTCGCCGCGCAGAACGCCGATGTGCTGAACCACCCGGCATCGCTGACCAAGATGATGACGCTCTACCTCACCTTTGAGGCGCTGCACGCCGGCAAACTCCGCTGGGACCAGAAGATAACCATGTCCAAGAACGGCGCATCGGTCATTCCCTCGAAGCTTTACGTACGCCAGGGCCAGACCTTCACCGTGCGCGAAGCCGTCTACGGCATGATCGTCAAATCCGCCAATGACATGGCGGAAGGCATGGGCGACCATCTCGGCGGGTCCGAGGCACAATTTGCGCAGATGATGACCCGCAAGGCCCGCCAGCTTGGCATGACCAAGACGGTTTTCCGCAACGCCTCCGGCCTGCCCAGCAAATCGCAGGTGACGACGGCGCGCGACATGGCGAAACTCGGACTTGCGCTGCAGCGCGACTTTCCGAAAGAATACGGCCTCTTTGCCATGGAATCCTTCAGCTTCCGGGGTAAGCGCATCCGTGGCCACAATAATCTGATGTATCGCTATCAGGGCATGGACGGCATCAAGACCGGTTACACCAATGCGTCGGGCTTCAACCTGGTCAGCGCAATCAATCACAATGGCCGCCGTGTCGTTGGTGTCGTGCTGGGCGGCAAGACCGCGCGCAGCCGCGATGCGCAGATGGCAGCTCTGCTGGACAAGGCGATGCCGCAGGCCTCGAGAAACCGTAATACCGAACAGCTGGTGGCAAGCGCCAATGTCAGCCGCACCTTCGATGTGCCGCCCGCAGCCGTCCCTCCGGCAGCCGTACCATTGCCTATGTTTGCCGAGCGTCGCGCCGATCCGATCGCCATGCAGATCGCCACGGCGAACAGCCAGATGGCGGATATGATCCAGGTCTCTGCCATTCCGAAACCCGCACCCGCTGCACAAATGACCGGCCAGCGCAGCCGCTGGGAAGTACAGATCGCCGCCACCGACAGCGAAGCCGCCGCCCGCTCGCTGCTCGCCAATGCCCGCTCCAACATAGCCGGCAGCTACTCCGGCATCGCGCCCTATACCGAAGCGGTGCAAAGCGGATCGGCAACGCTCTACCGCGCCCGCTTTACCGGGTTTGAAGATCAGTCTTCGGCGGTTTCCGCCTGCAAGGAGTTGAAGGCGCAGTCTTATGCGTGCGTGGTCATGAACAGCGAAGGGTGAGCTCTACCGCTTGAGCCAACCGTTTTCCAACGCATCGGCCAGATACGGAATGCCGTTGACCTTCGCCATCTCGGCCATGGCAAGATTATCGTAGCGTATCTGCCGGAAATAGACCTGCCAGCCGCGTGCGGTTTCTTCCAGCACGGCGTAGCTGGCAAGCGGATGACCGACTTCGACATGATGGTCGAACGGCGTGTCATCTTTCCAGCCGGGGCAGCCGACGCTGCCGGGATTGACGATCAGGCGGCCATCGGAGAGCTGCACGGTGCGGGCGATATGTGTGTGGCCGCACAACATCAGCGGCTGGGTGATGCCATCAGCCATGGCCTCGATTTCGGAAAGCGGTCGCAATTTCAGCACCCCTTCCGGCGAAAGCGTCTCCAGCCAGTATTCCAGATCACCGCGCGGCGAGCCGTGGCAGCAATAGGCGACATCCTTGAACACCATGCTGAACGGCAGGGTGTGCAGCCAGTCCAGATGCGCGGCGGTCAGCTGCGCATGCGCCGGCCTCTCCCAGCTGCCCATCTCTTCCGGCGCGCGCTCGATCAATTCGCGATCATGATTGCCGAGAACGCTGGGTATCCAGTTACCAACCAGTACATCGCCGGTAAAACCCGCTTCCAGCGGACCACTGAAGCAATCGCCGAGATTGACGATGTCCTTTATGCCAAGCCTCGCGATATCCTCAAGCACGGCCTCCAGTGCGGCGCAGTTTCCATGAATATCGGCAATGGCGGCAAAGATCATGGCGGTCAGCTTCCTCGATAGGTGGAGTAACTATAGGGCGAAAGCAGAAGCGGCACATGGTAATGGCCGCTCTCGTCGGCAATGCCGAAACGGATGGGGATGATGTCGAGAAAGGCGGGTTCCGCCAAGGCGACGCCCTTGCCACGCAAATAATCGCCCGCGTGGAAAACCAGCTCGTATTCCCCGGCCTTGAAACTGTCCCCCACAAGCAGCGGCCCGCCATCAATGCGGCCATCGCTATTGGTCTTAACCGTCTTTATCTTATCGCGACGATCACCCGAGAGCCGGTAAAGCTCGATCGTCAGTCCCTCGGCGGGCGTGCCATGGGCGGCATCGAGGACGTGGGTGGTCAAACCGGTCATAGGCTGGGCTCCGCGATAATGTAGGGCGCATCGAAAAAATGCTCTTCCAGATTGTTGCCCGGCCCATCGCGATCGGCAACGAGAAAATCAGAAATCGCCTGCAACGGCATCAACGGGTAATGCCATACGTTGCGGCGGTAGTTCACGCCCTGATCGCCGCCCGCCAGAAAAGCCTGCGGCCGACCAGGCTTGCCGCCCTCGTCCTCGGCAACGACGACAAGGAAAGGCCTGCCGGACAGCGGCGAGAAGCTCTGGCTGCCGAGCGGATGCCGCTCCATCATCTCGATTGTGTGCGGGAAGGCACGCGGCTGCCCGCGAAAGATATTGAGGATGATACGCGCGCCCTCGCCCGCCGCCTCGGGTGCCGCAAGCGCATGATGCCGCTCGGTCTGGCCGCCATTGATGTGGCGCATGGAAGAGGGTGTAATTTCGATCACATCACCGAAGGATGCGAACCCCTCTTTGGTCAGAGGCTTGATCTCGAGAAAATCAGTCAAATGTCATTCACCTTGGGCATGCCAGTTTCGGAGGAGTGAGAGACGCGCCTGCAAATCCGGAATGCTCTGCGTTATCGTTTTCCAGACGACCGAGAGTTCCGCCCGAAAATAATCATGCACGATCAAATTGCGCATACCCTTCATCTTTATCCAGGGGATTTCCGGGTGCTGCTGTAAAAACGCGGGGTAATGCTTGTCCAGTTTTGCGACCGCCTCGCCAATCAGGGCAAGGCCCATCATCACCGCCATCTGGGTACGCGTATCGGAAGAAAAAGCGGCCTCATCCATATCCTGAATGAAACCCCCTATTCGGGAGGCGGCAACATCCATCTCCTTCAGGTAGAGCAGAAGCCGATCCGTACTCATACTGCTTTGGCTTCCATCAGAACACGCGCCCGGATATCCGAGTGCAGGCCGCCTGAGGTGACGACGTCAACCTCGACACCGAGGATAGTCTTCAGTTCCTCCAGCAATCCGCCAAGATCGAACAGAGTGGTCCCCGGCAACGCATCCACCAGAATATCCAGATCGCTGTCCGGCCTGTCCTCGCCACGGGCGACGGAACCGAACACGCGCGGGTTTGCCGCGTTGAAGCGCTTCGTCGCTTCGCGGATCGCTTCCCTGTTCTTTTCCAGCACCTCGGAGGGTCTCATGGCCTCAATCTCCAGATAGCACGAGTATAGCGGAACGACCGCCGCTCGCCAATTCAGCCCTCGGGCAGCATCGAGGAAAGGCGCAGCCAGGCGATCTTTTCCACCTGCGCCGTCGCGGTCGCAAATTCTGTCGCCGCATCATTGCCGATACGCGTCTCGAAGGCGGAGAGAATATCGTGCCTGTTCAGCCCCTTGACAGCAATGATGAACGGAAAGCCAAATTTTTGCGTATAGGCGGAGTTCAGCTCGGTGAAGCGCGCGTGCTCCTCCGGCGAAAGCCGGTCAAGCCCTGCGCCCGCCTGTTCATTGCGGCTATCGGCGGTCAACTCACCTGCGATTGCGAGCTTGCCGGCAAGATCAGGATGCGCGCGCAAGACACCCAGCCGTTCCGCTTCGGAGGCGGCACGAAACTGCGCGCATAATGCGCCGTGAACCGCCTTCGCCGTTAACTCCAGACCTGCGCCTCCGACATCATAGGCCCGTTCGGCGATAAAAGGCGAATGTTCGAACACACCGCCGAAACGGCTGACAAATTCATCCCGCGTCAGCATCAGAGCGTTCCCGGCTTGTGGTTTTCATGCCAGTGACGAGCGATCTCGATACGCTGCGGGATCCACACCTTTTCATGGCCCAGCACATATTCGATGAAACGGCGAAGGGCTGCGGCGCGGCCGGGACGGCCGACGAGACGACAATGCAGGCCGACGCTCATCATCTTCGGCGCGCCTTCAAGCCCTTCCTGATAAAGAACGTCGAAAGCGTCTTTCAGATAGGCGAAGAACTGGTCACCGGAATTGAAACCCTGCGGCGTGGCGAAACGCATATCATTGGTGTCGAGCGTGTAGGGAATGATCAGGAACGGTTCATCCTGCAATCCCTTCACCCAATAGGGCAGATCGTCGGCATAGGAATCGGACGAATAGAGAAAACCGCCCTCTTCCATGACGAGCCGCAGCGTATTGTCGGAAGGCTTGCCCTGATACATGCCAAAGGGGCGCTCGCCCGTAAGCTCCGTATGCAGGCGCACGGCTTCGGCAATATGCTTGCGCTCTTCCTCCTCGGAAAAATCCTTGTATTCCAGCCAGCGATACCCGTGGCTGGCGATTTCCCAACCCGCTTCCTTCATTGCCGCAACGGCTTGCGGGTTGCGCGCCATGGCAGCGGTCACGCCATAAACAGTTGTGGTGACGCCGAGATCGGTGAACATGCGCCACAGCCGCCAGAAACCGGCGCGTGAGCCATATTCGTAGATCGATTCCATGTTCAGGTTGCGCTGGCCCGGCCACGGCTGCGCGCCGACGATTTCCGACAGCAGCGATTCCGACGCCTTGTCATTGTCTAGAATGCAGCTTTCGCCGCCCTCTTCGTAATTGATGACGAATTGCACGGCGATGCGTGCGCCGCCCGGCCATTTCGGATCGGGACTATTGCGGCCGTAGCCCACCAGATTGCGGGAGTAATTCTCGGAAATCATTCAGCCACCCAAAACACCTCTCCCGAAGCGGAACCCGCTTCTGGAAGACATGAGCAAAACAACCATCCGAAGGTGTCTGCCCGAAACGGGTAAACACGACACGCTTCAGACATGCGATGCACGGACGGTAGCATCCGCATTCGGAATGTCGAGAGCAATTTTGCCGACATTCCGATGCTTTTTTGTGTACGATTTCTGCGGGACGCTTCTCAGGCGATCTTGCGGGCGGAAACACGACCCATGGGATGCAGCGAATGCACCCGGAAAGGTGCGCCGGGTTCATCCTCGATGAAAAGCGCGAGGCTGGAAAATGACAGAGGCCGGGTGAGCAGCGGCTCGAAAACCTTGCGCACGGCACGCTCGATCCTCTGGCTGCTGGAAGGCTCGACACCGCCCGTCAGCGACATCTGAAAACGGAACTCGTCCATCACATGCGGGCTGCCCCAGCGATGCAGATTGGTCAGTTGCGAAGCCGAAAGCCGGTCGGGATCCGCCCGCTCGATTTCCGCCTCGGAGAGCGGCGCGCGGTAACGGTCGAATTCCTGCACCACACGGGCTGCGAAAAAATTCAGCACTTCGCAGGGGCGCTCGGGAACGAGGCTGAAGACATTGTCATGCCGCGCTACTATAAGTTGCGGCAGCGTGAAGGGGTCCTGCCTGCCGGAAAAATACATCAGGTCGCGCAACAGCGCGGCCTCGGAATGACCTTCGGCAAGACGGAACGGGGCCTTTATGGTGCCGTGGAAACCATAACGGCGCGGCAGGGCGGTATGGTAGGAAATCTCCTGCATGCCGAGATCGATCATGCCCGGCGGCTCCACCGCATGGCCTGAATAGGCATCGCGTCCCAGCCATGCGGCAGCCGCCTGCGTCAGCGGGTCGTTGGGGGAAGGCGTGAAATGGATGGCGTATCGCATGCGCTGTCACCTCGCCGCAAATGCGGCCAAACGGGGCTCTTTGCAGGCCAGCAAGTAAGCGATTTGCGTGACAGATTAACGACGTGGACCAAACTAATCAGAAGTTTCTAAAGTCCGGACGGCAATACTCACGTGTTCTTGAAGGCGAAAACCGGAAGGCACGTCCGGCGTGTGGCCACACACGGCCTGCAACGCAGCATCTGCAAGATAGTGGGCAAGGCCGAAGCTGACCTTGAAGCCGCCCGATAACGCCACGAGCCGCGGATATTCGGAAAGTGCACCAACCATCGGGTCCCGTCCAACCGCCTTCGGCCGCAGCCCGGCCCAGCGTTCGAGCACCGGCGCACGGCCAAGCGATGGCACCACGGCGCATGCATCCGCAAGCAATTTTTCCAGCTTTTCGTCGGTGCTGAATGGATCGGAAAAACAATCTTCGCTGGTACTGCCGATGGCGACAGTGCCATCCTCATGCGGCACGATGTAGAGGCCGTTCAGAAATACGACCGGCATGGCAGGGTCGGCCGCAGCATCCAGAAGGGCGGCCTGCCCCTTCACGGCCTGTCCAAGCGCAATGCCGGGTTCCAGACCGATGGCATCGCGGATCAGCGCGAAGGAACCATGGCCGTTCGCGACGATGACATGACCGAAGGCGACCTCGTCGCCCGACGACAGCACCGCCCGCCCTTTATCCGGATCGAGCGAGACGACGCGGCACTGTTCCGCCACCCGCACATGCCGGGCGTTGCGGAGGAAAGCCGACAGAAGGGCGATCATTGCCCGGGGAGAAACCCTTGCGGCCAGCGTATCCAGCACGAAGCCGGCTTGCCCCGCCGCATCGTCCACCCATCCGGCAACGGAAGGGCTGTCGCCGACATGCCAGTGGAACCGGCGCCCGTCTGAAACCCAGTTTTCCCCGGCATCCCGCTCGTGCCGTTCGGCAATGCTGCGCAAATGTGGTTTCGGCAGGGGAATGATCCGGCCGCACCGCCGGTAACCGGCGGAAAGCCCGGTCTCGGCCTCCAGCTCGGCGATCTGTTTTTCCAGCGCGACGAGAGCGTCGAACTGGAATTGCTTCTTGTCCGACCAGCGGTCCGGCATATGCGGCATCAGTGCGCCCAACAGCCCGCCGCTTGCACCATCGCCAAGACGGCCCGCTTCCAGCAGCAGGGCGTTTATGCCCATCCTCTCTGCCTTGACGGCAGCCCACAGCCCCATAATGCCGCCACCGACGATGAGGAGAGGCACTGAGCCAGGCAATCTTGGTGCCCGCAATCTTGGTGATTGACCAGATTCGAAAGCGGGACTATCGGCATTAGTCATGACACATTCCAAGGAAAACACCGCAGATGTCGGTTCGGCAGCCGACAATCCGCCCACCCCGCTCGACTGGCGTGAGGGGGATATGCCCTATTCGCTGGCCTTTGACGATCATTTTTATTGCCAGACGGATGGCAGGCTGGAATGCGGCCATGTCTTTCTGTCCGGAAACGGCCTGCCGCAGCGCTGGCTTGAGCGAGAGGGCATCTTCCGCATCGGCGAACTTGGCTTCGGCACCGGTCTCAATCTCTGCGAGACCTGGCGTCAATGGAAAGAGGTGCGCAACGGTCGCTCCACGCTGCATTTCATGTCCTTCGAACTCTACCCGATGAAGGCGGACGAGATCGACCGGGCGCTTTCCCGCTGGCCAGAAGTGGACATTGAGCGCAAGGCACTGGTCGCCCGCTGGCCGGCGGACCCGAAAGGCGAGGTCGATATCGAGCTGGACGACCAGACGCGCCTGACAGTGGTGTGCGGCGAAGCGCTCACCGGCATTTCCGGCAGAAGCGAAGGCTTCGACGCCTGGTTTCTGGACGGTTTCGCCCCTGCCCGCAATCCCGACATGTGGTCGCTGGAAATCATGCAGACGTTGTTCGGCAAAACGGTACCGGGGGGCACATTCGCCACCTATGCCGCCGCTGGCTTCGTCCGCCGCAACCTCATCGCCGCCGGTTTTGAACTGGAGCGCCGCAAAGGGTTTGCCGGAAAGCGTGAGATGCTGTGCGGCACCAAGCCATCCCGCTGAGACGGCTCCCACAGCAGCAACCGGCCTTCACTGTCAGGCGGTCGGCACGTCGCGGCGTGGCATCGCGTCTCCCAGCCATTGCGCGATCTTGTCCTCGAGAATTTCGGGGCTGATGGGCTTCGACAGATAATCATCCATGCCTGCTGCGATGCAAAGCTCGCGGTCTGCATCCTGCGTATGCGCGGTAACGCCGATGATCGGAACATGCCGGCCGTCGGCAGCCGCCTGTTCGGCGGCGCGGATTGCCAGTGTCGCCTGATGCCCGTTCATGACCGGCATCGACACATCCATAAGGATGACGGCGGGATTGCGCTCCTCCCACGCCTGAACGGCCTTCTTGCCATTGCCGACGATCAGGAACCGCAAACCCGCCTGCTGCAATATCTGGGTGAAAACGATCTGGTTGACGTCGTTGTCCTCGGCCACCAGCACATCGACAAGGCAGGGCCGGCGCCGGTCTGGAACCGTCGTTTGAGGTGGCGCAACCCGCCGCTTTTTGTCCGTGGGGCCATTGTCCGGCCGCACCGGCGCATCGCTGCCACCTGACCTTAGCACCTGCGGATCCTGCCGGGCGCGCTTCTGCCGCACATCCCGCACCACATCGAACAGGGTGGAACGCAACAGACGCGCCCGCGCCGGCTTCATCAGATGCGCCTGCACGCTGAGATCGGTGAACAGGCTCTCGTCACCCACGACATCCATGGACGTCAGGAACACGATGGCGATATCGTCGAAACGGCTATCCGCCCTGATGCGCTCGACCACATCCAGCCCGTTCATAACAGGCATATGATAATCGAGAATGATGGCGTCGATGGCAAAACCGAGAGATGCAGCCTCCTGCAGCACGGCAATGCCTGATGGCCCGTCCTGCACAGCATGGCCGTCGATACCCCAAGTCTTCAACTGCTCCGTCAATATGCGGCGATTGACGTCGTTATCGTCGATGACGAGTACGCGTATATCCTCGATCGCCATGGCAAGAAGCGGAGCGTCGCGCCGTTTTTCCGTAACGTGAAACGGAATATTGACTTCGAAGGTCGATCCCTTGCCGACTTCGCTCACCACATTGATCGTACCGTCGAAAAGACCGACAAGACCGACCGTGATCGCCAGTCCCAATCCCGTTCCCTCGTGCCGCCGCGTCGCTGAGCCGTCGACCTGGCTGAATTTGTCGAAGATGGTTTCGAGCTTATCTGCGGGAATGCCGATGCCGCTATCTTCGACGCGCAGCGACAGAATGGTCTCCGACGCTTCCGCCGACTGCGCCGAAAGTTCGATCAGCACATGCCCCATTTCCGTGAACTTGACGGCGTTTCCAACAAGATTGGTGACGACCTGGCGGAACCGCCCGGCGTCCCCCATGACCTTGCCGAAAACCGACGAATCTATCCGGACGACCAGCTCTATGTTCTTTTCCAGCGCCGCCGAAGACAGGAGGGAAACCACATCCTCCACCGCTTCCGCCGGATCGAAAGGCACGCTGCGCAGCTTCATCTGCCCGGCTTCGATCTTGGAGAAGTCGAGAATATCGTTGATGATCGTCAGAAGCGCATTGCCGGATTTGACGATGATATCGGTGAAGGTTTTCTGGCGCGTATCCAGATTGGATTTGGCCAGAAGTTCCGCCATGCCGAGCACGCCATTCATCGGCGTGCGGATTTCATGGCTCATATTGGCAAGGAATTCAGATTTGGCGCGATCTGCCGCTTCCGCGCGGGAAAGCAGCCGCTGCAACTCCTCCTCGCGCATCTTCATCTCGGTCACGTCGGTGACGATGAAGAGCCAGTAATTGCCGGAACTGTTGGTCGCTTCCAGATTGAGCCACGTCTTTCCGGCAATATGGATCAGCCAGGAGAACGGCCTGTTGGCGGCTATGTGCTCTCTCCAGGCGGTCAGCGTCGCGGCCGCCTCCTCTTTGGTTCCAAAATCTCCGCGCCCGGCGCAATGGGCAAAGAACCCCGACCAGTTGCAGCCCTTTTCCAGCAGCTGCGGCGGCACGTCGAACATTCGCGCCACGGCCTCGTTGGACATGATGATGGTGCCCTGCTCGACCAGCACCAGCCCCTGCGCCATGGCGCGCGTGGCGCCCTGCATATATTCGCCGACACGCTCAAGCTCGGCCTTTGCCTCACTGATCTCGGCGTCGCGCATGCGCACGTCGGTCACATCGGCATAGGTGCTGAGGATTTTTCCACCGTCGAGGCGGGTCTTGGAAATGACGGTGACCTTGCCGCTTTTGCTGCGCACCTCGCGCGGCGTGAAGACCTTGTCGTTGAGCAGCCGTTCTGCGCGCTGGTTGTAGAGCTCCTCGAAGGGTATATCGCCATAGTCATAAAGGCCGCTTTCGAAATTCGTTTCCATGAATTCGCGATAGCTTTTGCCGACAAGTGACTTCTCGCCGCCGATTTCGCCCCATAACGTGTCGAAGCATGGATTGACATATTCGATGACGAGATCAGCGTTGAGGAGCAGTACGCCAACCGGCAGGGCATGAAGAACCGTTTCGAACTGGCGATGCAGCGCTTCGGCCTGCGCCTGCGCCGCGATCAGCGCATTTTCCCGATCCTGCAGCAGGCTGACATCGGTGACTGAACCCACCAGATAATATTCGTCATCGGGCGTCGTGACCCGGCCGAGCCGGGTTATGACCGGGACGGCGCCGCCATCCGAAAGCGGAATGGTTCCCGTCTTTTCAATCGCCTCTCCGGTTTGCAGGATATGCTCGTTTTCCCGCTGGAACTCTGCGCCTTCCTCCGGAAACATCTCGCATTCGGTCTTGCCCAAATAGTCGGCGAGGCTGCCGCCCTGGAATTTCTCAAAAGCCGCATTGGCAAAGGTCAGCCGCCTGTCCTGATCCCGCAGGAACACGCCCACGGGCAATTGCTCAAGCGCGGCGCGCAGCAGCCAGGTCTCGCGGATCTGCTTGCTAAGCAGGGTCTCATGCGCCTTGAACTCCGTCACATCGACGCGAAGCCCCACCAGCATGCCGTTTTCCAGCCGCTTGTTGACCATGCGCACCCAGCGGCCATCGGCAAACTGCTCCACCCTTTCGAGATAGGGCAGGGAAAAATCCCGCAACTGCTTCTGCAGCCATGCCTGGTAATCCGGATCGTCCGATTTCACGTTGCGGTAGCCGCTCGAGAAATAGACCGCCTCCATCAGCGTCTCAAGCCGGGTGCCGGGCTTTAGCTGCAGGTTGAAATCGCTGTAGAATTCCACGAAACGCGCATTGCAATAGACGAGCCGGTTTTCACGGTCGTAAATCACGATGCCGGCATCGATGAGGTCGATAACGCCGCTGTCGAACAGCAGGTCGGCGCTGCCGCCGTCCGAAACACCCTTCGCGACGACAGAGGGCATTTCTTCGAACACTTCGAACAGGAACAGACTGCCGTCATCGCCGGTGAAGCGTTCGCAACGCAGCTTGTAAGGCCCTGAAGACGCTGCACCATGGCATGAAATCACTTCGTCCGTGGCAAAGACCAGCGAGCGGCGCTCCCTGTCCTCGCGCTCGGCATCTCGAATATCGGCGGTAAGGGAAAGGCTGGTGTGGCCTGTGAACGCGGCGGGCGGACGCCCCATGACCCGGCCATAGGCTGCATTGACCATGAGGTAGCGAAGCTCGCTGTCCTTGATGCACGCGGGCAAATCCAGGGCGGCGATGGCCCCGCAAGCTTTTTCCAGCAACCCGCAGCCTTGGGTCAAGCGATACCCCACACCGTGCAGTTCCATCCTTGTCGAATCAAATATTTCCAGACGTCGTTGCAAAAACGTTATGTGAGAAAACCGCTATTTGCTATGTGCGGAATGGTCGCTTTACCCTTTTTTAACCATAATTATTCGCAAGCCTCAGCGCCGTGCCGGTAATCGACAGCCTGCCTTCTGCATGGCAGCCATGCGCCGCGGGACGGCAGCGTTACAAAACTATTGCTTGACTTTACGCCATAAAACGCCCACATGCCGGTCAAGCTTTCACCTTCGGCAGCCGCGTGAGCTGCAGCACATGACCAAGATGACTTGGCCCGCATGAAGGAAAAGCGCAACGAATACAGAAGACGGCGTTTTGCCGCACTGATGCGCAGAAAGTTATTCCAACCCACAAGTTCCCAATTCACGCGGGGTTCTTGACGCCGAAACCCCCGGACAGCAGCAACTGCTCCGGACGATTGGTTTTTGGCGCCCCGAAAGGCTTTACTATTGACCAGTTTTAGCGAACTCGGCCTCTCTGAAAAGATTGTGGCCAGCGTTACCCAGCTCGGCTACACAACCCCCACCCCCATTCAGGCAAAGGCCATTCCGCTGCTGCTTGAAGGCCGTGATCTCATCGGCCTCGCACAGACCGGCACGGGCAAGACGGCAGCATTCGGCCTGCCCATCATCGAAATGCTGATGAAGCAAGCCGACCGCCCGGCAAACCGCACCACCCGCACCCTCATCCTTGCACCGACCCGCGAACTGGTGAACCAGATCGGCGAAAACCTGCGCTCCTTCGTGAAGAAGACGCCGCTGCGCATCAACCAGGTTGTCGGCGGCGCGTCGATCAACAAGCAGCAGCTTCAGCTCGAAAAGGGAACCGACGTCCTGGTGGCGACACCCGGCCGCCTGCTGGACCTCATCGCCCGCAACGCGATCTCGCTTTCCAAGGTCACCTATCTGGTACTTGATGAAGCAGACCAGATGCTCGATCTGGGCTTCATTCACGACCTGCGCAAGATTTCCAAGATGGTTCCGGCCAAGCGCCAGACCCTGCTGTTTTCGGCAACGATGCCGAAGGCGATTTCCGAGCTTGCCAGCAACTTCCTGACGGACCCGATCAAGGTCGAGGTAACACCTCCGGGCAAGGCCGCCGACAAGGTCGAGCAGTACGTGCATTTCGTCGCCGGCAAGAACGACAAGACCGACCTTCTGAAGAAGTCGCTCAACGAAAACCCGGATGGCCGCTCGATCGTTTTCCTGCGCACCAAGCACGGCGCGGAAAAGCTCTACAAGCATCTCGAACATATCGGCTTCAAGGTCGCTTCCATCCACGGCAACAAGAGCCAGGGCCAGCGCGAGCGGGCACTGAAGGGCTTCAAGGACGGTGAGATCAAGGTTCTGGTCGCAACCGACGTTGCTGCCCGCGGCATCGATATTCCGGCCGTGACGCACGTCTTCAACTATGACCTACCCGAAGTGCCCGACGCCTATGTCCACCGCATCGGCCGTACCGCCCGTGCCGGCCGCGACGGCATTGCCATCGCGTTCTGCGCACCGGACGAAACGCGTCTGCTGCACGATATCGAAAAGCTGATGAAGATCGATATCCCGGTTGCATCCGGTGAACGCCCGGCCGGTCTTGCCAGCCCGACGCGCCCGAACAACAACAACCGTGGTCGCAACAACAATGGCGGCCAGCCGCGTGGACCTCGCGAAGGCGGACGCCACAATGGCGAGCCCCGTCCCTCGCGTCACCACGCCCCGCGTGATGCGGACAACGATCTGGAAGTCACGTCAGACTTCAAGCGCGTGAAGACGGCGGAAGGTGACGCAGGTCGCCCGGCCGGCCCTCGCAAGCAGCGCCGCCCTGCCCGCAAGCCCGGCGGCAGCGGTGGCAACCGTCACGCGCCTGCTGGCGGCAACGGCCAGGAAAAGCGCGCTTCCGGCAACGGAAACGGCAATCGCGGCCGTAACCGCTAAGTAACTCGGCGCGAGTCGGCTTCGTCGGCATCGCGTGTTTACCTTCAAACCCCGCAAGCGCAGGCTTGCGGGGTTTTCTTTTTGCTCTCAACCGCCCTGCGCTAACGACCGGCGCCGCGACGGCAAGGTCATGGCCAGCACACCGGCAATCACGCAGACAAGACCCACCCACATGGCAGGCGTCGGCACTTCTCCAAGAAACACCATGCCAATGGCGACACCGATCGGAACCCGCAGATACGCCTGCGACGTGGTACCGACCGAACCGAGCGTCTGCATCAGCCGGAAATAGACCATGAAGGCGAGCGCGGTTGAAAAGACGCTGAGGCACAAAAGTGCGGTGAGCGAAGCCGAAGATGGCGACAATGTCCAGGGCCGGTCAACGATCACGCTCACCGGCAACAGAATCACGGCGCCGCAGATCAGCGAGCCGGCGGCAGGCATGACGGGATCGAGACCCCTGAAGTTTTTGCTGAAGATGGCGGCACAGGCGTAGGAAAAGGCCGCAGTCAGCACGGCAATCTGGCTCCACAGCGCCTCACCCGCCCCGTTCAACGCATCCAGACCGATGATGAGACAGACACCTGTCATGCCCGCAATAGTGCCGAACAGCTTGCGCCCGCTGACCTGTTCATGCCGGATGATCAGCGCGGTGAGAAGAAAGGTGAAGATCGGCGTCGTCGCATTGAGGATGACGGCGAGACCGGCATCGATGCTCTGCTCCGCCCACGCGATCAGCGTGAAAGGCAACACGCTGTTGATGCAGGCCTGAACGAAGAAGAGCCGCCATGTGGCGAAATCCCGCGGCAACCGCAGCCCGCGCAGGCGAATGACCGCCAGCAGCAACAGACCGGCAATCAGGGTTCTTGCGGCAATGAAGGTCAGCGGTGGTATGGTCTCCACCCCGATCTTGATGAAAGTGTAGGATGCGGCCCACAGAGTGGACAACAGGGCGAGCAGCAGCAATTCGCGGGCGATAGGGTTTTGACTGGTCACGGATCAATTTTCCAACTGCGTTCAGGATGAACCGTTCCTAACCCGAAAACAAGCATCTATGCTTCGGTGACGGCCGAAGTTTCCACCGCTTCAAAAGCATGAAGCCCCGCACGGTACCAACCATGCGGGGCTTCAATGACAGACCGGTGATTGCAGCGGCCGATCAGGCCCGGCGTTCATCCACCGAGAAAGCGCCCGGACCGGCAAACACGAGATAGAGGAAGATGAAGCAGAACAGGATCGCGGCGTCGCCCCCATTGAGAGCGGGGAAGAAGCTCTTAGGCCCGTGCGCTATGAAATAGGCAACAGCCATCTGGCCGGACAGGATGAAGGCAACCGGACGCGTGAAAAGGCCGACCAGCACGAGAATGCCGCCAACGGCTTCCAGAAGTGCCGCCACCAGCAGCATCGTCGGCAGGGAGCCGTCCATCTGCGATGCCGGGAAACCGAACAGCTTCTGCGTTCCATGCGAAATGAAAAGCAGCGCTGTCATGATGCGCAGCGCCCCGAGTGCCTGCGGGCGATAGCGGGAGAGATTGTCTAAAATTGCCATGTTCATGTGTCCCCGTTGAAGTGGTGCGACGCTCGATACAGCCCAATCATGCCTTTATGGATACACGTCTCGAACACCGAAAATCACATTTCCGATATAGCAGAACTCCCTTAAATACATAAAGGGAGTCATTCTACACATGGTTGATTTTTCAGCATAAAATTGGGCTCATGTGGAAAAAATCAACCCAAGGATACAGGCATTTTTTCACGTGGCAAAGGCGGAAAAATCCGCCTCCCCGTCAGGCCTGCAGCACCACGACCCTGGAGCCAACCGGCACGCGGCTGTAAAGATCGATGATGTCGTGGTTCAGCATGCGGATACAGCCGCTTGACATGGCGTGGCCGATGGATTGCGGCTGGTTGGTGCCGTGCAGGCGGAACATGGTGTCGTTGCCGCCGCGATAGAGGTAGAGCGCCCGTGCGCCGAGCGGGTTGTTCGGGCCCCCCTGCATGCCGCCGGCGTATTTCAGATTGCGCGGATCACGGCGCATCATGTTTGCGGTCGGCGTCCAGGAAGGCCATTCCGACTTCCGGCCGATATAGGCGTCGCCCTTCAGCGCGAGCCCCTGGCGACCGACGCCGACGCCGTAACGCATTGCCCGTCCATCACCCAGCACGTAATAAAGACGCCGCGCTGGCGTATCCACAATCACCGTTCCGGCCGGATGCGCGGTGTCGAATGCCACTTCCTGCCGGCGCAACTCGGGCTTCACCTTGTCGAGATGCATTTCCGGAAGCGGAAACTTCTCGTCCGGCTTCGCCGCATAATTAAGCCTTTGCTGCCCGATGCCGGAACTTGCGCAGCCGGCCAGCAACAGCGGCAATCCGAACAGAACACCACGACGTGAAATAGACATGTAACCCCCGCCAAATCTCTAGATTAACGAGAGGTATAATTTTATGGTTAACAAACCTCTAATATGAGGTTGTAGGAATTAACGTGCCTCAACCGGCGCTGCGGGCCGGCGGTTGGCCAGATACACACCCGTTACCGCCAGAACAGTGCCGGCAATCATGGCCGGCGTCAGCGTTTCCCCGAAAAGCAGGGCCGCTTCCACGGCTGCAAGCGGCGGCACGAGATAGATCAGCGAGGCAGCGCGCGAGACCTGCCCGCGCCGGATGAGATAGAGCAGCAGGGCCACCGCACCGATGGAGATCGCGCCCACCGACCAGACGAGCGTGGCGGCAAGCCCGAGGCTCCAGTCCACATGGCCATCCTCCAGCAACAGCGCGAAGGGAACGGTGACGATGAGGGCGCCGACATATTGCAGCGTGGCGACCGCCATGATGTTTCCGCCATGGACGTATTTCTTCTGGTAGAGGGTGCCATAGGTCACGGACGTCATGCCCAGCACATTCACCGCCACGGCATAAAGCGGCACGGAAAGGCCGAGCGCGCCTGACGCCATGACCTTCGGCAGCACGGCGATGGCAATGCCGACAAAGCCGAGAAGCAAGCCGGCACGCTGCACCGGAGAGATCTTTTCGCCGATCATGTACCGGGCGGCAACCGCCGTCATCAACGGCTGCAAACCGGCAATAATGCCCCCGATCGCCGCCGGCACACCCTGCCCTATCGCCCACCAGATCATGCCAAGGTAGAGGCCGTGCAGGAACACGCCGGACAAGATCGCCCGGAAGACATCAATGCGCCGTTCAGGCCATTGAATGGAGGAAAACCGGCAGATCGCCCACAATATCGCACCCGCCAATAGGTAACGCAGACAGAGGAAGGTCAGCGGACCGGTATAATAAACGGCATATTTTGCGGTGACCCAGCCGGTCGACCAGAGAAAGACGAAGATGGCCGGAGCTAGACGGTCGAGCGACATGGGAACTTCCCCTGTGCCGCGTGATGCCCCGCAACCGGACATTGGTCCGGGACATAAGGCATGCGGCGAATTGACATTTTTACGACTTGAAGCAACCGGTCAATGACCCGGCCGGATCTCGGCGCGCACCCCGTGGCGAAACACAGCCGTCCAAGCTAGCCGGTATCCCCATCCCCGCAAAAGGTCAAAAGTGTTTTGGTGATCGCATCTTTCAGATTTTCTGATGCCACACCCAAAACCCATCAACCGAAAGCGAACGAACAAAATTTGTGCATTCGCCCACGGCGCACACAGCGCCACTACCCCGTTCCACCCCACCTTGCCCTGCAACCAATTTGCCAATGCCGCATTTATAGGCTGAAAGCAAAAAAACGCTTCTTTTTTAAAACTCTAGGGCGGTAAAAAATCTTCACGGAGGCCTCCGCATAGTTCTTGCATTGCATTTGTCGTTGTATTCATATGGCAAAAAAGGGGACATCGAAGTTGGCATTTGACGAAATGATAAATGCGGACAACGCGCCGCGAAGCCCATATGAAAACTATAACGAGTGGTACAGCCGGCAGGACAGGGCACACCTGATCCAGAAGTCTAAAGACGCGGAAAACATCTTTCGAAAAACAGGCATTACTTTCGCAGTCTACGGCCACGCCGACAGTTCAGAAAAACTGATCCCCTTCGATATCATTCCGCGCATCATTTCCGGGCGCGAGTGGCGCAAACTGGCCCAAGGTATCGAACAGCGCGTTCTCGCTCTCAACGCTTTCCTCGACGATATCTACCACAAGCAGGAAATCATCCGCGCCGGGCGCATTCCCCGTGAAATCATTGAGAAGAACGTTGCATTCCTCCCGGAAATGATCGGTTTCACGCCACCCGGCGGCGTTTATACCCACATTGTCGGCACGGATATCGTCCGCACTGGCGAAGACCAGTTCTACGTTCTGGAAGACAATGCCCGCACGCCTTCAGGTGTCAGCTACATGCTGGAAAACCGTGAAACGATGATGCAGATGTTCCCGGAACTCTTCCATGAAAACCGCGTGCAGCGGGTGGAGGATTACCCCTATCAGCTGCGCCAATCGCTCGCCTCGCTTGCACCCCCCGGCTGCACCGGCAAGCCGCGCGTCGCGGTGCTGACCCCCGGCATCTACAATTCCGCCTATTACGAACATTCCTTCCTGGCCGACATGATGGGCGTGGAGCTGGTGGAAGGGTCCGACCTGCGCGTCATGGACGGCAAGGTCAAGATGCGCACTACCCGTGGCTACGAGGCCATCGACGTGCTTTACCGCCGCGTCGACGACGACTTCCTTGACCCACTCACCTTCCGGCCGGATTCGGCGCTCGGCGTACCCGGCATCATGGATGTCTACCGCGCCGGCAACATCACCATCGCCAATGCCCCCGGCACCGGCATTTCCGACGACAAGGCGATCTATTCCTACATGCCTGAGATCGTCGAGTTCTACACAGGCCGCAAGCCGCTTCTGGAAAACGTGCCGACATGGCGCTGTTCGGAGCCGGACAGCCTGAAATACGTTCTCGACAACCTTGCCGAACTGGTCGTCAAGGAAGTTCACGGTTCGGGCGGTTACGGCATGCTGGTCGGCCCCACCGCGTCGAAAAAGGAACGGGCGCTTTTTGCCGAAAAGCTGAAAGCCCGCCCCTCCAATTACATCGCGCAGCCCACGCTGTCGCTTTCCACCGTGCCGATCATGGTGAAGAACGGCATCGCGCCGCGCCATGTCGATCTGCGTCCTTATGTGCTGGTTTCAGACAAGGTGAAGATCATTCCCGGCGGACTGACCCGTGTTGCCCTCAAGCAGGGCTCGCTGGTGGTCAATTCCAGCCAGGGCGGCGGCACCAAGGATACATGGGTACTGGAGGACTAAGCCATGCTGGGCAGAACGGCAAACGGGCTCTACTGGATGTTCCGGTATATCGAGCGCGCTGAAAACATCGCCCGGCTTATCGATGCGGGCCTGCGCGTTTCCCTGACGCGCAGCGGCAGCGGCGATGAGGACTGGGACGGCGTGTTGCAGAGTGCCGGCGTGCACGAAGCCTTTCTCGAAACCCGCGAGAAGGTAACGGCGGCCAATGCGATCGATTATCTCCTGCGGGACAAGGCAAACCCTTCCAGTGTCATGTCCTGCATCGAGGCAGGCCGCAACAATGCCCGCATGGTGCGCACCGCGCTGACGCGCGAGACATGGGAAGCCACCAACGAATTCTGGATCGAGCTGAAGAACATCCTCGGCCGCAAGCTCAGCCATGCCGAACTGCCGCAGACCATCGATGTCATCAAGCATCGCGCCGGTCTGGTGCGCGGCGCCTTCCACGGCTCGATGCTGCGCAACGATCTCTATAATTTCTCCCGCATCGGCACCTTCATCGAGCGCGCGGACAACACCGCCCGCATTCTCGACGTAAAATATTACGTGCTGCTGCCGGCCGTGGCGCATGTCGGCTCCTCGCTGGACAATGCGCAATGGGAATCCATCCTGCGCTCGGTCTCGGCGCACCGCTCCTATGGCTGGGTCTACGATGCAGAATACAAGCCCGCCAACATTGCCGACTTCCTCATTCTCAACGGCCGCATGCCGCGCTCGCTCGCCTATTGCTATGAGAAGATCACCAGCAACCTCAATTACATAGCTGAGGATTACGGCGAAAAGCACAAGGCGCATGAAACGGCGGAAAGCATTCGCGACAGTCTGCGCAAGACGACGATCGATCGCGTCATGGATGAAGGCCTGCACGAGTTTCTGGAGAGATTTGTCAACCGGAACGGGCAGTTGGGGCAGGAAATCATGGAAGGCTACCGCTTTTATCTGTAAGCGCGTGGACGGGGACAGCTTATGCGTCTGAAAATCACCCATACGACCGAATATGTCTATGACGAGCCGATGCCCTATGCATTGCAACGGCTGCGCCTGACGCCACAGACCGGCCCGTGCCAGACGGTGGAGGACTGGGATGTATCGGTCGACGGCGCCACCGTCGAAGTGAGCTATGACGACCATTTCGGCAACCGTGTCGCACTGGTCGAGACCGAAGGCCCGCAACGCAGGGTCAAGGTCGTGGCTGGTGGCCTCGTCATAACCGAAGACAAGGCCGGCATGGTCGGCCCCCACACCGGCAGTGCGCCGCTATGGCTCTTCCTGCGCGAGACGCCGCTGACGAAGCCCGGCAAACTCGTGCGCGAACTGGCGAAGGCCAGCACCGGCAACAGCGAGCTCGAACGTCTGCACGACCTGATGGAGAAGATCAACAGCAAGGTGGAATATGTGCCGGGTTCGACCGACACCGAAACCACCGCCGAACTGGCACTCGAAGCCGGCAAGGGCGTCTGCCAGGACCATGCCCATATCCTCATTTCCGCCGCCCGGCTGATGGGCCTGCCCGCCCGCTATGTTTCCGGTTATCTGATGATGGAAGACGTGGCGGAGCAGACGGCAACCCATGCCTGGGCCGAGGTGCATCTGCAGGGACTCGGCTGGGTTGGCTTTGACGCCGCCAACAATATCTGCCCTGATGATCGCTACGTGCGTATTGCCCTTGGCCTCTGCTACCGCGACTGCGCGCCGATATCGGGCATGCGGATCGGCCCGGCCGGTGAAACGCTGAACGTTTCGGTGACCGTGCAGCAATCGCAGAGCCAATCGCAAAGCTGAGACAATGGCCGGCAGAGACGACGACACGATCGGCTTTTATACGGATAATGCCGGAGCCTATACGTCGAGAGGGCAGACGGCGGACCTTCCCCATCTGGAAAAATTCCTGACGCGCCTGCCCAAAGGCGCGACCATTCTCGAACTGGGGTGTGGTGGCGGGCAGGACAGTGAATTCATGCTCGCTGCAGGTTTCGACGTGCGCCCGACGGACGGCACACCCGAAATCGCCAAGGCGGCGGAAACGCGGCTCGGCATTCCCGTCGCAACATTGCTGTTCGAAGATATCGGCGACGTGGAGACTTATCACGGCGTGTGGGCCAATGCCTGCCTGTTGCATGTCCCCCGCCCCGCTCTTTCCGGCATCATCCGCCGCATCCATACGGCGCTGAAACAGGGCGGTGTTTTTTACGCCAGCTTCAAGGCCGGGGAAGCGGAGGGCCGCGACACGTTCGGTCGCTATTACAACTATCCTTCGAAAATCTGGCTTGAGGACCTGTACGGGCATTTCGCCTGGGTAGGCCTGGAGATAGAAGCCCGGCACGGCAGCGGTTACGACAAGCTGCCAACAGACTGGCTGCATGTGACGGCAACGAAATCCTGATCCGCTTTCAACAACCTGTGGGTTGCGAAAGCCCGCCGTGACCGGTTAAATCGCCGCAGCAACGATCAGGGAGAGGGCTTTTTGTACAGTATCTCCGACTATTGCGACTGCCAGTCCCATGGACCCATCATTGCGGAACGGGTCTGGACGGCATGGTGGCAGGATAGTGGCCTCCAGGTCGGCGATGTGGCCGAACATCTGAAGGATATGGTGAACCCCCATGCCCTTCCGACCGGCTTCGTCGCCCATGACGACAAGGGTTACGTCGGCTCCGCCTTTCTTATCCATTGCGATCTGGAGGAGCGGCCACAATATCTGCCATGGGTTGCCGCACTCTGGGTGGAGGAAAACAGCAGACGCTCAGGTGTCGCCCGGGCGCTCATGCAGGCCGCAACACAACGGGCCGCCGAACTTGGTCACGACACCAGCTACCTGTGCTGCCAGCGCCATCTCGAAACCTATTACACGAACTGCGGCTGGACCGTTCTGGAACGTGGTGTCGGCAAACACGACCTGACGGTGCTGACCTACAGCACGAAAACATAGACTGTCCGCTATATCCGTTGCCGGACATCAGGGAGGAAACATGAAACCGCCAGCCGCCCTTATGGAAACCGCGATCTACGCCGATGATCTCGACGCGGCCGAGGCCTTTTATCGCGATGTCTTCGGGCTGGAGGTGGTGCGCAGGCTGCCGGGCCAGTTCGTGTTCTTCAAATGTGGCCGGCAGATGCTGCTGGTCTTCGATCCGCAACAATCGCGCACGGCCACCCCCGACAATCCGATCCCGCGCCACGGCGCCACCGGACAAG
This sequence comes from Rhizobium sp. AN6A, assembly GCF_900215635.1. NCBI lineage: Bacteria > Pseudomonadati > Pseudomonadota > Alphaproteobacteria > Hyphomicrobiales > Rhizobiaceae > Rhizobium > Rhizobium sp. AN6A. Next base: position 456,997 of record NZ_OCNC01000004.1, read on the forward strand.
GCCATTTCTGTTTTTATGCGAAAGACAAGTCGGAAGTGGACGACTGGAAGGCCCGCTTCGAGGAGCTTGGAATTCCCATCGAACACTATCACCGCTGGCCGAATGACAGCTACTCCGTCTACATCCGCGACCCGGCCGGCAATTCCGTGGAGGTGGGCGAAGGCAGGCTGTGGGGGTTCGAGTAAGCCCCAAGTACCCGGAAGAACGCCATGAAGAACATTTTTGTCGTCACGCACACCCAGTCCGTCCATCATGTCGAGAACAAGGTCGGGGGCTGGTATGATACTGAACTGACACCCAAGGGAAGAGCCGATGCGCAGGCGACAGCCGACAAACTTGTGGCCTTGATCGGCAACGCATCAGTCGAAATCTTCAGTTCCGATCTTCTGCGGGCCTCCCAGACTGCGGCAATCCTCGCTGAACACCTCAAGTGCCCTTTTGAAATCACGGATGGCCTGCGGGAAATCAGCTACGGTTCGGCGGGTGGCATGCCGCAGGAATGGCTCGACGCCCGTCAAATACCGGCCCCCCATCACGACCGGATGGATCATCGCGGCGGTATTGCTGATGGCGAAACGAGACGAGAGTTGGCCGAAAGAGTGTACCGCGCCGTGGACACGATTATATCGCGTCCTTGCCCCACGCAGATCATCGTTACCCATGGATTCGCTCTTACCTTCGTCATCGCGGCATGGATCAAAATGCCGAACGATAGCGTCGGTTATGTCAGCTTTCCGGCGCCTTCCGGCAGCATCACGCACCTAAGACAAGACGATTACTGGCAGAACCGCGCCGTTATCGCTTTGGCGGATGTTTCCCACCTGAAGACAAGCCCGGGGATGACGCCGAGAGGCGGGGGACGCTGAGCGACCCCCACCATCAACCGTTTAACGTGCGGCCCCGGTAGATCAGATCTGCCGAACCGTGATCTCTTCTTCCGCATTAACCGCCAGCGGGTTCTTCAGCGGCAGGCCGAAACCGGCGGCCTCGATCTCGAACACGTCACCGGCTTCCGGCTTGATGCCTTCGGCAAAAGAGAGCGTCGCGGTACCGAACATGTGCACATGCACGTCGCCCGGTGCGCGGAACAGGCCGTATTTGAAGTGGTGATATTCAAGGTTCGCGAAGGTGTGGGACATGTTGTCCTCACCCGAAACAAACGGCTTTTCGAAAATGACCTTGTCGCCACGACGGATGCGTGAGGTGCCGCGAATATCCGACGGTGCAACGCCAACGCGGATTTCCGGGCCGAAGCTTGCCGGGCGCAGCTTGGAATGGGCGAGGTAGAGATAGTTGATCCGCTCGGTGACGTGATCGGAAAATTCGTTCGACACGGCAAAGCCGATGCGCACGGGTTCGCCCTTGTCGGAGATCACGTAGATGCCGGCCATTTCCGGCTCTTCGCCGCCATCAAGCGCGAAGGACGGAGAGGTGAGAGCAGCACCGGGTGCCGCTGCGACATAGCCGTTGCCCTTGTAGAACCACTCGGGCTGAACGCCCTTTTCGCCAGCCTTCGGCTTGCCGTTTTCCAGACCCATGCGGAACATCTTCATGGAATCCGTCAGGCTTTCCTCGGCGGCTTCCGTGGTCTTCTTGTGCATGCTGTCGCGGGTAGCAGCAGAGCCGAGATGGGTCAAGCCCGTGCCTGTCAGATGCAGATGCGCCGGATCGGGATGGGTGATCGGCGGCAGAAAGCGACCTTCAGCGTAAGCCTTCTCAAGATCGACGGCATCGCCGAGACCATGGGCGGACACAACATCGGCAAGGCTCTTGCCACCATTGGCAGCTTCCATGGCGAGCGCGTAAACCGAGTCAGCGCCGTTGACGGCGTGCGCCTGTCCGCCTTCTTCGCGAACGGCGACGGTGATTTTGCCACTGGCATCCTTGATCTGTGAAATGAGCACGGGATTTCCTTCCTGCGGCGCAACGCGCCTTATCTTCTTCGGCGCGTTGCGCCTTCACCTTATGAAAGTGGCCGGAAACCGGCCACTTTTTTGACTTGCTATATTGGCTGGGCAATCAGCCCTTGTTCTTGTTGTAGACGTCGAAGAACACGGCAGCGAGCAGCACGAGGCCCTTGACCATCTGCTGGAAGTCGATGCCGAGGCCGACGATCGACATGCCGTTGTTCATGACGCCCATGATGAAGGCACCGATAACAGCGCCGGTGATCTTGCCAACGCCGCCGGAGGCCGAAGCACCGCCGATGAAGCAGGCCGCGATCACGTCAAGCTCGAAGCCAACGCCTGCCTTCGGCGTTGCCGAGTTGAGGCGGGTCGCGATGATCATGCCGGCCAGACCGGCCAGTACACCCATGTTGACGAAGGTGAGGAAGCTCAGGCGTTCGGTGTTGATACCGGAAAGCTTGGTCGCCTTCTCGTTGCCGCCCATGGCGTAAACGCGGCGGCCAATGGTCGTGCGGCGCGTCACGAAGCTGTAAAGCGCAATCAGAACCAGCATCACGATCAGGACGTTCGGCAGGCCGCGATAGGTGGACAGCTGGTAACCCAGGAACAGGATAGCGCCTGAGATCAGCAGGTTCTGCACAATGAAGAAACCGAACGGCTCCACGTCGATGCCGTGCTTCACGTTCACCACGCGACGGCGCCACGCCAGATAGAACAGTACGACCGTAATCAGCAATGTCAGGATCATCGACGTGGTGTTCAGACCTTCGATGCCACCGATATCAGGCAGAAAGCCGGTGCTGATGATCTGGAAATCGGTCGGGAACGGGCCGATGTTCTTGCCGCCGAGCACAAAAAGCGTGAGGCCGCGGAACACAAGCATGCCCGCCAGCGTCACGATGAAGGACGGAATGCGGTGATAGGCGATCCAGTAACCCTGGGCAGCACCGATGATGCCGCCGATGACAAGACAAATCAGCGCCGCGAGAAACGGGTTCATGCCCCATTGCACGGTCAATATGGCCGCAATCGCGCCGACGAAGGCGACGATGGAACCGACCGAAAGGTCGATGTGCCCGGCCACGATGACCAGCAGCATGCCAAGCGCCATGATGACGATGAACGAGTTCTGCAGGATAAGGTTGGTCAGGTTCACGGGGCGGAACAGAATGCCGCCGGTGTAGAACTGGAAGAAAACCATGATAGCGACGAGCGCGATCAGCATGCCGTATTCGCGGATATTGGAGCGAATATACGACCCGACCGAGATGACGTTGCTTTCTTCGTTTGTGGTGTTTGCCGAACTCATGAGTTCTTCTCCCCTGAGCGCATGATAGCGCGCATGATGCTTTCCTGGCTCGCCTCTCCCTTCGGCAATTCAGCGACGATGCGGCCTTCGTTCATGACGTAGATGCGGTCGCAATTGCCGAGCAATTCAGGCATTTCCGATGAGATCATCAGAACGCCTTTGCCGTCGGCAGCGAGCTGGTTGATGATGGTGTAGATTTCGTATTTCGCGCCAACGTCGATACCGCGTGTCGGCTCGTCGAGGATCAGGACATCAGGATTGGAGAAGAGCCACTTGGAAAGCACGACCTTTTGCTGGTTGCCGCCCGAAAGATTGACCGTTTCCTGAAAGATGCCCGAAGAGCGGATGCGAAGGCGTGTGCGGAAATCGCTCGCCACCTTCATTTCCTTGATGTCGTCGATGACGCTGGCCTTCGACACGCCGGCCAGATTGGCAAGCGTGGTGTTGTGCAGAATGTTGTCGTTGAGCACCAGACCGAGATGTTTGCGGTCTTCCGTCACATAGGCAAGACCGGCATCGATTGCCTTGCGCACGGTGCTGACATCCACGGGCTTGCCGTCAATCAGAACGTCGCCGGTGATCTTGTGGCCGTAGGACTTGCCGAACACGCTCATGGCGAATTCCGTACGCCCTGCCCCCATCAGCCCGGCAATGCCGACGACTTCGCCCTTGCGCACGGTGACGTTGATGTCGTGCAGGACCTTCCGGTCGCGGTGCTGCTGGTGATAGGCGTTCCAGTTCTTCACTTCGAGAATGGTCTCGCCGATCGGAACGTCACGCGGCGGATAACGATCTTCGAGATCGCGTCCCACCATGTTGCGGATGATGACGTCCTCGCTGATTTCTTCCTGATGACAGTCGAGCGTTTTCACCGTCATGCCGTCGCGCAGCACGGTGATCTGGTCGGCCACCTTGCGCACTTCGTTGAGCTTGTGGGTGATGATGATCGACGTCATGCCCTGCTTGCGGAACTCGATCAAAAGGTTGAGCAGAGCCTCGGAATCGCTCTCGTTGAGCGAGGCGGTCGGCTCATCAAGGATGAGAAGCTTCACGCTCTTCGACAACGCCTTGGCGATTTCGACCAGCTGCTGCTTGCCGACGCCGATATCGGTAATCAGCGTCTCTGGCGATTCCTTCAGGCCCACCTTCTTTAGAAGTTCGCGGGTACGGTTGAAGGTCTGCTGCCAGTTGATGACGCCGCCCGAAGCGACCTCGTTGCCAAGGAAAATATTTTCGGCAATCGACAGGAGCGGCACAAGCGCAAGCTCCTGGTGAATGATGATGATACCAATATCTTCGCTGTCGTTGATGGCGCGAAAATTTCGCACAGCACCTTCATAGTGGATCTCGCCCTCATAGGTGCCAGCGGGATAAACACCGGAAAGGACCTTCATCAAGGTCGACTTTCCAGCGCCGTTCTCGCCAACGAGCGCGTGGATCTCACCTTCCTTTACCTTAAGGTTGACGTTCTCAAGCGCTTTTACGCCCGGAAACGTCTTGGTGATGTTCCGCATTTCGAGAATGGTATTGGCCATATCGCAATCCAGCGCCCGATTAATTCAGGCGTTTTTATTTTTATGGAAAAACGGGGACGGCGCCAAGCCATCCCCGCATGTGTTTCAGGCTTATTTCAGCTGATCTGCGGTGTAGTAACCACCGTCGACGAGAACCTGCTTGTAGTTGTCCTTGGTCACGGCAACCGGCTTGAGCAGGTAGGACGGAACAACCTTGACGCCATTTTCATAGGTCTTGGTGTCGTTCACCTCAGGCTCTTTGCCCTGCAGAACGGCGTTGACCATGCCAACAGTAACCTTCGCGAGTTCGCGAGTGTCCTTGAAGATGGTCGAATACTGTTCGCCAGCAATGATCGACTTGACCGACGGAACTTCAGCGTCCTGACCGGAAACGACCGGCAGCGGCTGGTCCTTCGTGCCATAACCAACGCCCTTCAGCGAGGAGATGATGCCGATGGACAGACCGTCATAGGGCGACAGAACAGCGTCAACCTTTGCGTCGGTGTAATAAGCCGAGAGGAGGTTATCCATGCGAGCCTGGGCCGTTGCCGGATCCCAACGCAGCGTACCGACCTTGTCCATGCCCATCTGGCCCGACTTTACGACCAGCTTGCCGCTGTCGATGTAAGGCTTCAGAACCGACATCGCGCCATCGTAGAAGAAGAAGGCGTTGTTGTCGTCAGGAGAACCGCCGAACAGCTCGATGTTGAACGGACCCTTGCCGTCCTTCAGGCCAAGCTTGTCGGTGATGGAAGTTGCCTGCAGAACGCCAACCTGGAAGTTGTCGAAAGTGGCGTAGTAGCTGACGTCGCCGCTGTTGCGGATAAGGCGGTCATAAGCGATGACCTTGATGCCCTGCTGACCAGCCTGCTTCAGAACGTCCGACAGGGTCGTGCCGTCGATCGAAGCAATCACGAGGACCTTAACGCCCTTGGTGACCATGTTTTCGATCTGGGAAAGCTGATTCGGAATATCGTCGTCGGCATATTGCAGATCGGTCGTGTAACCGGCTTCCTGCAGCTGCTTGACGATGTTGTTGCCGTCATCGATCCAGCGCGCGGAAGACTTGGTCGGCATGGCGATACCGACAGAACCCTTGTCCTGCGCGAAAGCCGGCGCTGCAAAGGAAGCAGCACCGATGGCACAAGCCGCCATCAGCGAAATAATGGACTTCATTAACTCTCTCCCTTGAACCCTCTTTGGTACCCGCTTGTTGCGTTGCACCATAAAATTCATGCCATCAGAGGAAGAAGCCGCATTGCGCCCGCTCCGATCTCGCAACTGCGAAATGGAACAGATGCCGCTCCTCCCCGGCATTCCGCAAATTGTTCTGAATCCATATAACTGTCAAATAGAATAAATCAGTTTACGTATATCAATTATGATATATTAAATCGATACAATAACCATTGAGGGGTATAAACCGGCGAATGAGCAACCAGAAAGTGTATGAGCAGACGCAAACAGCGGATGCGCTCTTCGTCTTCGAAGACAACCCTTTGCTGCGTGCCGGCTTGAAGATGAGCCACCTGCGCATGCTGGTCATGATCGAGGAGCACGGGCAGGTCAGCGCCGCCGCGGCCGCCATGAACATGACGCAGCCGGCGGCATCGCGCATGCTCTCGGAAATGGAAGCGATCGTCAAAAGCCCGCTCTGTCAGAGAGCGTCGCGCGGTGTGGTGCTGACCAAGTTCGGTGAGGCGCTGGCGCGCCGCGCCCGCACCATATTACTGGAGCTGCGCGAGGCGAGCCGCGAACTCAACCAGATGAAATCCGGCAGCGGCGGATCGGTTTATATCGGCGCCGTCACCGCACCGGCCATCAGCCTGGTCGTACCCGCCATAAGACGGGCGATGGACACCTATCCCGGTATCGAGATCAACGTGCAGGTGGAAAGCAGCAACGTGCTGGCGCGGGAACTTCTGGCCGCGCGTCACGATTTCATCATCGGCCGCATCCCCGATGATTTCGACCCCGGCCTGTTCTCCATCCATGAAATCGGCATCGAGCGCGCCTGCCTGGTGGTTCGCGAGGGCCACCCCCTGCTCCACGGCGAGCCCGTGACATTGCAGGATCTGTCCGGTTACGACTGGGTCTTCCAGCCGCCCGGCGCGCTTTTGCGCAGAACGATGGAAGACGTGTTCCTCACCCACGGCGTCGCCATGCCGCGCAACGTCATCAATACGCCATCCGTGGTGCTGACGCTTGCCCTTATCTGCAACACGGATGCAATTGCGCCAATCGCGCAGGACATGGCCGAGTTTGTGGCCGGCCAGCAGGCCGATATCGGCCGCACCCGCATCCTGCCGACGGATTTCGAGCTTGTCGTCAAGCCATACAGCATCATCACCACCAAAGGCCGCGTTTTGCCGCCCAGCGCCCGGCTGCTCTACGATCTGGTTTTGGATGAAAGCCGCAAACTGACTGGCTTTTGAGGAAGGCAAGCCAGACGCCAACTTCATTGTATATAGGGACCGGACTTATTGGACCTGCCCGGGGAATAGCCACATGCTTTTCGGACAATCCGTCTTCGAGTCGGTCGTCGAAAGACTGAGACAGGAAAAAGAAGACGAAAGCGCGGAGCCGACGCCGCCCGGCGGTCATCGTATTGTGGGTTTCAGCTCTGGCTTCGTCGTGGATACCTATCCTGATGCACCGCAACCGGGAAACGCCAGTCTCGACGCCTATCTGGCCTTTCTGCCGGAGCCCGTTGCGCTTGCCGAGCCCCAGCCGGAACCCCAACCCGAACCTATGCCGGCCCACCTCGAAAAGACCTCGCTCGCGGATGTTTCAGCAGAACTGGCCATCCATGAAACCGACACAGCCGCAACGCTTGCGGAAAAGCGCCGCGCCTTCGCAAGGCTCAATCATCCCGACGGAGTGAGACCGGAATTCCGGCACAATGCGACGCTGCGCATGACAGCGGCAAATCTCCTGATCGACCAGGCGATCCGGATGCTGCGAACCCGTGAGCATTTCCAGTAAATGCAGATAGCGGTTTTACGCCCGGACAGCGCGCCTCAGCCGGCGTCGTTTCTGTCAGCAGGTGCGCTTTCGACTGGCTCGTCTGAATCGTCCTTGCCCGCGTCAGCCTTGCCTGCAGCGTTCTCGTCGCTGGCGGGCTTGAACTTCAGCAACAACTCATAGGCCGCATAGACCGCCACGCCGCCGACAACCGTACCCCAGAAAAATTCGCGATTGACGAATTCGATGACGGACCAGGCGGCGCAAAAGCCGACGATGAGCAATCTGACCCACAAGCGGCGATAAAGCGGATGGCTCGTGTCAATAATCAGCATGGCGTTCCCGTTTCGGGCCTTTCCAGAACATTGCGCAGTTGCGGCATGACGCGCGCCAAAGGCGTAGGTACGTCTAAGGCGTCTTGGCCGTTTCGCAGGAAAATTGCAACGCAAATCGACCCGCCACCAATCATGCCCTCGTGAAAGGGATATGCAGGGGGATTGCCGACCGGCTTGACCGATACCGCTCAGTCCCGCAGGCGCCCAAGCAGGGCCAGCAGCTGGTCACGGGCTTTTTTGCCGCCGATCCGGTCGATCAGCTTTTCCTCGCGGTCACGCCATGCGTCGGAAAGGCGCTCAAGAAGGCTGCTGCCCTCATCCGTCATGTCGAGGAAATGAACGCGCCTGTCCTCTTCCGACCTGCGACGGACGAGCAATCCCTTGTCTTCCATGCTATCGACGATCGCGACGAAATTGGCGCGCTGTATGCCAAGCGCCTCGGCCACATCGCTCTGTTTGAGGCCCGGATTGCCGCCGACGATGACGAGAACGGAAAAATCGGCCGGCCGCAATCCCATCTCCGCCAGCACGTCGGAAAAGCCGTTTGCCACGGCAAGTTGCGAGTGCCTCAGATGATAACCGATCGCGGTCGTCAACAATCCATAGTCGATAGCGTTTAAATGCTCCGCCTGCGTGCCGCCGCTTTCGGCCTTTTCCGCCCGTGGCCCGTTGCTATGTGCCAATTGCAAAGCCATCCGATCCCCCGCCTGATTCGTTCCTTAACCCTGCCGGAATGATAACCGACAACAGGACTAAACTGTATCCCAAATAAATGTAGATGATACTAATATTGTATAATAATTTGACAGTTAATACCCATTGCGACAACCCCTGTCTCGTAATCACCATCGGGCGCAAAAGAAAAGTATGATTATTTACCCACCGATTTTTAGGGTCAAAAACCACCTCGCCCGCCTTGTTTGAAAGGCAATACGACAATCAACCCGCCTGTGTACAAAAGTGCCAGGACAGCAGCCGGATGCGGCGGTAAAATACTACTTAAAAGGGAAACGCCTTATCAGGAAGAAACGCATTACCGCAAACAACATACCGCCCTTCTATCGCAAACATGCAGGCAGCAGCCCTCGCAGCAACCCACGCTCTCCCCCTCGCCGGAAAACAGGCCCCGTTTCGCAAATCTTTGATTTTTAGACATTGATGCGGAAAGAAAGCTGGGGTATGAACCAACCGCTGCACGCGATTCAAGCGTGACCGCTGCACCCGTAGCTCAGCTGGATAGAGTGTTGGATTCCGATTCCAAAGGTCGCAGGTTCGAATCCTGCCGGGTGCGCCAATGAACTCCTTGATTTTATTGACTTATCAGTCTTTTCTTGTCCTCGCGTGCGCTGGAAATAAGCTAGCTCAGTCCTAGCTCAGTAGCGCATACCCTTCGGAATTTCTCAATGATTTCAATGTAGCGTTTCCGGGCTCGGACGCGGAGCTAGCGCAGTTTCAGCGCAGCGCATCGACCATAACAACTCGAAAGGTGCCCCACGTTATGCTGCAATCTCCCGCCCCGACGAAAAAGACCCCATTCGCCCTTTTCCAGCGGGAGGGAACGCGGAATTGGTCGATTCGCTACTCGATCGGCGGCAAGCAATACAAGAAGACCCTCGGCACCGCTGATGAGGATCAAGCACTGCAACGGGCCTACGAAATCTGGCATGAGCAGAGCTTTCGCAACAAACAGGGCCTATCGCTAGACAGTCACCCTTTCGTTGAGGTGGCAGAAGAATTCATCGAAAAGATCGTGGCCGAGGCCGAGCGGGACGAACGCAGCAAATACCATCCGATCTATTGGCCGCCGATCATTCGCCGCTTTCCCGTCGGCTACTTTGGCGACCGCCCCATCGAAACGATTGCCACCGCCGACATCGAGCGCTATCTGGAATGGCGCAAGACCTACTGGACGACAGGCCCCGGTTTGCAGGTTCAGAAAATCCGATGCGAACGCGAGGACGGTCGTATCTTCATTCGCCCTGCGCCGCGCAAGGTCGCTGCATTGAGCACGATCAAGGGCGAAATGGTCATCATCCGTGAGATATTCGAGCAGGCGGCGAAATGGGGCTATTGCAAGCCCATCATTATTCCGGCGGTCAAAGCCCGAAAGAAACCCGATACGCGCCGTCCCGGTTTCTCACCGGAGGAATATGAACGGCTTCTCAACAAAAGCTTGGAGCGGATTAGCGAACCACAACAGTCGGTGAAGCTGATCAAGGCCAAGGATGGACGGGTCTGGACGCAAAGCACCCTGACTGACCGTGTGCGCTCAGATCGGATGCGCCTGCACGCCTATATCGAGCTCATGGCCAATTCTGGCCTGCGTCCCACGGAGGCGAAGAACCTGAAATGGGGCAACATTCTCCGATATAGGGAAACGAAAGACCTTCCCCAATTCAAGCAGGATGCACGGCTCCAGGTGCATGGGAAAAGCAAACACGGTGATGCAGTGCCACTGCATGGGGCGATACAGGCGCTTCGTATGCTGTGGACTGTTTTTGTCGGCGAGGTCGGCCGCGAACCTACTGATGACGATCCTGTCTTTGCCGACGCTAAAGGCACGGCAATCTTGTCGTTCAGTCGCGGCCTGAGCGCTTTGCTCAAGGCGGCAGACTTGGAACGCGATCAGCGGGGCGTCAAACGAACCGCCTATTCGCTCCGGCATTTCTACATCTCGCAGATGCTCGCGAACAACGTCTCGATCCATCACGTCGCCCGCAACACCCGAACATCCATTGCGATGATCGACAAGCACTACGCTCAGGTCAACACCGAGCAGATTAAGGACTTCCTCCGCCCCGGCGAAGAGGACTTGGTGAACGAACCGAAGCTGCTGGACGACGAGACCTACGACGAAATCGCTCTGCTGGAAAAGCGGCTGGCCGAATTGAAGAGCGGCAGCAAGAACGGTTCGACGGAGCAACAAATCGTGAAGCGGTATACAGAGAGACGAGCCGGATAGCAGGGCCTTGCGGCAGATGGCTTCGCGGCATTTCCGATTGCTCAGGCAGGAAAGTTCGTTCGAACGAACTTTTTGCATGTGGACACCCACCGATCTTCAGATGTTCACGCCGCAAATGCTCGGAACAGCCCGCTGATCCGTCCGTCTTTGACCCTGTAGGCAGACACGCCGTTTTCTATGACCACGACCGCCGAAAAACTGGTGCTGTCGAAACTGATCTCGGTGATAAGCTCCCGTATCGCGGCGTGGGCCTCTGAGCGTAGCTCGTAGTGCGTGGCTTCTTCTGCTTTTTCCCACGCCACTCGAAGCTTCGCTATACGGTCGCTCATGTTGGCAGTGTTGTCGTGCCGGATTGACTGGCGCTGGCGCTCAGCCTGTTGGTGCCGTAGCTCGGCCTCGACGGCTAGGCGTTCGCTCTGCCTCGCTTTGAGCAGATCAATAATGGCGTCCGGCGGCAGACTGTCGTCCTCGATGGCTAACGCGAGCCGTTGTTCTTTTTTGCGCAGCCCTTCCAGTTGCAGTGTCAACGCGGCAATGGTCTCGTCGATTGCATCGAGAACAGTGTCCAACCGCGCCGCTTGCAGCGTTTCCGCCAGATTGATCTCCTTGACGTGATCGAGGATGACTGCCTCCAACGGCTCGTACCGGAAGTGCCGCTTGCCCTCGGTGCAACGATGCCGCCGCACATAGTTGGCGCAGACGAGATAGCGCCCGTTCTCGTTACCCTTCACACGGCTGAGCTTCATCGTCATTGGCCCGCCGCAATGGGCGCAATGGCAAAGACCAGTGAAGAGATTGGCAAACGTGTCGCCTTTGCGGCCCGGTCTGCCGGGGGTGCTGCGCATCGCCTGCACGCGCAAAAACAAATCCTTCTCGATGGCGGCGGGGAAATAGTTCTCGATTGCGTCGCCATCCAGCACTCGCTTGCCGTCCTCCATGCGATGCGGCTGGAATGTGCCGATGACATCATGCCGCGAAAGCAGCGCCTTGATGATGCTCTGATACCAGCCGTCCTTGCTCTTGAAGGCCGGAACGCCATCCGCATTGAGCTTGCGTGCGATCACCGTCGAGCCGAGCCCGCGCGTTGCCATCTCGTAGATTGCCCTCACCGTGTCGGCGTGCCGGTTCAGCGTGAACGCGTACCGGCTCGCATCGATCCGTCTGGCGTCGATCCATGCGGGGGTTAACCCGGTAATATGACCTTTGCCCTCTCGCGCCTGTTCCCGCTTGCGTTTCGCGACGGCGCTGATGCGCTCACTCTTCGTCTGGCTCTCCTCGTGACCGCGCGACATCACCGCAAGCCCGATAATCAGCTTGGTCCAATCCCCGTTAAGCCGGTCGCGGCTGTAAATCTGTCGGTCCTCGCCGAGCGTCGCAATGACGATTCCTGCGTTGATGATCGCCATGAACAGCGTCAGCGCATCCGGGACGGCTTCGCGCGACAATCGGTCAAGGCTCTCGATCAGCAGATAGCTGCCCTTGGGGATTTCACCACTGTCGACCATTGCCAGAAACTTGCCTAGCGCGCCGGTCTTGAAGTTTCTGCCCCTCCACGCGCTGACGCCTAAGTCCTGCAAGCTGTCGTCCAGAAGCAGAGAGTGCTCGTCCGCGAACGCTTTCGACCGTTCAAGCTGTCGGCGTAAGCTATCGCCGCGAAGCTGCTTGCGGGTGCTCATACGGACGTAGGAATACGCCCGGATCGGAAATGTGTTGCTGTCTTCGGTGCCCATGGCGGCCTCCTTATGTTGCGATCCGCTAACATGGGGGTGTCGGGCGGGCGAGCGTGAGCGTCGCCGAGTGCAAACGGCTAGAGCAGCGTAAGGCTGTGGCTTGCAGGAAGGTGGGTTAATACCTGGGCGAAAGCCGACGCAAATCACCAAGGCTTTCAACCATGAGTTCTGTAGTCTTGCTGGTTAACAGGCGGTTAATTCGAGCGGAGCGCAAAGCACTTTGGCATGACGCTGGTGCGGCTGACGGGGACGGAAACCCGAACGCAGGCATTGCCGATGACCAGCATATTGACGAACATCTCCGCTATGGCCGCACTGCAAACCCTGCGCATGATTGGCAGCAACACGGCCGACACGCAGCGGCAGGTGAGTTCGGGGCTCCGGGTGCAAACCGCGTCGGACAATGCCGCCTATTGGTCGATATCCACAACGATGCGTTCGGACAACATGGCGCTTTCCGCCGTGGCTGACGCCTTGGGCCTCGGCGCTGCAAAGGTCGACGTCGCCTATGCCGGCATGGAAAGCACGATCGATGTCCTCAGCGAATTCCGGGCAAAACTCGTCGCCGCTAAGGAAGACGGCGTGGACAAGGCGAAGATCCAGACCGAGTTGGACCAGTTCAAGGCGCAGTTCGTTTCCATCGCCTCATCCGCCAGCTTCAACGGGGTCAACTGGCTCAACACGGATGCGCCGGAGAACCTGTGGGAATTGTCGTCGCTGCCGACGAGCATCACGTCATCCTTCATCCGATCGGCTGACGGCTCCGTGCGGGTCGGCACCACGGATATCGACGTGGCGGATATCAGCCTGTTCAACGTGGGCGGCGGTGGGGCCTTGCAGAAAGACCCACGTTCGCTTGGTGATATCGGCGGCTTTCGCGGAAACGATACCTCCACATACGGAGACCCCGGCTATCAGGATTTCGACTTCACCGGCCCGTTCACCTTATCGGGAGCCGACACGATCAGTTTCGCCCTGCTTGTGGACGGCAACAACAGCTGCACTGTCACCATCGACGAAGCGACGATCAATGCCGCGCTGTCGAAGACCGACGGAACCGTGTCCACCGACGACGACTTTGCCCGCGTGTTGCGATACGCCTTCGGCACCATCAACGATGTCGCCAGGGTCATCTTGCGTTTCGACGGCGTTCGACTCCAGAGTGCTGAGGCAACCGGATCATCCAATTCCAGCATCGAGATTTCCGGGGTGACATCAAGTTTCGCTCCGGGGAATTTCGGCGCTGGACTTGAGAACGGCGCGACCTCGGAGCTTGCGGACGATTATCCGCAATGGAGTTTCGGCTTTTCAGGCCCATTCACCGTCTACCGCGATGTCGAATTCAGTTTCGACCTTCAGGTCGGAAGCGACCCGGCCACAACGATCACTGTCACGCGGGACATGGTAGATACCGCGCTCGGCACCTCCGACGGCAAAATCACATCAGCCGCAGACATGGCAACACTGTTGGACTACGCGCTTGACGGGAAAGGGCTCGACGTAACGGCCAGCAGTTCAGCCGTCGTCTTCGACATCGACAAAACTCTCTTCCCTGATGCCGGAAGGCGGGCGGTCATTCAGATCGGCAACGTCACCGACAACATTGGCCCTGCGCCGGATTTCAACATCGTGGATGTCGATATTACGGATCCCGCCAACGATCTCGACAACTATCTGAGCGGCGTGGACGCCATGCTGCAAAAGGTCATTTCCGGGGCAAGCACGCTCGGCGCGGTAGAGACACGCATCGGCATGCAGGAAAGCTTCGCGCAGACCCTCATGGACAGCATCGACAGGGGCATTGGCCGTCTTGTCGATGCCGACATGGATGAAGCCTCAACCCGGCTCAAGGCGCTACAGGCGCAAGAGCAACTCGCCATTCAGTCCCTGCAAATAGCGAACAGTGACGCCGAGAATGTGATGATACTGTTCCGGTGATCGCCCCAACTTTTCAGAACAGGACGTAGTAGGTAAAAACGCCAGCGGTCGTTACAAAAAATGCTGCCGCAGTTTGGAGGAATTTTCCGACAAATTTCCTACGTATCATACCTAGGAGCGACAAATCCGACGTTCTATCGAGCAGTTTGACAGCAATCACTGTCAAAGAAATCGTGCACAATCCGGTCAGCATTACTGAAAATGGTTTCGGCATAGTGAACAGCTCGCCGAGCCAATTAACAATCAATGAGGCCAATGTCACGATCACTGCGACAAATACAAAGTTGGTAAGAAAATCAGCTGCTTTTTCGGCGCTGGGACGCGATTTGTCGTAGTCTTCCGATTGTTGATTGCCTTTTGGAATCGATTTTGAGCTGGTCCAGCAGATGGCAGCCAAGGCAATAAGCGTCGCAATGTATACGTAGTTCATTGAATTATCACCGCTTTACTCGTTTTTTCGTCAAGGCGGTCATAGAGGACATAAATTGAGAATGATTTGAATTTTTGTCTCAAATTTACTCTAGAAGCCGCAGATAAACTCTCCGCTCGCCCTTTTGGCAGACGGCTGTATCCAGGGAACACGTTCAACGGTTTCGGAAAGGATCACAGCATGTCTCACCTCAAGGCCCTCAAGCTTACCACCGCAGTTCCGGTACGTGCTGCCGCCGACCCCGTGCAGCGTTCGCGGGAAAAGATGATTGCCGCACTGGCCGAGCAGAAGCAGATGGCTGAAGCGAAGATCGCCGGTCAGGCGTTCACGCCGACGCATGTCGTGCGCAAGAAGAACGCCGAAGGTGTCCGTGTCGAGGTCGAAGCACCCAAGCGTGTGCGTCAGGGTTGGTTCACCGACGGTAACGGCAAGGTGTTTTTCGCTCTGCGATATGCTGGCAAGACCATCGAATTCGCCAAGGACAAGAACGCTGTCGAGATCGGGGAGCTTTCGGCGCTGCCGAAGGTCATCGACACGCTCGTTGAAGCTGTCCGGGCTGGCGAGCTTGACGCGCAACTGACCGCTGCTGCCGTCGAGCGCGGCAAGATGCTGCGCAAGCCCGCATAAACAGCGCAGTTTTTACCGGGCAAACATCCGAAACCCATGGGATCAAATGATCCCATGGGTTTCGTGCGTTCCGGCGTTGCTGCAATGCCATCAAAGAGCGCCCCGGACACGCGTTCGGTGCGGGGCCGCTGCGCAACACTGTTTTCGGGCTAGGCCGCATTCCTGAAGCTTCTGTGCTTCTGCCTGATATGCGTCGCCCGTCGGGCTTGACCCCGAAAGCACGCGCACCTCCGCCATTTGTTCGGTCGCGTCTTTGAACTCGCCCTTTGCGCCATCTGGAATTTTGTTTCCGCCGAAACCGAGCGGAGACCTGATGCAAGACCATTCACCCGGCGATCACGACGACAAACTTACGCAGGCGCAAATTGACCTGGCCATGCTGTTCATGACGGACCTGCATGTGGGGTCCGAACGGCTCCACAAGATCAAGCGCAAGGGGACGTCGCTGAACCTGCGCTATGAAATCGACGGCGAAACGCACCAGCGCAACTACCTCTCGGCGTTGTCATGGCGGGCGATTTTGCTGTTTGCGCTGACCCAGGGCAAAACGGCCACCGTGCACGAGATGGACCAGCCGGGGCGATACCGACGCGTGTTCCCAATAACCATGCTTCGCCGCCTTCAATGGCATGCACGACCGAATGCGAATTTCCCGCCTGTCGCCCGGCTTTACGATCCCGATGGCAATTCAGTGATGCTGCTGACACGGAGCCGCGTTTGTGGTCATGCTGTAGATGCCCTGCATGATCTCACTGATGGCGGGCCGGTGTTTCAGCCGTTGTGGATCTCCGACATCATGGCATTGCGGCCCATGCTTGGCATCGAGCTTATCCGCGACGAGACATTTTCTCCTGCGATGCCGATCAGCGCGTATCTCGAAGCAGCCGCGATGACGGGCCGGATTGTCGAAGAGCCGGAGCTTTCCGATTTGCCGCTCACCGGGACTATTCCCCGGCTTGCAACCCCGCCGTCATCCAAGGCGGTTCGAAGCATCTTCGATCAGGCCTGTCGGGAAAACCCGGTACTGGAGAGGCTTCGGAACCGCACGATCGACGATGACTATGGCTTGTAGCTTCGTTCGACCTGCCGCGCGACTTGTGAACTGCCCGGGCGAGAAGTCAGCCTTTGTTCGCCAACTCGAAAATAAACTGCTGTTGTTGCGTCGCCAACAATGCGCCTGCGAACTTCTCTTCCGATCCGTCTTGTTCCCAGCGCAACTCATATCGCAGGATTGGTACATTGTGTTCGAGCGTCAAATCGGACAGGCGCTGGCGCTCGCTTTCCTCGTACGCCGCATCGTCGGTGAATTTGCGCGTTTCCGGCTTATTCTTGCGAGCCAACAGGTCCGGCCCTATCCGATCCTGCGGGGTGACGAATTCGAAGCCGATAATTGCATTCAATTGCGCGTAAAACTGCGGTTCAGGTAACACCTTCTTCCGCAAATCCAGGTCTGGTCGCACGAAATACGAACTGATCCGTTTGCAACGGTCCATGCTGAACATTGCGGTATATGTGGCTGCTCCCGCGTAGAGGGAGATACCGCCCTCCAAATAGGTCAGCGGCTTTTGTAGCCGTGCGATGCGTTCTTTGAGTTCTGATGGTGTCATTCCGAATATCCGCTGATGCCGAATGGGGACCGAATTGCTCCGGTCCCATAGCTGGCGCTGATTGAGGTTTGTTTAAAGCGGCAACTCAGTTGGCCGCCTTCGCCATCACTCGCCTCAACATCCGCGTATTGCGCAACGGGAGATGGAGAGGCGACCGAACTGTACGATCTACGAGGCTACGCCTTCGAATGACCTAAAAGATACGCTGCGTAGTCGCGCCGATAGTCTTCAAGCACGCTGTCGTCCCCGCGATGCATATACTGGTCATGAAGCTCGGGATTGCCTTGTTTCGCGGCGGCATAGATCGGATTGCACTCAAGCCACTCATCAGGAACCATCTGGTCTAGCTTCATTTGAAGCAGCACCATCCGGCAGCGGATTGCGTTGATCTCTTCGGTGAGGGGGCGATACATTTCGGCCCATTCGGTCTGGTAACGGTAGATGGCGATTTCGGCGTCAGCCAATGTGTCACTAAGCATGAAATTGATCCGTTGAAAGAGTGAAGTTTTGTGTGAAAGGGGTGCCGGGGCCATTTGACCCCGGAGTTGTCGTGTTTCACGACAACTTGGCCTCTACGGCGGTCGTATTGACGATATCGCGCATCCTGCGAAGACCGACCAAGTCCTCAAGACGCTGGAACATCTGCCGATAACTCAGTCCTCTGATATAGGCGTAGTCGGCTCCCAAGACCTGCAAGAGTTTTCCGTCGGAAATCGTCTCGCCTTCAGCAGACAAAATCTTCTGCGCCAGCGGCAGAAGCTCACCCGGCATCGGCCAAGGGCAGTGGGCGACCTTGCAGCGGTCACGGATCGGCGCGGCCAGTTTCTCCAAATGGTTGGTCGTCAGGATGAACAGCGTATACGGCATCAGCCTGTCGATTTCAGCCTTGAGCGCATTTTGTGCCGAACCCGAAAAGCCATCAGCCTCGTCGATGATGATGATGCTCAACTGCTTCTCGTTGAACTTCGTCACCGATGCGAAGGTCGCGATTTTCTCGCGCACGGTATCGATGGAATTTTCCATGCTGCCGTTGATGAACAGGATATCGTGCTGCGACACATCTGCGCAGAGGCTTTCGGCGAGCGCCCGCGCAAAAGCCGTCTTTCCGGTTCCAGCCGGACCGTAGAGCAACAGAGGCCGCGTGTTGTTACCGCCGACATAGTTCATGGCGGCAAGCTTCTGATCGTAATGGTGGA
Source organism: Rhizobium sp. AN6A (assembly GCF_900215635.1). Lineage (NCBI taxonomy): Bacteria > Pseudomonadati > Pseudomonadota > Alphaproteobacteria > Hyphomicrobiales > Rhizobiaceae > Rhizobium > Rhizobium sp. AN6A. The sequence goes on from NZ_OCNC01000004.1 coordinate 475,516, forward strand.
AGTCGGACAGCTCTTTCGGTCCGTAGGTATCGGCATAATTCATCGTAATCTCCATTTCCGGGAAGTGTGAGGTAGCCTTGAGCCACCCCGGTAAAATCAAGCCTGTACGGCGTCTTCCATCGCAGCCTTGAGGCCGGTCGCAGTAACGCCGTTGACCTCGATGGATCGCGTCTTGCTCTTATTGCCCGCCGTTTCGGCGCCGGCGTCCTCGCCTTCGCTGGCCTTCGCGATAGCCGCGAACACAGCGTTGAGAACCGCATCCGTGTTCAGCGTGAACAGAACATCGTGGCCGCTATTCGGGTTGCGGCGGCTGATATGGACGAGGAAGCCATCGGCGCCATCCTTCATGTCCGCGGCCTGCGCAGCCGGGATGACGAAAACCGGCTTAAGCTGCTTGCGCACCTTCGCCTTGCCGATTTCGGCCGGCTTTTTGTCCGACGACTTCGGCTTCTGGAGACGGATGTTCTCGACGCCGCCTTCATCCTTGATCCACTGGACCAGGTCTTCGGGCGTCTTCTTCTTCGCCTGCGCGGCTTCGAGAACCTTGCCGAGCGAACTTGCGCGGCGGCGATCCGTATCACCGAACACGATCTTGACGGCAATCGAGGCGGCGGGCGTTGCCGCATTCATGCTGATGTCGAAAAGGGTCGCAACCTCGCGCAGTTCTTCAGGCGTCGAGGAGGTCAAAAGCCGGTAGGTCTCGGCAAGGATTTCGTATTTGCGGCGGTTGCTCGCTGCAACCTCGCCGGCTTCCCACGCCTGACGGGCGGTGCGAAGCGTGGCGACTTTGGACTTCAGGCTTGTTTCAGCCTGCATCTGTTCGGCCAGGCTGCGCGGAGCCGCCGGGGTTTCAGCCGCAATGTTTTCCTGTGTAGTTTCAGACATTTGTTTCTCCTGTATGTCGTGATTGACAGCCAGAAGATCGCCCGAACCCGCAAAATCATCATCGAGTATTATTTTGGGAGGTATCGGAGATATGTCTTTATTTTCAATTCCTTAGACGATGTGGATTTTTGAGGCCCGGTTTCGGACATGAGAAACGCGTTGTATTTGCGCGCAACCTGCTCCGCCAAATTCAGATCCAGGAGAAGGCGCTTGCTGTTCGTCCCGACCTGCACGGCGGCCTCAATGCAGACGGCCAGTCTGGCGGTGCGTGACTGGATTGCCTTCAAGGTGGAAAAGGCTGGCAAAGATGCCACGCTATACCGCTGTTCGAGCTTCTGAATATCGACAGGTGAAAAGTATCGTGGGTTCGCCAACTCGCGTTCGACGTTTCTCAGGACGGCGCAGGCATCGTAAGACGGCTTCGTCTGCCACTCCGTGAACCGCTGCTGAAACGGTCGCGCAGCAAATGCGGCCCCCTTCTTACGCTTCTGCTCATAGTAATGGCTGATCGCCTCGAACCGCTCCTGCGCAGAGCCGCGCATTATCAATGCGAACGCATCCGGCTCCACCGGGCTGGCAACTGGCGCACCGAGCCGCCGTTCGAGCTCCCGTTTAACGGCACGTTCACGCGGGAACATTCCATCATCGAGGAAATCATAGAGGGCTTTGCGGATAATCGCGGCACCTCTGACCAACCGCGCAGGGGATCGTTCGATCCGGTCAGGGATTGGCCAAGGTTCGGGCCAATAGAGCTTGATGAGGGCCAATTGCTGCAAGCTGAAGCCGCGCAACGGAATATACGCAGGCAGCGCCTTGCGGAACGGTCCGCGTCCCTTTCCGTACCTGCGCATCGGGGCTTTCTGACGAAGAACATGATCGAGGCGGGCGGTTTCGTGCAGCGCCCATAACCGCTCGAACAGATCGATGGCCGCGATGGTGCTCAGCGGAACGACATCGTCGCGAAAAACGGCGCGTAGACGCTGAACGGCGGGAACCTGTGTATGAGCAGGGAAAAGAGAATTGCCGTTGTGAGGGGAAATGCTGGTCATGGCCGAGATTGCGATGAATTTCTTGCCAATCCATTGAAGTCGATAGTTTCGCTCTGCATCATCGGCAAAGCCATGTGCGATGTTCGGGAGAGTTTCGATCCGGACGGATCATTCGATGGGATGTTTGATGGTGTCGATGCCTAAGCATCTGTTGTTGTCTTCGACCGCATCATGCTCGGCACAGTCATTGCGAAGACGTTCTTGGTTCTCTTGAACCTTATCATTTACTCATGGTTTTCAACTGCCGCTCTGGGAGAGCCGCAATCGTTATGTCAATCCGTGCGCACGAGTGATCACCGGCGAGGCCAGGGTGATGTCATTGCGACCGTATTTGTCAGGCAGCCATGAACTGCCGGGCGAGCACGACCTGATCCGGGCTGAACTGCACGCTGTTCATTTCTTTCGTGCAGTACTCGGCCACACGATCCAAAAAGTAGATCGATTGAAAATTCGTGTCGCCGGATTGCGTCAATCGGTTCCACTTCAGCAACGTCAGGACTTCAAGATCGTGGCTCTTCGCAGCCGGAAAGCGCAGAAGCCCGTGAGCGTGAATATTCGTCTTCGTATGCTCGATGATAAAAAGACCGTCCGTGCGCTGGTCAGGTGAAACCTGGCTCCACTTCCGGCCAAGCAACGCCCTGTCCATCATGGCGAGGTATTCACCGATCAGGCGCGTCATATCCAATGTCTTCGACATCTCCGAAATCTTCGGTTCGCCCTGATATCTCCACGTCAGCACCTTGGGTGGCCCCTTCTCCTGATCCTTCTTCTCGCGGGGATCGGTCTTAGCGGTGTCGTTCGTCGTCAGGGTCACAAAGGCATTCGGCTGCATTTGCAGTCCGAGTTTCAGGTATGCGTCCCGGAGACGCAGACGTTGTTCTTTATTGTTGTGTTCCATGCCGTCCTCCTTGCTGCTCCATCAGCAGCGCCATTCTTATAAATATCTCAGCTATTTAGCGGTCAGCAGCAGAACCCCGCATCAAACGGGTCAGAACCGCAGGTTTTGAAGGAGGGCAACAATGGGCAGCGATATCGAGTTTCTTGAAGCAGTCTGCGAGCGAATGCAGCAGGTCGGGCTTGTGCAGAGCAAGGCCGAGTTTTCGACACGAATGCTCGGCAAGGGGCCGAGCTATCTGACATCCATGAGCGCCAGAGACCGGAAAGTGCCGGATGAGGTCATGGCGTTCCTAGCCGATCAGGTGACCACGGACATCGAAGAGGATGATGTCGCGATCTTCATCCTATCCGAGCAATGCGAGCAGCGCCGACGTGACCGGCTTCACCGCAATGATCTGCTCGGCTGGATCGCACACCACCGGGCATTGACGATGGATGACACGATCAAGGTATTTGCGGAGCCGAAAAGCACGGTGACAGCTTTCTCAATTCGGCAGAAGCTCACCGGCTGGCTGTCACGCCGCCGCGTGGCAATGCAGTGACCTTGAACTTGTCGTGTTTCGCGACAAGTCGTCGGCTAAAGCAGATCGACGGCAGCTTTCATCATCTCGTCGCGCACGTCGATATAGCGCTGGGTGGTCGTCAGGTTTCGATGACCGGCCAGTGTCATGATGACCTTCGGACTGACACCGGAATGCGCGAGCCGGGTGATGAACCAACGGCGACCGCTATGGGAGGTCGCTCCGTCGAGACCGGCACTCTTATATAATTGCCCCATCAACTGGCAGAGTGTGTTTGCCGAAAACGACGTCCGCTTCTGTGTCAGTAATAGCGGGGCATCGGCGTCGCGCTCTTCGGGCCAGTCCGAGCAGTGACGTTCGATCTCTCGGCGCAGCTTGTCGTTTACGAACACGACACGCGCATGCCCGCCCTTGGTGACTTCCGCGCTCAAGCGCAGTTGCTCGCGTACCATGCCGTCGCTGTCGATAACATCGCGCAGGGTCAGCGCGGCAATCTCACCCACGCGCAAGCCCGCAAGATGCGACAGCATGAGCGCCAGCCTGTTGCGCCCGGCGTGCTTCATCTGTGCCACCACCGCCAGCAGCCGCTTGAATTCGGCATCAGTCAAGACACGCGCTTGCTTCATCAGAACCTCACGAAAGGCAGCGTTTCCATACCATTCGTTATGTTGCCGATGAGCAGCAAGGTCGAGCGCCCGTTACTCATTCGGAATTGCTCTGCGGGTACAGCGCGTTAGCAGACGAAAATGCTGAAACCTCAGGAAATGTGTATTTTGTGAGGTTGGATTTGTCGAGGTTCCGCTATTTGCAGCTTGTGGCGTACCGTACCAAGCACTTCTATTCTAGGCACGTATTCGTGCGTGAGATCGCTCGCATCAGAAAAACTGCACTACGCCGGACCGGTAAGCTCAACATCCGAAACCCGCATAACCACTTGCCGGGGTAGGTGGGAAATCGATAAAATTCGCTAGTTGCCAATTGCCTTTTTCACGGCTTCAACAGCAACCGCTAACGGTGGAAGAAGGCCTACTGCTTTCGCAATGACGATCGGACCCAAAACCGCTCCGGCAGACGACAACGTCGCATCGACGAATTTTGTTGTCCGAGCGCCCAGCCATTCTCCCAGTTTGCTAATGAGTAAAAGGAGTTTATTAGTCCGCGACTTTACAATCTGCGTATCGGGGTTCGGCTGTTCGAGTTCCGCGTCGAGTACATCGATGTCTTCAATCGTTTCGCGAAGCTCATCGAGTTGCACGTTTCTATCGCCTTGGTCGGGAGGTCCGTTATGCCCCCTCCACGCAAGCTCCTGCTCAAGCTCTTCAATACGACTGCGCAAGATGCGAAGCGCGGCGCGCGCTTCAGTTACGCTGATATGCTCTCGACTGTCACCAGGATTCAGAATTCGGGCAAACTCGTCATTTTCCAGCAGCATCTCTCTGATTTTTGGCCGGACAACTGCACCGACGCTTTCAGCGGGAGAGAAGTCTGCGAGGATTGGACCTCCTAACTCTTGGACGACGGCGGACACATTCCGCATCCTGTAGCGAATTGCTGCGTTATTTCTTTGGGTTAAGCTCTGGCTTAATATTGCCTGTGCCAGAGGCTCCCAACGAGTTTCAGCGCCTTGGACCTGAAAACGGAGCAGCAGAATATAGGCTTCTACCGAACGGCGGAGTTCGTCGTCGGTCCAAGAGGTGTTTTCACGCTGAGTATTTCTTGTTGCCATAGCCTGTTTCGCATCTTCAGTAATATCATAATTCAACCAGTGCCTCAGTCGATGGCAATGCCCTCCGCGCGCGCCTTCTCGATAGTATCAATAAGTATCCCGCATTGTTTGTCGCTTGGAATTTTCGCTGGCATTTGCATAGCTATTTTCAGTATGCCGGTTTCTTTGGGTGTCAGTAGTCGCTTGGTTGCGAGCGTATCGTGGATGACAATCCACTTCGCCGCCGGGATTGAGAAGACTTTCGTCTGCGCCTCTATCCCATTATCCACCTTCTGTGTTTTCCGGGCATCCCGCTTCTCGGAGAGGTGATCTTCGCGGGCCAGCAGTTCATCGTCGAAGCCATCCGGCAACAGATCGGCAAATTCGTCGATTTTCTCCAACATCCTGGTCCAGCAGGCTTCCCGCTTGGCCCATTCAGAAATATTGGATATGCCTTGCGGAGGACGCACAAGTTCGTCGTTCACGCAGGAAGCGAGGGCAGCCACTGCGCGTTCAAATAACGGGCTGGTCTCCTGCGCGTTCCAGATCCGTAGGAAATCGAGATTCCTTTCCTGCCGCCGCGTCAGCTCACTCAGCACTGCGAGGGTGTAGGCTACGATATTGGCGCGATAGCCGCCATTGTACCAAGACTGAGCCGATACGATCTTCTCCGTGGCACGGAATATGATTGCTCGCGCCACGGCCCTTTTGAAATACGCTTCGTTGAAGCCGTCCGATGACTTGTCCCACTCTTTACCAATACGGGCCGCGTAGCGGGCAAAGTTCTTTTCAGCACCAAGGTTCACATATCGGGGATGGTCGTCCCAGACGTTCTCAAACTTAGCAAGATCCGTCTTTGTCAGCATCTGCGGCTTCGGATTCTCAGCTTTGAACCGCTTCTGCTCGGCTGGAGTAAGTTTGGCCTGCGCGTCCGCATACTGACCACGGGCGCGCTCATAAAACCATTTGGTTTCCCGCTGCGCCCCCCTGCCTGCAGGCGCCCACATGCGGCGGGAAAATTCCTCCATTCTGATATGGAATGCATGATTTGAGAAAAAGTCCGCTGCCTGCACTCGGTTTTGGGTGTTGGCGTATTCAGATATGCGGGGAACGACCCTTTCGCTTTCCTCACTGTCAATTACCGATAGCTTCATCTGTACGAATATCTGCGCGAGGTTCGCTTTGTCGCGCCGACGCGTGTGAAACAGCGATGCGGTGGTCTGCCCGCCGTTGACAATCTGAAGGTCGGTTATGCGCGTTATGTGAAGCCCGGTATCCGTCCGCATCACTTCGACACTCTGTGCCGTCGCGGTGATCCCGTTGTTGTAAGCGAAGAACATGCCCGGCTCAGTCAGGATCGTCGTGCGGATACCCTGATTGACCTTCCCTCGCGCTTGAAGGAATGTCCGGACGTTCTGCTCCAGCAGCCTCGCGCCGAATTTCTCATAAAGCGCCGACAGGATGTCGCCAGGCATGACGATTAGGTAGGACTGATATGCTTCCGTTCCGAGATGTGCTGGAAGGCAGGATATGCCGGTCCCGAACATCGCTTCAAAATCTAGATCCAGCGCCTCCTTGTGGCTGCGGGAACTGCGCTGACGGTGAAGACGAGAGATATCCCAGATATGAAAGCTGGTGGGGATACCGGCTGTCTCGGTGTCCGGCAGTGCCTGAATCCGGTCACTCAATGCGCGCTCCGACGCAAGAATGAGGTTGAGCTGGCGGATCATAGACTTCCTGTCCGCAATCTGTCTCGCGAGGCCGTATTCCGGCGACGTGACTTCCAAGTCGGCAGACAAATTCTTTCGCCGACTGGCATCGAAGAAATTGGCAACACGTTTGAACGCGGCATCAACATCGGTGCGGGTCAAAGAGGCAAGCTCGGTGCGGCTGTCGAAGTCCGCCACGAACAGGTTCAAGCCGCCTTCATCGTTGAACCAGTAGCCGTCAACACGCATACCGCGCTGCGCCCGATAGTGTGCAAATTCGAAGCCTTCCGTGAAGCCTGTCTCTGTCAGTTCACGCGAGACGACATCCATGAACTCGGCAAGCAGAAAGTTGCCGTTTGCCTCGGCCCCGGCCAGCAAATCCTGACGAAAATCATGGAAGAACTCTTCGGCAGTGGTCTCCAATCAGGGCCTCCGAAACATATCAGCTTCGTCGCAGGAAAACGGCGCCATCGCCTCCAGCATGATATCGTAGGAAACCCTGGTGATGCCGGGCGGCAGCTCCGAGCGGATCAGGCGGGGAAACCCATCGGTAACTCGGTATCCCTGAAGGCTGCCGACAATGAAGCGTGGAGCATCGTATTCCGTGAGCGGCACGTACCCCATGCCTGCGAGTTTGTCGGCGAACTGCTCGATGGCATCGGCATCTGCCAGCTCGCTGTCAATCAGCCCGACAACACCGTTCAGTGACAATGCTTGGCCAGCATCGGGCTGACTGCTCAGGCGCTGGGTCAGGAGAAACAGCTCGTCGGCGAGCGATTCCAACTGATCTTCGGACGAGATGCGGACGGTGCTGCGTTCCCGACCCGAAAGCGATTTTACCTCGATGGCCCGGTTGCCAAAGATGAAATCCTGATGGGAATCGTCCGGTCCACACCACGCATCGACCGCAGCAGGCTGAGGCATAGTATGCTGATAGAGAAGACGGAGAACGTGCAGTTCGCCAAACAGGCCGCGAACCTCTTCGGGTGAGAGCAGGCGGGCGTTCCGCCCCGACAGAAACGCCTTCCAACGCCGCAAATGGGCAAGTGCCACGGCCAGTGCCGTCGCCGGATCAGCAACATCTCTGAGGCTACTGATTAGCGTGTCACAGAGGCCAAAGAACAGATCGCTGTCGATATGGCGAGCAAGTGTAAGAACAAACCGCTGCTGCCCGGCACCATCGCCGTTCCGGAGATCAACGCTGATACCGTGCAGGGAAACCAAGTCACGGCGGAACTGCATAGTGTGATCGCCGTCCAGCTCTATAATCAGCAGGCACTGCGCTCCGGCATCGCGGCCCCAGAAGATGGCAACACCCGTCGTTCCCGCTACGCGGAGGGCGCTGAAATTAGCCGCCGGTGTTGGAATGGCATCCCACGGCACAGACCTACTCATCGTCATAGTCCTCGTCGGTGTCCGGATTGTCGTCCATCGAGCCGTACATCTCCTCCATCCAGACTTTGTTGGCGATTACCTCGATCTCGAAGTCGGCTCCGTACAGGCCGTCAGGGAAGCTCAGCCCCCATGCGGGAACCCTATAACCTGTGAATGCAGGATTTTCGGTCGGCTCGAGAACATGGATCATCAACAGCGGTTTTTCACGGACCATGCGATAATGAACGTCAGAGGGCTTTTTCTTTTTGGACTTGGTGTCCGCAGACGCCAGCCTCTCCGCCTCGGAAATCTGATCCTCTGTCAGGCCAAGCTTTTCGTCGCCGCGACTGGCGACGCGGTATCCTGAAACCTGCCATCTGTCGGGCGTAGCATCCTTTTCAGCAGTCCGGTCCTGTGCGCCAAGGCGATATGTTGTCGGATCACCAGGCCCTTTCGAAATAAGCAGAACATCAGCTTTGGAGAATTTCGGCGCAATCTTGAGAAGGTATTCAACCGCGTCGGCTTTCCGTTTTCTTGCGGATTTATGCGCCTTAAACCGCAGCAGGAACTCATCGACTTTCCCGACATCAACGTCAGGAATGAACCACCCCTTTTCGGTTGGCTCCACTGTGCCGCCAAACCCGTCGCGCCAGTATTCCGCGATCAGATCCTCGTTATCCTGGTTTGTCTTAGGATCGAGAGGAAGCAGCCAGCTCTCCTGAAGTGTGCCGGTCAGATTCTGGTTCAGAATGACTTTTTCACCATTGCGCATCTTGTTCGCGGCGGTCACCATCAGGCTGTCTGGATGCGACTTCACATAGAGGCCGAAATCCCTTGGACTCATGTCGGCCTGACGCATCCGCGTGATCTGCTGACGCAGTTCCTCGGATGCCAATGCGATGTGCTTATACCAGTTGATCGAGTCGTTTGGCAGCCATACCCGGCAGACATCCTCATAGCCTGGTCGATAGCCGAACCAGCGCCCCATCTGCATTAGCGTGTCGTACATCTTGGTATTGCGGTACATGTAGCTGATCGTCAGACCTTCAATCGTCAGGCCGCGTGACAGGCTGAGACCGCCGATCGCGATAGCGGTCAGGCCGATGTTATCCTTCTCGTACTTCGCGAAATCGAGAACCTCGTCGCTCTTGCTGTTGACCACGTAGGTGCGCAGGTTTTCGAAGACGCTCCAGAGAGCCGCTTTCACTTCATCCCAGGAGTAATTTCTCCCGCCAAATTCGTTGGCGGCGAACTCGGCATCATACGCGGCGCGCAGACGTGCCATGTGTTCGTTTTTCGATGATGCCGCTTCCGGCATCATGTAGTTGGATTTCACGGCTTCCCGCATCCGGTCGAGGCGCAGACCGATGAAGCTCCGCACTTCCTTTTGAACGGATACGAAGCGGGACACGTTGATCAGCATGGAGCAGTGTTTCCGCTCCTGACCTCTGAGGTTGCGGATGGCTCGCGCCACGATGAACTGATCCAGCGCGCGATAGAGGCTGGGCGGCAGTTCCGCGACCGGAAAGCCGTTTTTATGGCTAAACGGCAGGTATTCCTCACAGTCCTCGATCTGCCGCAGGATCGCACCGTTGCTTTCGTCGTTCAGAAAAACCTTGTCCGGCCCGAAATATGTGGTCGGAGCGTCCAGCGAGTGAATGAAGTCGCTCGGGAACAGCTCTTCATATGCATTCTTGTCGAAAGCGTCGGGGTCGATGAATATGTTGGCGAACGGCGTTGCCGTATATCCGACGTAACAGTTCTTGGTGAACAGCCGCAGAATCTTCCGTATCCACGCATTGGTGGCGGTCGGATTGATATCCGGCTTGTTCGTATTGATTGACGCGTTGTCAGCCTCGTCGTCGATGACCAGCATAGGAACATCGGCAATGCGGTCGCGCCCTTTCGCGTTCAGCTCCCGCAACCAAATGTGCAGAGCTTCGAGCGTCTTCACATTCTTCTTGATGACGAGAATGACAGGATTTTTGAAATCGTTCAGTTGCGCGCCACTGACATTCGCGGTCTGCTTGTTGAAATCGGAATTTATGTTGGTGAGCGTAACAGGGTTCGGGTACGTCTTGTCCAGCCCGACACCGATGTTAACGCGATTTTCCGGGTCGCTGGAGCGTCCGACAAATCCCTCATCGACACGCTGCTGGGTCTGCTTGCGCAGATTGTTGTGAATGCCCGCAATGACGATGATGAACTTGTATCCGGCATCGGCAGCTTTCGCGATCACGCCCATGTAATTGGCAGTCTTGCCAGACTGGACATGGCCGATAACCAGACCACGGCGCTTCCATTCTCCTTCGCTGGTAGGATCCTGGAGCAGGCCTAGAATTTTTGAACCGTCACCGTTGAGGAGAGTATTAACAACGGTAGGCTTCCAGCCCTGGCTGCGCAGATAGCCACCATATGCATCCGCATACGTCGTGTCGATTTCGCGCTTGTGAATCCAGTCCTCGTCGTGCGCGGCATCGACATCGATCAGTGAGATGCCCGCATTCATGCGCGACGGGATTGCCGTCTCGGCTTCAGCGATAATGTTCTGAAGAGCGCCGGAATAGCCGAGCAGCGGCGCGAGGAGGACAGCCTTGGCGGCGATCTCGTCGCGTGACGGTAGACCGTCCTGATCGTCAAACGCGCCGATCAGTGCAGCAAGAACAACCTTCTCCTTATCACTCTGCGTACTCAAGCGAATGCCCCCTGAATGTAATTCTCAACGATCTCCCCGTGATCGTCAAAGATTCGCGTCGATCTGACAATATCCCTGAATGCATCCGCATTCCCCGGACCATCACCCCACAGAGCGCGTTTGAGGCCGTCAAGGCGATCCTTCACGTCATCAACCTGCAGCATCTGATTTACGTCGCGGGGATGCGTCGAATAATCCGAGTAGATCATCTCCACGGGCAGCGATGCTGAAATTGCGTCCATCAGAAGTTCGAGGTGATGCACACCTTCGCCGTCCAGTTTCTCTTGCAGACGCTGTGCCAGCGGATGCGTCCTGTTCAGGGCATACCGGATGCCGGCCTTGTCGGCATATCGTTCCCACAGCGGTGCGGTGACTTCATGGAAAAGCTTCTGTCCGCGACCCCGGTGAACGGTGGTGCTTGCCCCAGAAACCTGAGCGATAATCTGCCTGAGCCGTTCTCGTACCAACAGCGGCGGACGGGATCGCGACTTCTTGATGTCGATAGTCCACGCCTCATCCAGGCTGTTTGGAAAGTCTATCTGGATGCGGGCCAACTTGGTCGCTTCTCCCTTCGGGATAAGGCGGAACCAATCACCCCATGCCATCAGCCTGCCATTGCGGTAGATGTATGCTCCCTGATTCGAGATGAAGTCGCTACGGTTCTGGTAAAAATCGTACTCGCGTGGCGTCAGGTTTGAATGGTGCGGCAGGATATAAGGCTGCATATGCACTGCAGCCGATCCGACCCGCACAATCTCTTCCGGCAGATGTCTGGTGTGTGTGTTTTTGCGGCAGAACGGATCAAAGGCTTCGACTGGATGTCCGTTGACAGTAATCGCAATACGACGTCGGCCCCGGATTTCGCCAGCCAGAAAGCGGTGGAACACGAGCGAGAGATGCTTCTCCAGCACATCCAGCTTCTCGTTGACGATTTCATCACGGCGGTTGCCAGTCTCGTCCTCCAGAAGCCGATCCAGTTCCCGCCATATGACGGCGGTGCCGTGCGTACCTAGCCGGTCCATATACGGAAGAGCTGCTATATCCTTGTCGTCAAGGATACTCAGAATCCAGTCATCCGTCTTGTCGATGACGTCAAGATCCCACTCCGCCGCAGAGCAGGCGCCACCCTTCATGCTGGCAACGGTGAGAGACCGACACTGCGAGAATGATGCGGTCTTCAGCCCGAGGCCGAAACGTCCGAGATCGCGCGGCGAACGCTCGGCGCGGGGATTTGCCGCGCCATGTCGCATGGCGGCGAGCAGCTCATCAGCGTCCATCCCGCGCCCGTCATCAAGGATGACTAGAAAAGGCCGTGGAGCTGAGGGCTCGCAGAAAATGTCGATCTTTGATGCGTCGGCTGAGATGCTGTTGTCGATCAAGTCGGCGACAGCCGCCTCAAGCGAATAGCCCAGATCTCGCATCGATGCGGAGAGGCAGGCGGCGCTCGGCGGCAGATGCTGTGTCCGTGCCATCAATCGACCTTGCGAATTTCGGAGGAGAGGCGATCCACGATTCCGGAAGCATCAGCTTTCAGATCACATTCCCAGACCGTGATGACAGTCCAGCCCGCCGCCTCAAGTGCGGCGCTGTTGCGCCTGTCCCTCTCCACATTCCCATCAAACTTGTTCTGCCAGAACTCGGTTCTGGTTGAGGGCATGGTCGCGTTCCGGCATCCGGCATGGCGATGCCAGAAGCAGCCGTGGACAAAGATAGCGGTGTGGTACTTCGGCAGTACGATATCGGGCTTTCCGGGTAGGTCTTTGGTGTGGAGCCGGAATCGGAAACCTGCACGATGGAGCAGTGACCGAAGACGCATTTCAGGGCCGGTATTACGTCCCCTGATCCGTGACATGTTCCAGCTTCGACGCTCCGCTGAAATCGAATCCACCATCATTCATCATCCGGTACGGCATTGAGGACTTCCGCGACGATATTCGCGATCTGTCTAGCAAGCTGCGGCGGAACGGCGTTGCCGACCTGGTGATACTGCTCCGTGCGCGGGCCCGAGAAGAAATAGTTATCGGGAAAGGTCTGGAGCCGCGCCGCTTCACGTACCGTCAGGCTGCGGCACTGTGCGGGGTCGTAGTGGATGAAGTAATGGCCATCCTTGGAGATGTGCGACGTAATGGTTGTGGAAACATGGCCTGCAAGCTGTACCCGGAACCTGTCCGAGAACATTTTGCCCATCCGCCCTTCTTCCACATTTTTGTGTTCGGGCAGCAGGCTTGTTGGAAAATCGGCCAGCTTAGGGCTGCGTCCGGTTTCCTTCGCGAACGTCGCGGCATAGAGATAGCGCCGGAGATCGGAGGCCATATGACTTCTCGCCTCATGCGCGGTCAGCACCGACAGTCGGTCGTCATAGAGGCTGCTCAGCACCTCATGTGCCGGCTTACTCATAACATATCGGGCCGACGATATCGCATGGGGTGAACTGATTTCGATTAGATTGTGGAAATCCAGCGCCTTTGCGACATTGCCCGCATAGGCCGCACCATTGAGCTGACGACGGACATTCATAGCAGATATAGCGCGAAGCTCGCTCAGCCACGCTGCGGGACTGTCCTTCGCCTTAGAGAGTCCGCTGCGGATGGAAGGCAGCGATCCAATGGTCTCCTGAACGGTCGGAGCAGTCATCTTTTTCAGCAGTCCCGGACGGACTTTCAGGTCGCTGCGGATGCCGACAATGAACATGCGGTGCCGCGCCTGCGGAATGCCAAACTCCTCGGCGCGGACAACGAACAGGCGCGGGTCGACATCCTGCTCAGCCATCTCCTGTTCAGTAAGCGAATACAGCTTATAGGACAGGTCACTGGGCGCCGCGGGGATGGCGGTTACGGGATGTGAAAGATCACGCACGATTCGGGTGATAGCCGATTTTCCGTCGATGGTGGCGGAGAGCAGCCCCTTCACATTCTCCATCACAAACACCGGCGGACGATGATCAACGATTATCCGAAGATATTCGAGGTAGAGGGTATGACGTACGTCTTCGGCGAAGTCCTTGCGGCCCATCATCCGCGAACGCCCGACCAGCGAATATGCCTGGCAGGGCGGGCCTCCCACGAGTGCCCACCGACGGCTGCCTGCAACACGGTCACGGATGACCTTCTTCACTTCCGCATGGGATTCGGGCCCAAGCGAAATCCGCAAGGCCGCCGACGCCGCGTGAGCATGTGCTTCGGGATGGAGGCGATACATCTCCTCGCGAGTCATGCCCCCTTTGAGAAACGTATAATAATCCTCTGGCGCTTCTCCTTCCGGAAACTGGCGGATGAAGTGACGAAGAAGAAGCGTCTGATGCGAGAATACGTCCCTCTCGATGGACACAACGCTGTTGAAGTTGGGCTTGCCTTTCTCATCCGAACTTAAGGCAAAGCCTTCGCCAAGGCCACCGGGACCAGCGAAGACATCGACTACGGGGAAGGCCATACGGCGCCACGTCTGATCACGCTGACTTGCGCTAGCTCGGACCGGAAATTCTTCGATGATTGGATCAACTGCGAGCATGTCGATGGTCAGCCCCCGGCTCGCCCGAGTGGCGTAGCAGATGCAAGCGACAGCCGTTGAAACTCTTCGACGCTGACAACAACAACAACCGGCCTGCCATGCTTTTCCACTTGGACCGGCTCCGCTCTGGCCCTGTCAAGCAGGAGCCCGAAACTGTTTTTGGCGTCCTTAGCGGACATAGTTTGCATGTGATCTGCCCCGTTGCAATTGAGCTATTTTAGCTATTCGGACCATCTTGGCAACTACAACCTAGATAGGCAGAGTATCGATCTCCTACAATTGTCCAAGTTTTAACGGTCGCTTTACAGCGCTCAAATAGCGAAGTGTACAAGGGGACGCCGGAGATCTACGGCCGCGTGCTGCGAATGGCCGATTGCCGCGATCGCATTTTCGGAATGGGGCTAACCGGAGGGTTCCGTACTACGCAACCAGGCGCCCTGGATGTAAATCATGGTCCCTCGCATTTCTAATGATCAATCTTGAAAAGGCACGGTGACCAACGCGTCGAAATCGGAATAATAGTGGATCGAACTTACGCTGCCCAAATTTATGAAAAAGAGACCTACATGATTGAGACGGCTATCGCCTTGGGCAAAGGAACCCTAGAAGTCCTCGGCTTACTGGTTTCATTGACTGCTGACGGAAGAAGCGTGTGGAATACTGTGACCACTCGAAGCATCCTTGATGCACTGAGAGAGCTATATTTTTACGACGACCGAACTCTTTCTATTTTGGAACGTACAATCAATGGCGAAGATCTAACGTCAGAAGAGGTTGACCGCGCTCACGCCGGCTTCAATCTGTCCCAGAAGAAAATCGATACCGCTCTGGAAAATATCGATTTCGCAGCACAATCACCACATCGTGCGCTATCAGTTGAGGCATACAATAAGCTCCGTGGACTAAGTCGCGGTAAGAGCGACGTCCGTATTCAGATTGATCATTTCCTATACGAACTAGGAATGCCGACATCGAGCGAAAACGAACGAACTGCAAGGATAGAACAAGCAAAGCAAATTCGGTCGCAGATTCACGAAATCAACGAACGTATCACCATCATCGACAACAACTTACGGGGCGCCGACTGAGAGGTTAGGCACAGACGACAGTTGAATCCGCCGGCTGCGCGACAAATAGCACAGAGCTAGCGCAGTAGATTCTCATACTCAATTAATTCAAATGCTTAAAACCCGATTCTCCCAATTCCGATTCCAAAGGTCACAGGTTCGAATCCTGTCGGGTGCGCCATCAATTTCCTAGTGCATTGAAACGCCAAAACATCTAGGGTTTCAGGACCTTAGGGATAGCCGTCTGGTACACAACGCTATCTCACAGGGGTTGCACACTTGATGGCAGGAATCACCTACATGCAGCGGCGAAGCTCCGGCATCTACGAATTTCGAAAGCGCCTCCCAAAGGAACTGGCAGGAAAGCCCGCACCCGAGCACGCCAAGCGACACGTCCCCGAGTTGGTCAATCCCAATACAGGGCGCTTCAAGCGTGAGCTCACGGTGTCTCTCGGCACCAATGACCCTAGAGCCGCCAAACGCAAAGACCTCGCGGAAGCACTCAAGGCAGCGGACCTTTTTGAGAAAGCCGTCCTGCTTATTGCTCAAGGCCCCGCCGCAAAGCTCCCCCTTCAACCGTTGCCAGAAGTTTCCACCATAGAAGCATGGGCCTTTCGCAAGATTTTGGCGGGCGACGAGGAGACGCGCAGACAGGGCGATTTACGCAGGCATCTCCAGAAACCGGAAGAGCGGCATCAGTGGCCTGACCTAGAGCGCATCCGCTTCACCGGCATGGGGATGGAAAGCAGCCACCTCTTTGTGCACGGCGAGGAGATAGACATGTGGCTTGCCGACTATCAGGGAGCCTTGGCGCGGTATGATATATCCATCGTCCAGCCTGAGCTCCATGCCTACCTCACAGCCAACCGCTTGCCGATGGACCCCTCCTCTGACTTCTACCAAGAGGCAGGGCTTGCGATACTCCGAGGTTACGTGAGCGGCTATCGAGCGACAAAGCAGCGACAAGAGGGTCTCGTTGTGCCGACACCTGCGGAGGCCAAGCCTGCCGAGAAAGGCCCGAAGCTTTCCGAATCGCTGGCCCAATGGAAAGCCGGAAGCCCGGCCCGTGGTGGCAAGAAGCTCTCCCATAGCACCGTGCGAGAAGCCGAGCGTGTGGCCCGCTACTTCACGGAATGGCATGGCGATCTGCACCTAGCGGACATCACCAAGGAGAAAGCCCGCGATTTCCGCAACGCCTTGGCCGCGCTACCAACCCGCCTCAAAGGACCAAAGAGGAAGATGTCTTTCCGCCAGCTTATCGAATCAACGGCAGACAAGGACAGCGAGCCTCTCCACGCAACCACGGTCAACAAGTACCTCAATCTTCTGGTAGCCCTGGTGAGCACTGCGGAGCGGGACGGCTACATGGACCGCATTACGGGTTTCACCAACCCCTTCTCCAAGCTCTCCATCACCGTTGACAAGCGGAATGATCCAAACCGCCGCAAGCCCTTCTCTGCGGCTGACCTCAAGGCCATTTTCACATCTCCGATTTATGCATCGGGGTCTAGGCCGCTTGGTGGCCGAGGAGAAGCGGCTTACTGGATGCCATTGATTTCTCTGCTCACCGGAGCCCGCCTCAACGAAATTGCGCAGTTGCGCTTGGCGGACGTCAGGCAAGACCCGGAAACGGGCATATGGATAATTGACATTGACACTGATGGGGACCGCTCGGTGAAAACCGTTAGCTCCCGCCGTCAGGTTCCCCTGCATGGCGAGCTCATTCGGCTTGGCTTGCTGCGGTATCGTGAGGGCCTGCTTAAGGCGGGGGCTAAAAGCACTAGCAGCCTGTGGCCAGAGCTCTCCTCCGCAGACTCCAAATACAGGTCCACCGCATGGTCAAAATGGTTCAACCGATACCTCAGGGAAACCATCAGCATCACGGAGCCGAGCAAAGTGTTTCACTCCTTCCGCCATACCTTCAAGCGGCTAGGGCGCAATGCTGGACTGACGGAAGAGATTCACGATGCTCTCACGGGGCATGTCGGCAGCGGCAGCGTTGGGCGGGACTATGGGGATGGATTTGGGCTTCCTGCCCTTGGCGATGCTGTGACGAAGATTGTAGCGCCTGAAGCTGTCTTATCGCTGTTGGAGTGGGAGCCAGTTGGCAAAGCAAGGCGGAGGAAGGCGTGATGTAGCTAAACATCCTCATGGATCGGCCCGCTCAGATACTGCTATTTATAGCAAGCTCGCAATGAGCTCCCAAAGCTTCTTTGCCGCGTAACTGAGCCCCACTCCAAGCCCCTCTTCCACTTTCTTTCTGGCCGTCTTTTCGGCAATTTCTTTGGCAACACGCGCAGTCTTCTTCAAGAGACCCGGCTCAAGCATAGGGGCCTTAAGGACGGCAAGGGTTGTCTCCAAGATGGCGACTAACTGAGCACGCTCGATATCAGTCAACGCCGCTTGATCCTCGGGCAGGTTCGTAGTTTTAGCGAGAAGGAGCGCCTCATCGAGCAGTTCAGCTACATCGCTGATAAGCTGCTTCCCACGTGATCCTTGCTTCACGTAGACCCATTGCTCGGTCCAAACTTGAATCGGTTGAGGAGGATTTGCATCTAGTGTTTCTTGAATTACGCGGTCTTGGTCGGCGTGGTCGGACCGTGTTCCGTCGCCGCCAAATTCGCTTTCCAGCATACGGAGATAGCTTCGCGTCCTCGACAGAGCGGCGATCATCACGGGGGCCCTAAGCTTGGCGTCGATGTTTTTGAGTTTATTCGCCACAGACTGGTTCAGGCCGATGCTGGGAAGAACGCCGCTCAGGTCCAAGTCCACATGAACCGAGTATGCCTCAGGGATGTAGGTCATTGGCATAAGCTTGTTGTGAAGATTTGCGGCTTTTAGCCTGCTAAGGCTTCGTTCAATAGCGTCCAACATCTCGTGGATTTCTTCGAGTGAGAAGCCGGGATCAATCAATCTTAGACCATCTTATTGGGGGTTGTTCCTCTTAAGCGTGACACACTAAAGTTGAGCCTGCAAGTGATAGGCAAGAGGCGAAACAAGCGGCTTTTCTAATCAATGCCGTGAAGACTAGTAACTATTGCCCGAGCTCTTATGGCTCGTGTCAAAAGACTAACTTTAACGTACTCAGGTCATTTCCTATTTCATCGCAAAGGAACGAGGTCCATGTACCCCAACAAATTTTTCATGAACTGGATGTTCGGCCCCCTCATCATTCTCAGTATTTTGCTGTGGGAGCAGCATGAAGCCAACTGGCAGCGGGCGCTTGAGAACGCGCTGAGCGACTGCTTGGTGCACGACAGCAATTATTATTGTGCCAGCCGGATGCCCAGCCAATGATTAAGGCGTTCTCGCAGGACGAGATAAACGAGCGGGAGGCAGCGATTGTGCTCCTTGACCACGAACGGCGGGAGATAGCCAAGGAACTCACAGAGCTGCCTTACTGTCACTGCGGCAATATGCACGACTATGAGCGCTCTGCCGGGCGAGCTAAGCCGGGATGGGGCAACGTGGTGGATAACGCCATGCTGAGCATCAAGTATCAGCCAGAGCGCGTGGGCTTCCTGACCATCTTTACGTTCTTCGATACGCTGGCCGCGCTGGACCCTAAACGGCAGTACGATGCGGCTTTTGCTTCGCCAGCGGACTCTGAGCTCTGGTGGGCATTCGCACAGCCACAGCAAGCGTTGACACGTTGGGAAGCCAAGGGTCTGCTGCCTGCGAAACTGAGCATGGTGGGAAGGGGCGAAGTGTTCGAAGACCCAGCCAATTACACCCGCCTTAGGACAGCAAGAAGCTATGCCGCAAGCTTCGGGCTTTTGGACGATATAGGCGGACAGGGAGACAAACCGCTCTCACCCGAAACCATCCACCACGTATACACCTGCGTGCAAGAGGTCATGGAGACCCATGGGCACCTACTGTTTGGGGACGGCCTTTAGCGGGTCATACCCCTAGGCATAACCCACCGCAAAGCCGCTTGGTCTTCCGTGGTGATGTAGAGCCGCCTCAGCTCCGGCATCAGCGTATTGAGCTCCCCTCCAGTCCAGACCATATGGAACGCCGATGCAAGCAGCTCGGCCTGACTCTCCAGGATGTCACTCAGCTCAATCAAGGCGAAGGCCGCAAGGTCGCCCAATGCATCAACCGCAGCGGCCTCCCAATCGTCCACCGGTAGGCTCCTAGACATCCTTATGCGATAGGCACCTAGCAAGCCGGGCCGCAAGGTATGCAGCTCAACGGAAACGTGCTGGAGACCGATAGGCATACGGAGGAGCCAGCCCGCAGGCAGGCCCTTTCATGCCGCGAGTGGGCTAAGGGTGAAGAGCGTTTCGGTGGTCTTGAAGTTGGATGTGATGGTTCGGGGCATGATGGGTCAGCCCTCCAGCGTCGGCATGGGCAAGACCCCAGTGCAGCTATGGACGCCAAGGAGGTCATCTGCTGGAAAGAACAGTGTGCGGGGCGGATTGAGCATCCTCACTGTGACTACTGGGCGAACGTTCCCTCTCAGGTCTTGCCGCCCTTTCTCCCAGTATGCTTTGGATGGGCCGGAAACGAGCTGCTTGAATAGCATCGGATTCTCGCCGGGAGGGGTGGCCTCAGGCTTCCTGAAAAGGAGAACCGGCTAGCCGGGCTTCAAGGGTGCCGACTTGGAAAAGACAAGCCTCTGGCCATGCTCGAAAAGAGGCTGCATGCAATTGCCGTCACAGACCATCGCGTACTGCTCTGGGAATACATGAGGGGGCATAAGGGCGTGCGTAAGTGTTCCGCCAGAAGGGCGGCGAACGTTCATATTCATATTGGACTTCCCGACCGATTAACTGTGATTTAAGACCAACAATCTAATGTAGCGGTTCGACCATTCGGTCAAGCACGAATTGGTATTTAATCACAAATTAGTTGACCTGAGGACAGAATGCTACTCACAGGAAATCAGTTGAAAGCCGCTAGGGCCCTAGCCGGAATGGACCAACCTACTCTCGCGGCGCGGGCTGGCATTTCGAAAAACACGATAGTTTCCCTTGAGAAGCGTGGGGCGGATGTCCTCACCGGCAGGCTAGATACTGTGCGTGCCTTGCAGGTTGCGCTAGAGGAAGCGGGCGTCGAGCTCCTCAGTGAGGGTGGCCGTATTGGCGTTCGCCTTAAGGTCTGAGGATAGACCCACCAGATATCCCTATGCTATCCTCAACGGGTAAGGCATGAGGGTATCCCTACGCCCTGCTCCTTCTCATTGTTAATCCCCTTCATCGGGGTGTACCCGCATGCCCTACCTCTATGCCTTCCTTCTAGCTGGGCATGCCGGTCTTGTCGGTGATGGGTAGCGTATGGCCTGCTGTGTGGTTTGCTATGTGGTGGCATGAAGTAGGAGCCTTAGACAGCAGACCGTAGGGTTGGCATGAAGGGAGGGCATGAGGCTGGGCTTTAAGTTACCGGCTTCAAGCTACAGCAGTGGTGGTCTGTACCCTGCAAAGGAAAAACCTCAAGCAACTACCTCAAGCCAACTCCTAAGGCATACAGAGGCAGTTATTTCATTCAGCAACACTAAGTGGCTTTTCGGACACTGGCAGCTCAACACCAAGATGCTTGAGGCTGACTTCTCGCATTACCTGAGCAGCCAGAGCGCCGTGGCTCTTTCCCACCATAAGACCATCGTGCATTGGCAGCGCCGGAACTCCCAAGGCCACAAGGGCCAGTAAAACGTCCACCATGATTTGGCTCTCAGTGTAAGCGAACGAAAACCACTTGCCCGTGCCGAACAGCGGCGCGATAGCAGGGTGTTTGACGGCAAGCGCCTTTACAAAACGCGGCATGGTCCAGCCCTTGGGCATCTCCTTACGCACCTCCTTGGGCATCCGCACGGCGGGCCCTGCACGAGCGAAGAGGGAGGCAACGAGCTGCTTGACGGCCTGCCTATGGCCTTCCAGTCCGGGGATGGCGTAGAGGTCACCTTCAGGGGGAGTGATGCCCTGCTGAAGATATGCCAGCCGGAAAAACATGCTGCTGAAATCAAGGTCAGCAATCTGTTCGCCATTGATTGTTATCAGGTGCCGTTTCTCTTTGGGAAGCGTCAACCAGAAGCCGCCCCTATAGAGCCTCCCGTGCAGGTTAAACCCGTGCGGCCCTCCCGCAGACATCGTAGTGAAGATGCGGACAAGGTGAACCGGGAGAATAGATTTTCCGTCAAACCGAACATCGGCAAGCCGGTTAAGGGCCTCGTTGATGGTTTCCATTTGGTCGCGCAGCTGCACAGTATGCGCTGTGTCCTCATAGTTAACCCACCCCAGATCATCCGCCTCTTGTTTTACCGGGGTGGCTTCCTCTTCTGGGCCATCCGGCTCAGCATAACGTGGTGGACGCTTCACCCTGAGGATAATTGTTTCGCCGCCGCCGTCCCGCCCCACGCCCTCAAGCCCAATATCCGCACGGTCTAGCATCTCGGAGAGCACTGAGCTCGGCAGAATGCGCGTCCTGTGCCGCCGCCTGACACCCTTAATGACCACCAAGAATCCTGCCTTGCGCATCGCCATGACGGTGGCTGAAAGCACCGGAACGCTATAGCCTGCATAGTCATAGCGGGTGCGCGTGCTGGTGGGCTTACGGAGTGGCGTGGCCAGCGCGTCATGGCTTGCAGGGCTCAACACCATCGATGCCACATTGGCTATCACGCTAGAGACACAACGGCGGCGGCGCTGTTCTGCATCGGCGCGGGGCTTCCTGCCGGGCGTTATTGCTGGTGACGGGAGTGCCTCAAAGACATCATCCGCAAGCCGCCTTAGAGCCTCTCCCTTACAAGTCAGCCAGGGATCAAAATGGAGGGTGCCCAGCTCGCCATCATCTTGGACGGCAAAGTTTCCCCCTGCCGCCGCTTTCTGTTCCTTCTTGTGCGCCATAGCTTAGCTCTCAAATTTGGCGTCTGCGGCGTGGCTCGCTGCTTCCAGCCGTTCGGTTGCTGCCGCCCGCACCATGTCAAGCATATCAAACTCACTATGTAGCTCAGGCTCGCGGGAGCGTAGCGTAATGCCCCGCCGTTCGGTTTCGTCGTCAATGTCTCGCAATAGGTCCGCATTCGGGCGCGGCTTCTTGTTGGAACCGCGATAGCGTGCCGCCCGCCGCTCTTCGCGTGACACGGAGAAAATCGCCGCTACAAAGCTCTGAGGTGCAAAGATGAGCACACAGCGGCCGTCCGGGACGTGAAGTAGGGCCGTGCGTATTGCTGTGTAGATGCCTTGCGGTTGCGTACCGTCTTCCAGCTTCGGGGCTTCCGCGTAATCGCACCAGACCTCCTGCTCAGTTGCATCCTGAAGAGAGGAAGCCGTTACATACTGGGAGAAACCGCCGCCGGGGTGTCGCCCGGCAGCAGAAACATAGAGTTTAAACTCGTCACTCATAATTCAATCCCGCTCCTACTATCACTTGTCGCCTGCCCCGAAGGCATCAAGAATGGCCTGAAGCCCAGCCTTCTGGTCCTCTGCCGGTTCCTGCCGGAGGTGGGCATAGTGGTCCACCACCTTGCGCTGAGCCTTCATGAGAGCATCCCGCACGTTCTTGTCCGCACGGATGCGCTTACCGGCTGCTTCGCGGTACTTGTTGACGATCTGATTGAGGAGCCACAGCTTGGTCCCCTTGGTGCCTACATCGCCGTCAGGGGCTCGCTGATAGGCTTCCGAACGAATCCGGTTTGCTATCTGGTCCCTGAGGGATTTAGCATTGGGGGCTGGCTTACCGGCCAGCTTCTGATACTCCACATAGGCATTCTCGCCGTTGATCAGCTGGATGTCCCTGAGGTCCACCTTGTTCCACAAAGGGCTTGGCGCAGCTATGACAGACCCCTCAGGCAGAAGACTAAGCCGCTGCACCTCACGGTCCACAACGGTCCCATTGTCGTCCGTCCAGAGGCCCTGCCGGTTAACTACAGGCTGGCCCAGCCAATTGTACTTGGGGGCAAGCGTCTGGCTCATGCCGGGGATAGCCTGCACCATCTTGTCCGCAATGCTTCTGGCATCACGCATGAAGGGGTCCGTGGAGGTCTGGCGAGTAGCCGAGCTGAAGGGAATAAGGCTTGCAGCCATGTTCCCAAAGAACGCTTCGCCCTTCCGGTCGGGTTGGCTCAGTGCCTCCAGCGCCTGGTTAAGGCTGAGCAGGTACGTGCGGGAGGTAAACTGCTTGGCGAGCGATACGCCCAGCGCCCCGATAGCCTGCATGACTTCCGGGTTTTCCTCATAGCCATCACCGAGCACATGGATAGCATCTTGGATATCCGCGATGATACCGAATGGCAGAGCAATAGGGTCCATGCGGTTGAAGGGAACGTAGCGCTTTGAGCCATCCTCGTTGGTTATGACCACGGAGTATGGCCTCCAGCCGGTAGCCAGAAGCTGCTCCTTCACCTTGGGGTCCGTAGGCCCGCCACTGGTAACGCGATCCTGACCAAGATACGCAGCGGCTCCCATGAAGAGAGTCCCCATGCTCATCTGCCCTACTGCCTGAGCCTGCGCCTCCCTGCCCATCTTACCGGACAGCATAGCGCGATACTCACCTTGCAGGACATTGAGGCCGGGCGTCATCTTCCACCCATAACGCAGAACATTGGTGGGGGTCTTGACGAATGGCAGGATGAGGCGAACCATCTTGGTCTTCTCGTTTGCCACAAAGGTCTGAATACCTCTGCCCAGTGTGCCCGGCAGCAGGTCCTGCTGGAAGGTGGCAATGTTGGCCTCACGCAAAGCTTCAGGCTCAAGCCCTCGGCCCTGCGCATCGAATGCCTTATCCACCTTCTCCTTGACGAATGCCTGCACGTAGTCCGTGGCGGCTTTACCACTGAGCCCGGCATCAAGCGCACTCTCCACGCCTTCCGTATGGGCACGGGACATGAGCTTTGACCTGTAAACGATCTGCTTCATGAGCTCATCCACAGAGCCGAGCGTGCGGCTTGGCACACTGGCTACCGAGATGGGGACAGAGAGGGCGTTATAGATGAGGTTCGGGACACTATCCCACGGCTTGAAGTACTGCCCGTTGAACGCCTGCGAGCCCGGCACCTGCCAGCTTTGGCTGGCATAGGCTTCCGATGTGTGAGGACGCAGCACGCTCTCATTCTGGAGGAACGCCTTGGAGGCATTCTTGAAGCCATCCCACACAGCCGAGCCCATATAGCCGTACTGCCGGAGGTTCTCCCTGACGAGGGACTTGGCTGCATCGTCACCGAGGGCGGCTCTGGGCACAGACCCAAGGATACGCTCCAGTGGCCTGACGCCCAGCATATAGCCGTTGGACATGACGTTGATTGCCTGCGTGGTCCAGCCAGAGATGAGGCTGTTAATTCGCAAGTAGTTTGCCGTGTCTAAAAGCTTAGTATAAAGATCGGGGTCAGCGAGGTACTTAATTTTGCTTGGGTCGCCACCACTTTCTGCAATAAGCTGATAGAAGCGCTCCTTGGAAACACCCTCGAATAGGCGAGGATCAAAAGGTTGCCCACGCAGCGCCCGCAGTTGACGGCCCGCGCTCGCCCGCATCGCCTTTACGTCATTAAGCATCGTAAGGGCCAGCGAAAACCGCTTGGCAATCGCCTGTTCCATGGCCTCCTTGCTTCCAAACTCACTATAATCACCCAGATGCATCCGCCAGCCTAACCGCGTCGCATCGGCAAAAATCTTGGAAGTCATCGAACCGTAGACAACCATTGTTGCAGGCATATCCATCGAATGGTTTGCGGCCTGCTGGAGTGAGCCAAGCATTTCTTGGGGGTCTGTCTCTGCCATGGCGGCAAAGTCAGCTACCTGCTTTTGGAATTGGGCGTCCGTGACCGTATTTCCCCAGCCCGATGCCTCAAGCTCTTCGGCTTTACGAGCAACAAGCAAACGCATACCGTCCTGAACATCCCTGTCGCTCTTGAACTGCGAGTAGAACCTCTCCCCTAAATCCTTGTTTAGTGAGTGCCCGGCATTGTTGACCCCTTCCCAATTGCCGTATCGCCGCGTCAGGTCCCAATCCTCGGTTGCCTTGTCGGCAGCATCAATCAGCTCGTCAACGAAACTCCTACCCTCACTGGAATCAACCGTGATGCGCGTTTGAAACCGGGCCGCGCCATCATTGCGTATTCCGGGGAGGCCATCTTGTGCTTCCAGCACATTACCGGCTGACGGCGTGGCTTCTGGAGGAGGTACATCAACAGGTCCTGCTGCCAGGGGAGAAGCCTCGGCACCTGCATCACCTGAAGGAATAGCGTCAGGTCCTTCTCCAATTGGCTCAACTTCGCTTGTTCCATCAAGCTCTCCTTTACGCCGGTTCTCAAAGTCCGTGATGGTCCTTGATGCCCCCGCTGTGTCACCGGCCTTAAGCTTCTTCCATACGGTTCCGCCTAGTTTGAGGGAGCCGATGATAGCCGCATCCAGCCCGATGCTTTCCATGGCGCTTTTCACACGGCCCCATGCAGCGCTGTCCGTTGGGTCAGCTGCAAGCCATGCCGTGATGGGATTGGCCAGAGGGGTGTCCTGAAGCAGGTTGCTGAGGCGGGCTTCATGCGGATCGAATGCGATAGCCCCAGCGAGTGCCGCCTTGCCAGACTCAAGGGCAACAGCGCCACCCTTTACGCCCTCCACTGCGGTCTTGCCTGCGGTGAGCGCCTCGCCAACTTTGGGGATGGCCTGCGCCACCTTGCCGAGCTTCCCGATGCCAATCATGGCTACGGCGAATTGCCCGATGCCTGAGGAGAGACCCCCGAGGATGGGGGAAGCTTCCTTCATGTCGGCATCAAGCTGCTCTACGCTACGGCGGAACGCGCTCTGCTCCTCGGGTGGCGTATCGCCAAACAGAAAGTCCTTGGTCTCAAAGACCGCCTTCATGCCACCCGTAGCGATAGCACCGCCTGTGGCTACACCATCAAGGAGCCTATCCTCTTTGGTAACCTCAGAGCCATCACGGGTGAGACCGGGGCCACCAAAAGCAGCCCCAATGATTTCACCGGCAGAGGCACCTTGGGTTCCCGCACGGGCTCCCTCAATGCCAGCCTGAATGGACCCCATGAGGTTCTGAGCAGCTTCAGGGTCTACCTCTAGGCCCGGCTCCTCGTCGGGCGTGGGGGCTCCTTCTTGCGTGGCTTGAGGGGCGTGGGGGGTGCTGTTCGGGTTTGCGTTTTGTGGTGCTGGCTCCGAGTTTTCAAGGATTTGGCGGAGGAGTTCGGGGTCCATTGAATTTCCTTTCGTTGGCTATAGGCAATGAGCTGCCTGCTCACGCTGCGGGGAGCGGCGTAAGGTGTGCTGTTTGGGTTTGGCTTGGGGTGGCTCGTGGCGGGTCACCGAGTTCCGGCTGACCGATGACATCACGAAACCACGGGGATTTCTCGCTCGGTTACGGAGGCACTTAGGACTGTGAGTTGATGGTAGGGTGCGGCATATTCATCTCGCAAGCCTCGATGGCACTTGTGAATTTACACCTATAGAATGGGCTTTCCATCACACCCGTCAAGAGGGATAAACACCTAACTACAACCCAAAGGTGAGCCCATCGCCGCTGATTTCATTGAGAAAAGCATTCCCTTAGTAAGTAGGAAAATCCTTGAACTCCGCACGCTGAGGTGGAGGAAAATTTATTTTATTTCGGCTGTTTCCTAGGCCCGGTTTCAAGGGATACGAAGGGGTTGCAATCCTGTGCATTACTACGCGAATACGTGGCGCGTGGCTTAGGGAGGGCGTGTGGTTGGCTTTACTAAGGGAATGCTCTTTGTCGTCAATGCAGGAATGCTTCTTCTCACTAGTGAGGGAATGCAAAACGCCCGGCTTGAGGGCCGAGCGCTGGGCGTAAATTGAAGGGCTTCTTTCCTGTACGGAGGGAATGGTTCTCAAGCCGCCGCACAGGCGTGCCGAGTGCTAGACCGTGCGGCGGTCCTTGGCACAGGATTAGGGCCTAACGCTGAAGGTTCAGGTAATAGTGGTGAAAAAGCTCTTTACACCCCAGTCCAATCTCGACGTTGGCCGATCTTTGCCAGCCGGTCCCCGATATATTATCAAAAAGGGCGGCAACCTTATCTTTAATTGCGCTAACTTGTTGGTGAGAGTAGCCTATGCCAGTTGCGAGTATGGAGTTTTTTGCCTTAGCGCCCACGAGGCCCTTTCCTTGCACAGATAGCAAATTCATATTCTCTGTTGTGAAACCGAAGCCAAGAAAAATTAGGTGCTCGCTGTACGCAACCGCAGCTCGAATACGGCTAAGCGTCTCGCCCTCCTCAACGCGCTCTGTGTAGGTCTTCAAGCTGTGGGTGAGGGAGAATAGGTCAAAGCGCTCGTCAACGTTCGGTCCAAATTCCGGCTGATTGGGGTGCCCACCAAATTCTGTTTCTGGCAACGGCCCAAGAGTTCCGTAAGGGTGTATGATGTTCATCGCACCTACAATGCGGCGAGCATCTTGATAGGGCATCCTGTATCGAGAGCGCAGCGCTTCAAGCAGGTACATTTCAATGCACCGATCATAATTGAAACAGATGATTGACACACCCTCCGCCAATTCTTCAGGGTTCTTCACCGCGTCCATAAGGATACGTGCAAAGGGCTCAACCCACGCGTTAGACAGGGCTCGGATAGAAAAGCCATCGCCACCCCGCTCCGAATCCTTAAAGAGCTTAGATTTGCGCTCAGCACGGGCTATATAGGCAGCGATTGCCAGTTTCCCCAATTCGCCTACGTGGTTCGTTCCATCCTCGTAGTGGTCAATGAACGCATCGATTGACGGAAACATATATAGATTGGTTGAGATTAGCTCCGCAGCCTCTAAGCGTTTTTGCAACCCGCTCTCGTCATCTCTATGCCGCCTTCGAATTGCGTCGAATAACAGTCTGTCACCACGCGAGATTCTGCCGTAGCGCAGGTCACCAGAAAAAGAATACCCGTCTTGGATCATTGAGCGGAGTTCGCTACCAATTGGGAATGCGCCGAGGCCGTATTCTGTGCTGGCCCCAGCGCCTACAATAAACGTGGTATTTTTCAAAAACATCTATGCCGCCCCCTAAACCCGGTGGCGATTTAAGCTCGATTCGATCTATCCCCACAAGGCAAGAGCCTTTTCGGTGCCCTGAGGGTCATCCTTGATGCGATAGACCGTCTGCCGGGAAAGGCCGGTTACCCTCGCCACCTCTGCGATCTGGGTCTCCCTTGAGAGCAAGTCCCGCACGGTATCAACCTGCTGCCTCGTGAAGCTGGGCTTGCGGCCTCTGTAAGCATCCTCTTTGGCCTTGGCATGGGCGATGCCCGCACGCTGTGCCTCTTTGGTGGCCTCTGCCTGAGCCTGAGCGGTTGCCGCCATGAACGCAATAAGGGCATCCCTCACGGCCATCTGCATGGGGTCCCTGGTGCTTCCGTCAAAGACCATGCCGTTGATGACTGTGCGGACGATGACACCCTTGGCAAGGAACGCCTTGATGGTTGCCGTCACGTCATCATAGTTGCGGCCCAGACGATCAACCCAGCGAACTACCAGAGTGTCCCCAGCTCGAAGCATATCAAAGAGGCGTTTGCCTTCAGGCCGGTTCCTCATCGGGACGCTGACGCCTGAGACCCCCTTATCAGCAATGATGTGGTCAAACGTGTAGCCCGCCTTCTCTGCCTGAGCCTGCTGGTGCTCAAGGGTCTGCTCATTAGTCGATACGCGGGCATAAAGGAATGTAGCCATAAGGTGCGCCTCCAAGTGTCCGAATGGATAATGTCCGCATAGATACTTGTCCGAATGGAGGAGGTCAATCCTAACGGACGAACTTCTGTCCGAAAATCTCACGTCCACTGAGGTATGCCCTAACGGACACATTAAACTACTTATCGCACCAACTAAAATAAATGTTGAGCTGTAAATATTTATGGACTCAACTTGTCATAGAACTCTGCGATTCTAGGGAGAGAATGATTGCTAGAAAAAATCACCTTTAAATTCGGCTCAGGTCCCACACAACCGCCTCTCGAAATCGAGACGCCCCCTTCCGTGACAGTATTTGTCGGCCCAAACAACTCTGGAAAAAGCCAAGCGTTAAGGGAGCTCGGCATGGTTTTCAACAATCAAGGAGAGACCCAAACTCAAATACTTGGCCCTGTGACCTTTAAGAGCTTCAGCGACCAGGAAGCAGAAGAGGAGCTGCAAAAACTTTTAGTCTCACCGGACATCGGCGAGAGTGTTCATCCTGGACAAGTGATAATCAAGAGCGCCAATCGGCGTCAGCATATTTACCCTAATTTCTTTAAAGCCTCCCTGGTAGACCCGAACACTCACAATTCACGAAGCAACTTCGTGAACTACTATGCATCATCTTCTATCTTATCTCTCGACGGCCCCTCGCGGATACAGCTTACATATAGTCAGCAACGCGGTGATCTAAAGGCACCTCAAAGTGCCTTCGCCAACCTTCTTCTGGATAACGAAAAGCGCGAAACGATACGAAAATTAGTCTACGATGCAACGGGGCTTTACTTCGTACTTGACGCTTCCGTTGGCGATCAATTGAACGTTAGGTTTGGCCGAACGCCACCTCCAAACGAGCGTTCTCTTGAAGATGAGACATTGACCTACATGAAGGAGGCGCTTGGGGTTGATCGGGTGAGCGATGGCGTTAAGGCATTTACGGGAATTTTGATCCAGCTCCACGCTGGTCGGCCCAAGGTCATCACGGTGGATGAGCCGGAAGCATTTTTGCACCCGAACTTAGCTTTCACGTTAGGAAAGGAACTCGCTAAGGGAGCCGTAGAGGAAGGAAAGCATATCTTCGTTTCTACTCATAGTGCACAGTTTCTGATGGGCGCTATTTCTTCGGGTGCAGAAGTAAATATTGTTCGTCTTACCTATCAGAATGGAACGGGTACTGCACGCCTACTTCCGAGTAAAGACCTCAAGGTCCTAATGCAGGACCCCCTCCTCCGCTCGGTTGGCGTTCTTGAAGGTCTATTCTTTGACGCAGTGTTGGTTGGTGAAGCCAACGCCGATAGAGCCTTTTACCAAGAGATAAACGAACGTCTGCTCACAGAGGGCGACACGAGAGGCTCGCCACGCACGCTCTTCCTGAATGCAGACAATAAGCAGACAATTCCGAGGATAATCGCACCACTCCGCAGACTTGGCATCCCTGCCGCCGGAGTCGTAGACATCGACGTGCTTAAAGATGGTGGAACTGAGTGGACGAAACATTTGCGGGCAATCGGCCTTCCCGAGGGAGAGCATGCAGCTTTTGCCTCAAGGCGCTTGGCGGTCCTTGAGAAACTTCGGGCGCAACACAGTGATTTCAAGACGAGGGGTGGCGTGGAGCTGTTGGTGGGGTCGGACCGTGAGATGGCAGATAACCTACTGAGGGATTTGGAGCGATATGGATTATTTGCAGTCCCAATAGGAGAAGTTGAAGCATGGCTCAGAGACTTGGACATAGAGCGGTCGAAGCAGCGATGGCTGCGCGACATTTTCGAGAGGATGGGCAGTGACCCTGCGGCTCCAAGCTACATCAGGCCAGCAGGTGGTGATGTGTGGGACTTTATGGGTCGGATCTCTAGTTGGGCGCACAATGGGCAGCGAAGGGGAATACCGGATTAATAGGAGCCCCTCGGTAGGCTCCCCAGCGTTATCAACCTTGAGTATGGTGCCCACGCCTCAAGGAGTGCCTGATGGACTTCCTATCAATCATCTTGGCGGCGCTAGGCATCCAGAGAGAGCGCGCCAGCAAAGCCAGTGACCGAAAGATAGATGCCTATCGGCTTATCTCTGAGGTAGCTGTAGAGGCAGCTCAGGCTGGCAACATGGTGGCAATGGCCATGCCCGGAATTATGCTCTGGCTTCAAGCCCTCTACCCGGACCAACCCGAGCTGCACGCAAGCTGCTCCAATACGCTGACCACGATGCTGGAGCAGTCTAGGCAGCTCTACCATATGGCTGAGAACTACAAGCCAACCATAGAGAACGGCAGCAGCTGGGCAGACTGAGAGCAGGTGTTGAGGAAGCTGCACGAGTGGAGATCTACGGCATCCATGTTGCGCCCACATACGGAGGCGATCATCAAGCGGTATGAGGACCTGCTGACAGCCACCGAGCAAACCTATGTGCCTCCGCCAGTGCAGCCCGGCTCGTCGAAACGGGACAGGGGGTGGGATGCTCCGCCGCTTTGAGGGACCCCTTAGGACCACCGATTTTTAAGCTGTGCAAGGGAGACACTTTATGTCACAGGCGGGGTCTTATCGTTTAGCTGTATCGAAACGCTATTGGCGAACGGCTGAACTCGTGCTTGATCACCAATCTAGGCCTTTCGAGCATTTAGAGCCCGTTGGATATCTGCTGGCTATGAGTACAGAGCTCGCGCTCAAAGCATATCTGACAGACCGAGGGGTGCCCGACAACTTGCAGTCTTCAAAGAAGCTAGGTCACGATCTGGGGGCGTGCTTGAGGAAGGCCATGGAGCTTGGGTTGGAGATTGGCGCTGCCGAAGGGGCGTGCGTTCTCTCCTTGAGAAGTGCGCATCTGACACACTTGAACCGATACGGGCCGAAAAGCTCAGGCGGCTTACTAGAGCTAGGTGGGTTTCCACTAACTGACGAAATGGTGGCTCTTAGCTGCGTTGCAGTTTTGATTGATCGAGTCGAGGGAATAGCTGACACACTTCCACTACTCACGCCGTTGTCTCTGAGAGAGCTCGCAGAATTGGAAAAACTTGAACAAAACAGGGTGGATTGGGTAAGGAGTATTGGCTCCCAGCGCAAGCGGACGTGATGCCAGCGTCAATGGTCAGATGAGATCAAGGCGCGGATCGAGTCGGAGAGCTTGCGGGCTGTTCGTACACCCAAATGTTCGGAGCCCTAGAGCACCAGAGTGGCTGGGGGCCTCTTCAATGTGCAAGGGGAGCGACCTAGGCCCACCGGGGGGGGGGGGGGGGGGGGGGGGGGGGGGGGGGGGGAACGCTCGCCGCCGCTGTCACGTATTACCTCTCACATGTCTGACCCCCAGTGTAGCCGGAAAGATAGCTCGGGGAGCACTTTGGGAATGGCGACTTATGTAAATCCAGCGACATGTGTCTTTTCAACTATGATCTAATATATAGAGCAGAGTACGCTCCGCTAGTCGCCCACTCCGCAGATTAGCCGAGCGTCATTCGCTCATTTTCGCTCCCGGAAATACCATGAATTTCGATCAAAAACTGACCCAGAAACCTGCCAAGTACAATAACGACCGCCTCCATTTCTTCAAATATATGTCGGCTGCAACGGGTAAAATCGTCCTCTCCAATCGAACCCTTCGCTGGTCTACAGCCACGCACCTTAACGACCCTTTTGATATGCAGCTTGACCTTCCCATACGGGCAGACAGGCAGGTGGTAAGGCGGCTTGCCTTAAGCAAGCTGTGGAATCTGTATTGTCAAACAAACCCCATACCTCCGCGAAATGTTCTTTCGGTCATGCTTGAAGCTCTCCGCGTCACAGGTCGGCGGATGACACGAAAGCAATTCAACGAGGAACTTGGAGCCGCATTTGATGAGGGATACAGCCAAATGCTAGTTACCCTTCCGGGTATTCAAAGGGAATCTGCGGCGATCATGAAAGATACAAAAATCCTATCTCTCACAACTCGGCCTAATAACCACCTCATGTGGGCGCACTACGGGAGCGCCTCAACTGGAGTTGCGCTGCGGTTCCGATCAATGCCGGAAATTGACGGACCGTTTGGCATGGCAAAAGCAGTTAACTATCTAAGCGAGGTTCCCGAGCTCTACAACGCCGAGTCGCTTTCGGACATTTTTGCTGGTTTGGACAGTATGAGCCCAACCGTAATCGTAGACAAATTGGTCTATACTAAGTCATCTGAATGGAACTATGAGCAGGAGTGGAGAATTTGCTCCGGCGCTGGAAGAACACAAGAAGCCCCGTATGAGGACTGCCCCTTTGGTGCAGGTGAGATAGACGGCTTGATATTTGGAATGAACACCGCAGCCTCTGATAAAACAGAATTCCTCGAAATTGCCAGCCGCTACCCAAGAATCGAGATATTTCAAGTGGCCCGCTCCGGGAGGGCTAACTTTGATATTGAGCTCCGGCCCTATGAACCCGACTGACTTGACACCAGCGTGCTGTGAGCCGCTCCCAGTTTCGCTGTGTTCGATACTATGGAAGCGCGTGCCCTTGATTTCGATGAGGGCTATCCCAAAGCCACCCTCCTGCCGAGCTTCCTCCCCTTGCCGCTTGAGTGGCCGACAGGACAGCCGATGTGTGATATTCCGGGACGGGACACGCAAGGGGGCCTAGCCCCAAGTCCCCAAGGAGCTCATCTGTGAATAGCTCAGCGCGGCGAAAAAGGGGCCAAGCCCGTTCAAGCTTACCGTCCGCTAAAGATATGAAAACAGATGATGCGCCCAGTCGGTCGCCGCAAGAAAGCAGCCCGCACCTCAGCTTCTTGCTTGCGACATCTTGCGCAGAATAAACCATGCGAGCCCTGCGAGCCGATAGCTT
Source organism: Rhizobium sp. AN6A (assembly GCF_900215635.1). Classification (NCBI taxonomy): domain Bacteria; kingdom Pseudomonadati; phylum Pseudomonadota; class Alphaproteobacteria; order Hyphomicrobiales; family Rhizobiaceae; genus Rhizobium; species Rhizobium sp. AN6A. The sequence goes on from NZ_OCNC01000004.1 coordinate 509,332, forward strand.
ACCGTGTTTCAACGAATACGCTGCATCCCTCAAGACTTCGAACTCAGGGCATAAAGTTGCTACGTGGTCTTTAAAATGGTTGTCCTTCAGTTCACTATGCTGGCATCCAAGCTTTCCGAGGAATTGGTGTCCATTCTCCCGTAGCTCCTCAAAGATTATGCCGTAGGCTGAATCGAGGCTGAGTGCCGCATTGACGGCGAGACGGTAATCCCCATCGTTTTGGATAAACGCCGTAATATTGGGCCGCGTCACAGTGTCGAAAAAGGTCTTGGCGTCCAAACGAGTTGCTCCATTATCTCTGCCCTGGGCAGGCTTCACGCCTTCAGAATGCCCGCAGAGGGTCACATACCTCTGAGAGATGTCACCCTAGTGTAGTCGGGAAGCTAGAACGGAATGTCATCGTCGAGTGTATCCCACGCCGTTTTTGTAGCCGCCTGTGGCGGAGCAAGCAGCTTTGGCTTCGGGGGCCCTTCTAGCCGGATTATCTCATCGTCTTCCTTTTGCTTATCTACACCAATTAGATGTGTGATTGTGACGATTGCATCAGGAGCTTCAGCTAGAAAGGCTGTAGTGCCCCCAACCATCGCCCCTATCGACGCCAAAACGGACAGAGACACCCCGAACCGGAGCCTCTCTTTGTGAAGCTCTGTGCGGAACTCACCGATTTTATCAAGCAGGCGAGCCTTCTTGTCATCCGATAGGGTGCTGTCCTCAACAGCATCACGCAACTTCGTTAGCTCGTTCTCGATAAGGCCTTTAGTCTTTCTTCCCAGCCTAACTGAGAGCGCGTCACGGCTAGAAGAATTACGCAACTTGATTTTAGCGGTCACCCCAGTTACTTGCCTAAGAAACTCTCTGAGGTCTTGAGAAACGCTGTCAAAGTGATCCACATATTGGATACCTGCTATCCCTAACTCTTCGGCGGACGCGGTAATGATCGTCATGTATTGCGTCTGCACTAGTGCTTCAAAACTTTGATGATTATCCTCTGAGAGCATTGCCATCATGTTTTTACGACAGATGCGCTCTATTGCGGTAAACCTTTTCTCCGCTTCTGCGGGGAGAGTATCGTAATCCTCATCAGAAATAAGCTCAAAGTCCAGTCCCTGCATATTTTAACCTCAACGCGACTCACGCGCGTGATATTCTACCCGAGATTTTATCCGTAGAATACAAACCGCGTGGCACTTGATGGGGGCCGCACAAAGTGGTACACACGGCTCCAACGGCTTGTCTAATTGGCAATAAATTCCAGCCACTTACGGGACATGTTGGCGTTTCCTGTCGGGTGCGCCATTTTACGCATTTAACGCGCATGCAAAAACGCGCTTTTCATTCCTGTCATTTTTGACGGTTAGCCGCCGGCTCGTTACCAGCCTGAGTGGCGAAGAACGCCATAGTCGTGTTCATCAACGTCGAAAGTCGCAACACTCTCGTCACAGGTCATATCGGCACCGTATTGCCGAGCGACGCCTGCTATGGCGTCGCGTTGCGACTGGTAGTCTTCGGATGCCCGCAATTCTTCGAGGGTTCGGCCGCTCCAGGCAATGACTTTCTTGACCGCCTGCTCGTCAACCTTCCATTGCTTGCAAGGATTGCTGCGATGATAATCAGCCTCTGCCATGGCTGATGCCGCCCACAGGGCACGCGATTCCATATCGATCGCGAATGCCGGCTCCAGGTTACCGGCAATCAAAAAGATCCCCACGGCCATAGTCGCGACGCGCTGCGTGAAGGACAATGTATTGCAAAAATTGCCAGACATGTTCGTCACCCCCTATGGCATAAACTATGCCACGCAAACGATTTCCGATTGCGTGGCATAGTCCTTGATTGGCGGCGGGGATATCCCCCGCCGAAGCTCATGTCGTTGACCGATCGCCGATCAAAACTCCTGCCAGTCGTCCTTTGACGTATCGACAGCAGCGTTGCCAGAGAATGCGGATGCAATCTTGCGGCCAAGCGCGCGTACGGGGGATGCCACGTATTTGTCGTTGCCGCCGGCATTGCGAACCGGAGCGGCCTGGCTCTTCTGCTGATAGGCGGTATCGGCGAGCTTGAACTGCGCGAGAAGCTGGTTGAGCGAAGCTACCTCCTTGGCCAGATTGTGGCTGGCGGCGTTGGTCTCTTCCACCATGGCAGCATTTTTCTGCGTGTCCTGGTCCATCTGGTTGACCGCGGTATTGATCTGCTGGAGGCCGGAGGATTGCTCCTGCGCGGATTCCACGATGGAGACGACGTGCCGGTTGATTTCCTGCACTTCCGATACGATCGTCGCCAGTGCCCTGCCGGTGTCGCCCACCAGCTGAACGCCCTGCTGCACCTGATCGTTCGAGGTGGTGATCAGCGCCTTGATTTCCTTGGCCGCATTGGCGGAGCGTTGCGCAAGCTCGCGCACCTCCTGTGCGACGACGGCAAAGCCCTTGCCCGCCTCACCTGCACGCGCGGCTTCCACGCCCGCATTGAGCGCAAGAAGGTTCGTCTGGAAGGCGATTTCATCGATCACGCCGATGATGTTGCTGATCTCGTTGGCGGATTTGGAGATCTGCTCCATGGCGACCACGGCGCGGCGTACCACCTCGCCGGATTGTTCGGCACCCGCCTTGGCACGGCTGACGATCAGGCCGGCTTCCTGCGCTCGCTTGGTGGAATCCTTCACTGTCGTGGTGATCTCTTCCAGAGCGGCAGCGGTTTCTTCCACGGCTGCGGCCTGCTGTTCGGTACGCTTGGCCAGATCGTCGGCGGCCGATTTGATCTCGTTTGCGCCCGCGCCGATGCCACCGGCATTCTGCGCAACCCGGGTCAATGCCGATTGCAGCTTTTCGGCGGACATGTTGAAGTCGTTGCGAACACCGTCGAGTGTCGCCGTGAACGGCTGGCCGATGCGGTAGGACACATCGCCATCCGAAAGCTTCGAAAGACCGGTAGCAAGATTGTCGACGGCAAATTTGACGTCGGCAGCTTCCTTGGCCTTCTGCTGCTCGCGCTCGATGCGTTCCTTTTCCGAAAGGCTGCGATTGGCTTCGGTTTCCTGCTCGAGACGAATGCGCTCGATCGCATTTTCACGGAACACCTGAACGGCGGCAGCCATCTGGCCAACCTCGTCCTTGCGGCCAGTGCCGTCGATTTCAGCCGTGGTCTCACCGCCAGCAAGCGATGTCATCCGCTCGCGCAGACGGGCGATCGGTGTGGTGATGCCTCGCGATGCAACGAAAATCGCAACGATGATGCCCATCGCGAAAACAATACCAACAACCATCAACGACGTCAGGATGGTCGAATTGGTCTGATCCGTCAGATCGTCGCTTCCCTTGACTACGCCTTTCGAGAGCTTGTCGAGGAGGAGGGCCATTTCATTTCCGGTGGAGCGGATCACGGCGTCAGCCTTTAGAAGCTCGGCAAAAGACTCCTCATTGCGAGTGGCAGTGCCGAGTTCAACAGCCTTGTCGGTGATCGCGACAATACCCTGAGCCTGTTTCAAAAGCCCATCCAAGGCCACCGTTTCCTCGGGGAAAATAGCCTTTACCTGGTTCAGGCGCGAGATCAATGCGGCCTTGTCCGTTTCATATTCCTGCCTGACGGTCTTGAAGCCCGCAGTACTGGCGTCATAAGCCATCACTTGATAGGCACCATAAGCCATAGCCTGAAGGTTACGGTTGGCGCGTGCAAGCTCCACCAGTGCGGCGTTGTCAGTGGCGATGAAATCTGAATAGGCGTTGTCCGCTTCCTTGTAGCGGCTGCCCATGAAGGCAGTAGCACCAAGGCCGACAATGCAGAGCGGGAGAATGAGCGACAGGATCTTGGTGCGGATACTGGCATTTTGAAGAAAGGACACGGGGGAAACCTCAAGGCATGAATACCGCTCCTTCCCCGTGCCGGAGGTGTTCGGCAAGACTGACATTGCACGTCGCGTACCTCGATCATCAAGGCTTCGGTAGCCGTATCATCGGCTCTAACCGCAACTGCATCATGCATGCGCCGAAGAACGCCGGCCTGCCCCTTCAAATACGGACAGGTCACCATTCCGCGGGCGGCACGACAGCCTCGCCAACAGGCGGAAACGCCGGGCCGCATTTCGAAAAAAACACGCAAGAGAACCGATTGTTCCAAAGCCGTGCTTCATTAGTTTTCTTGCGAATAGTTATAGTTAAATACTTTACAATTTCTTCATGCTCGCAAGGACGCGGGAAATATTGGCCGGCAAAAATGTGGACGGCGCCGGCTCTCCCCGCCCAATCCATCGATGACAACGTCGAGGAGTGCGCGTCATCCATTTTGGGCAAAAGGCCACGGCTTTCGCAGCATCGCCCATCGCTGAATGATTTGCGGCAAGGCTGGCCATGATGGCGAATGCCACGGCGATATCGCGATAGGTGGTCGCAAAACCAAACCGGGCAAATCGCTGATGGAACGTCCTTCGGTAAGGTTCCACTCCCTGATAATTCCTCAACTATAGTTGAGGTCAATGGCCACGCACAAAAAATGCGGCAGGAATCGAGCCTGCCGCATCCATTGCGGATATTGGCGCTAAAGCGGTGTCGAATACGTCAGGCAGCCGCGCGGCGCAGCGCCGTCGCAACCGTGTGGATATGGGCAGCGCCGATACCGCAGCAGCCGCCGATCATGGTCGCGCCCGCATCCGCCCAGGAGCACGCGAAACGCGAATAGACATCGTCGGTCAGGTCGGTGCGGGTGCCATGCAGGCCTTCATTGGCGGCGGAATCGCCCTGCTCGCCTTCGAAGGCATTGGCATAAACGCCGATTTCCAGCGATACGCCCTTTTCCGCGAAGACGGCGGATGCCGTTTCCACAGCGGCTTTCATGATTTCCGGCTTGCTGCAATTGAACAGCAAGGCCGCAGCACCAGATTGCGCCGCCCATTCGGCCGCCGCCTTTACCGTTTCACCGGAGCGCAGCGCAGGCTCGCCGCCGCCTGTCGCAGCCGCATCGTCGTTCAACGTGAAGGAAATCCAGAACGGTTTGCCGGTTGCGGCCACGGCTTCCCGCACCGCCTCGCCTTCGGCGATCAGGCTCAGCGTCTCACCCAGCCAGACATCGACGGAGGGCGCGAGATTATCCACCAGCACCTTCAGATAGTCCTGCACCCGCGTTGCATCGAAATTCTGCGGCTCATAGGAGCCGAAGATCGGCGGCAGCGAACCGGCCACCAACACGTCGCGGCCGGAGGCATCCGCTGCCTCGCGTGCCAGCCTGCCGGAAAGAGCGATCAGCGATGCGCCATCCTTCTGGAAACGCTCCTCGCCAATATGGAACGGCACCAGCGCATAGGAATTGGTGGTGACGACATCGGCACCAGCCTCGATGAATTCCTGATGCACCTGCCGCACGATATCAGGTGAATTGATGAGCGCCAGCGCCGACCATTCCGGCTGTTTCAGCTCGGCGCCGAGCCGCTGCAATTCGCGGCTCATGCCGCCGTCGAGAATACGGATAGTGCCCATGTTCATGCTCCTTGAACGGTTTACCGCCGGACCGGCACCTGCTGTTCGATGAGACCGAAACAGCGGGCGATGATGGCGGTGAGAATGAGGTAAAAGACGGTGACGACGATCAGCGGCTCATAGACGAGCAGCGTGTCCTGCCGCACCTTGTAGGCGACGGCGTAAAGGTCCATCACCGTCACGGTGAAGGCAAGCGGCGTCGCTTTGAGCTGCATCACCACCTCGCCGGCAATCGTCGGCAGCGCGATGCGGATCGCGCGCGGCAGCCATATACGGCGAATAAGGGTGAAACGGCCCATGCCGAAAGCCCGGCCCGCCTCAAGCTCGCCCTTTGGCACGGCCAGCAACGCGCCGCGCAGAACCTCAGCCTCATAGGCCGCGTAGTTCAACGTGAAGCTGACGGCGGCGAAAAAGAAGCCCTCGCGCAGCACCGGCCACATGAAACTCTGACGTAAGCCGGGGATCATCGGCAGAAACGAGCCGACACCATAATAAAGCAGCCAGAGCTGGATCAAAAGCGGTGTGCCGCGAAAGAAGGTGCAATAGGCGCGCGCCAGAATTTTCGTCACCCGCCCGCCGCTGACCTGCGCGAAGGCAAGCCCGATGGCGAGAAGAAAACCAATGCTGACGGAGATGACAAGCAGCGCCAGCGTTTGCCAGGCACCGGACAGAAGCAGCGGCCAATATTTGGCGATCCATGAAAAATCCATGCCGCTTCCCCTTCAGGCCAAGGCCGGCTGGCCGCGCCGCACACGGCGTTCCAGCAGCGAAAAGACGAGGTTGGAAACCAGCGTAATGGCAAGGTAAAGCAGGGCTGCGGCAAGAAAGAACAGGAAATATTGCTTGGTGCTGGCGCCCGCCAGCCGTGTCGCAAGCGCCAGTTCCTGATAACCGACGACCGCCACCAGCGCGCTATCCTTCGTTACCGCAAGCCAGAGATTGGCAAGGCCCGGCAGGGCGTTTGGCAACAGTGCCGGCAAGACCACACGGCGGAAACGCAAGGCCGGCGACATGCCGAAGGCGCGCGCCGCCTCGATCTGCCCGTTCGGAATGGCAAGGATCGCACCGCGCAGCACCTCGGTCATATAGGCACCCTGCACGAAACCCAGAACCGCGACGGCGGCAACGAAACCGTTGACTTCCAAAGGCGGCAGGCCTGCCAGTTGCAGCAGCCGGTTCAGCCCATCAGTGCCGGCATAATAAAGCCCGACGATGAGGATCAGTTCGGGAACGGCGCGGATTGCCGTCGTGTAGAGATTGAGCAGAAGGCCAAGCGGCCTGTTGCCGGAGAGCTTGCCGAGTGCACCGGCAAGCCCGATGACGATGCCGATCAGATAGGCACCGGCGGAAATGGCAAGCGTCGACGCCGCACCCTTCAAAAGGGTGCCGCCCCATCCCGGAGGATAGGGTGACAGCAGTTGCAGCGTGGTTTCAAGGCTTGCCATTTACGTGACCGGTCAGGAGAAATTACTTACCGTAGATATCGAAGCTGAAGTATTTCTTGGTGATCTCGTCATACTTCCCGCTGGCGCGAACGGCGGCGAGAGCAGCGTTCAGCTTGTTCTTCAGTTCGGTGTCGTCCTTGCGCAGGCCGCCGGAAACGCCAAGGCCGAGGATTTCCTTGTCATCCGCAACGTTGCCCATGTCGGCGCAGCAATCCTTGCCGGCATCGCTCTTCACGAAGGCATCGAGAACGAGCGAGTCACCGAACACATAGTCGATACGGCCGGCTGCGAGATCCTGAAACGCCTCGTCCAGCGTCTGATAGGTCTTTTCGTCAGCGACAGCAGCGAAATATTTCTTGTAATATTCGGACTGGATGGTCGCGACCTGAATACCGATGGTCTTGCCCTTGACGTCTTCCGGCGCCGCACCCGGCTTGCCATCCTTGGCGCCGATCAGCTTGCTCGGCGTGTTGTAATATTTGTTGGTGAAATCGATGACCTTCTCGCGCTCTTCCGTGTTGGACATGGACGACCAGATGACATCGAACTTCTTCGTCTGCAGCGCCGGGATGAGGCCATCCCAGGAAAGCTCGACGATCGAGCATTTTTCCTTCATTTCCGCGCAGACGGCGTCCATGAGATCGATTTCCCAGCCCTGCCACTTGCCGCTGGCATCCTTGGCGAAGAAGGGCGGGTAGGATTCATTCATGATGCCGAAGCGGACATCGGCGCTGGCGGTGAGGGCGGAAACCGCAAATGCCGTTCCGGCAAGCAGCGTGGCGAAGAATTTCATTTAAAGTCTCTCCTGTTAAAACAAACGGCGAAGCGAAACGGCCATCACGCCAGCGCGCCGGTAAACTCCCTGCAACGGGCGCTTGCGGGATTGCCGAACACCTGCGCCGGTGGCCCCGCCTCCTCCACACGGCCCTGATGCAGAAACATCACCTCGGTGGAAACATCGCGCGCAAAGCGCATCTCGTGGGTAACGAGCAGCATGGTGCGGCCTTCCTCGGCCAGATCGCGGATGACCTTCAGCACCTCGCCCACGAGTTCCGGATCAAGCGCCGAGGTGGGTTCGTCGAACAGCATCACCGCCGGCTCCACGCAGAGCGCGCGCGCAATCGCGGCGCGCTGCTGCTGCCCGCCGGAAAGGAACGCCGGATAGGCATTTTTCTTGTCGTAAAGGCCAACCTTGTTCAGCAGGGCTTCGGCCTTTTCCACCGCCTCCTGCCGCTTGACGCCGAGAACGTGAACTGGCGCCTCGATGACATTTTCCAGAACGGTGCGATGGGCCCAGAGATTGAAATTCTGGAACACCATGCCAAGCCCGGTCCGCAGCTTTTCCACTTGCCGCCAGCTTTTCGGCACGGCCTTGCCGTCCCTGCCGGTCTTCATGGCGATCTCCTCGCCATTGACGATGACCCGGCCGCGATCCGGCGTTTCGAGAAAGTTGATGCAGCGCAGGAAGGTACTCTTGCCGGAACCGGACGAGCCGATGATCGATATGACATCGCCTTTGTGGGCCTTCAGCGAAACGCCCTTCAAAACTTCGTGGGTGCCGAAGCTCTTGTGGATGTCATCCGCTTCGAGCGCACAGGCGCCTGTATCTGCCATTTATTGACCTTGCCGATCCGGTTCATTGCGTGTCGAGCAAAATGCGGAGCGGTTTTGCGACAGGACATGCATAACAACAAAGACTTAAGCCACGCATGTTTAGCGAAACCCGCTGCAAACGCGCGCAATATCAGGCTCTTTTACACATTTGAAACGAAAAATCATTTCAAAATATCATCTGCGAGCAACGATCTGCGCGATTTGCCCCTGATGCGCCTCGCCACGCTGGCCGCGTTACTGCCAGTCAGGGCCAATTGCGGTTCCGCCTGCGCCTCATCCTCGACAAGGCTGGCATTCGCCTGCAAACGCAGGCCCATCACGGCAACGACGAGGAAAAACCAGACGAAACCGGTACTGAGGAAGAACATCGTTTCCAGAAAGCCGTAGAGCAGGACATAAAGCCAGACGCCGACATAGAGCTTCGTCAGCGGGCTTTTGCGCGTGGCCTCATCCATCTTGCCGAGATCGCGAAGCGGCATCAGACAAATCCACGTCAGCACCAGAATAAGACCTGGCACGCCGCCGCCAAGCACAAGGTCGAAATAGCCATTGTGGGAATCCGGCGCCGTCGTTGCCCAGGTATTGTTCTCGGTGAAGCTCGTCATCAGGGTGTCGCTGCGCCAGAAGGCCTGGTAGCCGTATCCGACGATCGGGCTTTGGCGGATATAATCTATGGAGACGGTCCAGATATCGGTTCTGCCGGTGAAACTGGCGTCGATCCCCAGTTTCGTCAGCATCTGTGAAAAGACCGGATCAACGGTCGTGCCGACGATCACCACGGCGAAGGTTCCCAGAAGCACGGTCACAACAGCGTAACGCCATCTTGGCCAGCCAACGATGAACCAGCCCGTGGCGATGATGATAGGCATCAGGCCGAGCGCCGTCTTGCCACCCGACTTGACGAGAAAGATCAACGACAGCAACAGCACCGCCAGGCCGCCGATAAGGGACCAGCGCTTGCACAGATAAATCCCGACGATCATCAGCACCGCCATGATCGAGGCTGCCTCGTTCTTGTGGCGGAAGACCCCGCGCCAGTTGCCTGCAAGGAGCGGCTCCAGCGCATCGCTTGCCTGATGGATCGACCGCGACGGCAGGACAGCAACGCCGAAATAACAGAGGAACAGGATGATCAGCACGCATGTGGCAAGCAGCGTGGTGAAATGCCGCTCGGTGCGCGGCAATTGCAGGAAGCAGCTGGCAAGCACGCAGATGATGGCGCACATGACAAGCCGCCGCAGCGAAAACACCGGTGCGCCGCCCACCATCGAGGTGAAGATATACCAGCCGAAGATCGCGAGCATCAGCAAACGCGGCGTAAAGACGATGGAAGACGACCGCTCCTTTGCCATGAACACCACGAAACTGATGAGCAGGATGATCGCGGTGAGCTGGTTGAGAAGGTTGGATCCGGCCGCCATGGCGGACCCCAGATAGGTCGAGGAAAGTGAGATATAGGGCGAGAAGCCGACCGTGAAATAAAAGAACGTCACATAAAACAGTGCATTCCGCCAGGCGACACTCGCCTGCTCATCATGCGCTGCATCCATCAGGTAATTTTCTCTACCTTTTTCCATACGTTCTCACATCGTACCCGATGCTTCGTCTCGGTAACATGAATATCCTGCCAAAACCCTATTTTTTAGTTATTCATAATACACGGAGGAATAGTAATTCCATCATAGAGGAATGAAACCCGGGAAAATGAAACGGAACCTGATTTTCGAAGTCAACATATGGATAAGGGTAAATCTCGACCATACCAAACTTCATCTGTCAAATTTAAGTTGCTGATTTCCCTATTATTGGCTGGACATGCGCCCTCGTAAAGGTTGCTTATATCTATTTGACGACAGAGATATTTAGATACGTTAAGAATATACTGGGGTGATGATCCGAAATTCTGTTTAACGTATATTAACAACTCTGGATATATCTTTGGCTTGTTGATTTAATAAACGCATAAAAAGCTGGAAACCGACGGTGGACGTTCCGATACACACCAATATGGACGATAGCAACAACGAAGGGGCGGCACAACGCCCGGTTCAGCCAGCTGCGCCCGGCGTTCGACCCATGCGCAGGGACGATGTCCCGGCTGTCGAGGTTGTGCTCAACAGCGCGTTCAAGAAGACCGGGCGTGATAGAAACTTCGACTTCGGCGCTTACGTCGAAACATTGTTTTTCAGCAGTCCTGTCTTTGATCCCGAATACGGCAGCGTTGTCTACGATGCGGGAGAGAGCGGGGTTACCAGCGTTATCCTTGCCGTCCCCATGCGGTTTGTCGCGAACGGAAAACCCATTACCGCAAGATTGTTATGTGCTTTCGCGTCGAAAGGAAAACTCGGCGCGCTCGGCGCCGCGCGCCTGTCCCGCGGCATGCGGGCGACGAAACACGATATGCTGTTTTCGGACACGGCCTCCCCCGTCAGCGCCGATCATTGGCTTGCGATCGGCGGCAGCATGTTGCCGATGGAAAGCCTGCAATGGCACAAGGCGCTCAAGCCTTTCAGCGCGATTGCCCTGCGCATGCCGCGCCGTTCGCAAGTGGTCAAATCCAGGCCCGGACTTATGGCGCTTGGATTTGTCGACCGTATCCTGCGATCGTGGAAAAAGGGCATAAGGCCCAATGAAGTTGCCGGCACCACGGTCAGACCGGTGGATTTCGAAACTTTCCGCCGCAACGCGCTGACAATGATCGAGCGTTTTTCCGTCCGCCCGGAATGGTCCCATGAGGAATTCCACTGGCTGATCGAAATGAGCAAAACCAACGGCACCCTTGGTGAATTGAGCAGCCTGGCGATCGAAAATGCCGAAGGCCGCATCATCGGCGCTGCCCTGTTTTTCGGTAAAGCGGGACGGACCGCCTATGTGCTGAATCTCGTCTGCGATGCCGGCCGCGAAAACGACGTCCTCGGCGCGCTGTTCCGCCATTTCGACGATGAGAACTATGCCCATGTCACCGGCATGTCGCAGCCGTTTCTCATGAACGCGCTTTACCGTCAGAACCACGTGACCTTCCATCATCGCGGTTATTTCTGCATGGCCACCCGGGATGAAGCCCTCAGGGATCGGGCGCTTGCCGGCGATATCTATATTGGCGGGCTAAGCTCGGAAAGCTGGAGCAAGCTCATCACAGATTTCTAAGGCACTTGCGCCGGTGGTGAAGAAAGTGCCGAGCCTTCTATGCCCTGGTGAAGCGCTGGACATTCGCTGAAATCAGGTGACGTAGCGCCTTCGCGTAACGTTTGGAGCGCGTCTTGGCCGCAAGCGCGCTCGACCAGTCCACCATCGATCCGTTGATATCGAAATCTCCGAGCTGGCCCTCGGGAACGTCGCCCTTTTCGATACGCTCGACGATGGAGCCCAGCGCCGCGTAAAACTCGGGTGAGCGATAGGGCGGGTGTAGCGAATACATGCCCTTGCCCGTGCCAAGAAAATCAAGCCGGTGTACGCCGATGCGCATCATGTTGTTGCTCAGCACCTCTTCGGCGGGCATCGAGACCGGTTGCTGATTATAGGCATAGGAGCGGATGCGCCGTTTGACGTCGGGTCTCAGCAGTTCGAGCGAGCCGATGCGCTTGGCGAAACGGTCCATGTCGATCATGAACAGGCGGGTGGAAACGGTAGCGAACCGCCATGTGGGAACGCGCGACGGCAGCTTGCGCGGTTCGGGAATGTTCTTCACCCCCGGCATGCCGACATGGCGGGAGATATCGAGATCGCCGCGCACGGTCGGCGGCCCGGAAAACGGCGTGATGCAGAGCGCGTCCGGATTGGCCTTCTGCAGCGCAATGGCTTCGTTGAACCAGCTCTGGCTGCCGCCGCCAAACATCATGTCGCTGTCCATATGCAGCACATAACGGGCGTTGGCACGTTTCAACCCGTGGAAATAAACATGGAACGGCCCGCCGTCGAAAGCCTTGGCGGGATAGGGAACCGGCGAGCGCGAAAAGAACGTCTCCGCCACCGCACTGCGCGCCGCATCGCTATAGTCGGCAATATCCACATGCAGATGCGGATAGTTGGCCTGCATTTCCTCCAGCATGTCAAACAGGCGTTTGCTGGCGGCCTCAAAACCGTTGCCCTTGTAGCGGCCGGCTCCAACCTGGCCGGTATCCACCGTCAGGAGAATACGATCCACCTGCCCACCCCAGACCCGCAGCTGATGCGGAACGGTCAGGGCCGCATGCGGTGCGTCGAAGGGATGCAGATTGATTTGCAGCGCCTTTTGTACGGGAGGAAGCGGCATTTCAGCAGTCATAATTACGCACCACGGTTCCGGAATTCATTGATGACGGCCATCATGGGTTTTTCGTTGAAGCTCCAGTCGAGCGGCAGCGGCCGGTTCGCGGTGCCATCCCGGCGGGGATAGGCCCAGCGGATCCAGGTATATTGGTCCGAAATGCCCCATGTGGTGATGGAGGAAAGCGGGCCGCCTTCGCACGCCGCTTCGAGAAAATCGCGGACCTGACCGTTTATCAGCATGTCGCGCTCGGCTTCCGGGGCGGGAAGCGTCTGGTCCATCGCATCCAGTTCCGTCACCAGAACGGCAAGACCATAACTGCGCATTTCCTTGGTAAAGGCGGCAAGCTCGTCTTTCGCAATGGGCCAGCCACCGCGCAGATGCCCCTGCAGGCCGATAGCGTTGATCGGAGCGCCTTTCTCGAGCAGCTCGAGAATGAGATTACGGAAGGCCGCGCGCTTGGCCGGCGATTTCTCGACCGCAAATTCCACATCATATTCGTTGAGAACGAGCTGGGCCTTCGGATCGACGGAATGGGCGATGTCAAAGGCCTTCTTGATGGCGTCCGGGCCTGCGCCATAATACCAGGCGTCGCGGCGCGAGCGCACATTGCCGGGCACGTCGGGGATAGGCTCATTGACCACATCCCAGCTGTGTATCACGTCCTTGTAACGTTCCATCACCTTGACGATGTGGGTTTCCATCAACTTCTCGACCTTGGAGCCGCTGCCGATGCTGGCAAGCCAGGGCGCGTTGGAAGCGTACCAGATAAGTGGATGACCATGCATGGTGAGTTTGTTCTGGCGCGCGAAGTTCGCAAGCGCATCGGCAGCGGCAAAATCGAAAACGTCTGCCGAAGGCCGCATGACCTCCCATTTCATTTCAGTAACGGGTGTGATGCGCGAGCAATATTTGACCACCGCTTCGCCGATGCGGCTATCGGCGGTAAGGTCCGGCAGATAGATGGCCGCACCGTAAGGGGCAATCTTTGTCGAGGTTTTCCTGGTCGCGGCAACGCCCTGCCCGGCCATGGCATGCAACAGGCCCGCGCTTGCAGCACCACCCAGAAAATTCCGCCGCCCGATCCGCATTCGCCCGCCTCCACAACCCCGGCGCATCGGCCTGAAAATCGGAAGCGATTTTCGACGGGGACGATGCGCATATCACAACTGTCAGAACGTCGCTGATGCGTCCCAATGGCCGCACGGCGCTCTAATTCTCAAAACATAACATCTTGATCATGCCAAAAGGATATTAAAGATTTGCAAGGTTAACTGACGCTATACCACGTCACAATTGGCGCAAGCCGGCTTAATCCGGTAGTAACTTCAGTGTGAGAATTGTTGACCCGCCCCTGATGGAGTAAAAATATTGGTTTCCGTTTCGATTGTCATTCCCGTTCGCAACGGCGAGCGTTACATCGTGGAAGCGATCGAAAGCGTTTTGTCTCAGGGGAAAACCGTTTGCGAAGTGCTCGTCGTCGATGACGGCTCCACCGACACGACGGCGCAAAAGGTGCAAAGTTTCGCCGATCCCCGCGTAAAACTGCTGGCCCGTCCGCAGGGACGGCAGGGCGTTTCCGCCGTGCGCAATTTCGGCCTGTCGCAGGCGCGCGGTGAATGGACGATGTTTCTCGATGCCGACGACCGCGTGAAGCCGGGCGCCATTGCTGCGCTATGCGCCGGCATCTCCGGACCGGATGTCGTTGCTGTCTACGGTGATTATGAGCGCATTGATGAGAATGGTGCTAAGATCGGGCGGCGCAACCTCATCAGACGGCGGGAAAAACCTGATGGTTTCATCCTTCAGCCGCTTTTGGGCGGAAACTTCATCGTCAATGGCGGCATCATGCTGGTCAAGACCCGCATCTTTCAGGATTTTGGCGGTTTCGACGAGACATTGCGTTATGCGGAAGACTGGTATGGCTGGTGCCGGCTGGCTGCCTCCGGCCGTTTCGCCTATCTGCCCGGCCGCCACGTGCTGGATTACCGAGTGCACCGGACGAGCGTGATGATGAACCGCCTTCTGACTTTCCGGGATTGCGAACCGGCGATCGAAGCGGTGTTTTCCGATCCCGCCATCGTCGCCGCCATTGCGCCGCAGGAATTGCGCCGGCTTCGCCGCAAATCCGAAAATCACATGAATGCCTATACCGTGGCGCAGGCCTTTCGCGCCCGGCGCTATCGCGAGGCCTTTTCGGCACTTGCCGATACATTTGTCAATCGCCCGCGCCAAAGCCTGCGCGCCGTCGTTTTTTCCGCCGCAGCCCTTGCCGGAATTTAGGAGTGTCCATGTCCGAAATCATGCCGGAAGCGGTGGTGTGCATTCCGAGTTTCCGCAGGCCGGCAGGTTTGCAGAAGACGCTGAACTCGCTGGCAGCCCAGAAGGTCGATTTCCCCTTCGCCATCGTCGTCGTCGATAATGATGGCGCGGGCCAGGCGGGGCTGGCCGTCGCGCGCGCTTTTTTCTCCGAGAGCGGAATGATGGGCCAGACGCTGGTCGAGCCGACGCAGGGCAATTGTTACGCCATCAACACGGCATTCCGCACGGCGCGGCAGAGCTATCCATCCGCGCAGTGGTTTCTGATGATCGATGATGACGAAGCGGCCTCGCCCGTCTGGCTCGCTGAAATGGTCTCTGCCGCAAAATCCTTCGGCGTCGATATCGTCGGCGGGCCGGTCGATCGCGAATTCGATGCGCCCGCACCCAAGGCGGTTCTGGCACACCCGCTGTTCGGCTCCATCGAGGCGCCGACCGGCGTAGTCGATCAAATCCATGGATCCGGCAATTGCCTGATCTCAAGGCGGGTTTTCGAAACGCTGGAAAAGCCGGAATTCGATGTACGGTTCAACTTCCTCGGCGGCGGCGACATGGATTTCTTCACCCGTTGCCGAAAGGCGGGGTTCAAATTCGCCTGGAACGCTCAAGCCCTCATCATCGAATATGTACCGGAAAACCGCATGGCGCCGCGCTGGATCATGGAGCGCTCGCTCCGAACCGGCATCATCAATTACAGCATCGACCGCGCCCGACGCCCCGGCCTGAAGGGCGGGCTGCTGCTTGCCGCCAAAAACGTCGTCAGCCTGTGCCTGTCACTGGTCCGCGCCGTTTCCGCATTCCTGAAAACCGGTGCGCTGCTGCCCGCCACGCATCCACCGCTGATGTCCATCGGCCGCGTCATGGCGAGCCTGGGTATTACGCTCACGCCCTATAAGGCGCCGGCGAAAAAGGCCTGAACGCGGGCTCGTTCCGGCAGTTAATATCAGCTTTTCAGCTCAGGGTTTTTTCCCTGCGCAAAGAGATCCCATTCACATGCCGTTTCTGGGAAGCGAATGACGAAAAAACGGCTGCAAGAATGAGAAGCGGCACAAGAACCGGCCAGAAGAAACAAAGGATGATACCGGTCACCCGGTAAAAGTCCCAATCCTTGTCGCGGCGGGCGCCTTCTATATAGGTCATGGCAAGAGAAGTAACGGTGCCAATCCCATATACGAAAAGAGAAATGGACGTAATTACCATCGCTGTCCTCAATATATTTCTGATTCGAATAAATATGTAATATCCGCTCAGTGTACCGCCGTTACGCCCACTTGCAACGATTTTCGGCGGAAAGACACCTCCACCCCGATACGTTAGAGCGATCTCATATAGCACGGCTCGATCTGATGATTGCATGCGCCGGCAGATGCGCTCACATGATATCGATACTGAACCGGCCAGACGGTCAGGGGCAATTCCGTAAAAAATCAACGAGAATGCGCAGATTTCAGACCTTGCCGGCCCCGAACCCGTAGCGATGCTTCAGCAGCGAATATATGGCAATGGGATTGGTCAGCAGGTAGCGCTTGCCGAGACGCCTCGGCTCAAGCATGGCCCTGTAGAGCCATTCGAGCCCCATATCCTGCATCCATTGTGGCGCCCTGCTGTTCTTGCCCGCGAGAAAATCGAACAGACCGCCGCAGGTCTTGATCACCGCAATGTCGGAAAGCCTGTCGAGATTTCGCGCGACGAAACGTTGCTCCAGCGGTATGCCGAAGCCCACCCAGAGAATATCGGTCTGCGATGCGACGATATCGGCAAGGATCGCCTCTTCGTCGCCCGGTTTGAAATAACCATTGCGACGACCCGCAAAAACAAGCCGTGGATAGAGCTTTTGCATTTCCTCGACCGCCGCGCGGTTCACCTCTTCGGAACCGCCGAGAAAATAGAACCGCGTGCCGGTCGCCTCAGCCCTCCGGGCCACCGCATGAACGAGATCCGTCGTCGCCACACGTTCCCGCAGCGCCCTCACGCAGAACTGGCGGGAAAAGATCACCAGCGACATGCCGTCGGCATGAATCTGGTCCGCCTGCCGCAGCAGTGCTTCGAATTCCTTGTCTTGGTGGCAGAGCGCGATGACCTGACCGTTCGCCGATGTTGAATAAAACGGCTTTGCGCCGGCCGCGCGTCCACGTTCCGCCCGCAGGATAAAATCCTGCGCCGTCTCCTCGATGGTCGCATCGGTGATGGGCAAAGCCGCAAGCGGAACAACCGGCCAGTGTGTGCCAGGCCCTTCCGCATGCGGGACATCTCTCCCTGTCATATTCTGTCCGGTGTCCAAGATAGGCATCGTTTCACTGTTATATTTACGCATAGGATTAAGGTATAAGGCTTCAAACACTACGAATAACTATCATTAATATTCTTATAAATCTGAAGCTTGAATCAAACAATTATACGCCCGGGGGTTGAGTGACCACCCCAACCTCTCCTCCCCCTATTCCGGTTTTGCGGCTGATGGGTTAAGGGACGACGAAACCACACCATAGAAAAGGTCCCGGCCATGGAAACCATATCGATCGACAACCGCGGCGATTTCGGCCTTTGGGCCATCGGACGGGCAAAGGAAATCGTCGCCAACGAGGCGTCCGATCTTGCCGTTTCGGTCCGTGACGGCGACGAGACCGGCATTCGCGATGCGGGTAATGCGCTGGGTGCTGCCATCGCCGCCGCCCTGCTCGAGGTCTATGACGGCCTGATGTCCGAGGAATAAGCGCGCGCGGTCGCAGCCCTCAGGCGTAGCGTTCCGCGTGATCTGTCCGGCGCAGAAAACCCAAAAGCCCAAGTGCGATGGCAATTCCGAGACCAAGGAACAGACCGCCCACGCCACCGGCAATCAGGAAGATAAGCTTGCCGGGCGGCCAGCTTCTGGAATTGGGCGCCACCGGCTGCGAAATCACCCGCACATTGGTGGAATCGATTGTCTGCTGCTCGGCGATCTGGCGTGAGCGATTGAGATAGGTCTCATAGATCGCCGCGGCCGAGTTGGCGTCTCGCTCCAGATCACGCAGTCGCACCTGCGCCTCATTGTCGGTGAAGACGTTGGCGCGTTCCGCAACCGCCTTCAACCGCAGGGCATCAAGCGAGGAGCGGGCCTCGGCGACATTGGTCTTGGCCGCCAGCAGAATCCGCTGCGCCTCATCCGCAATGCCGCGTTCCAGCATGTCGCGTTCCGCCCCCGCCGTCGCCAGACGCGGATGGCGGGCACCATAGGTCAGCGTCATCGCCCCGATCTGCTGCTGCAAGGTGCTGTATTGCGCACGGATGGTGTTCATGGTCTGGCTGTCGAAGATCGCGTCGCTCTGGGTGCGGTTCTGGGCAATCGCCGCCTGCATCTGCTTGAGGCGCGACTCCTCCTGAATGACGCGCTGCTGCGCGGCAAGAACCTGCGCATTCAGCTCGCCGGACGCCAGATTGCTGACCAGCTGGCCGTTATTCTCCTGCAGGCCATTTTCGCGTCGGAAATCGGCGACGCGCTTTTCGGCAATCGTCACGTTCTGGCGCATTTCCTCAAGCCGCTTCTTGAGATCATCGACGATACGCAGGCTGCTGTCGGAGGTCGTCTGGAACAACTCGCTTTCGAAAGCCTTCACCATCGCCTTCGAGACTGTCACGGATTTGTCCGGATCATTGGTCCAGACAGCAAGCGTCACCACGAAGGAACGCGGATCACGTTCCGCCGCAACCCGTTCGCCCAGCGAACGAAGCGCGCCGACCTTGTTGTCACCATCTTCCGGCTTCGGTGAAAAAAATGCTTTCAGCCGCGCAAGAGGCGGTGGGGATATGAATTCCGGGTCCTCATCCAGTTTCAGCTCGTCCACCACCCGCGCCAGCACGTTGCGCGACGTGACGGTGCGCAGCTTGCTCTCCACTTCGAGAATCTGGGTGTCGCGCTGCTGGTTGGGCGAAAACACCCCGTCACTGACGACATTTAGGTTGGAGGGGTTGACGACGATATCCGTATAGGCGGTGTAACGCGGCGGCGTCATATAGGCATAGGCGAGTGCGGCGGCGACGCAGAGAATGATCGCAAGCACAATCCAGACGATCCCGGCACGCAGCCAGCCGAGTACCTCGTCCACACCGATCCGGTCGATATATTTCAGGCCCGGCAGCGTGGCCGCGAGACTGTTGCTTGGCGAGGCCGGCCTTGTGGGCTTTTCAGCCGGAGTGGGTTCGGCAATGGCAGCCGCCGGCTTCGGCTCAAGATGCTCTTTCAGCACCGTGCGCTCGAAAACCTCATCCTCATCCACCAGATCGTCCAGCAGGGAACCGTGGGGTCTGGCGGCGGGCGCCGCTTTTTCATCCAGCGGACGTGCCTGCTTATGTCCCGCCTTTTGAAGCCTGTACATCAGCCAATCCAACTTGAACGAACCACAAAAAAGGCCTGCAACCGATGGTTTTCATCGTCGCCAGAACCACTATTAACCGGCAAGTCTAGATATAACGGGTGAATTTTAGGTTACCCGCATCATCCCCGCCATCATCACCTATTCGCCGCGTCCATGAAAGAGACGATTGACTTGAATGGATCGATACGGTTCTTTCTGGCGTTATATTTTTGTATTATCCATTTGAACCTCAAAGATTTTATCGAAACGGAGTTTGGCATGAGCCTGAAATTTGGAACGAGCGGCCTTCGCGGCCTGTCTGTCGATCTGAAAGGAAAGTCCTCGGCCGTCTACGCAACGGCATTTGCAAGGCACCTTCTCACATCGGGTCAGGCAAAGGCGGGCGACCCCATTCTCGTCGCCCGCGATTTCCGCGATTCGAGCCCGGATGTTTCCGCAACCTGTATCGCCGCGCTGAAAAAGGCCGGCCTCACACCGCTCGATTGCGGCACGGTGCCGACACCGGCACTGGCGCTTTACGGACTTTCCCGCAAGGCCGGCGCGCTGATGATAACCGGTTCGCATATTCCGGCCGACCGCAACGGCATCAAATTCTACCGCCCGGACGGCGAAATCGACAAACAGGACGAAACGGCGATCGCCGCACTCGCAGCCGAAGTCGAGGCTGAAGGGATTAACGAAGAGGCCGCAACGGCGGACGACCATTCCGCAATTGCAGCCGAACTCTTTTATGAACGCAACGCCGCACTCCTGCCGGAAAAGGCGCTGTCGGGCCTGAAGATCGGCGTTTACCAGCACAGCACGGTGGCGCGCGATCTCTTCGTCAATGTTCTCGCCCACTATGGCGCCGAAGTCGTGTCGCTCGGCCGTTCCGAGACCTTCATTCCGGTCGATACCGAGGCGGTCTCCCCGGAAACGCTGGAGCTTCTCAAAAAATGGGCGCCGGAACACGGCCTCGATGCCATCGTTTCCGCCGATGGTGACGGCGACCGGCCCCTGCTTGCCGATGAAAACGGCGTGCCGCTGCGCGGCGACCTGATCGGATTGATCACGGCGAATTTTCTCGATGCCGGCGTGGTCGTCACCCCCGTCACCTCCAATTCCGGCATTGAGGCGAGCGGTTCGTTCAAGGTCATCCGCACCAGGGTCGGTTCGCCTTTCGTGATCGCCGGCATGGCACAGGCCCTTGCCGAAGGAAACAATGGCGTCATGGGCTTCGAGGCCAATGGCGGCCTTCTGACGGCCTCCACCTTCACATTGAACGGCAAACCGCTATCGCCCCTGCCGACGCGGGACAGCTTCCTGCCCATCCTCGCCGTATTGCTTCTCTCCGCCGAGCAGAAAAAGCCGCTATCGCAGATTGCCGCTGCCTATAACCTGCCGGTCGCGGCTGCGGATCGTCTGGAAAACTTTGCGCAGGAAAAAAGTGCTGCCCTGATGACGCATCTGCGCGCCTCGCGGGACAACCTCGAAACCTTCCTCGCCCCCGTCGGCACGGTCAAGGCGCTGAGCGACATTGACGGCCTGCGCGTGGCCCTGACGGACGGCAGCACCATCCATTTCCGCCCTTCCGGCAATGCTCCGGAAATGCGCTGCTACGTCGAGGCCGCCAATCAGGACGAAGCCGAAACGCTGCTCAGCAAGGGCCTCGATCTCATCCGCAACTTTGGATGAGTGGATGGCGCTGAACGCTTGAAGCGGACGGCCACCATGAATGTCCCAGTGTCGCAAATGTCGCATCCCGTCTTTGCCTGTTGCTCTTCCCGCTCCGGAAAGCGATAAGGGCCGCAGGGTTCAAGGAGGCGGGATGTGAGCGGCGAGACCATTACCCTTTATGAAGCGATAGGTGGCGATGCCACAGTCAGAGCACTGACCCGGCGCTTCTACGAATTGATGGACACCCTGCCAGAGGCGGCGCATTGCCGCGCCATCCATCCAGCCGATCTTTCCGGCAGCGAAAGCAAGTTCTACGATTATCTGACCGGATATCTTGGCGGACCGCCGGTCTATGTCGAAAAACACGGCCACCCGATGTTGCGCAGGCGCCATTTCGTGGCCCCTATCGGACCCGCCGAGCGGGACGAATGGCTGCTCTGCTTTCGCCGCGCAATGGATGAGACCATCGACAACCCAAAGCTCAGGGACATCATCTGGGGACCGGTGGAGCGGCTGGCCTTTCACATGCAAAATCAGGAAGCGAATAACCCATGACGACGGAAAGATTGCGCGCCTTCATTTTGCTGCTGGGCGGCCTTTTGGGTGCCGCCGGCGTCATGCTTGCCGCCGCCGCCACCCATACCGGCGAAACCTATATGCTGGGGAACGCCTCGGCCATGGCGCTCGCCCATGCGCCGGTGCTCGTGGCACTGCATATCGGCGCGGACCGCATCAGAACCGCCATTCCGGCAGGGCTGATTCTTGGCTTCGGCACGGCGGTTTTTGTTGGTGATCTCGTCACCAGACATTTTTCCGGTCACAGCCTGTTTCCCTACGCGGCCCCCTTGGGTGGCCTCGGCATGATCGCGGGATGGCTGGTGCTCTGCGCCGGTGCATTTTTGAAGCCGAGGGGCTGAATCGGCATCAACGTCGTTTCCAGCGAAACGACAGGATGTTGCGGCCACGTTGAGCCGCCTCACCTATCTCGAACAACGGCTTTTCGCCCGGCTGGCGGGTGCGCAGATAGGGAAAAGCCAGCACATTGCCGCCGTCAGCTGCGGCGCGGTTGCGCCGCTCGCGTTCGCCGACGACTTCATACATCTCCGTCAGGGCCGGATCGGCGCCCTGTTCGGCCATCTTGTGCAGCTCCACGCGGCAGGCCTCAGCCACCGCCTGCTCTGCATCCTTGAAATTATTGCGCTCGTCGCTCATCGTTCGAGGTCCGTTCATTCATCGTCTGCAGCGCCCGCTCCAGACTGGATTTGCTGCCATTGCGCAGCGGAATGAACGTCTTGCCGAATTTCTTGCAACCGGACTTCACCCGCAGACACGCATCGTGGCTGATACAGTCGATCGGGCAGAAAACGCAGTCGACGGAGGGAAGAACCGTGTCGATACGCGAGACCGCCTCACGCAATCCGCCATCGTGATGGATAAGCTCGGCGCCGAAATTGCTGGCGATCTGGCGAAGATGGGCAACCTGACAGTCACGACCGCCAACATAAAGAAAGCTCTTCGGACCGGAAAGCTGCTGTTCGGCCACATCCTTTTCAGGTTGAGGCGCGCCCTTGCCCTGCTTGCCGCCGCGTTCGGCTTTCTTCTTTTCCTTGCGTGCCATTCCCTCACCTGCCGGTTGATTTTTTCATGCCCCGACGTTCGGGATGCCGGCACCATAATAAAGATGAGTTTTGGAGTAAAGTATAAAGGTGATAATTTTCCTCATGTTTTGACATAAAGAATCGATCACATATTCGCGAGAACCTCACCAAATCAGTTGTTGATCTTCAATCCGCCCATGAAAAGCTGCTCCAGGTGCCGGGCTGCATCCTCAAACCGGCCTTCGCCACCGTTCTTGTCGCCCAGCACGGCCCGCACCTGCACGTCGAAATCCGCATAGTGCTGCGTGGTCGACCAGATAGAGAAAATCAGGTGATAGGGATCGCATTTCGCCATCCGCCCGGCCTTGATCCAGACGCGGATCACCTCCGCCTTTTCATCCACCAGTTGCTTCAGCGGACCCTTCAGCTCATCCTCGATATGTGGCGCGCCCTGCAGGATTTCATTGGCAAACAGGCGGCTCTCGCGCGGAAAATCGCGCGACATTTCCAGCTTGCGGCGAATATAGGAGCGGATTTCGCTCTCAGGATTGCCCTCGGCATCGAAAGCCCTGAGCGGATCCAGCCAGGTATCCAGCACCCGCTCGATCAACGCGCGATGCATCGCCTCCTTGGTGCGGAAATAATAAAGCACGTTCGGTTTCGACATGCCGGCCGCCTCGGCAATCTGGTCGATGGTGGAACCGCGAAAGCCGTTGGTGGAAAACACACTCAGCGCGGCCTCAAGAATCGCTTCCTGCTTTTCTTCCTGGATGCGGGTCCGCTTCTGTGTTTTCGCTGCGCGCGGTATGGCCATACTCTGCTCTCTGTGTTTCTTTTCGGTGCAATTGCCGCTACAGTATGCTTAAAAAATAATCGCCGCGTACAGTTTAGGCAAAATTAGTGCGATTCGTCACGAAAATCCCTTGCTGACGTCATGGCGAATTTGCAATGTTTACCAGCCGGTCAATTTATCCACCATCGCCATCACAAGGCAATGGCTGTTATCTTAACCGGCAAAAACGGGAACGGCACAAGCTTTGCTTCGATAAAAACAAAACAGGTGAGGACAACACTTCATGGCAGCGGGTAAGAACTTGACGGTCAATGGCGACCGTCTGTGGGACAGTCTGATGGACATGGCGAAAATCGGCCCCGGCATTGCCGGCGGCAATAATCGCCGCACGCTGACGGATGAAGATGCTGAAGGCCGCAGCCTGTTCAAGAGCTGGTGCGACGCGGCCGGCCTGACGATGGGCGTCGACAAGATGGGCACCATGTTCGCCACCCGCCCCGGCGAGGACCCTGACGCACTACCGGTCTATATCGGCAGCCATCTCGACACCCAGCCGACCGGCGGCAAGTTCGATGGCGTTCTCGGTGTGCTGGCTGGACTGGAAGTCGTGCGAAGCCTGAACGATCTCAACATAAAAACGAAACACCCTGTTGTCGTCACCAACTGGTCCAACGAGGAAGGGGCGCGCTTTGCCCCGGCCATGCTGGCTTCCGGCGTCTTCGCCGGCATTCACGATCTCGATTACGCCTATAGCCGCACCGATACCGACGGCAAGACCTATGGCGACGAGCTGAAGCGCATCGGCTGGCTGGGTGAGGAAGAGGTGGGCGCCCGCAAGATGCACGCCTATTTCGAATATCATATCGAACAGGGGCCGATCCTCGAGGCGGAAGACAAGCAGATCGGCGTCGTTACCCATGGTCAGGGCCTGTGGTGGCTGGAAGTGACGCTGACAGGCAAGGAAGCGCATACCGGCTCGACGCCGATGGCCATGCGCGTCAATGCCGGCCTCGCCGCCGCCCGCATCCTTGAAAAGGTGCAGGAAGTGGCGATGGCCCACCAGCCGGGCGCCGTCGCCGGCGTCGGCCAGATGATCTTCACTCCCAATTCCCGCAATGTCCTGCCCGGCAAGGTGGTTTTCACCATCGACCTCAGAACCCCCTCGCAGGCGAAACTCGACAACATGCGCGCCATCTTCGAACGCGAGGTGCCCGTTATCGCCGAAGAACTCGGCGTCGGCTGCTCAATCGAGGCCATCGGCCATTTCGATCCCGTCGCCTTCGATCCGGTGCTGGTGGGCCGCGTGCGCGCTGCTGCCGAAAAACTCGGCTACAGCCATATGGACATCATCTCCGGCGCCGGCCATGATGCCTGCTGGACGGCAAGGGTCGCACCCTCCACCATGATCTTCTGCCCCTGCGTGGACGGTCTTTCCCACAACGAAGCCGAAGACATCTCCTCCGAATGGGCCGCCGCGGGCTGCGACGTACTGCTGCATGCCGTGCTGGAAACTGCGGAGATCGTGCAATGACCGCCACCATCATCAAGAACGGCACCATCGTCACCGCCGACCTGACCTACAAGGCCGATGTTAAAATCGAAGGCGGCAAGATCACCGAGATCGGACCCGATCTGACCGGCGGCACAGTGCTCGATGCCACGGGATGTTACGTCATGCCTGGCGGCATCGATCCGCATGTGCACCTGGAAATGCCCTTCATGGGTACCTATTCCGCCGATGATTTCGAGAGTGGCACGCGTGCCGCCCTTGCCGGCGGCACGACCATGGTGGTGGATTTTTGTCTGCCCGATCCCGGCCAGTCGCTGCTCGATGCCCTGCAAAGATGGGACAACAAGGCAACGCGCGCCAACTGCGATTATTCCTTCCACATGGCCGTTACCTGGTGGGGCGAGCAGGTCTTCAACGAGATGAAGACTGTGGTTCAGGAAAAGGGCATCAATTCGTTCAAGCACTTCATGGCCTACAAGGGCGCGTTGATGGTGAATGACGACGAGATGTTCGCCTCCTTCTCGCGCTGCGCCGAGCTTGGCGCCATTCCCTTCGTGCATGCGGAAAACGGCGATATCGTCGCGCAGATGCAGGAAAAGCTGATGGCGGAAGGCAATGTCGGGCCGGAAGCGCATGCCTATTCCCGGCCGCCCTCCGTCGAAGGTGAGGCCACCAACCGCGCCATCATCATCGCCGATATGGCCGGTGCGCCGCTTTATGTCGTTCATACATCCTGCGAGCAGGCACATGAAGCCATCCGCCGTGCGCGTCAGAACGGCATGCGCGTTTATGGCGAACCGCTTGTCCAGCACCTGATCCTAGACGAGAGCGAATATACCAATGCCGACTGGGACCATGCTGCCCGCCGGGTCATGTCGCCACCCTTCCGCAACCGCCAGCATCAGGACAGCCTCTGGGCGGGTCTCGCCTCCGGCTCGCTGCAATGCGTGGCAACCGACCATTGCGCCTTCACCACCGACCAGAAACGCTTCGGCATCGGTGATTTCCGCAAGATCCCCAATGGCACCGGCGGGCTTGAAGATCGCATGCCGCTGCTCTGGACACATGGCGTGGCGACGGGGCGGCTGACGATGAACGAATTCGTCGCCGTCACCTCCACCAACATTGCGAAAATCCTCAACATCTATCCGAAAAAGGGCGCGATCCTCGTCGGCAGCGATGCCGATATCGTCGTCTGGGATCCGGCGCGGGAAAAGACCATCCGCGCGGCAAACCAGCAATCGGCCATCGATTACAACGTGTTCGAAGGACAGAAGGTCAAGGGCCTACCGCGCTTCACCCTGTCGCGCGGCATCGTCAGCATCGAGGAAAGCACGGTCAAGACGCAGGAAGGTCACGGCACGTTCGTCGCCCGTGATCCCTATCCCGCCGTCAGCAAGGCGCTGTCCACATGGAAAGAGCTCGTCGCGCCACGCAAGGTGGAACGCAGCGGCATTCCGGCATCGGGTGTATGACCTTGAGCACCGATCCGAAACGCGAAATCGTCATCGCTGCCGCCGTTCTCCTGAATGCGCGGCGGCAAATGCTTGTCGTGCGCAAGCGCGGCACCACGCAATTCATGCAGCCGGGCGGCAAGATCGATCCGGGTGAAACGCCGGAGCAGGCGCTTCACCGTGAACTTGCCGAGGAAATCGGCCTCACGCTTCCTGAAAATGCCGCGCGATATGAGGGCATCTTTCGGGAGGAGGCCGCCAATGAGACAGGGGTGGAGGTCGTGGCCCATGCCTTCGTCGCCCAACTGAATACCGACGTTGCCCCGCGGGCGGAGATAGAGGAGGTGCGCTGGCTCGATCTGGATGCCGCCTCCAATCTGCCGATCGCCAAACTCACGGAAACACGTATGCTGCCGCTGGCACGCGCAGCCCTGACGGAAAGTGGAAACAAGCCACGATGAACCAAGCCTCGTCCTATTCCGTCGTTTCCGCCAGAAATCTCGGCCTCACCTTCGAAACCGGCGATGGCCCGGTGCACGCGCTTTCCAATGTCGATCTGGAAGTGGGCAAGGGCGAGTTCGTCTCCTTCATCGGCCCTTCCGGCTGCGGTAAAACCACGTTCCTGCGGGTGATCGCCGATCTCGAAAAGCACACATCCGGCGATATCACCGTCAATGGCACCACGCCGGAAAACGCCCGCAAGGACCGGTCCTACGGCTATGTCTTTCAGGCCGCCGCACTCTATCCCTGGCGGACCATCGAAAAGAACATTGCGCTGCCGCTCGAAATCATGGGCTATACGAAGGCGGAACAGAGAGAGCGCATCAACCGCACGCTCGATCTCGTCAATCTCAGCGGTTTCAGCAAGAAATACCCATGGCAGCTTTCCGGCGGCATGCAGCAGCGCGCCTCCATCGCCCGCGCGCTGGCCTTCGATGCCGACCTGCTGTTGATGGACGAACCCTTCGGCGCACTGGACGAGATCGTCCGCGACCATCTGAACGAGCAACTGCTGAAACTGTGGGATACGACCGGCAAGACCATCTGCTTCGTCACCCACTCCATCCCGGAAGCCGTTTATCTCTCGACCAAGATCGTCGTGATGTCGCCACGGCCCGGCCGGGTGACGGATATCATCGAATCCACGCTGCCAAGGGAAAGGCCGCTTGAGATCAGGGAGACGCCGGAATTTCTGGCGATTGCGCATCGCGTGCGTGAGGGGTTGAAGGCGGGGCATAGCTATGAGGGGTGAGGTCAGCGCCAGCATTACCCCCGTCTGCCCTGCCGGGCATCTCCCCCACAAGGAGGGAGATCGGCAAGACGTGCTAGCATCGCTTCAATCTCAGGCTTCGAGATGGGCGAAACATCACCTCATATCGATCTCCCCCCTTGTGGGGGAGATGTCCGGCAGGACAGAGGGGGGTAACCCCCAACTACCGAGGGCGCCGCAATGACCCTCCTCCGCCACCGCGTCCTCCCCATCCTCACCGTCCTCCTCGCCATCCTCATCGTCTGGCACCTTTCTGTCATCTACCTCAACATGCCCTTCGTCCGCGATCAGGCAAACCGCGCCGGCCAGACGCCGAGCTTCATGGAGCTTCTGCCGCAGACCTTCGCACAGGAGCGCCCGGTTCTCCCCGCCCCGCACCAGATCATCGCGGAACTGTGGGACACCACCGTCAACAAGGCGATCACCTCCAAGCGCAGCCTCGTTTATCACGCAGGCGTCACGCTTTCGGCCACGCTCCTCGGTTTCGCCATCGGCGCGGTGCTCGGCATCCTGCTTGCCGTCGCCATCATCCACAACCGCGCCATGGACCGCTCGGTCATGCCGTGGATCATCGCCAGCCAGACAATCCCCATCCTTGCCGTCGCGCCGATGATCATCGTCGTTCTGAATTCCATCGGCATTTCCGGGCTGTTGCCGAAGGCGCTGATTTCCACCTATCTCTCGTTCTTCCCGATTGTCGTCGGCATGGTGAAGGGCCTCAGAAGCCCCGAAACCATCCAGCTCGACCTGATGCACACCTATAATGCCTCGCCCGCACAAATCTTCTGGAAGCTGCGCTGGCCGTCTGCCCTGCCCTATCTCTTCACCTCGCTGAAGATCGCCATCGCGATTGCGCTGGTGGGGGCCATCGTCGGCGAATTGCCGACGGGCGCTGTCGCTGGCCTCGGTGCGCGTCTGCTCTCCGGCTCCTATTACGGCCAGACGGTGCAGATATGGGCAGCGCTGTTCATGGCCGCCGGTGTGGCCGCCATTCTGGTCTCGATCATCGGCATCGCCCACGCAGCCGTCCTCAAGAGAATGGGAGCGCGGCCATGACAAATCCCGTCTGGTTTATTGGCGCGATCCTGTTGTGGCTTGCCGCCTGGGCCTCCAATGAATGGCTGGTGCGCCACACCTTCGCATCACAGGCGGCAAAGCGAATGAGCCGCATGGCCGTGCCGCTTCTCTTCGGGCTGGCCATTCTCGCGCTATGGGAAGGTGTGGTGCGCGGCTTCTCCGTCCCGCCCATCCTGCTGCCTGCCCCGAGCGCCATCCTCGCCCGCCTTCTCGGCTCGCTACCGATCCTCTGGGCGGATTTCCGCCAGACCTTCCTCAAATCGGTGCTGACAGGTTATGTGCTCGGCTGCGGCCTCGGTTTCATCGTCGCCATCCTCATCGATCGTTCGCCCTTCCTCCAGCGCGGGCTGCTGCCCATCGGCAATTTCGTCTCCGCTTTGCCTGTGGTCGGCATCGCGCCGATCATGGTCATGTGGTTCGGCTTCGACTGGCAGTCGAAAGTGGCTGTCGTCGTCATCATGACGTTTTTCCCGATGCTGGTGAACACGGTTCAAGGGCTTGCCGCCTCCAGCCACATGGAACGCGACCTGATGCGCACCTATGCCGCAGGCTGGGGGCAGACGTTGCTGAAACTGCGCCTGCCCGCCGCCTGGCCCTTCATCTTCAACGCGCTGAAGATCAATTCCACACTGGCGCTGATCGGCGCCATCGTCGCGGAATTCTTCGGCACGCCCATCGTCGGCATGGGTTTCCGCATCTCGGCGGAAATGGGCCGCAGCAATGTCGATATGGTCTGGGCAGAAATCGCTGTAGCGGCGCTCGCAGGCTCAGGATTTTACGGTCTGGTGGCGCTCATCGAGCGCGCCGTCACCTTCTGGCATCCGTCCGTCCGTGGGGGACGAACGTAAATAACGAAAAAGGGAACAGCGATGAAAATGAAACTTGCCTCCATGCTTCTTGCCGGCGCGTCACTTCTGAGCGCATTTGAGGCTCAGGCGGCCGACAAGATCACCCTGCAGCTGAAATGGGTCACCCAGGCGCAGTTCGCCGGTTATTACGTCGCCAAGGACAAGGGCTTTTATGAAGCCGAAGGCCTCGATGTCGATATCAAGCCGGGCGGACCGGATATTGCGCCTGCGCAGGTTCTGGCCGGCGGTGGCGCGGATGTGATCGTCGACTGGATGCCATCGGCACTCGCCACCCGCGAAAAGGGCGTGCCGCTCGTCAACATCGCCCAGCCGTTCAAAACATCAGGCATGATGCTGACCTGCCTCAAGGAAACCGGCATTACCAAGCCGGAAGATTTCAAGGGCAAGACGCTCGGCGTCTGGTTCTTCGGCAACGAATATCCGTTCCTGTCGTGGATGGCGCACCTGAAAATCCCGACCACCGGCGGCGCGGATGGCGTCACCGTCCTCAAGCAGGGTTTCAACGTCGATCCGCTGCTGCAAAAGCAGGCCGCCTGCATTTCCACCATGACCTATAATGAATACTGGCAGGTCATTGATGCCGGCATCAAGCCGGAGGAACTCGTCACCTTCAAATATGAGGACGAAGGCGTCGCAACGCTGGAGGACGGGCTCTATGTTCTCGAAGACAAGCTGAAGGACGCCAAGTTCAAGCAAGACATGGTCAAATTTGTCCGCGCTTCCATGAAGGGCTGGAAGTGGGCGGAAGAACACCCTGACGATGCAGCAGGTATCGTTCTTGAAAATGACGCCTCCGGCGCCCAGACCGAAAAGCACCAGAAGCGCATGATGGGCGAAGTCGCCAAGCTGACCGCCGGCTCGAAGGGCGCGCTGGACAAGGCGGACTACGAGCGCACCGTCAAGACGCTGCTCGGCGGCGGTTCCGATCCCGTCATCACCAAGGAGCCGACAGGCGCCTACACCACCGAAATCACCGATGCGGCGCTGAAATAGTCACGTCGAAGCCGAAAACATGGAAACGCGCGGCCATCGCCGCGCGTTTTTTTGCGTGCTGGTGACCCGTTTGATGAATTACAACACTCTGCCATATACAAAAATGTATATCAACCCTCGAGGCTATGCGGATTGATTTGTATAACAACAACAATTAGAGTCCCCGCCAACAAGACTGCCGAATTTGATCTTGTAAAAAAGCACGAGGCAAAGGTGCTTAAGATTCGCGTTGAGGGGCGTTTGAATCGGGAGGATCGAGAAGGAAGTATTGTGATCCCTTGTTTCACATTCGTTGCCGCATGACCTTTTAAAACACGCCTTCAGGCTGAAGGACATGCGATCGAATATTGCGCGAGCCAAGACACATGCAGCATAAAGTCACGTTTAACCGCTTTGTTTTCCTTCTTCTTTCCGCAACGGCCCTGCCATTTTCGGCCGTGGCCGAGGGAGAAGTGCCGGAACCGGTCAAACAGCAGAACCTGCCTTCCATCATCGTCGCGCATGCCGCAACACGCGATCTCGTGGACCGCATCATCGCCACCGGCACCATCAGGCCCGTGGACGAAATTTATGTACAGCCGCTGGTCGACGGCCTGTCGATCGACGAACTGAACGTCGATATCGGCGACAGGGTCGAGGCCAATGCGGTTCTGGCCGTGCTTTCCTCGGACAGTCTTCTCCTGCAAAAAAGCCAGCTTGAGGCCAACAGGGCCAAGGCGCAGGCCGCCGTTGCGCAATCCAAGGCGCAGGTTCTGGAGGCTGAGGCCAACAAGGCCGATGCCCTTCGCCAGCGCGACCGCGCCGCCAAGCTCGGCCAGAGCGGTTCCGGTTCCGTCTCCGAGACGGAAAAGACCGAGGCCGCTGCCCAGGTTGCGCAGGCACGTCTTGATGCCGCCAAACAGACCGTTTCCGCCGGAGAGGCAGACATCAAGGTCGTGGACGCGCAGATCGACGACATCAATCTGAAACTGACGCGCACGGGTGTGAAAACCCCCGTCACCGGCATCGTTTCCGCCAAGAATGCCAAAGTCGGCGCCATCGCCAGCGGCGCCGGAAACCCGCTTTTCACGATCATCAAGGACGGCGCGATCGAGCTCGTCGCCGATCTTTCCGAGACCGACATCCAGCGGGTGAAGGTCGGCCAGAAAGCTTTCTTGACGGTTGCCGGCGGAGCCCAAAAAATTGAGGGCAAGGTGCGTCTCGTCTCGCCGACTGTCGATCCGGCAACGCGCCTCGGTTCCGTGCATGTGGTGCTGCCGACGGACAGCCCGGCGCGGTCGGGCATGTATGCCAGCGCGGAGATCATCGTAAAAGAGACGAACGCGCTTGCCCTGCCGCTTTCGGCCGTCACCTCCGGGCGTGAAGGCTCAACCACCCGCAAGGTGGAAGGCGACATCGTCAAGCAGGTGAAGATCGAGACCGGCATTGAAGACAGCGGTTTCATCGAGATTGTCAGCGGACTTGCCGCTGGTGACAAGGTTGTCGAGAAAGCTGGAGCATTCGTGCGTGATGGTGACCGGATAAGACCGGTGGAAGCCCAGACGGCTGCGTCCAACTGACTGAGGGAATGAAATGAACTTCTCCGCATGGTCAATCCGTAACCCGATTGCGCCGCTTCTCGGCTTCGCGCTTTTGATGTTCCTCGGCATTCAGGCCTTCAACGCCCTGCCGATCACCCGTTTCCCGAATATCGACGTTCCCGTCGTTGCCGTTACCGTGACCCAGAGCGGCGCTTCGCCGTCCGAGCTGGAAATGCAGGTGACGAAGGAGATCGAAGACGCTGTCGCCGCCATCAGCGGCGTCGACGAAATCCAGTCGACCGTCACCGACGGACAGTCGCTGACGACCGTTGTCTTCCGCATCGAAAAGCCGACGGAAGAGGCGGTTCAGGACGTCAAGGACGCCATCGACAAGATCCGCAGCGATCTGCCGTCCGATATCGAAGTGCCTGTTGTCAGCAAGATCGACGTGGAAGGCCAGGCAATTCAGACCTTTGCCGTCTCCTCGCCGAACATGACGCTGGAAGAACTGTCCTGGTTCGTGGATGACACCATCAAGCGTTCGCTGCAGGGCAAGTCCGGCATCGGCAAGGTCGACCGTTACGGCGGCGCCGACCGCGAAGTGCGCGTTTCGCTCAGCCCCGAAAAGCTCGACGCCTACGGCATCACCGCAAGCGAAGTGAACGGCCAGCTGCGCGGCACCAATATCGACCTCGGCTCCGGCCGCGGCCAGGTTGGCGGCAACGAACAGACGATCCGCACGCTCGGCGACACCCGCGACGTCACCCAGCTTGCCAACACAACCATCGCGCTCTCCAATGGCCGTTTCGTGAAGCTCGCCGAACTCGGCACCGTCACGGACACCTATGAGGAGCAGAAGTCCTTCTCGCGCTTCAACGGCAACCCCGCCGTTACCTTTGCGGTGTTCCGCTCCAAGGGCGCCAGCGAGGTTTCGGTCGCCAAAACCGTGGCTGAAAGCCTCGATCAGGTCCGCAAGGACCATCCCGACGTCGCGATCCAGATGGTCGATGACGCCGTCTACTTCACCTATGGCAACTATACGGCAGCGCTCGATACGCTGATCGAAGGCGCGGTCCTCGCCGTCATCGTGGTTCTGCTGTTCCTCAGGAACTGGCGCGCTACCCTGATTGCCGCCGTGGCCCTGCCGCTCTCCGCGATCCCGACATTCTGGATCATGGACATCATGGGCTTCTCGCTTAACCTCGTCAGCTTCCTCGCATTGACGCTCGCCACGGGTATTCTCGTGGACGACGCCATCGTGGAAATCGAGAACATCGCCCGCCACATCAAGATGGGCAAGACGCCGTATCGCGCATCGCTGGAAGCCGCAGACGAAATCGGCCTTGCCGTCATCGCCACCAGCTTCACCATCATCGCCGTCTTCGTGCCCGTGTCGTTCATGCCCGGCATTCCCGGCCAGTACTTTATCCAGTTCGGTCTGACGGTCGCGTTCTCGGTGTTCTTCTCGCTGGCGGTCGCCCGTCTCATCACGCCCCTGATGGCCGCCTACCTGATGCGCGCCGAAGACGCGATGGACGACCATGCCGACAATGACGGCTGGCTGATGAAAGCCTATACGCGCATGGTTTCCGCCACCACCTCCAAATGGTGGGCGCGTTACCTGACGCTGGTCGGCGCCATCGGCTTCCTCATTGCTTCCGTCATGCTTCTAAGCCAGGTGCCGGGCAGCTTCCTGCCGCCGGACGACGCCTCGCGCGTGACGCTTTCGGTGGAACTGCCGCCCAATGCGACGCTGGACGAGACAGATCGAACGACGACAGAAATCTTCCACGCCATCCGCGATATCAACGGTGTGGAAAGCGTCTTCATCCTCGGCGGCGCCTCGCCCAAGGGCGATCTGGAGCTTCGCCGCGCCACCGTCAACGTCATTCTCCAGCATATCGACCATTCGCTGCTCAAGCTGGTGGTCAATAAGGGGCTGGGTTCCATTCCGCTTATCGGCCAATATCTTCCGAAGGTGGAAGAAAAGGGCCGTGTCCGTCCGCAGTGGGATGTGGAGCGGGATATCTTCGCCAAGGTCCACAGCATTCCGGATGTGCGTATCATCAAGCTGAACGACCGCGCGGAA
The DNA here is from genome assembly GCF_900215635.1 of Rhizobium sp. AN6A. Lineage (NCBI taxonomy): Bacteria > Pseudomonadati > Pseudomonadota > Alphaproteobacteria > Hyphomicrobiales > Rhizobiaceae > Rhizobium > Rhizobium sp. AN6A. The sequence goes on from NZ_OCNC01000004.1 coordinate 543,599, forward strand.
CGCGAACTGAGCTTCAACTTCCTCTCGTCCAACGAAAAGGATCTGAACGACGCTGTCGGCATTCTCGAAAGCCGCCTGCGCGCCTCGCCCATCCTTGCCAATGTCAGCTCGGAGGGAGCGCTTCCCCGTCCTGAACTGCAGATCCGCCCGCGCAAGGACGAGATCGCCCGCCTCGGCATCACGCCGCAGCAGATTTCGCAGACGGTGCGTGTCGCCACCATCGGTGACATCGACGCACAGTTGACGAAAATCTCGCTGGACGACCGGCAGATCCCGATCCGCGTGCAGGCATCCATCGATACCCGCCGTGACCTCGCCACCATCCGCGCGCTGAAGATCAAGACCGCATCCGGTTCGCTGGTGCCGCTCTACAGTGTTGCCGATATCGACTATTCGGAAGGTCCAAGCTCGATCAAGCGCAACGACCGCAACCGCGTCGTCTCCATCGGCTCCGATGTACCGTTCGGCACGGCACTCGATACATCGACGGCGGAGTTCAAGCGGATCGTTTCGGAAACCGAACTGCCGGCAAGCGTTCGCCTTGCCGAAAGCGGTGATGCCAAGGTGCAGGGCGAAATGCAGCAGGGCTTCGTCAACGCCATGTTGCTCGGCCTGCTGCTGGTGCTGGTGGTGCTTATCCTTCTGTTCAAGGATATCATCCAGCCCTTCACCATCCTGTTCTCACTGCCGCTCGCCATTGGCGGCGTGGCCGTGGCGCTCATCATCACGCAGAACGCGCTTTCCATGCCCGTTCTCATCGGCATTCTGATGCTGATGGGTATCGTGACGAAAAACGCCATCCTGCTGGTGGACTTCGCCATTGAAATGCGCCGGCACGGCATGGAACGGGTGCATGCCATGGTGGAGGCCGGCCGCAAGCGCGCCCGCCCGATCATCATGACCTCGATCGCCATGTCGGCGGGCATGTTGCCCTCGGCACTTGGCGTCGGCGAAGGCGGCTCCTTCCGCGCGCCGATGGCGATTGCGGTGATCGGTGGCATCATCGTCTCCACGGTGCTGTCCCTGATCGTGGTCCCCGCCTTCTTCCTGATCATGGATGATCTGTCGCGCCTGCTCGCCCACCTCTTCGGCCGCTTCGTCGGCAAGAAGGAAGAGGAGGAAGAGTCGCTATCCAACGAAAAACTTTCGGAGATCGCCCGCGAAAACAGCCTGGCGCTCTCCTCGCTGGAAGCGCGCGTTGCCGGAATGGAAAAAGGCTCCGGTGAAAAATCCGGTGACAAGGGCAGCAATATATTGCGGCTGCCGCCGCTCGCCGCCGAGTGAAAGTTGAAACGCCGGGTCCAGTACCCGGCGTTTCCTTTTGTGGTGAGTTTGCTTGGTCGCGACTGCGTTGCGGCTGGTTTCTTCTCCACGCCGGGGAGAAGAGATATGCCGCACCCACTTGCTCCACATTTCCCTACTCCCCGCACACCAACGCCAAACCCATTTGATCGAAATCAATTCGCTTTTCAGGTGAACTGCTAATCTCCCTCGCATCGGGAATTGCCGGTCGAAGGATAATGCGATGAGCTCTTTTCAGATAGGCGTGAGGGAAAAGGAACATCCCCGGTTTCGTATCGCTTCGGACAACCCGGCAAAAGGTTTGAGCGGGAGCCGGATGGACGTGAACAAGACCGTAAAGCTGAGCAACAGGGACAGGAACATTCTGCTGCGCGTGCCCCTGATAGGGATTGCGGATGAAGCGGCGGCGTTGAAACTGATGGAGGCGGCAACCGTCACCAATCTCAATGCCCGCCATGTGCTCTTCAAGGAAGGCGAGGCAGCGCAACATTTCTACTGCGTGCTGTCGGGGTATGTCCGCCTTTACCGGCTTGACAGGCACGGGCGCGAGGCGGATGTGCGTGTCAGCGGTCCGGGCGACACCTTCAACGAATGCCTGATCTTCGGCAGCGACAGCTATCGTTACAGCGCGCAGGCGGCGGAAAGCTGCACCGTGGCGCGTTTCGAGCTGGCAAGAATCCGCAGCCTTGTGGATCAGGAACCGGCAATCGCCAAGGCCGTGATGCGCTGCCTCTCCAACAGCCTGCTCGGCACCATGGATTGCATTGCCAACGACCGGCTGCAAACCGCGCCGCAACGCGTTGCCCATTACCTGATCAATCAGGGGCCGCGCGACGCTACGTCCTTTTCGCTGCGTCTGCCGTTCCAGAAAAGCCTGCTCGCCGGCAAGCTCGGCCTTGCGCCGGAAGCGCTGTCGCGCGCTTTCTCCGCACTGAAAAAGGCGGGCGTCACCGTTCGCGGCCGCATCGTGCAGGTCAATGATGTCGCGGCGCTGAAGCAGATTTGAAGAAGTACCGGGGAGAGGAAGAGGACGGGACGCCTGCGGGTATCCCGTCCTCCAATTTTTTGTCCAGCCGGATATCAGACCGGCTGCGGCACGAAGCGGAAGCGATCGCCCTCTCGCTCGATGCGGAAAAACCCGCCGAGATGGCCGCCGGAAACCAGCCAGCCGTGATCGGCAACCTGGGTCAGCGCATTGAGACGTGTCGAATAGGCAGTTTCGGAATCGATATCATAGACGAAACCGATACCCGGATCGTCCGCCTGCAACGCGCTCACATGCAGCACATCGCCCCACAATAACAGCCGGTCATCGCCATTACCGATGAGATAGCCGGTATGGCCAGGCGTATGGCCGGGCATGGCGATGGCCTCAATACCCTCGGCAATTCTGCCAGTTGGGATTGGCCGCAGCATGGCCCCACAAATGTCGAGCAGCCGGGCGGCAATATCGAAAGCGCCCTGCCGCGCAGGCGGCAATGTCTTGCGCGCATCCTCGCTGGTGAAAAAGGCAAGATCGGCCTCGGGCACCCATATGTCCGCATTGGGAAAATAAGGCTGGTCGCCGTCGATAAGTCCCAGCGCATGGTCGCCGTGAATATGGGTGAGGATAACACGGCTGACATCATCAGGCTGAATCCCTGCGGCAATCATCCCCGCATGGGCATGGCCGTAGGTCGGCCCCCAGGCCGTGCCGCAACCGGTGTCTATCAGTGAAATACCATCAGGCCCTGACAGCACAAAACAGTTGACGTCCATATCCACCGTTTCGCCCTCGTACCCGGCAAGCGCCGCCGCCAGCGCATCCGCGCCCTGCCGGTGGATGAGGTGGCCGACGGGCGCCTTGTAAACACCATCGACAAAACGGGAGACGTCATAGAGACCAAAACGGAGGGGGGTGGTCATGTCTTAGAGACCGCCCTGCTCTTTCAGGAAACCGACGATGCGATCGACACCCTCGCCGCGCTTCATGTCGGTAAAGACGAAAGGCATGGCATTGCGCATGCGCGTGGCGTCACTGTCCATCACCGTCAAATCAGCGCCGACGTAAGGAGCAAGGTCTTTCTTGTTGATGACCAGCAGGTCCGAGCGGGTGATGCCCGGCCCGCCCTTGCGCGGAATTTCCTCGCCCTGGCAGACGGAGATCACATAGATGGTGATGTCGGCAAGATCGGGCGAGAAGGTCGCCGCAAGATTGTCGCCACCGGATTCGATGAAGACAACATCGAGATCGGGAAAGCGCGCATTGAGACCGGCAATCGCCTGCAGATTGATCGTCGCATCTTCACGGATGGCGGTATGCGGACATCCGCCCGTCTCCACTCCAACGATACGCTCGGAAGGCAGCGCCTGCATGCGCACCAGCGCTTCCGCATCTTCCTTGGTGTAGATATCGTTGGTGACGACGGCGACGGAATAATCGGCGCTCATCGCCTTGCAAAGCTTTTCCGTCAGCGCGGTCTTGCCGGAACCGACCGGCCCGCCAATGCCGACGCGCAGCGGACCATTGCCCGATTTCATGCCCGATGTCACAACCATGTTCCCTTCAATATGCTTTGATGTTTTCCCACCATAACGCTTCACACGACCGCTTCAAGGGCGGTAATGCTGCATTGCGGCGAGATACTCAGGAGCGAAAAAGCCGCGTTCCCTGCATCTCGTGCCGCATGGCTGCCGTGTCGGCGATAACAGTGGCGCTGCCGAGATCGTCGAGCGTGGATTGCACCGCCCGTGCCGCCATTTCGCCGATTATCGCCTCGCTGGCGGCGAGAATGGCGACGCCATCCTTCTGCCCCGCGACACCAAGACGAATACCGGCGGAGACGATCTGCGAAACACCGGCATGCAGGAAAGCAGCAACCGTTTCCCGAAGCGGCACGCCATGCCCCGCCGCCACCGCACCTATGGCAACTGGATAAGGAACCTCTTTCGGCAACAGCTCCAGAACCGCATGCGGCCAGGCGCCGGCGGCGGCAACGAAGGCATCGCCGAGAAGCACCGTCTCGCGGTAGCGCTCCGCAGAACCGGCGAGCGCGCGAGCCAGATCCGCCGCTTCACTCAGCGCGATGGCATCCCGCGAGCTTCGCCAGGCATCAGCCAGAAATACCGCATCGTTCCACAGACTGCCGGAACGCAGAAGCACCTCCACCCAGCCGTAAAGACCGGCGGCATCACGGACGCGCCGGTCCTCCACCGCCTTTTCAAGGCCGCCGGAATAGGAAAAACCGCCGATGGGAAAGGCAGGCGACATCCAGGCCATGAGCCGCAGCAGCGCGGCAACGCCACGATCTTCGCTCACGCCTCAACCGTGGTCGTGATGGTGGCCATGATCATGGCCGTGCCCGTGGGAATGACCGCCATGGGCGTGATAGGCACCGCGCGCCGGCTGGAAAGGTTCTTCCACATCACGCACTGTTGCGCCAAGACCTTCCAGCATGGCGCGGATCACGTGGTCACGCAGGATGAGAATACGCTCTTCCTCAATCTGCGCCGAAAGGTGCCGGTTGCCCAGATGCCAGGCAAGCTCGATCAGGTGAAGACGGTCCTTCGCCTTGATTTCGAACAGCTTTTCGTCCGCAGCGCGAACCTCCACCAGATCACCGTTCTCCACCACCAGCAGGTCGCCATGGGCAAACAGCACGGCTTCCTTCAAATCCAGCATCACCATCTCGTCATTCTGCAAATGCAGCAGCTTGCGGCGCAGATGCCGCTGGTCATGCGCGAGAGTGACATAACCGGAAGGTTCGTCGGCTGGAGTTCCGGCGGGGTGATAGGACGTGACGCGCAGCATGGGATGATCCATTTCAGAAACAGTCTTGGGGTTCCGATTGTTGACGGATAGCCCGGCCGATTTCAAGGCGTGTTTTCAGATCGAACGCGTCTCGGAAAACGAAAAAGCCCGGCATCGCTGCCGGGCCTTGTCAAAAGAATAAACCGCAATCAGGCCGCAACGCGGCTTTTCAGGTTTTCCAGAATGTTCTGCGGCGAGGAAACGCCGTAAGGGTCGGTATCGCTATTGTCGCAATAGCCCTCTTCCTCGAACCACTGCTCCACCAGACCGTCGTTAATGACGGCGGCGTAACGCCAGGAGCGCATGCCGAAACCGAGATTGTCCTTGGCGACCAGCATGCCCATTTTGCGGGTGAACTCGCCCGAACCGTCAGGAATGACCTTTACGTTTTCGAGGTTCTGGCCCTTTGCCCATGCATTCATCACGAAGGCGTCGTTGACCGACAGGCAATAGATTTCATCGACGCCGAGCGCGCGGAATTCGCCCGCGAGCTTTTCGAAATCGGGAAGCTGGTAGGTCGAGCAGGTCGGCGTGAAAGCGCCGGGCAGGGAGAAGAGAACGACCTTTTTGCCCTTGAAGTAATCGTCGGAGGTCATGTCCTGCCAACGGAAAGGATTGGGGCCACCAACGGCCTCGTCGCGAACACGCGTGCGGAAGGTAACGGCGGGCACTTTTTTGCCGAGCATGTCTTGTCTCCTGATCTGTCTTCAATTTTCTGGCGTTTTGCACGGATCGCTTGGGACCGATCCGCACGGAATTCTTTTGCCGTTTCTTTAGCGCAAGATGCGCTGCGGTGCAGCATAAAAATCGGATTACCAGACGTCAAATCAACGAAACGTCGCACCGCGGGAAGATCAATTGTGCAGCGCTACCGACCAGCGCAACAGTGGCGGCAACGGTGTCCACCAGCCGGTGCGAATGCCGGCTTGCCGCAACATGGCGGCAGACCACGTGTTGCAGCCGGCCAGCGCATTGAACCAGCCATTCGCCTCGAAAAACCCATCCGTCAGGCTGTAGGAAGCACCGGGGATAAGCCGAACTTTGCCATTGTCCCGCAGGAAGCTCGCACGAATGCCCGCCACAAGTCGCTGATATCCCGCTTCCGAAATGCGAAGGCGCTTCACCCCGGCAAGGTCGGCGGGAAAATCCCCCGTCACATCCACATGCATCACCGACTGGTCGAATGTCAGAGAGCGCACGACCGGCATCGGCTTCAGGTCGGCCCATGTCCGCGTCTGTATGTAAAACGACCGGCCACCCCAGCCGAACACCAGATAGGCAGCAGCCGGATGGTTGACCGCGATACCGCCCTCCTGCAATTCGGAAAAGACCCGCCGCAGATCGTCATCAACAGGCAGGGCGATATCGGTATGGATCGGGTTGGATAACAGCAATATCTCGCGATCCCTCACGCCGCTTGTTTCATCGGCAAAAAAGGGTCGCGGCACGACGGTGCCGAGCACAAGAAGCAGGATGATCAGCAGCAGGCCACCGCCGATCCACCTTGTGATAAATCTCACCACGAAACGCCGTCAGAACAGGAAATAACGCTGCGCCATCGGCAGCACCGTCGCCGGTTCGCAGGTCAGAAGCTCGCCATCGGCGCGCACCTCATACGTTTCCGGGTCGACCTCGATATGCGGGGTCAGCGAATTGTGGATCATCGACGCCTTGGAAATGCCGCCGCGCACGTTCTTCACCGCCATCAGCTTCTTGGCAACACCGAGACGCCCCGCAAGGCCGGCATCCAGCGACGCCTGAGACACGAAAGTGACCGAGGAATTGGTGCGCAGCTTGCCATAGGCGGCAAACATCGGGCGGTAATGCATCGGCTGCGGCGTGGGAATGGAGGCATTCGGATCGCCCATCGGTGCCGCAGCGATGGAACCGCCGAGCAACACCATTTCCGGCTTCACGCCGAAGAATGCCGGGTTCCACAATACCAGATCGGCGCGCTTGCCGACTTCGATGGAGCCGATCTCATGGCTGACGCCCTGCGCGATGGCCGGGTTGATGGTATATTTGGCGATGTAACGGCGGACGCGGAAATTGTCGTTTTCGCCGGTCTCTTCTTTCAGACGGCCTCGCTGGCGCTTCATCTTGTCAGCCGTCTGCCAGGTGCGGATCGCCACTTCGCCGACACGGCCCATGGCCTGGCTGTCGGAGGAAATGATCGAGAACGCGCCGATATCGTGGAGAATATCCTCCGCCGCAATGGTTTCCTTGCGGATGCGGCTTTCGGCAAAGGCGATATCCTCAGGGATGGACGACGACAGGTGGTGGCACACCATCAGCATATCCAGATGTTCGGCTAGCGTATTGATGGTGTAGGGCCGCGTCGGGTTGGTGGAAGACGGGATGACGTTCGGATTGCCGCAGACCTTGATGATATCAGGCGCATGGCCACCGCCTGCCCCTTCGGTGTGGAAGGCATGGATGGTACGGCCCTTGATGGCGGCAACCGTGTCTTCCACGAAACCGCTCTCGTTCAGCGTATCGGTGTGGATCATCACCTGCACGTCATATTCGTCAGCCACCGTCAGGCAATTGTCGATGGCGGCGGGTGTCGTGCCCCAGTCCTCGTGCAACTTCAGCGATGAGGCACCGGCAAGGATCATCTCTTCCAGCGGCGCGGGCAACGAAGCATTGCCCTTGCCCGCCAAGGCGAGGTTCATCGGGAAAGCATCGAAGCTCTCGATCATCCGCTCGATGTGCCACGCGCCGGTGCAGGTGGTGGCAAGCGTGCCATGCGCGGGGCCGGAACCGCCACCCAGCATGCAGGTAACGCCGCTCATCAGCGCTTCCTCGATCTGCTGCGGGCAGATGAAGTGGATATGCGCATCCATGCCGCCGGCAGTCAGAATCTTGCCTTCGCCGGCAATCGCCTCCGTCGAAGGGCCGACGATGATCGTCACGCCCGGCTGCGTATCGGGATTGCCCGCCTTGCCGATGGCGTGGATGCGCCCGTTCTTCAGGCCTACATCCGCCTTGTAGATGCCGCTATGGTCGACGATGACGACGTTGGTGATGACGGTATCGACAGCGCCCTCGGCCCGCGTCGCCTGGCTCTGGCCCATGCCGTCGCGAATGACCTTGCCACCGCCGAATTTCACTTCCTCGCCATAGGTCGTGTAGTCCTTTTCGATCTCGATAAAGAGTTCGGTATCGGCAAGACGCACCTTGTCGCCGACGGTCGGGCCGAACATGCCGGCATAGGCGGCGCGGGAAATCTTGTAAGGCATGGGTTCAGGCTCCTTCGGACGCGGAGAAAATCGATATGGGAGAAATTCGTGTCAGCCGGCCCTCGTGTGTGAGGGCCTCTACAAGCTGTTTTTCGGCGGCAAACGGATGCCCGTTCCAGCCATGATGACCAAAGCCCGCAATCGCCACCTCGTCATCACCGCCGCTCACGGTCTCCAGAACATGGGCAATGGCAAGAAGCCCGGTGCTCGGGCAGACGTAAGGGGCCGGCGCATAGACCTGCAATGCGTGATCAAGCCGCTCATGCACCCCGCGCGGAATGACGAGGTGGCTCTTGCCGGTATCTTCGGCTAATGCTGCGAAACCGGCGGTATAATCGGCACAAAAATCGGTCAGTTCGGGCCAGCGAGCGCGGATATCCGGCTCCATCTGCGAAAATTTCGCGGGATCGCGCACCGACCAGATGGCGGAAGCCTGCTGCACCCCCTCATTGTCGCGCCACGCGGCCCCTTCGCTCATCTCGCGGCCGGGCCGGCCGGTGTTGCAAACGGCCACCACATCCGTGCGGCTGCCGCCAGCGCCCAGCGAACGGCAATCGTTGAAGCGGATGACAATGTCGGAAAGGTCGATGAGATCAGCCACGCCCTGCGGCATTTCTCCGTTTCCGACAATCATGATCCGCCGCCCCATACCGTTCAGAAACCTTCGGACAACTGGCGCAATTCATCAGCGCGCTTGTTGCTCATATCGGCCAGGCATGAGGAAACCAGCATCGGCTCCATCGTGCCGCCACGCGCCTGAAACCCGAAGGCATCACAATTGGCATCGCGAAACGCCACCCAGGCACGCTGGGCGGCAACCAATGCATCCACGGCACCCTTGCCGCTCTCGTCTGCCGTCTTGTCACGCTCGGCAAGCTGCTTGCGAACCTTCTGGTAGGCGGCGTTCAACTGCTTGTCGGCCTTTTCGTAATCCTTGCCGGCGCAGATGGTCATATCGGCCTGCGTTTGCGGCGAGGTACAATCGGGCGCGTCATCGGCAAATGCGGAAGACGCCGCAAGAGACAGCAGGACGGCCACACCGAAACAGAGTTTTTGCGAAGTCATGGCCATCACTCAGGCAGCCGCGCCATCGAAAGCCTGCGGCTTCAGCGCACGCGGATCGACACCATCAAGGCAATTGGTATTCACCGCCACCATCGGCGTCCCATCCGGCCCATCGGCATAGGCAAAACTCTCAATGCCGCAGGTGGAGCAGAACAGATGATGGATCTTGTGCTTGTTGAAGAGATATTCCGTCAGCTTGTCGTCGCCGGAAAGCAGGGTGAATTTTTCGCGCGGCGCAAAGGCAAGCGTCGAGCCCAAGCGCTTGCAGCGCGAGCAATTGCACACGACCGTGTGGTCGAGATCGGCATCGACCTCGAAGCTCACGTCGCCGCATTGGCAACTTCCGTGATAATGTGCCGTCGCCATCTCATAACCTCCCCATGATCTGTTGACGAAACCCGTAAACCTCACGCTTGCCGGAAAGCGGCACCAGCGTCACTTCCCGTTTCTGGCCGGGTTCAAAACGAACCGCAGTACCAGCCGGAATGTCGAGACGCATGCCGCGCACCTTATCGCGGTCGAAGACAAGACCCGCATTGGTCTCGAAGAAATGGTAATGGCTGCCCACCTGCACCGGCCGGTCACCGGTATTGGCAACTTCGATCGTCACCGTCGGCTGGCCGGCATTGAGTTCGATGGTGCCCTCTGCGGGAATGATTTCGCCTGGTTTCATGGTGCTCCCCTTTGTCTCTCTCAAGCAGCGGTGGCTGCCGCGCAGCCTTCAGCCTTCAGCACCCGTGTCGTCGATGCCGGATTGTTGACGAGTTTGGCCGCCGGGCGGATGGGCCTGCGAACCAGCTCGCCGCCGCAATTCGGGCAGGCGCCTTTGAGTACATCGGTCGCGCAATCGGCGCAAAAGGTGCATTCGAACGAGCAGATCATCGCATCCCGGCTGTCGGGGGCAAGATCACGGTCGCAGCATTCGCAATTGGGCCGAAGCTCCAGCGCCATATCGTCCCCCCTCAGCGTATCGGTTCGTGAACGGTCACAAGCTTGGTGCCGTCGGGAAATGTTGCTTCCACCTGCACGTCATGGATCATGTCGGCGATGCCCTCCATCACCTGATCGCGGGAAATGACATGCGCGCCGGCTTCCATCAGGTCGGCCACCGCGCGACCATCGCGGGCGCCCTCGACAACGAAATCGGTAATCAGCGCAATCGCTTCCGGGTAATTCAGCTTCACGCCACGCTCCAGCCGGCGGCGCGCCACCATGGCGGCCATGGAAATCAGCAGCTTGTCTTTTTCTCTCGGAGTAAGGTTCATCGTCGTCCCGCAGCTTTCGCACCTGCCCCGCAAAACACAGCGTTTCGGGGGCTGATCCGACTTGTTTGACAGACCCCGGAAGGTCGCCGGTAACGGGCGATCCGGAGCTTTACAGATTCCAGACTTTCGGCACTGGCGCGCCGTTTCGCAAGAGCGAAATGATCGGAAAAAGTATTTTTCTAAGGGAGAAACCGTCGGCGGCGGACACGCGCACGACAAGCTTGCCCTGCCATTCGCTGGCGCCGCCGCTTTCACCGGCAATAGCCCGGATTTTAGGCAAAAGCGCCTCGGCCAGTGGCCCGATATAAAGAAGCGTGGCAAAGGCCACCTGCCCGGCAAGCACCGCCGGTTTTGCAGTCAGCTCCGCCACTTCACCCGCAAGCAGCAGCTCTTCGGCATGTACCAGCCGGCCGCCATGGCGAATGCGCCAGCGATCCCGGAACAGGCCATGCTGCATCGCCTCGCCCATGGCCTGACGCCCGAGCAGCACGGCTTCGACGGCGATGAATTCGGAGGTTGCGTCGAGATCGGCTTCCAGCCTGCGGGTCAGCGACGCCCGGTCGAAAAGAATGGTTTCCTGCGGCAGCCAGTGCAACCGGGCGCCCGGCCCTGCGGAAACGCGGGCGGTGACGGTGGCGGTTCCGGAGGATGCCTTGTAGACCTTCTCGCAGGCTTGCGTCGTCACCACCAGCGAGGTGCCGGCCCCGGCAACAGCCTGCCATTCCATTTCATCTCCGCCGGTCAATCCGCCGGAGGAGTTGATGAGGATGGCCTCGATCTCGTTGGAAAACGTATCCGGCAGGCGGATCTTGGCGCAACCTTCCTGGAACAATTGGTCCAGCCGGCTGCGCCCTTCGACTGCCTTGGTTACAATGCGTCCTCTGCCACGGGCGCGCTGCTGCCGGGCAGGTTCGCCGTCTTCGAGACAGGAAGGGCGGATGGCTTGCTGTTCTGGCTGCACGCGGTCTCCGAAACGGTTGCGGAAGCGGACCCGGCCTTGGCGCCGCAATCTTTTTTGACGACGGCATCCACCACCATCTGTCCTTCCGTGTTGCGGAAGAAATCCCACATTCTTTCCGCCGCATCAACCGTGCGCGTCACTTCGCCTGTGGGCATCTTGCGCTCCACCGCGGGTTCCGCCTTCGGCGTCTGCTCGCCACCCGGCTTGCGGGTGAGGACCGCCGACGCTGCCAGCACTTCCGCCTTCATGGTGGCGCGCGGCCAGGCATGGTCCCAATTGTCAATGACATAGGACTGGATACGTGCCCCGCCCTTGCAGACGTCATAGGAATTGACGGTGAAGCTCTCGCCCGGTCTGGTTTTCGCGCCGCCCTTGCAGCCGTCCATTTCCGCCCAGCGCTTCAGCGCCGTCTCGCCGCCATATTGCCAGTAGGACTTGCCGCCGCCCTGATAGGGATTGGCCGGATCCTTCAGGCCCGCAAAGGCGATGATCGACATTGGCCGCGCCGGCTTGCAGCTTGCCGCATCCGGTCCCCATTTGCCCTCTGTCTCAAGCGGGTAACCCGCGCGCAGCGATGCAACGAAGCCGGCAGCGGTGAAATCCGCGCTGCCATTGCAGATGAATTGCGACAGCATGCGCCCGCCGCCGGAATAACCGGAACCGTAAAAGCGCTCCTCATCCACGCAGAACTTGCCTTTCACCATGGCAATTGCATCGCGAATGAAGCTCACCTCATCCAGCCCGCCGGGACGCGTGGTAACACCAGGAACATTCCAGGCATGGGTGCCTGGGATTTCGCCATTGAGGCTGCCCGCCAGCGCCACCACCATCAGGCCGTCGCGCTCGGCAAGCTTGTCCCAGCCACTGCGGTTCAGCTGGCCGTGCGGATTGCTGTTGGAGCCGTGGAAATCGAACACGACAGGCACCGGTTTTTTTCCGTCATAGGCCGATGGAACGAAATAAACGCCTTCGCGTTTCTGACCACTGGAGAGAATGGAAAAATCATGCCTGCCCGGTTCCACGCCGGGTTGAGCAAGCTGACCGCAGGTCGAGGCCGACGCTGCGACACTGGCGCTCGCGCAGATCGCAAGACCCAGAAACAGGGTGCGGGCGGAGCGGAACAGCCGGGCAGCCCGGCCAAGGGCAAAGTCTTGATGCATTGACACGCCTTTATTGGGCACGGTTTCCCCGACGATACGTCGGACGCGCGTGGAATGTAAGGGATCAACTGTCGCGGCGTGCGAATAGACTTCGTCTGTGTCTCGCATGCAGCATTTTCGCTGCCAATATCACAGGCGTTTATTCAATGAAATGCTAAAATTGCGCATAAAAGCCATGCAGACACGCATAGACTTTCAAAATATTAATCGGCCGTTTGCACACCGTGATCGGCGTGCGTGGCTTTTAGTCTCGATTTATACTGTCAGATGGCGACGCGCCTCGGGCGTATCCAGCGTTTCGGCAAGCCCCTCATGCACAATTTCGCCCCGGTCCATGATGTAGACATAGTCGGCAAGCTCACGGCAGAAATCCAGATATTGCTCGACCAGCAGGATCGCCATACCGGTGGAATCCCTGAGATATTTGATTGCGCGGCCGATATCCTTGATGATCGACGGCTGAATGCCTTCGGTCGGCTCGTCGAGAACGAGGATTTTCGGCCGCGTCACCAGCGCCCGGCCGATGGCGAGCTGCTGCTGCTGGCCACCGGACAGGTCGCCGCCGCGCCTGCCAAGCATGGATTGCAGCACCGGAAACAGGCTGAAAATATCGTCAGGAATGAAACGCTCCTTGCGCGGCAGCGGCGCATAACCGCTTTCAAGGTTTTCCTGCACGCTGAGTAGCGGAAAGATTTCACGCCCCTGTGGCACGTAGCCGACGCCGCGCTTGGCCCGGTGGTAAGGCGCCAGCCCATCCAGTGCCGCCCCTTCAAAGCTGATCGACCCGCCACTGATGGCATGCTGGCCGGTGACCGCGCGCAACAAGGAGCTTTTGCCCACGCCGTTTCGGCCGAGAACACAGGTGATCTTGCCCATCTCCGCTTTCAGCGACACGCCCCGCAGAGCCTGTGCTGCGCCATAGTGGAGGTTGATGTTGTCGACTGTCAGCATGGTAAAGCTCCAATGATGGTGTGGTGGGCGGCGCTACCCCCCTCTGCCCTGCCGGGCATCTCCCCCACAAGGAGGGAGATCAGATGCCGTTCCCGCTCGTCCCATCGCCTACTGGTCTTGGGGCAGGGTGTTAGCCGCTTGCCGATCTCCCCCCTTGTGGGGGAGATGCCCGGCAGGGCAGAGGGGGGTATCGCGAGCGCAAACACCGCCATCACCGTCCCAGATAATTCTCGATCACCTTCGGATCGCTGGACACAAAGTCGATCGACCCTTCAGCCAGCACCGACCCCTCGGCAAGACACGTCACCTTCACGCCCAGCTCGCGGATGAAGCCCATGTCATGCTCCACCACCACGACCGAGCGGGTCTTGGCGATTTCTTTCAGAAGCACGGCGGTTTCGGCTGTCTCCGCATCCGTCATGCCGGCCACCGGCTCGTCCACCAGAAGCAGCTTCGGCTCCTGCGCGAGCAGCATGCCGATTTCCAGCCACTGTTTCTGGCCGTGCGAGAGGTTGGCCGCGAGATCGCCGCGGCGGTGGCTGAGACGCACGGTGGCGAGGATTTCCTCGATACGCGCCTTGTCCTCCGCTGTCAGCCTGTAGAACAGCGTGGCGAAGACGCCGCGTTTGCGGTTCAGCGCCAGTTCCAGATTGTCCCAGACGGTATGGCTTTCAAACACCGTTGGCTTCTGGAATTTACGCCCGATGCCCAGCTGGGCAATATCCGCCTCGTCCTTTTTCGTGAGGTCGATGCTGTCTTCGAACAGCACCGTGCCGGTATCCGGCCGGGTCTTGCCGGTGATGATATCCATCATCGTTGTCTTGCCGGCGCCATTCGGACCGATGATGGCCCGCAGCTCGCCCGGCTCCACCACGAAGGACAGGGAATTGAGCGCCCTGAACCCGTCGAAGGAAACGGAAACACCGTCGAGATAAAGCAGGCTTTTGGTTCTGTTTTCGGAAACCGTGTTCATGTCAGCCTCACTCCGCCGCCTGTTGCGCCGCTGTTGCAGCACTGTCATTGCCCGGTTGTCCGGCCGCACTTGCCGCCCGCGCAATACGCTTTTCGCGCCGGCCGACCAGATAATGCTGCACCGTGCCGACGATGCCCTTGGGGAAGAACAGCGTCACCGCGATGAACAGCCCACCCAGCGCAAATAGCCAGAATTCGGGGAAAGCGCCGGTGAAATAGCTCTTGCCGCCATTGACCAGCAGGGCGCCGATGATCGGCCCGATCAGCGTGCCGCGCCCGCCGACTGCCGTCCACACCACCACCTCGATGGAGTTGGCGGGGGAGAATTCGCCGGGATTGATGATGCCCACCTGTGGCACGAACAGCGCACCGGCAATGCCCGCCATCATGGCCGAGACGACGAAGGTAAAGAGCTTGATGTTTTCCACCCGGAAACCGAGGAAGCGCACCCGGCTTTCGGCATCGCGCACGCCCACCAGCACCTTGCCGAATTTGGAATTGACGATGCCGGATGCAATCAGCAGCGATATCGCCAGCATAACGGCCGTCATCGCAAACAGCACGGCACGGGTGCCATCCGCCTGCACGGAAAAGCCGAGAATATCCTTGAAATCGGTGAGACCATTATTGCCGCCGAAACCCATGTCGTTGCGGAAGAAGGCAAGCAGCAGGGCGTAGGTCATGGCCTGCGTGATGATGGAGAGGTAAACGCCGTTGACGCGCGAGCGGAAGGCGAACCAGCCGAACACGAAGGCGAGCAGGCCGGGCACCACCAGCACCATCAGTGCTGCAAACCAGAACATGTCGAAGCCATGCCAGAACCACGGCAGTTCCTTCCAGTTGAGGAACACCATGAAGTCAGGCAGCACGGGATGGCCGTAAACACCGCGCGTGCCGATCTGCCGCATCAGATACATGCCCATGGCATAACCGCCGAGCGCGAAGAAGGCGGCGTGGCCGAGCGAGAGAATGCCGCAATATCCCCAGACCAGATCAAGCGCCAGCGCCAGCAGCGCATAGGCCAGATATTTGCCGAGCATCGACATGATGTAGGTCGGGATGCGGAACGCGCTGTCGGCTGGCAACAGCAGATTGGAGGCGGGCACCAGCACGGCGATGGCCAGGATGATGCCGATGGCGATGGAAATGCGGCGATCGAGCGCGCGCAGGAGGAAGCCGGTAATCATGCTTCGATCGCCCTTCCCTTGAGTGCGAAGAGACCACGCGGCCGCTTCTGGATGAACAGGATGATGAGAACGAGCACGAGGATCTTGCCGAGCACGGCGCCCACCGTCGGCTCAAGGAACTTGTTGAGCACGCCGAGCGACAGCGCACCCACCAGCGTTCCCCAGAGATTGCCGACCCCGCCGAACACCACCACCATGAAACTGTCGATGATGTAGCTCTGGCCGAGATTGGGCGAGACATTGTCGATCTGCGACAGCGCTACCCCGGCGAGACCGGCAACGCCGGAACCAAGCGCGAAGGTGAAGGCATCAACCCAGGGCGTGCGGATGCCCATGGAAGAGGCCATGCGGCGGTTCTGGGTCACGGCGCGCATCTGCAAGCCGAACGCGGAGCGCTTCAAAAGCACCAGCAGCGCGAAGAATACCGACAGCGAAAAGCAGACGATCCACACCCGGTTCCAGGTGAAATTGAGGTAACCGACGCTGAAGGAGCCGGACATCCAGCCGGGGCTGCCGACCTCCCGGTTGGTCGGGCCGAAAATCGAGCGTACGCCCTGCTGCAGCATGAGCGAGATACCCCAGGTGGCGAGCAGCGTTTCCAGCGGCCGCCCGTAAAGGAAACGGATGACGCCGCGCTCCATCACGAGGCCAACGAAGGCCGTCACCAGAAAGGCGATGGGCAGCGCGATGGCCAGTGACCAGTCGAACAGGCCGGGGAAATGGGTGCGGATCAGCTCCTGCACCATGAAGGTGGAATAGGCGCCAATCATCACCATTTCACCATGCGCCATGTTGATGATGCCCATCACGCCGAAGGTGATGGCAAGGCCGATGGCGGCCAGCAGCAGCACGGAACCGAGCGACAGGCCGTACCAGATGTTCTGCGCGTAGTCCCAGATGGCGAGCGCACTTTGAATGCCTGATATCGCGCTGTCGATATCAGGCTTCAGGCTTGGATCGACCGAAGGGGACGCCGCCATCAGAATGCCGATCGCGTCGCGTCCGCCAAGCTTCTTGATGGTCGCAATCGCATCCTTCTTCTGTTCAAGCGACCGGTCGGAGGAGAGCAGCGAGACAGCCCGCGCCTCCTCCATCCGGGTCCGCACCTCACTGTCGGTTTCCTTGGCGATTGCCGCTTCCAGCAATTCCAGATTTTCGGCGCTGGGGGCTTTCAGAACCGCATCGGCGGCGGAAAGCCGCACCGAGCGTTCCGGACTGAGCAACGTCAGGCCGCCCATCGCGGCGCGGATGACGCGACGCAGATTGTTGTTGACCCTGATCTTGGTAACCGCCGCCTTCGGCGCTTCGCCAGCGCTTTCGCCGGTCAGCGGATCGATGAGCGTGAAATTGGAACCCGACGGCTTGGTCATGAACACCAGATTGTCGGCCTTGCGCACGTAAAGATCGCCTGATGCAAAAGCCTCAAGCGCCGGCACCACCCGCGCGTCGCCGGTGGCAGCAATCTGGCCGATCAATGTTTCGGCCTGCTTGAAGTCAGCCGTGCCGAGCTGGTCGATCAGCGCCTTCGGATCGCTCTGCGCGAGGGACTGGGCGGCGATCCCCAGGGTGAGCCAGAGGAAGATGGCTCCTAGAAAAGATCGGATCGTCATGTCGGGTTCCTTGGAGCGGCGGTGTATTTTATCTGGCGATGAGTATGTGGCTTACCCCCCTCTGCCCTGCCGGGCATCTCCCCCACAAGGAGGGAGATCGGCAAGGTGCACCCGCATCGCTCCATCTCAACCGACGAGAAATGCGGGGCCTCACCACGAGTTGATCTCCCCACCTGTGGGGGAGATGCCCGGCAGGGCAGAGGGGGCATGCTTGTTCAGTTTTCAACTATTCAAGCGCCGCCCCCAGCAAAGAGGGCGGCCCCAACACCCCGCCTATCAGCTACCCTTGCCGCCGCACTTACCGGTCGCAACGTTGAAGTTCCCGCATGACATCGGCTTGCGCCAATCCGAGATCAGGTCCTTCGAGTCAGGCAGATAATCCGACCATTCGTCACCCACGACCTGTGGCGTCTGCTGCACGATTTCGAACTGCCCATCGGCCTGGATTTCGCCGATCAGCACCGGCTTGGTGATGTGGTGGTTCGGCATAACGGTGGAATAACCGCCCGAAAGGTTTGGCACCGAAACGCCGATGATCGAGTCGAGAACCTTGTCCGTATCGGTGGTGCCGGCGGATTCGACGGCCTTTACCCAGGCGTTGAAGCCGATATAGGCGGCTTCCATCGGGTCGTTGGTCACGCGCTTGTCGTTCTTGGTGAAGGCGTGCCAGGTCTTGATGAACTCGGCATTGACGGGCGCATCGACGGACTGGAAATAATTCCACGCGGCGAGGTGGCCGACCAGCGGTGCGGTATCGAGACCGGCAAGTTCCTCTTCGCCCACCGAGAAGGCGACGACCGGAATGTCCTCGGCCTTGATGCCCTGGTTGGCCAGTTCCTTGTAGAAGGGCACGTTAGCGTCACCATTGATGGTGGAGACAACGGCGGTCTTCTTGCCGGCCGAGCCGAATTTCTTGATGTCGGACACGATCGTCTGCCAGTCGGACTGGCCGAACGGCGTGTAGTTGATCATGATGTCCTCTTCCTTGACGCCCTTCGACATCAGGTAGGCCTTCAGGATCTTATTTGTGGTCTGCGGGTAGACATAGTCCGTGCCGGCCAGAACCCAGCGCTCGACGCCTTCGGTGCTGGCGAGGTAATCGACGGCCGGAATGGCTTGCTGGTTGGGCGCCGCACCGGTGTAGAAGATGTTGCGGGAGGATTCTTCACCCTCATACTGAACCGGGTAGAACAGCAGGGAATTCAGCTCTTCGAAAACCGGCAGCACGGATTTGCGCGACGAGGATGTCCAGCAACCGAAAACGGCGGCGACCTTGTCCTGCGAAATCAGCTGGCGGGCCTTTTCGGCAAACAGCGGCCAGTCGGAAGCCGGGTCGACCACGACGGCTTCGAGCTTCTTGCCGAGAACGCCGCCCTTCTTGTTCTGCTCGTCGATGAGCATCAGCATGGCGTCCTTCAGCGTCGTCTCTGAAATCGCCATGGTGCCGGAAAGAGAATGCAGCACGCCTACCTTGATCGTATCGTCGGCGGCAAATGCGCCGTGGAAGGCAGTGGTGGACATGATTGCGCCGAGCAGTGCGGCGCTAAGCGTCTTGCGGAATGTCATCGGAAGAACCCCTCTCCTTGTTTAGCCCTCATGGGGCTTCAGCGGCATCGTTGACCGCTGCTGGAAGGGACTATCGATCTCGCGGGCGAGAAACCGTATACGTCAATTGACGTAGGCGGGGTGGCGAAAGCTGCAGGGGGTGTTGGGGAGAGAGAAATCCCGGCCGGGGCAATCAATGTGAAACGTGATATTTCAACTTGCTTCCTCTCCTCCAGGGAGACGAGCGCGGCAGCGGGTCGAGGGTGGAAGGTCGGAGACAGACTGAGAAGTTGTTCCTTCATCCGGCGCTTCGCGCCACCTTCTCCCGGCAGGGGAGAAGAAACGATCAGCAAGGCTTCACATCAAGCGTGCGGCTTGTCGTCCCGCTCTTCGTCGCGGATCGCGTCGTCATGATACCAGGAGCCGAAATCGACATGCGGCTGACGTGCCTCGCGCTCCAGATCGCTCAGCCCAATGTTACGGAACTTTGAGAGCCCCGCGCGTCCGCCGACCGGAAATTGAAAGATCGTTGCCGTTTCACGATGAAAGCCAGTTGCCATATCGAACATCTCACTTTGTTTGCATCGAAGCACTTTGGTTGTGAAGCAAACCCGTTAGCTCTGGTTTAGCTCCATCTGATTAAAAAAAAATCACGTTGCGAAAAATATAGGCATTAAATGGGCATTCAGCAAGAAAAACCATTCCGGAAGCGCCGGTTTTTGGGGCAAATGCCGATCCGTCGTTCGCAATCGAAAACATTGCACCGCAACAGGGCATTTTGAGCGATGCCACCCGCTATCTGTTAGGAATCACTGACGAAACATTGGGGTTCGATTTACCTGCCGCAGTGCAGCATGAGCGGTTAATGGCCATATCGATCGCCTCGGCCCTGAGCATGCCTGAAAGATTTTTCGAAGAATTCGCAAAACATCGCCAATCTGGCACGCGGCATGCATCTATATGGCCAGCCCTTGAACGCGAATGTGCTTCCGGTGGCGAAAGCCACGGCAAGCCTCAAGGCTTCGCATTGTTACCTATGAGAGGTTCGTAATGACTAAGTTCAAACTCGAGTACATCTGGCTTGACGGTTATAAGCCGGTCCCCAACCTGCGCGGCAAGACACAGGTCAAGGAATTCGATGAATTCCCGACGCTCGAGCAGCTGCCGCTTTGGGGTTTTGATGGCTCGTCCACACAGCAGGCCGAAGGCCACTCTTCGGATTGCGTGCTGAAGCCCGTCGCGATCTACCCCGATCCGGCCCGCACCAACGGCGTACTGGTCATGTGCGAAGTCATGATGCCTGACGGCGTCACCCCGCATGCATCGAACAGCCGCGCGACCATCCTCGACGACGAGGACGCATGGTTCGGCTTCGAACAGGAATATTTCTTCTACCAGGACGGCCGCCCGCTCGGCTTCCCCGAGCAGGGTTACCCGGCTCCGCAGGGTCCGTATTACACCGGCGTCGGCTTCAAGAACGTCGGCTCGGTTGCCCGCGAAATCGTTGAAGAACATCTCGACCTCTGCCTCGAAGCCGGCATCAACCACGAAGGCATCAATGCCGAAGTGGCCAAGGGCCAGTGGGAATTCCAGGTATTCGGCAAGGGCTCCAAGCGCGCCGCCGACCAGATCTGGATCGCCCGTTACCTGCTGCTGCGTCTTTGCGAACAGTACGGCATCGACGTCGAATTCCATTGCAAGCCGCTCGGCGATACCGACTGGAACGGTTCGGGCATGCATTGCAACTTCTCCACCAAGTTCATGCGTGAAGTTGGCGGCAAGGAGTATTTCGAAGCCCTCATGGCCGCTTTCGCCAAGAACTGGCAGGAGCACATCGACGTTTACGGTCCGGACAACCATCTGCGCCTGACCGGCAAGCACGAAACCGCTCCGTGGAACAAGTTCTCCTACGGCGTTGCCGACCGTGGCGCCTCGATCCGCGTTCCGCACTCCTTCGTCAACAACGGTTACCGTGGTTACCTCGAAGACCGTCGTCCGAACTCGCAGGGGTGCCCTTACCAGATCGCTTCCGTCGTTCTGAAGACGATTGCAGAAGTGCCGCTCGCAAAGTCGGCTGCTGCCTGATAACCCAAGACATGGCGTCGCCCGCAACCGGGCGACGCCATTTTTATGTCCACCGAACGGCCGGACCGGACAGGCGACCTTTCGCCCTCTGCCCTGCGTGGAATATTCTTGCCTATGCGCAAACTCGAAGACGTTGCGTGGCTTTGACCAACCGCATCGGCTTTTCCGAAACCGCGACACGGTTTTCGGTCCGATGCTCTAAAGCAAGAAGGTGAGCGATGGGCATTCTCAAAAAATTCTCTCTCGAAAACCGCATCGCCATCATTACCGGCAGCGGCCGCGGTCTCGGTTTCGAAATCGCCAGGGCCTTTGCCGAGGCTGGCGCCCATGTGTGGCTGACCGGCCGTAACGCCGAGGCGCTGGAACAGGCAGCAGACACACTTCGCAATGCCGGCGGAAAAGCCGATTATGCCGCTTTCGACATTGCCGATACCACCGCCGGAACTGCCCTTGTCCACCGCATCATGAACGAATTCGGCCATCTCGATATCCTCGTCAACAATGTCGGCGCACGCGACCGCCGCCCGCTTTCCGAATTCAGCGACGAGGACGTGCTGGAGCTTATCCGCACCGACCTCACCTCCTCCGTCTCGCTGTCGCGAGATGCCGCGCAAGCCATGAATACCAACGGTTACGGCCGCATCATCACCATCACCTCCATTCTCGGCCACATCGTCAGGCCGGGCGATGCGATCTATCCCGTTGCCAAGCAGGGGCTGACAGGGCTGATGCGCGCAATCGCTGTCGAATATGGGGCGCGCGGCATCACCAGCAACGCCATTGCACCGGGCATGTTCGCCACGGAAACCAATGCGGCCCTTGCCGAAAACCCTGACATGGTCGCCTTTGCCAAGCTGCGCGTGCCGCTGGAACGCTGGGGCAGGCCGGATGAGATTGCTGGTGCTGCCCTGTTTCTGGCCAGCGACGCGTCCTCCTTCGTCAACGGCCATGTGCTGACGGTCGATGGCGGCATGTCGGTGCGGCTGTGAGAATGGCAAAACACCTTTTGCGGGAAGGGGCTGGATCCTAGGCATGGCCGCACGGCAACGCATCATCCCCGTCAGGCGCGAATATAACCGCTGGGTCGCCAACCAGACGCTGGAAGATTATGCGCTGCGCTTCACCGCCAAAAGCGCCCGGCAATTTTCGTCCAACCGCATCTCCCACACCGCCATCGGCGCGATTTCCTTTCTGGCGCTCGAAGCCATCGGCGGCGCGATCACGCTGTCCTACGGCACCACCAACGCCTTTTACGCCATCATCGTCGCGGCCATTGCCATGCTTGCCGTCGGCCTGCCGATCAGCCGTTACGCCATCCGTCACGGCGTCGATATCGACCTCCTGACACGCGGCGCGAGCTTCGGTTACATCGGCTCCACCATCACCTCGCTGATCTACGCCGCTTTCACCTTCATGCTCTTCGCCATAGAGGCGTCGATCATGTCGGGCGCGCTGGAGCTGGCGCTCGGCATTCCCCTGTGGATCGGCTACATCATCTCTGCCGTCATGGTCATTCCGCTCGTCACCCATGGCGTGCGCCTCATCAGCCGTTTCCAGATCATCACCCAGCCCTTCTGGATCGTGCTTAACGTCCTGCCCTTCATTTTCATTGCGCTGATGGACTGGGAAAAATACGATCTGTGGCGGGCCTTTTCCGGCATTCATCACGCTTCCGGTCCGCCGGGCACCGTGGCCCATTTCAATCTGGTGGAATTCGGCGCGGCGTCTGCCGTCATCCTCGCGCTGATGTCGCAGATCGGCGAACAGGTGGATTTCCTGCGCTTCCTGCCCGCCGAGGGCCAGAGCCGTCTGCGCCACCGCATCGCAGTTTTTCTGGCGGGTGCTGGCTGGGTCGTCGTCGGCGTGCCGAAGCTGCTGGCCGGTTCCTTCCTCGTGGTCTTGACCTTCAGTTCCGGCGTCTCGGTGGACCGCGCCGCCGATCCGGCCCAGATGTACCTGACCGCCTTCGGTTACATGATCCCCAACCATACGGCGGCCATGCTGCTGATGGTCGCCTTCGTGGTGGTCTCGCAGCTGAAGATCAACGTCATGAACGCCTATGCGGGCTCGCTCGCCTGGTCCAACTTCTTCTCCCGCCTCACCCACAGCCACCCCGGCCGCGTCGTCTGGCTGGTCTTCAACGTGGTGATCGCGCTGCTGTTGATGGAACTCGGCATCTATCGCCTGCTGGAAGAAACGCTCGGCATTTTTTCCATCGTCGCCATGGCCTGGCTCTGCACCATCTCGGCCGATCTGTTCATCAACAAGCCGCTCGGCCTTGCCCCACCGGGCATCGAATTCAAGCGCGCCCATCTCTACGATATCAATCCCGTCGGCGTCGGCTCCATGGCGCTTTCGGCCACCATTGCGCTGATGGCGCATTTCGGCACCTTCGGCGCACTCGCTGCCTCGCTTGCGCCCTATCTCACCCTCATCGTCGCCTTCATCGCCTCGCCGCTGATCGCCTGGGGCACGAAGGGCAAATTCTATCTGGCCCGCAAGCCGCGCCAGAAATGGCGCGAGTTGAGCGCCATCACCTGCTCCATCTGCGAACACCCGTTCGAGCCGGAAGACATGGCATGGTGTCCAGCCTATGCGGCGCCCATCTGTTCGCTCTGCTGCTCGCTGGACAGCCGCTGCCATGACATGTGCAAGCCAAAGGCCAAGCTCAACTATCAGGTCGCGACGGTCGCAAAATCTTTCCTGCCCCACCAATTGGTGGCAAAACTCGCCACACGGCTCGGACGTTATGGCATGGCGGCGGCCATCGCCGTTACCGCCATTGGCGGCATATTGGCGCTCATCGCCCATCAGGTCGGCACCGCCTCGCCGGCAACGGCTGACGTGGTCAACCGCACCATCCTCATCGTGTTTTTCGTCTTTGCCGTCATTGCCGGCATCGTCTGCTGGTTTCTGGTTCTTGCCCATGACAGCCGGGTGGTCGCGGAAGAGGAATCCTCACGCCAGAACACGCTGCTGTTGAAGGAAATCGCCGCCCACAAGAAGACCGACGCCGCCCTTCAGGACGCCAAGGAAACGGCTGAGGCCGCCAACCGCGCCAAGAGCCGCTACGTGGTCGGCCTCAGCCACGAATTGCGCACGCCGCTCAACGCTGTTTTGGGCTATGCCCAGATCCTCGAACGCGATGAGACCATTCCCGCGCCGCGGCAATCGGCCATCAAAGTCATCCGCCGGTCCGCCGACCATCTCTCCGGCCTGATCGACGGGCTTCTGGATATTTCCAAGATCGAGGCTGGCCGCCTGCAGGTCTATTCCAACGAGATCAATATTCAGGATTTCCTCGACCAGATCGTCGATATGTTCCGCCCGCAGGCGCAAGCCAAGGGTCTGGAATTCCGCCATGAACGCGCCCATTCCCTGCCGCAATATGTCCGCACGGATGAAAAGCGTCTGCGCCAGATCCTCGTCAACCTGCTCTCCAACGCCATCAAGTTCACCGACGAGGGCAGCGTCACCTTCGATGTCGCCTATCGCAGCCAGGTGGCGAGCTTCACGGTGTCGGATACCGGGCGCGGCATTGCCGAAAAAGACCTCGCCCGCATCTACGAACCCTTCCAGCGTGGCGAGGCCGAAAGCGTGCGCCCCATGCCGGGCCTTGGCCTCGGCCTCACCATCACGAGGCTTCTGACCAACACGCTGGGCGGCGAGATTTCCGTCTCCAGCGAAAAGGACAACGGCTCCACCTTCCGCGTCCGTCTCATGCTGTCGGCCGTGCACCGGCCAAGTACCGCACCTGCGCCGGAAAAAACCATCCGCTCCTATTCCGGTCCCCGCCGCACCATCGTGGTGGTTGATGATAACGAGGATCACCGCGAGCTGATGCGGCAGGTGCTTTCGCCGCTCGATTTCGTGGTGCTGACCGCCCAGAGCGGACCGGAATGCCTGACGCTCATCGAAGGCGTGCAGCCCGACCTCTTCCTCATCGATATCTCCATGCCCGGCATGTCCGGCTGGCAGCTTGTGACGAAGTTGCGTGAAGCAGGGCAGACGGCTCCGCTCATCATGCTCTCGGCCAATATCGGTGACGGCACTGTAGCGGGTGCCGGAGAAGACAATCACAACGACGCCATCGCCAAGCCGGTCGACATCCGCCACCTGTGCGACAGGCTTGCGGTGCATCTTGGCCTGAAATGGATTTACGATACCGACCTTCCCCCGGCACCCATCCCCCAGCCGCCGGCCCAGATCGTTCATCCCGGCGCAATTCATATCAAGGATTTGCAGAGGCTCGGCGAAATAGGCTACATACGCGGCATAGAGGCGAAACTCGCCGATCTCGCCCGCAACACGGACAACCTGCCCTTCACGCAAGAGCTTGGCACCTATGTGCAGGCTTTCGATCTGGCCGGTTACGCCCATTTTCTAAAGCGGTTTGAAGAGAGCGACAGGGGAGACGGCAAGGCATGAGCGGGCAAGGCGCAGCACTGCCGAGAGACATTGTATTGCTGGTGGATGACAGCCCGGAAGCGCTGGGGTTCCTCACTGATGCGCTGGAACAGTCAGGCTTTTCGGCGCTGATTGCCACATCCGGTCAGGCCGCGCTCAACATTGCCGAACGCATCACGCCCGATATCATCCTGCTCGATGCCGTCATGCCGGCCATGGACGGTTTCGAAACCTGCCGCCGCCTGAAGGCCAACGCCGCCGTGGCCCAAGTGCCTGTCATCTTCATGACCGGGCTGACGGAGACCGAACATGTGGTGCGGGCGCTCGAATCCGGCGGTGTCGACTATCTGACCAAGCCGATCAACATCGACGAGCTGCGCGCCCGCATCCGTGTGCATCTCTCCAATGCCCGCTCGGCGCAGAGCGCCCGCGTGGCGCTTGATGCCGCCGGACGCCACCTGCTTGCCGTTCGCGCCAACGGCGCGATCCACTGGTCAACACCACAGGCAACCCGACTGGTCAACGCCGCCACCGGCCGCGATGATGGGCTGGAGATCGTCGTTGCCCATATTTCCGGCTGGCTGGCCGACAGGACAACGGTGGATTCCGCCCGCGATGCACCGCTGACGATCACCGAGGCCGGGCGGCCCGCTTTGCAGCTCTCCTTCCTCGGCGCAATGGGACCGGACGAATATCTCTTCCGTCTGACAGCCGCCAATGAGAAATCCGACGACCACCTGCTGAAGGACCACTTTGCCCTGACAACGCGGGAATCGGAAGTTCTGCTGTGGATTGCCAAAGGTAAATCCAACCGCGATATCGGCGATATTCTCGGCCTTTCCGCCAGAACCGTGAACAAACATCTGGAACAGATCTACGTCAAACTCGGCGTCGAAAACCGCGCCTCCGCCGCCGTCAAGGCCGCGCATATTTTGCATCAGGGGTGACGGCTGCATCTGATGTGATACGGTTCGGAAAACATATATTTTCCGCTTAAGCGTAGAGCATCAACTTATTCGCCGAGCGAGTGCAGCATATTTCTTCTCCCCTCGGAGAAAAGAAACAAGCGGCAACGCCGCAATCCAAGCCCCCCAAAAAACATCACCTTCCATCCAACCCAGACCCCGCAGGGAGGTTCCCATGGACCATTTCATTATTCTTTCCGGCTGCTCCGGCGGCGGCAAATCAACCCTGCTTGCCGAGCTTGCTCACCGCGGTTTCGCAACCGTCGAGGAACCGGGGCGGCGGATCGTGATTGAGGAAACAAGAAATAACGGCACCGCCCTCCCCTGGATCGACCTGGAAGCCTTTGCCCGCCGGACGATCGCCATGGCGCTGGAGGACCGGCAAAAGGCGCCAGCGGAAGGCCTCGTCTTCTTCGACCGCGGTCTGATCGACGCCGCCTCAGCACTTCATCATATAAGCGGCGATGGCTTCATCGAAACGCTGCGGCGCACGCACCGCTACAACCCGCTGGTCTTCCTCACCCCGCCCTGGCCGGAAATCTACCGGGGCGACAGCGAGCGCAAGCACGGTTTTGAGGCGGCAGTGGAGGAATATCACCGCCTGCTGCACGACTATGCCCGTCTGGATTATGAGACGATTGTGCTGCCGAAAGCCCCCGTCCCGGAACGTGCCGATATCGTGCTGGAGAGGCTGGCGGCTGAAGCTGGCTGAATGTGCGATCATGGCTTCGAGCCTTTCCCATCACCGTCATTCCGCCTTTGAGATGGAATCCGGCTGACGTGCGGCTGGGAGAGTCCTTCAACCCAAGGACTTGGGCTGGCTGAGTTTCGGCTCAAGGCCCGCATGATGGCGCCGGAAATGCCCCGCACCAAAAAGCAGAAAGCCCGGTCTTGCGACCGGGCCTCCGTATTGCAGTCCAGTAAGACTTACGTCCCCTGCTGGATGTAGGTGAACTTGCCGTCCGGGCCCTTCTTCCACTCGTACATGACGTAACCGGGAAGCTTCGGGTCGCCCTTCTCGTCGAAGGAGATATCGCCGAGTGCGGTCGGGAAGGTGCCCTTCTTCAGAGCTTCGGCAACCTTTTCCGGCTCAACGGAACCGGCAGCCTTGGCAGCACCGGCAATCGCCTGCAGCGCGGCGTAGGAGTAGAGCGTGTAGGCTTCCGGGTTGAAGCCGGCGGCCTTGAACTTCTCTACCAGTTCCTTGTTTTCAGGACGCAGCGTCGGATCGGGACCGAAGGTGTTCAGCGTGCCTTCGACGGCGTCGCCGGCGATGGAAGCAAGTTCGTTCGAGACGATACCGTCGCCCGAGATGAGCTTCGCCTTCAGACCCTGGTCAGCCGACTGGCGGATGATCAGACCGGCTTCGGTGTGCAGGCCACCCCAGTAGATAACGGAAACGCCGGCTTCCTTCATCTTGGAGATCAGTGCGGAGAAGTCCTTGTCGCCGACATTGACGCCTTCATACATGGCTTCCGTCAGGCCGGCCGCATTGGCTGCCTTCTTGGTTTCGTCGGCAAGGCCCTGACCATAGGGGGTCTTGTCGTGAATGATGGCGATCTTGGCGTCCTTGTAGTGGTCGGCCAGATATTTGCCGGCAATGCCACCCTGCTGGTCGTCACGACCGCAGGTGCGGAAGGTGTTCCACAGGCCACGCTCGGTGAAAACAGGGTTGGTCGCAGCAGGCGTTACTTCGAGAATGCCGTTTTCGGCATAAACTTCGGAAGCCGGAATGGAAACGCCGGAGTTGAAGTGACCGACGACGAATTTCACGCCATCAGCAACGAATTTGTTGGCAACCGAGATACCCTGCTTCGGATCGGAAACGTCATCGCCGAGAACGATCTTGATCTGCTCGCCGTTGATGCCGCCTGCAGCATTGATATCCTTCGCAGCCTGTTCAGCACCCTTCTGAAGCTGAGCGCCAAATGCGGCGTTCGGACCTGTCAGCGGGCCGCCGACAGCGATCACGATATCGGCCCAGGCCGAACCGCTGAAGGCGACCATGGCGGTCAGCGCAACGGCGGAAAGAAGAGACTTCTTCATTACTATACTCCCAGTTCCTTTGGATGGGTTGACTACCAGGACCTGTTCAGTACCCACCTTAACCGAACAGGAAACGTTCCACTCACGCGAGTATCGTGCAGCCGGAGGAATCCGGCTGTCAATCTTTCTTTTTATATGAAAATGCCGACGTCCGATCGTAGAGCCAATAGTAGTTATTGACCATCTGGCTCGTCCTGCGCATGCGGAAACCGATGCTGGAAAAAGCTAGAAGAAGAACGACGTCAAACACGTAGTAGAAGCCGTTGATGAACGGCCCGTTGAAAAGCGCGAAATGCAGAAACCGCATCACGAGCCCCAAAGCCAGCGTGTAGATCACCACACGCGGGAAATCGCCCCAGCCATCGGCGACGGATCTGCCCGTGCGCCACGCCGTCCAGAAACCAAGAAGAACAACCAGTGCGCGCAGAATATAACGCACGCCGCTATCGGTCTCGAATAAAAGGCCCTGCATCTTCTTTCCCCATCAGCGCCGGGATGCAAATGTCCAGCCCTGCCTTGTTTGTCGTCCCGCCGTTTTTCCGGCAGGCATTTTATTGTTTGCCACCGGCCATTTCCCCTTCGAAAACGGCCGGCGGCGGTTCGTTATCTTGCGCCGCAAAATTTCCGGCGCAAGTAAAATCTTTCAGTGCCGGCCGCCTTCGAGATAGGCCGCGCGTACCTGCGGATCAGCCAGCAATTCCCTGCCGGAACCGCTCATCGTCACCTTGCCGTTGACCATCACATAGGCACGGTCGGAAAGCTTCAGCGCCGCAAAGGCGTTCTGCTCCACGAGGAAGACGGTCAGGCCCTCTTCCTGGTTGAGCTTCTTGATGGCCTCGAAGATGCCCTTGACGATCAGCGGGGCAAGGCCCAGCGACGGTTCGTCGAGAAGCAGCAGTTTCGGCCGTGCCATCAGCGCGCGGCCGATGGAGAGCATCTGCTGCTCGCCGCCGGAAAGCGTGCCGCCACGCTGGCTCTGACGTTCTTTCAGCCGCGGGAACATGACGAAAATCTTCTCGACGTCCTCTTTGAAATATTTGAGATTGTCGAGATTGGCGCCCATCTGCAGGTTTTCCAGCACCGTCATGCGCGGGAAAATCCGGCGGCCCTCGGGTGACTGGGCAATACGCTTGCGGGCGATGAGGTGCGTCGGCAGGCGGGTAATGTCTTCGCCGTCGAACGTCACCTGGCCCGTGCGCGCCTGCGGGCTGCCGCAGATGGTCATCATCAGTGTCGATTTGCCAGCGCCGTTGGCGCCGATAAGGCTGACGATCTCGCCCTTGTTGACCTCGACATCGACACCGGCCAACGCCCGGATGTTACCGTAATAGGTTTCGACACCCTGTACTTTGAGAAGCGGTTCACCGGACATCAGGCCACTCCTCCGTCGAGTTCTTCCGCAATCACGTCTTCCACTTCATCATCCTCGACGCCCAGATAGGCGGCGATGACCTTCGGGTCGTTCTTCACATGGTCCGGCGAACCGTCGGAAATCTTCTGGCCGTATTCGAGAACCACGACGTGATCGGA
Source organism: Rhizobium sp. AN6A (assembly GCF_900215635.1). Taxonomy (NCBI): domain Bacteria; kingdom Pseudomonadati; phylum Pseudomonadota; class Alphaproteobacteria; order Hyphomicrobiales; family Rhizobiaceae; genus Rhizobium; species Rhizobium sp. AN6A. Next base: position 573,682 of record NZ_OCNC01000004.1, read on the forward strand.
GATCTGCATAACCACCGACATGTCGTGCTCGATAAGAAGCAGCGACGTGCCTTCATCGCGGATACCGCGCAGCAGCGCATTGAGCGCCAGCGATTCCTTCGGGTTGAGACCGGCCGCCGGTTCATCGAGGCAAAGAAGTTCCGGCCCCGTGCACATGGCGCGGGCGATTTCCAGACGGCGCTGCGCGCCATAGGGCAGATCGCCGGCCGGGTCGTCGGCGCGATCGGTCAGATCGGCCTTGTCCAGCCAGTATTTGGCCTTCTCGATCGAACTGTTGACCGCCCTCTTGTAGGCGGGCAGGCCGAGAAGACCGAGAATGGTGTAGCCCGATGCCTTCATCAGCGCATTGTGCTGCGCCACCAGCAGGTTTTCCAGAACCGTCAGACCCGAAAACAGGCGGATGTTCTGGAAGGTGCGCGCCACCTTCGCCTTCTTGGTGATCTCGAAATCCGGCAGGCGCTCCAGAAGATGCGCCTCGCCGGTTTGCTGACGCATGGTGATCATGCCCATCGTCGGCTTGTAGAAGCCGGTGATACAGTTGAAAACCGTGGTCTTTCCAGCACCGTTCGGACCGATCAGCGCCGTGATCTCTCCGCGCTTCGCCTCGAAGGAGAAGTCGTTGATGGCCATCAGGCCGCCAAACCGCATCGAGAGATGTTCGACCTTGAGGATCGTATCGCCAGTTAGATTGGGTGTCATGTTTGTCGTTCCGGAAGCCATCAACCGTGACCTTCCTTGGTAAAGCTGCCCGAGACGGCCTTGCGTTCCCTGAGGAAGGCCGTCGGTTCTCGTGAGCCGACAAAGCCGCGCGGCTTGAACAGCATGACGATGACCATGGCGAGACCGAACAGCAGCATGCGGTAGAGTTCCGGCGTGAAATCAGGCCCGAAGACATGCTTGAGGAATTCCATTTCGCGCAGCAGCTCCGTGCCGCCGACCATGACGAGGGCGGCAATGGCGATGCCCGTGAGCGAACCCATGCCGCCGAGAACGACGATGGCGAGGATGACGGCCGATTCCAGGAAGACGAAGCTTTCCGGCGATACGAAACCCTGACGCGCGGCGAAGAACGAGCCGGCGAAACCGCCAAACATCGCGCCTGTCGCAAAAGCGGTAAGCTTGGTGATGACAGTATCGATGCCGAGCGAGCGGCAGGCGATTTCATCTTCACGCAGCGCTTCCCACGCACGGCCGATCGGCATGCGGCGCAGCTTGATGGTGACGTAAGCCGTCAGCATGCACAGAAGCAGGATCACGTAGAACAGGAAGATCTTGTAATAGGCCGACGACATCGTCAGGCCGAAGGCCTTGGCGAAGTTGTTCGGCGCGCCGACATCGAAGGACCAGATGCCGAAAACAGACGCCTTGGCGATGCCGGAAATGCCGAAAGTGCCCTTGGTCACATCCGTCCAGTTCAACAGCACGAGGCGGATGATTTCACCGAAGGCGAGTGTGACGATGGCCAGATAGTCGCCGCGAAGTCTGAGCACCGGGAAGCCGAGGATGATACCCCAGAAGCCCGCAAGAATGCCGGCCACCGGCAGAAGCACCCAGAAGGACAGGCCGAGATGGCTTGACAGCAGCGCGTAGGAATAGGCGCCGACCGCATAGAAGGCCACATAACCGAGATCGAGCAGGCCCGCGAGGCCGACGACGATGTTGAGGCCCCAGGCCAGCATCACATAGATCAGGATCTGGATGCCGAAATTGTCGACGAATTTCAGCGAGCCCTGAAAACCGAACAGCTGCACGGCGATGACGGGATAAAGCAGCAGCAGAACCAGCGCGAGCTTCAGAAAGTGCTTGTGGAAAAAGCCTTTTTCCTCGGAGATTTCCAGAATGCCGCTTTTGGCCTTGGCAAGCTTGCGGCGATCCATCGACGGCCGGATGAAGCCGACCATCAGGAAACGGCCGATGGCGGCGACGCCGACGAAGATCGACAGAAGCCCCCAGCGGGTGCCCCAGATAAGCTGGTTGTTGATATCCTGATAGGTAACGATACCGACGTAAAGAATGAACATGCCGAGCGAGACGATGCCCGCAAAGATGCCTTCCTTCACCGCCGTTGCCATCAGGCTCGGGCTGGAAGTGTCGTTTTCGGAAGCGATATTGGTCATGGGATCACACCTTCTCGACTTCCGGACGACCGAGAATACCGGTCGGCTTGAAGATCAGCACGAAAGCCAGGATGCCAAATGCCGCGACGTCCTTGTAGGCAATGGAGAAATAGGCAGACCAGAGAGATTCAATGAGGCCGATCAGGATACCGCCGAGAACGGCGCCCGGAAGCGAACCGATACCGCCGAGAACCGCTGCGGTAAACGCCTTGACGCCCGGGATGAAGCCATCGTTGAAGGATGCGACACCGTAATACATCAGATACATCGTACCGGCGACCGCCGCGAGTGCGGCACCCATGATGAAGGTGATCGAGATCGTCTTGTCGACATCCACACCCAGAAGGGCCGCCATCTTGCGGTCCTGTTCGGTGGCGCGCTGCGCCCGGCCGAGCGGGGTCTTGTTGACGATGTACCAGAAGGCGAACAGCAGCACCGACGTCACCGCCATGATGATGAACTGCTTCAGCGAGACGGTGATGGAGCCGAAATGGTAGCTTTCCGTCACCATTGACGGGATCGGCTTGTTACGCGGACCCTGTGTCACCTGGATGAAATTGGACAGCGCGATCGACATGCCGATGGCGGTGATCAGCGGCGCAAGGCGGAACGAGCCTCTGAGCGGACGGTAGGCCACGCGCTCGATCACCCAGTTCCACAGGCCGGTCATCAGCATGGCGACGACCATCATCAAAATTAGAAGAAGCGCCACCGGAATACCGGCAAAAAACGATGTTGCGATCAGAAAAACGATCAGCGCGGCGAAACCGCCAAGCATGAAAATATCGCCATGGGCGAAGTTGATCATGCCGATGATGCCGTAGACCATCGTATAGCCAATTGCGATGAGGCCGTAGATCGATCCAAGAGTCAGCCCGTTGATGAGCTGCTGGATAAAATACTCCATGTCTTTCCCCTGGGCATGACCTCTAATGAGCCACGCCTCGTTTATGTTAATTATAGGGGGAACCTTTTCGATTAGCCCCCACCTGCAAAATGCATATCGTGTTCGCTAAAAATGTGAAGTCAAAAACGGGCGATCCTGCACAAAATTTGGAATTTCCACATTCGCTGCCGTTTTCCCGATCAGAATAGCCAGGATTTCGGCAGTAAGTGCTAAAAAAATGGCGTCCGAATGCTTATTTCAGTGTTGCCTGACGCATTGTTTGACGGGTGGCGGGCAAAAGAGTAGCGAAATAGAGGGGCAAAGGATCCCCGGCACGAAATGGCAACGGCAACAAGATGATCGACATATTGACGAAAGCGGCGCTGGACGCCGGGCAGGCAATCATGGCGGTCCATCGCGCCGGGCCACACGTATCGTACAAGGACGATTGCTCACCCGTGACCGAGGCAGACCAGCGGGCGGAGGTGATCATTCTGCAGGCACTGGCTGCGCATTTTCCCCAAATCCCGGTCATTGCCGAAGAAGCGGTCTCGAACGGCATTCTGCCGGAGACAGGCGCGGAATTTTTTCTGGTCGATCCGCTGGATGGAACCAAGGAATTCATTTCCGGCAAGGATGATTTCACCGTCAATATCGCCCTGATCAGAAACGGCGTGCCGGTTGCAGGCGTGGTTTACGCCCCCTGCCGCGGCCAGGCCTGGACCGGCAAGGACAACAGCGCCGAAAAGCTCGCAATATCAGGCGAAGGCGCGATCCTCGCGCGCCACCCCATCCGGGCACGACAGCGCGGCGCCTCCCCAGTGGCGCTGATCAGCCGCTCTCACTGTACCGCGAAAACGGAAGCCTTCGTGGCCGAACACGGCCTGAAAGATTGCATCTCCGTCGGTTCCTCACTGAAATTCTGCATGCTGGCGGAAGGTGCTGCCGATATCTATCCCCGCTTCAGCCGCACCATGATGTGGGATACGGCGGCAGGCGACGCCGTACTGCGCGCCGCCGGTGGCAGAACGCTGGATTGCGAGGGCCGGCTGCTTGCCTATGAGGTGAGAGGCGATGGTGAAGATGCACTCGCCAACCCGGATTTCATTGCCGAGGGCGCGATGGCGCTTGCGGCGGATATCGCGCGATAGGACGGCGGCGAAACTTCTATGCCTCCTTGGGTGATAAGCCATTCGCTTCGGTGCCTGCGGCTTCACCCCCCTCTGCCCTGCCGGGCATCTCCCCCACAAGGGTGGAGATCGACTCGTGGCGGGGTCCCACCAATCTCGACGTTTGAGAACGAAGCGGGGGTAGCGCATCTTGCTGATCTCCCTCCTTGTGGGGGAGATGCCCGGCAGGGCAGAGGGGGGTGAAGCCGCAAACACCTAAGCAGAGACTGCTTTCCCGCTCGCCCACAGCGGCCCATCTCCGCAACCACGGGACACACTCTCAACCGAAGCCGCAAAAATAATTTCATCCCCGCTCATCCCCGCCCCGCCGCGCCGCATCACAATCGCTGGCGAACAGCCACCGAGCGCGGAAGAGACATCATGACTGAACAGACGGCGAGACTTCGGCTTCCTTATATCCTGCCCTCGCAGGCTCAGAAACACGTCACCCACAACGAGGCGCTGCAGCGGCTGGACGCGATCGTCCAGCTGGTCGTCAAGGACGTGGTCGCCGCCCCGCCCGACAATGCGCCGGAGGGAGACTGCTTCCTGCTCTCGCTTGACGCCGCTGGCGACTGGGCGGGCAAGGGCGGGAAGCTCGCCTTCCGGCAGGACGGTGCGTGGCTGCTGATAGCACCGCAGCCCGGCTGGACGGCATGGTTTGCCAGCGAGGGTAAACATCGCGTCCTGCGGGACAGCGCATGGCGGGACTTGCCGCTGCCTGCCGCAGCTACCCTCGAAAGGCTTGGCATTGGCACACAGGCTGATGCCACCAACCGTCTGGCGCTTGCCGCCCCCGCCAGCCTCTTTACCCACACAGAAGAGAACGGCAACCACCGCATGGCGATCAACAAGGCGGCAAAGGCCGATACCGCCTCGCTGCTGTTCCAGTCCGGCTGGAGCGGCCGGGCGGAAATGGGCCTTGCAGGCAATGACAGTTTTTCGATCAAGACCAGCGCCGACGGCATTTCCTGGCACACGGCCCTTTTGTGCAGCGGCGACGGCAGGATCACGATGCCGAACCGGCCCGTGGTTCTGGCCAGCCTGCCTTCGGGCACGACGAGGCCGCCCAACGGCTCGGCTTCGGGGTTTTCCATGCTCTTCATCGACGAGGGTGGTTTCGTTCTCGGCGACGCGGTCGGCACAGGCGGCGGAAGGGAACTCGTCGTTCCCGTGAAAGGTCTCTATCTGGCCACCCTGTCGCTTGCCGTGATGTCCTCATCCGGGCACCGGGTTTCGCTTACCGTCAACGGTGCGGCTGGCGGCCTCACTGTGGCGGGCAACGCCTCCAATGCCGGCACCTCGCAGTCGACGACCTTTATCCTGCCTCTCAATGCTGGCGATCGCCTGCGACTGTTGCATGAGGGAACCGCGGAATTCGCCCACGGCAGCGGGAAAACGTGCCTTTCGCTTGCGGCCCTGTGAGGAAAACAACCGATGGACGATAAAAAACACGATTTTTGGAAAAATTTTTTCCCGACAAAATAAGGCGACTCGAACAGATCGGGCGAAACCGTTCAAATTCTTAATAAATTGTCACGAACTGCTTAGGCAATTTTTAAAGGTACGGGGCTAAAGTTCCCGTCATATGGTCTTGAGTTTGTATAGAGTGTCCAATGACCGAAATGATACGCCCACGAGTTAAATATGTCATCGGCCCCGATGGCAGCCCTCTGACGATTGCGGATCTTCCGCCGTCAAATACCCGTCGATGGGTTATTCGCAGAAAGGCAGAGGTCGTCGCCGCCGTGCGCGGAGGACTGCTGAGCCTTGAGGAAGCCTGCGAGCGTTATACGCTCACCGTCGAAGAATTCCTGTCCTGGCAGTCGTCGATTGCCGATCATGGCCTTGCAGGCCTGCGCACCACGCGCATTCAGCAATATCGCCACTAAACCAGTGCGCCGGCGCGGCAACGCGCCCAAACCGAACTTCCAAAACGCCCCGTCGCATCGACGGGGCTTTCGGTTTGATTTTGGATTTCCCCTGAAAATTGCCAGACACAGCCAGTGACTGTCACCGGTTTGTGTCCACTGCGTTCGCTATCCCGCTGTTTCAATTCAGGCGCAGGCCGTTACAGTGGAAAAAACGAGAAGCAATGCGAAGGCAGAGATCATGGATATCAAGACAACCGAAACCGGATCGCGCGGCGAATATTCGGCAACCATCGACGGCCACAAGGCCGAGATGACCTATTCGCGCACCTCCCCTTCCCTCATCATCATCGACCATACCGGCGTGCCCGATGCACTGCGGGGCAAGGGTGTCGGCCAGGCGCTCGCCGCCCATGCCATCGATGAAGCGCGCAAGGGCGGCTGGAAAATCATTCCGCTCTGCCCTTTCTTCAAGGCTCAGACGCTACGCCACCCTGACTGGGCAGATGTCATTCAGGGGTAACTAGCCAGACGGGCTGAGGCTTGGGACAAAACCTCAAGTTTGTTTTTTAGCGAAAGCGGAGCCCACACGCTCCGTCACCCCGGCCAAGAGCCGGGGTCCTGCCAGCTCAAATCCTTGAGCTTAAGGGAATCTTCCGCCGCGCAGACGCGCGTCGGCTGGATGCCGGATCAGGCCCGGCATGTCGACGGATAGGTTTCAGGCTGCCAGCAATCACGCCACCTTCAGCGGCGGTGTTCCTGCATGTATGCTCCTTCGAACTTCGGCCCGAAATTCCGGCGTATCCTCGGCGCCATGCACTGCCACGGCATGTTGAACCGCCGCTTCCATGAGTTCCTCCGGCGTATCGGCTGAGATGGCGATCGAGCATTTGCTGTCGCTCGGGAATTCGCGGCAATCGATATATTGGCGGGCCATTTGTTTCCTCCCCGCTTTTGGCCCACCCGCGTCCGCGCAGGGCGCGCGTGGGACAAGCCTCCGGCTCTTGGTCGGAACTTCACCAAATTACGCCTTTCCCCAGCCCCGGACAATCGAAAACGCAGGGATTCCCTGCATCCCTGCCCCCGCAAGAAACCTGCCAGCAGGGCGCTGCGGTGCGCCAAAGCAAAAGGCCGCCAACGAGGGGCGGCCTTCCAGAAAAAAGCATGGGCATCCCGTCATTGAAAGCCGCCTCCTGATCCACCGGCAGCCGTCAATGAGGACGATCCTTATATGATCTTGCGCCGATACCTAGGCGCGGGCGCGGATCGCTCCGTCGCGGTTTTCCAGTGCCGCCGCCTTTTCATATTCGGCCTGCACCTCTTCCAGAGAAGCCTCTGCGGCTTCCTGCTGGGTCTTCAGCTCCCGGATCGAGACCTGAAGATTGTCCGCACGCTGACGCGCGGCCTTGGCGAAGGTCGGATATGCGAAGTGGGTCGGATCGGTAATGCCGGACTTGCTCTCTTCCAGCGATATCTGATGCACCAGTTCCTTTGCCATCCGCTCAAACTCGGACATCATCTGCTGCAACTGGCTAAGTTGCCGGCGTTTTTCATTAACCTGAAATTCTTTCAGGCGAACCAGGCTGTCACGCGACTTCATACGCAATACTCCATGGATAGCGAGACCCGGATCAAAAAGGCACTATGCCCCCTCGATCGGCCCGTTTAACCCGCCCGCTCAACCGGCCCGGTTAACCCGTTGTGCCGGAATGATTCCCAAAAGTTACCCGGCGTTAATAAAAAAACGCCGCCGTTAACCTTTCGTTTACGGGCATCGTTAATGATAAACACGATCATTTAAGGGTCGGTAAATGCCAGGTCCAAAAAAACGGGCCCGACGATGTAAGAGTCGATTGAATCACTTAGCGAGATATCCTCACGTTAAGCTTCAATTTTGGCGATGGTGGATTCACGTGCAAAAACAGCGAAATGCCAACTTTGCTTAATAAATTCGATACACCTTGCCAAAGGCAATTAGAATTTGTTAACCATTTGGTGGCAGCCTGCAAATCAGGCAACGTCTGGATCCGCATCGCGCGAGGCAATGATTTACCAATCTGCGGGCGGCAAAGGGGATAATTATGCGGGTTCTACTTATTGAAGACGACAGCGCAACAGCGCAGAGCATCGAACTGATGCTCAAGTCGGAAAGTTTTAACGTCTACACGACCGACCTCGGCGAGGAAGGCGTGGACCTCGGTAAGCTCTACGATTACGACATTATTCTTCTCGATCTCAACCTGCCCGACATGTCGGGTTACGAGGTCTTGAGAACCTTGCGCCTTTCCAAGGTCAAGACACCCATCCTCATCCTCTCCGGCATGGCCGGCATCGAGGACAAGGTTCGTGGTCTCGGCTTCGGCGCAGACGACTACATGACGAAGCCGTTCCACAAGGACGAGCTTGTTGCCCGTATTCACGCAATCGTCCGCCGTTCCAAGGGCCATGCGCAATCGGTCATCTCCACCGGCGAGCTGATCGTCAATCTCGATGCCAAGACGGTTGAAGTGGGCGGCCAGCGCGTTCACCTGACCGGCAAGGAATATCAGATGCTTGAGCTGCTTTCGCTGCGCAAGGGCACGACGCTGACCAAGGAAATGTTCCTGAACCACCTTTATGGCGGCATGGACGAACCGGAACTGAAGATCATCGACGTCTTCATCTGCAAGCTGCGCAAGAAGCTCGCAAATGCCGCAGGCGGCGCAAACTACATCGAAACCGTCTGGGGCCGCGGTTATGTCCTGCGCGAGCCTGATGGAGCCACGGAATTTCTCGAAACCGCCTGATCCCCTTCAGGATATGGCAGTTTTTAAAAGACCCGCTGGCGACAGCGGGTTTTTTGTTGCGATTTCATGATTGGATAGTGCCATGGACCATTCTATCCCCACCCTCAGGACGGAACGCCTGATTTTGCGCCCGCAGATCTTGGCGGATTTCCCCGCCTATCGCGACTTTATGGCGTCAACCCGCTCCATCGGCGTCGGCGGACCATATGACCTGCCGTCGACCTGGGGCGTTTTTTGTCACGATCTCGCCAACTGGCATTTTTTCGGCCACGGGGCGCTGATGATCGAACTTGGCGAAACCGGGCAATGTATCGGCCAGGTCGGCATCAATCACGGCCCGCTATTTCCCGAAAAGGAACTGGGCTGGCTGCTTTATGGCGGCCAGGAAGGGCACGGTTATGCTGCGGAAGCGGCCTCCGCACTGCGCGACTGGGCATTCGAGACCCTGAAATTGCAGACGCTGGTCAGCTATGTCTCGCCGCGCAACAGCAAATCAGCAGCAGTTGCACAGCGCCTCGGCGGTATTATCGACCCATCGGCACCACGGTCTGATCCCGAAGACCTTGCCTATCGGTATCATCCGCAAAAAGCGGCCTGAAGGATCGGGACGTCCCGAACACCTGTCTCAATGCATTTCCACGTTCAGGAAGCCGACAATCGCCTCCGCGATCTGCCGGTGGATGGCCAGGCGGTCCCTGCCCCCGCCGTCACGGCAGACGAAACCTTCCCCCGGTGAAAGCTCCTCAACGATTTTTTCGCCGTTTGGCTTGCATATCTGCATGAAGCTGAAGTGGCTGGCATCCGGTATTTCCCGATAAACCGTGGTCGCCTTTGGCAGATTGCGGGCGATATATTCCGAATCAACCTTGATGGCGGCAATCTCCGGCGTTTCCACACCGGCGGCCAGAACCAGAACCGGTACATCGACACGTTTCAGCGTTTCCGGCAGGAAACCGGCAGCCGGGCCAGCGTCGAGCGCAATCACCGCGCGGATGCGAGCATCGCGCAAATCCATCGAAAGGCGTGGATCGGCCTTGCCGCCGTTAACGATTCCGACCTTGGCCAGCAACCGTGGCGCCTTGCATTGCGGCAGAACCTTCTCCGCATTGCAGTCTTTTAGCGCGAGATCGGCGCTGTAGCGGGCACCAGTCAGCTCCATAGCGGTCCAGCCTCCGAGAGAATGGCCGATGACCGCGATGCGTGCCCTGTCGATTTTGCCAGCGAGTTGATCGTTATCGAGCAATGCCGTCAACGTTCTGCTGATGTCGCGCGGGCGTTCCCATAACGGCACGATCTCCATCGCATTCTCTTCAGTAAATGATTCGCCCGCGTGATCCGGCGCGGCCACGATATAACCCTGCTGAACAAGCTCACCGGCGATCCAGTTCAGATTGCGCCAGCTTCCGCCAAACCCGTGTGACAGCAACACCAGAGGACGGGAACCGGCCAGAAACGACGCATCAGGTTGAACCTCGAGACCATAAAAGGCCGCGTTTTCGCCCACCGTCTCAGTTTTTCCCGATGGCGCGGACGGATACCACAATGACAGGTTCAGCATTCGCGTGCCCGAATCATCGGGCAATTCCAGCTGTCTGAAACCAATGGCGTTCTCCGCCATCACGGGCGCAGCGGTGGAGAGGATGGCGATGGCAACCACAAGAAAATAGCGCATGTGAAGCTCCAAAAATTGATCTTGGATCAACCCTTGGTTCAAACCGCCACCGTCCGAGACCTCGAACAGGTTTCAGGTCGCCCTGAAACGCGATCGAGACGACAAGGCTGGAATGCGCAGCACTAACCCCCCACCACCCGCTCGAAAAGCCGGATGGGATTGCCCCGGAATGTCGAATCGCGAAACAGGCGGAAGCCGAAACGGGTGGCGATGGCGAGCGAGGGGGTATTGAGCGGGTCGATCATGCAGACGGTCCGCTGCGAAATTCCGCTGCGATCGAACCACCCTGTTGCCGCCGCCACCGCCTCGGTCGCGACGCCCTTGCCGTTCAGATCAGCATCGATTTTCCACATCGCCTCTGGCACGCCATCGAAATCGGTGCCGTTTCCACGGCGCATATGGGCAAAGCCCACTTCGCCGACGATACGCCCGGAGCTTGTCTCCTCCACGACAAAGGGACCGAAGCCGAAGACCGACCAATGGCCGATGAAGCGCAACAGACGGGCAAAGGCGACTTCGGCGTCCAGCGGCGTAATCGATGTGACCCCTTCGATGGGCCGGACATCCGCGCTCCAGAACGCACAATAAAGCGCTTCATCCGTGATGGCGTGCGGCCGCAGGACGAGGCGCGCGGTTGTCAGACGTGTCATGAACCTCTTCCTCAAAAGCAAAAAAAGCCGGCGCGTCGGAAAACGCTACCCGGCCCTTTCGCAAAACTACCTCTGCAACTGAACGATCACGCGGCAACCGTCTTTGCGGTAAACACGATGCGATCCTCATGCACCTTGTATTCCACGGCCATATCGGCCTCCTCCGCCAGAAGCAGCGTGTAATAGGGCTGCACGGAATGGGCGTCGACCGCCTCTTCCAGCCTGCCTTCGTAGATCTCGGCGAATTTGGCCGGAATGCGCATCATCTTGCCCTTGACGGTGATTTCGAATTTCGCGTCACCCTCCGGGTCTTCCAGCACCACATCCACATTGCCACCGCGCGGGATCGCGCTGTAGGACACGAGAAAGAGGTTGAGCAAAAGTTTGACACGATTTTTCGCGACGATGGCGCGTGGGCCGTTCCAGGTCACTTCGGCCTTCTTTTCGGCGGCAGCGAAATCCTTGGCGGCTTTTTCAGCCTCGCCGGTATCGATCGAAGCCCCGGCGGAGCCGGACGCGCCGAAAGCAAGGCGGGCGAACTTCAGCCGCACGGATGCGTTAAGAGCGGATGTGCGGATGAGATCCAGCGCATCGTCATCCGTGCCGCCCTCGTCCAGCAATTCGAGGCCGTTATTGATGGCGCCGACAGGAGAGATCACGTCATGGCACACACGACTGCACAGAAGAGCTGCCAGATCGGGACCGGACAGCGTGATATTGAGTTTGCTCGTCATAAAATTCTCTCCTGCGCAAGGGAGGCGCGGACGGTGTGGAAATTGTTAAGCCATAATGACACCATATTTGGTAAACCGATTGTTAATAGGATGGTTTCAAAATGCCAAATGCCTTAACAGGCCACCCTGGAGCGCCCTGCGTCCGTTCGGACGTATAAAGGATGCTCTGGAACTTTGAATCTTCGCATGGGCCCTGCCGAAAATCGATTCGGATTTTCGGGCTGATGCACCAACGAACAGACGGACGGACATGACGATGCGCCTTACGAAAACCCGCACCATTGCACGCCTCGGACTGGGAAAGATTTTTGCGCTCCTTGCCAGCCTTTTGATGTGGGCCGCACCGGCCTCGGCCCAGAACAGCGATCAATATTCTTTTCAGGAAGTCGTGGATGCAGGCCACGGATTCTTCGGTGAAACCACCGGCGGCCTCGCCAAGGTGGTGGAACGCGCCTTCCAGCAATACGGTCTTCCGAACGGTTATATTCTGGGGCAGGAAGGCTCCGGCGCTTTCGTCGCGGGCCTCACCTATGGCGAAGGCACGCTTTATACCAAGAATGCCGGCCAGCATCCCGTCTTCTGGCAAGGCCCGTCGCTCGGCCTCGATTACGGCGGCCAAGGCACCCGCGCCATGATGCTGGTCTACAATCTGCCTTCGGTCGATTCGCTTTATCGCCGTTACGGCGGCGTCAGCGGCTCGGCCTTCATCGTCGCCGGCGTCGGCATGACCTACCTGAAAAGCAGCGATGTCACGCTGGCACCCATTCGCACCGGCATCGGCGCGCGCCTCGGCATCAATGTCGGCTACCTGAAGCTTACCCAGGAACCGACCTGGAACCCCTTCTGACGCTGAGATGGGGAGGCACTCTTGCGGCTCCCCACGCAATTGCCTTGGCGATACCCCTCCCAACGGTTGCAATAATAGCGTAACGTGCTCTCGCGCTCCTCTTTCCGAATGCGCGCGTATCTGAGTTTCGGAGACTGTCTCGCGTGATTGAATATGCCATTCTTTTCGGATTGGGTTTTCTCACCGCAACCCTGCTGGCCTTGCTGATCGCGCCCGCGATCCATCGCCGCATCGTTGCCTATACGGAAAACCGGCTGCGCGCGACAATGCCCATCAGCCCCCAGGAAGTTCGCGCCCAGAAGGACATGGCACGCGCGCTCTATGCCGCCGAAAACGCCAAGGTTCGTCAGGAACTGGACACCGAACGGGAAAAGAACACCTCGCTCCGCCTCGCCAACGAGGCAGCATCCAGCGATGCCTATCGCCTCGGCGAGCAGAACCGCGGCCTTTTGCTGAAAATCGAGGAATTGACGCTGGAAATCGGCGAATTGCGCGGCGCACTCGACGCCAGCGAGGAACGCGCGGGCGCAATACAGGCAAACCTTCTGGAGCAGGAACAGGCCGCAAATGCGCGTGCCGGCCAGATGTCTGAGATCACCGCTCGCCTCACCAATCTGACCCGCGAGCTGGATGATTCGAAAATCCTCGCCGCCACCCGCGATCTGGAGGCCGAGCAGGCAAAACAGACTGCCTCGCGTTTCCGCAAGGAGGGCGAAACGGCGACCCGCGAGTTGCAGGATGTCGCTGCCCGCAACAAGGAGGCCATGACGGCGGTTGCGCGCGAAAGCCGCAAGGTCACCCGGCTGGAAGAACAGATCGCCAATGTCATGGCAAAAAATGCCGATCTCGACACCATGCTGACCCTGCGCAATCAGGAGGTTGCCCGTCTGAAGGAACAGCTTGCCGCAACCGGCGGCCGCGCCGACGACATGATCATTCGTCTGCCCAACCCCGCCGTACTGAACGGGGAAACCGCAAGCCAGCCGCAAAAGGCGCCCGCCCCGCCCGAGATCGCGCCCGTGGTCACGGCAGAGACTGCAACGGCCTCAACCGCCATGGAACCGGCAGCGCCGCCGCCGGAAGGTCTGGAGCAGGAGATCGAAGATATCCGCAATCAGGGAACGGCACTCACCGAACGCCTGCTGAATGTGCGCGGCACCGGCAACGACGAACCGATTCGTCGCGAAATCGCCCGCATCGCCGCCCAGATGATCGCGCTCACGGCGGCACAGGAAAGCGACAAGTCGCCGATCCCGGGGCTGCTTGCGAAGGCCAGCGCCTCGACCGGCCGTGAGAGCCTTGCGAAGCGGGCGAGTGTGTTGATGGAGAAGCGGAAGGGTTGATACCTCTACGCCTTTGCGTATGCGGCTTCACCCCCCTCTGCCCTGCCGGGCATCTCCCCCACAAGGAGGGAGATTAGCAAGAAGCGCTACCGCCACTTTATTCTTAAATGTTGAGATGGCCGAGACCTCGCCTCAGGTCGATCTCCCTCCTTGTGGGGGAGATGCCCGGCAGGGCAGAGGGGGGTAAGCCTCATACGCAAAGGCGGGGATAAGTCTCAGCCGCCGAAGGGAACAAGCCCCTCTAAAAACGCCGCCGAACCTAAACCCGCCCGATAGCCCCCGCCATCTGATAAAGCGCCAGCCCCGAAGCCGTCCCCGCATTCAAACTGTCCAATTGCGGCGACTGCGCAATCCTGGCGGTATGGAACCGAGACAGTACCGATTGCGGCAACCCCTCGCCTTCCGTGCCGATGACCAGCGCCATGCGCTCCGAACGTGGAATATCGCGAATCTCGGTCTCGCCATTCGGCGAAAGGCTCCAGATCGCAAAACCGGCCTGCGAAAGCTGCTCCAGCATCTGCACCGCACCACCGCCGCGATGATAGGGAACCGAGAGAACGGAACCGACGGACACCCGGAGCGCCTTGCGATAGAGCGGATCGCATGAAGTCTCGTCCAGAAACACCGCATCGGCATAAAAGGCCGCGGCGTTGCGGAACATCGCACCCAGATTGTCGTGGTTGGAAATGCCACAGCCCACCAGCACCAGCGAGGAGGCGGGAAGCGCGTCCGTCAACCCGTCCAGCGTAATGTCACGCACCCGGCGGCCAAGCGCCAGAATGCCGCGATGCAGGTGAAAACCGACAATGCCATCCAGCACCGGCGCTTCCGCCACATAGACCAGCACATCGGGCGGAAAATCGGCAAGAATATCCGCGACGCCGGAAAGCCGGTTCTTGAGGATGAGAATGCTTTCTGCCGCAAAGGCACCACCCGCCTTGTGGGCGGCGGCCAGCATACGCAACACAACCGTGCCTTCCGCGATGAAACGGCCCTGGCGACCGGTGAGATCACGCTCGCGAATATCGCGAAAGGCGGCAATGCGCGGATCGGCCGGGTCTTCGACCGGGATCAGAGCCCGACCGTCCAGGAGCGCATGCGCACCCGCCGGAGCAATATCCTCACTGGGCATCGACCGTCACATCGGCGAGAAACCGGCCGGCCGCGACGTTGAAGACCAGCGCCTTGCGGGTGCCGTTGGCAAGCTTGCCGTAAAACAGCATGTCACCGCCGGAATAGCTGACATTGTCGATCGTAAAGCCCTGCGGCAGGCTGGCGGTCACGGCAAGCGGTCCGTTGCCGGTGGGAACCGCCAGATTTTGCGGTACGCTCTGCGTTACAACGGTTTTCGATGGTCCTACCGCCTTGTAGACAACCGCGCCGAACACAGCCATAAGGCTGATGAACATCACGGAGCCCGACACGATCTGCAAACGGATCATCTTGCGGCGAACTTTATCCATGGCCGGATCAAGCGGCTTGTCTTCCTGTTCGTCTTGCTCGATGTGCGTCATCGGGTTCCCTAGAATGCTGATTGATCGGAAAAATAAGAATGAACGACCCCTTTAAACAAGGCGGAGACGCAAGGAAAGTCCTGATTGCCGGCGAAGACGCCGAAGGCCGCATCGATGTGTGGCTTGCGGGCGAAGTTGGCGGCGATCTGTCGCGCAGCCGCCTGAAAGCCCTGATCGAGCAGGGTGCCGTTTTATTGAACGGCACGCCGGTGACCGAGCCGAAAAAGAAGGTGCACCCGCACGACCGCGTCGAGATCGTCATGCCGGAGCCGGAAGACCCCGAACCCAAGGGCGAGGATATCCCGCTCGATGTGGAATATGAGGACGACGACCTGATCGTACTCGTCAAACCCGCCGGTCTCGTTGTGCATCCCGGCGCCGGCAACTGGACCGGAACGCTGGTCAACGCCCTCATCTATCATTGCGGCGACAGCCTCTCCGGCATTGGCGGCGTGAAGCGCCCCGGCATCGTGCATCGGCTGGACAAGGAAACCTCCGGCGTCATGGTCGTGGCGAAAAACGACAATGCACACCGCCATCTCGCCGCGCAATTTGCCGATCACGGCCGCACCGGCCCGCTGGAACGCGCCTACAAGGCCGTCGTCTGGGGCCGACCGCGCACGCTACGCGGCACCATCGACGCCGCACTCGGCCGCGGCGCCGACCGCACCAAACGCGCCGTCAAGCGCGAGGACACGGACGATGCCCGCGAGGCGATTACCCATTACGAGGTGATGGAACGTTTCCATGAAAAGGCGGATTCGTCCTGCCTCGCCTCGATGGTGGAGTGCCGCCTGGAAACCGGCCGCACCCACCAGATCCGCGTGCACATGGCCCATATCGGCCATCCGCTGATCGGCGACCCCGAATATGGCGCGGCCTTTCGCACCAAGGCGAACCTGCTTGAGGAACCGGCAAGAAGCACCGTCAACCGCTTTCCGCGACAGGCGCTGCATGCCTATCTCCTGGCCTTCGAACATCCCCGCACCGGCGAGGTGATGGAATTCGAAACAGACATGCCTGATGATATGGAAGAACTGCTTACCGCCCTGCGCAGCTGAAAATGCCGCACGGCGAGGTCAAAAAAACCACGCCGTGCATCTAGCCGGAAGCCACGGAAAATAAAAAGAGATTAGCGGATAGCGATATTCCCCACATGGTCTTTCTTGTAGACCGCCCCAATTCCGCTTCAATCGTCGCACCTCTTCGAACCCCGGAAAGCTTGAAATCGCCACCGCGAATGCCGTGGCCGGACCTCGGGCTTGCCGAAAGACAGACGTTGCAAGGAACGCCGTTTTATCCGCAGAGCTGAACGGAACCGGCATGACGACGGGATCTATCGCGCATGAATACCGATGAACGCCAGTTTATCTTTCAGGAATTACGAAGCGTCGAAGGCTATATCGACCCACCCGACGCTCTTGTCTTCAAGGCGCTGCTGCAGGCGCAGACAAGGGACGGCCTGGAGGGCGGCATGGCGGAGATCGGCATCTATTATGGCCGGTCCTATTTTCTGCTGCGCAAATTCGCGCAGCCGCAGGAAAAGGTACTGGGCGTCGACCTGTTCGAACTCGACCCACCCTCGGACGGAAGCCTCGACCAATATGACCGCCTGATGGAAAACGGCAGGCGGTTGGGTTTTGCGATGGATGAGGACTTGATCATCAAGGGCGACAGCACCCGGCTCGCACCCACCGATATCACTTCGCGGACCGGTCCCGTCAGGTTCTTCAGTATCGACGGCGGGCACCACCTGCACCATGTGCTGGCGGACGCGAAACTGGCGCTGGAGGTGATCGCCCCACACGGCGTCATCGTCTTCGACGATACCTTCAACCCCGCATGGCCGGAAGTGACCGTTGGCGTCGCCGATTTTCTGCGCACCCACGGCCACAGCCTCGCCTGCTTCGCCATGACGAAATACAAGACCTATGTCTGCCGCCGCGAATTTCACGCTGTCTACGCGGACGCGATTGCCTCTGGCCCCGACTTGCAGACACTCGATCATGTCGAAACGGAGTTTCTCGGCTCCCGGGTCGTTCGCCTGCACAACCCCACCCGCCGGCGGGTCATGTATGAGCTGATGGTGCGCTCTGGTCTCGGTGGTTTTTCGGAACGAATTTACCGTTCGAAAGTTAAACAGGTCAAAGAAGGTGTCGCCGGGACATAACGCATGTGTGAACGCTGTGTTCGCTTGAAACGCGGCGGGTGCATACATATTTGTTACGTGGGTTCGTGCGGGGTCGGTAACGACCCGCCACTAGCGGTGTGCCTTGGGCGAGTAATCGCCAATCGATGAGGGTGCCGTTTCAGACCATAGATAAGGGGGTGCTTTATGGCCCGCAATAGTTTGCCTACAATTACGGCCGGCGAAGCCGGTCTCAATAGATATCTCGACGAAATCCGTAAATTCCCGATGCTGGAGCCGCAGGAAGAGTACATGCTTGGCAAGCGTTACGCCGAGCATGGTGACCGCGACGCCGCTCACAAGCTCGTCACCAGCCACCTGCGCCTTGTTGCCAAGATTGCCATGGGTTACCGCGGTTACGGCCTGCCGATTGGCGAAGTCGTGTCCGAAGGCAATGTCGGCCTGATGCAGGCGGTGAAGAAGTTTGATCCGGAACGCGGTTTCCGTCTGGCCACCTACGCCATGTGGTGGATCAAGGCTTCGATCCAGGAATATATCCTGCGTTCGTGGTCGCTGGTGAAGATGGGTACGACTGCCAACCAGAAACGCCTGTTCTTCAACCTGCGCCGGCTGAAAGGCCGTATCCAGGCGATCGACGATGGCGATCTGAAGCCGGAACACGTCAAGGAAATCGCCACAAAGCTGCAGGTTTCCGAGGAAGAAGTGATCTCGATGAATCGCCGCCTGCATGGCGACGCATCGCTGAATGCGCCCATCAAGGCATCCGAAGGCGAATCCGGCCAGTGGCAGGACTGGCTGGTGGACGACCATGAAAGCCAGGAAGCCGTGCTGATCGAGCAGGACGAGCTGGAAACCCGCCGCCGTATGCTGGCCAAGGCCATGGGCGTGCTTAACGACCGTGAACGCCGCATCTTCGAGGCCCGCCGCCTAGCCGAAGACCCGGTAACGCTGGAAGAACTCTCATCCGAGTTCGACATCAGCCGCGAACGCGTGCGCCAGATCGAGGTTCGCGCCTTCGAGAAGGTTCAGGAAGCGGTGCAGAAGGAAGCCCTTGAAGCCGCCCGCGCGCTGCGCGTGGTGGATGCGTAAGGCAAGGGTTCGACGCCAATGCGCTGACCATGAATTATCCTCGGCCTTCGGCCGGGGATTTTTTGTTTGTAAAGGGCGGGCGATGGGAAATGGTCTGCCTCTGAGACCCGCGATTGTGCTGGAGGAAAGCGGTAGGGAAAATATCCGCGCTTCAGAGTATGCCGCCTACCCCCCTCTGCCCTGCCGGGCATCTCCCCCACAAGGAGGGAGGGAGATTGGCAAGAGGCGCCCGCGTTGCGCTATCTCGACCGTCAAGAAAGGCGAAACCTTGCCGCGAGTCGATCTCCCCACCTGTGGGGGAGATGCCCGGCAGGGCAGAGGGGGGGTGAGCCGCACCCACCAACATCCCCAAAACCCATCACCCGACAAAGCAAAGACACCGCCGCAGCCGTTCCATAAGCAGGTCGCCGGTTGCCTAACAAAAGGGCGGGCTGAGCCGCCCCCACACCAATTACTGACCGGTCGCGGGCTTTGCAGCCGCCCATTCGCGTAGCGCCGTATCGAAAGCGGCGATGCCGTCATTGCCCTTTTGCAAGGTCAGAAGCGCACGGCGGCCGTTGCGGTAGGAGACCGGGATGTCGATCCAGTTGCGGCTCTTCAACAGCTCCAGATTGGTCTTCATCGCATCCGGGAAGTCGTTGAGCGCGATCATGTGGAAATCGTCGGTGATCTTGGCCGGAACCGCGATCAGGGCGTTACCACGATCCTGCTCCGTGCTCTTCATCGCGATGCGCTGGACGCTGTCGATCGCGCCGCCTTCGAAGCCGGGCGAAACCGAGAAGACGATCTCGATCAGATGGCTTGCCGGAAGCGAAGGATCGGTGTTGCGCTTGAAGGTGATGAGCGCACTGAGGCCACGGCCGGGAACCGTGATCTGGCCCTGCACCGTTGCGGACGGACGACCCTCATTGTCGTTTTCCTGCTGCAACGACCAGGAAACGCTGCCCTGAATGGCGGTGGGAACCGTCTGGCCCAGCACTTCCTCGTAGAGGAACATGCGGTCGCCGGTGGCGGCAGCGGCCGCAGCAGGCGGCTGTGCCGGCGGCGTACCAGCAGGAGTACCCGCAGCAGTATTGGCCGGAGCCTCGCCCGCAGGCGGCGGCGCGACATTCTGCTCATAGACCGACTGGCCTTCCGCCGTGACGGGCTGACCGTTGGCGCCCGGCGCCGGCCCCTCGTCGCGCTCGGTCCCGTCGGCCAGAAGCCGCTGGGTGAACTTCGTGCCGGTGACGGACCCGTCATCGGCATGCGGCTGCGCCTGATGGTTGGTCGGGCTTGTCGTCGGCTGCTGCCCGCTGGCAGGCGGCTGCTGGGCAGCTGGCGGTGTGGATGTCGGCGTCTGCGCCGTATTGGCTGGAGGCGTCTGCGTGCCGCCATCCTTCTGTGCCGATTGCACCAGGCCACCGACCATGTCGTTCAGCGCATCACGGTTCAACCAGAGCGCATAACCACCACCGGCAAGAAGCCCGGCGCCCACAAGCGCAAGCACCAGCGAGGCATAATTCCGGCGCGGCTTCTTCTTGACCATGTAAGCGGGCGTCGCGGCACCAGCACCGAGAGCGGGCATTTCGTTCGTCGTTGCCCGGCTGGAAGATGATGCGCCGTCATAACCGATCAGCTCGTCCAGATCGTCCCAGGGCGTGCGCTCCTTGTTGTCCTTGGAGGCACGGTCATCGAAGGGATCGTGATCGGCGCGCGGCAACGCAGGCGTGGCCTTCGGCGGGATAGCGAGATCCGTGTCCTCGAAATAGGACGAGAAGTCCTCGACGACAGCAGCCTTCTTCGGGGCCGTGTCTTCGGTCTGCCGGGGTTCGGAAAAATCGTCGTGCCCGCCAAAAATCGGATCGTGATCGGCAGCAGCGCGGTAACCGGCATGCTCGTCCCCGTCGCGCCGCTCAGGCTCGAAGCTGACATCCGGGGCCTGATAGTGCTGCGCGGAATAACCGGCGACGACGGAATGGTCGTCCCTCTCGTGGCGCACTTCGGCCTCGGCAGCCGGGCGAACATCCTCGTCCTGCGCTTCTTCGAGTTTGCGCCAGTCATCCTCATCAACCGGCTGCGCCCAATGGGGCGGCACGGAATCATCGGCATGGGGGGCAGCCGCTTCAGGCGCGATATCGCCAACGCGCTCGTCCTCCGGCTGATAGGCCGGCTCTTCATGCGCGCGGGTGAAATAGGTACCAGCTTCCTCGTGAGGACCGGCTTCATGAACCGGCGCGACACGGGCCGGTTCGGGTGCGTCGTAAAGCTCTTCCGGCTCACGCGCCCCGTAATGCTGTTCCTCATGCGGGATGAGAGCGGCGACGGGTTCCTCGGGGAGAGGCTCCTCTTCGCGGGCGGGTTCTTCATAAACCGGCTCTGGCTGGACAGGATAAACCGGCTCCGAATGTGCGGGCACAACCGGAGCAGGCTCTTCCTCAACCGCCTCGTACCGCTCGGCGGCATGAACGGCAGGCTGTTCGGCAACATCCTGTGGATGATAGGCAGCGACCGCCTCTTCCGCCACGGGGGAGAAAGCATCATCCTCCTCCAGTGCCGGCAAGGCCTCGGCATATTCACTGTCCACCTCGGCTATGGCGGCGTCCAGCTTGGCGATCTGCCGGCGCAACAATTCTTCCGGCGGACGTGGCTTCATATTCTCGAGCTGGCGCACAACCGCACTGCGCGCCTTGTCGTAAACCTTCGCCCGGTTTTCGGGAGTATTGTTCGCCAAGCCATCCACGGCCTTGCGAATGACTGCTACAAAATCCGCCATAAGCACTTTCTCGTCGTGACCGGCGACGTACCGGCCCGATATGGTTTATGAATCTAGATCGCCGAGGACATTAGTCCTCAAACGGATCAGTCACAAGTATGGTGTCGTCACGCTCCGGACTTGTCGACAGAAGCGCGACAGGCGCCCCGATCAGTTCTTCCACCTGACGGACATATTTGATTGCCTGAGCAGGCAAATCCGCCCATTTTCGGGCGCCGACGGTAGATTCTTTCCAGCCTTCCAGCGTGACATAGATCGGCTCGACACGAGCCTGCGCACCCTGGCTTGCGGGAAGATGATCGATTTCCTGCCCGTCGAGCTTGTAGCCGACGCAGATTTTCAGCTCGTCCAGACCGTCGAGAACGTCAAGCTTGGTGAGCGCGATGCCGGTGATGCCGTTGGTGGCGACCGACTGGCGCACCAGCGCTGCGTCAAACCAGCCACAACGACGCTTGCGGCCGGTGACGGTGCCGAACTCATGGCCCTTTTCGCCCAGGAACTGGCCGATTTCGTCATGCAGCTCGGTCGGGAAAGGACCTTCGCCGACGCGGGTCGTATAGGCCTTGGTGATGCCGAGAATATAACCCAGCGAACCCGGACCCATGCCCGAACCGGCAGCGGCCTGACCGGCAACCGTGTTGGAAGAGGTGACATAGGGGTATGTGCCGTGGTCGATATCGAGCAGCGAGCCCTGCGCGCCTTCGAACAGGATGCGCGCACCGGCGCGGCGCTTCTTGTCGAGCAGCAGCCATACGGTTTCGCTGAACGGCAGGATGCGTTCTGCAACCGAGCTCAACTCTTCCATGATGGTTTCATGCGAAACTTCAGCAGCGCCGAAGCCGCGACGTAGCGCATTGTGATGCGTCAGGATGCGATCGACCTTGGCGGACAGCGCCTCCATGTCGGCCAGATCCATGACGCGGATGGCGCGGCGGCCGACCTTGTCTTCGTAGGCCGGGCCAATGCCGCGGCGCGTGGTGCCGATCTTGGTGCCGCTGTTGGAGGCGGCGTCTTCGCGCATGCCATCAAGTTCGCGGTGCAGGGAAAGAATGAGCGTGGCATTGTCTGCAATGCGCAGGTTTTCCGGCGTGACCTTCACGCCCTGCACTTCCAGACGGCCGATTTCAGCGATCAGCGCATGCGGATCGACCACGACGCCGTTGCCGATGACGGCGAGCTTGCCGGGACGCACGACGCCGGAAGGCAGAAGCGAAAGCTTGTAGCTGATGCCATCGATGACAAGAGTATGGCCGGCATTGTGGCCGCCCTGATACCGCACGACGACATCTGCCCGCTCGGACAGCCAGTCGACAATCTTGCCTTTGCCTTCGTCGCCCCACTGCGAGCCGACCACCACAACATTCGTCATTTCTTGCTTTCCTGCTCATGGCGCTTGCGCGCCCGATAACCCGATGGGAAACCCAAACCCGCGAATGTATACTGCGTTGTTTTACGGAAAGCGACCCTGTTTCTTATGGTGAATTTTGCTTTTTCCGTGACAAAACGCCGAATTCCGCATTATCTCGCCCCGTGGGGGGACAAGCGCGGACGCAAGGCCGCTATTCACCCCCTAGCCTTTTCCCGCCCCTTGAAGAAGCGAAACATCAGCGTGCCTTCGAAAGCCTATCTCGCCCTCATCATCGCCACGCTCTGCTGGGGTGGCAATACCGTTGCCGGAAAGCTCGCCGTCGGCCACATCAGCCCCATGGCGTTTACCTTCCTGCGCTGGGTTTTGGCCGTCGCCATCATCTTCGCCATTTCCGTGCCGCAGCTCATCAAGGACTGGCCGGTGGTGAAAAAACGCCTGCCTTACTTCTTCGTGCTCGGCAGTGTCGGTTACACCGCCTTCAACGTCTTTCTTTATACCGCGCTGCAGCACACCTCCGCCATCAATGCCGCCGTCATCCAGGCGGGCATTCCCATGGTCATATTCGTGCTGAACTTCATCCTGTTCCGCACCCGTGTGCTGTTCGGCCAGATCGCCGGTTTCTGTCTCACCATTGCGGGCGTGGCGCTTCTCGCCTCGCATGGCGATCCGGTCTCGCTGCTGCAACTGGAGATGAATGCCGGCGACGCCATCATGCTGCTGGCGGTGCTGGTCTATGCCATCTACACCGTCATCCTGCGCTGGAAACCAATCGTGGACTGGCGCACGCTGATGGCGATCCCCGCCTTTTTCGCCCTCCTAACCTCAGTCCCGCTGGTCTTCTGGGAAATCTCACGCGACAACGTCGTCTGGCCCGATCAGAAGGGTTGGGTGCTGGTGGTCTATGCCGCCATCTTCGCGTCGCTCATCGCCCAGATCCTGTACATCAAGGGCGTGGAGCAGATCGGCGCCAACCGCGCCGGTCTTTTCATCAACCTCGTCCCGGTCTTCGGCACGCTTCTCTCCGTCATCGTCCTCAGCGAAACCCTGCATCCCTACCAGATCGCGGCGCTGGTGATGGCGCTGGCCGGCATTGCCGTGGCGGAACGAAAAAAATCGCCGGCTTCCTGATCCCGTAAGGGTCTGGAAAACCGGCGCAGTCTGGCAGGCATGAAAAGTTCGGGTTAGAGCGCGGTTTCGCGCTCAACCGGAGAGAAAGCGGCATTGCCGAGCACGATATCGCCCTTGTCGGTGCTCACAATAAGCACCTTTTCGAGCGATCCGTCATCATCAAGCAAAAAGGCAAGGCGCAGTGCTGCGGAAGACCAGCCGGCACCGGCCAGTGCCGTGCGCTTGATCGCGGCACAATCGCCACAATCATTGGCGCTTACCGAAGGCGTTGCCGGAACATCGGCTGAAAAGCCGGAGAAATAATCATCGAGTGCGCCCATGGTGGCGTTCACATCGCGGTTGACGCGCAGCAGTTCATCGCGGCGTTCGCCGGTCAGCGGCGCGGCAATCGTCGAAACGCATTGGCCGGCGGACAGAACGCAGCCATCAAAACCGCCGGGCGCCGAAATACCGATCTGTGTTACGGCGCTCTTTTCGGCTGCGGCAAAGCTGCGGGCAAAACCGGCGGCACCAGCCGCATCGGCATGAGTGGACATGGAAGCAATGGCAATTCCGCAGATGGCGGCAGCAATAATCTTCTTCAGCATTTTCATACCCCGTTTGACGATCCGCCGGCTTGTGCCGGTCTCGATTTCTGTTTTCCGCAGCGGCCCCGTCCTTGCAGGTTGTCCGCTCCTTGTCTGTGATGCCACAATGGCACAGCACTGTTTTCAGCCGCTTTAAGCCGATTGCTACAATTTTATCGGTTTTCATTTTTGTACAGGGGGCAGGCTCTCCGGAAACATAGCCCGCGCCCGTCGCCCCGAAACCGAGGCAACGCTTAGAAGCGATAAAGGGGCCGCATCGCTGCGGGAGTATCAAATGGTGTAGCAGGGTTTTGCAGACGATGCGGCCCCGGCTTCAACATGTGACCCGCCCGCCAAACCGGTTCCTGTTTGGAGGATGAGCACATGCCGGCCGCCTCAACCGTGACATCGGGAAACTCCCCGGTTTTGGCCGCCTGCCCCGCCCACCTTGCGCCGCGCGCACGCTGGATGACCGGGATGGGATAAACATAAGCGGCTTTGTGAGACCGGGGATGTGCGGGGATGCCGGCAATGCCATTTCCGGAAAAAAACGCCACTTACCCCATGGTTTTGCCGCATCCCGGACACAGGAATTTTCAGCGGGTTAACAAGCGCTTGATCGGCGGCATTTGAATTAACCTTGTCTTAAAACCCGACGTTAATGGTTAGCAATTTAAGAATAGCGGAACGAAAGGGTTCCGCGATGCGTGGCGTATTTGCCGTTGTTTTACTGATGACCGTTCTGGCTGGTTGCGCAACCGCACCGTCGCAGGTCACCAATGCCTGTGCGATTTTCGAGCAGCGGAACGGCCTCTTCAACAACTGGCGACGTGACGCGAGGGCAGCCGAACGGGAGTTCGGCGTGCCGGTGCCGGTAATGATGGCAACGATCTACACCGAATCTGCCTTCCGCCCCTATGCCCGCCCGCCGCGCACCAAACTCTTCGGCTTCATTCCCTGGACGCGCCAGTCCACCGCTTACGGTTATGCCCAGGCGCTGGACGGTACATGGGAAGTCTACAAGCGCGAAACCGGCCGCTGGTCGGCAAGCCGCACGGATTTCACCGACGCGATCCATTTCGTCGGCTGGTATCACGCCAAGAGCCGCCGCGAAAACGGCATTGCGCTGAACGATCCCTATAACCTCTACCTCGCTTATTATTCCGGCCATGCCGGTTACGCCAAGGGAAGCTGGCGCAACAATTCCGCCGTCCAGAAAGCCGCCCGCCGCTCCGCCAACATGGCCCTGCGTTACGAGGCGCAGTTGCAGCAATGCGGATATCGCTGAGGCGGGGGTAGCAGGATCGTTCTGTCTGGATGCGACGCGGAAAGGCGGATCACCTACCCTCACCGTCACCCCGGACTAGATCCGGCATGACGGTGAGGAATGAGGCCGGGCAGAAAGCTATCCTCCATAAGGCGCCAGGAACGCCCGAACCGCCTCGATCTCGTTCGAACGGATTTCATGCCCGCCCGGATGCCACACCGTTTCCACCGTGCCGCCCTGCGCTTCAAGGCTCTTTTCCAGCGCCTTCGTCAGCGGCACCGGGCAGATGGGATCGCGTTCTCCGGCCGTGATCAGCACCCGGCGCGAGGATTTGGCCGCAGCCGCCTGCGGCTCGAACGGGATGAGCGGATGCATCAGCACGGCGGCATCAAAAAGCTCCGGCTGTTCGATCAGCACATTTGCGAGAATATTCGCGCCGTTGGAAAAACCGAGACCGATAACCGGACCAGCCTGATAGTGCTCCCGGTTGGCTTTGACGAAATCCGCCAGCTTGGCTGTTGCCCGCTCTAGATCGGCCATGTCGTAGACGCCCTCGCCCGTGCGACGGAAAAACCGCGCCGCGCCATGTTCGGCGACATCGCCGAGCGGCGAGATGATGGTTGCCTTTGGCAGCAAGCCCGAGCCGAAATCGAAGAACTGGTTTTCGTCACCGCCGGTGCCATGCAGCACGACGAAGATCGGTGCGCCAGCATTGCCGGGGCGAGACTTGTGGAAATATGTGTCCTTGTTCATGAATGCTTCCTTATATTCCCCGTCATGGTCGGGCTAGACCCGACCATCCACGCCGATAGCGCATGGACCCTCGGGGCAAGCCCGAGGGTGACGGCCGCCGAATTTCACCTAAAATCGATCGCAGCCGTTAAACCGCCTTCTCGTCATCCAGCGGCTCCAGTTGCTTTTCCAGCTGGGCGCGCAGATGCGCGTGCTGGGTCGGCAGCTTCAGCGCCTCGCCGAGATGCGCCGTGTCCTCGTCGCGGTCGAAACCGGGCTCGTTGGTGGCCACTTCGAACAGCACGCCGCCGGGCGTGCGGAAATAGATCGCCCAGAAATAATCGCGGTCGATCACCGGGGTCACCTGATAGCCGGTATCCATCAGCGCCTTGCGGACTTCGAGCTGCTTTTCGCGGTTTTCGACCGCAAAGGCGATGTGGTGCACCGAACCCGCGCCAAGGCGCGCACCGGAGATATTAGGCATCGTCTCGATATCGATGACATCGGCGCCGTTGCCGCCTGGAATGCCGAGGCGCAACACGCCGTCCTGGCGGTCCACTTCCTCATAACCCATGAACTTCAGAAGCTCTGCCGTTGCCCCTTCGTCGCGAAGACGCAGCGAGGCGCCCTGAAAACCGTGAATCGCCTGATCCACACCGACGCCATTGCCGATCCACTGCGCACGGGCATCATCCTTGACCTCGACCAGCGCGAAACCATCACCATCGGGACCGGCAAAATGCAGGCGCTTGTTGCCGAATGCCTCGTCAGCCTTCAGACCGTCCACGCCCGCCTTGGAAAGACGATCCTGCCAGTAGCCGAGCGAGCCTTCCGGAACGGAAAACAGCGTTGTGCCCACTTCGCCGGTGCCGGGACGGCCACGGGCAATATGCGGGAACGGAAAATAGGTCATGACGGAGCCGGGCGTGCCGACCTCATCGCCATAATAGAGATGGTAGACATCCGGCGCATCGAAATTGACCGTCTTCTTCACCCGGCGCAGGCCGAGCGTATCGGTGAAAAAGCCGTTGTTCTGGCGCGCACTACCGGCCATGGACGTGACGTGGTGCAGGCCCTTGATCTGGTTCAACATGATAAACCCCTTTTCGCCCTGGCGGCCCGTCAATCGGGCCAGCCGTGTTCATGGCGTGAAGATGGGGTAAGAAGTGCTGCGGGCATAGACCGGCAACAGGAACGGATTGTTCCCGATTGGTGAACGATAAAACCGACTGTTCAACCCAGTCGATAGAGGCATGCCTCAATGATCGTCGGCAAGGCCCATGGTCCAGTAACCGACGGCGCGCAGCGATGCCTTGGGGAAGGCGATCTCATCGGTGAGGAAGGATTTCGCCGCCCTCGCCTCGGACTTCTCGCAGGCAACGAAAACATGCAGGCCGTCATGCTCGCCCGTCCAGGCATGGCCGCGCAACGCCTGTTCGATAAGGCCTGATGTGCCGGCGGGCTTGCCGCGCCGATAAAGCCATGTCCATTCGACATTGGCGGCGCAGACGATCTCCTGCCGTTCCGCCTCGTTGTCGATCTCGGCATAAACGCTGAGCGTCTTGCCAGCAGGCATTTCCGCCGCCATGCGCAGCATCACCGGCAGCGCGGTCTCGTCGCCGGCAAAGACGTAACGCTCCGCTTCCGGGCAAGTGCCGCTCGGACCGATGATGCCGAGAACGTCGCCCGGCTTTGCCGTCGCGCCGAAATTTGCGCCCGGCATGTCATCGCCCTCATGCATGACGAAATCGATATCCACCTCACCGCGGCCGACATCGCCGGAGCGGATGGTATAGACGCGCCGCGTCAGAAGATCCTCGCCCGCCGGCCAGACGATCGCGCCGGTGGGCGCGAGGTAAGGCCAAACCGCAGCGCGCGCCTGATCGGGAACGAGCAGCAGGCGAACATGCATGCCGCCGGTGACAAGCCTTTCAATACCGCTTTCGACGGACACCACGAGACGGCGCATATGCGGCGTCAGATTATAGGCGCGGGCAACCTTGCCGACGAAGAGATTGGGTAGCTCGCGCTGATAGGCGCCGTGTCCGCTCCAACGGAAATCGAGCCCTGTCTTGCCGGAAAACTCAACGATGTGCTCGGCCACCATGGCCTTGACCGACGTCAATATATGTTCGGAAACGCAGCTTACCCGGGCGGCGAACCGGCCACCTTCGGCGCTGAAGCTGCCATGGCCATATTCCGCCTTGAAACGCACCGTCGTCCCTTCCCGCTCCATCTCCATATGCTCCGAGAAATGATCCTCGAAAGCATCGACGATCGATGCGGGATCGGGCAGCGAGACAGTGGTTTCTGCAGACAGGAGAGACACGGGCATAAATCCTTCACTTTGTAGTCGAGTATTCTTAAACCGGACCCGACTGCGCTGTAAAGATGTTTGCTGGACTCACCGTCATGCCCGTCTTGAGTGGGCATGACGGAGGAGGCTGGAAGGTTGCTTAAGCAGTTTCAGGCAATTGCCAGTCGATAGGCTCGCGGCCATGGGAAACCAGGAAGGCGTTTGCCTTGGAAAAATGGCCATTGCCGAAAAAGCCGTTATGGGCCGAAAGCGGCGAAGGGTGCGGCGAGCGCAGCACGAGGTGTCTTTTCTGGTCCACGAAAGCCGCCTTCTTCTGGGCATAGGAACCCCAGAGCAGGAACACCACATGCTCGCATTCGTCATTGACGGCGCGGATGACGGCATCGGTGAACTTTTCCCAGCCCTGCCCCTGATGCGAGGCAGCGCGCGATTCTTCCACCGTCAGCACGCTGTTGAGCAAAAGCACGCCCTGTTTCGCCCAGCTTTCCAGAAAACCGTGACTGACGGGGCGGATGCCCAGATCGCTCTGCAATTCCTTGTAGATATTGACGAGCGACGGCGGAATGCGCACGCCGGGCTGCACCGAAAAGCAAAGCCCATGTGCCTGGCCAACCCCATGATAGGGATCCTGCCCCAGAATGACGACCTTGACCCTGTCGAGCGGGGTCAGATCCAGCGCCCGGAAATATTCGGCACCCTTGGGAAAGATGTGCTTGCCAGCAGTTTTTTCGGCAAGCAGGAAATCTTTGAGCTTCTGCATGTAGGGGCTGGCGAATTCGGTGGAAAGAACACGTTTCCAGCTGTCTTCGAGTTTGACGCCTTCCTCTGCCATGATGTGCCTCTTTGTTACTTGAACCGGTTGCCGCGCTGCAGCACTTCGATCTTGTAGCCATCCGGATCGCAAATGAAGAAATATTTCGCGAAAGGCTGACCTTTATGGTCGGCTTCGATGATCTTGCCCGGAGACAGGCCAAGCTCGATGAAACGCTGATGTTCGGCATCCACATCGGCAACGCTGACCGCGAGATGGCCGTAGCCGTCACCCAGCGCATAGGGCACTTCGCGACCCCGGTTGACAGTGAGCTCCAGCTCGAAATCACCTTCGGCATTGCTGAGATAGATCAGCGTGAAATTTTCGAACTCGGCACGTTCCGCAATCTCAAGCCCGAAAGCTTGCTTGTAAAACTCCACCGAACGCTTTTCTTCCAGCACCCGGACCATCGAGTGGATCAGCTTGGCCATGGTGTTTTCCTTCTGCTTCTTATCTCGTCGTCGTCCGGTTGTGCTCCGGACATTGCGGACCAAGGGGATAAAGACAGAGTGCCGTGCTTTCAACCCTAAAGACGGATTAAGGAGCAGGGGAAACCGCCCGATCACGGCAAATGTGATGGCGAAACAGTTGGCGCATGTCCTGGACACGCGGGATTTCCGGTCAAAATGGCCCTCACATTTCGCCCCGCCGCTCTATCCTGAGTAGAGAACTCATGATACCGGCATATCCATGCGCCTTCTGTACCTCTGTCTTGGCTGGCTTATGGTCGCGACCGGCATCGTCGGCGCGTTTCTTCCCGTTTTGCCCACCACGCCATTTCTGCTGCTGGCGCTCTGGTGCTTCTCCCGCTCCTCACCAAAACTCGAGGCGTGGCTTCTGACCCACCCCCGATTCGGCCCGTCGCTTCGGCAATGGCGCGAACGCGGCGCAATTGCCCGCAAGGCGAAGATTGCGGCCCTGTCGGCCATGTGTGCGAGTTATGCCGCCTTCTGGTTCCTGAGCGACCCGCCGGCCCTGCGCGCGGCAATCGTTGCCGCCGTCATGCTCGGCTCTGCACTCTTCATCGTCACCCGGCCGGAAAGCTGAGGCGACATCACCTTTAGAGCCTTGTCGCATTTCCTGACGGAAAACCGGGTTCCGCTTTTCCTGGAAATGCTCTAGCGATGCCTCGACTGCGGCAGCACATAAGGAATATGCCGCGCCGGCAGCCGTCCGACGACGCCGCCAATGCCATAGACCCTTGCAATCGTCTCGTCGCTGATCGTGTCCAGCGATGGACCGCTCGCCGTTACCCGGCCGCCATGCATGACGATAAGTTGATCGGCAAATTCTGCCGCAAGGTTGAGATCGTGCAGGATCGCAAGCACGAGACCGCCGCCAATAGCGAAATCCCTCGCCGTTTCCAGCACCGCGATCTGGTGGCCGATATCGAGACTGGCCGTCGGCTCATCGAGAAACAGCGCCCGCACTTCGCCGTTTTCCACGGGATGCGGCACCTGGGCAAGAGCGCGGGCAAATTGCACGCGCTGCTGCTCGCCGCCAGATAGCATGTTGTAGGAACGCTGCTCGAACCCGCGAAGTCCGGCCCTGGCGAGCGCCCGGCGGGCCTGCTCTTCCGGCGCGCGCGACCCTTGCGCGACAGCGCCCATGCGCACGATTTCGAGCGCGGTGAAAGGAAAGGCAAGCTGGGTATTCTGCGGCAGCACGGCCCTGATGCGCGCAAGCTGAACCGGCGTGAACAACGGCAGGGCGGTATCATTATAGGTCACTGAACCGGCCTCGGCACGCATCTCGCCGGACAGAACCTTCATCAGCGTCGATTTGCCGGCACCGTTCGGGCCGATAATGACATTGACCTTGCCGGGCTTCAGATCGACGCATACCTCGTCGAGCAGACGGCGGCCGGAGCGGATGAGGGTGAGGTTTTCGGCCCGAATCATGACATGTTCCGCATGGAAAATCCGCCGCGACCAAGCAGCAGGAACAGGAAGACCGGCGCGCCGATCAGCGCGGTGACCACGCCGATGGGCAGTTCCGCCGGTGCCGCAACCGTGCGGGCAAAACTGTCGGCGAGAAGCAGAAGTGCGGCCCCGCCAAGTGCAGAGGCCGGCAGCAGGAAGCGGTGCGATGGACCAATGGCGAGCCGCAGCAGATGCGGCACGACGATACCGACAAAACCGATGGAGCCGGCAGCCGCCACGCTTGCCCCGCAGGCAGCGGCAACGGCCAGAATGACGACTCGCTTCAGCCGCTGCACGGGAATGCCCATGTGAAAGGCCGCCGCATCGCCAAGGATCAGCGCATCCAGCCCCCTTGCGACAAAGGGAATGATGGCGAGCACGACG
Organism: Rhizobium sp. AN6A; assembly: GCF_900215635.1. Taxonomy (NCBI): domain Bacteria; kingdom Pseudomonadati; phylum Pseudomonadota; class Alphaproteobacteria; order Hyphomicrobiales; family Rhizobiaceae; genus Rhizobium; species Rhizobium sp. AN6A. The sequence continues at coordinate 605,760 of NZ_OCNC01000004.1, forward strand.
ATGATGAAGGGCAAGGTGGCGAGAACCTTGGCAGGGGTGGCCCCACCAAGCGAACCGAGAGACCAGAAGGTGATGTCGCGAAGCGCCCGGTCATCGGCCACAAAGATCATCAGGCCGGTCAGTGCACCGCTGATCGCCGCAACCGCAATACCGGCCAGAATAAGCGTCGTCGTGGAGGTGGCGCCATCCCTTGTGGCAATGACGTAAAGCAGCCAGGTGTTCAAAAGCCCGCCGAAAAACGCCATCAGCGGCAGAAAATGCGGGCCGAAAAATACGGCGACCGTTGCAAGCGCGCCTTCCCCGAGAGAAATGGCCGCAACCGCAAAAAGTGCTGCACCCGAGGTGACGCCGACAATGCCGGGATCGGCCAGCGGATTGCGGAAAAGACCCTGCATCATGGCGCCCGAGACGCCAAGCCCAGCACCGATCAACATGCCGAGCGCCGTGCGCGGCAGGCGCACCGCTTCGAGAATGACTTTATCGCGCGCATCGAGTTGATCCGCGCTGCCAGTCAGATAGGCCCAGAGTTCGGAAATGCCGACACCCGTGGGTCCGCTGACGAGCGACACGCCACAGGCAAACAGCAGGATGCCAACGAGCACGGCAAGGGTAACGACCCCCTGACGGGATCTGTCACCGGCAACCCTGCCCTCCGCGGAACTCAAGGCAGCAAGGCTCACGGCTTCACCACATCAGGGTAGAGCTTGTGCGCCAGTTCACGACCGGCGGCGGGCGTGCGCGGGCCAAAACCGATGAGGTAAAGCCCGTCCATGCTGATCAGCGCCTTCTCCGCAGCAGCCGGCGTGGACTGGAACGCGGGCAGCGCGAAAATCTCTTCCGCCTTGCCGGCATGGTCGCCGCGCGCCATGGTCAGCACCACATCGGGCGCGGAGGCGATGACCGCCTCATCCGTCAACGGCTTGTACCCGCTGATTTCCTGCGCGGCATTGATGCCACCGGCCATTTCGATGATCGCCGCCGCTTCGGTGCCCTTGCCCGCCGCCATGATGCGACCGCCGGCGCTGGAGAGCACGAAGAGCACGCGCTTCCTGTTCTTTTCCGGCACGGCTGAGACGTCCTTGGCGAGCACATCAAGCCCGGCCTTGGTTTCCGCGGCCAACACCTTTGCCTTGTCGGCAAGACCAACTGCCGCACCGACATCCTCGATCTTCCTGGGGATGGCGTCGCCGCTCGGCGGGGTATCGATGGTGACGAAAGGCACCGCACTGGCCTTGAGGATGGCAACGACATCCGCCGGGCCGGACCCGTCTTCAGACAGGATGAGATCGGGCTTCTGCGACAGAATGCCCTCCGACGAGAGCGCCCGCATATAGCCGATATCGGGCTTGGACAGCACGTCCGCCGGATAGCTGCTGGTGCTGTCACGCGCCACGATGCGGTCGCTCGCGCCCAGCGCATAAAGGATTTCCGTTACCGTGCAGCCGACTGCAACGATGCGTTTCGCCTCCGGGTTGCCCTTGTCCGAAGCTCTAGCTCCGGGCGCGGCAACGGCGATGACGGCGGGCACGAGGGCGGCGAAAACGAACGAGCGAAGGCTTAAATTCAACATAACGCTATCCTGAAACACAAGCTGGCACGGGCGGATACGGGATTGCCCATCTTATTTAACTTGAGTTATTTGCACATGTTTATAGAAGGCGCAATCGATAAGTGGAGTAAAATTGTTCGCTTTATCGTCAGCCTCTTTCCATCCACGCTTCGGCTGGATATCCTGACTGCAACTGTAAACTTAAAGGGAGACTTCCATGTTTATCGCAATGAACCGTTTTCGCGTCGTACCCGGCTATGAGGATACCTTCGAATCCATCTGGCGCGAGCGCAAATCGCACCTGAGCGAGCTGCCGGGCTATATCGAATTTCACATGCTGAAAGGCCCGAAGGCGGATGACCACACGCTTTATGCCTCGCACACCGTCTGGGCCACCAAGGACGATTTCCTGAGCTGGACCAAATCCGAACAGTTCCGCGCCGCCCATGCCAAGGCCGGTGAGAACCGTGGCAAGGTCGAATATCTTTCCGGCCCGCATTTCGAAGGTTTCGACGTCATCATTCACGAAGACAAGAATGGCGAACGCCGTTCGATTGCTGCCTGAGGCTCGCCGATGAGCATTGCAGCCCAAAAGACCGATGACCGCCAGGCCCGCGCTGCCGCAGCACTTGCCGAAAAGCCTGACGGCATCGTGGAAGCCATTGCCGCCAAGGCAGAGGTAACATCAGCCGAAATTCTGGCGATCCTGCCGCAAGGTGCGGCCGTTTCGGCTGGTTCCGATCAGTTCGACGCGATCTGGAACGAGATGCGCGGCTGGGGTGAAGTCCTGATGATCGTCCAGACCGGCGATATCGTGCTGGAAGTGCCGGGCGACCTGCCAGAGGGCAGCGAAAGCCACGGCTGGTTCAACATCCACGGTGACAGCCCCATCGGGGGCCACATCAAGAAGGACAATTGCACCGGCATCACCTTCGTCGATCGCGGCTTTCATGGCCGACGCTCCTGTTCCGTCTGGTTCATGAATGCCGCCGGCGGCGCCATGTTCAAGATTTTCGTCCGTCGCGACGAAAACAAGGAACTGCGTGGCGATCAGCTGGCGAAGTTCGAAGCGCTGCGGGATAGTTTCCGTGGCTAGGTGAATGGGAGGCTGCTGGTGGCGGCCTCCCTCCTTCCTCATCAATCCGCGATGGCTCAGCCCCACTCGTGAGGAAACATCCACCGGTTCATCGCCCGTTCAGTGCCGTTTTTTATCATCCGCTGAAATTCGATCAGCAGCACGGAGCAAGCACCATGAACGACCGCCAGCCACTTCTTTCGCGCCGGAATTTCGCCGGGCTCGTCGCGCTTGCACCGCTTTTTGCAGCGGGCGGTGCGGCTGCCGCACCCGCAAGCCTGCGCGGCAGCGTTTCCTATCGCGAGCGGATCGCCCTGCCGCCGGGCGCGACTGTTACGGTGCGCCTCATCGATGTCTCGCTGGCGGACGCGCCTTCGCAGACGATCGCCGAAACCACCATACGCCCGCGTGGGCAGGTGCCGGTGCCCTTCGTCCTGCGTTATGACGACCGCGACATCCGTGGCCGCCGTTCCTATGCGCTCAGCGCTGAAATCCGCGAGGGCGACCGGCTGCTCTTCACCACCACGCGCCGTTACTCGGTTCTGGCCAGTGGGCGTGACGACACCGATCTCGTTCTGGAGCGGGTGGCGGCGGCTCCAGGCAGGCCGGAGCCGCAAGCTGGCATTGAGGGGCGCTGGCTGGTGCAGGAAATCCGCGGCGAACGGGTTCGCGGCCGCCGCGAGGCAACGCTGGAAATTTCCCGCGAAGGCCGCGTTTCCGGCAATGCCGGCTGCAACGGCATCGGCGGCGAGGTGAAGATCAGCCGCAACCGAGTGGATTTCGGCCGGATGATTTCCACCCAGATGGCCTGCGCTCCTGACATCATGCGCCAGGAAAGGCAGTTCATCGAAGCGCTGGAAGGCGCCCGCTCCTTCCGGCTGGAGCCGCGCCGCGGCACGCTGGAGCTTATCGACGGTCGCGGCCGCCCGGCCATGCGCCTGCGCCGCGCCTGAGACCGGTAACGGCAGGCGGCAACGCCTGCCGCCGCCGTGCTGGCCGTGGAACATTCCATGTCGCTTCCGGCACGGCGCAGCCCCTTTTCCCGTCTTATGACTTTGCTGCACTCGTCTTGGCGCTTTGCTCCGCCACAGAGCTGCGCTATGGAACGCGCCAACTGCGCCGGTTCACGCCGGTGCAAAGTCTTTGAGGGAAAACGAATGACAACCTATGTTCTGACAGTAGCCTGCAAATCGACCCGCGGCATCGTCGCCGCGATTTCCGGTTATCTGGCGGAAAAGGGCTGCAACATCGTCGACAGTTCGCAGTTTGACGACCTCGAGACCGGCAAGTTCTTCATGCGTGTTTCCTTCATTTCCGAAGAGGGCGCGACGATGCAGGCCATCACCGAGGGCTTTCAGCCGGTGGCGGAAAAATTCGGTATGGAAGCCCGCATCTATAGCGACGGCCAGCGCATGAAAACGCTTCTGATGGTGTCGCGCTTCGGCCATTGCCTCAACGATCTGCTCTACCGCTGGAAGATCGGCGCGCTGCCGATCGATATCGTCGGCGTCGTCTCCAACCATTTCGAATATCAGAAAGTGGTGGTCAACCACGATATTCCCTTCCACCACATCAAGGTAACGAAGGAAAACAAGCCGCAGGCCGAAGCGCAGCTGATGGACCTGATCGAGACCAGCGGCACCGAACTGGTGGTGCTGGCGCGTTACATGCAGGTGCTGTCCGATAACATGTGCCGCAAGATGTCGGGCCGGATCATCAACATCCACCACTCCTTCCTGCCATCCTTCAAGGGAGCCAACCCCTACAAGCAGGCTTATGACCGCGGCGTAAAGCTGATCGGCGCGACAGCCCATTACGTCACCGCCGATCTGGACGAAGGCCCGATCATCGAGCAGGACACGGTGCGCGTCACCCATGCCCAATCTGCCGAGGACTACGTCTCTCTTGGCCGTGATGTGGAAAGCCAGGTACTGGCCCGCGCCATCCATGCCCACATTCACCACCGCACCTTCATCAACGGCAACCGCACCGTAGTCTTCCCGCCAAGCCCGGGCAGCTACGCTTCGGAACGGATGGGCTAAGACGCCACGAAAACGACGCGGAATTATTTCTGCCGACTGGCAACCGAGCATCCCATGTGACCGTTTCTTCACTGTAGCCCAACAGCGAGGTCTCTCACATGAAAAAACTCGTCATTGCCGGCGCTGCGTTGCTCATCGCGGCGGGTTCCAGTTTTGCGCAACAACCACCACCTCCCCCGGCAATGGATGCCGGGCAGAGGACTGATGCGGCACCGCCGCCGCCTCCAGGTCCTGGTGGCCCGAGGGCCGCCGGATGGCGGGATGGCCCGCACGGAAAGAGGCCACCTCCGCCCTCGAAGGCCGCACATTTCCGGCTGGAAGACGGCGAGCGCAAGGTTGATGTGAAATGCGCGGACGACGAGCCTATGAAGGCCTGTGCAGACATCATGATGCAGATCCTCGACAAGATGAACGAATAGACCTGCAAGTCTTGTTGCAAGGGGGCGGCGCAACAGTGCCGCCTCAGGAAAACTCCACCCGGGCCCTTAAGCCCCGTCCACCTGCGCCATCCTCCAGCGTTAAGCGACCGCCGAACAGATCGGCTATCTCCTCGACAATGGCGAGTCCGAGACCCGCCCCCGGGGCAGCATTCTCCTGTCCGCGGGCGAAGCGCTGGCGCACCATGGCGCGTTTGTCGGTGGGGATGCCGGGGCCGTTATCCTCGACTTCCAGCCAGACGGTTTCTGCCTGCTTGCCGACGCGCACGGTAACTTCCGCGCCGCGTCCGGCATAGTTGATGGCATTGCCGACAAGATTGCCGATCAACTCACCGATGAGGAGCGGTTCGGCAAGGATTGTCACTTCGCCCTCGCCTTCGAAACCGAGGTCGATGCCGGCGTCGGCCGCACGCGGCACGAAATCTGCCGTCACGTTTTGCGCCACCGCCACGAGGTCGATCTGCGAAAAATCGTGTTTTTCGCTGGAGCCCGCGGCGTCGATATTGGCCATGCGCAGCAGCTGGGCGAGGATGTGTTCGGCATGGGCCACCGAAGCGCCGCCCTTGCGCGCCGCCGCCTGCGCGTCTTCGAGACTTGCGGCGCGGGCGGAAAGCGCAAGCTGGGTGCTGATGATAGCAAGCGGCGTGCGCAATTGATGGCTGGCATTACCGGTGAAATGCCTGAGCGCATCGAGCGCCGATTGCAGCCGCACCATGAAGGAATTGACCGTTTCCACCAGGTTTTCCACCTCCACCGGCACGGATTGCCGGATTGGATGCAGGTCGTTGGGGCTGCGCTCGGCAATCGCTTCGCTGAGCCGGTAAAGCGGCCGGAGCGAAATGGTCACCGCGATCCAGACAATGATCGCCGCGCCCACGATCATGAACAGCAGGCGCAAGGCCGAGCGCAGGATGATGGCCTGCGCAAGCTGGCTGCGGGCGATCGTCGTTTCAGCCACCGTCACGGAAAAGGGCACGGAATTGATGCCGGTGGAAGCAAAACGGCGGATCGCGGCGATGCGGATCGGCTCGTCACGAAACACGGCATCGCGATAGGCAGGCGTTTCTCCAGCCGGGTTCTCCACCGTCGGCAGGTTCTGGTAACCGGTGAGAAATTGCCCGTTTGGCCCATCAACACGATAAAACACCCGGTCCTGCGCCGCCGATGTCAGCATTTCCAGCGCGACATAGGGAATATCGACCTCCAGCGAGCCGTCTTCGGCCACCACCACCCGCTCGGCAATCGCAAGCGCGGAACCTGACAGCACCCGGTCGGAGACGACATTGGCGGTATTGACCGCCTCGCGCCAGGTATCAGTGAGCGCAACGCAGCCGATGATGGCGGTGGAGATGAGAAGCCAGCCTAAAAGACGCCGCCTGAGCGAATAGGCGGCCTGTCTCATTCAGCCATCTCCGGCAGCTTTTCCAGATAATAGCCGATGCCACGCGCCGTCTTCACCGTCAGCCCGTGGGGGGCAAGCCGCTTGCGCAGCCGGCTGACATATTGCTCGATGGCGTTGCCTGATATCTCGTCGTCGAAACCGGTCAGCGATTGTACGATCGCCTCCTTGGCAACCACCTTGCCCGCCCGCATGAACAGCACCTCGAGCAGCGCCACTTCACGCGCCGGAATATCGAGCGGGCGCCCATCGGCTGAAAAGGTGCGGGATGTGAGGTCGAACAGGACTTTGCCGAAGCCGAGCGTAGACGAGCGCAGGCCGGCATTGCGGCGCAGCAGCACCCGCACTCTCGCCTCAAATTCGGTGATGTCGAAAGGCTTGATCATGTAGTCGTCGGCGCCGAGATCGAGCCCCTTGACCTTTTCCTCCGGCGTACCCCGCGCCGTCAGGATCAGTACCGCCGCCTTGTCCTGCCGCGAGCGCATGGAACGCAACACCTCGATGCCGTCCATTTCCGGCAGGTTGAGATCGAGAATGACGAGATCGAAATTTTCCGCCGCAATCGCCGCGTCGGCGGAAGCGCCGTCTGAAACGACATCCACCGCATAACCGCTGCCGCGCAGAAGCGCACACAGCCCTTCCGACAGCACCTGATTGTCCTCGACCAGCAAAATACGCAATTCTTCCTCCCGCAACATTGCTGAGCTTATCCAAGCTCCCGATCATGAATCAAGTCACAGGCCCGGCAAGCCTATGACTTGATTCATGATCAACTTATAGAGTCGGAGCGGGATTTCAGACGAAAACCGCTCACACTTTTCGCAATCCCGCTCCGGCGCTTGTGAATGGCAAGCGCGTGCGGCATGATCTTTTCCATGCGTATCGCCGTTTTTCTCTGTCTCTGTCTTTGCATGGCCCCACCGGCGCTTGCACAAGTCGCCGTTTTCCCTGCACCATCAGGCAAGGCGGATGCGGAAACGCTGGTGGTTTATTCCTCGCTGGACGAACCGCTGGCCACGCCGATGATCGAGGGTTTCCAGAAAGCCAACCCCGATATTGCCGTCCATTACGAGGACATGCTGACCGGCGAAATCTATGATCGCATCGTGAAAGAAACCGATGCGGGCAAAAAGACCGCCGATTTCGCCTTTTCATCCGCCATGGATTTGCAGGTGAAGTTGAGCAATGACGGTTACGCCCAGCGCTCCGACCTTGCCATGAGCGCGCGCTGGCCCGCCTGGGCCAACTGGCGCAACACCGCCTATGCGCTGACCTTCGAGCCGGCGGTTTTCGTCTATCACAAGCCGAGCTTCACCACCGAAAAGCCGCCCGCCACCCGTGCCGAATTCGTCGATTATCTTGAGCGCCACGCCAAGGAAGTGCATGGCCGCATCGCTACCTACGACATTGAGCGCTCCGGCGTCGGCTTCCTGTTCATGTCGCGCGATCAGGAGCAGTTCGGCGATATATGGAGCGTCATCAAGGCCATGGGCGCGGCCGGCGTGAAGGTCTATTCCACGTCATCCGCCATTCTGGAGCGTGTCTCCGACGGGCGCTTCGTGCTGGGCTACAATATTCTCGGTTCCTATGCGGCCGACTGGGCCTCACGCCATCCCGATGTCGGCATCGTGCTGCCCAAGGACTATACTGTGGTCATGTCGCGCATCGGGCTGGTGCCGGAAGCCGCCGCCAACCCGGCGCTCGGCCGCCGCTATCTCGAATTTTTCATGTCCAAGGAGGGCCAGACGATCATGGCCCGGCAATTGCAGATCCCCGCCGTCAGCCCTGACGTGGGGGGCGAAAACACCGCCAACACCATGCAGGCGATCCACGGCGCGCAATTGCGCCCCGTGCCAGTCAGCCCGGGCCTGATGGTCTATCTGGATCAGGTCAAGCGCAGCCGCCTGATCGAGCGGTGGAACGAGGCGCTACGCTCGCAATAGTAGACGGCAACCACAAATTAATAGAGAGTAAATGCGCAAGGACTTGCCGTGCGTCAGTTAGATGACAGCTTTTTATGATGCTCTGCAATCCTTCTTCATTCCGTGGAGGCGGAAGAAGATGCGGGAGGAAATCTTGAGGACCGTAGAGCTCCGCGCTGCCCTGGCAGCGTCAGGATAAGCGCGGCCTGAAACTCCCTTCCGCATAAACGAAAAACGACGCCCAAAAGGGCATCCTGAGGAGGGTTTTCTAAGTGAAACATTTTCTTATCGGCACATTTCTGGCAGGCGTGATCGCACTTCCGGCGGTCGCGGCGGACTACACCATCATCGCGCCGGCCAATCCCGGCGGCGGCTGGGACCAGACCGCGCGTTCCCTGCAGACCGTGCTGCAGGAAGAAGGCATTTCCAAGAGCGTTCAGGTGCAGAACGTGCCGGGTGCCGGCGGCACCATCGGTCTTGCACAGTTTGCCAGCCAGCAGAAGGGCAACCCGAACGCCCTCATCGTCGGCGGTTACGTGATGGTCGGCGCGATCCTCACCAACAAGGCGCCCGTCACCCTCAAGGAAGTGACGCCAATCGCCCGCCTGACCGGTGAATATGAAGCAATCGTCGTTCCGGCATCCTCGCCGCTGAAAACCATCGGCGACCTCGTCGACCAGCTCAAAAAAGATCCGGGCAGCGTGTCCTGGGGCGGCGGCTCGGCCGGCGGCACCGATCATATCGCTGTTGGCCTGATCGCCAAGGCGGCCGGCGTCGATCCGACCAAGATCAACTACATCGCCTATTCCGGCGGCGGCGAAGCGCTTGCCTCGATCCTCGGCTCGCAGGTAACAGCCGGCATTTCGAGCTACGGCGAATTCGAAAGCCAGGTCAAGGCGGGCACGCTGCGCCTGCTGGCCGTTTCCAGCGAAGAGAAGCTGGAAGGCGTTGACGCGCCGACGCTCAAGGAAAGCGGCCTCGACGTCGTCGTGCAGAACTGGCGCATGGTCGCTGCTCCTCCCGGCCTGACGCCGGAACAGGAAAAGGCCGTCAGCGCCGATATCGAGAAGCTGGCGAAATCCGCAAAGTGGCAGGAAACGCTGAAGACCAAGAGCTGGATGGATACCTATCTTTCCGGTGACGAGTTCAAGGCGCAGCTTGCCAAGGACACCGACGCCACTGCCGCCATCCTCAAAGAAATCGGACTGGTAAAATGAGCCAGGGTTCCAACCCTTCACAACATCAAGAGCGCCGCCCTGACTGGGCGGCGCTGGCGATCGCCGTAGCCCTCGTCCTTGTCGCCTGCGTGATCTTCTGGGACAGTGCGCGTCTCGCCAGCGTCACCGGCTACTCGCCGGTCGGTCCGGCAACGGTCCCCTACGCCATCGCCTTCTGTCTTGTCGGCCTTGCGCTCTGGACGGCCATCGAAGCCTGGCGCGGTGATTTTCCTGAACGGGACAAACAGGAAGTCGCCCCGGTCATATGGGTCGTCGCCGGCCTTGCCGCGCAGATGCTGCTGCTGAACGTCGCCGGTTTCTCCATCGCTACCGGTCTCCTGTTTGCGTTTACGGCGCGCGCCTTCGGCAAACGCAAGCTCTGGTATTCGATCCCCATCGGCATCGCTCTGAGCTTCGTCATCTGGATCATCTTTGCGCGGCTGCTGCAGCTTTCTCTGCCTGCCGGGCCTCTGGAACGGCTGTTGTTCTAACAGCCATTCCGACCAAAATTCGAGATCACAGGAAACCGCCGGCGCGCGATGACGCAAACGCCAGCCGTTCCGCCCGCCCTTCTGCTCGACTTGGGGGACATCTGTCCATGAGTACGTTTGAATTCCTGCTGCACGGTCTTGAGGTTGCTGCCCAACCCATGAACCTGCTCTATGCGCTGATCGGCGTGACACTCGGCACTGCCGTCGGCGTTCTGCCTGGCATCGGGCCGGCGCTGACGGTCGCTCTGCTTCTGCCCGTTACATACCGGCTTGATCCCGCCGGTTCGCTCATCATGTTCGCCGGCATCTATTATGGCGGCATGTATGGCGGATCGACCACCTCGATCCTGCTCAACACGCCGGGCGAAAGCGCATCGATCGTGACTGCGCTCGAAGGCAACAAGATGGCCCGTGCGGGCCGCGGCGGCCCGGCACTTGCCACCGCCGCCATAGGCTCCTTCGTCGCTGGTCTCATCGCCACCGTCGCTCTCGCCTTTGTTGCACCCTATATCGTCAAGCTGGCGCTGGTTTTCGGCCCGCGCGAATATTTCGCGCTGATGGTGCTCGCTTTTGTCACCGTCTCCTCGGCTTTCGGAGACTCGGCACTGCGCGGCCTTACCTCGCTGTTTATCGGCTTTGCGCTCGCCATCGTCGGTATCGACCAGTTGACCGGCCAGACCCGCATGAGCTTCGGCATTCCCGATCTTCTCGACGGCGTGGAAGTGACGACGCTTGCGGTGGCCATGTTCGCCATCGGCGAGACGCTGTTCATCGTTGCGCAGGGCCAGAGTGGCGACGAGAAGGTCGAAGCCGTCAAGGGTTCGGTCTGGATGAGTGCACAGGACTGGGCGCGTTCCTGGAAACCCTGGCTGCGCGGCACATTGATCGGTTTCCCGATCGGCGCCATGCCTGCCGGTGGTGCTGAAATCGGCACCTTCCTTTCCTATGCCACCGAAAAGCGGCTCAGCAAACATCCGGAAGAATTCGGCCATGGCGCCATCGAAGGTGTTGCCGGTCCGGAAGCCGCCAACAATGCCTCCGCTGCCGGTACGCTTGTGCCGCTCCTGACGCTCGGCCTGCCGACGACGGCAACCGCTGCCATCATGCTTGCCGGTTTCCAGCAGTTCGGTCTTCAGCCCGGCCCGCTGCTGTTTGCCACCAATCCGCAGCTGGTCTGGGGCCTTATCGCCAGCCTGTTCATTGCTAACCTGATGCTGCTGGTGCTCAATCTGCCGCTCATCGGCCTGTGGGTGAAGCTGCTGACCATCCCGAAACCCTGGCTCTATGCCGGCATCCTGCTGTTCGCGACGCTCGGCACCATCGGCGCCAACCCGTCCGTGTTCGAACTCGGCATGCTGCTCGCCTTCGGTATCCTCGGTTACATCATGCGCATCTTCGGTTATCCGATCGCGCCTGCCGTGGTCGGCCTCATCCTCGGCCCGCTAGCCGAACAGCAGCTTCGCCGCGCACTCGCCATTGGCCAGGGCGACCCGACCGTGCTGCTCACCTCTCCGATCGCCGTCGGCCTGTTCCTTGTCGCGGCCGCCGCCTTCATCGTCCCGCTCATCATGCGCATCCGCGGCCGCGGCGAGGTGCTGACGCAGCTTGCCGCCAACGAGGACTGACAACAAACAGCCTCCCAAGGCAACTGGCCCCGTCTCCTTCCGGATGCGGGGCCCTTTTTATTCACGGCAACGGGATGTGTGGCGCAGGCACGGCCATGATAGTATTCCTGTCCAACGCAGGAGAAAAACATGCGCAAGATCGCGATCATGCTGGTTCTGGGCCTTGCCGGCTGCGCCACCGCGGCACCCGACGTGCAACCCATTCCGGGCAGCATCACCTATGGCGGACAACCCCACACCAAATTGACCAAGTCACCCATCGGCAGCACGCTCAGCCACGAATTCGTCATGGGCGACGGCCGGCTGGCGATTGAAACCTACCGCATCCAGCCTGACCGGTCGCTGAAACTGGAAAGACGCGAGATCGTCGGCGACTGGCCGCCGAATTGAGAAAAGATACGGCCCCTGATGTGGCTCCGGGGTCTGCTTCCGGTGCCACACACATTTCCCGCTCACGGCAATTCAGAACCATTCTAAAACATATTTTTGATTTCCGAATACCTTGCCAATAAAGCTGACAGCGAACATCAAGTTACGCCTGTGTGATCAGCTTCCGCAGGTTCAAGAACCATATTGCAAGGGACATATCCGTGGCGATCAACTTCACCTTCCCCGTTCGGCTGCTGGCAGCAGCGGCCTTCAGCCTTGGCGCGATGACCGCAGGCGCTGAGGAAATGACGATCAAGCACGCGCAGGGCGAGACCGTTCTGAAAGCCGCGCCGAAAAAGGTTCTGGTTCTGGATATCCCCTCGCTCGACAATCTCGATGCAATGGGCGTCGAGCCAGCGGGTGTCCTCGGTTCCAACCTGCCGACCTATCTCCAGAAATATGCCGATGGCAAATATCTGAAGGTCGGCACGCTGTTCGAACCCGATTACGAGGCAATCAATGCGGCAGAAGCCGATCTCGTCATCGTTGGCGGCCGTTCGCGGGCGAAATATCCCGATGTTGCGAAGATCACGCCCGCCATCGACATGTCGATCGATTCCAAGGAATTTATCGCGAGCGTCAAAGCCAATATCACCAAGCTCGGCGATATCTTCGGCAAGCAGGAAGAAGCAAAGAAGCTCGACGCCTCCATCGACGAGAAGGTCGCGAAGCTGAAGGCCATCGCGCCGAATTCCGGCACGGCGATGATCCTCGTCACCAATGCCGGCAAGGTCGGTGTTTACGGCCCAAGCTCGCGCACCGGCTGGCTGCACACGGAAATCGGCTTCAAGCCGGTCGCTCCTGATATCGACGACCGCTTCGACCGGGGCGATGTCGTGTCCTTCGAATATCTGGCCGAGGTCAATCCCGAATGGCTGTTCGTGATCGACCGCGACGCCGGCATCGGCCGCGCAACGGACCCAGGCAAGGCCGCCGCCCAGGTGCTGGACAACGAACTGATCCACCAGACCAACGCCTGGAAGAAAAAGCAGATCGTCTATCTCGACCCGCAGGCGGCCTATATCGTCAGCAGCGGTTATACGGCGCTTACGACATTGCTCGATCAGGTCTATAACGCAGTTTCGGAGAAGAAGTCGTAAAAGGCATAGACCATCCTCTCCAAGGCTGCTCCATACGCGACGTCATCCTTGGGCTTGTCCCAAGGATCTAAACACGCCAATCAAATCACAACGTTGCAGATCCTCGGGACAAGCCCGAGGATGACGAGAGGAGGCCTTCATCTCTTTCGGCAGCGTGACGGGCGGCCCGAAGCACCAGCATTTTCGAAAAACCATCAACGTGAAATCCCTGTCCCTCATATCAGCCCTCCTTCTGGCGCTGGCACTCGCCATCGTCAGCCTGTTCGTCGGCGTCAGCAACGTCTCGCTGGCGACACTTTTTGCACCGGATACGAGCGCGGATGCACTGCGCGTGCTGCTTATAAGCCGCATTCCGCGCACGCTGGCGCTGATACTGGCGGGAAGCTCGATGGCGATTGCCGGTCTCATCATGCAGATGCTGGTGCGCAACCGCTTCGTGGAGCCTTCGACGGCTGGCACCACCGAATCCGCCGGCCTTGGCCTGCTCACCATCACCCTGCTTGCCCCGGAAACGCCGATCTTCGGCAAGATGCTGGTGGCCGCCGCTTTCGCACTGGCCGGAACCGCACTTTTCCTGCGTATTCTGCGGCAGGTGCCGCTGCGCGATGTGCTGCTGGTGCCGCTGATCGGCATCATGCTGGGCGGCGTCATTTCTGCCGTCACCACTTTCTTCGCCTATCGTTTCGATCTGCTGCAATCGCTTGGCGCGTGGATGACCGGGGATTTTTCCGGCGTGCTGCGCGGGCCGCTATGAATTGCTGTGGATCGGCTTCGTTTTCGCCATCGCCGCCTATCTCGCCGCCGACCGTTTCACGGTGGCAGGCATGGGGCGCGACTTCACCACCAATCTCGGCCTGAACTATCGCCGGGTGATGGCGCTCGGCCTCACCATCGTCTCGCTGGTCAGTGCCGTCGTCGTCGTCACGGTGGGCATGATCCCCTTTCTGGGCCTGATCGTGCCGAACGTCGTCAGCCTGATGATCGGCGACAATATGCGCCGTTCCGTGCCCTGGGTGGCGACGCTTGGCGCGGTCTTCGTTCTAGCCTGCGACATCATCGGCAGAACGGTGCGCGCGCCCTATGAAGTGCCGATCGGAACGGTCGTCGGCGTCATCGGCAGCGCGCTGTTCCTCTATCTCCTGCTCCGGAAACGCCACCATGCATGAGAGACATCCCGACCGGCGCGCGAAACTCGTGCTGCTGATGCTTCTCGCACTGGCGCTCATCTCCATGGCCGCCTTCATGACGCTCGGTGCAAAGGGCAGCTGGAGCTTCGTCCTGCCGTTTCGCGGCATCAAGCTTCTGTCGCTGCTGTTGGTGGCCTATGCCATCGCCGTTTCGACGGTATTGTTCCAGACGGTCACCAACAACCGCATTCTCACCCCTTCGGTGATGGGTTTCGATTCGCTCTATGTGCTGGTGCAGACGGCGCTGATCTTCGTGTTCGGCTCCGCAACCGTGGTGATGATCGATCCGCAGTTGAAATTCCTTGCCGAAACCGCGCTGCTCGTCACCTTCTCCGCCCTGCTCTACCGCTGGCTATTCGTCGGCGCGGAACGCAGCCTGCATCTTCTGGTGCTGGTCGGCATCGTCTTCGGCGTGTTCTTCCGCAGTCTCTCGGGCTTCATGCAGCGCGTACTGGACCCCAATGAATATGCGGTGCTGCAGGATGTGCTGTTCGCCAGCTTCAATTCCATCGATCCCACCCTTCTTGCGGTATCAGCCATCATCATCGGCGTGGTGACGATTATAGGGTTGCGGCTCCTGCACACGCTCGACGTCCTTTCGCTCGGCCGCCCAACGGCCATCAGCCTTGGCGTAGACTACAAGCGAACGGTGACGATCATCCTCGTGCTGGTCTCCGTTCTCGTTGCCGTCTCCACCGCACTCGTCGGCCCTGTCATGTTCTTCGGGCTGCTGGTCGCGGCGCTGGCCCATTATCTCACAGGTAACGGCAAACACGCCTATGTGCTGCCGGCTGCAATCCTCATCGCCATCATCTGCCTTGTCGGCGGTCAGGTGGTGCTGGAGCGGATCTTCGCCTTCAACACGGCGCTTTCCATCATCATCGAATTTCTGGGCGGCATCGTCTTTATCGGTCTTATTCTCAAGCGGGGTGCGCGATGATCATCGCCAGTCAGATCAGCAAATCCTATGGCGACACAGTTGTTGTCGATGGCGTCTCCGTCGCCATTCCGGCAGGCGGCGTCACCTCCATCATCGGGCCGAACGGGGCGGGAAAATCCACGCTGCTCTCCATCGTGGCACGGCTGATGTCCATGGATGCGGGAACCGTGACGGTGGACGGGCTGGATGTGACCAAGACCCCTTCCGACACGCTGGCAAAACGGCTCTCGATCCTCAGGCAAGACAACCACATCTCGTCACGCCTGACGGTGCGCGATCTCGTCGGTTTTGGACGTTATCCCTATTCCAAGGGCCGTCCCACCATCGAGGACAAGGTCCATATCGACCGGGCGCTGGAATATCTCCATCTCGAAAACCTGTCCGGCCGTTTTCTGGACGAGCTTTCCGGCGGCCAGCGCCAGCGCGCCTTCGTGGCCATGGTTCTGTGTCAGGACACGGACTATGTGCTCCTGGACGAGCCGCTCAACAATCTCGACATGAAACACGCCTCAAGCATGATGAAGATCATGCGCCGCGCCGCCGACGAGTTGAACAAGACCGTGGTTCTGGTGCTGCACGACATCAACTTCGCCTCCTGGTACTCCGACACCATCATCGCCATGCGTGATGGGCGAATCTGCCGCCAGGGACCAGCGGAACAGATTATCCGTCCGGAGGTTCTGCGGGAAATCTACGACATGACCATCAGCGTCAACGACATAGACGGTCGACGCATCTGTCTGTTTTATGAGTGAGATACGACGATTGCGGAGGTTTTTTGCCATTGCTGCCCGAGCGACGGAACAGGGCAACCGGCCGGGGCGTTAATCGGCGGAGATTTTGCCAAACGGCATTCCGTCCGCAACGTCAGGAGACATCGATGAAGACGCACAAGACGAAGAACGACCTGCCTTCCAACGCCAAATCAACGGTGATGGGTATTCTGAACGAATCGCTGGCTTCGGTGATCGACCTTGCACTGGTGACCAAGCAGGCGCACTGGAACCTGAAAGGTCCGCAATTCATCGCCGTCCACGAACTTCTCGACACCTTCCGCGCCCAGCTCGACAATCACGGCGATACCATTGCCGAACGTGTGGTGCAGCTTGGCGGCACGGCACTCGGCAGCCTGCAATCCGTCTCTTCGACGACCAAGCTCAAGGCCTATCCGACCGATATCTACAAGATCCACGATCATCTGGACGAACTGATCGCCCGTTATGGCGACGTGGCCAACATGATCCGCAAGGCGATCGATGATTCCGACGAGGCCGGCGACCCGACGACAGCGGATATCTTCACCGCCGCCTCGCGCGATCTCGACAAGGCGCTGTGGTTCCTCGAGGCGCACGTTCAGGAAAAGAGCTGAGCCGCAACGCGGCTCCTGCCACCACACACACGAAAGCGCCCGAGATGCCCGGGCGCTTTTTTAATGAAATGGCGCAATCAGTGCCGACGTAAAACCGCAAGACCGATGTCGCGCAACATCTCATGATCGAGAATGCCGCGCTGGGCGCTACGGATCAAAACCGCCGCGCACTCATTGGCGACGTGGCTACAGCGATCTTGAAGGCACTCGAAACATACGCCATCGAAAATATTCTGCAGATCGGTGATCTGCTGGGGCGACAATTGTGCGCCGACTCTTTCAAAAGCTGCATACGACAAGGCTCATCCTCCCGATGATGACATGCCAAGTATCGTTTCTTTTTTTGTGGGCATAAAATTTGTACACCCGAACGAATCACTTGTCGAATCAGATTTTAACCAAATGTAAACAGGTTATTTTTTGGCCATCCGGCCGGTTGTGTGCTTTTGCAACCCAAATAAAGGCCAGCCGAAACAATACCTTCGTCCACCAGGGCCCTGTTTTACGACGCATCGGTCCGGCCGTTTTGAATAAACCCATGGGCCAGACGGATTTCCACCGAAACCGCAAAAGAAACTGTTGCATTCCAAAAACGATTGAGCGATATAGCACCCGTCGCCGCGCTTTGGCGGCCCGCGGTCCAGCGAACTACCCCGGACCAGCGGTTTTTGAGCGGGTGTAGCTCAGGGGTAGAGCACAACCTTGCCAAGGTTGGGGTCGAGGGTTCAAATCCCTTCGCCCGCTCCAGTTTTCCCTGGAAAACGTCAGGATTGTCAAAGCGCTTACAGGCACCGCCCTGATTTGGCCGCCGGTCCAGATAGCTCCCCTTCAGCCGAAGCCTACCCGCATGTTCTGGGCCGATCTGACGCCCAAACCACAGTCGCGTGCCCTAGATACCGGAACTTATTCGCTTCGGGAAGGCGTTTGCGGACGCGCAAGACGTGACAGCCGATTTGGGATGCTCATTATAATTATTAAGTATTAAGTATTAAGTATTATTCTTATTTAATCTCACAGTACAGTAGCTTATTATAAAATACGTAATTACTAATAATACATAATTATTTCTTAAATTTATAAGTATAATCGTCATCGGAAAAGCGCATGACGCCGAAATATGACCCATGAAGGGCTCGATTTTCTTGTGGGAGCCATAACGATGAGAAATATTCCCGTTGTCGGAAAGTTTTTGACGGTATTTGCGCTATTCGGCGTATGTGCGATCCTGATTGCGGCCTACTCCGCCATACAGATCAAATCGATCGATGGAAGTTATAGTGACCTTATTGCCCGTGACAGCGCAGCGGCCCTGAATTTGGCGCTCGCGAACAAGGAACTGCTGAACGGGCGGGCGGCGTTGGCCGATATGATGATCGCCTTTACGGAGCAGGGTAATGCCGCTGCCGAAGCTGAGGTGAAGGCCACACGCGACGAGTTCATGGTATCGATGGATCGAGCCATCGCCAATCTCCCCGAAGACAACCGCCTGAGCGTACTCAAGGACGACGTGACGACGCTCTATAACGTGACGTGCAAGAACGCCTGGCACCTGGGCCGAACCGCATCAACCGTGGATGAGGCACTTGCGTCGCAAAAAGCGTTTGGCACCGAGTGCCAGCCAGTCTTTGCCAAGATCGGCGCGAAACTTACACAGATAGCCACTGATATTTCGAACCGTAGCGCCAAGCAGAGCGATAGTCTGAGCGACATAAGCCAACGGACTGCACTGATTACCGTGGTCGCAGTCGTCCTCGGCTTCATCGCCGTCGTCGTCATCGGATATTTCGCGATCCGCAGCTGGCTTGTCACGCCGATACGGGGTCTTGTCGGCACGATGCAAACGCTTGCGGACGGTAACCTGTCCGTCAATGTCGAGGGAACGGACCGGCGCGACGAGGTCGGCACGATGGCAAAGGCCGTTGAGGTCTTCAAGGATAACGAATTGAAGGCCCGCCGGCTGGAAGCGGATGCGGCGCAGGTGCGTAACCAGTCCGAGGCAGAGCGTCAAAGAACCGCCGAAATTGATCGCAGGCGCGCCGCCGAAATGGCGGAAGCGACCAGCGGCCTTGCCGAAGGTCTGAAGCATATGGCCAATGGCGACCTGTCCTACCAGCTGAAAACGCCTTTCTCCGCAGAATTCGAAAGCCTGCGTGCGGACTTCAACATCGCCGTAAACCAGCTTAGCAAAACACTGCTGTCCGTTGCCGATGTAACGGCCACGATCGACAACGGCTCTCGCGAGTTGAGTTCGAGTGCGAGCGACCTGTCGCAACGCACGGAAACCCAAGCCGCATCGCTGGAAGAAACAGCCGCAGCGCTCGACCAGATAACCAGCAACGTCAGCAATTCGACCAAACGGACTGAGGAGGCCCGGATCGTGGCGGTCGAGGCCAACAGATCCGCGCAGACATCCGGTCAGGTCGTCGCAACTGCTGTCGATGCCATGAAGCGCATAGAAAGCTCTTCAAGCCAGATTTCCAACATCATAGGCGTTATCGACGAGATTGCCTTCCAGACCAATCTTCTGGCACTCAACGCCGGCGTCGAGGCGGCCCGTGCGGGCGAGGCAGGCAAGGGCTTTGCGGTTGTGGCACAGGAAGTGCGTGAACTGGCCCAGCGCTCGGCGCAAGCGGCCAAGGAAATCAAGGAGCTTATCCGCAACTCCGCCGACGAAGTGCAGAATGGCGTGAAACTCGTGACCGCAACCGGCGACGCCCTGAAGATCATTGAAAGTCACGTCATCGCCATCAATACACAACTCGACGCCATCGCGACATCCGCAAGGGAACAGTCGGTCGGGTTGGCCGAGGTCAACAGCGCGGTAAACCAGATGGACCAGGTCACGCAGCACAATGCCGCGATGGTCGAAAGGGCGACGGCCTCCAGCGCATCGCTTGCCGGTGATGCCGAAAAACTCCGCCAGATCGTCGGCCAGTTCAAGCTGGATGGCGCAATGGCCAGCACCAGCACGGCCCGAACCGCATATAAGCCTTCAGCGCCGGTGCGCGTTGCGGACAACGCACAGCCGAGACCATCCCCGGCGCGTCGCATGATCGGCCAGGTGGCCGCAGCGCTCGGCGTATCCACGGCCCCGAAAGATCAGACATGGGGCGAATTCTGATCCACCCTCTCAGACGACACCCGAATAGCTTATCCGGGTGTCTTAAGGTTATCTATATCTGTGAAAACCGCTCCTCCGTCATGCCGGGCTAGACCCGGGTGACGGCACCAGGAGGAATTCCACCCACACCCGTTGGCAACGGTCAGGCAGCCGCGTCCCATACCGGCGCAAGCCCATCCGGCGAGACGATACGGCCATCCGGTCGAGCAAGAGCACGGATCGCCTCCATCTCAGCGACCGACAGCGTGAAATCGAAGATCGCAAGGTTTTCATCAACACGCGCTTCGCTCACCGTCTTCGAAAGCGCAATCACACCCTGCTGCTGCACGAGCCAGCGCAACACCACCTGCGCCACCGACTTGCCCCGGCTTGCGGCGATGTCCTTCAGAACCGGATCGCCAAAAACCTTGCCGTCGGCCATGCCGTAATAACCCGTCACCGACATGCCCGCGCCCTTGGCCGCCGCGATCACCATATCCTGATCGATATAGGGATGGTATTCGATCTGATTGGTGACGATCGGTGCCTTTGACAAACTGACCGCCTCAGCCATCAGCGCCGTATTGAAGTTGGACACGCCGATATGGCGAACCTTGCCGGCGTCGCGAACCGCGTTCAGCGCGCCGATCTGCTCGGCCAGCGTTACCGCTTCGTTCGGCCAGTGCAGAAGCAGGAGATCGACATAATCGGTCTTCAGTTTTTTCAGGCTCTCATCGACGGAGGCAAGAAAGGCATCGTGCCTGTAGTTCTCCACCCAGACCTTGGTGGTCAGGAAGATATCGCTGCGTGCCACGCCGGAACCGGCAATGGCTTCGCCGACTTCGGCCTCATTGCCGTAAATCTGCGCGGTATCGATATGGCGAAAGCCGGCTTTCAGGGCATGCGGAACGATACGAAGAACATCGGGGCCGGGAATACGGAAGGTACCGAAGCCAAGCGCCGGGATCGATGCGCCGTTGGCGGTGACATCAAACATATATTTTCTCCTTTTTGGGTGCGCCCGGCCAGCCCTGCGGCAGTGACCGGGATTTATATGAAAAACTCAGGCAGTCTTCAGTGAGAGCGAGGCGCGACGGTCGAGTGCACTGCTCCAGAGGGTGAGAATGAGGGCAATGGCGACAAGGATGGCGCCGACCCATGGGGTTGCGGCAAGGCCCATAGGCGATTCCACCACCAGACCGCCAAGCCATGCACCAATCGCGATGCCGAGATTGAAGGCGGCGATATTGAGCGCCGAGGCGACATCGACAGCGCCGGGACGGTGTTCCTTGGCCAGCTGCACCACATAAAGCTGCAGGCCGGGAACATTGGCGAAGGACAGGAAGCCGAGCGCCACCAGCGTGATCAGGGTCAGAACAGGCGAGACGGCGGTGAAGGAAAAGACCAGCAGCACGATGGCTTGTGCCAGAAAGAGGCCGATCAACGCCTTGACCGGATTGTGGTTGGCGATTTTGCCGCCACCGATGTTACCGGCGGCAATGGCGATGCCGTAGAGCACAAGGATCAGGCCGACGCTCTTTTCGGAGAAGCCTGTGACATCCTGAAGGATCGGCGCCAGAAAGGTGAAGGCGACGAAGGTGCCGCCGTAACCAAGTGCGGTCATGGCGAAAACGATGATCAGTCGGCCGGAACCCAGCACCCGCACCTGATCGAGAAGGCTGGCGGGCGGCGCTTTCTTCAGCGTTCCCGGCAACAGGGCCGCGATACCGGCAAAGGCGATGACACCAAGACCTGCAACCGCCCAGAAAGTGGCGCGCCAGCCGAAAATCTGCCCGATATAGGTGCCGATCGGCACGCCGGTGACGATGGCGACGGTCAAACCCATGAACATCATGGCAATCGCCGAGCCACGGCGATTTTCCGGCACGAGATCGGCGGCGATGGTGGCGCCAACGGAGAAGAAGACGCCATGGGCGAAGGCGGAAAGCACCCGCGCGACCAGAAGCGTCTCATAGCTTGGCGACACGGCGGCTGCGACATTACCGACGACGAACAGCGCCATCAGACCCAGCAGCAGCGGCTTTCTTTCGATCTTGCCGGTCAGCGCAGTCAGGATCGGCGCGCCGAAAGTAACACCCAGCGCGTAAACGCTGACGATAAGGCCGGCAAGCGGCAGGGTAATGTGAAGATCGGCGGCGACCGTCGGCAACAGGCCGACGATGACAAACTCCGTGGTTCCGATCGCGTAAGCCGCGATCGTCAAGGCAAATATGGCCAATGGCATGACGAGTACCTCTTCGCCCGGAGCGGGATCGCGGGCGTTATGGACAGCGGGTGCTGTCCGGTTGGATCAACTGTGTGATTGCAATATGGGCGAAGGGGACTTGCATGATAATCAGCAAGATTGGATAAAGGCCTTTGAATTAATTTCACAAGTGGTGCAGCGATGGACAACCGGGCCGGAGAAATGGAAGTCTTTGTGGCGGCAGCCGAGCTGGGGAGTTTTTCCGCAGCCGGGCGCAGGCTCAAGCTTTCACCCTCGGCGGTGAGCAAACTTGTCACCCGCATTGAAGACCGCCTCGGCACCCGCCTTCTCGCTCGCTCCACACGCGTGGTGACGCTGACGCCGGAGGGGGAAATATATCTTTCCCGGGCAAGGCGCATTCTGGCCGACATCGCCGATACGGAGCAGATGGTAGCAGGCGGCGGCAAGGTGGTGCCGCGGGGGCTATTGCGTGTCAACGCCACGCTGGGCTTCGGCGAAAGGTATCTTCTGCCGCTCGCACCGGAGTTTTTATCTCTTTATCCGGAAATCGAACTGGATATCTCGCTGACCGACGGCGTCATCAGCCTGATCGAGGAGCGCACCGATATTGCGATACGATCCGGCGGGATGGCGGATTCGTCCCTCAAGGCAAGAAAGCTGAAAGAGGTCCGACGGATCATCGTCGCCTCCCCTGCCTATATCGAAAAACATGGCATGCCGGAAAAGCCGCAGGATCTGGCCCAACACAATTGCATCAGCTTCAATTTCAGTCGCAGCCTCAACGAATGGCCTTTCCGTGATCCCGGCACGACGGAAGTCTACCGCCTTCCCGTGACCGGCAACGCCTCGGTCAACAGCGGCATGGCAATGCGTAGGCTGTGCCTGACGGGCCTTGGGCTGGGAAGGGTCGGAGAGTTTCATGTCGAGCCGGATATCGAGGCCGGTCTGCTCGTGCCGGTGCTCGAGGATTACAATCCGGGCGACATGGAGGTGATCCACGCCGTTTATGCCGGACATGATCACCTGGCCGCCCGCGTACGCGCCTTTATCGATTTTGTCGCGGCAAAGGTCGGGCGGTGACTAGCCGCCTCAGACCAGACTGTGAACCATCTTCGCCAGCCAGTCCACGAAAACACGGACCTTGTTGGTGACGTGCCTCGTCTGTGGGTAGACCACATAGATCGGCATCGGTTCGCGCCGCCATTCCGGCAGAACCGGCACCAGCTCGCCACGCGCAAGCGCATCCTTGACCATGAAAACCGGCAGCTGCACCATGCCCATGCCCGCCAGCGCGGCGTTGAGATAGGTGCGGCTGTCATTGACCGACACGACATAGTTGGGCGTAATCTCGACACTGCGAAGCCCGTTGTCGAAGGAGATCGGCATGATCTGGCCAGTGGTGGCATTGAAATATCCCACGGAATGATGTCCGTTTTCGAGATCTTCAGGCTGTTGCGGCATGCCAAAACTCTCGATGTACAGGGGAGAGGCGAAGGTTTCGAATTTCAGCTCGCCGACCTTGCGCGCAATAAGGGATTGATCCCGCAACGTGCCGACCCGCAGCGCGCAATCGACATTCTCCGCGATATAATCGACCAGACGGTCGCCGACGCCGAGATCAAGCCGGATTTGCGGATAGCGCTGGTAAAATTCGCAAAGATGTGGAATAACCACGAGGTCCGCGAAGACACCGGCCATTTCCACCCGCAACCGGCCAGACGGCTGCACCTGCGCGCTGGACATGCTGCCATCAAGCTCTTCGATTTCCGACAGAATCTGCGAGGCCCGCTCATAATAGAGAGCGCCGTCCGTCGTCAGCATCACCCGCCGCGTTGTGCGGTTGAGAAGCGTGGTATGTAAATGCGCCTCCAGCGCCTGGACCATGTTGGTGACGGTGGTTTTGGGCATGTTCAACGCGGTCGCGGCGCGGCTGAAATTGCCGGTTTCAACGACGCGAGTGAATACCCGCATGGCGGAAAGCTGATCCATGTCGCTATTATCCGTTTTTTTGGAATAGTGTTTTCATTTTGACGTACTTGATCGTTTTCTCCCGAACAATAATATGAATTTCAGATTTTGCAAATATGGTGAGCTGCTGATGGCGGCGCACGGGACCGGATCAGATGAAAGCGCACTGGGAAAATATCGAAGGCTGTGGGGGCTCGGCGTCCCAGCTTTCCGTGCGCCGATATGAAAGTGCCGGCCTGTGCACCAACCCGCCCGTGGTCCTTTATTTGCGCGGCGGCTCGTTTCTTGAAAAGGGCGGCAATTGCCCGGAGCTTCCGGTGGCACGCGCGCTCGCTGAAAGCGGCGCGATCGTCGTCGAGGCCGACTATAGCAAGTCGTCCGGCAACGAGTTTCCGATGGTGATCGATTGTGCCTTCGAAGCGCTGGATCATCTGAGCCGGGACCGCAAGCATTATGGCGGCGCAAAATCGCTGCTGTTTGTGGCCGGCGAAGAGGCTGGTGGCAATGTGGCGGCTGGGCTTGCGCTGAAGGCGCGGGACCGCATGCCGGGCAAGCTTGCCGGTCAAATACTTCTGTCGCCCATGATCGACCCGATGATGACGACGGAATCCTTCCGCGACGCGGACAGGATCGGCATGCGCCAGCGCTGGGCGGATGGCTGGAGCCATTACCTTGCCAAGGCCTGCGGGTTTTTTCACCCCTATGCCGCGCCCTGCCAGTGTACGCGGCTGAACCGGGTGGCGCCGGCGCTGATCTTTACCGCCGAGGACGACCCTCTGCGCGACGAAACGGTCGGTTATGCCGACAGGCTCATCGCCTCTGGTGTCAACGTCCGGCAGCATGTTTTCCCCGCCGGCATTGGCTGGACGGGGCTTTATCAAGGAAAGGGCGGCGGATGGGTCCCATCCGTCTGTTCGGAGTTCAAGACCTTCGTTGACCAGATAAAACACTGAAATCGCATTTTGAGCATGTCCAGTAAAAGTGCGTAGCGGTTTTACGTCCGGACCATGCGACAAAACACAGAGATAGAGAAACTGACCGGCTCCTGATCCGAGCCAAGGAGAAACCCATGACGCTGACCACAAAGCGCCGGGCCCTGACGGGCGCCGGTATCGGGCTTGCTATGTCCGTTGCAGCCGCAGCACTCATTTTCGACCTGCCCACCAGCCGTGATGCGACGGCAGCTTCCACCCCGGCTGAAACGCCGGCTATCCCCGTCACCGTCGCCAAGGTGGAAAGCCGCGATGTGATGCGCTGGGAAGAATTTTCCGGCCGTCTCGAAGCCGTCGACCGCGTGCAGATCCGCTCCCGCGTCGCTGGCCAGATCAAGGCCGTGCATTTCCGCGAAGGCGCGCTGGTGAAGGAAGGCGACCCCCTCTTCACCATCGACCCGGCCCCCTATCAGGCAGCCGTTGCGGGTGCTGAAGCCCAGGTCGCCTCCGCCGAAGCCAAGGTCAGCCTTGCCAAGACAGAACTCGACCGTGGCCGCAGGCTTTCCGACAATCGCACGATCTCCCAGAGCGATCTCGACCAGCGGCAAAGCTCGTTTGCGGATGCCGAAGCCCAGCTTCGCGCCGCCCGCGCGACGCTGACGACGGCCCAGCTCGATCTTGGTTACACCGAAATCTTCGCACCGGTTTCCGGCAGGGTCGGCCGCATCGAAATCACCGCCGGCAACCTCGTCGCCGCCGGCTCGACATCGCCTGCCCTTACGACGCTGGTTTCGGTCAACCCGATCTATGCCAGCTTCAACGCCAGCGAAGGAACGGTAGCGAAAGCGCTTTCCGAGCTGCCGAAGACGACCGACGCCCTGCCCGCGCTCGAACAGATCCCGGTGGAAATCGGCACGCTTTCGGATGAAGGCACGCCGATCAAGGGCACCCTGCACCTCATCGACAACCAGGTCGATTCCGCCAGCGGCACCATCGGTGTGCGTGCGGTCTTCGAAAATCCTGATGGCAGGCTCATTCCCGGTCAGTTCGTGCGGGTGCGCATGGGTGAACCGAAGCCGGAAAACCGAATCGTCATCAGCGACCGCGCCATCGGCACGGATCAGGACAAGCGGTTCGTCTTTGTCGTCGATGCCGAAAACAAGGTGAGCTACCGCCAGATCAAGCCCGGCGCACCGGCTGACGGCCAGCGCATCATCGACAGCGGCCTTGCCGCCGGCGATACGATCGTCGTCAACGGCCTGCAGCGCATTCGCCCCGGTGCAACCATCGCACCGCAGGCGGAAGACAAGGTCGCCGCCTCGCAATAACGCCGTCCCGCCTCCGGCGAGACGCATTTCACAAAGAACCGGCCCTCACCGGCGGCCATGATGCCGCCGGAACGGTCCTTGCATTTCCAAATCTACCCGGAGAGGGGACTGGATATGAATATTTCCAGATTTTTTGTCGACAGGCCGGTCTTCGCCGGCGTGCTGTCGATCCTGATCGTGGTCGCAGGCCTTCTCGGCATGCGCGCCCTGCCGATTTCCGAATACCCGGAAGTCGTTCCGCCATCCGTCGTCGTCCGCGCCACCTATCCCGGTGCGAACCCGGCCGTTATCGCCGAAACCGTCGCCACGCCGCTTGAAGAACAGATCAACGGCGTCGAGGACATGCTCTATATGGGCAGCCAGGCGACATCGGACGGCGTGCTGACGCTGACCGTCACGTTCAAGCTGGGCACCGACCCGGACAAGGCGCAGCAGCTGGTGCAGAACCGCGTGTCGCAGGCCGAACCGCGCCTGCCCGCGGAAGTGCGCGCACTCGGCATCACCACCGTCAAAAGCTCGCCCGACTTCATCATGGTCGTCAATCTGGTGTCGAAGACCGATGCCTATGACATCACCTATCTGCGCAACTATGCGACGCTGAACGTCAAGGATCGCCTCGCCCGTATCGAAGGCGTGGGTCAGGTGCAGGTCTTCGGCGCCGGTGACTATTCCATGCGCGTCTGGCTGGATCCGCAGAAGGTGGCCGAACACGATCTCGCCGCCGGCGACGTCTCCGACGCCATCCGTCAGCAGAACGTCCAGGCCGCAGCCGGCGTCATCGGCGCATCGCCAAGCCCCAATGGCGTCGACCTGCAGCTCAACGTCAATGCACAGGGCCGTCTGACGACGCCGGAGGAATTCGGCAACATCATCGTCAAGAGCGGCGCAAACGGTCAGATCACCCGTCTTCGCGATGTCGCCCGCATAGAACTCGGCGCTGCCGACTATACGCTGCGCTCGCTGCTCGACGGCGAACCCGCCGTGGCGATCGCCGTATTGCAGGCTCCCGGTTCCAACTCCATCGAAATCGCCGACAATGTCCGCGCGACAATGGACAATCTGCAACTGGCGATGCCTGATGGCGTGAAATATGAAATCGTCTACGACACGACGAAGTTCGTTCGCTCGTCCATCGAAAAGGTCGTTGATACGCTCCTCGAGGCCGTTGGCCTCGTGGTACTGGTGGTCATCCTGTTCCTCCAGACCTGGCGCGCCTCGATCATTCCGCTGATCGCCGTTCCGGTGTCGATCATCGGCACCTTCGCCGTCATGTATGCCTTCGGCTTCTCCATCAACGCGTTGACCCTGTTCGGCCTCGTGCTGGCCATCGGCATCGTGGTGGATGACGCCATCGTGGTGGTGGAAAACGTCGAGCGAAACATCGAAAACGGGCTTTCTCCGCGTGATGCCACCTACAAGGCGATGCGCGAAGTCTCCGGGCCGATCATCGCAATCGCGCTTGTTCTGGTCGCCGTTTTCGTCCCACTAGCCTTTATCTCCGGCCTTTCCGGCCAGTTTTACCGGCAGTTCGCGCTGACGATCGCGATTTCCACCGTCATTTCGGCGATCAATTCGCTGACGCTTTCGCCCGCTCTTGCAGCCCTGCTGCTGAAAGAGCACGACGCACCAAAAGACTGGCTGACCCGCTTCATGGACCGGATTTTCGGCTGGTTCTTCCGTGGCTTCAACCGCGCCTTCGGGGCCGCCTCCAACGGTTACGGCAAAACCGTAGGCGGACTGGTAACGCGCAAAAGCCTCGTCATGATCGTCTATATGGCGCTGGTGGCTGCCACCTACGGCATGTTCAGCGCGGTCCCAAGCGGGTTCGTACCGGCGCAGGACAAGCAATATCTCATCGGCTTCGCCCAGCTTCCGGACGGCGCAACGCTTGACCGCACGGAAAGCGTCATCAAGCGGATGAGCGATATCGCCATGCAACAGCCGGGCGTCAGCCACGCAATCGCCTTCCCCGGCCTGTCGATCAACGGCTTCACCATCGGCTCCAATTCCGGCATCGTCTTTGCGGTTCTCGACGACTTCGAAAACCGCAAGACGCCGGAACTGTCAGGCGGCGCCATCGCAATGCAGCTGAACCAGAAGTTTGCCGGCATTCAGGATGCCTTCATCGCCATGTTCCCGCCGCCGCCGGTCAACGGCCTCGGCCAGACGGGCGGCTTCAAGCTGCAGATCGAGGACCGTGCCGGTTACGGCTACCAGACGCTTGACGAAGCGGCCAAGGCGGTCATCGCCAAGGCATACCAGACACCGGAACTGGCGGGCATCTTCTCCAGCTTCCAGATCAACGTGCCGCAGCTCTTCGCCGATCTCGACCGCGCCAAGGCCGAGCAGCTGGGTGTTTCGGTCAGCGACGTCTTCCAGACGCTGCAGATCTATCTGGGCTCGCTTTATGTCAACGACTTCAACGCCTTCGGGCGGACATACAGCGTGCGTGTGCAGGCAGATGCGCAATTCCGCGCCCATGCCGAAGATATCGGCCGCCTGAAGGTCCGCTCGTCCACCGGTCAGATGATCCCGCTTTCCACGCTGTTGAAGGTGGATGCAACGACGGGACCGGAGCGTACTAACCGTTATAACGGCTTCCTTGCAGCCGATATCAACGGCGGTCCGGCACCGGGCTTCTCCTCTGGACAGGCGCAGGCAGCGATCGAGAAAATCCTTGCCGAAAACCTGCCGGCCGGGATCGAATACGAATGGACGGACCTGACTTACCAGCAGATCCTTGCCGGTAATTCCAGCCTCGTGGTCTTCCCGCTGGCGCTGCTGCTCGTCTATCTCGTATTGGCTGCGCAATATGAAAGCCTGACCCTGCCGATCGCGATCATTCTGATCGTTCCGCTCGGCGTTCTCGCCGCATTGACAGGCGTATGGCTGACGGGAGGGGACAACAACATCTTTACGCAGATCGGCCTTGTCGTCCTTGTCGGACTATCGGCGAAGAACGCGATCCTGATCGTGGAATTCGCCCGCGAGCTGGAATTTGAAGGACGAACGCCGCTTCAGGCGGCAGTCGAGGCAAGTCGCCTGCGCCTCCGCCCGATCCTGATGACCTCGCTTGCCTTCATCATGGGCGTGGTGCCTCTGGTCATCTCCACCGGTGCGGGTGCGGAAATGCGCGCGGCCATGGGTGTCGCAGTGTTCTCCGGCATGATCGGGGTGACGTTCTTCGGCATCTTCATGACACCGGTATTCTACGTGCTGGTTCGCAAGCTGTCGGGTAACCGTCCTCTCATCCAGCACAAACAGGAAGAACCTGCCAATTCGGACTACAAGCTCGAAAAGGCCGGTTGAGACCTGATCCAATCCACCGCAAACTTCGACGAAAGCCCGCCGCGCATCTCACGATGCGCGGCGTTTTTGTTGGTGGGAACGTCCATGTGCATCGCCTGAAACAGAATCTGTTTCAATGACTTAAGCAGCAAGCACATACATATTGCGCCGCAATAAAGATATAACGAATACACTATATCCCCATAAGGCAGCAGATACGTAAAGGAACAATGCTATTTTATGCTTTTCATTTTGTGTTAATTTCAAGAACAGGGTGATTCGGACTAAATGATTTAGTTCAGGGGTGACATGATGGAGCAGGAATACGAGAACTGGGCGACAACCATTGCCTATTCGATAGTAATGCATGAAGGTCTGGATCTGGCGCTCGCCGCGCAGAATCTGGACAGAGGCAAGACCAGAAACAACCGTGAACGGCTGATGGAAGCCATCCGCACATCGCTGCTGGAGGCCCGTTCGCGCAGCCATCTGACGATGGCGCAGCGGCTCTGAAGTCTGTCGCCGTATCCGATGCTGCCACAGGATCAGGTCGGAAGCAGATCGGTCCTTATCGCGGCCTTCAGTGGCAGGTGGTCCGAGGCAACGCGCGCCAGTGCACTGTCATGCGCCTGCACCTGCTCGATCAGCCCTTCGCGGTTGGCGATGATCCTGTCGAGCGCAAGCACCGGCAGGTTGGATGGAAAACTAGGCACTGCGGGCGGCAGGGCGCCGAATGCATCCCTCAGAGTATTGAGCGACGAGCCATTGCCGAGACGCCATTCGTTCAGGTCTCCCATGAGGATGGTCGCGCATTCATTTCGCGCTTCCAGTAGACCGATAAGCGCCTTTGCCTGCTGGGCACGGGAATGCCTCAAAAGACCGAAATGCGCCGCGATGATACGCAGTGCGCCACCGCTTTTCAAATCCAGTTCCACCACCAGCGCGCCGCGCGGCTCCAGCCCCGGCAATTTCAGCGTATGAACATCCCGCACCGCACCTTCCTTGAACAGCAGGACATTGCCGTGCCATCCATGCGCCTTCACGCCCGCCAGAACAGGCACGGGGATAAGCCCGCTTTCCCGCTCCAGCCGGGCAAGATCGAGCAGGCCCGTGCGCTCGCCGAAACGGCTGTCCGCCTCCTGTAGCGCGATGATATCCGCGCCGATTTCCTGAATGACACGGCTGGTGCGATCAGGATCGAACCTGCGGTCGCGGCCGACGCATTTGTGGACGTTGTAGGACGCGATGACCGGGAAGGGGTGATCTCTCTCCACCTGCCCGGCATTCTTCCGTTGGTGGCGGTCGCGCAGCGACTGCATGACGAAGGCGGGCAGGCCGCTGTTTTTCGCCAGTGCCGTTTTTCCACGCTCCAGCAAACTGTTTTTCTTCACGCTGCGACGCCTCCGATGCGCAAATTAAAAGTTCTAGAGCGTTTCCGACACATGACGCTCTAAAGATACGGCGAAGCGAGCCACAGGACGCGCTCCACAAAACGGACAACGAATGGCCGCGCATTCAGTTCGCTCAGTCGCACGGGTAAAGCGGTTGCCCGGGCTTCCCGGATGCGGTTTCCGATGGTCGCGGCGAATTCCTCATCCATAACTTCCAGATCGACTTCGAAGTTCAGCCGCAATGAACGAGGGTCCAGGTTGGAAGAACCGATGTAGCTCCAGCGCTCGTCGATCACCAGAAGCTTGGAATGATTGAAGGGCCCTGTCGCCCGCCAGATGCGGCAGTAATTCTTCAACATCTGGTCGAATTGCGCCGTCATCGCCCTGTCCACAAGCACCAGATTGTTGCTTTGCGGCACGATGATATCCACCACGACTCCCCGCCTCGCTGCGGTAATGAGCGCTGAAATAAGCTCCCGATCGGGGAGAAAATAGGGCGACATGACGAGAATGGAGGCGCGGGCGACGGAAAACGCCCCCATCAGCATCTTGTGATTGGTCTCTATGCTCTTATCCGGCCCCGAGGAGGAAACGCGGGCGACGATCTGTGAACCCGGCACACCATCGGGAATGGCGATATCCCAGACCGGCGTGTGCAGAAGCTCCCCCGTCGTGAACCGCCAGTCCTCCGCCGCAATGGAGAAAAAATCAGAGACAACCGGTCCGCTGATCTTGAAATGTGTGTCGTGCGCTTGTTTTTCGCCGCCGAATTCAAGGGTGAAGCCCTCGCGGATATTCATGCCGCCGCTAAAGGCGATGCGCCCGTCCACCACCAGAATCTTGCGGTGGGTGCGCAAATTCGCATAGGGCAGCCGCAGCCCCATGATGACATTGCCGTTGAACACATCGGCAACGATGCCTTTTGCCCGGAGCGTCGGCAGGATGCTCGGCACGGAGTAACGCGCGCCCACCGCATCCACCAGCACCCGCACCTCCACGCCCCGGAACTTCGCCCTTTCCAGCGCCGCAACAAAACGGGCGCCGATCCTGTCATTGTCGAAAATATATGTTTCGAGGATGATCGACCGCTTCGCCTCGCCTATCGCCTCCAGCATGGCGGCATAGGCCGCGTCGCCGGTGACAAGCGGCTCGATGCGGTTACCGGTCGTCAGCGCATGGCGCGTCACCCGGTCGCCGAGCGTCTTCATCGCCTCGAAACGGCGTCCGAACCGCGCGGCAATCACCTCGCCGCTCGCATCCAGACGCGCCACGCGATCCATGATCTCGTCCTGCATGAAGGACCGCTGCTGCCTGATGCTGGACCGGCGAATCCGGTTGATGCCGGCAATCGCATAAATGACCGCACCGACGATCGGCGACAGAACGATGACGCCAACCCAGCCAAGCGCCGAGCGGACCTCTTCCTTCGTCATCGTGGCATGTACGGCCGCCACGGTTCCCATCAAAATGGAAAGAACGGCAAGGATATGAGGCCAATAGGCGATGACGAGATCGAGCATGATGCAACTATAGGGCATCGGGCCGAAAAGTGTACCGCGGTTTTGGGAAAACCCGATGCGTAAACAAAAAGGTAGGGCAGTTCGCCGATCCCGCAATACCGGACCGGCACCGGAAAGGCCAAGAAGACCGGACGCCCATCGTTTTACGGGACAGACCCTTGCGGGATTAACGGTGGAAAGTGACGATGCGATATGTCATGAGAGCGCATCTTGATCTGTGAGCAGGGGCACTTGCGGGCTTCTGCGGCGTTTGAAAGCAAGAAGGCCGTGATGCAGGAAAATACCCAAGGCGCCGTCATCGTCATTTCCAGCCACGTCATGCGTGGATCGGTCGGCAACCGTGCCGCAGTCTTCGCGCTGGAGACCCTTGGCTATCCGGTATGGGCGGTACCCACAATCGTTTTGCCCTGGCACCCCGGCCATGGCCCGTCCACCCGGATGCGCTTTCAGGACGACGACTTCGACAAGGCCATGACCGACCTCGAAAACTCCAAATGGATCGGCGAGGTCAAAGCCGTACTGACCGGTTATTTTGGAAGCGCAGCGCAGGTCCGTTCGGTCGCAAGGCTGATCCGCAATCTCAGGGAGAAAAACCCGGCACTCGTCTATGCCTGCGATCCGGTGATGGGCGACAAGGGCGGGCTTTACATTCCGGTGGAGACGGCAGAAGCCATCCGCGACGAGCTCATTCCACTTGCCACCGTCGCAACGCCGAACCGCTACGAACTGGCATGGATGAGCGGCGCGGAGCTTGAAACCAACAATGCCATCATGGATGCCGCACTCGCCCTCGGCCCTTCGAAAATGCTGGTCACGTCAGCCGTGTCGATGATGGCGGGCGGCACGGGAAATCTCTATCTGAGCGGCCGGCACGCGCTGATGGCGGAACACCGCGCCATAGAAGACGCACCGAACGGTCTCGGCGACCTGATGGCGGCGCTGTTCCTTGCCCGGCTGCTGGAAGGCATGGACGACGAAAAGGCGCTGCAACTGGCCACCGCCAGCGTGTTCGAAATTCTGGCGCGAACCAAAAAACGCGACATGAACGAATTGACGCTGGAGACGGATTCTTCAAGTCTCTCAACACCCATGGCGATGGTGCAGATGCGCCATCTCTTGCATCCTTCACGCAGCAAGCGCAAATAGCGGCTAAAGGATTGGTCTTCAACGCACCGAGTTCTTCTCTTGATCTTGGTCCAAGCACAACGGTACTGCGATAGATGAAAGATTTTCCGGAAAACCTTCTCAACGGCTACAAGAACTTCATGAGCGGCCGCTATGCCGACGAGCGCGAAAGATACCGCGTTCTGGCTGATACCGGACAGAAACCGCAGACCCTGTTCATTGCCTGTTGTGACTCCCGTTCGGCGCCGGAAACAATTTTCGACTGCGGACCGGGAGAACTTTTCGTCATGCGGAACGTCGCCAACATGGTGCCGCCCTTTGAGCCTGACGGTCAGTACCACGCCACATCGGCCGCCATCGAATATGCCGTGCAGGTTCTGAAGGTGAAGGACATTGTGGTCATGGGCCATGGCCGCTGCGGCGGCATTCAGGCCGCACTCGACCCCAATCTTGAACCTCTGTCACCCGGCGACTTTATCGGCAAATGGATGAACATGGTGAAATCCGCCGCCGAGCAGATCCAGAGCAACGACATCATGACCGCTTCCGAG
This sequence comes from Rhizobium sp. AN6A, assembly GCF_900215635.1. Classification (NCBI taxonomy): domain Bacteria; kingdom Pseudomonadati; phylum Pseudomonadota; class Alphaproteobacteria; order Hyphomicrobiales; family Rhizobiaceae; genus Rhizobium; species Rhizobium sp. AN6A. The sequence continues at coordinate 639,972 of NZ_OCNC01000004.1, forward strand.
CGCCAGACGGCGCTGGAGCGCGTTTCCATCCGCAACTCCATCGCCAACCTGCGCGGGTTCCCCTTCGTCAAGGCGCAGGAAACCGCCGGCAAGGTGAAGCTGCATGGCGCCTGGTTCGATATCTCGACCGGCGAATTGTGGGTGATGGACGGCAAAACGGGCGACTTTCGCCGCCCGGACCTGTGATTGTCGAAACCTTCTCAAAGCTTCGTCACCCCGGACGTGATCCGGGGCCCAGCGCGATCAATTCTTTAATCGCATAGGACTGTTTTCACGGCGCAGACGCGCCGTGACTGAATGCCGGAACTAGTCCGGCATGACGGAAGTGGGCGTTCCAATTGGGAGAAAGCGGCCTTATTGGCCGTCAATCGCCTTGCCGATAAACGCAATCGCCTGCTGATAAACGCTTGCAGCGTTCCAGCCCTGAATGGCCGCGTAATTCGTCTGCCCCTGCTGATAACCCGCACCGCGCTGCCAGCCGTGGCCGACAAGGAAGTTAGCAGTGGAGGCGAGCGCATCGGCGCGCGAACCGACGAGATCGATGCGTCCGTCGCGGTCGAAATCCACGCCGTAGCGCACGACGTTCAACGGCAGGAACTGCGTCTGGCCGATTTCGCCATGGGCAGCACCCTTGGCGTTAACGTTCAGCGAACCGCTGCCGACGAGCTTCAGAGCCGCATAAAGCTGCTCGGTGAAATAATCCGAACGGCGGCAGTCGAAGGAAAGCGTCGCCACGGCGGACAGCGTGTGCTGGTTGCCCATGAAGCCGCCAAATCCGGTTTCCATGCCCCAGATGGCCAGAAGCGGGCCGGCCGGCACACCGTAGGCCTTTTCAATCGAGGCGAAGAGAGCCGCATTGTTCTTCTTCATGGTCTTGCCGCGCGAGATGATCGTCTGGCCGCCGCGCTTCTGCATGAACTGGTCGAAGGACAGCTTGAAGCTGTGCTGGCCGCGATCGGCGCGGATGGTCGGCTGATTGTAGGAGACGCCGGAGAAGGCACGATCAAGCACCGAGGCGCTGACACCGCGGCCCGCCGCTTCCTGCTTGAAGGCACCGACCCAGGCATCGAACCCTGCCGAAGTGTTGCCGCATTGCGCAGCCACAACCGGCGTCGCCGCCAAAACCGAGACCATGGCCACACCAGCCAGAATTGCCTTCATTGCCCGCATCAAAATCTGCCTTCGATATCCTTTGGGGAATTTATCCCGAGAACCAAAACGTCGCTGCTGTATGGGTCCGGTTGCCAAATTGCCTTTTGGCCGCCTAAATTGCCTTTCGGCAGCAAGGCCTGCAAATAAACTGGCCGTGATGATAGCCAATTGGAAAACCCGCCTGCCCCACACAGAACAGACGGGTTATACTTAACGAACCTTAAAAAATCGTATCAAGCCGCCGCCTTGCGGGGCTTGATAAGACCACGATTGACCAGGAGTTCGGCGATCTGGATGGCATTGAGGGCAGCGCCCTTGCGCAGATTGTCCGAAACAACCCAGATGTTGAGGCCGTTTTCAACCGTCGCATCCTCACGGATACGCGAAATATAGGTCGCATCCTCGCCGGCGGATTCAACCGGGGTGATGTAGCCGCCATCTTCATGCTTGTCGATCACGAGGCAACCCGGCGCTTCGCGCAGGATGTCACGCGCCTGATCGGCGGTGATCTCGTTTTCGAACTCGATGTTGACCGATTCCGAATGACCGATGAAAACAGGAACGCGCACAGCCGTGCAGGTTACCTTGATCTTCGGATCGAGCATCTTCTTGGTTTCGGCCAGAACCTTCCATTCTTCCTTGGTATAGCCGTCTTCCATGAAGACGTCGATATGCGGGATGACGTTGAAGGCGATGCGCTTGGTGAACTTCTTCGTTTCGACCGGATCGGCCACGAAGACGGCGCGTGTCTGCTGGAACAGTTCGTCCATGCCTTCCTTGCCAGCGCCGGAAACGGACTGGTAGGTGGAGACAACGACGCGCTTGATCTTGGCGAAGTCATGCAGCGGCTTCAGCGCGACAACGAGCTGGGCCGTGGAGCAATTCGGATTGGCGATGATGTTCTTGCGGGTGAAGCCCGAGATCGCGTCGGCATTGACTTCCGGAACGATCAGCGGAACGTCCTGATCGTAGCGCCATGCAGACGAGTTATCGATGACGACGCAGCCCTGCTGGCCGATCTTCGGCGACCACTTCTTGGAAATCTCGCCGCCGGCCGACATCAGGCAAATATCCGTGTCGGAAAAATCGTAGTTTTCGAGGTTGGAAACCTTCAGCGTGCGGTCGCCATAAGAGACTTCCGTACCCTGCGAGCGGGAGGAAGCGAGCGGCACGACTTCATCTGCCGGAAAACCACGTTCGGCCAGGATGTTGAGCATTTCGCGACCGACATTGCCGGTGGCGCCTACAATTGCAACTTTGAAACCCATGATCAAGCTCTCTTTCTGTCTCTCCTCTTTTGGGTGAGGTGGGGAACCCGCATCGCATTGCGGCTTCCTCGATCCCCAGCCAAACCGGGGAGAGAGCGGTGGCCAGAGACGTCAGACGGTTTTAATCGTCGTTTTGGCCGTAATTCGGATAGAATAAGAAAGACGCGGATCATCGCCGGCGGATTGTGCCGGTCCTTCCATGACAATCATGTCTGCAACATGCCTGCGCAAGGTGATGCTCCTTCTTCGCGAGAAGCTATTAGAAGGTTTGGTGTTCGTGTCAAGAAAAAAGGCACGTTGCGAGCGACCCGGCGCACAAGTGCAAATGCCACCTCGCGACATTTTTGCACGTTATGCATTAGACTAAAGTCATAATCCGAAAGCATCGCTCTCATTGGGGTTAATTTTCTGTCACTCTGACATTACGCGCATTGCACCCTTACGGGGGAGTCCGGAGGAGAGACAGGGCTCTGCAATGCGCTCATTTGACATCTGTGGAGGACAGACAATGGCAAACGTAGCAGCCGTGAGCGGCGCCGCCCGTCCCATGACGGGTGAGGAGAAGAAGGTGATTTTCGCCTCTTCTCTCGGAACAGTCTTCGAATGGTACGATTTTTATCTGTACGGCTCGCTCGCGATCTATATCGGCGCGAACTTCTTCAGCCAATATCCGGAAACGACACGCAACATCTTCGCGCTTCTGGCATTTGCCGCCGGCTTCCTCGTGCGCCCCTTCGGCGCCCTGGTGTTCGGCCGTCTCGGCGACATTGTTGGCCGTAAATACACCTTCCTGATCACCATTCTCATCATGGGCGTTTCGACCTTCCTCGTCGGCGTCCTGCCCGGTGCATCGCAGATCGGCATCGCAGCCCCGATCATCCTGATCATCCTGCGCATGCTTCAGGGTCTGGCGCTTGGCGGCGAATATGGCGGTGCTGCAACTTACGTGGCCGAACACGCGCCCAACGGTCGCAGAGGCTATTACACCTCATGGATCCAGACGACGGCGACGCTCGGCCTCTTCCTGTCGCTGATGGTCATTCTCGGCGTGCAGTTCGCACTCGGCAAGGAAGCCTTCGCCGCCTGGGGCTGGCGCATTCCCTTCCTCGTTTCGGTTCTGCTGCTTGGCGTATCGGTCTGGATTCGTCTGAAAATGAACGAATCTCCTGCCTTCAAGAAGATGAAGGAAGAAGGCAAGACCTCCAAGGCACCGCTCAGCGAAGCCTTCGGCCAGTGGAAAAACGCAAAGATCGCCCTGCTTGCCCTCGTCGGCGCCGTCATCGGTCAGGCCGTCGTCTGGTATACGGGCCAGTTCTATGCGCTGTTCTTCCTGCAGAGCATTCTGAAGGTGGACGGCCAGTCGGCAAACATCATGGTCGCGGCGGCCCTCATCCTAGGCACGGGCTTCTTCGTGCTCTTCGGCTGGCTTTCCGACAAGATCGGCCGCAAGCCGATCATCATGGCGGGTCTCGTTCTCGCGATGCTGACCTACTTCCCGCTGTTCAAGGCGCTCACATGGGCGGGCAACCCGGCACTGGCGCAAGCGCAAGCCAGCGTTCGCGCCACCGTGACCGCTGCTCCGGGCGACTGCAAGTTCCAGTTCAACCCGACAGGTACGGCGAAATTCACCACATCCTGCGATATCGCCACCTCGTTCCTGACACGCAACTCCGTTCCCTATGACGTCGTTGCTGGAGCGGCTGGTACACCGGCAAGCGTCAAGATCGGCGACGCCACCATTGCGAGCTACGACGCCATCGCAGCCGGCGCGGATGCTGCCGCAAAAGACAGGGCCTTCCAGAAACAGGTCAACATCGCGCTGCATGACGGCGGCTACCCGCTGGTGCGCGGCGTAGCACAGGTGCCGGACGCAAAACTGGATGCCTTCATTGCCGCCAACCCGGAACTCAACCTCAATGCGGAAGCCGTTCGCGCCGCCGACAAGAAGATGGTGGCGACCGACAAGCTGGTGGCCGACAAGTTGCTGACACCGGCCGAGACCGCCGGAGCGGCGGAAATGGCCGTCTACAGCATTGCAGGTGGTGGCACCTTCGCCATGGTCGCCGATCCGGCTGCCGTGAACTGGGTTGTCATCATCGCGGTCCTGACGGTCCTCGTGATCTACGTGACGATGGTCTACGGCCCGATTGCGGCCCTGCTGGTCGAACTGTTCCCGACCCGCATCCGCTACTCCGGCATGTCGCTGCCCTACCATATCGGCAACGGCTGGTTCGGCGGCCTTCTGCCCGCCACCGCTTTTGCGATGAGCGCGGCGAAGGGCGATATCTATTACGGCCTCTGGTACCCGATCGTTTTCGCAGGCATCACGCTGGTCATCGGCCTGCTGTTCCTGCCGGAAACCAAGGATCGCGACATCCACACCATGGAGTGAGCGGTTTCGCTCCCGACGATAGAGACCCGGCGCTGACGCGCCGGGTTTTTTATTGCCGCAGTACCGCCAGTGCCCGAACTGGCCTTTCGCAGGCTGTCAATCCGCCGCAGGTAGAAACCGCCAAAAACAAGACAAAAACGCTCGAAATAGGCTATGACGCCCTATCGTGCGGAAAAGGGAGAGCCATTTTGAAAATCGGGACGCCTAAGGAATTATATGATGGCGAGGCGCGCGTCGGCATGACGCCCGACAGCGCGCAAGGCTTGCAGAAACTCGGATATGATTGCATCCTCGAAACAGGCGCGGGCAAGGCAGCGGGATTTTCCGACGACGCCTATCGCGCAGCCGGTGTCACCATCGTCGATAGCGCCGATGCGCTTTATACCGGCGCCGACATCATCGCCAAGGTTCGTCCGCCGGAAACGTCGGAGATTGATCGCCTGTCTTCGGACAAGACGCTGATCTCGTTCTTCTATCCCGCACAGAACAAGGACCTTCTGGAGCAGGCGAAGGAAAAGGGCGCAAATGTCATCGCCATGGACATGGTGCCGCGCATTTCCCGCGCCCAGAAAATGGACGCGCTGTCCTCCATGGCCAACATCGCCGGTTATCGCGCCGTCATCGAGGCCGGCAATAATTTCGGCCGCTTCTTCACCGGTCAGGTAACCGCCGCCGGCAAGGTGCCGCCCGCCAAGGTGCTGGTCATCGGTGCCGGCGTTGCCGGTCTTGCCGCCATCGGCACGGCAACCTCGCTCGGCGCCATTACCTATGCCTTCGACGTGCGCCCGGAAGTGGCCGAACAGATCGAAAGCATGGGCGCCGAATTCGTCTATCTCGATTTCGCCGACCAGAGCCAGGATGGCGCAGCGACCGGCGGTTACGCCGCCCCCTCCTCGCCGGAATTCCGCGAAAAGCAGCTGGAGAAATTCCGCGAGCTGGCACCGCAGATCGATATCGTCATCACCACGGCGCTGATCCCCGGCCGTGACGCTCCGAAGCTGTGGCTGGCCGACATGGTGGCGGCAATGAAGCCGGGTTCGGTCATCATCGACCTCGCCGCCGAGCGCGGCGGCAATTGCGATCTCACGGTGCCCGACCAGCGCGTCGTCTCCGACAATGGCGTCATCGTCATCGGCTATACGGATTTCCCGAGCCGCATGGCCACGCAGGCCTCAACGCTCTATTCCACCAACATCCGTCACATGATGACCGACCTGACGCCCGCAAAGGACGGCAAGGTCGTTCACAACATGGAAGACGACGTCATCCGCGGTGCGACCGTCACCTATCAGGGCGACATCACCTTTCCGCCACCTCCACCGAAGATTCAGGCCATCGCCGCGCAGAAACCCAAGGAACGAGCAAAAGAGCTTACGCCTGAGGAAAAGCACGCCAAGGAACGGGCCGAGTTCAAGGCGCAGACGAAAAGTCAGGTCGGTCTGCTCGTCATCGGTACGGCGGTCCTGCTTCTCGTCGGCCTTTACGCGCCGGCAAGCTTCATGAGCCATTTCATCGTCTTCGTGCTCGCCTGCTTTATCGGCTTCTCCGTCATCTGGAATGTCAGCCACTCGCTGCACACGCCGCTGATGGCGGTGACGAACGCGATTTCCGGCATCGTCATTATCGGCGCGCTGCTGCAGATCGGTTCCGGCAACTGGCTGGTGGTGATCCTTGCCTCGCTTTCCGTCCTGATCGCGACGATCAACATCGTCGGCGGTTTCCTCGTGACACGGCGCATGCTCGCCATGTTCCAGAAGTCCTGAGCCGTGTAGGGGACACTTTATGACCATTGGTATCGTTTCCGCGGCCTATGTTGCCGCAGCCGTTCTTTTCATCCTTTCCCTCGGCGGCCTTTCCGGACAGGAAAGCGCCAAACGCGCCGTCTGGTACGGCATAACAGGCATGGGTCTTGCCATTGTCGCCACGGTCTTCGGACCTGATGTCGGCAACTGGTTCATCGTGCTGCTGATGCTGGCGGGTGGCGCCGTTCTCGGCTACTTCGTCGCAAACCGCGTACAGATGACCGAGATGCCGCAGCTTGTTGCAGCACTTCACTCCTTTGTCGGTCTGGCCGCCGTCTTCATCGGCTTCAACGCCCACATCGAGGAAGCGCATGTCGCCTCGCTCGATGAGACGGCGCGTTCGTTGCTGAGAGGCTTTTCCGCCCTCCTCGCCCACAAGACGCCGGTAGAACTGGCAATCATGAAGGTCGAGGTCTTCCTCGGCGTCTTCATCGGCGCTGTCACCTTCACCGGTTCCGTCGTCGCCTTCGGCAAGCTTGCCGGCAAGGTGGACGGCAAGGCGAAGAAGCTTCCGGGCGGACACGTCCTCAATGCCGGTGCGGCGATCCTGTCGCTCGTCCTGCTCATCATGTATTGCAACGGTGCCGGCGCATGGACGCTGGTGCTGATGACGCTTGCCGCCTTCTTCATCGGCTATCACCTGATCATGGGTATCGGCGGCGCAGACATGCCTGTCGTCGTCTCGATGCTGAACAGCTATTCCGGCTGGGCGGCGGCGGCCATCGGCTTCACGCTCGGCAACGATCTCCTGATCGTTACAGGTGCGCTTGTCGGCTCCTCGGGTGCGATCCTGTCGTACATCATGTGCAAGGCCATGAACCGCTCCTTCATCTCGGTCATCCTCGGCGGCTTCGGCGGCACGACGGGTCCGGCGATGGAAATCGAGGGCGAGCAAGTGGCAATCGATGCCGAAGGCGTGGCATCAGCGCTGAACGACGCTGACAGCGTCATCATCGTGCCCGGTTACGGCATGGCGGTGGCACAGGCACAACAGGCCGTTTCCGAACTGACCCGCAAGCTGCGCGCCGACGGCAAGACCGTGCGTTTCGCCATCCACCCGGTTGCGGGTCGTCTTCCCGGCCACATGAACGTGCTGCTTGCCGAAGCAAAGGTGCCCTACGACATCGTGCTGGAAATGGACGAGATCAACGACGATTTCCCCAATACCGACGTCGTCATCGTCATCGGCTCCAACGACATCGTCAACCCGGCGGCACAGGACGATCCAAACTCGCCCATCGCCGGCATGCCGGTTCTGGAAGTATGGAAATCCAAACTGGTCATCGTTTCCAAGCGTGGTCAGGGCACGGGTTACTCCGGCATCGAGAACCCGCTGTTCTACAAGGACAACACCCGCATGTTCTACGGCGATGCTAAGAAGTCGATCAACGATCTTTTGCCGCTGATCAAGTAATGAAAAGGGCGTTTCCGGTCTCCGGGAGCGCCCTTCTTACTGACGTGAAAAGAAAGCTCCGCCGTCATCCTCGGGCTTGTCCCGAGGATCTATCCACGTCGAATAAAATCAATCGGTTGCAGATCCTCGGGACAAGCCCGAGGATGACGGCGCGCAAATAGCTGATCGTGAGTTAAGGGTATCAACCGGCCCCAGAGACCGCTCTCAAAGCACCCGGTAACGCCGGTTGAAATACATCAGTGCTTCGTCGCCCTCATTGATCTTCATATCGACGACGTCGCAGATCAGTATATCGTGCGTGCCACCATCATGTGCCTCGCGAATGCGGCAATCGAAGGAGACGAGCGCGTCTTCCAGAACCGGCGCGCCGGTTTCGAGCACGCCCCAGCTTCCGGCAGCAAAACGTTCTTCCGCCGGTGTCTTGCCGCCGAACAGGGTGCTTAGTACCTCGTGCTTGGAAGCAAGCGTGTTGACGCAGATGACGCTATTGCTCTTCACCACATTATAAGCGGAAGAGCCGCGGTTGAGGCAGACGAGAAGCGTGGGCGGATTGTCGGAAACGCTGCAAACGGCCGTCGCTGCAAATCCCGCACGGCCTGCCACACCGTCCGTGGTGACGATGTTGACTGCCGCACCGAGCCGCGCCATGGCGTTTCTATAATCGAGGCTGCGTTCCTGTGCAGTCTTCGTCTCCATTTCCGCTTCCTTTTCAAGAGACATCATCCGCATCTAAACCATCCTTCCTTAACAGGCCCTCAAGCCAGAACACAGGCGTCTTCAAACGCAAGTCGCGGCAGGCGACCGAACAGCTTCGACGGATCGCCGTAACCAAGATTGATGAGGAAATTGGATTTCCAAGTCGTACCCGCAAAAAATGCCGAATCCACCTTGCCCTTGTCGAAACCGGACATGGCTCCGGTATCAAGCCCGAGCGCGCGGACGGCAAGAATGAGATAACCGGCTTGCAGCGTGGCATTGCGGAATGCCGTTTCCTCGGCCATCGCCGCACTGGACGTGAACCAGGAACGGGCATCGGCATGGGGAAACAGCACCGGCAGCTTCTCGTAAAATTCGCTGTCGATGGCAGCGATAACAGTGACGGGTGCTGCCATAGTCTTTTCCAGATTGCCCGAAGAAAGCGCCGGCCTCAATTTTTCCTTGGCTTCCGGGCTGCGCACGAAAACGAAACGCGCCGGCGAGCAATTGGCCGAGGTCGGCCCCATCTTCGTCAGGTCATAAAGCGCTGTCAGCGTCTCATCGCCGATCGGCTTGTCCGTCCAGCCATTGTGGGTGCGGGCCTCGGTGAAAAGTGTTGCCAATGCAGCGTCGTCCAATGCTCTCGTCATTTTACTCTCAAATCCCGTCAGAATGTTTGTGTTGCCGGTAGCAGAAACTGCAAAAGCCGCGCGTTGAAAAGGTCAGACTCGGTGATATTGACCGCATGCGCTCCGAAATCGAGAAGGCAAAGCTCGCTTTGCGGCAAACCCTCCACAAGACGCAGCGAACGGGTATAGGGCACCAGAAGATCGTCCTTGGTTGCCACCACCAGAACCGGATTGCCGATCTCGCCGAGGCGGGCGTCGACATCAAAGGCCCTGAGCGCCGCGATGCGCCGAAGCACATTCGTCTTGCCCTGAAAATGCGCGACGCCATGCGCATCGTCACGTGCCAGCCGCTCCTGATGCTCTGACATCCAGACCGCCGAATAAAGAAACAGCGGCTGGGCTTTCACGAAAGCCTCGACACCGGATTTTTCCAGAAGCTCGATCCGCACATCGAAGCAGCGCCCGGAATGCGGATCGGCCTTGCTCCAGGCATTGATAAGAACAAGCCTGTCGATGAGGCCGGGCTTGCGAAGGGCGATATCGAGTCCGATCAGACCGCCAAGCGCATGGCCCATGAAGTGAAACTTTTCGAGGTTCAGCGCCGAGACGATCTCCAGCACATCATCGGCCATCGCCGATATGCCGCCATCTGCCGGCACCTCGCCGCCGGTCCGGCCAGTTCCGCGATGGTCATAGGTAACGATCCGGAAATGGCTGGAAAGGGCCTCGATCTGCGGCGTCCAATAGGCGCCCGATCCACCCAGTCCCGATGACAGCAGGATAGTGGGCGCCTCAGGCTCGGCCCGGCCATGAACCTCGAAATGCATCATTTTGCCGTTTCGCCTTATTTACCGATATGGGCGACGGTGGCGATTTCCACCAGCGCGTCAGGCTTCACGAGGCCGCACTGGATGCAATACCGCGCGGGCTTGTCGCCGGGGAAATATTCGGCATAAACCGTGTTCACAGCCTGGTAATTCGCCCAGTCGGTGATGAAGATGTGGTTCATCGTCACGTCTTCCATCGTACCGCCGGCGGTTTCGATGACCGACTTGATGGTTTCCAGAACATGGCGCGTCTGGGCGCTGGCATCGCCCACATGCACGACATTATTGTCCTTGTCGAATGGCAGCGTGCCGGACACGTAAACCACGCCATCGGCGAGGGTTCCCGGCGAAAAAGGGGCGATGGGTTTGCTTGTACCGGCAGGCACGACGATCTTCTTCGGCATTTCATTCTCCTCTTTGTGGTTGGGGATCAATCCCTGACGGGTGCGGCCTGCGAGATGACACCGCAGAAATCATTGACGGTTGCCACCCAGCCGAAAAATTTCTCGACATTGTAGACCGTCGCCTGCTGGATATAGTCCGGGCCCAGATGATGCGTCGCATCTTCCAGCATCACCCCGAAATATTCGAGATGGAAGGCATCGCGCAGCGAGCTTTCCACGCAGACATTGGTGGCGATGCCGACGAAGACCAGATTGCGGATGCCACGGGCACGCAGCACGCTGTCCATATTGGTGTTGAAAAAGCCGCTATAACGCGTCTTCGGCACCAAGATATCGCCGGGCTGGGGCTGCAACTCGTCAACGATGGCATAGTCCCATGTGCCCTTGGCCAGAAGCTGGCCCTGCAATTCAGGCCTTTTGCGCATTGTTTTCAGCGCGTTGGACTTGTGCCAGTTGGGCGAACCCGGCCCACCGGCCTCGACATAGTCCTTGTCCCAGCCATTCTGGAAATAGATGACCTGAACACCTGCTGCCCGCGCTGCATCCAGCGTCTTCTTGATGTTGGCGATGGTGCCCTTCGCGCCGGAAATGTCGAACCCGGCAAGATCGACATAACCGCCCTCGGTTGAATAGGCGTTCTGCATGTCGACCACGACAACGGCGGTCTCGCTGGGCTTGAGGGTAATCGGCTCTGGCCTTGCGGGAAGTGTGACACTTTCCGAACGGCTTTCCGGCCCCTTGTAACCCGCCACGACGGCTTCACTCATTCCGCTGCCTCCAGTTCGGCCAGCACATGCTGGCGGCTCTTCATCAGCGGCTGTACATATTTGCCGAATTTTTCGACGCCTTCGAGAAAATCGTCAAAGGTCAGCATCACGCCGCCTGTTCCCGGCACTTCGCTCATTTCATCCAGCATCGCCGCCACTTCCTCATAGGAGCCGATCAGCGTTCCCATGTTGATGTTGACCGCCGAGACGGGATTGGACATGTGCCGGACATTGGTGTCGGAGCCGGACTTGGTGTCGACAGAACTCTGCAGGCCGAGCCACTTGATCGCGTCCTCATCCGCGCCCGCCTTGTAATGCTCCCACTTCGCCCAGGCATCCTCGGATTTTTCTTCCGCGAGGATCATGGTCAGCACGACGGATTTAACCTCGCGACCGGACTTTTCCGTTGCCGCCAGAAGTCGCTCATTGGTGGGTGCAAAAGCCTTTGGCGTATTGACGCCGACGCCGAAGCAGAAGCTGTAATCGGCGAACTTGGCAGAGAACGCCATGCCGGAATTGGAGGAACCGGCGCAGATGAGCTTCACATCCCCCTGCGGTACCGGCTTCATGCGGCAATCATCCATCTGGAAGAACTTGCCCTTGAAGTCCGACTGCCCTTCCGTCAGCAGCTCTTTCAGCACGGAGGTATATTCGCCGAGATATTCATAGCGATCACCGAAATAATCGTCGCCCGGCCAAAGCCCCATCTGGCTGTATTCAGGACGCTGCCAGCCGGTAATCAGGTTGATGCCGAAACGCCCGCCGGAAATGGAATCGATCGTCGTCGCCATGCGCGCAACGATGGCCGGCGGCATGACAAGCGTGGCGGCGGTGCCGAACAGCTTGATCTTGGAGGTAACGGCGGCGAGTCCCGCCATCAGGGTGAAGGATTCCAGATTATAATCCCAGAACTCGGTCTTGCCGCCAAAGCCGCGCAGCTTGATCATCGACAGCGCGAAATCGAAGCCGTACTTTTCCGCCTTCAGCGTGATTTCCTTGTTCAGGTCGAAGCTTGGCTTGTATTGCGGCGCATTCTCGGAAAGGAGCCACCCATTATTCCCGATCGGTATAAAAACACCAACTTCCATCTTGCTGTTCCCTTTTTTGGCATCAGGCGTTTTCCTGATTTTAAGAAAGAGTAGCAGGTTCCGTGCCAGACGAAAAAAAATAATTTTATCAATTGGATAATTTTTTAGAGGCGAATTTCTTTTTACCAAAAGATAAAAATTTTATCATTTGGTAAATTAATATGCCTGTTTATTCGGCAAATATCGAACGCAATGTGCGGGAAATGAGAGGCTCTTGCAACGATTGTGGAGCGTTGCACGACATCCGAAAACCACTCCTCCGTCATGCCGCACTTGTTCCTGTATCCAGCCGCGGCGTGTCTGCGCCGTGAATAGAGTCTCACGCGATCAAGCACTTGATCGCACTAGACCCCGGACCACGTCCGGGTGACGGCGTGAAGATGCTAAGACGAGGCCAGCACGAATGTGCAACGAGGCATTTCAAGCGCTGTGAAGACAACCAGCGACAAGCTATGCCAAAACTTCAACCGAGGCGTTGCTGCGCGTAAGCATGCACTGCCAGGAAGGCGGCTTCGGCGCCGGCGACGACCCGTTCCTCTTCTTCGACGGTCAGCGAAATTTCATCGAGCGCGGCCGTAAAGGTACGCCAATGCAGGCCCCGCCCTTCCGGAGCGCCGGCCAGATGGCGCGCGCCGAATTCTTCGGTGAGGCCAAGCTTGGCTGCGTCTTTCAGAAGGAAAGCCGCGCCGAGGTTCGAGCCTTCGACCACATAAAGCCAGCCCATGGCCTCAGGTAGATCGAACGGCGTTTCGCTGGTAAAGCGCGGCTCGTTTGTTTCGGGAATGGCGTGTCCCAGATCGGCAAGGTCCTGCTCGATCATGGAGAGACGGCGACGACCCTTAAGATCAGGCAGCAGGCCATCAAGCGTTTCATTGGAGAAAAACGCATCGAGATCGCGATGGAAAAGATATTGCGTTTCCACGAATTTGCCGAAGTTCTCCCGGCTCTCGAACGGCTTGGCTGCCATGATGAAAGTATCGAGACCACCATGCGCGCCACGCGTGGCAGCCCTCAGGCGCTTCACGCGGCTCTGCTCGATCTCTTCCACAGGCGCTGATGGCTCCACAATGGTCATGACGCTTCCCTTTATCCCATATTCAGATTGCCTGATAAAAATCTTTACTTAAACAGTCAAATTTTATTTTAGCATTTTTCCGGTGCATCGCTAAAAAATGGCATTCGCGTAAACCGGTGTAAACATTCCATGCCCCACCGAGCGCAACACAGATCCTGAGGCAGCTTCCGAAGCCCATTCTCCCCATTTCCACCGTCCGAACAATCATCCTGCAATTACCGCTTTACAACTAACATGTCAGTGTGCCATCAATCTGCAGCCATCTTGGAGGAGCATCTTAATTGACCCAGAAATTCGGCCTTTCGGCAGCACTGACGACCCCCTTCAAAACTGACGGAACCGTCGATACAGACGCCATGATCGCGCATGCCCGCCGCTGCCTTGCAAATGGTTGCGACAGCGTGACACTCTTCGGCACCACCGGCGAGGGGTGCTCCGTCGGCAGCCGCGAACGGCAGGTCATTCTCTCCCGCTTCATCGAGGCAGGCATTGCGCCTTCCCGTCTGGTCACCGGCGTTCTCGTGGATTCCATCGAGGATGCGGCCGACCAATCCGCCGAGGCCCTGAACGCAGGTGCCCGCAACATTCTTCTCGCCCCACCCTCCTATTTCAAGAATGTCAGCGATGACGGCCTGTTTGTCTGGTTCTCGGCGGTTTTCGAAAAGATCGGCAAGGGCGCGCGCGACATTCTCGTCTACAACATCCCTTCCGTGACCATGGTAACACTGTCGGTCGAACTGGTGGGGCGGCTGAGACAAGCGTTTCCGGGCATCGTCACCGGCGTGAAGGACTCTTCAGGCAACTGGAGCCACACAGAGCGCCTGCTGAAAGAACACGGCGATCTCGCCATTTTGATCGGCGATGAGCGCGATCTGGCCAAGGGCGTTCGCCTGGGCGGTCAGGGAGCCATCTCCGGCGTTGCCAATTTCCTGACGCAGGAAGTCCGCGCCATGGCCGTTGACGGCAAGGACGATGCGCGCATCGTCGATCTTGTTGTGGAACTTCTGAAATTTCCGGTTACGCCCGCCGTCAAGGTGCTGGTATCACACACGACAGGGGAAAATATCTGGTCTGACGTGCGCGCGCCGCTCGTTGCCATTTCACCGGAGGGCCGGCGACAGATCGAAGGCGCATTCGACGCGCTGTTTCGCAAACAGGCCGCCTGAACAGACCTTGAAAGGTTGAGCATGGACGATACCGGCGAACAAACATTGCGGGAACGGGCGTATGAAAGCTTTACGCATCACCTTCTCTCGCGCGACGTTCGCCCGGGGCAATTCATTTCGCAACGCCGCCTCGTGGAATTGACGGGTCTGCCACTGGGCGCGATCCGGGAAGCAATTCCGAGGCTGGAGGCGGAAGGTCTGATCAAGACCGTACCGCAGCGGGGATTGCAGGTCGCCCATATCGACATCAACCTCATCCGCGAGGCGTTCCAGTTCCGGATCTTTCTCGAGAAGGAGGCCGTGGCGCTCTTTACGCGTTCGGCCTCGGACGAGACCATCGCCAAGCTGTTGAAGCAGCACCGCGATATCGTCGAGGCGACGGAAAACGGTGGGGAATCGCCGGAGCTGGACCATCACGCGCAGCAGGTGGACTGGGGCATGCACGACGCCTTCATCGATAGTCTCGGCAATTCGATCATCTCGAACGCCTACAGGGTCAATTCCATAAAGACGCGCCTCATCAATCAGGAGCGCTTTCGCATCGCAGGCCACGTCAAATCGGTGATGAGAGAACATCTCGTCATTCTCGAAGCCATTGAGAAGCGATCCGTCGAAGACGCCGTGGAGCGGCTGACCGCCCATATCCGCAACGCAAGGGACAGGGCGCTGGCAGTATAGGGCAATTCCGGTAGGGCAGAAGAAAGGTCCTGGCCGGAATTGCATGAAAATAAGCAACAAGCCGGGGGTGAGGAGAATTTCCGGCTAACTGGAGGAGAACTGACATGACGCATTCATTGCTCAACCCAACGCGTCGCGCCTTTCTGGCAGGCACGGCAGCGATCGGTGGCAGCGCGGTGCTCGGCATCCGCCCCGCATCGGCGGCGGTGAACTGGAAAAAACACGCCGGCACCACGCTTGAAGTCAACCTGGTCAAAAGCCCGCGCAGCGAAACGCTGATCAAATATCTGGGCGAATTCGAGGAACTGACCGGCATCAAGGTCAATGCCGAAGCAACGCCTGAACAGCAGCAGCGCCAGAAGGTGGTAATCGAGCTTTCCTCCGGCAAGCCGAGCTTCGACGTTGTGCATCTGAGCTACCACGTGCAGAAGCGGCAGTTCGAAAAGGGCAAGTGGCTGGCCGATATCAGCGGCTTCCTGAAAGACCCGTCGCTGACCGATCCGTCCCTCGTCGAAAAGGATTTCGCCGAAGCCGGCATGCTGTTTGCCAAGGATAGCGACGGCGTGCTGCGCTCGCTGCCCTTTTCGGTGGATTACTGGATCGTCTACTGGAACAAGGAACTCTTCGAAGCCAAGGGCCTGAAATACCCTGAGACCTTCGAGGAACTGGTGACGGCAGCGGAAAAGATCACCGATCCCGCAACCAACACCTACGGTTTCGTCGCCCGCGGCCTGAAGAACGCCAATACCCCGGTCTGGACTTCGTTGATGCTGGGTTACGGCGCAAAGCCGATCGGCGCGGACGGCAAGATCGACACCGAATCCAAGGAAGCGGTCGAGGCAGCGAAACTCTATCAACGCCTGATGACCAAAGCCGCCCCTCCCGGCGTCTCCGGCTTCAACTGGGCGGAAGCGCAGTCTGCCTTCCTTCAGGGCAAGATCGGGATGTGGTTCGATGGCGTCGGTTTCGCACCGCCGATCGAAAACCCGGAAAAATCCCGCGTTGTCGGCAAGGTCGGTTACGGTGTCATGCCGAAGGGCCCGGCAGTACAGGCGGCCGGCACCTTCGGCGATGGCCTTGGTGTCGTCGAAGCCAGCAGCAAGAAGGAAGCAGCCTACCTCTTCTGCCAATGGGCGATTTCGCACGACATGGGCGCGCGCCTGTTGCAGGCGGGTGCAGGCGTTCCGTTCCGCCAGTCCATCCTCGAAGACCAGAAGGTGCGTGAAGGCGTGAAGATGCCAGCCGCATGGCTGGATGCGGTCGTCGGTTCCGGCAAGGTCTCGCAGCTTGCCCTGCCGGTCATCATTCCGGTCACAGAATTCCGCGACATCTATGGCGTCGGCCTCACCAACATGATCGGCGGCGCCGACCCGGCAGCTGAGCTGAAAAAAGCGACGGAACAGTTCGCACCCGTTCTGGCGCGTAGCGAGGGATAATGGCCTCCGTGAGCATCGAAAACACCAAAACAGGCGTCAGCCGGAAAGAAGGGAGCAGGCCCGCAAGGCTTGCTCCCAACTACTGGCCTTTCGTCATACCGGCACTTGTCGTCATCTCGGCGGTGATCGTTTTTCCGTGGGTCTTCACCCTGTGGATGAGCGTTCATCGCTGGACGCTCGGACAGGAGCAGAGCTTTATCGGGTTCGATAACTATATAAGGCTCGCAAGCGACATGAGGTTCTGGGAGTCGCTCTGGCACACCCTCATCTATACCGTGCTGTCGGTCGTCGCTCCGCTGTTTCTGGGAACATTGGCGGCACTGGTTTTCGATGCGCAGTTTCCGCTGCGCGGTTTTCTGCGCGGCGTCTTCGTGATGCCGATGATGGCGACCCCGGTCGCCATCGCGCTCGTCTGGACTATGATGTTCCACCCGCAGCTCGGCGTTCTGAACTATCTCCTGTCCCTCATCGGCATCGGACCGCTGGAATGGATTTACAACCAGTCCACCGTCATCCCCTCGCTGGTGCTGGTAGAAACCTGGCAATGGACACCACTCGTCATGCTGATCGTGCTCGGCGGGCTGGCTGCAGTACCCCGCGAACCCTATGAGAGCGCCGAAATCGATGGCGCCAACGCCTGGCAGAAGTTTCGTTACCTAACCATGCCAATGATCGCGCCGTTCCTGATGATCGCTGTCATCATCCGCTCCATCGACGCTGTCAAAAGCTTCGACATAATCTACGCGATGACGCAGGGCGGCCCCGGTACAGCCTCGGAAACCATCAACATCTACCTCTACAACACGGCGTTTTCCTACTACGACATCGGCTACGGCTCGGCCATGGCCGTCGTCTTCTTCATCATCATCGTGGCGCTGTCCTTTGTGCTTTTGATGGTGCGCCAGCGTGCGCAATGGAACGAGATGGAGGATCGCTGATGGCTCGCCAATTGCTCAAACGTAAAAACCTCGACCGCATCGGCCTGTTTTTCGTGGCGCTGGTGATGATTTCGCCTGTCATCCTGTTCTTCATCTGGATGATTTCGCTATCGCTGAAATATGAAATCGACAACGGCGCCTATCCGCCGATCCTCATCCCCGAGCGTTTCGCATGGTCGAACTATGTGAAGGTGTTCGAGGAGAATAATTTCTTCCTCTATTTCTGGAATTCGGTCCTCGTCACCGGTGCTGCCACCATTCTGGCGCTGGTGATCGGCGTGCCTGCCGGTTACGGCATCGCCCGGTTGAAGGCGGAAAAGTCGGCTGTCGTCATCATGATCGCCCGCATGACGCCCGGCCTCTCCTTCCTCATTCCGCTATTCCTGCTGTTCCAATGGCTGAACCTGCTCGGCACGCTCTGGCCGCAGATCATCATCCATCTCGTGGTGACGGTTCCGATCGTGGTCTGGATCATGATCGGTTATTTCGAAACCACGCCGAAGGAGCTGGAAGAAGCGGCAAGCATCGATGGCGCGTCCTCCTGGCAGGTGTTCCGGCTGGTGGCGTTGCCGATTGCCAAACCCGGCATCGTCGTCTCCTTCATTCTGGCGGTCATCTTCTCGTGGAACAACTTCGTCTTCGGCATCGTGCTGGCCAGCCGTGAAACGCGCACCCTGCCGGTGGCGGTCTACAACATGCTCTCCTTCGAACAGGTGAGCTGGGGACCGCTTGCCGCAGCCGCGCTGATCGTGACGCTGCCGGTGCTATTGCTCACCATGTTCGCACAGAAACAGATCGTGGCGGGTCTTACCGCCGGCGCCGTCAAGGGCGGCTGAACCAACAAATTAGAAATACGGGAACATCCATATGGCACCGGTCAACATTCTAAACGTCCAGAAGCGCTTCGGCGCGGTCAACATCATCCACGGCATCGATATCGATATCAAGGATGGCGAATTCGTCGTGCTAGTCGGCCCGTCCGGCTGCGGCAAATCCACCCTGCTGCGCATGATTGCGGGCCTGGAAGAAGTAAGCGACGGCGAAATCCACATCGGCACGCGCGAGGTCAGCAACCTGCCTGCCCGTGACCGCGATATCGCCATGGTCTTCCAGAACTACGCCCTTTATCCGCACATGACGGTGAAGGATAATATGGGCTTCGCGCTGAAGCTGAAGAAGGTGAGCGCCGACGAAACCAAGGCCAAGGTCGACAAGGCTGCCGCCATTCTGGGGCTGGACAAGCTGCTCGACCGTTATCCGCGCCAGCTTTCCGGCGGCCAGCGCCAGCGTGTGGCCATGGGCCGCGCACTGGTGCGCGATCCGCAGGTCTTCCTGTTTGACGAACCGCTTTCCAACCTCGATGCCAAGCTGCGCGTGCAGATGCGTGGCGAGATCAAGGCCATGCACCAGCGCATCGGCACCACCACCATCTACGTCACCCACGACCAGGTGGAAGCCATGACCATGGCCGACAAGATCGTGGTGCTGCATGATGGCGTGATCGAGCAGATCGGCGCACCGCTCGAGCTTTACGACCGCCCGGCCAACCTCTTCGTTGCCGGTTTCATCGGTTCGCCTGCGATGAATTTCATCCGTGGACGCGTTGAAGAAGGCGTGTTCCGCACCGTGAAGGGCTTAAGCCTTCCCCTGCCCGCCAACAGCGACATTGCCGCACTGGGCGGCCGCGACCTCGTCTACGGCGTGCGCCCGGAACATATCCGTGCAGCAAGCGGCGGTATCGAAGGCCGGGTCGAACTGGTCGAAGGCACAGGCTCGGAAATCTATGCCAAGCTGAACTGCAAGGGCGACGAGATCGCCTGCCTGTTCCGCGAGCGGCTGGACGTGCGGTTCGGCGATACGATCCATATCGCCATCGACCCGGAAATGGTGCACCTTTTCGACAAGGCAACCGGCAAGCGCATCTAAGGCGCATGACGAGTAAAATTACGTAAGACAAAGACATAGGGTGACGGGCATGGACAGCCAACACGAGAGCCGCAAACATGTGCTGTGCGTGGGTGCAGCCGTGCTCGACACCCTGTTTCGCGTCCGTGACATGCCAAAGGGCGAAGGCAAGGTCCTGCCCTACGAAATGTTGCAGATCGCCGAGGGCATGGCATCCAGCGCAGCCTATGCGGTGCACCGCATGGGTGGGCGCGCCAGCCTTTGGGGTGCGGTGGGCGACGACGAGACCGGAACCCGCATCCTGCGCGATCTCGCCGAAAGCGGTATCGACACCACAGGCATGACAGTCGCCGCCGGCGCACGCTCCGCACTCTCCACGATCATTATCGATGATCGCGGCGAAAGGCTGATCGTCCCTTTTTATGATCACAGGCTGCACGAAAAGAAGCGCTCCTGCACACCAGCGGACCTCGCCGCTTACGACGCCGTGCTGGTGGATGTGCGCTGGCCGGAACTGGCGCTCGATGTTCTTGATGTGGCACGCGCGCTCGGCAAACACGCCATTCTGGATGGAGACGTCGCGCCGGTCGAAACCCTCGAAAAGCTCGCACCCGCCGCGACCCACATCGTTTTTTCCGAACCCGCCGCCGCCCGGCTGACGGGACTTGAAACGGTAAAAGACATGCTGCCGGTGCTGCATGCCCGCTACCCGCAGACTTTCATCGCCGTCACCGCCGGACCGGCAGGCTGCTGGTGGACGGAAGCTGGCGATCCCACTGTCCATTTTCAGGAAACGATGCAGGTCAAGGCGGTGGATACGCTGGCGGCAGGCGACATTTTCCACGGCACCTTTGCGCTTGCCATCGCCGAGGGCATGGAAAGTCGTGCGGCCATCCGGCTCTCCTCCGTTGCCGCCGCACTCAAATGCACAGTCTTCGGTGGCCGCATCGGCGCGCCCACGAGAGCAGAGGCCGAAGCAGCCATGCGCCAATGGCTGGAAGACGGGCACGGCCACGCGCTTCGCGCCTCCTGACCGCATACGTTGTCCGCATAAAACTATTCCATTTTTGCGATGCCGTTTCGCGGCGAACTAGGCTAACGTTCGGACAGGCAAAGCTTTTCGGAGGCTTCGCTCGCCCCTGATGTCAGCCTTAAATTCCGCAAAAGCGACCGACCCGATGCATGAGACGACCCGCCCGAGACTGCGCGATATCGGCTTTAAACCGGGCCGGTTCCAGACTGGCGCGCTCAACGCCATTACCGATGTCGAAGGTGTGCTTGTCGGCCACTCCACGGTGATCGAAGGCGATACGGCCCGCACAGGCGCGACCGCGATACTGCCGCATGGCGGCAATCTCTTCCAGGACAAAGTGCCCGCGGGTTTTGCGGTCTATAACGGCTTTGGCAAATTTGCCGGCTCGACACAGATCGAGGAACTGGGCGAACTCGAAACCCCTGTTATCCTTACCAATACGCTCGCCACCGGCCGGGCAATCGAGGCGATCAACCGCCATACGCTGTCGCAGCCGGGCAATGAAGAAGTGGTGTCCATCAATGCGGTCGTTGGAGAGACCAACGATTCCCGGCTCAACGACATCCGCGCTGGACGCCCGACCATCGAGGAAATCTCCATCGCGCTAAAGAGCGTTGTCACGGGCCCCGGTGGCCGAGGGTGGCATTGGCGCTGGAACCGGCACCGTGGCTTTCGGCATGAAGGGCGGCATCGGAACAGCATCCCGCATGGTACCGATTGCCGGAGAAACCTATACGCTCGGCATTCTCGTACAGTCCAATTACGGCGGCCATCTCCTCGTCTGTGGCAAGCCCTATCTAAGCCCGGAGCACAGGGACAAGGACGGCTCGATCGTCATCATCGTCGCAACCGATGCGCCGCTGTCTTCGCGCAATCTGAAACGTCTGGCAGCCAGAAGCTTTGGCGGCCTCTCACGCACCGGTGCGGCATTAAGCAATGGCTCCGGCGACTATGCGCTGGCATTTTCGACCAATGAGCGGCTTCGCAAAACACCTGCGCGCCGCAAGGCCGTGGCGGATTTTCCTGAGCTTTCCAACGATGCGATCTCGCCACTGTTCGAAGCCGCGATAGAGGCGACCGAAGAGGCGATCCTCAATTCGCTCTGCGCGGCAACAAGAACATCAGGCTTCAACGCTGGAACCGGCAAGGTCTCCACGGTCGAGGCCATTTCCATCGATACGCTTAAAACCCTTCTTTCAGCCTGACTTTTCCAGACGGAGTTTTCATGACTAGCCAACCCGGTCGCATCGTTTATCTCAACGGCGAATTCCTGCCCGAGGCGGAAGCCCGCCTTTCCATCTTCGACCGCGGCTTCCTGTTCGGCGACGGCATTTATGAGGTCACCTCCGTTCTCGAAGGCAAGCTGATCGACAGCGACCTGCACATGGCGCGGCTGGAACGCAGCGCCCGCGAAATCGACGTGCCGCTGCCGGTCACAACAAAGGAAATCGTCGAGGCCGAACGTCGCCTGATTGCCGACAACAACCTCGTCGAAGGCATGATCTACCTGCAACTGACGCGCGGCGCGGAAGACCGCAACTTCCTGTTTTCCGCCGATTTGAAACCGACGCTGGTGATGTTCACGCAGGCCAAGAAACTCGTCGGCACCGCCGTGGAAGAGGCCGGCATAGCGGTCAAATCCGTTCCCGACCAGCGCTGGGCGCGCCGTGATATCAAAACCGTCTGCCTGCTGCCGCAGGTCATGGCAAAACGCATCGCCAAGGCTGAAGGCTGCGATGAGGCTTGGATGATCGAAGATGGTTTCGTCACAGAAGGCGCATCCTCCACCGCCTATATCATCACCGGCGACAAGAAGATCATCACCCGCGGCAACAGCAACAAGACCCTGCCCGGCTGCACCCGCCTTGCCGCCCTGCAACTGGCCAAGGAAGCCGGTTTCACACTGGAAGAACGGCCTTTCACGCTGGAAGAGGCGATGAACGCAGACGAAGCCTGCCTGACCAGCGCCTCCAACTTCGTGGTTTCGGTGACGAAGATCGACGGCAAGCCGGTGGGTGATGGCAAACCAGGCGCGATGGTGAAACGCCTGCGCGCGCTCTATCTCGAAAACGCCCACCGCACCGCGATCTGACCAGGATCAATCTTCGAGAACCGCCCATATGCGCTCGACAACGGGACGGCGGTTCTCCTTGGAGCGATAAAGCCGGATATCCACGGCAATATCGAAACTGTGATCGGCGGCACGCACCAGCGCGCCGCTATCCAGCTCGTGCCGCATCAGGCTTTCCGGCACCCAGGCAACACCCCAGCCCGCCATCGCCATGGCTTTCAGCCCCACCGACATGCTGCCCTCATGCACCCGCTCGAATTTCGGCAGGCGCGCACTCAGGAGATCGCGCAACAGCGGCCCGAAGAACGATGCTTTTTCGTAGTCCAGATAGGCAAAGGGTTTTTTCGCGCTTTCCGTCAGACTGTGCAGCGGTGCGCCATCCTCTGCAGGGGCCGAAACGGGAATGATGTTTTCCGCGCCAAGCACGCGGAATTCGAAGGTCTGCGCATCGAGCAGCATCGGCACTTCGGGGTGGGCGTAGGTCAGAAGGAAATCGCTCTGCCCGTCCACCAGCGAATTGAGGTTCTCCTCCATGCTGCCGGAATCAGGCCGCAGAACCGAAAACAGCGGTCCCGCCTTCTCGTTCACCCGTTTCAGCCAGTCCGGGAAGAAGGTGAAAGACAGCGTGTGCAGCGCCGTCAGCCGCACTGTTCTGGCATCCTCACCGTCTTCCTGCAACAGGGTGCGACGGGCGTGGTAAAGCTGCTTCAGGGTTTCCTGCGCCACCGGAACGAACTTCACCCCGGCCTCGGTCAGCCGTGAGGGATAGGAAGCGCGATCGACCAGCGTCGCGCCCACCCAGGCTTCCAGCTGCTTGATCCTTCGGCTGAAAGCGGATTGCGTCACATGTCGCTCTTCCGCCGCCTTCGAAAAATTGAGCGTTCCGGCCAGCGCCAGGAAATCCTCGAGCCATTTGACTTCCAAGGGCCTGTTCTCCCACAAAGATGTTGAACCGGCCTGTAGCTGGAACAAGCGTCTTTATTAGGAGCAATAGCAGCTGATTGAAACCCTCTTAAAGGCTTCTGGAATATTCGACCATCCGCGCCCGGCTTGCCACAAGCTCTATCCGGCTGTCGCTCAATTGATTGAGGCAGATGCGCTTCGTCCACGGCCCGTCCGAGAGCGTGAAGAGGAAGCGACCATTGCCGAGCGCCGTCAAAGGCATGGAGCGGCGCGTGGGGCCGATGCCCATCGTCAGCGACGAACCGGAAATCGTAAATTCCGCCCCTTCGGTAGAGCGCCAAGACCCGGAAAGCTCATCGGGCACCGCATGGTCGCCAACCGGCAGGAACCGACGAGCGGCGTGGCCTGCCTCGCCGACGATCGCATCGCCCTCGAGCCTCAGAAGCATCGGAGAGGATGCGGAGCGCGATGATACCCAGCCATCGGCATCTTCATAAAGCGTGTCGTCGCCATCGATGAAGGTCGAGGTACTGCCCTTGATCTCCAGCCACCACGGTCCGCTTTCGGTGACATAGAGACCTTCCGGCAGGCTGCCGGCGGGTTTGGGTAAAGGCAGGCCGGTCAGGGCCGCCATGCTTTCCAGCGCGATCTTGAAGCCGTTGGTATCTTCGCGGTTCGATACCACGACGAAACCCGTGCCCATTTCAGGATCGAGAAGGAAGTACGTCTTGTAGCCGGGATGCGAGCCGCCGTGACCCACGAAACGTCTGTCGCCGAGATGTGACCAGCGCAGGCCGAGACCATATTCGCTCATCCGTCCATCGGCGAGCGGCCGCTCGGTGGAAAGCCCGTCCAGAACGCCTGTAAAGCTGCCCTCGCCCCGCATCAGGCCCTGCAGCCAGCGCGTCAGCGCTTCGGCACTGCCGGCAAGACTGCCCGAAGCGGAAATATGCAGGCCCGCCGCCGAAAGCTGCCAGTTGCTCTCAGCCTTCCAGTAACCCGGCACCAATCCGTCCACCGGATCGTTCCAGACGTCCGGCGCCTTCAGGAAAACACCGAACGGACCGGCAATTTGCGCCTGCACGAAATCATCGAAACGGAAACCATGGCGCTCCAGCGCCGCCTCGACCAGACGATAACCGGTATTCGAATAGGAAACCTCGCTGCCGGCCGGAAAGTTCAGCCGGGTCAGCCGCGACAGATAGTCGAGGAGCGGGCCGGCCTTCGTTTCGGTGTAGACGGAAAGACCAAGCAGCGAGAGGCATTCGCGCGTGTCCGGCAACCCGCCGCTCATATCCAGCGCCTGCCCAACAGTGACGTCGCGGAGTGGCGATTGCAGCTCCGGCAGATGCTTGCCGAGCGGATCGTCAAGCCCGATCAGATCGGAATGGGCAAGCACCATGGCGCAGAAGGCATGTTTGGTGACGGAAGCGTAACGCACCACGCTTTTCGGCGTGAACGGCGCAAAGGTCGAAAGGCTCTCAACCCCGCCCGCATGGGCAAAACGGATGCCATCGAGATCGAAACCAATCACCGCTCCGCCCGGCTCATTGCCGGCCCATTGCGAGACGACACTCTCGGCAAGCGTTGAAGCGGCGTTCCAGTCGAATTGCTGTGACATTGTTCGGTCTCGTGTCTTCGTGGGTCTTGTGGGAAGCCTCATACCGCTGCCGCGACCTTCTCCCCGGTGGAGAGAAGAAGCGAGCAGCACCCGCTCGATTTATGTGCGACGTGGGCTCAAGCCGGCTCTTCCAACCGGATACTCAGGCTGCGCAACTCTTCCGTATGCGGGTGTTTCGTGCGGCCTTCGCGTAGATCGCCTGCATTCAGCTGCTCCACCATTTCACCATTCAGCATCACGCCCACCTGTGGGCACAGATGCGCGATAACAGCCAGATTGTGGCTGACGAGGATATAGGTGAGGTTGCGCGCCGCCCGCAGATCCTGCAACAGGTTCAGGATTTCCGCCTGCACCGAAACATCGAGCGCCGAAGTCGGCTCATCGAGCAGCAGAACCTGCGGATCGGCAATCAACGCACGCGCAATCGCCACGCGCTGACGCTGGCCGCCGGAGAGCTGGTGCGGGTAACGGAAGCGCACAGCCTGCGGCAGGGCCACATCCGACAGCGCCTGCTGGATGCGTTTTTCGATATTGTCCATGCCGTGCACCAACGGCAATTCGCTGAGAATGCGGTCGATGGTCTGGCGCGGATGCAGCGAACCATAGGGGTCCTGAAATACCATCTGCACCTGCCGGAAGAATTCTGGCGTGCGCTTCAGCGGCGCATCCTTGCCGGCAAAGGCGATGCGGCCTTCCCAGCTTTCATTAAGGCCGGCCATGGCGCGCAGGATGGTGGACTTGCCCGAGCCGCTTTCGCCAACGATGCCGAAGCTGCCACCCTTTTCGACCGAAAAGGACACGCCCTTCACCACTTCACGGTCGCCGAACTTGATACGGAGATTTTCGACGTCGATCATAGGCTGGACCACGCTGCATCACGGTTGAGAACGGGAAGACGCTCGCGCGGATGCGTCAGCGAGGGAATGCAGTTCAAGAGACCCTGCGTGTAAGGATGCTGGGCTTTCAGGAGTTCGGAAGCCTTCAGCTCCTCCATCACCCGGCCGGAATACATGACAGCCACGCGGTCGCAGAAATGCGAGACAAGCGGCAGGTCGTGGCTGATGAGAATGAGACCCATGCCGCGTTCCGATACCAGCTCCTCGATCAGCCGCAGGATTTCCGCCTGCACCGTGGCATCGAGAGCGCTTGTCGGTTCGTCGGCGATCAGAAGCTCGGGATCGGGCGCCAGCATCATGGCGATCATCACGCGCTGGCCCATGCCGCCGGAAACCTCGTGAGCGTAGGACGAAGCGACCTGGCGTGGATTGCGGATCTTCACCTGATCGAGCAGGGCGATTGCCGCCTCCATGGCCGCACGCTTGCTGCCGCCCTTGTGGGCGCGCCAGGCTTCCGCGATCTGTGCACCCATGGTCTTGACCGGGTTCAGCGAATATTTCGGATCCTGAAGGATGAAACCTGCGCGTTTTCCCCGGATCTGGCGCATCTGCTTTTCACTGGCGGAAAGCACGTCGATACCGTCAAAGGAGAGCTTGTCGGCCTTGATATCGGCATTGGAGGGCAGAAGCTTCATCAGCGCGCGCGCCGTGAGGCTCTTGCCCGAACCGGATTCACCGACGATGCCGAGCTTTTCTGTTCCGAGCTTCATGGAAACGCCGCGCACCGCCTCGAAACGGCTGGTGCGGGTCTGGAACGCGATCTTCAGATTTTCGATTTCGACCAGCATGGCTCAATGTCCCTTCGGGTCGAGCACGTCGCGCAGACCATCGCCAAGGAAGTTAAAGGCGAGCGAGACGAGGAAGATGGCGATGCCCGGAATGGTGGCGACCCACCATTGTTCGAAGATGAAGCGCTTGGCCGTCGCAATCATCGCACCCCATTCCGGCGACGGCGGCTGCGCGCCCATGCCGAGGAAGCCGAGGCTTGCGGCCGTGATGATGATCGAGCTCATGTCGAGCGTGATGCGCACGATGAGGCTCGGCACGCAGAGCGGCGCGATGTGACGGGCGATGATGCGCCAGGCGGAAGCGCCTGTCAGCCGGTAGGCCGCGACGAAATCGCTGCCGCGAACCGTCATGGTTTCGGCGCGAGCGAGACGCGCATAGGGCGGCCAGGCGGTGAGCGCGATGGCGAGAATGGCGCTTTCGACGCCAGGCTTCAGCGCCGCGACGAAGGCAAGCGCCAGGATGAGGCGCGGGAAGGCCAGGAACACATCGGTCACCCGCATCAGCACCGTATCGACGATACCGCCGAAATAACCGGCGATGCAGCCGATGGCGAGACCGATCGGCGCAACCAGAACGACGACGGCAATGACCATGCCGAGCGTGACGCGACCACCATAGAGAATGCGCGAAAGAATGTCGCGGCCCAGCTCATCCGTGCCGAACCAGTGCTCGGCACTCGGGAAGGCAAGGCGGTTGCCGAGGTTCTGCGCGGCCGGATCGTAAGGCGCGATGAACGGCGCCAGCAGCGACAGCGCAATGAAGACGATGATGATCGTGAGACCGACCACCGCCAGCGGATTGGACTTGAGGTTCAGCCAGATGCGGTACCGACTACCCCAGGCAGCCTGCCTGCGGGAATGCGGCGTCTCATCCAGAGCCCAGTTTCTGAAAGTTGCTAACATCATCGAACGCGGGGATCCATTACTCGGTAAAGTACGTCTGCGAGCAGGTTGAGGCCGACATAGATCAGGCCGATCAACAGGGTCGCTCCGACGACAGGGTTCATGTCCGCGTTCATGAGCGAGACAGTGAGATATTGGCCAAGGCCCGGCCAGCTGAAGACGGTTTCCGTCACCACGGCACCTTCCAGAAGGCCGGCATAGGTGAGTGCGAGAACCGTGACGAGCTGTACGGCAACCGTCGGGAAGGCGTGCCCCCAGATGACGGTCATTGCCGAAAGCCCCTTGGCACGGGCCGTAATGACATATTCGCCCTTCAACGCATCGATCATGAAGGCGCGCGTCATGCGGGTGATATAGGCCATGCTGAAATAGGCAAGAATGCAGACCGGCTGCACCATATGGGCGATGGCGTCGTAAAACGCGTCCCAGTCGCCGGCAAGCAGCGTATCGACCGTCATCAGGCCGGTGACCGGCGAGATCATGCCGTCATAGATAATGTCCTGCCTGCCCGGTCCGGGTGCAACGCCAAGTGTGGCGTAAAATACCAGCAGCGAAATCAGCGCCAGCATGAAGACGGGCACGGAATGGCCGGCAAGGCAGACGACGCGGATGATCTGGTCCGTCAACTTACCCTGCTTCACGGCGGCCCATACGCCGAGCGGAATGCCGATCAGCGCAGCGAGAATGAGTGCTGCCGTAGCAAGCTCGAAGGTGGCGGGGAAAACGCGCTTGATATCGATCCAGACCGGGTTGCGGGTCAGGATGGAATTGCCGAAATCACCGTGCAGCACCTGCGACACATAGTGGAAAAACTGAACGACCAGTGGCTGGTCCAGGCCCATTTCGGCCCGAACCCGCACAATGACGTCTTCAGGCGCGTTGTCGCCGACTGCCGCAATGACGGGATCGACAGGCATGACACGCCCGATCAGGAAGGTGATGACCATCAACCCGAACAGCGTCAGAATGACGCTGCTCAGTGTCGACGATATGCTTTTGACGCGCTTGTTCAATGTTACGCTTTCTTAGCATCGTGGTAGGAATTGCCCTCGGAGAGAACGCCGAGTTCAAAGCCGGAAACGCCCTTGCGGAACGCGGCCGTCTTCGTCGTCTGGAACATGAAGACGAAGGGGCTGTTTTTCATGTGCTCGCGCTGCAGCGCTTCATAAAGCTCGATGCGCTTTGCCGGGTCCTTCTCGTCACGGGCGGCTTCTGCCTTCGCGGCAAAGTCGTCGTTCTTGAAGCGCGAACGCCACAGGAAGGGCTTGGACTTGGCGTCGTCGCCATTGTCCTTGTTGATGTTGAAGACATCGGCGTTGGAATGCGGATCGAAATAATCCGTGCCCCAGGCGGAAAGCGCCATCTGGTGTTCGCGGCCGCGCATCTTGGTCAGAACCTGACGGTTCTCGGCGGATTGCAAACGCACCTTGATGCCGATATCGGCAAGGTTTGCCTGGATGGCCTGCGCCAGATCCGGGTAAGGCTGGGCGGAATAGTGATCCATGGTGATTTCGAAACCGTCGGCAAGACCGGCTTCCGCCATCAGTGCCTTGGCCTTTTCGACATCGCGCTGGTACGGCGTGTCGTTGACGGCGCCGGGGAAACCTTCCGGCTCGAAGCTCTGGTGAACCTTGTGCGTCAGCGGCACGATGTTTTCCTGCATGCCCTTATAGTCCAACGCCCATTTGATGGCCTGCCAGACCTGCGGCTTGGCAAGGTTTTCATTGCCCTGATTGAGCGAGATCAGCACCAGCGAGGCGATGCTCTTGCGCTGCAACTCGATGTTGGCGTCGTTCTGGACGGTACGCAGCTGCTCCGAGGTCAGGTCGCGGGCAATGTCGATATCGCCCTTCTGCAACATCAGAAGCTGGGAAGACGGATCGGTGACATGGCGCAGGATGACGCGCTTGATGTTACCCTTGTAGGGGCCATTCGGGTTGACGGTGAGCGCTACGCTTTCGCTCGGCTTCCAGGCCTGCAACATGAAATCGCCGGAACCGGCGCTGTTCTTCTGCAGCCAGCCATTGCCGAGGTCTTCGCCCGATACATTTGCCAGCACGGCCTTCTTTTCAACGATCGCGCCGATATTGGCGGAGAGGCAATAGAGCAGGAACGAGATTGCGGTCGGCTTTGCCGTCGTCAGCTTCACCGTATTTTCGTCGGCGGCAACGATGGTCGTTTCGGCATTGTCAGGCGTGAAGCCGAACTGGCCGATGATGAAGGCCGGGCTCTTGTTCATCTTGATGGCGCGTTGCAGCGAAAAGGCCACGTCTTCCGCGGTCACTTTCGCACCGCTGGAGAAGGTCGCATCGTCACCGATCACAAAGGTGAAAACCTTGCTTTCCGCATCGGCTTCCCAGGACTTCGCGATGACCGGATCGACCTTGGTGGAATCTTCACGGTTCGCCCGCACCAGCTTCTGGTACATGTTGGACATGATTTCACCGCCGACGGCTTCGAAACCCTCATGCGGATCAAGGCTCGTCATGTTGTCCAGCTGCTGGGCGACCACCAGAATATCCTTGGGCGTCGCAGCAAATGCCGGAATGTGCGCATAGGACAGGAACGGTACGGCAGCGCCGGCAATCAGCAGGTTGCGTCTTGAAATCATCGAAAATCCCCTTTCGGACCTTATTTTTCGGAAACGGTATGGGTTCGCCCCAATCCAGTCATTTTTTTTATGTTTTCCCGCGATTACCACGAGCAAACGAGGCGCGACCAATTCCAAATTTGGCAGAGCCTATGCACGGATTGCATTTGCTCCGACCTTGACCTTTCCTCTACCAATTCTCAAAAGTCTGACGACCGCGCGCCCGCGCCCCGCCCGTATCCAAAGGTGAATGACCATGACCGATGAAAAAACCGTACCCGTCTTCGACGGCCACAACGACGTGCTTCTGCGGTTATGGCGATCGGGCAATGCCTCTCCCGAAACGCTTCTCATCGAGGGCGATACGGTCGGCCACATCGACCTGCCGCGCGCCAGGAAGGGCGGGTTGGCCGGTGGCCTCTGCGCCATCTACGTGCCCTCGCCCAGCATGGAGAAGGACGCGAACGGCGACTTCACGACACCGGCTGAAGCGGATGCGCTGAAGGCGACGCTTGGCATGGCGGCCCTGCTGTTCCGCGCCGAGAAACAATCAGGCGGCGCGCTGAAAGTCTGCCGCACGGCCGCCGAGATCCGCAGCGCGATGGCAGAGGGCGCCTTTGCCTCCGTCTTCCATATCGAGGGCGCAGAAGCGATCGGCGCCGATCTGGATGCGCTGCATGTTCTCCACGAGGCTGGCCTTCGCACGCTCGGCCCGGTCTGGAGCCGCCCGAACATCTTCGCCTACGGCGTTCCCTTCCGCTTCCCGTCGACACCGGATATCGGCCCCGGCCTCACCGATGCCGGAAAACGGCTGGTGAAGACCTGCAACGAACTGAAGATCATGGTCGACCTGTCGCATATGAACGAACAGGGTTTCTGGGACATCGCGAAGATTTCGGACGCACCGCTGGTGGCGTCCCATTCCAACACCTATGCGCTGTGCAACCACAGCCGAAACCTGACTGACCGTCAGCTGGACGCGATCCGCGACACCGGCGGTCTTGCCGGCATCAATTTCGGCGTTCTGTTCCTGCGCCAGGACGGCGTGAAGAACCCGGCTACCGATCTTGGCGAACTGGTCCGCCATGTCGACTATATCGTCAACCGCATCGGCATCGATCATGTCGCACTCGGCTCGGATTTCGACGGCACCACCATTCCCGCAGCCATGAAGGATGCGGCCGATCTGCAATTGCTGGTCACAGCTCTGCGCAACGGCGGTTATGACGACGCCGCACTCGCCAAGATCTGCCATGGCAACTGGGTACGTGTGCTGGAGAAGACGTGGGGCGCGTAACGCGCCCCGACTTTGGCATTCTCCCCGGACTTCCGTGCCGGAGACATGAAGCGGCAGGCCTCAGGCCTTTGCCGCTTTCTTTTTGCCCGTGGACCGAAACGCCAGCAGGCCTGCGACCAGGCCAGCAATGGCCCATTTGATCGGCAGGACATCCGCCGTCTCGCTGCGGATCGGCAGAACGGTCACTGTTCCCGGGCGCGATTCATATCCGGCCTGCCCACCGGCCTTCGCATCAGCGATCTGCTGCGGTGAGACAACCCATTCGGCGCCCCGCATCTTGTCATAAGCCATGTAGCCGCCGCCCACCAAAAGGGCTGCGATCAGCGAAATTACTATTCTTGTAGGCATCTTCATTTTGCATTTCCTTCAATTGAAAGAAGCGTTTAATCACATCAAACATCGCCTCCAAGCAATCGGAACGATCAATTCACGGAGTTTTTGATCTAAAATTTGAACATCGCTCTTTTTGGTTGCATTTTTCATTTTAACGGCGAAAATCTCGTTTGTTTGTCGCCAAACTTCACATCGACACGTCACGCATTTCTGCTAAGCAAATTTCCTCAACCGAAACGAATTAGCGACACAATCCTGTGGTTCGCCAACCAAGTGACTGGCGCTGGAAAAAGCAAATGGCAGACAAGAGCGAAATTATACAGACCGATATTACCGAATCCCCGGTTGAAAGCTTCTTTGCCAGAAACCGGCCCTATCTGACGGCCATCGCCATTACGCTCATCTTCGTGATGATGACATTTGCGATTTACCGCCTCACATCCGAAGTGCGGTACGATGATGTGATCGCAGCCCTTCTGGACACTTCGCTTCCGGCCATTCTTCTTGCAATGGTCTTTACGGCGCTAAGCTTCCTGTCGCTGATTTTCTATGACGCCAACGCGATCGAATATGTCGGCAAAAAGGTGCGCTTCCCCTCCATGGCCGCCACCGCTTTTGCCGCTTACGCCATCGGCAATACTGCTGGATTTGGCCCCTTGAGTGGCGGCGCCATACGCTTTCGCGCCTATTCCCGGCTTGGACTTTCGCCGGGTGACATCGCCCGCGTCATCGCCTTCGTCACGCTGTCCTTCGGGCTGGGGCTTTTGTCGGTCAGCGCCCTTTCGACCTTCATCGTCGCACCACGCATCGCCGCCATCATCGGTCTCGACCCGACTGTTCTAAGGGGCGGAGCGCTCGCCGTCATTGCCGTTCTCGTTACCACCGCCTATGTCGGCCGCAACGGCAAGGCGATCCGGCTCGGCAAATGGCGACTGCGCCTTCCCGACAGCCGCACCTCCTCGCGCCAGTTCCTCGTCTCCTCCTTTGATATCGCCGCCTCCGCCTCCGTGCTTTACGTGCTCCTGCCCGAGACGCATCTGGGCTGGCCGACATTCTTCGCGATCTATGCCACCGCCGTCGGCCTTGGCGTTCTCAGCCACGTTCCCGCCGGTCTCGGTGTGTTCGAAACGGTCATGGTAGCCGGGCTCGGCAACGCGATCAGCGTCGATCAGCTGCTCGGAAGCCTCGTTCTTTATCGCGTCATCTATCACGTCCTGCCGCTGGTTGTTGCCATTCTGGTAATGATCGTTTCCGAAATGAAGCAGTTCGCGGCCAAGCCGGTGGTCTCCGATATCAGCCAGCTTGCCGTGCGGCTGGCGCCACCGCTGCTCTCCACCTTCGCGATCATTCTCGGCACCATGCTGATCTTTTCGAGCGTGACGCCGACGCCCGGCAGCAATCTGGATTTCCTGTCGAATTTCGTGCCACTGCCGATCATCGAGGCGGCGCACTTTCTGACGAGTATTCTCGGCCTTGGCCTCGTTGTCGCCTCCCGCGGCCTCGGGCAGCGGCTGGATGGGGCGTGGTGGATTGCCCTTGTCGCCGCATCGCTGGCGCTCATCCTGTCGCTGGTGAAGGCGATCGCCGTTTTCGAGGCAATCTTCCTCGGCATCTTCATCGCGGCGCTCGCCCTCAATATGCGCAGCTTCAACCGTCATGCCTCGCTGGTCAAACAGGCGCTGGGACCGAGCTGGCTCGCTGCTATGGCCGTCATCATCGCCGGCGCGGCAACGATACTTCTGTTCGTCTACCGCGACACCGATTACAGCCACACATTGTGGTGGGAATTCGAGTTCTCCGAAGAAGCCCCGCGCGGTCTGCGCGCCCTTCTCGGCCTGGTGCTCACTTCTTCGACCATTGCAATTTTCAGCCTGATGCGGCCGGTCACTTTCAAGCCGGACTCCATCCAGCCGGAAGACGTTGAACGCGCAACCGACATCGTCATGCAGCAGGATTCGGCCGATGCCAATCTGGTGCGCATGGGCGACAAGCATGTGATGTTCGCGGAAAGCGGCAGCGCCTTCATCATGTATGGCATTCAGGGCCGGTCATGGATCGCCTTCGCCGACCCCGTCGGCAACGAGGAGGATTTTCCCGATCTGGTTTGGCAATTCGTGGAATCTGCCCGTTCGGCAGGTGCGCGCGCCGCCTTCTACCAGATTTCGCCCTTCCTCCTGTCCCATTGCGCCGATGCGGGCCTGCGTGCCTTCAAGCTTGGCGAACTGGCGCTGGTCGATCTTACCGCATTCGAATTGAAGGGCGGCAAGCTCGCGACCCTTCGCCAATCTCTGAGCCGCGGCGCACGCGACGGGCTGACCTTCGAAGTTGTCGAGCAATCGCATGTGGCCGATATTCTAGATGACCTCAAGCAGGTCTCGGATGGCTGGCTCACCCACCACAATACAAGGGAAAAGCGATTTTCTCTCGGTGCGTTCGAGCCCAACTACATTCTCTCCCAGCCCGTCGCCGTGCTGCGCAAGGATGGCAAGATCACCGCCTTCGCCAATCTGATGGTGACGGACACGAAAAAGGAAGCCACCGTCGATCTCATGCGCTTTTCACCGGATGCACCGCGCGGCTCGATGGATTTCCTCTTCGTCAGCATCATGCAGCATCTGCGCGAGGCGGGATATGAGAGCTTCAATCTCGGCATGGCACCCATGTCCGGCATGTCGAAGCGTGATGCGGCACCGGTCTGGGACCGCATTGGCAGCACGCTTTTCGAACATGGCGAACGTTTCTACAACTTTAAGGGCCTTCGTGCATTCAAGACGAAGTTCCACCCGAAATGGGAACCGCGTTACCTCGCCGTACAGAATGGCGCAGACGCCGCTCTGGCGCTGATGGACGCGACGGTTCTGATCAGTGGCGGTGTCAGAGGAGTGATCGGAAAATGAGAAAATACAGCATGCTGAAGGCAGCCCTTGCCGCTTCCGCCCTGTTCCTCTCCCCATTGTTTGCTTCCAGTGCCGTCTTTTCGCAGGACAAGCCAGCCTATGACACCGGCATGATCCCCGCCGAGCACATCATGGTGCCGGATGGCGAAATCCTCGCCAGTGTCTTCCTTATTTCCGATGCGGACGGATGGACCAGCACCGACGAAGAACGCGCCAAAGCACTGGTGGAAAAGGGTGCCGCGGTGGTCGGCATCGATTTCAAGGAATATCTCAAGGCACTAGAGGCCGATGATGACGAGTGTATCTATATGATCTCGGACATCGAGTCGCTGTCGCAGCAGATCCAGCGTACCGCCGGGACCGCCAGCTATCGCCAGCCTATCCTCACCGGCATCGGCAAGGGCGGAACGCTGGCGCTCGCCATGATCGCGCAAAGCCCGGTCTCCACCGTTCAGGAAGCCATCGCGGTTGACCCCAAGGCTGGCCTGCCGCTTGAAAAGATACTCTGCACCCCCGCCACCAAGGATAAGGTGGACGGTGAAACGGTTTATGGCCTGACCGATGGCCCGCTGCCAGCTCCTGTCAGCGTGCTGTTCACGCCCGATGCGGATCAGAAGGGCCGCGACCATGTTAACGCCCTGGTGAAGCTTCATCCCGATATCGAAGTGACTGATGTGACAGGCAAGGCGGATGAGGTTTTATCCCAGATCCTGTCCGACAAGGTCGACGCGGCGGGCGATACCAGCAGCCCGCTAGGCCTGCCAATCACGGTTCTCGAAACGAGCCCGGCGATGGACACCATGGCGGTGATCTATTCCGGTGACGGCGGCTGGCGCGATCTCGACGAGGAAGTCGGCGGCGCGCTGCAAAAGCAGGGGATACCTGTGATCGGCGTCGATGCCCTGCGTTATTTCTGGAAAGAAAAACAACCGCAGGAAGTAGCCAATGACCTTGCGCGCATCATCGACACCTACCGCAAGGAATGGAAGGTTCGGAACGTGGTGCTGATCGGCTATTCCTTTGGCGCCGATATCATTCCCGCCACCTATAATCTCCTGCCTGAACGCGCGAAATCCCATGTCGTGCAGCTGACGCTGCTTGGACTTTCGACCGAAGTCGATTTCGAGATTTCCGTCCAGGGCTGGCTCGGCGTTGCCGGCGAAGGCAAGGGCGGCAAGACCATCGACGATATCGTCAAGATCGACCCGAAGCTGGTGCAATGCGTCTATGGCACGGAGGAAGAGGATGAAGACCCCTGCCCCGGCCTGAAGGCAAAGGGCGTGGAGACGATCGGCATCGAGGGTGGCCACCATTTCGATGAGGACTATGAGGGGCTTGCCAAGCGCATCGTGACCTCCCTGAAAACCCGACTACCGAAATAGGCTGTTGCGACCTCTGCGGCTTCGGGAGAATTCCCGAAGCCCATACTTCCATCAGAATTCAATCACCCGAAGCGCCGCCGGCAGGATGCCGGCTCCCCGAATGACCGATCTCGGCTCGCAAACCTTCCTTGAAGGTTCCACGCATCACGGCCATACTTGCGGAATCGATTAAACTATTATTCAAAAGAAATATGCTGGCGGCGAATATCCATGGCATTTCCGCAACCATGCTTCTGTTGATTGCCAATCATAGATTTTATATTTCCCGACCGGTTCAGGGGCCGCCGTATGCTCGCACGAAAGACCAAAACTCCAGTTCTCGTGGAACGCATCGACCAGTTCGTCGGTCGGGTCAGGGAGGCGATGAAAAGCAGCGAGGCGTTGCGAAACAAAAAAATCCGCGATCTTTGGGACGCAGAGGTCCGCTACCATTTCGACAATGGCCGCACGGAAAAGACGCTCGAACTTTACATCATGAAATATCGCTATGCCCTGAAGGCCGAATTTGGCGCAAAGAGCACCCCGCTTGCCATCTGCAACATGAAAAAGCTGCGGGAGCGGCTAAAGACCTATATAGAGCGGGCCGACTATCCGAAAACCGGCGTTGCGACCTCCATTGTCGAAAAGATCGAACGGGCGGAATTCAACACCGCTGGCCGCAAGCCGACAGTGCTTTTGCGGATCGCGGATTTTATTGCAGCGATGAACGGCCTGGGCTCGAAAGAAGAGATGCAGGCTTTGTGGACCGCTGAAATCGACCTCATGAAGGGCAGAGCCCAGACGACGATCATTTCCTACATCACGAAATACCGCAACGCTATCCGCGAAGCCTTTGGCGATGAGCATCCAATGCTGAAGATCGCCACCGGCGATGCAGCGATGTACGACGATGCGCGCCGGGTCAAGATGGAGAAGATCGCCAACAAGCATGGTGCGCTGATCACGTTCGAAAATTACCGGCAGGTTCTGAAGATTTGCACCGATTGCCTCCAGTCCAACGATCCGCTGATGATCGGCATCGGTCTGATCGGCATGACGGGGCGACGCCCCTACGAGGTCTTTACACAGGCCGAGTTTTCACCCGCCCCCTATGGCAAGGGTGTTTCCAAATGGAGCATCCTGTTTAACGGTCAGGCCAAGACGAAGCAGGGCGAAGGAACGAAATTCGGGATTACCTACGAGATCCCGGTCCTTGCACGCTCCGCAACCATCCTGTCCGCCTACCAGCGCCTGCGCGAAAGCGGGCAGGGAAAATTGTGGCACGGCATGTCGATCGACGATTTTTCATCGGAAACCCGCCTGCTGCTTCGGGACACGGTTTTTAATCTGTTCGAGGATCTCTGGCCGAAGGAAGAACTGCCCAAGCCCTATGGCCTGCGGCACCTTTATGCGGAGGTGGCGTATCACAATTTCGCGCCGCCCCATGTCACCAAGAACAGCTATTTCGCGGCCATCCTCGGACACAATAATAACGACCTCGAAACCTCGCTGTCCTACATGACCTACACGCTTCCGGAAGACCGCGACGATGCATTGGCGCGAGCCAAACGCACGAATGAGCGCACATTGTTGCAGATGGCGACCATCGCCCCCGTCTCCCGCAAAAACCCGTAGCAGTACCCGGAACTGCCCTAGAAAAAACCTCTAGTACGGCCTTGCCCCAGGATAGCGCTGAACACGCTGCCAGCGGTATTTTCGCACGTCTGTCCCAACAGCCCGGACAAATGTGCCGCCCTCAGCTTTTGCCAAGTCTTTCCCCTTTGTTTGCCGGCGTGGTGTTGGCGTTGGTGCTTTAGGGCCGCTTCTGCCTGCACGCGATCTGAACGCAGCCACGCGCCAAACGATCAATATAAATCTCAACTAATTTAATAATACAAAATATTTATTCTACATATTACTTTTAATCATACAGCTACGCGCAAGACTATACTGCAACTCTCCGCTTCATAACTGGTTCACGCACAGATTCTGCCATAGTTTTTTCGGAGACACATGGTGCTGCCCGCATATACGACTTACGCTCTTTACAATCGTGATATGGAATTGACGCTGAAACGCGTCGCGAACGACCCCGTCGTATCGCGCGACGCCAAATATTATGCGGATAATATCGGCAAGGTCAAAAACCTTGACGCGTTCCTGAAGGACTTCCGGCTCTATTCCTACGCCATGAAGGCGCATGGACTGGAGGAAATGATCTATGCCACCGCCTTCATGAAGAAGGTGCTGGAAAGCAATCTCAACGATCCGAACAGCTTCGCCAACAAACTGAAGGATACGCGATACCGCGACTTCGCTGCCTCTTTCGATTTTGGCACGATCAAAGCGGAAAAATCGGTTCAGACAAAATCACAGCAGGACCGGTTGATTGCCACCTATCACGCTACGATCGAACAGGAAGGCGCCGAATTAAAGGAAGAGACCCGTTTTTATAACATTGCCATCGAGAAGGTCGGGCATGTCGACGATATCTTCAAGAACACGCGGCTTCGGGATTATGTCTTCAAATCCTTCGGCATCGACCCCGAGACCTTCAGCTACAAGCACGTCAAAAACGTTCTGACGAGCGATATCAGCAATGCCGATAGCTACATCAACAAGACCTACAAGTCATTGATCCCGGAGTGGAAGGCAAAGGCGGCCGATCTGCGCATAGAACGTGCAGGCGTCGCGTCCACCGACAAACCGGCGCTCGCAAAGATCGACTACCTGATCAGCCAATATAACAAGCGTATCAACGATGCCAACAAACTGTTCGAGATGGCGGCCGCGTTTAATTTCCGCGACGACGGCCGCGTAGATGACGGCATGCCGGCGCAGACGGCTGCGCAGAGGCGACTGATTAACGAAACCTACGTTCTTTCAAATCCCCGCCTGACGCAGGCCGGAGCTGTTCTCAACCGCGAGTATTTCGCGGACAAGATGAAAACCATCACCGAGGCCAGCCAGATGACGCAGTTTGCGCGCCTTAGAACGATGCTCATCGTCAGCTTCAATCTGACGGACAATGATGAGACGGACAAGAAAATCGGCTGGGCCGTCTTGCAGGATCCGAATGATCCGAAAAGCCCTATCCACAAGGAGAAGGACAAAGGTCTTGTCGATCTGGCACGCGCCTTCAATTTCGGTGCGGATGGCAAGATCAAGACCGGCAAGGTCGCGCAGACCACCGAACAGCTCAACACCATGATGAACCTCTACTTCAGTCGCTACGATGACAAGGACGAAGCAGCGGACGAAAAGGCAATCAAGAACTACCGGCGCTATATCGGCCTGACGAAAAATCTCGAGGATTTTCTGTCGAACGCGCAGGGCGCGGTCATTATTCGAAACTTTGCCCTGAAGGCCTTCGATATCACCGCTGAAGAAGCCTCGTCCTTCACGCTCAAAAAGGTGTTCACCAGCGATCTGTCGGACCCGAAAAGTTACGTTTACACTTTGAAGGACGAGCGTTTCGTGCGGCTGGCCAAGGCTTTCAACTTTGATGCCGAGGGCAAGATCGGCTCACCACGGCTCGCCCAGTCGGAAAACGAGATCACCCGAATATCGCGAAATTATCTGACGGAAGTTACCCGGTGGGACAAGGACAAAAAGGCCAGGGAGAAAGGCGAGGCGGAGGTCACCTATTATCGCCAGAAAATGGAAACGCTTGAAACCGTCGATCAATTGCTTGCCGACCGCCGCCTGCTCGATTTCATGCTTGTTGCACAGGGTATCGACCCCAAAACGGTCACCACCGATTACCTCAAGAAGATCTTCAAGTCCGACCTCAAGGACCCCAAAAGTTTCGCTAATACCGAAAAAAATGCCCGCTTCCGCGCACTTGCCGGCTCCTTCAATTTCGACGCCAAGGGGAATATCGTCGCGAAAGCTGGCCAGAGCGTGCAGAACACCCGCAGCCTCATGGAAACACGCGACAAATATGTTCGGCAGACGCTGGAACAGCGGGTCGGCGAAGAAAATTCCGGCGTTCGCCTTGCGCTCTATTTCAAGCGCATGGCCGCCAGCATTTCCAATCCCTACGACATACTCGCCGACAATGCGCTTGCGGAGTTCACCCGCACCGCCGTTGGAATTCCCGCCGAAACCGCAAACTCCAAGGTGGATGCGCAGGCAAAGATGATCGAGAAGAAGCTGAAGATAAAGGACCTGCAGGACCCCAAGAAGGTCGAAAAACTGGTCAATCGCTTTTTGCTGACATTCGAAGCGAATAACGCAACGTCGGATCCGCGTCTCGCTCTATTCGGCAGCGGCAGCACGTCCATCAGCGGCAATACACTCGCGACGTTGGGGCAACTCCGCAGCCGTCACAGAGGCTAGACCATCCATAAGTGCTGGCCGCAGGTTTTGCCCTGCGGCCAACATCATCTTAGTCAAACCCGCCCGTCGCCTGAAGTGCGGTAGAGCAGGGTCAATACGGTCAAAGCCAGCCCGACCAGCGCGACCGAGCCGAAAATGTAGAAGTTCCACTCCGGAGCCAGGCCCCGTTGCAGCACGAGACCGCCGATCATCGGACCGGCGATGCCGCCCAACCGCCCGACGGCCAGGGAAAAGCCAAGACCCGTACCGCGAATATGGACAGGATAAAGCCGCCCGACCAGAACGTTGGCAAGAATCTGGGTTCCAATCGTTCCCGCACCCGCAAGGGCAACGAAGAGATAGAGCAACGGCCCCTTGTTCACCGTCAAGGCCCAGATCGAGGCCGCGCCAATGGCAAACAGGACGGCCACAACCACCTTGACGTTACCCTTGTCGGCGAAGCGCCCACCGATGAGAATGCCGATTGCGGCTCCGACATTGAGCATGATGGAAAAGCTGAGCGCCGAACTGATATCGTAGCCCATCTTGTTCATGATGGTGGGCAGCCAGTTGACCATGCCGAAGGTCAACAGAAGCGAGCAAAAGTGAATACCCCAGGCATTCAGCGTAGAAAGCAGCCGGCCTTCCGAGAACAGGGCGCCCACACCGCCCTTTTGGATCTTGGCATGCGGCGTAATGCGTTGCAGGCCGTAGGTGTCGCAAATCCCGTCTGCCTCTGCCTGCCGGCCCTTGCTTGCCAGCCATTCCGGCGATTCCGGCAGGAGCCGCATGAACAGCGGCAGAAGAATAAGCGGCAGGCCGCCGATCAGCATCAATGGCCGCCAGCCATAGCTCTCCAGAAGCAGGATACCCATCAGGCCGGAAATGATGCCGCCGATAAGATAACCGAGGAACGACAGGGAGTTTGCCTGTGCCCTGCGCTTGGGCGGCGAGAATTCCAGCACGAGCGCGGTCACCGTCGGCAGGAGCGCGCCAAGGCCGAGACCGGCGAAGAAGCGCGTGATTTCGAAAGCAAGAAAGTTCGGCGTCATGGCCGAGGCAATCATCATCGCTGAAAATCCGGCAAGGCTGATGAGAACGACCTTCCGGCGGCCGATACGGTCCGCCATGGTGCCGGCAAACAGCGCGCCGAGCAGCATGCCCACCAGCGTCAAGGCGGCAGCCCGCCCGACCATGGCCGGATTGAGCGCCCATGCGCCTTCTTTTAGCAACGCCGGTGCAACCGCGCCGTAAACGACCAGATCGTAACCGTCGAACATGATCATCAGGCCGCATGTCGCGATGACGCCAGCCGGGTTCTTCGTCCGCACCGAGGCGGCGCTCATATAGTTCGTGGACATATTCCTCCCTTTCACGCATGAACGCGCCACCCGGAATGGATCGACGTCTTCCCGTTCCTGCGATTGCTCCCTGGGTGCCCGGCTTGCTCCACCCTGATGTGCGCCTCGCTCCTGTCAAGACACATATCGCCGGTATCACCCGCCTTCGATTAAATGTTGCGTTTGCAAAAATTGCAATTGAAATATTAACAATCGCCAACTGCCATTGCAGGCGTGGATTTCAGTTGCCTTGCAGCCCCGAAATCCTCGACAAAGTCGGCGTCCAGTTCAAAATACGAATGCGGTTATAGACGCCGTGAATGACAAAAGGGTCGGCGTCGCTAAAAGCCATGACGTCCTCGATACAGCGGGCTTCAGCAATGATGAGGGCCGCGGCAGACCCTCCGCCCTCCGCCTGCATCGGGCCGGATGCGAGAATTCTGAATCCTTCCGGCACGCCATCTTCGTTGCGTAAATGAGCCTTGTGGGCACTCATCTGCGCCAACCTTTGCTCCACGGCAGCGGGATCACTTTCCGCAAAACGCACATAGAGCCGGGGACGGTCGCTACCGCCGGTCATCGGGCGAGCACGAAATCGTGGTTCACCGACCAGAACCAGCCGTTGGTGAACCCCAGCTCCTGCGCCCTCTGCGCATCCTCCACCCGCTGAAAATCGGCCAGCAGGCTTTCCTTCACACCGAAAACCGCATCCGAACGAATGTAGGGATCGTCAGGGTCGAAAATATGCGTGACGAGCGTGGTGAAGCCTTCCGCCGAAACGATGTAATGCAGA
Organism: Rhizobium sp. AN6A; assembly: GCF_900215635.1. Taxonomy (NCBI): domain Bacteria; kingdom Pseudomonadati; phylum Pseudomonadota; class Alphaproteobacteria; order Hyphomicrobiales; family Rhizobiaceae; genus Rhizobium; species Rhizobium sp. AN6A. The sequence continues at coordinate 682,755 of NZ_OCNC01000004.1, forward strand.
TGCGCTGGCCGGTAGGGATGGCGCCCCATGGCCCGCAAAAGCTGCCCCACGGGGCCATCATCCGGTATCGGGTAATATTTCGGCTTCGCAGCCCGGAACCAGTAGCGTCCGTCCTCACCGGTGACGAATACGCCACGCAGGTTGAAATCGGGCTGAATGCCCTTCTGCTGCACGTCGTAGAAACCTTCGTCATTGGCCTGCCAGACGTCGATGCGGGCGCCTGCGACCGGTACTCCATCGGTGTCAAGAATGCGGCCGGTTACCAGCATGTCCTCGCCCTTGCCGTCGAGGCAGATATTGGCGCCCATCGGCATCTCAGGCGCATCGGCCACATGAAAAGGCCCGAGAACGGTGGATTCCGACGCGCCGCTCGGCTTGCGGTGGTTGATCGCATCGACCAGCATGGAAACGCCGAGAATATCGGAAAACAGGATCCACTCCTGCCGCCATTCATTGCAGATCTGGCCGACCTCGGTCAAAAAATGGATCGCCTTCATCCATTCCTCTTCAGTCGGCTCAATTTCTTTCACCGCCTCGTGAAGCTTGCGGGTGACGACCGCCATGATCTCCCTGAGACGCGGATCGTCACAATCGCGCATGCGGGCGATCACGGTTTCAGCCGAACGTTCCTCGACGAAATAGCCGTCGTCACCGGTCGTTTTCATGTCCATAATGTCCTCCTCCCATCACTGCCGCTCCCTGCTTGCCGGATCACTCCGGCCTTGCGCCCTCGAAGGCGCGTTGCAACAGAGCGCGGATCGCGGTTTTTTCAACTGGCCGCGGGCACCAGTAAGGATTGGCGGTCGCAAGCTCGGCCATAGGGTCGATATCTTCCTCGCCAACACCGAGTGCTGCAAGGCTTGCCGGCGCGCCGAGCCGGGCGGCAAAATCGTAAAGACCCATCCCTGCCCTGCCACCGACAAGTGCGGCCAGCGGCGCAAGCTGATCCGGCACCGCCTGCTCCACATAAGCGATGGTGTGCGGCAGAAGGACCGCATGGGTTTCCGCATGCGGCAGGTCCAGACTACCACCCAGCGTGTGGCAAAGCTTGTGATGCAGCGACATGCCAACAGCGCCAAGCACCGTGCCACATAGCCACGCGCCGTAAAGTGCTGTTTCGCGCGCCTTGGTATCTTGCGGCTCCATCCTCACACCGGGAAGCGCCTCGATCATCGCCCGCAACCCTTCCACCGCAATCATACTGGCGATGGGATTGCGATCCCGAGCATAAAGCGCCTCTGCCGCATGGGCCATGGCGTTTAGCCCGCTGGTCATGCTGATGCCAACAGGTAATCCAAGCGTCAGCTCGGCATCGTAAATCACCACTTCCGGCAGGATTTCCGGACCGCGCAGGGTGGTCTTCACCCCATTTTCCGTCTGGCCAAGAATGGGCGTCACCTCAGAGCCGGCATAGGTCGTTGGAATGACGATCTGCGCCGCATCGGTGCGCAAGGCAATGGCCTTGCCGAGACCGGTGGTAGAGCCGCCGCCGAGCGACACGACGCAATCGGCACCGGCAGCGCGATAGGCCTCGACCGCCCTTTTCGTCACCTCAACCGGCGTGTGCATGGCCGCATCGGAAAAGACACCGGCAGCCAATGGGCCAAGCCGGGCCGCCAAAGCCTCCGCATCGCCCTTCTGGTGGGGTGTGGAAAGCACCAACGCCCGTGACAGTCCGAGGCGACGGATTTCCTCCGTCACGCCCACGGAGCTACCCGTGCCAAAGACGATGCGGGCCGGGGCCGCCGTATAGACGAACGGCTGCATGGCTCAGGCTCCGTCGAGCTTGAACAGGCGGCGCGCATTGGTGCGGCCGATCTTTACCCGGTCGGCCTCGGCAATGCTCGTCGCGTTGAACCAGTCGGAGGCATGATCGATGTTCTCGAAGGGCCAGTCGGTGGAGAACAGGATGCGGTCGGCACCGATTTCCAGAATGGCATCGATCAGGGTTTGGGTGCGGAAATTGCCAGAGGTGGTGATGTGGAAATTCTCGTTGAAATAATCCATGAAACGGCGCTTGGCCGGATAGCGCGGCGGCAGCTTCACCCAGGCATTGCGGTGGTCGATGCGCCACATCATGTAGGGCAGGCCCTCGCCCATATGGCCAAGAATGATGTTGAGGCGCGGATGCTCATCGAACAGGCCTGATGCCATGAGGCGCAGCGCGTGAACCGCCGTTTCCTGCGCAAACGCCCAGGTGGGGCCAAGCAGCCAGGGGTGGCCGTCATAGATGCGGGAATCCTGCGGCAGCGGATTGCGCGGATGCAGATAGAAAGGCACGTCAAGCTTTTCCACCTCACCCCAGAATGGGCGATATTGCGGCAGGTCGTAATAAAGCGGTGTCTGGCCATCGCCCTCCTGGCTGAAGCCGTTGACGAGCGCGCCGACGAAACCGAGATCGTTGACGCAGCGCTGAAGCTCCTCGGTCGCCGCATCCGGGTCCTGCAACGGCAGGGCTGCGAAGGCGAGGAAGCGGTCCGGCCGCTTGGCGCATTCTTCAGCCAGGACGTCATTGGCGCGACGCGCAATCTCGATCGCCTTCTTCTTGTCGGGAATAGCCTGCACCGCCGGCGCATTCAGCGACAGGATCATGGTTTCGATGCCATGCGCATCCATCAGCTTCAGGCGCGTATCCTGAATGTCGAGCAGGCGATGCTGCAGTTCCTTCCAGTAATCACCGGGCACGAACCCGGCCGAATCCTGAAGTGTTTCCGGGATTGCGAAATGCTCTTCGAGAGCGACCTTGCCTTGCATGTTATTTCCTCCGAAAATCGCTGTTCAGTTGCCGCCAGATGTGCGGTCAATATTGGCCCTTGGGTTCCAGGCCGAGCATGCTCTGGCCGATCATGGTGCCCACGGCATCCCAGTTCATGCTAATATGGCGGCCGACCGCATTCGCATCCCGCCAGGCCCGCTGGACCGGATTGGAAAGATCGAGCCCGACGCCGCCGGTGGAATCGTTGAGTGCCTGCACGGCGCGCAGCGCCAGAGAGACCGAAAAGGACTGGCCGCGACGGCTCAAAAGCCGGTCGTCCACCGAAAATTCCGCCCGGCCTTCAAGCCTTGCCTGTGAGAGTGCCTGCGCCCGGGCAACGTCGCGCAACAGGATTTCACAAGCGGCATCCACGCTCGCCGCGGCTTCCGCGACACGCAGCTGGATGGTTGGAAATTCCGCCATGCGGTTATTGCCGCCCGCCACCGCACCGCGGGTCACCCGGCCACCGACATGATCGACATAGGCTGCCAGCGCACCCTTGGCTGCGCCGACGCCAGCCGAGGCGAGACAGGAAGGAATGCCGGTCAGAAGCGGCATGTTGAAGAGACCTTCCTGCGCATAAAACCGCCCGCCCGGCGTGTGGCCGCTGGTCGCGTCCGGAAAGGTCAGAACCCGATGTTTGGGAACAAAGACATCATCGAGAACCAGCGTCTTGGAACCCGTGCCGGCCAGCCCGACCACATGCCAGGTGTCTTCAATGGTATATTGGCTTGCAGGCACGAGAAGGAAGGCCGGAACCGGCTTGCCTTCGCCCTGCGGCGGCAGGATGGCGGCGCAGAGAGACCATTGGGCATTCTCGCAGCCCGAGGCAAAGGCCCATTTGCCGCTCAGGCGGTAACCGCCGTCAGCGGCCTCCGCCATCTTTACCGGCGCATAGGAACCACACAGAAGCGCGTCAGGGTTTTCGCCCCAGACATCGGCCTGCGCCTCCTCTGGAAACATCGCCAGCAGCCATTGATGGGCGGAAAGCAGGCCGGCAACCCAGCCTGTCGACGCGCAGGCAGCCGAAAGCTCGATATTGGCTTCGACAAGCTCGGCAAATTCACCGCCCTGCCCGCCGAAGGCCCGCGGTTTGACGATATCGAAATAGCCGATGCCGCGCAGCGCCGCGATATGATTGGCGGGAACGCGGCGCGCCTCCTCTGTTTGTCGGGCGCTGGACCGGAAAAGATCGGCTACACCGGCAACGCGACCGACGAGGCGGACATGCGGGTTCGTTTGCGCCGGCTGTGGCGCATGGCTCATATCGTTCATGATCGTCTCCTCCGAGAATAGTCTAGCCGGGAAATATCAGGCGGACAGGCCTGCCGGGCTTGCGGCGCAATATTGGGCATTTTCGTAAAGCAGCGGCCGCGTCGTCTCACTGACGTCGGCCGACACCACCTGTCCGATAAACACCGTATGCGTTCCATACGGCATTGCCGCGACACGGCGGCAGGCGATGGCGGCATGGGCCGCGGGCAGATAAAGAACACCGTTGTCATGACGCTGCCACTCGCCGTTGCGGAAACGCTCCTCCGGCGAAACCTTGCCGCTGAAAGCATCAGACAAGGCAATCTGGTCCTGCGTCAGCACATTCACGATGAAATCGGGCCGGCAGAGCAGCAATTCGTGCAGAAACGTGCGGTTGTTCAGGCAAACCAGAAGAGAGGGCGGCTCCATCGAAACCGAGGTGACGGCGGTAACCGTCATGCCGTGATCGCGCTGATCACCCGTGGCACAGGCAGTGATGACCGTCACGGTCGCCGGAAAACGGCGCATCGTCGTGCGGAAATTCTGGCCGACGCCTTCAGGCGCAAGATTGTTCAGGCCAAACAGTGCTGATGTCATGAGATCCTCCCAAATCCTGCATTCTTAAATATTTTCATTTGCAACATTTGTCAATGCAAATGTTTTATGGCGGGGGAAGCTGCGATATGGCCTCGCCGTCCCCGGTCTTCTGGAGCGAAACTATTGAAACTGATAGATTATGCCGGTACAGCCGATGGGTGCGCCACGTCATCCGCGCACGTGGTTCTCAAAACGGGGTTTTGCTTGTGTCTTATCAGTTCACTGACTCGGTGCCCTACCTGCTCAACTGGGTAGGTGTTCGGCTTGGAGAGCGCTTCTCCCTGAGGCTGGCATCCTATGACATCACCCTGCCGATGTATCGTGTGCTGGCAACGCTGAGACAACAGGAAAGCAAAACGTTGACCGAGCTTTCCGACCTCGTGTCGGTGGAGATTTCCACGCTTTCCCGGCTTGTTGGCCTGCTCGTCAGACGCAACCTCGTCAGCCGCGAGCGACCTGTCGACAATGCGCGGATCGTGCGCATCACGCTGACGCCAAAGGGTGAAGAACTTGCCGAGGAACTGATGCCCATCGCCGCCATGTTCGAAAAGACCGCGATCGAAGGCCTGGACCCGGCCGAAGTGAAACTTTTCAAAAGCATCCTGCGCCACATCGGCCGCAACATCGCCGGTCTCTGATTCCGCAGGGATTCACTGCCCCGTCACGACCTTCGCGTGCAATGTACTTGTAATGGCTGGTTCCTATCCCTGTGGAAACTCACCACAGCGGAGGAAAATTGCCATGTCCGAGAGATCGTCAACCGCCTTCCTGACAGCGCTCTCCCTTGTCACTGCATCGATCCTGGTTTCGGCCTGCGCCTCGACAGTCATGAAAAGCTACATCGGCGCGCCCATCACCAGCGTGATGCTGGACTATGGGCCGCCGGACAATATCTATAGCCTTGGCGGTGGACAGCAGGCCTACCAGTGGCGGAAGAACAAGACACAGGCTGTCGCCGGATCATCGAGTGGCGAAGTGCGGACAACACGACGCGGCGAGCGTTACGAAGTGTCCGAGACGCCGGGTTATGTCGAGCGCATAGACTGCTTCTATACTTTCTACACACGCAATTCCGGCGGTGAATGGTATGTCACGAGCTTCCGGCAACCGTCGCTCGAATGCGAGTGATCGTTTCCGGATTTCAAACTCCGCCCTCCCAGATTTTTGACCGCCGCTTTGATGCTTGAAGCGGTGGTGTTCGTTGAAACGTTCTCCCTGGGATCTCTCATCGGATGGGCCGGTCAGAAGCGGCAGTTCAGGCCAGCCTTGATGACGTGATCATTTAGATCGGTCTTCGACCTGCCGCTCGCCAAACTTGGCCGACAGGCCGCCGCCGAAGCTCTGTTCGACGCCAGCGCCAACCAGGTAGCCTGTTTCCAGCCGTCGGGACCGGTGACGCCGTTGCCATCCTTGAACTTGGTGGTGGTCAGGCCCGGGGAAACGTGCCTGATCGCTTAAAATCCCATCAGCTAGACAGTGTCAGCCGCAGCATCTTTCGAAGCCACCGAGCGAATTTCCAGCCGAACGCAAAAGCCGGGATTGAGATCAAGAAACAGGACACGTCCGCAATGAAGCTCGGCCGCCTTCTGGACCAGGTTCAACCCGAGGCCGGCTCCCGGCGAGTTCGTGTTGACGCGGTGAAACGGCTCGAATACCTGCTCGCGCTCCGAGACGGGTATGCCCGGCCCTTCATCGCAAACGTCAATGAAGCCCGCAGCACCGACCCGGATCGTGATAGCGCCCTTGCCGCCGCCATGATCGATTGCGTTGCGAACGAGATTGACGACCGCCATCTCGATGATCGAAGTCTGGACCGTGAACACGGCCTCTCCTTCACTCGGCTCGAAATCGAACTCGTAACCGGCATCCATCGCAATCGGCGCGAGATCGGTCGCGATGCGCTCGACAAGGATGTTCAGGTCCTGCCGCTCGGCGGGTAATTCCACCACGCCGACCGCCTGCATCTCCAGCAACTGGTGCGCAACGCGTGTGAGGCGATCGATATCGGCCCGGAGTTGTCGGCTCAGCGCGTCATCGGGCAAAAGATCGGCCCTGATCCGCGCGATTGCAATCGGCGTTCTCAACTCATGCGCGGCATCTGCAAGGAAGCGGTTACGGCGATTATATCCCTCATCCAGCTTGGAGAGCGCGACGTTGAAGGCATTTACCAGGGGAATGATTTCGCTGGGTACCTTGGAACGATTGATACGGGCGGACCTGTTCTCGAAATTGATGGATTGCGCCTGGCTGACCGTTTCCATGAGGCCGCCAAGTGAACGGCCGACCGCCCTCGGGGTCACGATCAATGTCGCGATACCAGTCAGGATCAGCATGGGCACGACGACGATAAGAATGATGAAGCCTACACCCGGCAAGACAGTAAGCCAGCGGATCTCGCCGTTGGCATCCTTTTCCAGATCCAACTGCATACTGATCCATAGGCTGAGGCCGTCATTCGGGACGCCTTTTTCCGTCCCGGCAATGAATTGCAGCCGCCCGGCAGGCGTATCACGGTTTTCCATGGTGGCCCGGACTGTTTCCCCGGCTTCCAGACGCGCCCTTTCGATGCTTGACGGAAAAACTGCCGCCAAAGCCGGTGCTGGGATTTCTCCATATCGCAGGACGATTTCATCGGCGTCCCGCACCAAGAACCAAAGATTCGGATAGCGCTGTTTCAGCTCGACCAATCCGGGCGTGGGCAAAACTTGCGCGCGGCCCTGCCCATCCTTTGTCACGCTTTCCGCAACGATGCGGACAGCCTCTTCATTGGCACCCTCCAGCCGTGGATCAATGATCCAGATCCAGCCGACGAGGAGGATGACAAACAGAACGAGCAAGAACGCCTGCAAGGCGAAAAGACGCTTCATCAGCGCCCACCGCAGGGATCGGTTGCGCTCCTGCTTCATGTATTCGACCGGATGAGATAGCCGATGTTTCGCACGGCTCTTATCTCGACCGTGGCTTCGGCCTGCGCGAGCTTCTTCCTGATGCGGGAGATATGGGCGTCGAGAGCATTCGATTCGATCTCATCATCCAGGGTGTAAACCGCCTCGACCAGGTTGGAACGCGTCACGATGCGGTTCGGGCGTCGCATCAGAGCCTCGAGCGCCAGATATTCCCGCCGCCGAAACTCGATGATGGCACCGGCAACTGTGACTTCATTACTCTTCGGATCAATGCTCAGATTTCCGAAGCTCAGATATTGGCTGGAAAGCGAAGGGCCGCGCCTGTGCAGCGCCCGAAGACGGGCAAGCAATTCCTCGATCGCAAAGGGCTTGGCGAGGTAATCATCCGCGCCGGCGTCAAGACCGTCAACGCGGTGATCGACACTTCCGAGCGCCGTCAGAACGAGGATCGGCACGGAATGCCTGGCTTTGCGAAGCGAAGACACAAGGTTCAAACCTTCACCATCCGGAAGGCGACGATCCAGAACCAGCACATCGTAAGACCCGTCACGCGCCAGCGCGTCGGCATCGGCAATCGTCCTGACATGATCCGCAAGCACATCACGCCGCCGCAGGGCTTCGAGCAGGGCCCGCGCCATTTCCGGTTCATCCTCGAGAAGCAGGATTCGCAATGACTTTTCCCCAAAGGTGAACTCTTGCCGCACTCACCACTGGTCGGTGAATGTTACAGCTACATTGCAGGCAAGGAGCCGGACTATCCTTCTCTCACCCTCCTGCCAGACGCAAATCGACCGTCACACCTTGGATGCCTTATCCCGGCCTGTACCCATGTCTTGCATAAAACCGGTCAAGCTCCCGCTGCTGCGGCACCTCACCGGTGTAGATCGCAATATAGTCCGGGATCCTTTTCATGCGCACGGCCACATCTTCCTCCGATTGCATGGAGATGTAGCCGATCTGCACGAGATAGGTGGTGCGGGCACGCACATCCGCCATATTTTCGGCATGGCCAAAACGCATGAACATGCGCGAAAGCGCATCCATTCTCGTCTGATCGGCCTTACGCACCTCGGCAAGAATGTCATTGGATTGAAGAGCCCAGCTGCGAACTGCAAATTCGAACCTGTTGTCGAACAGGCCGGCATCCAGCCAGCAATCGAAAACATTCAGCATCGCTTCTGCCAAAGTCTCCGCATAGGCCTGCGACTGCCTGACGATGCTGCCGGTATTCTTTTCGCGCCAGCGGGAGACGAGTGCGGCCAGCAACTCCTCCCGATCCTTGAAGAACCAGTAGAAACTCGTGCGCGAAAGATTCAGCTTTTTCGCCAACGGCAGGATTTTCACGGAATCCACCCCGGATTCGAGAAGTGCCTGGTAGGCGGCCTCAAGCCAGCCCTCCTGCGATCCACGCCAACCGGTCTCGTTCAATGTCGCTTCCATGATGATTTCCTAGCAAATCGGTCTGGTCGCGACAAGGCGAATGTCCACTCATGTCAAATGCATAAACACAAGTGTTTTATTAATTGACACATATGTACATTCCCGCTTAGCCTTCTCCCATAAACGTTCTCGGAGCACGGTCGCCATGTCGAATGACCCCCTTCTTCAGCCCTACCAGCTAAAGCATCTCACCCTGCGAAACCGCATCATCGTTACCTCGCATGAACCGGCCTATCCGGAGGACGGCATGCCGAAAGGGCGCTACCGCGCCTATACGCTCGAGCGGGCAAAGGGCGGCGTCGCCATGACGATGACGGCAGGCTCCGCAGCCGTCTCGAAAGACAGCCCGCCCGTCTTCAACAACCTCTTGGCCTACAAGGATGAAATCGTTCCCTGGATCAGGGAAATGACCGACGCCGTGCATGAAGAGGGTGCAGCGATCATGATCCAGCTGACGCATCTCGGCCGCCGCACGCGCTGGGACAAGGGCGACTGGCTGCCAGTGCTGGCACCATCCCACCAGCGGGAAGCCGCGCATCGCGCTTTTCCGAAGAAGATCGAGGACTGGGATATCGAGCGCATCATCAAGGACTTCGCCGACGCTGCGGAACGCATGAAGGCGGGCGGCATGGACGGGGTGGAGCTTGAAGCCTATGGCCATCTCATCGACCAGTTCGTCTCGCCGCTGACCAACGAGCTGGATGGCCCCTATGGCGGTTCACTGGACAACCGCATGCGTTTCTGTTTCGACGTCTTCAGGGCAATGCGCGAGCGTGTCGGCGACGATTTCATCCTCGGGGTTCGATATACCGCCGACGAATGTCTTGAAGGCGGCACCGGAAAGGCGGAAGGCCTCGAAATCTCGCGCCGGTTGCGGGATAGCGGCCTGATCGACTATCTCAACGTTATCAGGGGTCATATCGACACCGATCCCGGCCTGACCGACGTCATTCCCATTCAGGGCATGGCGAACGCGCCGCATCTGGACTTCGCGGGCGAAATCCGCGCGGCAACCAGTTTCCCCACCTTCCACGCCGCCAAGATCCAGGATGTCGCCACCGCCAGATACGCCATCGCTTCCGGCAAGGTCGACATGGTCGGCATGACCCGCGCCCACATGACCGATCCGCATATCGTGCGGAAAATCATGGAAAAGCGGGAGGACGATATCAGGCCTTGCGTGGGCGCCAATTACTGTCTCGACCGCATCTATCAGGGCGGCCTCGCCTTCTGCATTCACAATCCGGCGACAGGCCGCGAAGAAACGATGCCGCACGAGATCACCAAGGCGACGGAAAGCCTGAAGGTCGTGATCGTCGGCGCCGGTCCGGCCGGGCTGGAGGCCGCGCGTGTCTGTGCCGAACGCGGCCATGAGGTCGTCGTCTTCGAGGCCGCAAACGATCCGGGCGGCCAGATCCGCCTGACCGCGCAAAGCGAACGCCGCCGCGAAATGATCAGCATTATCGACTGGCGCATGAGCCAGTGCGAAAGGCTCGGCGTCACCTTTCACTTCAACAGCTGGGCGGAAGCGGACACGGTGCTCTCGGAAAGCCCCGATGTCGTCATCATCGCCACCGGCGGATTGCCGCATACCGATGTGCTTTCAAACGGCAATGATCTGGTCGTTTCCTCGTGGGATATCATTTCCGGCGACGTCAAGCCGGGAACGAATGTGCTGGTTTTCGACGATGCCGGCGACCATGCGGGCTTGCAGGCAGCAGAACTTCTCGCAAAGGTGGGCGCAAAAGTGGAGATCATGACCCCGGATCGCGCCTTCGCGCCTGAAGTCATGGCGATGAACCTCGTTCCTTACATGCGCTCACTGCAAAAACTCGACGTCACCTTCACCGTCACCTATCGGCTGGAAGCAGCGGAAAGAAACGGCAACCAACTCGTCGCCCACGTCGGGAGCGACTACGGCGGCGTGACGAAATCAAGGACCGTGGACCAGATCGTCGTCAATCACGGCACGGTGCCGCTGGACGATCTCTATTTCGACCTCAAGCCCGACTCCAAGAACCTCGGCGAAATATCCTACGACGCCTTGCTGGAGGGCTCCGCCCAAACCGTCGAGCGCAACCCTGGCGGTGCCTACCGGCTGTTCCGCATCGGCGACGCGGTCGCCGCACGCAATACACATGCGGCGATCTACGATGCGCTGCGTCTCGCAAAGGACATTTGAGAGGGCCGCCACGATACGCTTTGAAACTCAGGCCTGGATCAACGCAATGCCACGGTTCTTGAACCCGAGTGTGACATCGCTTTCGGGCGGCAGACTGGTCTCGACGGCATGGTCGATGATGAAGAGCGTGCCGATATCGGTCTCGACTTCGTACTCGACATGCCCGCCGAGATAGGCGCTGTGCAGCACCCGCCCGGCAAGCCCCTGTCCGCCGGATTGAGCGATGGAAATCGAACCCGGACGAACCGCAAGCTTTGCCGGGCCGGGCTTGGCGTTGCGTGCCGCAACACGGTGATCGATCCCTCCAACGCGGATCAACGCATCGGCGCCCTCAAGGCTGACCACCTCGCAGCCGACGACATTCGCCTCGCCCATGAAGTCGGCAATGAAGGAAGAAGCCGGCGCCTCGTAGAGTTCCCGCGGCGCGCCTGACTGGGCGATCTCACCTTCCTTCATCACGATGATCCGGTCGGAAACGGCCAGCGCCTCGTCCTGATCATGCGTCACATAAACGGCGGTAAAACCAAGCCGCTGCTGCAATTCCCGGATTTCGGTCCGAACCCGGCGGCGAAGACGCGCATCGAGGTTGGAAAGCGGCTCATCGAGCAGCAGCACCTGCGGCTCCAGCACCAGAGCGCGGGCAACCGCCACACGCTGCTGCTGACCACCGGAAAGCTCGGCAGGCAGGCGATGTCCCATGCCGGCCAGCCCCACGAGCTTCAGACCTTCCTCGGCCTTCTCCCGTGCTTCCGCCTTGCGCAGTCCGGAGGATTGCAGGCCATAAGCGACATTGTCGAGCGCCGTCATGTGCGGGAACAGGGCATAGGACTGGAAAACCATCGAGACATCGCGCTCATTGGCCGGCAGCATGGTCACATCCTTGTCGCCGATCAGAATGCGACCGGCCGTCGGATGTTCGAGCCCCGCCAGCATGCGCAGCGTCGTCGTCTTGCCGCAGCCGGAGGGACCGAGAAGTGTCACCAGCGTGCCGGGTTCGATGGTGAGCGAAAGGTCGGGGATGGCGGTGAAGGCGCCGAATGTCTTGCGGACATTCTGAAAGGTGACGGAACCGGGCTTTACGGAAATCATGCGGTTTTCTCCTGAGCGAGAGGAACGGAGGACACGGACGGCAGTCCCGCGACGCGGTTTTCGCGGCGCAGGCGACGCTCGCCTACAATGAGCTGGAAGCCGGTGATAACAGTGATCATCACCACGATCAGCATGGAGGAATAGGCAATGGCCACACCGTATTCGCCGTTTTCGACGAGACCGACGATATAGGACGTCGCCATGTTGTACTGGGCGCTGACGAGGAAGATGACGGCGCTGATCGAGGTAATCGCTCGGACGAAGGAGTAGACCAGAGCCGCCGTGATCGCCGGGCGCAGCAGTGGCAGGATCACTTTCCTGATTGTGCGGAAACTGTCGGCGCGCAGCGTCAGCGAGGCCTCATCGAGGCTTTTGTCGAGTTGGCTCATTGCCGCAATGCCGCCGCGCACGCCGACCGGCATGTTGCGGAAGACAAAGCAGGCGATCAGGATCAGCGCCGATCCCGTCATTTCCACCGGCGGCAGATTGAAGGCCATGATGTAGCTGACGCCGATGACCGTTCCAGGAATGGCAAAGCTCATCATCAGGGCAAATTCGAAGATGTTCCGACCGGCAAACTTCTGCCGCACGATGATATAGGCCGTCAGCAGACCGACGGCAGCGGTCAGCGGCGCCGACACCAGCGCGATCTCCATGGTCGTCCAGAACGAGTTCCAGGCAACACCGGTCCAGGCGATCGAGCCATTCGAGAAGCTGACGGAGAAAGCGCGGATGTAGTGGTCAAGCGTCAGCGAATTGTCGAGACCCCAGGTCTTCACGAAACCGCCGACGAGGATCATGCCGTACACGACGATGGTGAAGACCATCCACGGCACGACGACGGCATGGACACCGATGGACAGGCCGCGTGGCAGCGCGATATGCGCGCCGCTGTCGCCCTTGCCGGTAACTGTCGCGAAGTTCTTGCCGGCCAGCCAGAAACGCTGGGCGAGGAAGGCCGAAAGCGTGAAACACAGGAGGATAATAGCGAGAACAGCGGCGCGTGAAGGGTCGTTCTGCGAACCGACGACGGCAAAGAAGATTTCCGTCGACAGCACCCCATGCGTGCCACCAAGCACCAGCGGATTGCCGAAATCCGCCATGCTTTCGATGAAGCCGATGAGGAACGCATTGGCGAGACCCGGCTTCATCAGCGGCAGCGACACGCGCCAGAAGGTGCGCCAGCGGTCGGCGCGAAGCGTTTGCGACGCCTCCTCCATCGACGGACTGACACCTTCGACGACACCGATCAGCACCAGGAAGGATATCGGCGTGAAGGAGAGAACCTGCGCGATCCATATGCCGGTCATGCCGTAAAGCCAGCGGCCGGGTTCGATGCCGAAGAGATAGGAAAGCCATTCGGTGACGACACCGGCGCGGCCGAAGAGCAGCGTCAGGGCAAGACCGATGACGAAAGGCGGCGTTATGATCGGTAGAACCGTCAGAAGGCGCAGACCCTTCTTGAACGGAAAACGGGTGCGGGTGGCGACCAGCGCGAAACCCAACCCAAGCGCTGTGGAGCCGAAGGCGGTCATCAAGGCGAGGAAGAGCGTTCGCCAGGCAACGCCGCAGCGCTCTTCACCCGTGACACAGCCAAGGCTCCAGATGCCGGGATCCTGAATATTGCGGATGAAGCCATCGGCATTAAAGGAGCCATCGAAATCCTGAACGGATGCGATCAGCATGCTGCCGATCGGATAGAACACGAAAACGGTAACGAGGAAGGCCAGAATGGAAATCGAGCCGACGACAAAGGCATCGCCCTTCATCACGCCACGTTCGGCAAGCCCGAAGGCAAAGAAAAGCACAAAGACCAGCGACATGACGACGGCACCGGCGCCCATGGCGGGTTGACCATCGGAAAGCACGCCGAACAGGTTTTCACTGACGCTCCATGTCCAGCCGGTAAAGCCGATCGCCAGTCCCTGCAAAATCAGAACCACGAGACCGGCAGCACCAATCCACGCAAGAAGCTTGCCGCGCAGCATCGGATCGCCAATCGGGCGGACAAGGCATCCGGCAAGGAAAAACAGGCCGGCACCGGCAAGCCAGGGTTTTCCATAAACCAATATTTGCAGCACACCGGGCGCATTGCTGGGGGAAGAGAGAAACTCCGACAGCCAGCGGAAGCTGAAGAAGCCGCCTTCAATGCGATACCAGGGAAGAAAAACCAGGGCAAAAGCCCCGAGCGCCAGGACAATGTTCAGCCTGCGATTGCCACGTGTCATGGCCGACCTCGCTTATTTCATGCCGATGAAGGAACGGCGGACATCCCGACTTTCAAAAGCCGGGATGCCGATCGCCGGAGTTCAGATCAGTTTGCGACTGCACCGACCTCGCGGTCCCAGCGCTCCAGCAGAGCCTTGCGCTTGGCCGGGTCGCCATAGGTCTTGAAGTCGTAGTCGATGAGCTTGATGTCCTCGAACTTCGGCGCTTCCTTCGGCACTTCCGCCGTCTTGTTGGATGGAAGCTGGAAGGACTTGGCGTCCTTCATGCGTGACTGGACCTCTGGCTTCAGCGCCCAGTCGTACCAGGTCTTGGCATTTTCGAGGTTGCGGGCACCCTTGATGATCGACATGGAGCCGATTTCGTAGCCGGTACCTTCGCAGGGCGCGATGGACTTTACGGGGAAACCTTCCGCCGTCTGCGCCAAGGCATCATGCATGAAGACGATGCCAAGTGCCGTCTCGCCACGCGCTGCCGCCTTCACCGGCGCGGAGCCGGACTTGGTATATTGCGAGATGTTGGCGTTGAGCTTCTTCAGATAATCGATCGCCTGGTCTTCGCCCATGATCTGCACGAGCGAGGCAAGCGCCGTATAGGCTGTGCCCGAAGAGTTGGGATTGGCGATCTGGATTTCGCCCTTCAGTTCCGGTGCCAGCAGATCGGCCCAGCACTTCGGCTCCTTGTAACCCTTGGATTTGAAGATTTCGGTGTTGTAACCCCAGCCCAGCGCGCCGGCATAAACGCCGACGGTTCTGTAACCGGTGCTTTCCGCCTGTTTGACGGCCCAGTCCTGCAGCTGATCCAGCATCGGCGACTTGTATTCGAGCGTTAGGTTTTCGGAAGCCGCCTGCATGTGCGGATCGCCGGTGCCGGCCCACCAGATATCGGTCTTCGGGTTGCGGGCTTCCGCACGCACCTTGGCATAGGTCTCGCCGGAAGACAGGCGAACCATATTGACCTTGATGTCATGCGACTTTTCGAAATCGCCCTTCATCTGTTCGCAGATGACGACATCGGCCGAGCAGATCAGGTTAAGCTCGCCTGCCGCCTGCACCGATGTGGTGCCGAGTGCCGTACCGGCAAAAAGCAATGTGGAAAGTATCGTCAGTCGCATGGTTATCCTCCTGTAGCTTGCGTCTGAATGGTTGGGCAGTGCCAAAAACATGGCGCTGCCGGTCGCGGCATCGTGTGCTGCCACGCTGTCTGTCTTTTCGGTCTTGGATTGCTGACCCTACTGAGTCGGGTGAATTTCGTTGTCGAAGCGGGTCAACAATCGACTTCGCTCTTCGGGTTGGCCAAAGGTGGCGAAGTCGTAATCCACCATCTTGATCATCGATATATCGGGCGCCGTCAGCGGCAATGTCGCCCGGGCGTTGGATGGCACCTGGTTCTGCCCCGCCTTTGCCCCGGTTGCCTGTCCTGCCGGGGTCAGCGCGAATTCAACGAAGGACTGCGCCAGCGCATCGTTGTGGTTGCCCTTGACGATGCTGACCGCACCGATCTCGTAACCGGTTCCCTCGCAAGGGGCGACGATCACCAGCGGAAAGCCTTCGATCTTCTGTGTCACGGCGTCATGCATGAAGGAAATCCCGATCAGAATCTCCCCCCGCGCCGCCGCCTTCACGGGCGCCGAGCCGACCTTGGTGTAACTCACCACATTCTGGTTAAGCTTGCCCATGAAACTGAAAGCCTCCTCCTCGCCAAAGAGCTGGACAAGCGTGGCAAGCATGGTGAAGGCCGTGCCGGAATAGTTCGGATTGCCGGTCTGGATATGGCCGCGATAAATTTCCTTCGCCAGATCCTTCCAGCATGTCGGGGCCGGCAGATTGTTCTTGCCGAGCAGTTCCGAATTATAGGCAAAACCGAGCGCACCGGCATAGATTCCGGCCGATTTCGATCCCGACATCGCATTGAAATTCTGCGCCCATGGCAGCAGATCCTGCTGATGGGCGGGCTGATACTCTTCCAGAAGGCCTTCCGAACCCGCCTGCAAATGGGTGTCGCCAGTACCGCCCCACCAGACGTCGACAGTCGGATGGGAGCGTTCGGCACGAATCTGATCAAGGATTTCGCCGGTGCTCTTGCGAACCATCGAAATCTCGACCCCCATCCGCGCTTCGAAAGCCCGCTGCATGGTCACGCACCAAGCCTCGTCGACGCCGCACAGGACGTTCAACTTCGTCGCGGCCATGCCATGCCCTGCGCCGCACAGCCATAAGGCCATGCTCGCCGCAAGTGCGGTCAATGCTCTCAACTGAGCCTCCCTGCTTGGAACCTCCCCGTTCCAATCTCCGCCATTAGCATGTCACATCCTGACCGCACCGCAATCGAAGAATGGTTACCAATCTTTCGGAACAAGATTACAGATATTACAAATATGACAGGGCGGATAACCAGCTAGGCTTTGAAGATCGCGTCTGCCGCGCCTATGATGATGGCGGGAGGAATACGCCGTGCTTAATCAGAAGGTTCGCATTCTGATCGTCGAGGACGATCCGGATATGGCAGAGCTTATCTCGGACCTCGTCGAGGCCGAGGGCTGGCTGCCCACCTGCGCGCGCTCCGCCGAGGAAGCGGACGAGATATTGGCGAAGGACGTGATGCAGCTGGTGCTCGTAGACCACAACTTGCCCGGCACCTCCGGCCGCACCTTTGCCCAGAGACTGCGCAGCAAGGTTGATATCGGCATCGTCATGGTAACGGCTGCCGGCAGCGCCGCCGACCGGGTTCTCGGGCTGGAAACGGCGGCCGACGATTATGTCGTCAAACCCTTCGAACCGATCGAACTCACGGCAAGGATCAAGGCCGTTCTGCGCCGGACGATCCCCTCCTTGAAGCAGGAAAAAGACAGTGAGCGCGACCACGGCCGGGCAGCATTGCTCCTCAGCGACTGGGCGATTGATCTCAATGCCCGACAGGCGGTCTGCCTGACCGATCGCAGCAGAACGCTGACAAGTGCCGAATTCGCACTTCTGGAAATTCTGGCCGAAACGCCCAACCAGCCCGTCAGCCGCTCCCAGATTCTCGACAGGCTGGGCTCGGAAAGCGACCGCTATATCGATAGAAACGTCGATGTGCTGGTGCTGCGGCTGAGGCGCAAGATCGAGCGAAACCCCGATCTGCCGCGTCACATCAAGACGCGGCGCGGCAGGGGTTATGTGCTCCACACCGACGAGGGCGAGCTTTCTCCGTGATCAGCCGCTCCTTCCTTTCCTCGATCGCCTTTCGCCTGCCCTTTGCGATCGTCTTCATCTGCATCCTCGTCTTCAGCCTCTCAGCCATCGCCATCTACGGCCTGCAACGCGCCCGCGATGAAATGGCCGCCTACGGCCTGCAGGCCTTTTCCAGCCTTGCCAAGGCATCGCTGGTTTCGCGACAGGTCTCCGACCTCGTCTCGAGCGCACCGTTCCTGATGAATGCCGCCTCACCATATCGCGTCTCCAGCGAAAGCCGGTCCGTGGTCCAGCAGGTCGACATCCTGCTCGAGATGACAGGGCCCGGCAACGGTGATCGGGTCGCCCGCGGCTTTGCCAACGAGCGCATCGTCGAACTCCTCGAATTGATCAGAACACAGACGCTGGATCTGGCAAAGGATGCCGATGCGGCGCAGGGCCACAAGGCGGAAGCGGCAGCCGCGCTTGGCGAAATTGCCACGGGTCGCGGCATCACCGATCCCGAACTGCGCCGGCGGATGAACGGCATCGTGCAGGCCGCATCCGCATCCGACAGCCTCTTCCAGCTTGGCGAACTGCGCCGCCGCTATGTTGCCGAAACCACCGCGCGCCAGGAAGGTTATCCCGGAGAGCGGCTCCCAGTGGCCGAGTTGCAGCCCTATGAGCGGGTCTTTGAAGCGCAGAGCCGTTACCTCCTGGAAATGTTTGCGATCCGCGCCTCGGTGTCGCGGCTTCACATCGTGTCGCGCGATCTGTCCCATGTCACCGAAACCCAGAGCGATGCGGTTGCCCGCAGCCTGAACGAGGACCTGATCTCGACCTCGGACGCTCTGAGCCGGCTATTGGTCATCGTCGCAGTCGCTTCGCTTCTGGTTCTGGTGATGGCAACATTCTCGATCCGATCGGTGATGCGTGTCTCACGCGGGATCGCGACGCTTTCCAATGGCATGAACGCGCTCGCCAAGGGTGAAAAGGATGTCGGCCCGCCATCCTACACCGGATCGGAGACGGAACTGATCCGCCTGCTCGATGCATTCCGGGCTTTCCATGACAGCGTCGATCGCGTCTCCCGCCTGCGGCGCACGGCGGAAGCGGCGGCCCGAACCATCCGCTCAACCTTCCGCAACATGAATGAGGGAATAGCGCTGTTCGATCCGACCGGTCGGCCAATCACCATGAACCGCCGGATCATAGAACTTGTCGGTCGTTCCGGCTCGTCGCGTAAGCTGCCGCTTCGCCGTTTTGTCGAACCTATACCGGAGATCGATCCCGCACTGTTCCCTTTCGAGAGCGGCCGAGGCGAGTTGATGGACCGGGCAGTCGTGCGCCATCGCACCGGAGATCAACGAGTGATCGAAGTATCGATGTCACGCCAGCCGGATGGCGGTATCGTGCTGCTCGCCCGGGATGTGACTTCTCTCGATCGTCAGGAGGCGGAGGCCGCAAAAGCCCAGAGGCTTGATGGCATCATGCGCATGACCCATCAGGTCAGTCATGAAGTGGGCAACATGATCGGCATCATCACCGGCAGCCTCGGCCTGCTGGAGCGCGAAGCCGGTTTCAACGATCGCCAGAAACGCCACATCGCCCGCATCCGCAAGGCGGCGGATCGCGGCCGTTCTCTGGCCAGCAGCATGCTGACCATCGGCAGCCAGCAGCCCATTCATCCGAGCTGCATCAACGTCGCAAACCTGCTGCGCGGCATGGCCGATATCCTTGAGATTGCAGTCGGCCCGAAATGCAAGATTGCGCTGGAGATTGACGAGGATCTTCCCTCGATTGCGCTCGACCCTGCCCTCCTCGAGCAGTCCATCCTCAACCTTTGCCTGAATGCGGCAGCGGCCATGCCCGATGGTGGCCTGATCTCGATCAGCGCCGCTTCCGAGAAGGATGCACTGTTGATCGCGGTCACCGACGAGGGAGTGGGCATGACGCCCGAGGCGGTGGACAAGGCCTTCGAGCCCTATTTCACCACCCGGCAGGAACACGGCGGTGCAGGCCTCGGCCTTGCAATGGTCTACGGCTTCGTCCGGCAGAGCGGCGGCGAGGCGCATATCAGCTCGATGCCGGGCGATGGGGCAAGGGTACAACTGACTTTTCCGGTAGGCGCCGACCACGTCCAGATTCGATAAGCCCCGGGAAGGCCTTCAAGGGGGAGAGGAATTCGTCAACCAATTGAGTTGTTAACTCCCGATCAACTCAGAATATTCACTGTCCGTTTCTTCCTGCTCTCTAGGATCACGCCATCCGAGTATGGGAAACAGTGCCGTCGTGAAAAATCAACCAAAAGCTGAAGCCAGTGATCCGCAAGCGTACCTGACCGCGCGCCTTGCAACCGCACAGTCTCGTATCGAGAAGACCTTTCTCGAAGGCGGCTCCGTGCTCGTTTCAGTCATGGACATCCTGAACCAGCTCATCACCATATTGGACCGCATGACGGGTTCGATGGACGGCGATACCGCGGATGCGGCAATGGCCAACATGCAAAAGACTATTGAGGACATGGTCCGCCTGCCGGAAACCGAACAGTTGCGACAGGCCGCCTTCGTTGAAATGAGTTCCCTTTGCAAATCTGCAAACGGCCATGTCGATGATATCCGCGAGACGATCCGTTACCTGAAAACCTTTGCGGTCACGGTAAAGATCACCGGCGCAGGCATCGCCGAATTTTCCTCCTTTGCCGAGGAAATCCGCGAACGCATCCATTTCGGCGGCACTGAAGTCGGCAAATTCGCGCAATATCTCGATCTCATGGACAAGCAGCTTGCCAGAGCGCGCGACGTCTCCTCCGTCATCGGCGCCGATTTCGAAGCAACGATCCCCGGCATCGTCGGAGGTTTGAAGGCAAATTCCGGTCGCATCGGCGAACAGCATCGCGCCATGACGGCCATGGCGGCCAAGGTGAAATCCGTTGCGCAGGGCGTGCAGGGCAAGATAGCGGCAACGCTGTCCTCCCTCCAGATCGGCGACATCACCCGCCAACGTGTCGAACATGTGCAGACGACACTCGCCCTGTTCAGCGATTATCTGAATTCCGAAGAGGCGCAGGCGTTAAATTCCGCCGAAATGGACGCTCTTTACGACACCGTTTTCGAGATGGTCAGCGCCCAGATCGACGAGATGGCAACCACGTTCCAGCAGGATTGCCGCAAGATTTTTGCAGGCATCTCAAGTTTCGCCGACGATGCCGCAACCATTCTTTCACTGCGCGACACCCTGGTGGAAGATGCTGCCAATGATGGCGGCAGCGCGTTGCAGCTGCTTGAGAAGGACATAGCAAAGGCGTGCGATCTGGCCGGGCGTGTTCAGGAGGGCATGGCGGATGCCAATGCGGTCGTCGCTTCCGTTACCGGTACCGCACAGGACCTGTTGCACGGCATTGAAGTGCTGCGTTCGATCAAGACTGAAATCCATTATATGGCGCTGAACTCAAACCTGCGCTGCTCGAAACTGGGCGACGAAGGCCGGGCGGTCAATGTCGTCAGCGGCGAGCTGCGGGTCTTTGCCGACAAGCTGGAAGGCCCGGCGGATTCGATCGTTGCCAATCTCCACCGGATCGAAAGCGTAATTACAAATCTGAAGACGGCAGAGAACCGAAGCGCCGGTGACCTGCGGGAACCATTGAACGAAGCGCTGGAAGCCATAAGCCACGCGAAGGGTCAGATGGAAACCGGTCTTCAGGATCTCGCCACGGAAGGTCAGGCCGTTTTCAGCCGCATCAGTGCCGCCGTGATCAAGCTCGATTTCGAAAGCGAACTCGGCGACGTTCTGAAAGAATGCCATCACGTGGCAAGCGGGCTGGCCGCCGGCGGCGCCGGCGACATTTCCGGCTTCGCGGAGAAAATCCAGCCGTTTTCGGCACGAATCTACAAGATCTACACGATGGCGCAGGAGCGCGACGTGCATCTTCGCTACTTGCCGGTCGATCTTGCGTCCGGGCAGAAAGCACCCGCCACCGTCGAAGATGACGACGATCTGTTCGCCGACGCGCTTTTCTAGAGCGTATTCGATTTAAACGGGATCGATGGGGCGCTTCTACTGCGCCGGATTGCCGGCGTCAGGCCGCCTGCATCAGTTTGCCAGGGCTTTTCTTGCTGGAGGCCTCAAGGAGACGGAGAACCTCGGCGGCGAAAGCTTCGGCATTCTGCAGAGCCTTGTCTAGATTGCTGACATGGCCGGCTTTCATCATATGCAGGCATCCATCGAATTCGAACATATCGCGAAACGCAGAACGTTCGAAAATGGGCGTATCGAGAACACGTACATTCCTTTGCGCCAGCAGTTCCCGTGCGGCCAGAAGCGCGCGGGTCGTGACCAGCGGATTGACGCGGGTCAGCACGACGGAATGGTCGATCCGGATATTCGCCTTTTCATCGAGATAACGCAGCAGCTCCAGCACCTGCGCCCCGCCCTGCGCATCCATGGTGCTGCCCTGAACGGGTATCAGCACATGGTTGGAGAGACCGATCGCAGTCGCGAGCAGGGGCGATTGCGCGCCGGGCAGGTCGATGATCACATGATCGAACGCACGGCGGCTGTCGATGACATGCTGCTGTAACGTCGCCGCCGTCACATAGGTGATGACTGAAAAATCGACACGCGCATCGGCCTTTTCACGCCAGCGGGAAATCCAGCGCTGTGGATCGGTATCGATGACGCAAACCCGCGATCCGCGCCGCGCCAGTTCGGACGCCAGGAGAAGAACCGCCGTAGTTTTCCCGGCACCGCCCTTGGTATTCGCGAAGGTGATAACTGGCATGGCATGATCCGGAAAACTGGGCGGAGACGGTCATGCCTCGCGGAACGCACCTGTCGCATGGTGTTGCCGCCATCATTGGCGAGTTTGGTTAATGCCGGGTAAAAAACGGGTCACGCCATCAGCGGCGGCGGTCTTCGGCCTGAATTTCCAGCGCGATCCTGTCGAGCGGCAGAACCTTGTCGACACCGCCATGGGCGATCGCTTCCTTCGGCATGCCGAAGACAACAGAGGATGCTTCGTCCTGCGCCACCGTGAAAGCGCCGGCCTGGTGCATCTCCAGCATGCCGCGTGCGCCATCGTCACCCATGCCTGTCATGATGATGCCCATGGCGTTGGCACCGGCGGCACGCGCGGAAGAACGAAACAGAACGTCCACCGAAGGCCGGTGTCGCGAAACCAGTGGCCCGGTGCGGACCGAAACGCGATAACGTGCACCCTGCCGTTCCAGCAGCATATGTCTGTCGCCCGGCGCAATCAGCACATGGCCGCGCAGCACCGGATCGCCGTCCTCGGCCTCCTTGATCTCGACATCGCAGAGACTGTTCAGGCGTTTTGCAAATGCGGCGGTAAATTTTTCCGGCATATGCTGAACGATCACGATGCCGGGTGAATTGGCCGGCAGCTTCATCAGCATTGCGCGCAACGCTTCTGTGCCGCCGGTGGATGCACCAACACAGACCACCATTTCAGTGGTGCGTGCCATGGCCTTGCCCGAAGGCGGCGGCAACACGGCGTCGGCGGTGAGCTTGGCCTGCGGACCGCTTGCGGCAGCCGAACGCAGTGCCGCCCGCGCAGTGCCGACGCGGGCGTGCGCCGCACTTTTGACGACCTCGCAGATGCGCGTGGCCTGCTCCGCCAGATGATCGGCAGCGCCTATCCTCGGCTTGAGGATGATGTCGACTGCCCCCGCCTCCAGCGCCTGAAGCAGGGTTTCCGATCCGGCCTCGGTCAGCGACGAGCACATGACTACAGGGATCGGTTTCTGCGACATGATCTTGCGCAGGAAGGTGATGCCGTCCATGCGCGGCATTTCCACATCAAGCGTGATGACATCGGGAATTTCTTCCTGGATGCGCTTGGCCGCAACAAACGGATCGGCAGCGGCCCCGATCACCTCAATGCCGGGATCGCTTTCGAGAACCTCCGTCAGGGTCTGCCGGACGCTGGCGGAATCGTCGACGATGAGAACGCGGATTTTTTTCGACATGGCTCTCTGTCGCTATTGCTTCTTGAAAACGGTATTGGCGACCTGCCGCAGGGGCAGGTCGATACCGGTTATCGTTTCGGAATGACCGATGAAAAGGTAACCGCCCGGTACCAGGCGCTTGCACAATTGGGTCAGGACGTGCACCTGCGTTTTTTTATCAAAGTAGATGAGAACGTTACGGCAGAAGAGAAGGTGCACCGCATCGCCGATCTGGTAGGTCGGGTCCATGAGATTAAGGCGGGCAAAACCGATCTTGGAACGCAGCCGCGGCACGATACGAACCTCCCGTCGTCCGGCATCGACCGACCGCATGACATATTTCCGCATCATGTCGGCCGGAACCGGTTCGAGCAGTTCACGGGCATAGATACCGCTATGGGCTTTCCTGAGCACATCAGTGGAAAGGTCGGTCGCAAGGATGCTGAAATTGTTGATGACCTGTTTCTCGGCCGCTTCGGCCAGCACCATCGCCATGGTATAGGGTTCCGCACCCGTCGAACAGGCGGAACTCCAGGCGCGGATACGCCCATGGCCTTCACCCGCAAGTGCAGGCAAAGCGAATTTCTCCATGTAGTCGAAATGGTTCGGCTCGCGGAAAAAATCCGTCTTGTTGGTCGTCACCACGTCAATCAGGTAGATCGCTTCCTCTTCCAGTCCGTCTTCGCGGAAGAGGAAATTGCAATATTGAGCGAAGGTGGCATGCCCCGTGGCGCGAAGGCGCTTGCGCAGACGCCCTTCCAGCATGGTGCGCTTGCTGTCCGGCATCTTTATGCCGCTGTAATTGTAGATGTATTCGGCGAGCAGCCGGAAATCCCGCTGGCTCAGGCCATCATGCGCGGAGCTGGCAGCAATGGAGGCATCCACGGAAAGGGCTCTCCTCATGCCGCCTGAACCGGTGTGCCGCCCTGCCGGGCAATGGCGTTTTCTTCATTCGAGAAAAGCTTTGCAAGATCGATGATGACGACGAAATCACCTTCCCGGCGAACCACACCCGCAATGTAGTCGGAGTTCCAGTGAACGCCGATATCGGGTGCGGTTTCCATCTGGTCGCGACGGAACGGCGTCACCTCGAATACCTTGTCCGCCACGAGACCTATCGCCAGCGTGCGGGATGGAAACGGAATATCCAGCACCAGCACGCGGGTATGGGGTGTCCGCACGCTGCGGCTCATTCCGAGCCGCAGCCGCAGATCGATGATGGGCACACCCTGCCCGCGCACATCTCTCAGACCCAGCAGATATTCAGGACTATGCGGAATCTTGAACGTGTCCTCATAGTCGAGGATTTCACGGACGACCGCGACGGATACCGCAAAGACCTCCTCACCGAGGCTGAATGTCACGAACTGGCCTTCTGAAGATGTGCTGGTCATGGTCACGCGCTTTCGCGGAAATCCGCGTCGTCAGCATCGGGACCGCCCATGGACATATCCAGTGCGAAACCTTTGACGCGGGCTTGCTGGGCGCTGACGGTATTGCCCGTCTGCGGTTTGCGAACGGGGGCCGGCTTCATCGCCGGACGCGTGGCAGCAGGCTTTGCGGAAGGCCGATGCGCAGCCTGTGCGGGGCGCGACGAGACGCTTGAGGTATCCACCTTGAAGAAGGCGATACTGCTCTGCAACTCTTCGGCCTGTGCGGCCAGCTCTTCCGAAGTCGCAGACATTTCCTCCGAAGCGCCGGAGTTCTGCTGCGTCACCTTGTCAAGCTGCTGGATTGCCTCGTTGATCTGGGAGGCGCCGATATCCTGCTCACGGCAGGCGGCGGAGATTTCGGCGACCAGCTCGGCGGTCTTGCGAATGTCCGGCACCAGACGGTTCAGCATGTCGCCCGCTTCGGTTGCCACCTGCACGGTCTCGCCGGAAAGCGAGCTGATCTCGCTGGCAGCAGCCTGGCTGCGTTCGGCGAGCTTGCGCACTTCCGATGCCACGACAGCAAAACCCTTGCCGTGTTCTCCGGCGCGGGCCGCCTCAACGGCGGCGTTCAGCGCCAGAAGATCGGTCTGGCGGGCAATTTCCTGCACGATGGAAATCTTCTCGGCGATGGTGCGCATGGCGACCACGGCGCGGTTGACGGCTTCACCACTGGCTTCGGCGTCCTTGGACGACTGACGCGCGATCTTTTCCGTCTGTGCGGCATTGTCGGCATTCTGCTTGATGTTGGCAGCCATCTCTTCCATCGAGGCCGAGGCCTCTTCCGCAGACGATGCCTGCTCGGTCGCGCCCTGGCTCAGCTGTTCGGAGCTGGCCGACAATTCCTGGCTGCCGGAGGACACGTTGTCCGAAGCGGAAAGCGCATCGGCGACAATGCCACGCAGGCGCTCAACCATCCGTTCCAGCGCAAGGCCGAGAGTATCCCTGTCGGACAGGGGTTTCGGCATGACGGTAAGATCGCCATCGGCAATCCGGTCGGCAATGCCTGCCGTATTGCGCAGATTGCCCGTCATCGTGTTGATGCGCTCAACGAGATCCTTGATCTCGTCATTGGTCTTGATCTCGACATTCTGATCGAGATCGCCGATCGCAACCGCCTCCGCCACGGTCATGATCTTGCGCAATCCGCTGCTGATGCCGAGCGCGATCCAGAATGCTGTCGCGATGGCGATGAGCACGGCAACGACCGATGCACCAACGAGCAGGGTGCGGGTCTGCTCATAGTCGTCCGCCGCCAATTGCTTCGATTCTTCAAGACGGTCACGGTTCATCTTGACGCCCTCGCCCAGTTTCCCGGTCAGGGCATTGGCAGCGTCACGGCCCTTGCCGGACGAGTACGACGCGGCGAGCGACGTATTGCCCTGCGCAACCAGTTCCCGGACGTGATCATCACTGGCCTCGAAAGCCTTGGTGATGGCCTGCAGATCCGTCCAGAACGCACGCGTCTCGGCGCTGGCGGTGGCTGCCATATCATTCAGCATGGCCGTCAACTGGTCGCGACTTTCGTTACCGGCTGCCTTGAAAAGCTGGGTTTCCTCCGGCGAAGCAGCAAGGATGATATTCTTCTGCGACCGGACAGTCGCCAGCGCCAGTGCGTTCATCTGGTGAACCTTGTCGAGGCGCACGACGGTGCCGTCGACCACATCGTCCATGGCATTCTTGGCGATACCGAGGCTGTAGATGCCGTAGCCGGCCGTTCCGGCAAGCATCAGGATCAGAAAGCCGAAGGCAACCGCCAGCTTCATCTTGATTGTAAATCGCATCTCAATGCTCCTTGGAAAGTTCGATGACGTTGCCACGCGCGCTGGACGAAACCGGTCCGGACTCGCGATGCCCCGTGAAAATTGCTGTCAGATTTGGAAGAATGACGAACTCGCTGCCGCGTTTGATGAGGCAATGGATGTAATCCGCCCGCCACCGCATGCCGACGCTCGGCGGCGGTTCGCTGGCTGCCCGGCTGAACGTGGTCACCTCGTTGACCTTATCGGTCCTGATGCCGATCAATGCCGGCTCGCCATCGAACGGCAGTTCTATGACGACGATACGGCTATCAATGGTTCGCTCGGTGGCTTCCATGCCGAAGGCAAGACGGATGTCGGCCAGAGGGATGACCTTGCCCCGGAAGTTGATAACACTCGCCACGAAGGCTTTAGCACCGGGCACGGCGGTTTCGGGCAGAAGATCCAGAATTTCCCGGACCTTCACCGCCTCGATGGCGAAGGTCTCGCCCGCGATGTTGAAGGTCAGAACTTCCACGGCGTCGGACACGCCCCAAAATTCGTCCGTCTGCTTCAAGAGAGACTGGTTCATCCCGCGGCCCGCAATCGCGCCTCCTGTTGTTGCCCCGCCATCACCAGATGGGCGACATCGAGGATAAGGGCGACATTGCCGTCACCGAGGATGGTCGCGCCGGAGAATGTCGCGACGTCATGGTGCAGTTTCGACATGGCCTTGATGACCGTCTGGTGATCGCCGATGATCTGGTCGACCACAAGCCCGACCCGCTCGGAGCCGGTGGAAATGACGACGATCTTCTGGAACTGATCCGGCTTGGTTCCGGTGTTGAACAATTCGCGCAGGCGAATGAAGGGAACGAGGCTCTCGCGCAGTGAAATGAAGGACCGGTCCCGCGAACGAATATCGTCGTCAGGCGACAGTTCGAGGCATTCCTCCACCGCCGGCAGCGGAATGACGTAGCAACCATTGCCGACCCGCACCAGCAGGCCGTCGATGATGGCCAGCGTCAACGGGATCGCCAGCGAAACCTCCGAACCCGCGCCCGGCGTGCTGGTGACGCTGATCGTGCCGCGAAGGGCCTCGACACTCTTCTTCACCACATCCATGCCGACACCACGGCCGGAAAGACTGGTGACTTCAGAGGCTGTCGAAAAGCCCGGCTGGAAGATCATCTGCAGCAGTTCCTGATCGCTGACTTGCGCGTTCGGAGCCAGAAGGCCGGAAGCCTCCGCTTTTGCCCGGACGCGCTGGCGATCGATGCCGCGGCCATCGTCACGGATGGTGATCGTCACATCACCGCCCGACTGGCGGGCAATGAGGGTGATCCGCCCCATCGCCGGTTTGCCGGCCGCCACACGCTCATCGCTTTTTTCGAGACCATGGTCGCAGGAGTTGCGGACAAGGTGCACGAGGGGATCAGCCAAGCGTTCGATCACCGCCTTGTCGACCTCTGTGCCTTCGCCCTCGGTCTCAAGCTCGATCTGTTTGCCCGTTTCCCGTGCCAGGTCATGGATCAGACGGCGGAACCGACCAAAAAGCTGGGCGATCGGCACCATTCGCAAGACCATCATCGTATCGCGAAGTTCTCCGGAAAGACGCTCGACATCCTCCGAAACAGAGCGCAAAAGAATATCGACGCTGCTACCCGCCAGCTGCGAAAGGCGGGACTGGGCAATGACGAGTTCACCGACCCGGTCCATCAACTCGTCAAGTCTTTCAGCAGGCACCCGCACGTTTTCGGCCGCCTTGCCGCCCTTCGGATCGGCGGCGACCTTTCTCGCTTCCGGCATAATTTCGGAAACGGGGGGCTCTTCTTCAACAACCGCTTCGATTGCGCGGATATCGATCTCCATGTCATCCATCACGAAGATGAAAACGTCCTCGATTGCCGATTGCGGCTGCTCGGTCGTCAGCCGGACTGTCCAGCCCAGATGGAGATCGGTCGGATTGAGGGCATCGAGAGACGGCACTGTCGAGGTGTCCGCGACGATTTCACAATCACCGAGTTCGGCCAGCTCATCAAGAAGACCAAGCGGATTGGTTCCGTTTGCCATCGCATTGACGGGCAACCGGAACCGGATTTCCCAAGTGGCAGCTTTTGCCTTTGCCTGCTTCCTGGCGAGATTCTGCGCCGGAACATGTGTCAGGACACCGCCATCGCCACGAGTGCCGACTGCCGCACGAAGCTTGGCGAGCAGCTGCTCTCCAACATCGCCCTGTACGCCGTGCGGATTGTCGACCAGCGCCTGCATATGATCCTGCGCTTCGAGAACGGCTGCGACCAGTTCGCTGGTTGCCGGAACCTCGCCCTTGCGCACCCGGTCAAAGGCGGTTTCGCAATGGTGGGTGAAGGCGGCAAGCGCCTCGAACCCGAACATTGCCCCGGACCCCTTCAATGTATGCAGTCCGCGGAAAACGGCGTCGATCTGATCCTGATCGGTCAAATCGTGAAGCAGATCGAGAAGGCCACCCTCGATTTGCTCGAAAAGCTCCGCAGCCTCCGTTCTGAAAACCTGAATAGGGTCCAGCGTCGTCATTTTCCGAGGACCTTTCTGACGATCTTGACCAGATGTTCAGCATCGAAGGGCTTGGTCAGCCAGCCGGTGGCACCGGCGGCCTTGGCGCGCGCCTTCATGTCGGCATCGGATTCCGTGGTCAGAAAGATGATCGGAATGCCGGTATGAGCCGGAGATTGCCGAAGCGCTTCGATCATCTCGAGACCATTCATGTTCGGCATGTTGAGATCAGTGACAATAAGGTCGAAATTCGCGGCCTTCGCCTTGGCAAGACCGTCCTGCCCATCAACGGCCTCGGTAATCTGGTAGCCGGCGCCTGTGAGGGCGATCTTCGTCGTCATGCGAATGCTGGCGGAATCGTCGACCGTTAAAATATGTGCGCTCATGATATGTCCTTTCCATGCAACCAGAACTGGCGGGAGGCTTCATCCATCCGCGACAGGAAACCGCCCCGCCGCAATGTCTGCAAAACCTGACCGTCAGCCGGCTCTTTCAATGTTATCGTCTTGTTGTTCTGCGCCGCGAAATTGCGCGAGGCTTCCATCAGCTGCACGAAGCTCAAATCCGCATCCGCATCCTTCGGCACCTCGACCACCAGCGTGTCGGTGTCTTTGAGACGGTCGAGAAGAAGACCGTGTGCCGGCGCAATCGACCGTATGGAAAGCGCCTGCGGCATCTTCAGTGTGTCATTCGTAGTTTCATCAAACATGGGGAGCCTCCCGAACGGCTTCGGCTTGCATGCCGCCGTCCGCCCTGATCGGTTGTTCTTCCGGTGTTTCGAGGCTCGGCACTTCGATCTCCAGAACGTCGTGACCCGTCATGAGCCTCTCGATCAGCGTCCATTGGCGCTGGAACGCCGCGACGCAGGCGGGATCGAAATGGCTGCCGCTCTGCGCGACAACATGCGCATAGGCCTCTTCGGTTGACCACGCCTTCTTGTAAGGACGCTCGGAGCAGAGAGCCTCAAAGACGTCGGCAATGGCGACGATACGGGCTTCCAACGGAATGCCATCACCCGACAAGCCGTGTGGATATCCCGTTCCATCCCATTTTTCGTGATGGCCGCCTGCAATCGCCTCGGCTATGCGCAGCAGGTCCGATGAACCGTTTTCGAGAATCTGCACACCGATACCGACATGTTTTCGCATTTCGGTGATCTCATCAGGCGTCAGGCGACCCGGCTTCAGCAGCACGCTGTCGGAAATTCCGATCTTGCCGACATCGTGCAAGGGGGCCGCGAGATAGATCATGCGGCAATGCTCGTCATCGAGGCCGAGATCCTTCGCCATCAGCATGCTGATTTGCGCGACGCGGGAAATATGGTCGCCGGTGTGGCCGTCGCGGAATTCGATGGCCCGCGCCAAGCGCCAGATGATTTCCTCTTCGCGGGCCGCGAGTTGGCGGGTGGCCTTGCGCACCTCATCCACAAGGCTGCGCGCCTGTCCGGCAAGATCGCGCTGCGCCTTGCGCAAGGCGAGAAGGTTGCGCACCCGCGCCTTCAGCTCCACCGGGTCAAAGGGCTTGTGGATGAATTCCGTGACACCGCTCTCTATCGCTTCGATAAGGACAGGCCGGCCTCTTTCCGATGTGATCATGATGACAGGCACATGAGCGAAATGCTCATACGTATTCAGTGCCTTGAGGAGCTGTATGCCGTTATATTTCGGCATCGTATAATCCACCACAAGTAGATCGACCGCATTGTTGCGGCAGAATTCCAACGCCTCCGTGGGATCGGTGAAGCCCACGATGGTGCCGACATCCGGAAGCCCGCGGACCGTCGCTTTCAGGGCAACAAGAATCGACTTGCTGTCATCGACCAATACGATTTGCACTTGTCCTCGCTATCATTGGATTGCGGGCGAATAGACGCGCGAACTCCTCGGCTTTCACCGAGCGAATTCAACGGATCTGGAAACATTTTTTTGGGAAAAGACGACCGCGTCATGTGGTCATGAAAATGAAGCGCCTGCGCGAAATTCGCCTGCGAAGACAACTTCTTATATGAATAAATTGACCAGATGTTGGTTAACAGCGACTTAAGTGTGACTTATGAATACTTATAGTGAAGCGCCATCATCAGGCCTTCCAACGGGAATGTGATCCCGTGGCGTGGCGCCGCAGCCTCTCGGGCTGATGCGCAGACGCGCCACTAATCCTTGTTAGTATTTCTAACCTACGGAGAAGATTTCGGCCGATTGTTGCAACGTTGATCCTCGAATAGCCTGAGACCAGAATTGGTATCAGGCAAAAGAGGGAACGATGTCGAAACGGCAGGACAAGATCAAGCTCGGAACCTTTGTTTACACGTTCGGCTTCCATGCAGCCGCATGGCGGCACCCGGCAAGCAAGGTAACGGCAGCAACCGACTTCAGCCACATGTTGAATGTGGCCAGAATTTCTGAAGCTGCCAAATTCGATTTCATGTTCCTCGCCGATTCCGCTGCGGCTGCCGTTGGTGACCCCGACGCCCTGGCGCGCAGCCCGACCAAGCAGAACCGGTTCGAACCGCTTTCTCTCATCTCGGCACTTTCGGTGATGACGGAAAGACTGGGTTTGGTCTCGACGGTATCGACGAGCTATTATGAACCCTTCAATGTCGCCCGGATTTTCGCGTCTATCGATCAGCTGAGCCGGGGACGCGCCTGCTGGAATGTCGTCACCTCCGATCATGACGAGACCGGCTACAACTTCAATCGTCAGGGTCTCGATCCTCACGCCGTCCGTTACGAGCGCGCGCAGGAATTCATCGACGTAGTGTTCGGCCTATGGGACAGCTTTGAACGCGATGCCTTGCTGCTCGATCGCGAAAGCGGCGTTTATTATGACAAGGACAAGCACCATACCCTCAATCATGTCGGCAAGCATTTTCAGGTGCGCGGCCCCCTCAACATTGCGCCTTCCGAGCAGGGGCGGCCTGTTATTGCTCAGGCCGGCGGCTCCGAGGCCGGAATGAACCTTGCTGCACGGACGTCTGAAATCGTCTTCAGCCTGGCATCCAACATCGAGAGCAACAGGGCTTTCTACCAGAACGTCAAAGCACGTATGCCGGCATTCGGTCGCGATCCCGAAGATCTCAAGGTCATGCCGGGAATTGTCGTCAATGTCGGGGAGACCGAGGCCGAAGCGAAGGCAAAAGTCGATTTTCTCATCGACAGCCTGCATCCGGACGTGGGTCGGTTGATGCTTTCGGAGTTCCTCGAAGCCGACCTTCGTGGCGTCCCCCTCGATCAGCCATTTCCGATGGACCGGCTGCCCGCCGAACCGAAGGGCTCGCGCAAGATGTTCGACCAGCTCGTCGAGTTCGTCAAACAGGGACAGACAGTGGGACAATTGATCCGCCACTACGCCGAACGCCACACCGGAAACGGAATAACCGGGACACCAAAACAGATCGCCGACTACATGGAAGAGTGGTTCGAAACCCGTGCCGCCGACGGTTTCATTCTTATGTTCCCGACACTTCCCGCAAGCCTGGAAGATTTCGTCCGCCTTGTCTTGCCGGAGTTGCGGCGGCGCGGACTGTTTCGTGAGGAATATGAAGGATCGACGCTGCGCGAGAACCTGGGGCTTTCGATGCCTGCCAACCGTTACACGGCCGCCAAAGGCAATAGAGAGCGCATCTGAAGGATGCCGATCATGGTGGACCAGATGAAAATGCAGGTGCCGTCTCCGGGCGCTGACCTCTTCAAATCCTCCATGCGGAATCTGGCGGGTGCCGTTTGCGTCATCACGACAGGCACGGGTAAAACACGAACCGGCTTCACCGCAACATCCGTCACAGCACTTTCTGCGGATGGCCCGACGGTGATGGTCTCGCTCAATCGCGGGTCCTCATCCTGGGAAATCGTCGAGAAGGCGAGACGGTTTTGCGTCAACGTCGTCGCTGAAGGTCAGGAAAACGTCGCCCAATCATTCTCGGGTTTTAATGGCCTTAAGGGTGCCAGCCGCTACGATGGCGCCGTCTGGCACGCGATGGCGTCAGGCGGCCTTGCGCTGGATGGCGCTCTGGCAAGTCTGGACTGCGAACTCGAAGATGCGATTATCCATCGATCCCATGTGATCCTGATCGGCCTCGTCCGGTCGATAAGGACGCATGACGATGCCCGGCCACTTCTGTACTGGCGCGGAGAATATCAACACATGCGAAGGTGACATCCCGACCGGTAGGCCCTTAGTCACGCACTGCGGTTCGGGGACGATGCGACAGACTGCTTTTTCGCGATCCCCAACACCCACATATGAAATTCTCTTCCGTAGGGCTTATCGAAAACGGAACGATCCCATGCCAGATAGTAGCTCTCGGGAAGCGGAAGGCGGATGTCGAAAGGGACAACAAGAGTACCGGCCTGCAACTCGTCCTCAATCATCGAGACCTGAGCCAGCACGAATCCGTGTCCGTTGACCGCAGCGTCGATTGCGTTGCTCGACAGCGCGAAAAACAGGCTCGAGAGTTTTTCATTCACGGTCGCGCCAACCAGCTGCGCCCACTCGCTCCATTGTGGCGGGCGGCTGTAATGGGCTTCCCACTCGATATTGAGCAAAGGGAATTTGAGAAGGTCGGCGGCCGCTGATAACGTCCGTCCCCCGAGTAGACGCGGCGAACATGCGGGAACCACCCAATCCGTATAAAGCGGCACGAAATGCGCGTGCACCTCTGCCCGCTTTCCATAGGTTATGCGGAAATCGCTCTGGCCGCCCGACAGGCTGGGTTCGTCATCCTTGCCGATGATACGGACATTGGCTTCGGGATAGAGGGCCTGCCACTCGAAGATCTTGCGGCCGATCCACTTGTTCACCACCGAGCTGAGCGCAGTCAGCACGATGCCGGTCTGGCTCCGCGCCCGTTCGAGAACATCAACGGAATGATTGAGCTGGCTGAAGCCTTTGGCAACTTCCTTGTGAAGAAGAACACCCCAGGACGTCAGTTCCACCCGGCGCCCGATACGTTCGAGAAGCGTAACGCCGAGATGGTTCTCAAGCTTGCGCACCTGTTGGCTGATGGCACTGGGTGTTACGCCCAGTTCTTTGGCAGCCGTGCTCATCGTGCCGCACCTTCCTACGGCTTCGAAAGCTTGCAGGGCATGGAGTGGGGGCATAGCCAATAGAGTATCTCCAGTTCTGCTTTTTGTTAAGTTTTTCTAAACAAAAACGCAACGAAAATCCGCTTGTCCCGCATCGCAACAAGGAAAATACTGTTCCGATTAAAGCGAGAACGGGGGAAGAAAATGTTTCTCAAGAATGCTTGGTACGTCGCCACCTGGGATCACGAAATCGGACGAGACCTGACACCCGTAACGATGCTCGGCGAAAATATCGTTCTTTATCGTCTTCAGAACGGCAAGCTTGCAGCGCTTGAAGATGCCTGTCCCCATCGCAAGCTCCCCTTGTCCATGGGGCGTATCAAGGGCGATGACGTCGAATGCGGCTATCACGGACTGACCTTCGACTGTTCCGGCGCCTGCACCCGCGTGCCGGGTGCAGAGCGTATTCCACATGTGGCCTGCGTCCGCTCCTACCCGGTGGAGGAACGTTACGGGCTCGTCTGGGTCTGGATGGGTGAGGCCGCGAAAGCCGATCCCGCAGAGATTTTCCATGTCGAACATTTCGGTGATCCGTCCTGGGGCGTCAATCGCGGCGAGTCGATGACGATCAACTGCAATTACCTCTACATGACGGACAATCTGCTGGACCCATCCCACGTCGCATGGGTGCATCAGAGCTCGTTCGCCAGTTCCGCCTGCGAAGAAACACCATTGGAAACAACGGTGAAAAGCGATGGCGTCGTCGTCTGGCGCTGGATGCTGGATTCGGATCCAGCCCCCTTCTACGCACCGTTCCTGCAATTTGAGGGGAAATGCGATCGAAAGCAGCATTACGAGGTTCGCTACCCCAGCAATGCCATCATCAAGGCCATCTTTGCACCATCAGGCTCCGGTGGCGAAGGCCGCGAATTGCCGGCCAACACGTTCTTGATGGACAGCTACAATTTCATGACGCCAGTCGATGAGAACCGCACGAAGTATTACTGGTTTCAGATGCGAAATTTCGCGCCCGATGACCCGGACGTTTCAGCGCGCTTCGCGACATCCGTACGCGGCGCATTCGAGGAAGACCGTGTCGTGCTGGAGGCGGTCCATCACGGGATCGCGAACAAGAAGACGCCAAACCTCGATCTGAAGATCGATGTCGGGCCGCTGCGGTTCAGACGCAAGCTTTCACAGATGATCGATAGCGAGACCATGAATGTCGTCGCTGCCGCGGAGTAAGCGCCTGCGCCGGAATGACTAACGATATGGTCTTCGCCTGCTCAGATGGGTCAGGCGGAGATGGCAAAAAAATAATAACCGGGAACATAGCTGGTGATCGGCAAAAGCCGACGCCAGCCACAAATCGGGAGTATCCTTGATGCGCCACATCAGGCAGCCTGAGCTCTATTCAGTGGACTATAATGTGCTGCGGCAACGTTTTCTTTCCGCCGCGCGCCGGTCGAATGCTGCGTTGTTCGAATACAAGCATCCACTGCATGGCCCAGGTGGAGAGCACCTTTTCACGGATGTTGCATATCTGGGCGAACGCAACGCGTTAAAAAAACTCGTCATCTTGTCCGGCACGCACGGAATTGAGGGGCAATTCGGATCGGCTTGCCAGGCTGAATGGCTTGCCGCAAACAACCCGTTACCGCTTCCTCCCGATACGGCTGTGGTGATGATCCATCAGATCAACCCGTGGGGAACAGCATGGAGCCGACGGGTCAACGAGGACAATGTCGATCTCAACCGCAACTTCGTTGACTGGAAGAGAGCCGTTCCACGAAACGAACGATACGCCGCACTCCATGATGCATTTGTCTGCGCCGAGTGGGATGGGCCCGATCGTGACCGTGCCGATCAACTGCTGAGAGATGCCAAGGCCGCTTTAAACGGTCACGCCGGGATCGCCGCGATTGTCGAAGCAGGCCAATACGACTTTCCAGACGGACTGTTTTATGGCGGCAACGGCCCGACATGGTCGAACCGCACCCTCAACGATATTTTGAGCACTTTCGTCAGTGGCGCGTCGGATGTCATCGTCTTCGATCTTCACACCGGTGCAGGCCCCTACGGATACCCCGCGCTGCTATCCGTGGCGGAAGAGGACCATGCCGGTCTGGAATGGGGCAGGAAAACCTATGGACACGCACTCGCGGTCGTGATGACCGGCAAGGGCGCAACGACCGATACCGGCATTGCGGCAACGGCTACGGGTTACGTTTCAGCAGCGGTCTGCAAATCCTTGCCGGAGAGCCGCGTATTGCCGCTGGTAATCGAATGCGGAACCCTTGAAGGCCCGGTGGTGATGGACGCCGTGCAGGCCGATAACTGGCTGCATCTTTTCGGGAATATCGAATCTCCGCTTGGGCAGAAAATCAAGAAGACGCTGAGAACTGCGTTCATTCCTGACGATCCCGAATGGCAGCAGAACTGTCTTGGGACAAGCTTGCGATATTTCGACCGCGCGCTGACCGCACTTGCCTCGGTTACTCCCCCGGCTTCAAAGGGCGCAACCGCTCCGGCTTTGGTGAGCGACTGGCCACCGGCCGTGCCTGTCAACACCAAACGCCATGAACGGCCAGCCGTTGAAGTTCATGATCTCCACAAAAGCTTCGGCACGCACGAAGTCCTGTCGGGCGTGGGGCTGAGTGCCGATCCCGGCGAAGTCGTTTCCATGATCGGCTCGTCAGGTTCCGGCAAGAGCACGTTTTTGCGCTGTATAAACCTGCTCGAACAGCCCAGCAGTGGAACGATCGTCGTTGATGGCGAGGAAATACGAATGAAGGGCGGAGCGAATGGCCGTTCGCAGCCAGCAGACATGCGCCAGGTCGAAAGAATTCGCGCCCGCGTGGGAATGGTATTCCAGAACTTCAATCTCTGGCCCCACATGTCCGTGCTTGAGAACATCATCGAGGCTCCCGTCCATGTTCTTGGCGAGCGTCGCCAGGATGCAATCGACCATGCCCATCAGTTGTTGAAGAAAGTGGGACTGTCGGAAAAGCATGCCCAATATCCCGGGCAGCTTTCCGGCGGCCAGCAGCAACGTGCGGCCATCGCAAGAACACTGGCCATGCGGCCAAAAGTCATCCTCTGTGACGAACCGACATCCGCTCTCGACCCCGAACTTGTGGGAGAGGTGCTGCGCGTGATCCGTCAGCTGGCAGAAGAGGGCAATACCATGATCCTCGTGACGCATGAAATGCAGTTTGCGCGCGAGGTATCGCACAAGATTCTCTTCTTACACAAAGGAAAGGTGGAGGAAGAGAGTACCCCGGCGGAATTGTTCACCAATCCGCGATCGGAACGCCTGCGTCAGTTCCTGTCGCGAACGTTATGACGTGATCCGCTGTGCCGGCGCTGTGTCCGGCAAATCAAACCTAACAAATAACCAAATAGGGGAATTCGCATATGAATCTGAAAGTCCTGTCACTCGCCCTGCTTCTTGCAGGCGTCAGCACGGCGCACGCTGCCGAAGGCGAATTGTCGATCGGCACAGAAGGTGCCTATCCACCATGGAGCATGGCCGATGCTGCCGGCAACGTAACCGGCTTCGACGCCGATGTCGGCAACCTGCTCTGCACGAAGCTCGCCGTGAAGTGCCGCTTCGTCGTGCAGGCCTTTGATGGCCTGATCCCTGCCCTCAAGGCGAAGCGCTTCGACGTCATCATCTCCGGGATGTCGATTACCCAGGATCGAAAAAAGGAAATCAATTTTTCGGTCGGATACGCTGAGCTGGCAAACATGTTCCTCGTTCCCAAGACGTCCGATCTCGCCGGCATCAAGGATATCGACACTTTGCTGAAGGGCTTGGACGGCAAGACGATCGGCGTTCAAACCGGCACGACGCACGCCCATTTCATCGAAAAGCGGGTGCCGAACGCCAATCTCAAAACCTACGACACGCTTGACAATATGCAGATCGATCTCGCAAGCGGCCGCGTTGAGGCAGCATTTGCAGACGCCTCTGCACTTCAGGATTTTCTCGCCAAGCCCGAAGGCAAGGACTTTCAGTTTGTCGACGTGAAAGTTCAGAGCAAATTCGATTCCACCCTCGGCGAAGGGATCGGCGTCGGGATTGCCAAGGAGAACACCGAGCTGAAGACGAAGATCGACAAGGCACTGTGCGAGCTCGTCGCGGATGGTTCGATCGGCAAAGCGAGCCAGAAGTGGTTCAAGATGGATATCTCCAGACCCTGCAACTAAGACGCCTGCCCCGCTCTTCCCAGAAGTGCGGGGCAACCACTCAATCGCAACCTGACAGGGTGCGCACGGTCGAAGACGCTGACGATGTCCGCTGCCGAAAAGGCAAGGGAGTGCGCAGCAAAACCCAGGGCAAATCCAATGGAGTCTAGTCTGATCCTAGTTTGGCAGGGTGGTTGGATAAGAGCCATTCTGCAGGGGGCCGCAATAACGATTGC
This sequence comes from Rhizobium sp. AN6A, assembly GCF_900215635.1. Classification (NCBI taxonomy): domain Bacteria; kingdom Pseudomonadati; phylum Pseudomonadota; class Alphaproteobacteria; order Hyphomicrobiales; family Rhizobiaceae; genus Rhizobium; species Rhizobium sp. AN6A. Next base: position 721,477 of record NZ_OCNC01000004.1, read on the forward strand.
CGTCGGTACGGTCAGCATGCTTGTCGGTGCGTTGATCGGAACCTTGTGCGGGGTCATCAAGTGGGCGCGGATATTCCCGCTGACACTTGTGGTAGACGCCTATACCTCTCTTGTGCGGGGGGTGCCGGAACTGCTTATCATCTATCTGCTGTTCTTTTCTTCCGTGCAATTCGTGACACAGGTTGCCACAGCTTTCGGATATGCTGCCCTTGCGGACAGCGGATATGCCTTCATCATTGCCATCATTGCCATCGGTACGATTTCAGGCGCCTACTCGACCGAGGTTATCAGGGGAGCATTGGCTTCCATCCCTACGGGACACATAGAAGCTGCGCGCGCACTGGGGATTCCCGGGCGCCGCATCTTCAGGCGCATCATCATCCCGCAAATGCTTCGCATTGCCATCCCCGGTATGAACAATGTCTGGCAGACAACCATCAAGGACACGGCACTGGTATCGGTTGTCGGGCTGCAGGAACTGATGCGCGCCGCCTCGGTTGGCGCCGGTAGCACCCGCAATCCCCTGATTTTCTTTCTTATCGCAGCCGTCGTGTATTTCGCGATCACCATCATAAGCCAGGCTGGCTTCGACAGGGTCGAACGCCTGGTGAGACTAAGGGCGAGGAAGTAACGCGATGGATATCGAATTTCTGGAAACATCGATGCCTTTCCTCTTGAAAGGACTTTCTACAACGGCGACCATAACCGCGATATCTGTCGCGATCGGTTTCAATCTCGGCCTTGGTCTTGCGCTTATGCGGCTGTCCGAAAACCGTTTCCTTGCCGGGTTTGCAAAATATTACAGTATGGTCTTTCGCGGGACGCCGCTGCTTGTACAACTTTTCCTGTTTTACTACGGGCTTAGCCAAATTGGCTTTATCAAAGGCAATGCCATAACGTGGTGGGTGATTAGTGATGGTGCGCGCTGCGCGGTCATGGCGATGGCGCTCAACACAGCCGCCTATACATCGGAGATTCTGCGAGGCGGATTATTATCGGTTCCCGCGGGTCTCAAGGAAGCGGCCAAAGCCACGGGAATGTCACCATTTATGCGTTTCCGCCGGATCGAATTCCCGCTCGCCATTCGCCAGGCTCTGCCGGCTTACGGCAATGAGCTGATCCTCGTCGTCAAGGGTACGAGCCTTGCCTCGACAATCACGGTTCTCGAGATCACGGGATATGCAAAGCGCCTGATGAGCCAGACATTCGCGATTTTCGAGGTTTTCGCCCTGGCCGGTGCCATCTACCTCGTCATCAACCTCACCCTCGTCATGCTCATCCGCATGCTTGAGGCACATCTGATGCGTCACGAAGCGCGCTGAAGGCCATTAGTCTCGAACCTTATGACTGCCTGTCACCCGCATCGATGGACTCTATCGCCACCTGGACAGCCAAAAAAATGGCGTTCTGGCGAACTGAACCGTAGCCTCCTATGTCGTGTCAGCGCCGCGCGCCTAAAGAGCGTGGCGTTGCCATCTCAGCCGGTGACTTTGCCGGGGTTAAGAGTGCGTCCGCCATCGATTGCGGCCTTGATCTGCGTCATCAAGGCAAATTTTACCGGGTTGGCTGTCTCCCGCAACGCATGAATGCGTTTGGAGCCGATCCCATGTTCCGCCGAGAACGAACCACCCGATTGCGTCAGGTCGCAGTAGAGAACGGATTCGATGGCAGCAATCTTATCGGGCGTCAGGGCTGTCCCGGCGACATTGAGAACAATGTGAAGATTGCCATCGGCAATGTGGCCGAAGAGGTAGGGATCGAGACCAGGATCGATTGATCGAAGCTCCGGTACACAACGAGCCACATATTCCCCGATCTGCGACAAGGGGACGGAGACGTCAAAGGACGGCGCAGCCGGATATCTGCGATAGATAAGGTCCGTGTCCTCCCTCAGACGCCACAACTCTGCTTCCTGCGCCTTCGATGTTGCGACGACAGCGGACATGTTCGGATACGTCTCATACAGCTCCTCGTAAATCCGGCCGAGCTCCATCTGAAGCTGTTCCTCGTCACCGCCGCCCAGAGACATGATGAGGTTGACGGGATAGTCAGGGGCATAATCTGCCGCCGACCAAAGGTGCTCGCCCGCCGTCAGGGAGAAAAACGAATTCCAGATCGCTTCCGCCGCACGCATGTGGCCATACCTCACGGTCAACCCCAGCCTAGTTGCCTCAAGAGCCGCTTCAACGGAGGGAAACCCAAAAAGTGCGGTGGCGGTTGCTGCGGGAACCGGCTCCAGCTTGATGGCAACCCTTGTCACGATACCAAGCGTACCCTCGGCCCCGATGAAGAGATGCTTGAGATCGTATCCTGCGGCGTTCTTCACCACGCGGGTCAGGTCGGAATATATCGAGCCATCAGGCAATACGACTTCCAGCCCGAGCACGCGATGTCGCATCACCCCATATCGAAAAGCAGAAATCCCGCCGGCATTTGTCGAGACCATTCCGCCAATCGTGGCAGAACCACGCGATGGCAAGTCGATGCCTGGCTCGAGACAATGCTCCGATGCGGCCGCCTGCAACGCTTGAAGCGTAACCCCCGCCTCCACAACGGCAACCCGCTCATCGGGATAGATTTCCACGATCCGGTTCAGCCGGGCGGTCGACACCACGATTTGACCGGGGACGGACACACCCCCGCCAACAAGCCCGGTTCGGCCACCCTGTGGTACAACCGATATACCATGGGCAACCGCAGTTTTTATGATCGACGCAACCTCGTGCGGAGATGAAGGGAAAGCAACCGCGTCCGCACCGAAATTCGCAGGCGTTACGCCATAATCGAGATTGGCAACGGCATCACCGCGTTTCAGGTTCGGCATGCCGATAATCTGGTCGATTTCATTGAGAAACGCGGCGGACAAATCCCGTGTCGAGGCGGTATTGTGTTCGATCATGACGCAACTTTTGCCTCGGAACGCTTGTCTTTGAGTGAGCGTAACGCTTCAAGAAAACGGTCGTTTTCCGCAGCAAGCCCGACGGTCACACGAATGAAGCTGGCGAACTCCGGTTCTTTCCAGGGTTTGACGATGACGCCATGGGACAGGAAATGATCGAAAGCGATCGAACTGTCGCAACCAACATCGATGAAGAGAAAATTCGTCTGAGAGTCCGGAACGAAAAGATCAAGCGAGGCGATCGCCGCAGCCATGCGCCTGCGCTCCTTGACCACGCTTTCGACTGAAACCCGCATCCAGTTTTCGTCATCGAGCGCGGCAACTGCGGCCAATTGCGCGGCTGCATTGACGTTGAACGGTGTCTTTGCAGATGACATGGCCTGTGCCAGCCGCTCATCTGAAGCCACGGCATATCCGACACGCAACCCAGCCAGCCCATAGGCCTTCGAGAAGGTTCTGAGCACGACCCAGGAGATAGCGCTGTCAGCCAGTGTCTTAAGCCCATCGGGCGTATTCTCGTCGCAGAATTCGAAATATGCTTCGTCGAAAACAAGCAACGTCTCTTTCGGGACAGCTGCAATGAGGCTTGAGAGCTGATCCTGTCGCAACGCCGGGCCCACGGGATTGGAAGGCGAGGAGATGAAAAATATCGATGGCTTTTCACGCAATGCGGTCGTCATCGCCTCAAGATCGAACCGAAGATCTTTCCTCATCGGTACCTTGAGAATTTTTGCGCCGTTGGCCTTGGGTTCGATTTCGTGAAGGCCGAAACCAGGTATCATCGCGACCACGGTAGCATCCGGACGCAGGACCGCGCGACAAACGGCAGCGATCATCTCTTCGGAGCCGTTTCCAATGACAATCCGGTTTCCGGCAACGCCGAGCTTTCGACTGAGCGCATCACGCAAGATCACACAGGCAGGATCCGCATAGCGGGAAGGGTCGAGACTGGCCAGCGCAGCGGTTACCTTCGGAGAGCAACCATATGGATTCTCATTGCTGGCAAGGGCCGCAATATCGGTCAAACCCGTCTTGCCTCGCGCAACGGCGATATTCATTCCAGCATTATAAGGCGGGAGTTCAGCAACGTGCGGGTTGAGTCTGAGTGTATCGGCCATGAGTTGATCTCGCTGATTTGGACAAAGGCTGGAATCTGGTTTCAGAGGTCGAGTACGACTGAACTCACGGGCTTGGAACAACAGAGGAGAATCTGCCCGGATGGCACGTCATCCAGCGGCTCTTCCACATATTGCACGTCGCCGGACACAAGGCCCTGGACACAGCTGCCGCAGACACCTGCGCGACAGGAGAATGCTGGCTCAATACCCCGGCTCTCCAGAAAGCTCAGGATGGATACCGAGGCTGAATCCCACTCGAATCTGGCATTTGACTTTCCAAGAACGATCTCGATGCCTGAATATTGCGGGTCTGGCGCCACCGGAGCGGCGTTGAGGCTGAGGTTTGCTTCCTTCTTCGGCTGCGATGGCGAAAGCAGGGAGGCAGGCCCGAAAAACTCGTAGGCAATCTTGCTTTTCTCCAAGCCGAGGGAGAGGAGCAGGTCATACATCGCCTGCATGAACGGCGGTGGTCCGCACATATACACTTCGTAATCGTCCAGCGGCAGAAGCGACTGCAAGGTCTCCCGAGTGATGAAACCGGTGGAATGGAATAGCGCGGCTTTGGCATCCTCGTCGGTTGGAAAACGATAACAGTAATGAATATGGACGTTGCTGCGCTGTTCAGCGAGCGCCCGTACTTCTTCACGCAGCGCATGGGTAGCAGCCCCGTCGCAGGCATGGACGAACCAGACGGGCCGATCGCTTTCCGCAACCAGGACCTTCAACATGGAAATCGTAGGTGTCAGCCCGACGCCACCGGACAAGAGAATAACCGGTCGCTGACTGACCTTGTCGAGTTTGAAGGCACCACGCGGCCTGTCAATATGGATGACCGCACCCTCTTCAACGGCGTCATGGAGCCAGCACGAAACAAGACCATCGGCCATATCGGGCGTTAAAGCGGCCTCCCGTTTCACGGTAATACGATAGACCCCGACCTCATTTGGTCCTGACGAAACCGTGTAATTCCGGACAAGCGGTTCTTCGCCTTCGGGATGCGGTATCTGGATTGTCAGAAACTGGCCCGCCTCAAAAGTACACCAATCCGCAGGATCGACAGGCGTGAGGTAAAAAGACGTGATCGTGGCACTCTCGCGCACCTTGCGCTTTACCTCGAACGGGCGAAAACGTGGATCCAGGCGGGTCGTCATGATTTGCTTGTCCTGATGATTGCAATATCCGGAAATCTGCAGATCGCCTCGAGAGCCCTCCCCGTGAGATCGATCAAGGCTTGCTTCAACCTGCAGACGATCAAAGGTTTTCGCGGGAGGCAGAACTTCCTCAAAACTCGCTGGCAATTTGGTCTTCACCAATTTGCAGCCCCAAGGCCTCACCTCAATTTATCCCTCTGACAAATCTCATTATTTGCGCGTCAACAAAGAGAGACAATCCCGCCACTGATGGGTTTTTGTTTAGAAAAGCTAAACTATGGGAGATTTGAATAGGCGCGAGCAACTCTGAATTTGCGCCCTCGTTTTTGCCGGGATACGACAAAGCAGAACGTGATCGTCAGAACCAATCGTTAGATAGAGTTGCAGAGTGCTCCGGGAGCAGGATATGGGCCTAGCTGCACACTATCAGAGCCCGTGAGGGATATACCGCCGGCAAGTCATTTGCGGTATCCAACGCCCTAAACGCAAAACGCCCTCCGGGATGGGAGGGCTTTGTTGTTGATAGTCTTAGAAGATATTGGTTGCGGGGGCAGGATTTGAACCTGCGGCCTTCAGGTTATGAGCCTGACGAGCTACCGGGCTGCTCCACCCCGCGTTACCATCGCATTCGGCTCTGCCGAATGTCGCGCTTCCGTCTTTGCTTTAGCGAAGACGGATCTGTTTGGGGTCAAATTGCCGAAGGCGATTTGTCTCCTTTAAGGGACGCACCGTAATTGGGTGACCGATTTGTTTCGGCACATTGTGCGCTGCATTATTATAGCATAAAGGCCGCTTCAGCGGCCTTTTGATTAGGGCTTGAAGCCCTTTTTGTGACTGAGAAGATATTTGTTGCGTTTTGCAGACCTGGCAGCGACCTACTCTCCCGCGTCTTGAGACGGAGTACCATTGGCGCTGGGGCGTTTCACGGCCGTGTTCGGAATGGGAACGGGTGCAGCCGCCCCGCGATAACCACCAGGTCGGCAAAACGCAACACAGTTCATGTTTTCACATGAGTGTTGTTTCGAGAAGCTGGGAAGCTTGCGCTTCATTTAATTTAACACGTCTTTCTGCGACCCATCCGTATGTTTGCCATACAGACCAGAGGTCGTCGCGCCCTGTGGCGCGGCCCGTCCGGAGCGCTATGCGCGTCAGGACAGAACAGATGATGCTCATCTTTGATGAGCATGAACAATGGGAACGAAGAAGTCGATCGAGCTATTAGTAACGGTAAGCTTCACATGTTGCCATGCTTCCACACCCGTCCTATCAACGTGGTCGTCTTCCACGGCTCTGATAGGGAACACTCGTTTTCAGGTTGGTTTCCCGCTTAGATGCCTTCAGCGGTTATCCATTCCGTATATAGCTACTCTGCTATGCCCTTGGCAGGACAACAGATCCACCAGAGATACGTCCATCCCGGTCCTCTCGTACTAGGGACAGATCCTGTCAATATTCCTACACCCACGGCAGATAGGGACCGAACTGTCTCACGACGTTCTGAACCCAACTCACGTACCGCTTTAAATGGCGAACAGCCATACCCTTGGGACCTGCTCCAGCCCCAGGATGCGATGAGTCGACATCGAGGTGCCAAACAACCCCGTCGATATGGACTCTTGGGGGTCATCAGCCTGTTATCCCCGGCGTACCTTTTATCCGTTGAGCGATGGCCCTTCCACACGGGACCACCGGATCACTATGACCGACTTTCGTCTCTGCTCGACTTGTCAGTCTCGCAGTCAGGCGGGCTTATGCCATTGCACTCGACGACCGATTTCCGACCGGTCTGAGCCCACCATCGCGCGCCTCCGTTACTCTTTCGGAGGCGACCGCCCCAGTCAAACTACCCACCATACACTGTCCCGGATCCGGATAACGGACCGCGGTTAGACATCCACGAAGATAAGGGTGGTATTTCAAGGATGGCTCCACAAGAACTGGCGTCCCTGCTTCAAAGCCTACCACCTATCCTACACATGCCTTGGCGAATGCCAGTGTAAAGCTATAGTAAAGGTGCACGGGGTCTTTCCGTCTGACCGCAGGAACCCCGCATCTTCACGGGGAATTCAATTTCACTGAGTCTATGTTGGAGACAGCGGGGAAGTCGTTACGCCATTCGTGCAGGTCGGAACTTACCCGACAAGGAATTTCGCTACCTTAGGACCGTTATAGTTACGGCCGCCGTTTACTGGGGCTTCAGTTCAGAGCTTGCACCCCTCCCTTTAACCTTCCAGCACCGGGCAGGCGTCAGACCCTATACGTCGTATTGCTACTTCGCAGAGCCCTGTGTTTTTGATAAACAGTCGCTACCCCCTGGTCTGTGCCACCCCATCATACTTGCGTAAAATGGGGTCACGCTTCTTCCGAAGTTACGCGTGCAATTTGCCGAGTTCCTTCAACATAGTTCTCTCAAGCGCCTTGGTATACTCTACCTGACCACCTGTGTCGGTTTCGGGTACGGTCTATACGGTGGAGCTATTTCCTGGAACCTCTTCGCCGCACATTCAATCCAGTAAGAATGTACAACACACGAGATCCGTCACTACCACCAGGCCCACGAATATTAACGTGGTTCCCATCGACTACGCGTGTCCGCCTCGTCTTAGGGGCCGGCTAACCCTGCTCAGATTAACTTTAAGCAGGAACCCTTGGTCTTTCGGCGAGGGAGTCTCTCACTCCCTTTATCGTTACTCATGTCAACATTCGCACTTCCGATATCTCCAGCAGCCCTCACGGGTCCGCCTTCACAGACTTACGGAACGCTCCGCTACCACGCAACAGTCACTACAACTGTCACATCCTCAGCTTCGGTGCATGGCTTTAGCCCCGTTACATTTTCGGCGCAAAGACCCTTATTTAGACCAGTGAGCTGTTACGCTTTCTTTAAATGATGGCTGCTTCTAAGCCAACATCCTGGTTGTTTTGGGATCCTCACATCCTTTCCCACTTAGCCATGACTTGGGGACCTTAGCTGGAGGTCAGGGTTGTTGCCCTTTTCACGACGGACGTTAGCACCCGCCGTGTGTCTGCCGACTAGTACTCCTCGGTATTCGGAGTTTGGTTAGGATCAGTAAGACGGTGAGTCCCCATAGCCCATCCAGTGCTCTACCCCCGAGGGTATTCGGTCGACGCTCTACCTAAATAGATTTCGCGGAGAACCAGCTATTTCCGAGTTTGATTGGCCTTTCACCCCTAGCCACAAGTCATCCCAATCTATTGCAACAGATACGGGTTCGGCCCTCCAGTTGGTGTTACCCAACCTTCAGCCTGCTCATGGCTAGATCACTCGGTTTCGGGTCTAATGCAACTAACTCAATCGCCCTATTCAGACTCGCTTTCGCTGCGCCTACACCTAC
>NZ_OCNC01000004.1:735000-1112500 GCF_900215635.1 Rhizobium sp. AN6A
GCGCTCGTCGATGCCATCGGGTTTGAGCAGATCGGTGCATTCGAGCGGGAAATCCACCCGCTCGATAAAAGTCATGCACCAGTTTCAAGGCTGCGCCATCTCGCCCGCACCCTGATGGAACAACATCATCAGAACCTCAACGACAATCCCTATATATTCGAAATGATCCTGATGACGGCAAAGCAGGACATGAAGTGCGGTGACTATTACAAATCCGTTATCGCAAACCTGGTGGCCGACATTATTCGCGATGGCGTGGATAAGGGAATTTACGCCCCTGCCGACATCCCGCCTCTGGCGGAAACCGTTCTCCACGCACTCACAAGCGTCATCCATCCCGTCCTCATCGCACGGGAAGATATCGGCAATTTAGCAACACGTTGCGATCAACTGGTTGATTTAATCGAGGCAGGATTGCGCAATCCGCTTGCTAAGTGACGATTCTCAACTTACGTCACCTTCTCGCAATTGCTTGCGAAGCGTGAAAGCCTGCGCTTCTATGCGAATGGCGGTCCGAGCAGATTGAACGAAGAAGGTCCACACAGGGCCTTCATCCATCGTCCCTGCACCCGGACCAGCATCCGCCGAGCGACACTGCGCTTATAGTTGAATGCGACCGATACGCAGGGAAGAACAATGAGCCGACGTATTTTACCCCTATTTGCTTCTCTGTGCATGACCGCAGTTCTCGCGGGATGCAGCGATGGCAGCGAAAGCAGCCAGACCGCCGGCCAGGGCGCCGCGCGTCCCCCGTCTCCGGTCAGCATCATCGTGATGAAGACCAGCGAATATCCCCTGACTACCGTTCTTCCCGGCCGCGCAAGCGCGTTCCAGACGGCGGAAATCCGACCGCGCGTCACCGGCATCATCCGCGAAATTCCCTTCAAGGAAGGCAGTGAGGTCAAGCAGGGCGATATTCTCTACCAGATTGAGGACAACACCTATCTGGCAGAAGTGGCGCAGGCCAAGGCAAGCGTGGCGAAAGCCGAAGCAAGCGTTCCGAGCGCCCAGGCGAACCTTGCCCGCTACGAGCGGCTGGTCAACAGCGGCGCAACGCAGATCGAATATGAAAACGCCAAGGTGACGCTGCTGCAGGCCGAGGCCGACGTGGCCCAGACCAAGGCTGCGCTGGAAACGGCTGAGATCAACCTCGATCTCACCAAGGTCCGCGCGCCTTTCGACGGCATCACCAGCACAACCGCTTTCAGCATCGGCAACGTGGTGACGGCAAACCAGACGACGGCTTTGACGACGCTGCGCCGCATCGATCCGATCTACATTGATCTGATGGAATCCAGCATCAATCTTCTGCGTCTGAAAAAGGCGATCTCGTCGGGCCAGCTCGGAGGCGATACCAAGGAAACCGGCATTCACCTGACGCTGGAAGACGGCACCGAATACAAGCATGACGGCAAGATCGACATGTCGGACATGGCGGTGAGCGAAACCACGGGCACCTTCTCCATTCGTGCTCTCTTCGATAACCCGGACGATCTTCTGCTTCCCGGCACCTATGTTCGCGCAACGCTGACCATCGGTAAGGAAACGGGTTTCCGCATCCCGCAGCGCGCAGCGAGCCGGAACGCCAATGGCGAACTGACCGCAAAATTTGTCACCGCGGAAAACAAGGTGGAAACGCGCACCTTCGCGTCCAGCCAGCAGTCGGGCAATGCCTGGCTGGTGACGGAAAACGTCAAGGATGGCGACAAGCTCATCGTTGACGGCTTCCAGTGGATTGCCGACGGCGCGACGGTCGCAGCCGTGGAAGTGACCATCGACGATCGCGGTATCGTCGTTCTGCCGCAGCAAGCTCCGCCTGCCGCCGCCCCCTCGAAATAAACATGAGCACGAAACCCTCGGTCGAAGCTCGTAAAAGGTAAGGCAGGACTGCCATGGCCCATTTCTTTATCAGGCGCCCCGTTTTTGCATGGGTTATCGCCATCGTCATCATGCTGGGCGGCGCTCTGGCAATTGTGACGCTCTCCATCTCGCAATATCCCGATATTGCCCCGACGACGGTCCGCGTCAGCGCGACCTATAATGGCGCTAGCGCGGAGACGGTCGAAAAATCGGTGACGACCATCATTGAGGACGGCATGACCGGCCTCGACGACCTCACCTATATGACCTCGTCTTCCTCGACCGGCAGCGCCGAAGTGACACTGACCTTCGGCAACAGCATCCTGCCTGACATCGCGCAGGTTCAGGTGCAGAACAAGCTGCAGCTCGTGCAGTCGCAATTGCCCGACACCGTGCAGCAGCGCGGTATTCAGGTTAGCCGCTCCACATCGAGCATTCTGATGGTGGGTGCGCTGATCTCGACGGACGGCAAGCGCAATTCGGCCGATCTCGGCGACGTGTTCTCCTCGCGCGTTGAAGACCAGATCAAGCGCCTTGAAGGCGTGGGCAGCATCAACGTCTTCGGTTCCGAATATGCGATGCGCATCTGGCTCGATCCGTTCAAGCTCAACAAATACCAGCTGACCACGGCTGACGTCACCGGCGCCATCGAAAGCCAGAACACCCAGGTTTCGGTCGGCTCCCTCGGTGCCGTTCCCGCCGTCCAGGGCCAACAGCTCAATGTGACGGTGACGGCGCAGAGCCAGCTCACCACCGTCGCTGATTTCGAATCGGTCATCTTGAAGGTTGAGAAGGACGGTGCAACCGTTCGCCTGAGCGACGTGGCCCGCATCGAAATCGGCCAGGAAACCTATGGCGGTGATTCCCGCTCGAACGGCCGTCCTTCGGCCGGTTTCGCGGTCAATCTCGCCACGGGCGCCAACGCGCTCGACACCGCAGCGCGTGTCAAGTCCGCGCTTACCGCCGTTGAGGGCTCGCTGCCTGCAGGCGTCTCGATCGAATATCCCTACGACACGACACCCTTCGTGAAGCTGTCGATCGAGAAAGTGGTGCATACGCTGATCGAGGCGATCATTCTCGTCTTCGTCGTGCTGCTGGTCTTCCTGCAAAACCTGCGCGCCACCTTCATTCCGATGATCGCCGTGCCCGTCGTGCTCCTCGGCACGTTCGGCATCCTCGCAATAACCGGATATTCCATCAACACGCTGACCATGTTCGCCATGGTTCTGGCGATCGGCCTTCTCGTGGATGACGCCATCGTCGTTGTTGAAAACGTCGAGCGCATCATGTCGGAAGAGGGCCTGTCGCCGGTCGAGGCGACGGAAAAATCGATGGGCGAGATAACCGGTGCCATCATCGGCATCGCGCTCGTCCTGACCGCCGTGTTTATTCCCATGGCCTTCTTTGGCGGATCGACTGGTATCATCTATCGCCAGTTCTCGATCACGATCGTTTCGGCCATGCTGCTTTCGGCGGTGGTCGCCATCGTTCTGACGCCGGCGCTGTGCGCAACAATGCTGAAGCCCATCGACCATACCAAAAAGCAGCGTGGACCGGGTGCCTGGTTCAATCGCGGCTTCGGCAAGACGACGGACGGCTATGTTTCGTCGATCGGCTATCTGCTGAAGCGGCCCCTGCGTGTGACGATTCTTTTCCTGATCGTCGTCGGCGGCTGCGCCTGGTTCTTCACCAAACTGCCAAGCTCCTTCCTCCCACAGGAAGATCAGGGCGTGCTGCTGACGATCATCCAGACACCGACCGGTTCGAACATCGAACGCACCAATGAGGTGGTAAAACAGGTCGAAAGCTACTTCCGTGAAAAAGAAGCAGCCAACGTCGAATCGGTTTTCGGCGTGCTTGGATTCAGCTTCAGCGGTTCAGGTCAGAACAACGCGATCGTCTTCACCAGGCTCAAGGACTTTTCCGAGCGAACCGCACCCGATCAACACGCCGCCGCCATTGTGCAGCGGGCCATGGGTACGTTCTTCGGCTTCCGCGATGCACAGGTATTCCCGCTTTTGCCGCCGGCAATTCAGGGCATGGGCACGTCGAGCGGTTTCTCCATGTATCTCGTGGATAGCGGCCGCAACGGCACCGACGCTCTGACAGCCACCTCCAAGGACCTGATTGCGCTTGCAACAAGCAATCCGAAGATCAGCTCTCTGCGAAGCGACAGCCAGGACAACGAAACGCAGATGAAGATCATTCTCGATCAGGAAAAGATGGGGGCCATGGGCGTCGATCTCTCCTCCGTGAACCTCATGCTGTCGACGATCTTTGCCGGACGTGATGTCAACGACTTCACCCTGAACGGCGAACTCAAGCCGGTCTATGTTCAGGGCGATGCGCCCTATCGCATGCAGCCGGACGACCTGAAGTTCTGGTATGCCCGCAACACCAGCGGCGAAATGGTACCTTTCTCTTCCTTCAGCGAGGTGAAGTGGATCAACGCGCCACCGTCACTGGCACGCTACAACGGTACGGGCGCGATCTCGCTTGAAGGCACCGCCGGCGCAGGCGTTGCTTCCGGCGAAGCCATGGACGAGATGGAACGTCTGACGGCAAGCATGCCAGGCGGTTACACCGTGGCATGGCAGGGCATCTCCTATCAGGAACGCCTTTCCGGCTCGCAGGCGCCCATGCTGTACGCGCTGTCGGTTCTCATCGTGTTCCTTTGCCTGGCTGCCCTTTATGAAAGCTGGTCGATCCCGTTCTCGGTCATTCTGGCTGTCCCGGTGGGTGTCCTCGGCGCTTTGACTGCGGCCCATTTCTTCGGCCAGACGAACGACGTCTACTTCAAGGTGGGCCTGCTGACGACTATCGGCCTTGCCGCGAAAAACGCGATCCTGATCGTTGAATTCGCCAAGGAGAGGCAGGAGCACGGGTTAAGTCTGGTGGAGGCGGCACTGGAGGCGGCGAAGCTGCGCCTGCGTCCGATCATCATGACGTCGCTCGCCTTCATCCTCGGCGTCGTGCCTCTCGCGATCGCAACCGGAGCGGGTTCTGCTGCGCAAAATGCAATCGGTATCGGGGTGCTGGGTGGTATGCTTTCTGCAACACTGCTCGGAATTTTCTTCGTTCCGTCCTTTTTCGTCATCATTCGTCGCCTTTCAAGGCGTTAACAAAACAAAAATGGGCTGTGCCAACCGTTAATACGCTGCTAGAAATATGGCCGATTTGGCAAACGCACGTTTCTAGGGCATATCGACCGCGCAGCCCATTTGTCAGCAAGCCGCGCTTGGTAAGCCAACCAGAGAATTGGGAAAATTATATGCTGTCTATTCGCGCTACTATTCCCCTGACAATGCTACTGCTTTCGGGCTGCGTTGTCGGACCCGACCACAAGACGCCGGAAATTCAATTGCCGGGAAAGTTCGCGGAAGCCGGAAAAACCAGTAATGGCGACATCAGCAGCGTTGCATGGTGGACGGCCTTTAACGACAACCGCCTGAACGGTTACGTCTCCACTGGCCTTGCGCAGAACCTCACCGTGATGCAGGCAATCGAGCGCATCAATCAGGCGCAGGCCCAGGTGATCGTGGACGGCGCCGGCGGCCTGCCGAGCCTGACAGGCAGTGGCAGCCACACGACCAGCGAGACCAAGGGCAGCTACCGTGACGTTCCCGTCACCAACGTGTCCAACGGCAGCCTTAGCGTTTCCTGGTTCCTCGACCTGTTCGGTCGCTATCGCCGTGCAACGGAAAGCGCCGATGCGTCGCTTGACGCCGCGTACTCCACCGTCGACGTTCAGCGCCTGACGCTGATTTCGTCAGTTGCCGCGGCCTATATCGACGTGCGCTATTATCAGGAGCGCCTGGCGATTGCCCGCCAGAACCTGGGTTCACGCCGCGAAACGCTCGATCTGACGAAGCTGCAGCTCGAAGCGGGTGCAGCCTCGCGTCTCGATGTCGTCCAGTCCGAAGGTCTGGTCAATTCAACGCTGTCGCAGATACCCGGCCTCGAAACCAGCTTCCGCAAGTCAGCCCACCGCATCGCGACCCTGCTCGGCATGCCGGCCTCGTCGCTCATCGCCGAGCTGCAGAAGGGCGCACGCCAGCCTGTTGCGCGCGCAGTTCCCCGCACCGGCATCCCGGCCGACCTTATCCGCAACCGTCCGGACATCCGCGTCGCTGAACGCAATCTCGCCGCTGCGGTCGCCACGATCGGTGTAACCGAGGCACAGCTTTATCCAAGCATCGAGCTTGGTGGCGCGATCACCCCGAGCTACAATTTCCTGAGTGGCGGCGGCAGGGGAACGGCCAATAGCTGGTCCTTCGGTCCGAGCCTCACTCTCCCGATCCTCGATGGTGGCAGACTGCGCGCCAATGTCGACATCGCGAACTCGCAAGCACGCGAGCAATATCTCGTCTGGAAGGCAACCGTTCTCAATGCAGTTGAAGAAGTCGAAAACGCCCTGGCCGCCATCAATCGCGACCAGCGTACCGTCGACGCGCTGAGAAAGACTGTCTCATCCTACCAGGAAGCGCTGCAGCTCTCGACAGCCAGCTATCGTGACGGTGCTTCGTCTCTGCTCGACGTTCTGGATGCCCAGCGGTCGGTCTCCGATGCGCAGGCAAACCTTGCCACGGCGATCCAGACGACCGCGCAGGATTATGTCTCGCTCAACGTGGCTCTCGGTGGCGGTTATGCCGTTGGCCAGCCTGCCCCGAAGAAGTCCGCCGGCCCAACCGTGGCCGCTGCAAAGGGCATGTAAGAAACGCCTCAAGGCAAATGAAAAGCCCGCGTCGAGACGCGGGCTTTTTTTGTATTCCAGACACAAAAAAAGCACCGGTCGCCCGGTGCTTTTTGTTTAACCTGCCGTCAGGCTCAGTTCTTGGCGCGCTCGACGTAGGAATTGTCTTCCGTCGCGATGACCACGCGGATACCGGCGTCGATATGCGGCGGCACCATGGTGCGGATGCCGTTGGAAAGAATTGCCGGCTTGTAGGAAGAAGAAGCCGTCTGACCCTTCACAACCGGTTCCGTTTCCACGATTTCCAGCGTGACGTGGCGCGGCAGTTCGACAGCCAGCGGATTGCCTTCGTGAATGGAAAGAACGCAGGTCATGCCTTCCTGCAGATAGGCCTTCTGGTCGCCCATCGTCTCGACATCGACAACGACCTGGTCGTAGTTTGCCGGGTTCATGAAGTGGAAGCCTTCGCCGTCTTCATAAAGGAACTGGAAGTTCAGGTCTTCGACGAAAGCGCGCTCGACCTGTTCGGTCGTGCGCCAGCGCTCGGAAACCTTCACGCCGTCAACGATGCGGCGCATGTCAACCTGCGTGACCGGCGTGCCCTTGCCCGGGTGAAAGTTCTGCGCGGTGAGAACAACGTAGAGCTTGCCGTCCACGTCGAGAACATTGCCCTTGCGGACGGATGAGGCGATAACCTTGACCATATGACTTCCTTGTAACTCGATGAAATGCGTCGTAAAGGACTGCGCGATAGCACCGGCCCGGCAGACGTTTTGTCTTTTTTCTGGGGCGCAACTACCTTAAATCCGCGCGAATTGCCAGCCTTCTACAGCAATTCGCGGAAGAGTGCCTAGCGGTTTTCCGCCCGGAATTGCTTTAAATGATGCGATCAGGCGTTTTGCGGGCCGTTTATCCGTAACAAGGCCAGCAGGTAAGACGGAAAAGAAAAAAGAGATGGGCTCAAGCAACGAGACAATGTCGCCCTGGTGGACGCCCGACGTCCACGCCGACCGCCGCGCCTTTCTGCTTGGACGCAACGCGATCCAGTCGGAATTTCGCAGTTATTTCGCGCGCGCGGACTTTCTCGAGGTAGACACCGCCACATTGCAGATTTCTCCCGGCAACGAGGCACATTTGCACGCCTTCGCCACCCAGGGACTGACGCCGGCCGGCGACGCTGCCCCGCTTTATCTCCACACCTCGCCCGAATTCGCCTGCAAGAAATTGCTCGCGGCCGGTGAAGAACGCATTTTCTGTTTCGCCCATGTTTATCGAAACCGGGAAAGAGGCCCCCTGCACCACCCAGAATTCACGATGCTGGAATGGTATCGGGTCGGCGAAACCTACGAGACCCTGATGAAGGACAGCTCCAATCTTCTGGCGCTGGCGGCAGAAACCGCCAAAACAAACAATTTCACCTATCGTGGCCGCAGCGTCGATCCGTTCCTCGAACCGGAACGTCTGAGCGTCGCCGAAGCCTTCGATCGCTATGCGGGAATTGATCTTCTGGCGACGATTGACCGAAACGGCGAGACGGATAGCCAGCACCTTGCCGCAAGCCTCACCAATGCGGGAATCCGTGTGGCCGAGGACGACATCTGGGCGGATATGTTCAGCCGCGTTATCGTGGAGCGGGTAGAACCCGAACTGGGCTTCGGCCGCGCCACCATTCTCGATGAATACCCCACCAGCGAGGCTGCGCTTGCCCGCAAATCGCCTGGTGATGCGCGAGTGGCGGAACGGTTCGAGCTTTATGCGTGTGGCGTGGAACTTGCCAATGCCTTTGGCGAATTGACCGATGCTGCCGAACAGAGACGGCGTTTCGAAATGGAGATGGTTGAGAAGCAGCGGGTTTACGGCGAGACCTATCCTTTGGACGAGGATTTTCTGGCGGCGCTGGCGATCATGCCGCCGGCAAGCGGCATAGCACTCGGTTTCGACCGACTGGTGATGCTGGCAACCGGCGCGCCCCGCATCGATCTGGTCATGTGGGCACCTGTCGCGGAATACGGACGATGACAAGGCTTGAAACCATAAAGACACCCGAAGCGCTTCTCGAGGCGGGGTTGATCAAGCCCGAGGCGCTCGAGGACCTGCGCGCGGTGACGCAGCGTTACGCGTTGGCCATCACACCGACAATGGCCGATCTGATGGACAGCCGCGATCCGCAGGACCCCATCGCGCGGCAATTCGTGCCGGACCTAGCCGAACTCGTCCACCTTCCCGAAGAACAGGACGATCCGATCGGCGACGGTGCACATAGCCCCGTCCATGGCATCGTCCACCGTTATCCGGACCGGGTGCTTTTGAAGGCGGTGCATGTCTGCCCCGTCTATTGCCGTTTCTGTTTCCGCCGCGAAATGGTCGGGCCGCAGGGCAACGGCATGATGAGCCCGGAAGAGCTGGACGCCGCATTCGACTATATAAAAGCCAACCCGGCCATCTGGGAGGTCATCCTCACCGGCGGCGATCCGCTGGTGCTCTCGGCGCGGCGATTGTCCGACCTGATGACGCGGCTGAAAGACGTACCGCATGTCAAAATCGTTCGCTTCCACACCCGTGTACCGGTCGTCGATCCCGAACGAATCGACGGGCGGATGATCGAGGCATTGAAGGCCAGCGGCAAAACCACCTATGTGGCCCTGCACGCCAACCACGCACGCGAACTTGGGCAAGCAGCCAGAAGTGCCTGCGCGCGGCTGATCGATGCCGGCATCGCCATGGTCAGCCAGACCGTGCTTTTGAAGGGCATCAACGATGATTCGACAATTCTCGCCGAACTGATGCGCGCCTTTGTCGAAAACCGTATCAAGCCCTATTACCTGCACCACCCCGACCTCGCGCCTGGCACCAGCCATTTCCGGCTGACGATAGACGAGGGGCAGCGAATCGTTTCCGCCTTGCGCGGGCATGTCTCCGGTCTTTGTCAGCCGACCTACGTTCTCGACATTCCGGGCGGTCACGGCAAGGCCACGATCGGCCCGAATGCGGCCGAAAAAACCCGCGATGGCTGCTACTCGGTCTCCGACTTCAACGGAAACGATCATATTTACCCGCCGCCTGCATCCGGCGACGATTAAAAAAAGCATAAAAAGCCCGCCGTGCCGGGCTTTTCAAAGCGGCGTCGAACGAAAACAAAAATTTCACATTTCCGCCCCTCTCCTGTCATCATAAAGAAAAATATTCTACCTATAACAATCAGCATTGATTTTAATGGTGGTCTGGATTATCAGTGTGGAACTGGAGAGCGAGTCTCCTGATTCCGGACCAACACCAATACAGGGAGTGTGTCATGTCAAAATATATTCGCATCAACGCAATCCTTGGTCTTGAGTCCTGGAATGCTGGATTTAAATCCACGTGTTCCCGCTGCTGTCGAATGTGACCTGACGGTCTCAATTTTCTGAAAATCAGTTCGACAACATGCTGTGTTAATGAGCCACAGCGGGAGTATACCTATGCAAAAGCAAGTTATTGAATTCGCTGGCGAACCCGTCGGCATCGTCATACCGGACAACGACCGGCTGAAGTTCATCGCGGTGAAGTTCCACGTTCACGACCTGGACGAACAGAAGTTCGACAGCGCCGACGATGTGCGGATTGCAATTCGCAATCTCGTGCGCAGCCGGAATCTGGCCGCGGCCTGATGCGGGAAACCCATCACCCGCTCACGGACCTATCAAAACCAAAGCGCGCCCAATATCGGATCCCGAATACTGGGCCAATGGCGCGCTTTTCTATTGCCTGACAATTCGTCCGCTGGTCTGTCGTGAACCACGACGGGGTGTATCAATACGCCCTACACTAAGTTGAAATAGCTTTTTCAAATCCGGATTAGAGTCCAAAAGCCACGCGCGCTCGTGGAGCTCCCACCTCTCATTTCTGTGCTTGTCACAGGAATCCAGCCAGCCGAGATCCTTGGGCTGAAAAGACTCTCTCGCCGACCAGACGCGCGTCAGAACGCGGTAAAGGTCAGCGTCGTCAACGAGCGGACGATGCCTGGAATATTGACGATGTTCTGGTTGATGAACTTGCCGATATCCTCTTCCTGCGGAAGATAGATCTTCAGCATCAGATCATATTCGCCGCTGGTGGAATAAAGCTCGGAAACCAGCTCCGTTTTATAGATGGCATCGGCGACATCATAGGTCTTGCCGGGCTCGCATTGAAGCTGGACAAAAATGGGCTTCACGGACATCTCCCGTATTGGAACTTGCGGTGCGTGGCTCTCCGCCACGCGTCATGGCGCACTATTGGCTTAGCCGCGCCGGTCTTGCAAGACCGCCTGCCGGTTTAGGCCGAAATGTCTGATCAACTGCCACCAGCCCCGATTGCGGCCTGAGAAACGATCCAGCTTCGAAAACTTTCAAGCGGAGCGTAACCGGCGCGATCCGGCATGCAGGCGAGATAATAGGCCTCTTCGCTCTCCACCTCGCCGGTAACCGCCGCGACAAGCCGGCCGCTTCGCAACTCCTCCCCGATCATGAAGGACGGAATGAGCGATACCCCCACCCCGGCACTCGCCGCCTCGGCAATCGTCGTGAACTGATCGAAAAGCATGCCATGCACATTGTCGAAAACCACATCATGGCTGCGAAACCATTGTTCCCAGGCATCCGGCCGCGTCGTCATGTGCAGCAGCGGCACATGCACCAGATCGCCCGGCTGTGAAAGCCCGTAGCGCTCCCTGAAAGCGGGACTGCACACCGGAATGACTGTTTCATGCATCAGAAAAACGAGCTCGGTACCCGGCCAATGCGGCAAACCGAAATGGATCGCCGCATCGACGGTATCCGTACGGAAATCGAACAGCGACGAACGCGTTAGAAGATTGACCGAGACACCCGGATGTCGGGCGATGAAATCGGGAAGACGCGGCACCAGCCAGCGTGTGCCGAAGCTTGGCAGAACACCGAGATTGAGCGTGCCGCCATCCGGATTGGCGCGCAGATTGAGCGACGCGGTCGATATTCGCCGCAGGGCCTCCCGGATTTCCCGCGCATAACCCTCCCCCGCCCGGGTGAGCCGGATTGTCTGCCGTTCGCGCAGAAACAGCGCCACGCCAAGCTGCTCCTCAAGCGCGAGGATCTGCCGGCTGACCGCGCCTTGAGTGAGCCCGAGTTCTCTCGCCGCCGCGGTCACGCTGCCCGTGCGCGAGGCGGCTTCAAAGGCCGCAAGCAGCGAAAGCGACGGTAAGAAGCGGCGAGGCGGTAGAACCATATTCCCTCACGGAATGAACTCTTGACGATATGTCGATATTCAACAGGTGAAGCCACTTGTAAAGTCTCATAAACAAGGACTTGTCACTCATACGGAAAACAAATGAACTCGCCCGGAAAATGGTGGAACGATGTATAATGACCCCCGCTCGCACGGCCTCTGGGAAAAGACCGCGCCGCAGCCGCCCGCTACGCCTGCACTGCAAGGCGAGACGGTTGCCGATGTGGTGATTGTCGGCGGCGGCTTCACCGGACAATCCGCCGCCCTTCATCTTGCTGAAAAAGGCATGGATGTCGTTCTTCTCGAAGCCAGGGAAATCGGTTTTGGCGGCGCCGGCCGCAATGTCGGTCTCATCAACGGCGGCATGTGGGTCATGCCGAGGGAGTTGCCCGGCGTGCTGGGCGAAACCTACGGGGAACGGCTTCTCAGCCTTCTGGGTGATGCGCCGTTGCTGGTGCGCGAATTGGTGGAAAAACACGCGATTCCCTGCGAGATCGAAAAGAATGGCACATTGCATTGCGCCGTCGGTGAAAAAGGGCTCGCCGAAATTCGCGAGCGTTGTGAACAATGGGCAGCGAGGGGCGCTCCCGTCCGCCTTCTCGATGCCGATGAAACGGCAAGACGCACCGGCAGCACCGCCTATTCCGGCGCACTTTTCGATACGCGCGCCGGCACGCTTCAGCCGCTGGCCTATGTCCGTGGTCTGGCTGCCACCGCGCAAAAGGCAGGAGCACGGCTGCACACCGACAGCCCCGTCGTGTCGACCGAACGCAGCGGCGAAAAATGGGTGGTAAAAACGCCGCAGGGATCGGTGACCGCCAACTGGATCGTCGTCGCCACCGAAGCCTACAGCACCGGGCCGTGGCAGATCGTCCGCGACGAACAGACCTACCTGCCCTACTTCAACTTCGCGACCAGACCACTTAGCGACAATCTGCAAAAGAGTATCCTGCCGAACCGAGAAGGTTGCTGGGATACAAAGGAAATCCTCTCCTCGTTCCGCATGGACAAAGCGGGTCGGCTGGTCTTCGGCAGCGTCGGCGCCTTGCGCAGCACGGGTGCCGCCATTCACCGGGCATGGGCCAAACGATCGCTGAAGCGGCTTTTCCCGCAACTGGGCGAGACGGAATTCGAATGCGAATGGTACGGCCAGATCGGCATGACGGACAATGCCGTGCCGCGTTTCCATAAATTCGCGGAAAATGTCGTCGGTTTTTCCGGTTATAATGGCCGCGGCATCGCACCCGGTACTGCCTTCGGCAAGGTGATTGCACAACATATTCTCGGTGATATCGCCGAAAACGACCTGCCTCTTCCCGCGACCGAACCAAAAGCGCAGGCCTTCCGGGCAGTGAAGGAAGCCTATTACGAGGCGGGCGCACAGATTGCCCATTTCGCCGGTGAACGCTTCTGATCAACAGGCCGAAAGCCGCCGGTCGTGGCGGCTTTTTTAAGCGGCATCGATATATTCTTGAAAATATAATGATTGCCCTATAGGCCTATCGATATATTCATCAGGATATCTCGAACCGGGGGAACACACCATGAGACTCTTACGCCGCACCTTCTTCAAAACCATCGCCGCAGCAACATCCTTCTGGGTGGCGGCATCCTTTGCGGTAGTTCCCGCCCATGCCGCCGAAAAAGTCACGGTGTTTGCTGCCGCGAGCATGAAAAACGCACTTGATGCGATCAATGCCGAATGGGCGAAGGAAAGCGGCAACGAAGCGACCGTGTCCTACGCCGCAAGCTCCGCGCTCGCCAAACAGATCGAGCAGGGTGCACCGGCGGATATCTTCATTTCCGCCGACCTCGCCTGGATGGATTATGTCGCCGAGAAGAAGCTGATCAACGTCGAAAACCGCTCCAATCTGCTTGGCAACCGCATCGTTCTCGTCGCCCCGGCCGACAAGGCCAAGCCGGTCGATATCAAAAAGGACTTCGATCTCGCCGGACTGGTGGGCGATGGCCGACTGGCCATGGGCGCGGTCGATTCAGTTCCGGCGGGTAAATACGGCAAGGCTGCGCTGGAAAAGCTCGGCGTCTGGTCATCCGTGGAAAAGAAAGTCGCCGGCGCGGAAAGCGTGCGCGCAGCGCTGCTGCTCGTGTCGCGCGGCGAAGCGCCCTATGGCATCGTCTACCAGACCGATGCGGCCGCCGATCCGGGCGTGAAGATCGTCGGCACCTTCCCGGAAGACAGCCACCCGCCGATCATCTACCCCGTCGCCATTCTCTCGGAAGCAAAATCTCCGGCGGCAAAATCCTATCTGGATTTCCTGAAGTCCGCCAAGGCTACGCCCTTCTTCGAAAAGCAAGGCTTTACCGTTTTGAAATAAACTGCGTTTCGCGGTCCCATCCCGTATGGGACCGCGAGAGATGACGATTGTAGGATATGGATTTGCATTGGTGGACACTCAGCCCTGAAGAATGGACGGCGATCAGGCTCAGCCTGTGGGTGTCCTCCATCGCCATGTTCGCCAGCCTGCCCTTCGGCATTGCGGTTGCCGTCGCGCTGGCGCGCGGGCGCTTTTGGGGCAAGTCGCTGCTCAATGGCATCGTCCACCTCCCGCTCATTCTGCCGCCCGTCGTCACCGGCTTTCTGCTGCTTGTCCTCTTCGGCCGCAGAGGCGCCATCGGCCAGTTTCTAGACAGCTGGTTCGGCATCGTCTTTTCCTTTCGCTGGACGGGGGCGGCGCTCGCATGCGCCGTCATGGCGTTTCCGCTGATGGTGCGCTCCATCCGCCTCTCCATCGAAGCGGTGGACAGCAAGCTGGAAGAGGCGGCCGGAACCCTGGGTGCAAGCCCCCTATGGGTGTTCCTCACCGTCACGCTTCCCCTGATCCTGCCCGGCATCATCGCGGGCATGATCCTCGCTTTCGCTAAGGCCATGGGCGAATTCGGCGCGACCATCACCTTC
The DNA here is from genome assembly GCF_900215635.1 of Rhizobium sp. AN6A. Classification (NCBI taxonomy): domain Bacteria; kingdom Pseudomonadati; phylum Pseudomonadota; class Alphaproteobacteria; order Hyphomicrobiales; family Rhizobiaceae; genus Rhizobium; species Rhizobium sp. AN6A. Next base: position 749,691 of record NZ_OCNC01000004.1, read on the forward strand.
GTTTCCAATATTCCCGGCGAAACCCAGACGCTGTCCGCAGCCATCTACACTTTCACGCAGGTTCCGGGCGGCGATGCAGGCGCATTGCGGCTGACCATCGTTTCCGTCGTGATTTCCATGTCGGCCTTGCTCGTCTCGGAGTTTCTGGCCCGCATCATCGGCAAACGGGTGAGCATGGAATGACGCTTTCTGTCTCCACCCGCCACCGCCTCGGCTCCTTCGAACTCAACGCGTCATTTACCTCTGATGGCGGCGTTACAGCGCTTTTCGGACGCTCTGGCTCCGGCAAAACCTCGATGATCCGCATCATCGCAGGTCTGCTGCGGCCAGATAGTGGTCAGGTATCGCTCGATGGCGAAGTGCTGGCCGATAGCGGAAAGCGCCTGTTCCTGCCGGCGCACAGGCGCCGTTTTGGTTATGTTTTTCAGGAAGCGCGGCTGTTTCCCCATCTCAGCGTTGCCCAGAACCTGAACTACGGCAAATGGTTCGCTACGGAAAAAGCTGAGCGGGCGAATGAAAACCGCATTATCGAAATGCTTGGCATCGGCCATCTTCTCCAGCGTCGTCCGAACAAGCTTTCCGGCGGTGAAAAACAGCGGGTCGCCATCGGCCGCGCACTCCTGTCATCGCCCAGACTACTGTTGATGGACGAACCTCTCGCCTCACTGGACGAGGAACGAAAAGCCGAGATCATCCCTTATCTGGAACGGCTGCGCGACGAGACGAAAATCCCGATCGTCTATGTCAGCCACTCCATCCAGGAAGTCGCCCGCCTTGCCGACCGCATAGTTGTTATGAAGGACGGCAAGGTGGAGGCACAGGGAAAAGCGACCGATGTGCTGTCGCGGTCGGATTTCAGCGCACATCTCGAGCGACGAGAAGCGGGCAGCATCCTTTCGGGACATATCGAAAGCTTCGATGAAAGGCACGGGCTTGCTGCCGTAAGGCTCTGCTCGTCGCTCCTGCAGGTTCCAGCAAAAAGAGGAATGCCCCGCACCCCGGCACGCGTGCTGATACCGGCGCGTGATGTCATGCTCGCCACGGCAAAACCCGAAGGCCTGAGCGCACTTAACATCCTCGAAGGCCATATTGCCGGCATCTCCGCCAGCGAAGATGGCATGGTAACCGTTCAGGTGGATTGCGGCGGCGATATTATCCAGTCGCGCATCACCGATCTGTCGCGCGAACGTCTCCAGCTGGAACCCGGGAAACCGGTACATGCGATCATAAAGTCGGCAGCTCTCGATCCATATTAATGATGGCGGCATCCGGATTGCGGTTGGCCTCAAGCCAGTCGATATCCTTGCGCAGGGCCTCATTCATCCGCTTTTCCATGCTGCGATACCGTTCAAGCAATTCGGCACCGAATGCGGTCAGCGCAGCCCCGCCACCCTGCTTGCCGCCCCGCTGGGATTCGATCACCGGCTGCCTGAACATATGGTTCAGCGCATCCACTAGCAGCCATGCACGGCGATAGGACATGTCCATCGCTCGCCCGGCGGCCGATATCGAGCCGGTCTCGACAATCAGCTCCATCAACTCGATCTTACCGTGGCCGAGACGATCTCCGGGCGGAAAATCGATGCGGAGAACGGGCTTCAGTGGCTGATGTATATTGCTCATCGGCTAGAAACCCCGGCCATGAAGATCGTGATAGGCTTTCTGCGCACCGTGCTGCGGCAGAGCCGTCGCCTCGTAAACACCGCGCGCCACTGCGCGCGCCATAACGATGGTAGCGAGATGGCAAAGCTCGGCAAAATGAGCGCCGCCCTCAAGCGGCTTCTCACCGGTCGCAGCCGCGAACATGGTGTCGCCATCGCTCGGCAGATGGGCGGGCAGCACGGCGCGCGCCAGCCCGTCATGCGCCATGATGGAAAGGCGATGCGCCTGCGCCTTTGTCAGGACGGCATCGGTGACCACGGCGCCGATGGTCGTCGCGGTGAGGTTGACCCCCTTGAGACGAAGCGCGGTGTGATCCGGTTCGAAACGATCAGGAAAACCGCAATCACCAAACTCGCCCTGCTCTTCAAAAGGCGCGGACCAGAAATGGCGGCTGGTGCCAACGGTTGCAGAGCCAAGCGCATTGACGGCGACGATCGCCGCCACCTTGTAACCGCCGGAACTGACAGCGCTTGCCGAACCAAGTCCGCCCTTGAAGGTGGCGGTGGTCGCCCCCGTTCCCGCGCCGACTGTTCCAAGCTGGAAGGGCTCCGCACGCGCCGCCGTGAAAGCCGCATATCCCATCTCGCGATAGGGCGAATGCAGCCCCCACTCCTTGTTGCCGCCATTCAGCAGATCCATGAGGATCGCCTGCGGCACAATGGGAACACGGGTGGAACCGACTTGAAGGCCACGCCCGATCTCCCGCAGACCGGCCTGAACACCACCCGCCGCATCCAGCCCGAAGGCCGAACCGCCTGAAAGTACGAAGGCATCCACGGTTTCCACCGTCATCGCCGGGTCGAGCAGGCCGGTATCACGACCACCGGGCGCCCCGCCAAGAACCGAACCGGAGGCGATTACGGGTTTTTCGAAAACGATTGCGGTGACGCCGGAACCGAGTGCAAGATCGGTGACATTGCCGACCAAAATCCCATTGATATCCGTCAGAAGATTATTGCGTGCCGCCATGCCGTTCCCCTTTTCTCCCGGTATCTCGCCGCCACGGGGCACTGTCAACGCAAAAGGTGAATCAGGAAAATACCGCCGTGCCAATCACCGGTGTCGAGGGAATGGCCATATCCCTTGGCTCCAGCGGCCCCGCCACATAAGCCTGATGCCCGGCCTCAATGGCGCGGGCGAAAGCTTCCGCCATGCCGACCGGGCACCCGCCCCCGCGACCGCCGTGTTGAGCAGAACGGCATCGTAACCAAGCTCCATCACCGTCACGGCATGTGACGGCCGCCCGATACCGGCATCGACGATCAGCGGCACATCCGGAAAACGCGCCCGCATGGATTTCAGCGCCATCAGATTAAGCGGCCCCATGGCGCTGCCGATCGGCGCGCACCAGGGCATCAGCACCTTGCAACCCGCATCCAGGAGCTTTTCCGCCACGACAAGATCATCAGTCGTATACGGAAAGACTTCGAAACCATCGTCGCACAGAATTTTCGCCGCTTCGACAAGCGCAAACACATCAGGCTGCAAGGTGTCGTGATGGCCGATGACCTCCAGCTTGATCCAGTTGGTGTGAAAAACCTCACGCGCCATCTTGGCCGTCAGCACCGCTTCCTTCACGGTATGGCAGCCAGCCGTATTGGGCAGAATGTAACGATCCAGCTGGCGGATCAGCTCAAAAAACTGGCCACCCTTCTTGCCGCCTGCCGTTTCCCGACGCAGCGAAATCGTCAGAATATCCGTGTTGCTGGCCCGCACTGCATCGGCAAGCACGGCGGGAGACGGATAACGCGCCGTGCCGAGCAGGAGGCGCGACGAGACCTCACGGCCATAAAGCGTCAGCATGGCCTCAACCTCCCTGCATCGGTGAGAGGATTTCGACCCGGTCGAACGCCTTCAGTTGATAATCGGCGCGCTCTTCCGAATGCACCAGATCGCCATTGACCGCCGTCGCCAGCCACTCGCCTTCATAGTCGAGGCTGGTGAGTAACCCGGCCAGCGTCTCGGTGGCGAGATCAAGCTCGTCGCCATTCACCAGAAGTTTCATGATCCTGTTCCTTTCCAGAGATATTTTGGCAGACGATTTCGGCCGCCCGCCGCGCCATCGCCGGCGACAGCAGGAAGCCATGCCGGTGGGCGCCGTTGATGAAGACGGTCCGGCCGTCCTGCGTAACTTTCGGCAGATTGCTGGGATAGGCGGGACGCACGCCCGTTCCGGTCTCGATGATTTCCGCTTCGCCGAAGGCCGGATGTACGGCGTAGGCAGCATTCAGAAACTCCATCATCGAGCGCGCTGAAATGGCTCCGGCATCCTCTCTCTCGATCATCGTCGAACCCACCATGAAGCGACCCGGCTCGCGCGGCACGATGTAAAGCGGAATGCGCGGATGTAAGAGCCGGACGGCGCGCGACAGGGAAACCTCTGACGTGGCGAGATAGAGCATTTCTCCCCGAACGCCGCGAAGGTTGGCAATCTCGCCCACCGCCGCAGCGCCGGTACAATCCACCACCCGATCGAACGGCTGCTCATCCACCGGAATACCCATATGAAACCGCACGCCCAAGCCGCAAAGTCGCGTAAGCAGCGATTTGAGCGCAAGGCGCGGATCGAGATGCCCCTCGCCCGTGAAATAAAGCCCGGAGCGGAACCGCCCGGCAAGGTCAGGCTCCAGAGCGGCGATTTCACCCTCATCCACCCACTGGTACCCTGCGGTTCTGGATGCGAAACGCGAAAGCTCGGCTTTGTCGCGGGCGGGCGCGACGACCAGCGTGCCGTGTCTGATGACAAGGCCGGGGGTCGCCTCGTCCCACCAGTCGAGCGCCGCCTGGCCGAGCGTCAGCACCGCCTCGTCCGCACTTTCACGTTCGCACCAGGGCGCCAGCATTCCGCCCGCATAAAAGGATGCGCCGCGCGAGGCTTCAGCATTGCGCTCCGAAACCTCAACGGTCACGCCGTTTCGCGCCAGTTCGAAGGCCGCCGTCAAACCGGCGACCCCCGTTCCCTTGACAAGGACACGCATGCTACTGGCCGTCTGCCGGGGTCGCGAGCGGCATGTAAAGCTCGCCACCTTCCTTGAAGCGCGCGGCCATGGCCTCCAGCCCCTCCTTCTGCGCCTCGGCGCGGATGTCGTGGGAAATCCGCATCGAGCAGAATTTCGGCCCGCACATGGAGCAGAAATGCGCGACCTTGTGCGCCTCCTTCGGCAGGGTCTCGTCATGGAAGGAGCGCGCCGTGTCCGGATCCAGCGACAGGTTGAACTGGTCTTCCCAGCGGAACTCGAACCTTGCGCGCGACAGCGCATCGTCCCGCACCTGTGCCGCCGGATGCCCCTTGGCGAGATCGGCCGCGTGAGCCGCGATCTTGTAGGTGATGACACCGACCTTCACGTCGTTACGATCAGGCAGACCGAGATGTTCCTTTGGCGTGACATAGCAAAGCATCGCTGTGCCAAACCAGCCAATCATCGCAGCACCGATGCCTGACGTGATATGGTCATAACCGGGGGCGATATCGGTCGTCAGCGGCCCCAGCGTATAAAAGGGCGCCTCACCGCAGGTCTTCAGCTGCTTGTCCATGTTCTCCTTGATCTTGTGCATCGGCACATGGCCGGGGCCTTCGATCATGACCTGGCAATCCTTCGCCCATGCGATCTGTGTCAGCTCACCGAGCGTCTCCAACTCCGCAAATTGCGCGGCGTCGTTGGCGTCGGCAATCGAACCAGGCCGCAACCCGTCACCCAGCGAGAAGGAAACATCATAGGCACGGCAGATGTCGCAGATCTCATCGAAATGCTCGTAGAGGAAGCTTTCCTTGTGGTGATGCAGACACCACTTCGCCATGATCGAACCGCCGCGTGAGACGATGCCGGTGACACGGTTGACGGTAAGCGGAATGTAATGCAGCCGAACACCGGCATGGATGGTGAAATAATCCACGCCTTGCTCCGCCTGTTCGATCAACGTGTCGCGGAACACTTCCCAGTTGAGGTCCTCGGCAATGCCGTTGACCTTCTCCAGCGCCTGATAAAGCGGCACGGTGCCGATCGGTACCGGCGAATTGCGGATGATCCATTCGCGGATGTTGTGGATGTTGCGCCCAGTCGAAAGATCCATGACGGTATCGGCACCCCAGCGGATCGCCCAGACCATCTTCTCCACCTCTTCGGCCATGGAGGAGGTGACGGCGGAATTGCCGATATTGGCGTTGATCTTGACCAGAAAATTACGGCCGATGATCATCGGCTCAAGCTCGGGGTGATTGATATTGGCCGGGATGATGGCGCGGCCCGATGCGACTTCCTGACGGACGAACTCCGGCGTCACATAATCGGGTATCTGCGCGCCAAAACTCTCGCCATCACGAGCCAGCTTCTCCTTCGCCGCTTCGCGCCCCAGATTTTCGCGGATGGCGATGAACTCCATTTCCGGCGTGATGATGCCTGCCCGCGCATAGGCAAGCTGCGTTACGGCTTTTCCTTCCGTGGCCTTAAGCGGCTGGTGGCGCACGGCAAACTCCGGCGTGAGACGCTCACCGGTGGCAAAGCCGTTATCCTCCGGCTTGACATGCCGCCCGTCGTAAGCCGCGACATCGCCGCGCGCTACGACCCAGTCGTGACGCAGGCGCGGTAGACCCTTTTCGATCAGAACGTTATGCAATGGATCGGTATAGGGGCCTGAGGAATCATAGACCGTGACCGGCGGTTCGCCCGCCGTCGGGTGGACGGCGATTTCGCGCATCGGCACGCGAATATGCGGATGCAAAATTCCGGTTTTGTGGATTTTCGTGGAGGCGGGATGCGGCCCGGTTGTGACGACAAGCGGGATATTCTTGGCAACGATATTCATCATGAGGCTCCAAAGTTTGACAGTGGAGACCCAGTTCGAGCCGGAATGATGGAAAATACCGAAGCGTCGGCAGCGCACGTTACACGCAATCCGACCTTCGGTCTTTGCACCGTCCCTACGCCAGTATGAACTGGATCAGGTTCAACGGGTCACTGCGCATAAAAGCAGAATCTCAGCCCCTTGACGGGACACCCCTGGTGAATGGACACAAGAGAAAACACCGCCCGACATTTGTCAAGGGTGCTGCTGATGGCTGGCAAAGGTGGACGAACAACAAAAGCGCCGTTAGTGGTAATTAACCTAACGGTTTAGGCGAATATTATCGTTTTCAAATTAACGATAAGCACAAACCATCCTGATGTTAAATTCATGGGAGATAAGTCGGAATGAATGCGACTATTCGTGAAATACTGGCAAAATTCGGCCAGCTTCCTACCCCCGTCGATACGATTGAAAACGAAGCAGATCTTTATGCGGCAGGCCTTTCTTCCTTTGCATCGGTGCAATTGATGCTGGGTATCGAGGAAGCTTTCGATATCGAATTCCCCGACAACCTCTTGAACCGCAAGTCCTTTGCCAGCATCAAGGCCATTGAAGACACCGTTAAGCTCATTCTGGATGGTAAAGAGGCAGCCTGATGAATGTGACCGTTGCGCCGCAGGATGAAACGCTGTCCGCGCGCGCAGGCCGCGTCGCAGCAATTGCCGCCAAACACGCGGACGAGGTGGACGTCACCGGTCGCTTCCCGGAGGAAGCCGTCAAGGCGCTGAGACAAGAGCGCTTTCTCGGCATTCAGGTCCCGTCCTCTCTTGGTGGCGAAGGCGCATCCATACAGCAAATCGCCGATATCTGCGCCCGGCTTGGCCAGGCCTGTTCGGCAACCGCGATGATTTTCGCCATGCACCACATCAAGGCATCGAGCCTTGTGGAACACGGCGAGACAAGCCCATGGCATGCGGGCTTCATGAGCCGCATCGCAAGCGAACAGCTTCTGCTTGCCTCGGCCACGACCGAAGGCGGAATCGGCGGTAATCTGCGCAATTCCATCTGCGCGATCGAGGTCGAAAGAGACATCTGCCGGCTGGAGAAGGACGCCACCGTCATTTCTTACGGCAGCAATGCGGATGCCATCCTCATCACCTCGCGCGCCCACAAGGATGCCGCCCCGGCCGATCAGGTGATGACCGTCTTCCTGAAAGATCAGTACACGCTCGAGAAGACCCATGTCTGGGACACACTCGGCATGCGTGGCACCTGTTCGGACGGTTTCCTGTTCCGCGGCGAGGCACCGGCGGTGCAGATATTCCCAAAACCCTTTGCGGAAATCGCCGCGCAATCCATGCTTGCAAGCTCGCATCTTCTGTGGAGCGCCGTGTGGTATGGCATCGCGTCGGATGCGGTGCTGCGCGCGCAATCCTTCGTCAGGACGGCAGCACGCAAGTCGCCCGGTGTCACACCGCCAGGCGCTATCCACATTGCCGAAATTTCCACCAAATTGCAGGTGGTCAAATCCAACGTCATTGCGGGCGTAAAGGCTTACGAGGACACCAAGAGCGACCCGGACAAGCTGATGTCCATGGCGTTCGCGGTTGCAATGAACAATGTGAAGATCTGTTCTTCGGAAACCATTCTGGAGATCATCGACCACGCGATGCTGGTCTGCGGCATCATGGGTTACAAGAACGGTACGCCCTACAGCCTTGGCCGACACCTTCGCGACGCGCATTCCGCGCGCCTGATGATTTCCAACGACCGTATTCTCGGCAATTCCGCCAATCTCCTGCTGGTTCACAAGCAGGACACCAGCCTCTTGGGATAAGACCATGGATATGCAAACATCGTTTCTCGATCGACTGTTCGAAGAAGGCCTGCTGATTGAAACGGGTGTCGATGGTCTTTATGGACGCAGCGGCCAGTTCGAGGATGTCATTGCCGCATTCGAACGCCTGATCGACCGCACCGGCGGCCCGGACAGTGCAGAGGCGATCCGCTTTCCGCCCGGCATCAACCGCGCCTATTTCGAAAAGAGCGGTTACATGAAAAGCTTCCCGCAGCTTGCCGGCACAGTGCATTCCTTCTGCGGTTGCGAACTTGACCATGTGAGCCTCCTCAAATCCATGGATGAGGGCGGCGACTGGACAAAGGACCAGAAAGCAACCGATATCGTGCTGACGCCGGCCGCTTGCTACCCTCTTTATCCGACCATCGCCAAGCGCGGCGCATTGCCTTCCGGCGGCGGTCTCTACGACATCCAGTCCTATTGTTTCCGCCATGAGCCCTCCAAGGACCCGGCACGTCAGCAGCTGTTCCGCATGCGGGAATATGTGCGCATGGGCACGGAGAGTGATGTGACCGAATTCCGCCAGACATGGATGGATCGCGGCGTGGCGATGATGGAAGCCGTGGGCCTTGAAGTGACCATCGACGTGGCCAACGATCCCTTCTTCGGCCGCGCCGGCAAAATGCTCGCCAACAACCAGCGCGACCAGAACCTGAAATTCGAACTGTTGATTCCCGTCACATCCGCCACCAACCCGACGGCCTGCATGAGCTTCAATTACCATCAGGACGCCTTTGGCCAGAAATGGGGATTGAACCTCGACAACGGTGATGTGGCTCACACCGCCTGCGTCGGTTTCGGCCTTGAGCGCATTGCGCTGGCACTTTTTGCGCATCACGGACTGGATGTAAAAACATGGCCCGAAAAGGCCTTGAAAACACTCTGGGGCTAACCATTCATGCGGCAGATTTTCCCCGGTCTCAATCCCAAAAACTATGTGCAGCACCCGCTTCATTCTTCGGAAAGAATGTGGCCGGAGACCAATTGCTACATCGATTTGTGGATCGAGGTGCTGGCCTCGAAAGGGTTGCCGCCTGAGGCCATGTTCGGCTTCACACTGACGCAGGATTTCGAAGGCGACCACTTCACCTTCTTCAAAGTGCCGCTGGAAGATCTGGAAGCACTTTATGGCGTTCGCGCCACCGAACTTGCGATCTTCGACCGGGTGGAAAACCATATCGAAGCGCAGCTGGAGCGCGGCCGCATCTGCCTGATCGAGATGGACAGCTTCTATATGCCCGATACCCACGGGGTGGGCTACCGGAAGGAACATGGCAAGACCACCATCGCCATCAACCGGCTGGACCTCGCAAACCGGGAACTCGATTATTTTCATAATGCAGGCTTTTTCCACCTGTCGGGCGAAGATTTCGACGGCCTGTTCCAGCATCACCTGTCAGAGAGCGAGCCGACGTTCCTGCCTTATACGGAATTTGCGAAATTCGCAGACAGCAACCCTTCGCCGGCGCATATCCGCAAAACGGCCGAACGGCTGCTGAAGTTTCATTTTTCGAGGCGACCATCCGACAATCCGGTCAGGGCTTTTGCAGCCGTGTTTCCGGCTCAGGTCGAGAAGGTGGCAGACCGGCCGTTCGGCTTTTTCCACAAATATGCCTTCAATACGCTGCGCCAGCTCGGCGCCAATTTCGAACTGGCGGCGAGCCACCTCGAATGGCTGGACAAGAGCGAATTTGCTGAAGCAAGAGACCACGCGCTACGCATATCCGAGGTCGCCAAGACCGTGCAGTTCCAGCTCGCTCGCGCCGTCACGCGCCGCAAATTCGACGCGCTCGCCTCGGTGCTCGATCCGGCTGCGGATGCATGGGATGGTGTGATGGAAGCCCTTGCGGCAAAATTGTCGAACACCAGCGAGGCCGCGTGAGGACTTATCTTCCGCGCGAAAGCGAAAAATTACTAAGCGAAGGCTGGACGCTGACAATGACGCCGGCCAATGCCTGCGAAACGCCCTCGGATATTCCCGCAACCCTTGAAAGCCTTCACGTATCCGTTCCCGGAACAGTGGCGCAAGCTCTGGAACTGGCCGGAAAATTTGACCGTCTCAATCCGACACCATTGAACGACAGGGATGCCTGGTACCGTCTGACGATGATTTCCGATGTGCGGGAGCGGGCGATCCTGCGCTTCGACGGCCTGTCCACGATTGCAGAAATCTTCCTCAACGGCGAACTGATCGCCGCCAGCCAGAGCATGTTCGAAAGGCTGGAAGTACCGGTTGAACTGACGGGCGCGGACGAACTGTCCATCTGCTTCCGGGCACTTTCGCCAAGGCTCGAAAAAACCGGTCCCCGCGCCCGCTGGCGGCCGCAGATGATGAACACCCAAGGTCTGCGGCTGATTCGCACCACGGCGCTCGGATATATGCCAGGCTGGTGCCCGGAAATCCATGCCGCCGGCCCATGGCGACCCATCAGCCTTATAAGACAGGCAGGCGTGCTCTGCACAGTCCGGTCCTCGCTCGACGAAACCGGGACGGGAACGGTCAACATCGCCCTGGAGGCGAACCACGACATTCCATCCGCACGGCTCACCTGCGCGGGCTACGGCGTCGATCTTTTCGGGGGTGAAAACGGCAGGCTCCTAGGCCAACTCCACATACCCGATGTCGAGACGTGGTGGCCGCATACCCACGGCAGACCGGCGCTCCATGAAGTCGTTCTGGAACTGGATGGTAAGCAACACAGGCTCGGGCGCACGGGCTTCAGGCGCGTAGAGGCGGGTTACGGCGAAAACGGCAACGGTTTCGGCATCCAGATAAACGGGCACCCCGTTTTCTGCCGGGGCGCAGTCTGGACGACCGCCGACATCGTGCGGCTGCCGGGAACAAGACCGGACTATGAGCCTTGGCTTCGAAAAGCTGCCGAAGCCGGCATGAACATGATCCGCGTCGGCGGCACGATGGCCTATGAAACGCCGGAGTTCTTCGCGCTGTGCGATGAACTCGGCATCATGGTTTGGCAGGACGCCATGCTTGCCAATTTTGATTATCCGGCAAAGGATGAGGCGCTCAGCCAGCACATCGTTACGGAAGTCTCGCAGTTCCTCGAGGCGACCGCCCTTTCCCCTTCGCTGACCGTTTTTTGCGGCGGTAGCGAAATGTACCAGCAGGGCGCGATGCTCGGTCTGCCGGAACAGATATGGAAGGGAACCCTCACCGAGACAATTTTGCCCGAAGTCCTGACCGAAAAACGGCCAGACGCGGCCTATGTGGCGAATTCCCCTTCAGGCGGCGCCTTGCCCTTCTTTCCCAATGCCGGAGTTGGTCATTATTACGGTGTGGGCGCCTATTGCCGTCCGCTGGAAGATGCCCGCCGGGCCAATCTCCGCTTTGCTGCAGAGTGCCTGGCCTTCGCCAATATTCCCGAACAGGAAACGCTGGACAGACATCTTCCCGCACTGGCGGTGCATGATCCGCGCTGGAAGGCGCGCACGCCACGCGATCGCGGCGCTTCCTGGGATTTCGAGGATATTCGCGACCATTATCTGAAACTGCTTTACGACGTTGAGCCGGACGTGCTGCGTCGGGAGGATGGCGGCCTCTATCTCGACATGTCTCGTGCCGTCACTGCCGAGGTCATGGAAGCAACCTTCGCCGAATGGCGTCGCGACGCGTCCTCTTGCGGGGGCGCCCTGGTCTGGACCTTGCAGGATATCGTTCCCGGCGCTGGCTGGGGTATCATCGATGCCACCGGCAGACCCAAATCCGTCTGGCATGCGCTGAAAAGAGCGTTTCGTCCCATCCAGGTCAGCCTTTCCGATGAAGGTACCAACGGGCTGGACATTCATGTCATCAACGAAACCGGCGACAACCTTGACGCCATGCTGGAACTGACCTGCCTGCGCGATGGCACGCAACCCGTCGTTCATGCCAAACGGCCGCTCACGCTCTCGCCGCGACAGAGCCAGACCATCGCCGCAACCGATTTGTTCGGCGCCTTTTTCGATACGACCTATGCCTATCGTTTCGGCCCGCCCTCCCATGATGTGACGGTGGCCCGGCTCCGCAATGTCGCGACCGGATCTGTCATCGCCGACGCATTCCATTTTCCTCTCGGTCGGAAAAAAGCACTGCACGCCGCCAACCTTCAAGTGGGGGTGAGCGAGGCGAACGGCATCTGGTCGCTCGAAATCGGCACGGACCGGCTGGCGCAATCCGTCCATATCACGGCGCAAGATTACCGCGCCTCGGAAAGCTGGTTCCATCTCGCACCCGGTGAAACCAGGAAAATCGACCTTCTGCCGGAGACAGCAACATCCGAAACGCCCCCTTCCGGCGATGTCGTCTCGCTAGGCTCCAGCCGGCGATTTTCCTTTTAGAGCCATCAGCTTCACCGCATCGATATAGGCTTTTCTGGCCTCCGGCGTTGAAAGATTATGGTCGGCGTCAGGAATAATCGTCAGCGACACATTCCGGTAGGCCGACAGGCCCCTGCCATCGGCGTTGAAATAATACCGGAAATGCTCAAGCCCGTCGTCATTGTCGCTGTAAAGCAGGCTGATGGACACATCCCTTGTCTTGAGCTTGTCGAAAGCACCGTAGACGGCACGCCCTTCCTCGCTCCCCCGGCGGGAAAGCCTTGCCGTTTTTATCGAAAGCTTCTTGAGCGTCGCCTTGGCGATATTGCGACCGGCGCTCACCACATCGACATCGCCGCTGACGAGACGCTTGAACGTAGCGCCCTGGCGAAAACGCTGGCTGTATTCCCCAAAGGAACGTGGCGGTTTGTGCAGCGCTTCATCGACCGAGCGGCCTTTCCGCCAGTGGAACACAACCGGATTGACCGCAACCACCCCGCTGATCCGGTCTTCGGCAAGCGCGCCGTTGAAGGCGAGGTAGGCGCCGCTGCAGCGCCCAGCTGCAACGACGGGTCCTTTGCCACGCCGACTGAGAAAATCGAGCGCAGCGGCCACGTCGTCATTCTGCGCCGCATCGTAAAGAACCTGATCGGGCGCGTTTTTGACCGGGGGGCTGTCGGCAATATTGGCCGCGTCGAACCGTAGCGAAGCGATACCCTCCCGCGCGAGCGAACGGGCCGTTTGCACGGAAAGCCTGCCCCAACCCGCATGCCGGTCGTAGGCCGCGCCGAGCAGAAGGACCGAGGAGACCGCCAGCCGATCATCAGGCTCGCAAAAAACACCGAAAAGCCGGCCGGCTTCTCCAAATTGCACCGGCTGTTCCAGAAAACCGCGACCGCGCTGCGGAGCGTTGACGATGAAATCTTCCTGCGGACCCGCCGCATCCGTGGTCTGGGTCTTGGACAGGACCCAGTCCCGAAGCCACTTCACCACATCGCCGGGTATTTTCGAGAGTGTGGGACTGGATACGAGATCGTCATATCCCTCAAATTCCGCCTCCCCCACCTCCGCACCAATCGCGGCGAGTTGTTTGGCAAAATCGCTGTCGCTCGCCCGGCCCGGTCTCGACAGCACCAGAATGCTCCGCGCAGGAGCAACATTCAGCTTTGCAAGATTGACCTTCTTGATAGCATCAGCAACACCCACCGGCATGGCCATGCCTGCAATCGCCCCCGCCTCCGCCATGCGCTGCCCGGGACGAAGACCAAGACCATCGTCGATCATGGACGACCACATCGCCAGTTCGCGAAGATAGCTCCGGCCGGAGACGACGGGCGCCAGAAGCGCCATGGAACCGACGTCGGCCGTATCGGCGAGCGCCTGTATGGCGATCAGACAGCCGAGACCCTGAGCGATGACGACCACCCTGGAACAACCGGAAAGACGTTTTAGATAGTCGAGCGCCGCTCGCGTGTCGGAAAGCCAGTCCGCCGCACGCACGACGTCCTCCGGATCGAGCGCGTCCCCAGCGCCATGATAGTCGAACCGCAGGCTGGCGACGCCGGCCGCCGCCAGCCGTTCAGCCACAACCCGCTGAAACTTTCGAGTGCACAGTTCCTCCATGCCCCAGGGGCTGACGAAAAGAACCGCATGGTCCTGTTTGACCTCCTTGCGCGCCGGGTGAAAAATACCCGTGCATCCTTGAAAAGAAACCGGATGCGCGATCGACCCATCGGATGCAATGCCCGAAAGCGACAACATGTCAGGGGACGGTTCACCGCTTGCACGCTCTGAAATATCTATCGCCATCGACCTTGCAATCACTACGCCTGTGTCGGCTCAACCATTTGCGGGATAACTATACCGGGGCGTCTTAACGTCCTGTTCTACAGTAAAACCAATAACATTAGGGAAGTCTAAAAATGTAGTCGTCTCAATATCGAATGTGGAATGCGCGTTACAAAAACAAATATCGGGGATCGTGGGCCAGCCTCGGCACGGGCGCTATTTTGCTCGAAACCGCTTGAATATACTGATAAATAGCGAGTCACATACCTATTTGCAGGAGGGGATCCCGCCACCCGGCAGCCTGACCGTCTTGACACCGCGCAAACCAACACGCCGGGCCCTGCCCGACAGGTCATAGAAGTTTTATATGGAACAAAGCCTTACGCGTTATATCTGGTCGCATACGAAGCGGCAGCAGCTTTTCATTCTGCTGATCGTCGCCCTGTCCATGATCCCCTATTTCCTCGCCTTCGATCTGCCCAAACAGATCGTCAACGGCCCCATTCAGGGAGACGGATTCGAAGGGGCAAACGCGACACAGCTTTTCATGCATCTCACGGTCGATATTCCCTATTGGGGCACCGTGACGCTCTTCCCCGGCCTCGAACTCAACCGCATGTCGATGCTGATGGCGCTCAGCCTCACCTTCCTTGCGCTTGTCGTGATCAACGGGCTTTTCAAATATTATATCAACACCTTCAAGGGCCGCCTCGGCGAGCGGCTTCTCAGGCGTATCCGTTTCGAACTTATCGACCGGATTCTGCGGTTCCCGCCCACGCATTTCAAGCGGGTTAAGGGCGCTGAAATCTCCAGCATGGTGAAGGACGAGGTCGAGCCGCTGGGCGGATTTACCGGTGACGCCTTTGTGCAGCCGGCGCTTCTCGGCGGTCAGGCGCTCTCGGCACTCTTCTTCATTCTCGTGCAGAATTTCTGGCTGGGTCTGATTGCGGCTTTCATGGCCGCCATCCAGGTCGGCATCATCCCCAAAATGCGCCGTCGCCTCATCGAACTCGGACGCCAGCGGCAGCTGAGCGCACGCCAGCTTGCCGGGCGCATCGGCGAAATGGTCGACGGCATCGGCACCATCCACGCCTATGACACCTCTAATTTCGAGCGTGCCGATGCCTCGCACCGGCTCGGCGACATCTTCAGGATCCGCTACGATCTCTACCAGTGGAAGTTTCTGGTCAAATTCATCAATAACTTCCTCGCGCAGCTCACCCCTTTCTTCTTTTATGCACTCGGCGGTTATCTCACGCTCAAGGGCAGCCTTGATGTCGGGCAGCTGGTTGCCGTCATCAACGCTTATAAGGAACTGCCAGGACCGCTGAAGGAGCTGATCGACTGGGATCAGGCGCGTCAGGATGTCCAGGTAAAATACGAGCAGGTCTTCGAGCAGTTCGATGCGTCGAACATGATCGACGACAAGGTGCAAAAACTGTCACCGGGAGCAGTCGCGGCAATTGCCGCACCGATCGTCGTCAGCAATCTGACGCTGGAAGACGATAGCGGCAGCCGGCTTCTGGAACAGGCTTCGTTGAAGATCGAGGCAGGCGAGGTGATCGCCATCGTCGGTGGATCGGGAGCTGAGGCGCTCGCGGATGCTATCGGCCGCACGCTCTGGCCGACCTCCGGCAAGGTGAGCATCAACGACGTCGACATATTGGAATTGCCTGAATCGCTGACGGGCCGGCGCATCTCCTATGTGTCCTCGGACAGCTATTTTTTCCACGCCAGCCTGAAGGACAATCTGCTTTACGGTCTCAAGCACGCACCGCTTGTCGAAAAGCAATACGAAGGTGCGGCGCTGGAGCACCGCAAATGGGAAATCCGCGAAGCCAAGCTTGCGGGCAATCCGACGATCGACATCAACAGCGAATGGATCGACTACGCTTCAAGCCCGGCCGGTGACGGCAAACCGGAAAACCTCATCCAGGCCGTTCTGGCTGTGCTCGACAGCGTGGAACTTTCGCAGGATATTCTGGAATTCGCGTTGCGCTCGACGATCGACCCCTTGACCGACCTGCATCTTGCGGCGCGCATTGTGGAACTGCGACATGTCCTGCGCGCCGAACTGGAAAAGGAGAACCTGAGCGGCCTCATCGCTCCGTTTGAGCTGGAGAGCTACAACAGCGAGGCCACCGTGGGCGAGAACCTGTTGTTCGGTACCATGCGCGACTCATCACAGTCGATCAGAACCGTCATCGAAAGCGAATATTTCCGTTCGCTGATGCGCGAAACAGGCCTCGTCAAAACCCTGTTCGAAATGGGGTATACGATTGCCGAAAACATCGTGGAAATCTTCGCCGACCTGCCGGGTGACCACCCCTTCTTCCAGCAGCTCACATTCATGACGCCCGACGATGTTCCGGTCTATCAGCAAATGCTGCAGCGTCTTCAAAGTAGGAGTTTCGACGAGGCCAATGAAAGCGAAAGACGCGCGATGCTGCGGCTGAGCTTCTTCTACATTGAGCCCCGGCAGCGTTTCGGCCTGCTGTCACCGGAAATCATGAACCGGATCGTTGAAGTCCGGCACATGTTCCATGAAAACCTGCCGGACAGCCTGAAGAACGTGATCGAAATCTACGATCCGACGAAATACATGAGTGCCACCAGCCTTCTGGATAATATTCTCTTCGGCAAGGTCAGCCATCGTTATACCGACGCATCACGGCGCATCACCCACATCGTGGCCGAGGTCATGCGCAAGCAGGGCGTCTATGAGCGTGTGCTTGCGGTGGGTCTGGATTTCAACCTCGGCGCCGGCGGCAAGCGGCTCGGGCCACTCCAGCGCCAGAAGCTCAATCTCGCAAGGGCGCTGATCCGAAAGTCCGACTATTACGTCTTCAATCGCCCCCTTCCCGGCCTCGATCCGCGGCAACAGGAGGAAATTGTCGAACGGGTCATCACATTCCTGAAACAGAACAATAATAACCCGGCGATCGTGTGGGTTCTGTCGAATGCGACGCTCTCGCGCATGTTCGACCGGGTCATCGTCGTCCATCAGGGCCTTATCAGCGCTGATGGAAGTTACGAGACTCTTGCGCAGGAAAACGGTACATTCAAGGATATGGTCGCAACATAAATCCAAGAAAGTGACCGAGGTGGAACAAGAACAGGGTAAGGCAATGCTTTTCAAAGACGAAATTCAAATGCTGAAACGCGTCCCGTTTTTTTCGGAAATGGAACCGTCGAAACTTAAACTTCTCGCATTCGCATCCGACCGCGTGTCCTATCACACCGGCGACATGCTTTTCCGGCAGGGAGATGTCGGCGATGCGGCCTACGTCCTTTTGACCGGCAAAGTGGATGTTCTGGTCGATTCTCCGTCGGGCACGTTAAAAGTGGCCGAAATGACCGGCAATGCGATCGTCGGTGAAATCGCCATTCTCTGCGACAGCGTCAGAACCGCAACCGTGCGCGCCTCCACCAACGTGGAAGCCCTGCGTATCGGCAAGGAACAGTTCTTCAAGCTCATGTCCGATTTCCCTGACATTACCATCAAGGTCATGCGCGTTCTTGCCGAACGTCTCACCCAGACGACGACGGAGCTTAGCAAAGCGCGTACAAACGCGAGAACATGAACCGCAATTTCTTGCTACCGTGGATGGCGATGTTGGAAAAATAAATGTCGCACCATTGCAATATAAATGAAATGCTGACTGAATAAGGGTAAGGGCGTCCGCCAAAAGAGAGCGGATATAATAATCTGTAGAGACAACGGGCTTCATGGGAGGAAGCGTGCAAGATTCCGTTGTAATCGGGGTGTGTCATGGCGTTCGATTCCGACATAGTAAGTCGGGAAGGTAATAAAGATTTTCGGGTAAAGATCTGGGGTGCGCGGGGAACGCTTCCTGTTTCAGGTGAAAACTTCCGAAAATATGGCGGGAATACCATCTGCATCGAGGTACGATGCGGAGATCATGTTCTTTTGTTCGACGCGGGTTCGGGGTTACACCCTGCTGGTCTGGCGTTGCGCGCGGAAGGTATTACCGACGTCAACCTGTTCTTCTCTCACTGCCATTACGACCACATCGTCGGCTTTCCCTATTTCAAGCCGTTCTACAATAGCTCCAATGATGTCGCCATCTGGTCGGGTCATCTTGCCGGCACGATGACAACGCGGGAAATGCTCAAGGACTTCATGAGCCCGCCATGGTTCCCCGTACCGCTGGAAGTTTGCTGCGCAAAAATGGCAACCCGTGACTTTATGCCGGGCGACGTCCTGGATGTTCATCCGGGCCTCTCGATCCGAACCGGAATGCTCAATCATCCGGGCAACGCCATCGGGTATCGCCTGGACTGGGCGGGAAAGTCATTCGCCATCATCACCGATACCGAACATGAACCGGGCAATATCGACAAGACCGTGCTTGATCTGATCAAGGACGTCGATCTCTTCCTCTACGACGCCATGTTTACCGATGAGGAGATGGGCCTTTATCGCGGTTACGGCCATTCGTCCTGGCAGGAGGCGATCCGCCTTGCCAAACTGGCAGGCGCAAAAAATGTCGGCTTCATCCACCACGCCCCAAGCCGCAGCGACGACGAACTGGACGATATCGAAAAACAGGCAAAAGCCCAGTTCAGCGGTGCATTCGCGACAATGGACGGCCAGATCATCGACCTCTGATCGCGGTCATCAATCTCGTGGTGCTGGCCTGCGTTTGACGCTTTTTTGAAGCCTGATTTGTTATCATGCGGCGAACCGACGTTCGAACACGCACAATTGACCATAGCCGGCCCATTGCTCCACGATTTTGCCACGAGATACCCTGCACTAAAGACATCAGAGCACACTTAATGATGATTCTGCGCCAAATGACCGCATGATGGGATTTGCATGATCCGTTTCTTTTCGGAGACCAATTTGAGACGCGCCCGGATCTTGTCCGGCCTCATCATTTTTGCCTTTGTATTTTCCCATCTTTTCAACCATTCCCTCGCTCTCATTTCCATCGACACCGCCGAGCGGGCGCGAAAATGGTTCAGCCTGATCTGGCTCAATCCCGTCAGCAGCCTGCTATTTTATGGGTCGGTTGTG
Organism: Rhizobium sp. AN6A; assembly: GCF_900215635.1. Lineage (NCBI taxonomy): Bacteria > Pseudomonadati > Pseudomonadota > Alphaproteobacteria > Hyphomicrobiales > Rhizobiaceae > Rhizobium > Rhizobium sp. AN6A. Next base: position 769,142 of record NZ_OCNC01000004.1, read on the forward strand.
GTGCACGTCTGTCTTGTCCTGCGCTCTCTTTATCAGCGCCGGACATTGCGCATGCCGCTTCGCGAAGCGCTGCAAGCCATACTCGGCCTGTCGATCCCGTTTTTGATCATCGGCCACGCCGTCAATATTCGCGTGTCGCACATGATCTACAACATCGACGTGGGATATTACTCGGTCGTTCGCCGGCTCTGGATCAACAACCCGATGGCAGGCGCGTGGCAAAGCCTCGCATTGATCGTGATCTGGACCCACGGGTGTATCGGCCTGTTTTTCTGGTTGCGTTACCGGGACTGGTATCCCAAAATTGCCGGGATATTCATGACTGTAGCGGTGATGCTGCCTTTGTTGGCGCTTCTGGGCTTCAGCGATGCCGGCCGCTGGCTGGAGGAAGTAGATAGAAAATACTCGCTTCCTCCCGGGCTTGCAGATACCACCGTTCAAAGAGACGACATACCGTTGCAACGGGAAATGGAGACGCGTATCCGTTTCGTTACCGACGCAACGGAAGCGATTTTTGTCGGCGCGGTCATGCTGGTGTTCGTCTTGCGCGGCGTACGCAGCTGGCGACAGAGATCGACTGCTATCGAAATCCGATATGAGCATGGTGCGCAAGCGCGCGTCCCTGCCGGGCTCAGCATTCTGGAGGCCAGCAGACTCGCGGGCGTACCGCATTATTCCGTATGCGGCGGCAAAGGACGTTGTTCGACCTGCCGGGTCAGGATTGTCGAAAGCAAAGGCCCGCTTCCGCCTCCCGGAGATATCGAACAAACCACTTTGAGGCGCATCCATGCCGATTCAGATGTGCGGCTCGGCTGCCAGTTGCGGCCCACCCAGGATATTGGAATAGCGCTTCTGGTATCGCCGCCCCAACAGAGCGACCTGCCAGCGGATGCGCAACCGGCCCGGCCGGGCAAGGAAGAGGAGATCGCCATCCTCTTTTGTGATATCCGCAATTTCACCGCGCTTTCCGAGGCGAAACTGCCATATGACGTCGTGTTTCTTCTGAACCGCTACTTCACCATTGTCGGGCAGGCCGTCGAACAGGCCGGAGGACATCTCGACAAATTCATCGGTGATGGCGCCATGGCTCTTTTCGGACTTGGCGACGATGCAGAAAATGCCTGCCGCAACGCCATGAAGGCCGCCGCTATCATACTGCGGGAGCTTTCAATCCTGAATGAGGGACTAGAAAAACAATTTGCCGTCCGGCTGGAAGTGGTAGTAGGCATCCACGCTGGCCCAACGATCGTCGGCGTCATGGGCTATGGCGCAGCGAAAACCCTGACCGCGATCGGTGACACCGTGAATGTGGCGAGCAGGCTGGAATCCAAGGCCAAGGAATTCGGCGCCGCCATCGTCGTCTCCGAACCCGCCATCATTCAGGCGGGACAGGAGATTGCCGATCTGCGAAGCGAAAAAATCGCCATTCGCGGGAGAAACTCGCAAATGAAAGTTTTCCTGCTCTCCAAAGAAGAGAGCGAGCGCTACCTATAGGGCAACCCCGGCGCTCTCGCTGCGGGCCATCCGGCCTCAAATCTTGCGATAGAGAAAATAACGGTCGGTCGGCACGCTTTCCGGCACCGGCAGAGGCTTCAGCATGGGATGATCCAGAGGCAGACCGCTGACCGCAACGCCACCTTTTGCCAGCATGCCCGCGGCAAGGTCCGGCAGCCATGTCAGGGTAATGGCATCCTTTTCGGGGTAGCCCGTGCCGATATCGGCATGCACCATGGCCGCCTCCACACCGATGAAGGCCGGAGCGGTTTCCGATATTTCACCGATGACGAGATCTTCCTGCGCGGGAACAGACGAGGCGTGTGCACCCATGGCCCTGTCGAAGGCAACGATGCGGCGTTGCGGAAACAGTTCGCGCAAATGATTGAACGTGCGCCCGTTTCCAAGGCCTATTTCCATGATCGCGCCTTCGTCAGGCAGATCAAGATCGGCCTTGACGTGGTTGAGGATATCCCGCTGCGCGGTCAACCGGCGAATGAAACTGTCCAATCTGCTCATAGTCCGTCCGTTCATGAATGCCGGGCACTTCCAGTAAAAGCGTATAGCGATTTTGCTGGAAATGCCCGGGAGAAGGCGATCAGGCCTTGATGATGTGTTTTGCGGCGATATCCCGACGTGCGAAGACGTTTCGCGTATCGATGATCAGCGGCGACCATTCGCAAAGAGCGGCATAGTCCACATTGTCGTGATCGGTCGCCACCAGAACAGCGTCAAAGGCGCTGATGGTCTGCTTGTCCCAAGCCACGGATTTCATGCCCATCAGGTGGCTATATTCCCGGGTTTTCGGGATTTCTGCCACGTGCGGATCATAATAGGCCGCTTCGCCGCCGCGCTCCTGAATAAGTTCTATGAGTTTCAGCGAAGGACTTTCACGAATATCGGGCACATTCTTCTTGTAGGCGAGACCGACCACCAGCACCTTGGAGCGGCTGAGCGCCTTGCCGGAACGGATGTCGAGGGCTTCCGCAACCCGCCCGATGACATGACGCGGCATGCCGGTGTTGATTTCGCCGGCGAGCTCGATGAACCGCGTCGGCAACTCGTATTCCCGCGATTTCCAGGTGAGATAGAAAGGATCGATCGGTATGCAGTGCCCACCAAGACCCGGGCCGGGATAAAACGGCATGAAACCGAACGGCTTGGTTTTCGCCGCGTCGATCACTTCCCATATGTCGATGCCCATGGCCTCATAGACGACCTTGAGTTCATTGACGAGCGCGATATTGACAGCGCGGAAGACGTTTTCGGTGATTTTCACCGCCTCGGCCGTGGCGTTTGTCGAGACCGGAACGATCTTCTTGACCACTGAGCCGTAGAATGCCGCCATCAGTTTCCCGGCAGCCTCACCATCGCCTGCAACGACCTTTGGAATGGTCGAGGTCTCGAAATCGCGATTGCCGGGATCCTCCCGCTCGGGCGAAAAACCGATGAAGAAGTCGACGCCGGAGACAAGTCCCGTACCCTCCAGAATGGTCTTCACAACTCCGTCGGTCGTGCCGGGATAGGTGGTCGATTCCAGCACCACAAGCTGTCCCTTGCGCAGATGCGCAGCAATGTCCCGGCAGGTCTTTTCGACATAGGAGAGGTCCGGCTCGCGATATTTCGTCAGGGGCGTCGGCACGCAGATGGCAATCACATCGCATTCAGCCAGTCTGGAAAAATCAGACGTTGCGATGAAGTCATCATCGCGCCTGACGCTTGCCAGCACCTCGTCCGAAACCGCCTCGATATAGCTGCGGCCAGCATCGATCGCGACCATTTTACCGGGATCGATATCGAAACCGACGACCTTGAAACCGGCCTTGGCGATCGTGATGGCAAGCGGCAGGCCGACATAGCCAAGGCCGATCACCGCCGCTTTGGCGCTTTTGTTTTCGATGCTGGAAAGCAGGTTCTGGGAAACGACTGGGGAAGTCAAAGCGTGTCACGCTCCGCGCATGTGCAAAAGATGCCCTTCAGTTGGGCAAGAATGGTCAGGCTGTCAAGGCTCGGCCCTGTCAAATTCCGGTTGACGCCAGAGCCATGGGCGACGCACAACCATCCGGATGAGGATCGCTTTTTATTCACCGCTCAAATCGCCCAACCATCCCGTTCCCTCAGGAGACCGGCTGATGGCCCGCCTGCTGATGAAGGCGATGGCGATGGGCGGCCACGATGTTTCCGTCGCTTCCGAGCTGCGCAGCTTTCTCAAACAGGCTGACGATCCGGCGCGGTCCTTGCTTGCCGATGCGGCGACGCAGGAAATCGAGACCATCACGGAGCGCTGGCAGCGGGAAGGCGCGCCGGACCTGTGGTTTTGTTATCACCCCTATTACAAGGCCCCGGACTTGCTCGGGCCGGAACTGAGCAGACGTTTCGATATTCCCTACGTCACCGCCGAGGCCTCCTATTCCCCCAAGCGCAATGGCATGGGCTGGCAGGCGGTTCAGGAAGAGTTACTGGCCGCATTGAACGCTGCCGCCATCAATATCTGCTTCACCGCGCGTGATCGCGACGGGCTTGTCCGCGCCTCTCCCGCACTCCGCTCGGCGATGTTGGCGCCCTTTATCGATGCCAGTAATTTTCTTGAAATTGCTCCGCGCCCCACACCAGGAAAACTCATCACCGTCGCCATGATGCGGGCGGGCGACAAGTTCGACAGCTATCGCGCGCTTCGCGATGCGCTTGCGCTGTTGCCGCAGGACTTGAACTGGACATTGGATATCATCGGCGACGGGCCGGAACGCGCTGCCGTGCAAGCCATGTTCAGCTCTTTCCCCGATCGCCGTCTTGTCTGGCACGGAGAAAAAAACGCAAACGAAATCGCAGAACTTCTTTCAAAAGCATCGGTTTACGTTTGGCCCGGGCATGGCGAAGCCTACGGTCTCGCCTATCTCGAGGCACAGGCTGCGGGCCTGCCCGTTATCGCCGAAGCGGTTGCCGGCGTTCCCGAAGTGGTAAAATCCGGAACCACCGGATTACTGACACCGGAAAATGATACAGCCGCCTATGCTGGAGCAATCGAAACCCTGCTCGGCGATGACAAGCGGCGTGAGGAATTGGCAAGGGCAGCCCGCCAATTCGTAAAAAATGAACGATCTCTGGAAAAAGCCGCAAGAGAACTGAACGATATTCTGTTGCGAGCAAAGGCACGAACATCATGAGTCTGGAAACACTCGTCGCGGCACTGGATGAATGTGGACGACGCGGCATAACGGCCGATCTCTGGCTCAGGGACGACGATGCGGTGGAACCGACACCAGCGCTCGACACGCTGCTCGATCTTTGCAGCAGCTTTTCCGCTCCGGTGACGCTTGCGGTTATCCCCGAGATGACGACGGACAAGCTCGCGCAGCACCTGGATACGACTGACATTGCCCATGTCGCCGTGCATGGCTGGTCCCATACGAACTATGCCACCGAGAAAGAAAAGAAACAGGAACTCGGATCACACCGTGACCTGTCCATCGTTCTCGACGAGTTGCAATCCGGGCTCGAAAAACTGCACGATCTGCATGGCAGGCGTTTCGTGCCTATGCTCGTTCCGCCGTGGAACCGCATAGATGCCAATGTGGTGCAGGGACTGGCGGACCTCGGATATCGGGCGCTTTCGGTTTTCGGCCCGGAGAAAGACGCCGTGCCACCTTGCCTGAACACCCATGTCGACGTGATCGACTGGCACGGCAGCCGCGGTGGGCGCGAAGACGACATCCTTTTCGCCGAGACCGCCGCCCGCATCCTGCAGACTGCGGAGCACGGCGGCACGACCGGCATCCTTACCCATCATCTCGTGCATGATGACAACGTCTGGCGTTTTCTGAAACGGCTTTTCGAGGTGACTGCCAGCCATCCTGCCGCGCGCTGGCGTTCCTCGGCGGAACTCATCAACCAAATATCACCATGACTTCCAGGCGATCAGCAGACCACCCGTCTTGGTGGCAAGTTCGCGCCTGACAACTTCGACCTCCTGCAACGCGGCGCGATCGGCAAGAGAAGCGGCAACAAACCCCAGCGGCGCAAGGCTGATGCTCCCAGCCCGAGCGATGACGGTAAAGATCAGCGGACCCGTCGACCACCAGGCTGGCGCACGCGGCATTTCCTCAAGAATCCTCGGAAACGCCTCCAGCATCTTGCTGAAGACCGGATGGCCGGCAGGTGTCGCAATGAAAGAGTTGGCAAGAAGCATGCTGCCCCGCCCGGTATCGCGCGGCGTTTCTTCATCAAAGGCCGTCAGCCCTACCAGTGGCAGGAAAGCATCGAAACTCGCATCATCCCGCGCCGGATACCAGTCGCAATCAAGATAGATGCCACCAAAACGCTCCAGCACGACATAGCGGGCCACATCAACAGCGCCGGGATAATCGCCGTCTTCCAGCATCGTCCTGAAGACGTCATTCGAAAACACGCCTTCCCGCTCAAGATCGGCCTCCCGCCAGAGGCGATATTCGTAGCCATGCGAGGCGGCATGGGCGGCCCAGGCCTTGACCGATACGGGCGGGGCCTTGTCTCCGATCCAAATCTGGTGGATGCGCCTCGGCACGTCCTCCCTGCTTTTCAGATTGATGGCGCGGTGCTCCTCCGGGGAAAAATGCGCATGTTTTGCAAGCACCTGCGGCGGCGGAACCAGCGTATATTGATAGCCGATCCTCGCGACCATATCGCCTTCAGCCTTGGCAAGACGCAGCCGTGCCGCATGCAGCCTGCGCGGCAGACCGAGCACTGTCCGCTCACCCATCAGGTGCCCGTCTTTTACTGCAACCAGCGATAAGAGAAGCGCATGCGCTTCCGCATATTGTCCTTGGTTTTGCAACTGCCGGGCTCTATCCAGCTGGGCATCGTAATATTTCTTGTCGGACATGGATCCTCACCCGGGAACGTTCGTTAACATATCGCCAAACACAAGCCATCAGGCAAGCCATTGCAATTTGGAAGCCGGCTTTGAATTTGCTAAACAATTCGATGTTTCAGAGGCATAGACAGACAACAAACCCTACGATAACGTGCCTTTAAGCCCTCCTGAGCAAATTGTCACAAGACAACGATAAAGAGAGACGGCAAGGAACCTTTTAGCATGAGCGCAGGCGCAGATTTGCTCCGTATTGAAAATCTGCGGGTCTCGTTTTCTCTTATGGGTGGCACGATTGACGCCGTGAGGGGTGCCAGCCTTCGCATTCTTCCGGGAAAAGTGACCGCGCTTGTCGGAGAATCCGGCTCCGGAAAATCCGTCATCGGCCAGACGATCATGGGCATCCACCCCAAGACGGCGCGCGTGAACGGTCGCGTGCTGTTCACCGATCCCGCAAATGCCGCAGCCGGCCCCGTCGATCTGCTGCAACTGCCGAAGGATGGCCGGGAAATCCGCGCTATCCGCGGAAATCGCATCGGGCTGATTTTTCAGGAACCCATGACGTCTTTTTCGCCGTTGCACACGATCGGCAACCAGATTGACGAAGCGCTGAGAATCCACAGCATCCTGTCGCCGGCCGAGCGCGCGGAAAAAATGTATGAGACGCTCGACCTTGTAGGGTTTTCCAACCCGAAGAAGGTCGTGAACATGTATCCCTTCGAATTGTCGGGCGGCATGCGCCAGCGCGCCATGATCGCCATGGCACTGATCTGTCGCCCCGCCCTTCTGATCGCCGACGAACCGACGACGGCGCTTGATGTGACCATACAGGCGCAAATCCTCAAACTCCTGCGCGATCTCCAGAGCCGGCTGAACATGAGCATGCTGCTCATCACCCACGATCTCGGCGTGGTGGCAAACATCGCCGACGAGGTTGCCGTGATCTATCAGGGCGAGATCATGGAAGCTGGAACGGTCGACGATATTTTCAAGGCACCGAGCCACCCCTATCTCAAGGGCCTGATGGCCGCCGTGCCGCATTTCGACATGAAGCCGGGTGAGAGGCTGAAGGCACTTCGTGAGATCACCGTCGACCACGAAAGCCTTGTCGGCAAGAAGACCGCCGCAGTGAACAAGACCCCCGGCCCGCTCTTGACCGTGGAGAATATCAGCAAGACCTTCACGACCCGTAAGTCCAGCTGGTTCAGCCGCCGCGATGCCAATGCCACCAAGGCGGTCAACAGCGTCAGTTTTGAAATCCGCCGGGGAGAATGCCTTGGCCTCGTCGGCGAAAGCGGCAGCGGCAAGACAACCGTCAGCAAAATCCTCATGCGCGCCGTTCGCCCGGATGAAGGCTCCGTGACCTTTCACCGGCCGCAGGGCGATATCGACGTCCTCAACGCAAGGGACGGCGATCTAAAGGAATTGCGGTCGAAGATACAGATGGTCTTCCAGGACCCGATCTCATCACTTTCACCGCGCATGACCGTGCGCAATATTTTGAGCGAGCCGCTTGAAATCCATGGACGGGGCGATGCGAAATACCGCGCGGAAAAAGTCCGTAATCTCGTCAAGGCTATCGGCCTTGGAGAAAGCGCGCTGAACCGTTATCCGCACAGTTTCTCAGGCGGCCAGAGGCAGCGTATCGGCATTGCCAGAGCGCTGGCGTTGGGTCCCGAACTGCTGATCTGCGACGAACCCGTTTCTGCCCTAGATGTCTCGGTGCAGGCGCAAATCCTCAACCTGCTCAAGGATTTGCAGAAGGACCTCGGACTTACCTACCTCTTCATCTCGCACAATCTGGCAGTGGTGGATTACATGGCGGACCGCGTGGCGGTGATGTGCGAGGGCCGCATCGTCGAGCTGGCGCCGCGGGAAATCATGATGCGCTCTCCGGTTCACCCCTACACCAAATCGTTGCTGGCGGCTGTGCCTTTCCCCGATCTCGACCGTCCGCTCGATTTCCGCACCATCGGCAAGATCAGCGCGACAGGCAAGTTCGACTGGGGCAAGCAATTCCGCGACGAGGGTGACGGCGAAATGATCTCTGCCGATCTTGGCGACGGCCATTTCGTTCTCGCAAACGGCAATGCCGACATCAGGGAGCTTCGCTCGTGATTACGCGCCGCACCACCCTTGCCTTGATGGCCTCCGTCTTTTTGCCGACCTATGCGCGCGCTGCCTATACCGACCCCACCTACTTCAAGGAAAAGCGTGAAAAAGGCGAGCTGCCTGATATTGCCGAGCGCTTGCCGAAAAACCCGCGCGTCATCGATATGAAGGCGCTTGGCCGGGAGCCCGGAAAACACGGCGGTTCCGTGCGCATGCTGATCGGCGGCCAGCGCGATATCCGGCTTATGCCCATCAGCAACTATGCCCGCCTTGTCGGTTACGACGAAAAATTCGAGCTTCATCCCGACATTCTGGAAAGCTACGACGTTCAGGACGAACGCATCTTCACCTTCAAGCTGCGCGAAGGCCATAAATGGTCCGACGGCAGCGATTTAACCTCCGAGGATTTCCGGTATTTCTGGGAGGATGTTGCTCTCAACAAGGAAATTCACAAGGGCGGCCCGCCAATCGAACTGCTGGTCAACAACAATCCGCCGCAGATCGAAGTCATCGACCGGCTGACGGTGCGCTATACCTGGGAAGGCCCGAACCCCGATTTTCTGGCAAAGCTCGCAGCCGCGTCGCCTGCGCGGCTTTTCCTACCCGCCGCCTATATGAAGCAGTTCCACGTCAAATATCAGACCGCGGAAAACCTCGCCAAGCTCATCAAGAAGAACAAGGCGGATGACTGGAGCGGGCTGCATATCAAGATGTCGCGGCAGGTCCGTCCGGAAAATCCCGCTCTGCCGACGCTGGACGCATGGCGCAATACGACTTCGCCACCGGCCGAACAGTTCGTTTTCGAGCGCAATCCCTATTATCACCGTGTCGACGAAAACGGCCTGCAACTGCCCTATCTCGACCGGTTCCTGCTGAACGTCACGTCCTCCGACATCATATCGGCCAAGACGGCGTCGGGTGACAGCGATCTGCAATATTTCGGCCTCGATTTCGCCGACTACACCTTCCTGAAGGATGCCGAAAAGCGCTTTCCTCTGAAGGTGAACCTTTATAAGCGCTCTCAAGGGTCGCGCATTGCACTTTTGCCCAATCTGAACTGCGCCGATCCGGTATGGCGAAGCTGTTTCCAGGACGTGCGCGTGCGCCGCGCGATGTCGCTCGCTATAAACCGGCACGAAATCAACATGGTCTGCTTTTACGGGCTGGCAAAGGAAAGCGCCGACACCGTCTTGCCGGAAAGCCCGCTTTACCGGCCGGAATTTGCCGAGGCCTGGAGTGCCTTCGACCGGGCGATGGCCAACAGGTTGCTTGACGAAGCGGGTCTCGATAAGCGCGACAGCGCCGGCAACCGACTTCTGCCGGACGGCCGCCCGGCCTATATCATCGTCGAGACCACAGGCGAAAGCACGCTCGAAACGGACGTGATGGAACTGGTCACAGACCACTGGCGGCATATCGGCATTTCGGTTTCGGTCCGCCCGACCCAGCGAGATGTCTTCCGCAAGCGCGCCATGGGCGGCGAGGTGCTGATGTCGGTGTGGATGGGCATGGACAATGGCGTGCCGACCCCCGACATGCTGCCTTCGGGCCTTGCGCCCACCGGCGACGACCAGTTGCAATGGCCGGTCTGGGGCATCCATTATCTGTCCGGCGGGCGTGAGGGCAAGGAGCCTGACCTGCCGGAAGCAGCGCATCTGCTCGATCTCCTGAAAAAATGGCGCCGAAGCGTCACCGAGGAAGAGCGCGAGGCAATCTGGCTGGAAATGCTTGGTATCTACACGCAGCAGGTATTTTCCATCGGCATCGTCAACGGCGCGCTGCAACCCGTCGTCCATGTCAAACGCATGCGAAACGTGCCGGAAAAGGCGCTTTTCGGCTTTGAACCCACATCGTATCTCGGCATCTACATGCCGGATGCCTTCTGGTATGACGGAGACGCCTGATATGCTGCGGTATATTCTCAAGCGCATCCTCGTCATGATCCCCACGCTGATCCTGATATCGATGCTGGTTTTCACCATCATCGAATTGCCGCCGGGCGATTATTTCGAAAGCTACGTCGCCGAACTGCGCGCCATGGGTGAGACCGCAAACCTTGCCGAAATCGAGGAGTTGCGCGTCCGCTACGGCTTCGACCAGCCGGCGCCGATCCGTTACTTCCGCTGGGCAACCGGCATGCTGGTCGGCGATTTCGGTTATTCTTTCGAATATCAGCTCCCGGTAAACGAGGTTGTGGGAGACCGTCTGTGGTTGACGGTTCTGGTGTCCTTCGTCACCATCATCGTCACCTGGATTCTTGCCTTCCCGATCGGCATCTACTCCGCCACTCACAAATATAGCTGGGGCGACTACGGCCTGACCTTCCTCGGTCTGCTCGGCATCGCCATCCCCAACTTCATGCTGGCGCTGATCCTGATGTATTTCGCCAATATCTGGTTCGGCATCTCCATCGGCCATCTGATGGATCGGGAATATCTGAACCAGGCGATGAGCTGGCCAAAGTTCAAATCGATTCTCGAACATATCTGGATACCCGTCCTCATCATCGGAACGGCGGGCACGGCCGGCATGATCCGCCGCCTGCGCGCCAACCTCTTGGACGAGTTGCAGAAACAATATGTCGTAACCGCCCGCGCCAAGGGGCTTCACCCTTTCAAGGTGCTGATCAAATACCCGCTGCGCATGGCGCTGAATTTCTTCATTTCGGACATCGGCTCGATCCTGCCCGCCATCATATCAGGCGCGGAAATCACCGCCGTCGTGCTGTCGCTCGAAACAACCGGTCCGATGCTCATCCGGGCGCTGCAAAGCCAGGACATGTACCTGGCAGGCTCCTTCCTGATGTTCCTTGCTTTCCTCACGGTGATCGGCGTTCTTGTGTCGGATATCGCCCTTGCCATACTTGACCCGAGAATCCGCTTCGGAGGTGGTAACGTCAAATGACTTCATCCATCCCGACTTCCGGCGAAGCACTGCCCCACTACGTTTCCACGGCGCCGTTCGACCCGTCGCTCATCGAACCCAATACGTCCGGAATGGCGGCCTTCAGCAAGGCGTCGCAGCTGCGGCTCATGTGGTGGCAGTTCCGCCAGCACAAGATCGCCGTCTGGTCCGGCGCCTTTCTGGTGGTGCTTTATCTTTCGATCCTGATCAGCGAGTTCCTCGCGCCTTACAATCTTCACACCCGCAATATCGAGCATATCTACGCCCCACCCCAGGCCATTCACCTTTTCAATGACGGAAAATTTGTCGGGCCTTTCGTCTATGGTCGGGAAATGACGCTCGACATGGACAATCTGCGGCGTGTCTACCGGGATGTGCCGACGGATATCCAGCCGCTGCGTTTCTTCTGCAAGGGCGATACCTATCATTTCTGGGGCATGATCGAGGCTAGAACCCACCTCGTATGTCCGGCCGAAGGCGGTGAAATGTTCCTGCTCGGCACCGACAGGCTTGGACGAGACGTGCTGTCGCGGATCATCTATGGCGCGCGCATCTCGCTGACGATCGGCCTTCTCGGTGTCGCCATGAGCTTCGTTCTCGGCATTGTGATCGGCGGTCTGGCAGGTTATCGCGGCGGCACTTTCGATCTCATCGTCCAGCGTATCATTGAAGTCCTGCAATCCATTCCGAGCATTCCGCTGTGGCTCGCACTCGCAGCGATCATGCCGGTGACCTGGAGTCCAATCCTCGTCTATCTCGGCATCACCATCATTCTCGGCATGCTGGACTGGACGGGACTGGCGCGCGCCGTGCGCTCCAAATTGCTGGCATTGCGCGAGGAAGACTATGTTTTGGCTGCACAACTGATGGGCGCCGGCACACCGCGCATCATCGGCAGGCACCTTATCCCCGGCTTCATGTCACATCTGATCGCCTCGGCGACGCTGACGATACCGGGCATGATTCTCGGCGAAACCGCGCTGAGCTTCCTTGGTCTCGGCCTCAGACCGCCGATCACAAGTTGGGGAATTCTGCTCACGGAGGCGCGCAGCGTCAGCGTCATTGCGCTATATCCGTGGCTTCTCATCCCGACGATTCCGGTTGTTCTCGTCATTCTGGCCTTTAATTTCTTCGGTGACGGACTACGTGATGCTGCGGATCCCTTCAGATAAAATGGAACACGCCTTGATAAACTGCTCTTCCGCCATCGCCTTTTTTGGGAAAGGCAAAAAGAGGTGTGGCCGATGACCTCCCGTCTGAACGACGCACGCATCCTCATGTACAGCCATGATTCCTTTGGCCTCGGACATCTGCGGCGCTGTCGCACGATCGCTCACGCGCTGGTGGAGGATTATCGCGGCCTCAACGTCCTTATCATTTCGGGTGCGACTATCGCCGGCGCCTTCGATTATCGCGCTCGTGTCGATTTCGTGAAAATCCCGAGCGTCATCAAGCTGCGCAACGGCGAATACACCTCCATGGACAGGCATATCGATCTTCAGGAAACACTGAAGATGCGCCGCTCCATCATCTATCACACTGCCGAAAGCTTCCAGCCGGATATCTTCATCGTCGACAAAGAGCCCATGGGTCTTCGTGGCGAGGTGGAGGAAACGCTTGCGTATCTCAAGGGACAGGGAACCAAGCTTGTCATCGGGCTGCGTGACGTCATGGATGCACCGCAACTGCTTGAAGCGGAGTGGAAGCGCAATGACGTGATGACCAAGATTGGCAAGTTCTATGACCACGTCTGGATTTATGGCCCGCCGGATTTCCACGACCCCTTGACGGGCCTCGACGTTCCCCAGACCGTTCGCGACAAGATGGATTTCGTCGGCTTCCTGCAACGCTCCAAAACGCAGGCGGAAACCGTGGCGCACCGGCCGGAGGGCGACTATCTTCTCATCACCACCGGTGGCGGCGGTGACGGCAGCGAATTGATCGATGACGTCATCAACGCTTACCGTCATGATAGCGAACTGACGCACAAGGCGCTCGTGGTGCTCGGCCCTTACATGCCGGCAGACCAGCGCCAGCGCTTCATGAGCAGTGTTGCCGATATTCCGTACATAGAGATCATCGAATTCGACAACCGCATGGAAGACCTCGTTGCCGGCGCTCAGGCCGTCGTGTCGATGGGCGGCTACAACACCGTCTGCGAGATATTGTCGTTCGACAAGCCTGCCCTCGTCGTGCCGCGCACGGTGCCGAGGGAGGAGCAGCTTATCCGCGCAAGCCGCGCGTCGGAGCTCGGCCTTTTCGACATGCTTTTACCTGAGGATGCCGAGAATCCGGCAAAAATGGCGGCAGCTCTTAAAGCGCTGCCGAATCGCGCGCCGCCTTCCGTCAATTCGCAGGACCTGAAGCTCGATGGTCTGGAAAACATTTCGAAACGGATAGCCGAATGGCTGCCGCCCGAGGGCGACAAGGTGCCAATAACGCTGACAGCGTGACCCGCTCCCCGACAACCACCGCTTCAAAAGAGACACGCGCAACGTGACCGACACAAAAAAAATCGTGGTGCTCCTCAAGGGCTATCCGCGCCTGTCCGAAACTTTCATCGCCCAGGAACTTCTGGGGCTTGAAAAGGCTGGCCTTACGCTGGAACTCATGTCCATGCGCCGCCCGACGGATAAAAAACGCCACCCCGTTCACGATGAAATCCGCGCACCCGTGACCTACCTGCCGGAATATCTGCATGAGGAGCCCATCCGCGTGCTGAAGGCTCTGTGGGCATGCCGCAAAAAGCCAGGCTTCACCAAGGCGCTGCGTCGGTTTTTCAGCGATCTGCCGCATGATCTCAGCCGCAACCGCTTCCGCCGTTTCGGGCAGGCGGCCGTGCTGGCGCACGAATGGCCTGTAGATGCCGGGTGGCTCCATGTTCACTTCATCCACACACCCGCCTCGGTCGCCGCCTATACCCATCTTATCACCGGCACGCCCTGGACGATTTCGGCCCACGCCAAGGATATCTGGACCTCCAGCGACCGGGACCTTGCTGCAAAGCTGGAAAGCGCCCGCTGGGCCGTGACCTGCACCGCAAGCGGCTTTCAGCATCTTCGCACCCTTTCCGGCGTCAAACAGAATGTGCATTTGAGCTATCACGGTCTTGATCTCACCCGCTTCCCGCATTTCGACACGCCGCGTCCGCAAAGAGATGGATCGGACGCTCATGATCCGGTCAGGATTTTGAGTGTCGGACGCGCGGTCAAGAAAAAGGGTATCGACATTCTGTTGCAGGCTTTGGCCTCGCTTCCACAGGACATCCATTGGCGTTTCACCCATATCGGTGGCGGCGACGAACTTGCCGGGTTGAAAAAACTCGCCGACGAGCTTGGCATCGCCGACAGGATCGTCTGGACCGGCGCCATGGACCAGAAACAGGTGCTGGAGAATTACCGCGAGGCCGACCTCTTCGCCCTTGCCTGCCGCATCACCAGCGATGGTGACCGCGACGGTCTTCCCAATGTGCTGGTCGAGGCCGCCAGCCAGGCGCTGACCTGCATTTCCACCAATATATCAGGCATTCCGGAATTCTTCGTGGACGGTGAAAACGGCCTGCTGACGGAGCCCGAAAATCCGGTTGCCTTCGCCGAGGCTCTGCGCACGGCGATTACCGATCCGCAATTGCGTGAGCGTCTGGGTAGTGCGGCGGAAAACCGTGTGCGAACCGCCTTCGACAACCGCACCAGCATTGCCGAGTTGAAGACGCTGTTCGAAACCGAGTGGGAAAAAACGCCATGACCGATACGGAAAAGCGCCCTTCCGTTTTCTTCTACGTCCAGCACCTTCTGGGCATCGGCCATATCGCCCGCGCCAGCCGCGTTGCCAATGCCCTTCAGGCTGATGGTTTCGATGTCGTTCTGGTGACAGGCGGCACCCCGGTTCCGGGCTTCCCGGGCGAAGGCATCCGCCATGTCGAATTGCCGCCAATCGCCGTCAGCGATGGCAGCTTTTCCGGCCTTGTCGACAGTTCCGGCAAACCGGTCGATGACGACTTCAAAAAGCTTCGAACGGATATGCTGATCGGCGCCTATCACGGTGCAAAGCCGGATATCGTCATCATAGAGGCCTTCCCCTTTGGCCGCAGGCAGGTACGTTTCGAATTGCTGCCGCTTCTGGACGAGATCGAGGAGAGTGAACCGCGCCCGCTCGTCATGACGTCGCTGCGCGATATTCTGCAGGAAAAAACCAAACCCGGCCGGGACGAAGAAACCGTGTCGCTGGTGAAGAAACATTTCGACGCGGTGCTGGTCCACGGAGATCCGGATTTCGTCCGGCTGGAGGAGACCTTTCCCCTTGCCGGCGAAATCAGCCAGCGCGTTGTCTATACCGGCCTCGTCGCGCCGCTGCCATCGCCGGAACCGGCGGAAAAGTTCGATATCGTCGTTTCCGCTGGCGGGGGTGCCGTTGGTGCAGCCCTTATCCGGGCCGCACTTGAGGCATCGCCTCTGCTGGAAGAGATCAAAAGCTGGTGCCTCATAACCGGCCCCAACATGCCGCAGGCAGATTTCGATGCGATCTCGGCGCAGGCGCCCGAAAATGTGTCCATCTTCCGCTTCCGCAGGGATTTCGCAAGCCTGCTTGCCGGCGCGCGGCTTTCGGTTTCGCAGGCCGGTTACAACACCGTCTGCGATATTCTACAGGCGAAATGCCGCTCGCTTCTGATCCCGTTTGCGGCCGATGGCGAAACGGAACAGAGCGCCCGCGCCGAAAGGCTGGCGCGGCTGGGACTGGCACAGGTTCTGGAAGAGAAGGATATCTCTGCGCAATCCATGGCCGATGCCATCAGGGCGGCATTGGCCCTGCCGGGACCGGACGTGATCCACCTCGATCTCGATGGCGCCGCAGGAACGGCTAGAGCTTTGCGCCGCCTTTTTGATGAGCGGTGAGGATCGCCTTTAATTCTCGAACGGCCTCTTCATCCGTGCCTTTGCGCCCCGCGCCGGTGAAACCGAGTTTCGCCACCCGGCTTTCCGGATCGTAAAACGGAATGGCGGAACAGGATGCGTGGATCTCCGTAATGGGAAAGCGGTCCAGCAATGTCTGCACGACTGGTGGACGCACCCCGGCCCCCGGCATGATGATAATCCGCCCGGCGGCAAGCTCGGATAATCGCGCCAAGGTCTCGATGCCCTCAAGGGCCGAACGCGCGCCCCCGGAGGTCAGAATTCTCGGGAAACCCAGCGCGATAGCGGCCTCCAAGGCCTCATCCATGTCGGGAACAACGTCGATCGCCCGGTGCAGCGTCATATCCAGCCCGTCGGCGTGGCGGCGCAGCTCTTCGAGCAGGGGAATATCAAGCGAGCCATCGCCAAGCGAGGCACCGAGCACCACGCCGGAAAGCCCCGCCGCGCGCGCCGCATCGATATCGCGTTTCATCACATCGGCTTCGTCGCGCGTGAACACGAAATCCCCGGCGCGCGGCCTGATCATTACGCTCACCGGCAGGGCGTAGGCCGCCGCCCGGTGCATGAAACCCGCAGACGGCGTCACACCGCCACCGGACAATGCCGCGCAGAGTTCTATTCGGTCGGCCCCACCCCTGACCGCCGCTTCCAGACCGGCCACGTCGTCCACGCAAATCTCGAGAATCATCGTAACCTCTTTCTTTTGAATGTGCCGTGTTTTCGCGCCGGCTTATCCGAAAACCGCCCACACTTTTCGGTCTGACGCTCTACCTGCGGCGGCCCTTCCCATCAAGCGCGTAGAGCATGTAAACGCCGCCGAGACCCACAACCGCTCCCAGGATTGAAGTGCCTGAATAGCTCGTGACGAGCGTGCCGACGGCAAAAATCAGCGCACCCAAACCCGCGCCGAGGAAGATGTTGACGGCAATCAGCGAGCTTCCTAGCCCCGGCCGATCCGCAATCAGCTCCTGCAGATAGGTGATCGGGATACTGATGATGGCGGCTGCGCCGAGCGCGCTGATCAAGGTCTGCGCGTAGATATGCCAAGGTGCCGTCGCGAGACCCTGCAGGATGAGGTAGATGGCATAAAGCCCCGCTCCCGCCGCAAGGGTCAGCGTTTGCGGCACCTTTTTTTCGATCCAGCCCCACAGCAGAATGAAGACGATTTCCAGCGCGGCAACGATGCCTGCGACGATACCGATATCCGCGACCGTCCCCTTTGCCTGACCCGTTATGATGAGTGAGCGGATGGAATCATTGAGATGCAGCATCGAGCAGATGAGCGCGATGGCGATGATCCGCAGCAGCACCCGTCGCTCCCCGATTTCCGCAAGTGAAGCGCGGACACCGAAGCGTGCCTGCGTGTTCACCGATGCCGGCGTGGCCGTGCGCGGCAGGCAAAAGGCCACAAGCAGAAAGCAGATAAGCGCGCAGATGCCTGAAAACAGGAAAGCCATCAGCATATTGCCGGAGTTTACCAGAAAAATACCGACGATGCCCGGCACCAGCACCCATGAAAGCGAAATCGTGGCCCGCATGATCGAATTCACGGCGATCATGTCGCCCGTCGAAAGATTGCGGGCATCGGCGCGCACATGCGCGAAAATCAGAGAGTTCATCGCCCCGAAAATCGGCAGGAGCAGCAGCTTTGCGGTCACGAAGGCGGTGGCATTACCAACGAGATAAACCAGCAGATAGCCGCTGACGCCGAAAAGCGCGATGAGCAGCATGGGTTTGCGATATTCGCCGAGCCGGTCTGCAACAATGCCCATCAGCACGCTGGCGCTGACATTGATGATGGCGGCAAACAGCATCAGCAGGGAATAGACGGTATTGCTGAGCCCGATTTCGCGAATGCCGATCACCGCCTGATAGGGGGCGGTAGCTGCATTCGAAAAACCGAAGAACAGGATGGCGAGCGCCCCGATGCGGATCGACGGATTGTTGAAAACGATGGAAAGAGCCGACGGCATGAAGGTTCGCCTGAGATGATCCGGCACGGCCGGATCGCTGAATGAATGCTATCGAACCGCTGTCATCGCCAGCGGGCCGAAAGGATGGGTTTCGGGATATAGTTGAAATGCGGTTTCCATGGGTAAAAATCGCCATCCCGGCGGCGATTGGGGAGGTTTTCGATATCCTGATTGATAACCCCCTCCGTCAACGCCATGAGATTGGGATTGGCGATGGGCGCAAGCTCCGGCGAAAGATAACCTGACTTGACGACCAGCAGCCTTACCGCCTTCGGATCGAAGCCCAGACGGGTGAAATCCGCGATCATGTGATAGGGCCTGCGCCTTGCAGCCAGAATGACGGTAATGCCATCGATGACGACTACCGCCTGCCGCTGATCGGAAGCACCTGGATCGTCCAGTTTCAGGACCTTGGCTTCGACAGTGATGGACGGGCTTTCCGGGTCGAGACTGCCGCCAATCTTCAGGGAAAGCGCCGCACCCTCACCCGCCGCAAAACAGGCCTCGACCGCCGGCTTGTCGGTGATGCCGCCGATCAACACACCCTGCCAATTGCGCGCAACCAACGCCGCCAGAACATCGGCGCGATCGCCCACCCCGCCGCCGGTCGGATTGTCGCCGGAATCCGCCAGAATGATCGGCCCGGTTGTTGTTTTTTCCGCAATATCCATGATGACCTCGAGCGGTTCGGTCACGGGGCCGAAACGGAAATCCTGACGGGCATTCCAGTAGGATTGCGCAATCTCCGAGGCGACCGCCTGCGCGGCCTCTCTTTCCGTCCCGGTCACGACAGCGCAGGCCGTAGCCCTTGGTTCGTCGGCCCAGACGTAACCGATCATGAAATTCGCATCCCATATGCCGGGCCGCGCATCGTAGTCCGGCAGAACGGCATAAAGGCTTTTTGCGGGTTCATCTTCCGTGGATGTCTTTTCGCCCGGCAGCAGAACGGGGATTTTCGCCCAGGCCACACCGGGCTTCTCGCCCGTTCTCAAGGCCTTGAGCAGCATCGTCCACGCCCGCACCATTGTTTCACGCACGTCGATATGCGGCGCTGTTCGGTAGCCGGCGAAAATATCCAGCTGGTCGATGATCGTCTGGCTGACATTGCCATGCAGGTCGTAGCTGGCGGAAATGATCACATCCGGCCCAACTACGGCGCGGGCGCTGGAAATCCAGTCCCCTTCCGCATCGTCCATTCCCTCGACATTCATCGCGCCATGCATGGCGAGATAAAGCCCGTCGAGCGGCAGGCAAGCCTTGAGACGCTCCAAGAATTCCTGCTTGAACGCATCATAGGCCGCACGCGATACCGGACCACCCGGCACCGCCCGCGCATGCAGAAGCGGCAACACCTCCGCCCCGCCTTCGTCGAGGAAATTGAAATACTCGGCTTCCAGTAACTCCGCGCCGCGAAAGACGCGAAAATCTTCCTGACGCATCAGCACCGGCGAATAGGTGCTGCATTCGGTATGAATTCCACCAACGGCAATACGCATCTCGCCTTCCTCTCAATAGACCGGGCTCAAGCGGACGATGGCGGAGAAACGCAGCCAGTCCTTCTGCGCTTTCGGCGTCCACGCCGCCTCGGCAATGGCGGGCAGCCTCGGGAAAACCAGATGGTTGAAATAGGCGCGATTGAGGAAATGCTCGGACCAGATGCAGGCCTGAACGCCTTTCATTCGCTCCTTCAATTCCTCGGGAAACTCACCGACTGCCTCGTAAGCATATGTGTGCGACGGCGGAACAGTGCCGGCCCAGCTTGCGCCCGGCTCCTGCCAGGCTTCATCCTGCACCATGTCGAGATAATAGGCCTGTCCCGGCGTCATCACCACGTCGTAGCCCTGCTTTGCAAGCTCAAGGCCAACTTCCGGCTTCTGCCAGGCCATCAGCAATGTTCCCGAGGGATCGACGCCGCCGCCATGCGAAACTTCGTCCCAGCCGGCAAGCTGGCGGCCGCGCTCATGCAGCATCCCCTGAATACGTTTCATGAAATAGGACTGAATGCCGAAGGTGCCGTCGAGGCCTTCCTTTTCCATCAACGACTTGGCAAGCGGCGAGGCAAGCCAGGAGCCATCTGCTACCTCGTCGCCGCCGATATGGATCAGCCGCGAGGGGAAAAGCTCCACCATCTCGTCGAATATCTTGCCAAGGAATTCATAGGTCGGCTCGATGGCGGGATTGAGCGCATTGTTGGGATAGCCCTGTACGGAGCGATAGCTGTCCGGCGCTTCCTGCCCATCCGTCAGCTCCGGATAGGCAACGAGAGCCGCCGTGCTGTGGCCGGGAATATCGACCTCCGGCACGATTTCGATGTTCAGTGCCGCCGCATGCGCGACGACCATGCGAACATCATCCTGCGTGTAATAACCGGAAACCGGCTCCGCCCCATTGCCGAGCTGCGGCAGAAGCGGCGCATCCGGCCCCCGCGTCGCGCCGACGGTCGTCAGCAGCGGGTAAGCCTTGATTTCGAGACGCCATGCCTCGTCATCCGTCAGGTGCCAATGGAACCGGTTCATGCGCAGCCATGCAAGAATGTCGATAAGCCGCACGACATCACCGGTCGGATAGAATTGTCGCGAGACATCCAGATGGCAACCGCGCCAGCTGTAACGCGGCGCATCGGCGATGGTGCCTGAAACCGGGAAACGGAATTTCGTATCGGTGCGCGCGCCGTGCAGCAATTGCGCGAGAACGGTCAGGCCGTATTGCAGACCTGCAGCGGCCGAATATTCCACGACGACGGCGTCATCAGAGAAAGACAGGCGATAACCTTCAGCTTCCAGACCGCTATGTTGCTTGAAACGAAGCGGTTTGCCCTCATGAACAGGCGCGAGGCTGAAAGGCACGTGACCAACGGCAAAAAGCCTGCGGAACAGCGACGAAACAGTCTCCACCGCAAGCACTTCTTCCTTGCCTGCCTCTTCCGTCGGGAAGAGTGCGACGGGGAAGCCGTCGCCCGGCACGGCATCGATTTCGGCAGGCCAGGGCTGGATGGCGAAGGGCAGATCGAGTTTTCCTTCGGGAAGCAGGGCGGGCGCCGGCTCGCTATGGCGCCCATCCAGCATCAGGTCAGCGACATCGACCGCGCGATGTGTGCCGTCGGCAAGGCTGATATAGGCGGATTTCGCACCGTCTGTGCGATGGCGGGCAGGCCTGAGCAGGCCGTCAACGGTGAAACGCCACGATTTCCCGGCTTCGAGCACGAAACCCGGTGGCGGCGCAAATTCATGGAAATTGGCATTGCGGCGCAGATAAACGGCATTGCCGCAAACGGGCTTGTCGATGGTCCGCGTCAGCGACGTATAGACGATCCGGAAATCCTTCACCGGCTCGCTGGAAAGATTGAACAGGGTGAAGGTGAAGCCACCCGATGCGGAATCTTCGAGCGGATGCCATGAGTTTTCGAGACGATATTGTGCGAGCGCCATGATGCTCCCCTTTATTGTGCTTCAAGCCCGAGAGGACTTCGGTCAGTAGTGTTCGGATTGTGAGAAAGTGCGGGCGAGCGGCGCCTGCCCTGCCGTCAGGCCGCAATCGACCGGCAGGCACACGCCGCTGATGGCCGCTGCCTGTGGGCCGGCCAGAAAAGCGACGGCGTTGGCGACATCCTCAGGCCTCACGATGCGCTGCAACGGATACCAGTGCTTCGCTTCCTCGAAGACCTGAGGATTGACCGCTGCCCGCGCTTCCCAAGCCTGCGTACGCACGGTTCCCGGAGCAACAGCATTGGAACGGATGCCGAATTTTCCGTATTCGACAGCGATCAGCTTCGTCAGATGGATCAAGCCTGCCTTTGCCGCGCTATAGGCGGGATGGCCGAACACAGCCATGCCGTTGACGGAGGTGATATTGATGACAGACCCTTGCGTGCGCTTAAGCGCGTCCTCGAAAGCCCTGAAGCAGAGAAACGGTGCTTCCAAGTTAAGGGCATTGTCCTTGCGCCATATCTCTGCGGTCGTGTCGTGCAGGCTGACGGCCCTTGCAGCACCAGCATTGTTGACGAGGGTCGCGACATCACCCAGCTCCGCAACCTCCAAGGCCAGCCTTGCAAGATCCTGCGGATCGGTGACGTCGCAGGTTTTCGAAACGAAGGCGGAACCGGAAAGCAGGGAAAGCGCATTGGAAAGGGCATCGGGATCGATATCGACCAACACCACCTTCGCGTGGCTTTCAGAAAGCGCCGCGGCAATTGCCCGGCCGATGTCGCCCGCCGCGCCCGTTACGACGGCGACTTGGTCTTTCCTGTCCTGCATGTCATGCTACTCCTTCGAAGCTTTCCAGAGCGGGTTTTGAGGTCAAGCCGCTCTACATCTTTGTTTTTACGCATTTTCCGGGCGTGAAACCGCTACGCGGGCTCACTGGAAATGCTCTAGTCACCCAGCAATTGCCGGTCATCCGGATCGCGATGCTCCACAAGCTGCTGCTTGATGTGCCGCAGGGTCACCATCGACCGCTGCCGATGGTGATAGGCAGCTAGCGTCGCCAGAACATCAACCGCCGCCAGATAGGCATAACGCGATGATGTTGGGCGGAAGATATTGTTTCCCTCAGGCACGTTGACGGCCACCACCATATCGGCGGCCAAGGCGACGGGCGTATCGCTCTGGGTGAGCGCGATGGTGGTAACCCCCATTTCCCGCGCCAGCCTGAAGCACTTCACCAACTCCATGTTGCGGCCGGAAAAGGAGGATCCGATGATGACGTCTTCCTTCCGCGCAGCGGCAGTCATCATCAATTGCATGCTGTGGTCGGCGCTGGTCGAAACGCGCAGGCCAAGGCGAAACAGCCGGTTCTGGATTTCCGAGGCGATCATCGAGGAATTGCCACCGGCTCCAAACGCGTAGATCATGCCGCTATTGGCAATCCGGACGGCCGCTTCGTCGGCGAGGGCGGGATCGAGCGTCTTGTGCAGCAGGAAAAGCGCCTCCTGCGCCTTGGCAAGCACCTCCTCGGCGACATCCGACGGGCCCGTGCTGGTCGGTTCCGAGGTGAGGTAGCGGATGCCGACATAAGCGGTCTTGGCAAGGCTGACCTTGAAATCCGAAAAGCTCTGGCAACCCAGACGGCGGCAGAACCGCGTCACAGTTGGCGGGGAAACCTCGGCGCGGGCGGCAAGCTCGATGATCGATGCATTGACCGCAAACTCGAAGTCCGAAACCAGGATATCGGCGATCCGCCGCTCCGATTGCGAGAACTGTCCCCTGTCGTCTTGAATCTTTGCGAAAATATCCATGCTCACCGGTCTCCGTTCCGCCAAAACTTAAGGCTTGGCCGCGTTTCCGATGCACCCTAATCCGAGACGCCCGTCAACCGTACACACCCATGAATCGACCATGTTTCGCCCCGTTGACGACACGCCGGACACCTTTGATTTGAAAATTATTTTCTCTGTTGATTGCAAGATGAGCATATGCCAACAATATTCGCCAGAGAAATATCCAAATCTTGAAAATAATTTCAACAACGGACCTGAATCATGCGCGACCCATTCAAAAATCCCTTTCTCGAAACAGACGTCGCCCGCCACTCCATCTGGGACATGCTGGTAACGCGGGATATCGACGCCTTCCTCACCGCCGACTGGTCGAAAGTCGCGGATGATTTCGTAAAGGACGGCTTTCTCGGCATCAACGCCAACCGGGATGCAAACCCGGACAACTGGCGCCTGTCCTTCCCCTCGCTTGACGCCTATCGCGACGAATGGCTGCGACAGGCGCAGGATTTCCAGACCCAGCAATTCGCTGAAGACCCGCGCAATGCGATCTTCACCACCACCACGCTGGAAGAAATCGAAGTGGAAGGGGAGACCGCGCTGGTTCGCAAGAAGTTCGACGGCGGGATTCGCAAGGCCGACGGCAGCTTCGACGTCATGAAATGGCAGACGCTCTATTATTGCCGACTGCATGAGGGCCGCTGGAAAATCAGCGGTTTCACCGGATACATGCCCAATCCCATGCCGTGATCCAGCGGACCTGCCAGATCGTGTTGAACGCCGGGCCGAAAGCCCGGCGTTGTTTTTTCGTCTGGAAGACGAAGACCGCTGAAAACCGATAGCGTCACAGAAAACCGGGCATGGTGAGACAGATTTCATGGCCCGGTTCCCGCCCTTTATTGTATCAGTTTGAGGACAGAAAGATCGACACGCCGTTCGAGCGATGTGCCGCTTTCATCGAACAGATGGCAATCCGACGCCTTGATACCGGTGACGATGGTTTCATCGACGACAACAGGCGCAGAACCGGAAAGAAGCGCGCAATAATTTTCACCAGTGGGCGCGACGCCATAAGCGATCGTATTCACACCCAGCCGCTCGATAACGCTGGGCGCGACCTTGATATTCAGGTCGGCCGTTTCGAGACCGGTGTGTTCGGGGCGAATGCCGAGCGTCAGTTGCGTGCCTTCAAGACCGGCGCGCGGCTCCACCGGCACGGTGATTGTCTGGCCCTCATACTCCACGGTCACACCATCGGCGCTGACGGATTTGCAGGTGACCTTCAGGAAATTCATTTTCGGATTGCCGATGAAACCGGCGACGAACAGGTTTGCGGGCTTGTGGTAAAGTTCCAGCGGCGCGCCGACCTGGGAGATTTCACCCGCATTCAGCACCACGATGCGGTCGGCCATGGTCATGGCTTCCACCTGGTCATGCGTCACATAGATCATCGTCGCCTTCAGCGTGCGATGCAGATTGGTGAGCTCGATACGCATGTCGGCGCGAAGTGCAGCGTCAAGGTTGGAGAGCGGTTCGTCGAACAGGAAGATCTTCGGCTCGCGAACGATGGCGCGGCCGATCGCTACACGCTGGCGCTGGCCACCGGACAACATGCCGGGACGCTGCTGCAGGCGCTGGTCGAGTTGCAGGATCTTGGCGACGGCCTCGACCTTTTCCTTGATCTTGCCCTCTTCCATCTTTTCGACGCGGAGGGGAAAAGCGATGTTTTCAAAAACCGTCATATGCGGATAGAGCGCATAGGACTGGAACACCATGGCGATGCCGCGTCTTACCGGCGGCAAGTCATTGACCTTCACGCCGTTGATGACGATGTCGCCGGCGGAAATATCCTCAAGGCCGGCGATCATGCGCAGCAATGTGGATTTACCGCATCCCGAGGGGCCGACAAAAACGACGAACTCGCCATCCCTGATGTCGAGCTGAACGCCCTTGATGACTTCGAAATGTCCATAGTTCTTGCGGACGTTGTTGAGATAAAGCTGACCCAAAACTTGCCTCTCCCGTCACCAGCCGACATCAGGCTGCGTTCAGAGACGTTCCGCGACACGGGAAAATCGCGCCTTATCGGAACCGTTGAAACACACGAGAAGCTCCTGCCGTCATAGCGGCGGGTATTCTCGCAACGAATTATGAGGTTGCGGGCGACCTGCGCCCGCAACCGTATAAATGTGGATTACTTGTACTGCTCGAGAGCGGCAGAGGCCTTCTTTGCGGCATCTTCCGGTGTCGCCTTGCCGGTAACGACAGACTGCACCATCTCAATCATCGTGTCCTGGAAGCCCTTGTAGTCAGTGAAGAGCGGCTCGGGACCGCCATAGGCGATACCGTCGATCAGAGGCTTCCAGAAGGGGTCCTTGGCGATGAACTCATCAACCTTCGGCGACGGACGAAGCGGGGTCAGGCCAGCGCCGCCCTGCAGTTCGTATTCGCCCTGCGGGCCGGGAGAGGTGATGAACTTGGCGAATTCGGTCGCCTTTTCTTCGACACCGGTTCCCTTGAAGATCGCGAGGCTGTCGGTGATGAGCAGCGTGCCGGGACCCTTGGCTTCAGGGCCGAGCGGCAGGGTTGCGATACCCCAGTTGATCTTGGTTTCCTGCAGGCGGGTTGCAGCACCCGATCCCGCCTGGATCATGCCAACCTTGCCATCGAGGAAGATGGCGCGGATTTCGTTCTGCTCGTAGGCCGTCGGACCTTCGACGGAGTAAGGCGTGATGTCCTTGTAGGCCTTCAGAGCTGCAAGAACCTGCGGGCTGTCGACGGTGATCTTGTCGCCGTCGATGACCTTGCCGTTATTGGTGTAAACCCAGTGCATGAACTGGTGCATGGTGTTGTCGAAGGTCTTGGCGGGCAGACCATAACCGGCGACGCCGGTCTTTTCCTTGATCTGCTTGGCAAAGGCGATCTCTTCAGCCCAGGTCTTCGGCGGCACTTCCGGATCGAGACCGGCCTGCTTGAAGAGGTCCTTGTTCCAATAGAGCGCCTTGGTCGAGAAGGCGACCGGCACGCCCCACTGCGTATCCTCGAAGGTAACCGTGTCGACGATGTTAGGGTAATAGGTCTTCTTTTCGTCTTCAGTCATCGGCACCGGAACAATGAGGTCGTTCTGGGCGAACTGCTTCAGCGTGCGCGAACCGACATAGGCCATGGCGACCGGAGTGCCGGCGGCAGCGAGCGTGGTTGCCTTGTCCTGGCACTGCGCCCAGCCGACGACTTCAGGAACGACCTTGTATCCGGCATTCTTGCCTTCCCATTCCTTGATGTATTTTTCATGGATGGGGTCCATCTTGTCGCCGCAATAGATCCAGCTGATCTCCTTGTCGGCGGCGTGTGCCGCCACCGTGCCAAGGGCAGTGGAACCGGCAAATGCGAAGGCGCAAAGCGCCAATCCGTAATGTTTCAGTGCCATAGATAGTCTCCCGTTTTCTGGTGGTCGTTCCTATTGTTGATTATTTCACCGCGCCGGCGGTAAGCCCGCTGACGAGATAGCGTTGCATGAAGAAGATGACGACCATGGCCGGCGCAATGCCGACGAAGCTGGCCGCCATCAACTCATTCCAGACGACTTCCTGACGACCGAAATAGGCAAACAGGCCGATGGGCAGCGGCATATATTCGGTCTTGGAATTGAAGGTGAGCGCGAAGATGAACTGCTGCGCATAAGCACCGATGAAGGTGGTGATGGACACGACGGCGATGCCAGGCATCGCAAGCGGCAGGATCACCCGGCGGAAGGTATAGAAATAGCTCGCGCCGTCCACATAGGCCGCCTCTTCCAGTTCGCGCGGAATACGCAGCATGTAGGTCCGCAAAAGCCAGATGGCGGTGGGGATCAAAAAGGCGGCGCCGGGAATGATCATCGCCAGATAGGTGTTCAGCACGCCCATATTGCGCATCAGCCGGTAAAGCGGGATCAGAAGCACCGCACCGGAGAACATGTTGATCGCCAGAAACGCGCCGAGCAATTGCCCGCGACCGCGAAACTGGAACCGCGCGAAAGCATAGGACGCCGGCACCACCAGAAGCAGAACGATGATCGTCGATATCGTCGAGATGAAGAAGGAGTTGAAGACGTAGCGGGCAAAGCCGGGAACGCTGACCCACATGGTCCGATAAGCTTCGAAGGAGCCGTTTTCCGGCCAAAACTTATACGGTGACGAAAAAAGCAGGCTGAGCGGTTTCAGCGAAACCAGAAACCCTTCCACAAACGGCGCCAGCACGAAGGTCAGGAATACGGCGATGCCGCAATAAATCCCGACGATCTCATACCACCTGTAACGGTTGATCATCGCATTTTTGTCGGTCATCGGCTGGTCTCCTGCGAGATACGGCTGGTGATGCGGAAGTAGAAGTAGGTGAATATGGACAGGAAGATGCAGATCAGCACCGCACGCGCTGCGCCCTCACCGTATTTGTAGGAACCGATCGCCGTCTTGTAGGTGTCGATGATCATGGTCGTCGTCTGGCCCGTCGGTCCGCCCTGTGTCAGGATCCAGATAATGTCGAAAGAATTGAAGGTCGAAATCAGCGAGATCATCGACATGGTGATCATGGCCGGCAGCATCAGCGGCAACGTGATGCGGCGGAAGCGGTAGGTGCGGCTGGCGCCGTCGGTCCAGGCTGCCTCGTAAAGATCCTGCGGAATGGCCTGAATTGCCGCCAGCAGATAAAGCGTCACCATCGGCACGCCGATCCATACGTCGGTGATGATGGTCGCCCAGAAAGCCGTGCTGCCATAGGCGAGGAAGGCGACTGGACCGTCCACCAGGCCAAGATTCTGGAGAACACCGGAAATCATGCCGAACTGACCGTTATACATCCAGCCCCACATGAAGATGCCGATAGCCATCGGCACGATCCATGGCGGCATCGTCAGGATGCGAAACAGGGCCCGACCGGGAACGGCCGAATTCAGCAACACCGCACCGAAGGTGCCGATGATCATCTTTATCGAGACGGAAAAGAACGTCCAGATAAAGGTCCGCGTGATGACCCCGGCGAAAGTCTCGTTGAAGATCTTCTCGTAATTGATGAAACCCACCCAGTTCGTCGTCTTTTTCAACGACGCGTCCGTGAAGGACAGGATGAATGTATCGACGAGCGGATAAGCAACAATAACAGTGATGTATAAAAGCGCTGGCAAAAGAAGAAGCCAGGCAAAGATGACCGCGCTGCGTTTCGCATCCATCGCAGCGCCCCCTTAAGCCGATTTCACAGCGGGCGACTTCAACTGCCCGTGGAGCGCCAGATCATATTCCTCCCACACCGGCTTGAGATCGACCACCTTGCGGCCATGGCGCGCTTCGTCCATGGCGAGCGCCAGAATACCGGCCTCGATCGCATCGAGCGCGGAAACCGGCAGGGGCGCCCCCTTGACGACATGGTTGATCACGTCCTCGGCCATCTGCTCATCCGCGCCATAATGCTGGGAGAGCACGGTTGCCGCCGAATAGGTCTTGGCAACGGTCTTTTCGTTGGTGCGGGCATTGTGCACGTTCAGGAAGCCGCGCACGAAATCGCCCTCGGCCATGCCCTTGGCGCCGATGACGCAGAAACGGCGGAAATCGTCGGGAACGTTCAGATTGGTATGGAAGGCGAGCGATGCGCCATTTTCATATTCGACGATCGCGGTCTGGTAGTCGATGATATCGCCGTCGCTGTCGAAAACCTTGTCGGAACCCATCCAGCCGCTCGGCTTGCGATGGTAGACTTCCATGTCGTTGATGCCGTCATTATGCGGAGCATTTGCAGGCGTGAAGCTCTTGCGCCCGCCAAAGCTCGACACGAAACGCGGCCGGGCACCCACCACGCCATTATAGAGATCGAGGTCGTGGCAGCATTTTTCCAGCATGAAGGAGCCGGAATAGTTCTCGTAACGCCGCCAGTCGCGCATGAAGAACGCGCCATGATAGGGCGGGATATGTTCCGAAGCCTCGATGGAGACGACGTCACCCAGCTTGCCTTCGGCCTGCGCAGCACGCAGATCGCGGTAAAGCGGCGAGTAACGCAGGACCAGACCGACCAGCAGCCGCTCATGTCCATGCTTGTTGAGCAACCGGGCGAGTTCGAGGCTTTCCTCGATGCTGACGACGATGGGTTTTTCGGAGAAGATGGTGCAACCGGCTTCAAGCCCGATGCGGATATGCTCCAGATGCATATGGTTCGGTGAGCCGATCATCAAAAGGTCGAATGTCTCGCCGGCGATCAGCGCCTCGGGGCTTTCATAGGCCTTGCCAGCCGAAATGCCCTTTTCCTCAAGACCCGGCAGACCGGCCGGGGCAGGATCGACATAACCGACGATCTCGAAATCCTTGTCGATCTCGTGAAAAACGTAGCCCAGATAACCGAGACGGAATCCGAGTCCGATAATTCCCACCTTCATGAACTTTGTTCCCTGTTCATTCGTAATTCATTTTCGCAGAAGCAACCATTTCTGTGCTGGTTATTCTGATATCTGCGATAATTTTCCGCCACGATGAAATTAATTTTCATAACGGTCAAGTTAAATTCGATCTCGCAAATCCTCGTGAGGACCGGAGACCGATTTCCCCAGCGGAGACAGGCGCAAGATAGAGCGCCGCCAGCCACCGATACAAAAACAATACCAAAAAAATGCCAATCGTCTATAGCAATTCCAATTGCCGGAAATTTTTTTTGGTTAATGCGAAAATTTCAAGCAAGAGGCCTTATTATTCGGCAAATAATCGAAAAAACCACCGATTAATCGTACAAATCCACTAATGGTTCTATTTTGGTATTGCCGATTGTGACGCATATGGTATAGCCGGAATTCGCCACATCGATTGTGACAGAGGTTATGGATGAACGGGGCAGCGCTTAATCTGGACGACCTGCAATCGGGAGGCGGCGGCCCGCTTTACCTGAAACTGCGTCAGACGATTGAAGACGCCATCAATGGCGGCCGCCTCAAACATGGCGATGCCCTGCCGCCCGAGCGCGACATTGCCGAAAGTGCCTGCGTCAGCCGCGTCACGGTGCGCAAGGCTGTGGACGATCTCGTTCGCGACGGACTTCTCGTCCGCAGGCATGGCTCGGGCACCTTTGTTGTCAAACCCATCACCCGTATGCAGCAGCCCTTGACCAAGCTTACCTCGTTTACGGAGGATATGCGCCGCCGGGGAATGGTGGCGAGCACGCGCTGGCTTGAAAGAGGCCTGTTTTACCCCA
Organism: Rhizobium sp. AN6A; assembly: GCF_900215635.1. NCBI lineage: Bacteria > Pseudomonadati > Pseudomonadota > Alphaproteobacteria > Hyphomicrobiales > Rhizobiaceae > Rhizobium > Rhizobium sp. AN6A. The sequence goes on from NZ_OCNC01000004.1 coordinate 799,799, forward strand.
CCGGTGACGAGATGATGGCTCTCGGCCTTTCCCAATCCGCCATGGTTGCCCGGTTGACGCGACTGCGCCTTGCCAACGACCAGCCGATCGCACTCGAAGTCACGAGCCTGCCGGGCGATATTCTGCCGGACCCGCAGCTGGTGGAAAACTCGCTTTATCAGGAGCTTGCGAAAAGCGATATTCGCCCCGTCCGCGCTATCCAGCGCATCTCCGCGCGTAACCTTACGGATGAGGAAACGATGCTGCTTGGGGTTCCCCCGGGGTCTGCTGCACTTTCCGTCCAGCGCATGGCCTATCTCGAAAGCGGCCGCCTCATGGAAATATCGCGCGCCCTTTATCGCAGCGACGCCTACGATCTCGTCGCCGAACTGACGATGACCTCCGACTGAAACACATCGACCAAGGACAGAAAACGATGACAACCCTGATGCGCCAGGAAATCAACGAGATTCCCGATGCCGTCGCCCGTCTGCTGGACAATACCAGTGCCGACTTCCGGCAGGCCGGAGACAAGCTGAAGGCCCGTGACCCGGCCGTTATCGTCACCATTGCGCGCGGATCGTCCGATCACGCCGCGCATTTCCTGAAATATGCGATCGAGTTACAGACAGGGCTTCCAGTCGCCTCGCTCGGCCCTTCGCTCGCCTCGATCTACCAGACGAAACTGCGGCTGGAACGGGCGGCAGCCTTTGCCGTATCGCAATCGGGCAAAAGCCCTGACATCGTCGCGTTGGCGGAGAGCGCCCGCAAGGGCGGAGCGCTTACCTTCTCCCTCGTGAACACCCTGCCCTCCCCCCTTGGAGACGCAGCCAATCACGCCATCGACATCCAGGCGGGACCGGAAAAGGCGGTTGCCGCAACCAAGTCCTTCGTCAACTCCATTGTCGCCGGTCTGGCCATCCTTGCCGAATGGACGGAAGACAGCCTGCTCGCGAAGGCCGTCAGCACCCTGCCGCAGAACTTCGCCAAGGCGATCGCACTTGACTGGAGCCATATTGGCGAGGCTGTGAAGGGTGAGGATTCACTTTATATGCTGGGCCGAGGGCCCGCCCTTGCGATTGCTGCGGAAGCCGCACTGAAATGCAAGGAAACCTGCGAGCTGCACGCGGAAGCCTATTCGTCGGCAGAAGTCATGCACGGTCCGGTTTCGCTGGTCGCACCGAAATTTCCGGTGATCGCCTTTGCCGCGCGCGACCGCGCCGAGACCTCCGTTACGGATATTGCCGCAAGCCTTGCCCATAAAGGCGCCAATGTTTTCGTCACATCCGCCAAAGGTAGCCCGGCCAAGCCCTTGCCCTTCGTGGAAACCAACCATCCCCTGACCGATGCATTGCTGCTTATCGCACCGTTTTACGGCTTCATCGAGCAATTGTCGCGCGCAAGAGGCTTCAACCCGGATGCTCCCGTGGCATTGAAGAAGGTGACTGAAACCCAATGAGCGGCATAAAGGCATTTGTCGGCGCCCGCATTTTCGACGGCGCCGAATGGCATGATGACAAGGTGCTCCTGATCCGCGACGGGCGCGTTGCCGCTGTCCTGGACAGCGTGCCAGCCGACGCCGAAGTGATCGATGTGAATGGGTTGTTGATCGCGCCGGGCTTCATCGACCTTCAGGTCAATGGCGGTGGCGGCGTCATGTTCAACAACCAGCCGGATGTGGCTGGCATTGCCCGCATCTGCTCCGCCCACGCCCAGTTCGGCACGACGGCTTTGATGGTTACGCTCATTACCGACCGGTCGGACGTGACTTCCAGGGCGGCGCAGGCGGGCATTGCCGCCGGCAAGGAGCATGTGCCCGGTTTCCTCGGCCTGCATTTCGAGGGGCCGCATCTTTCCGTCGCGCGCAAGGGCACGCATGATCCGGCGCTGATCCGCAAGATGGAGACAGACGACCTCGCTGTCCTGACCGGCTGCAAGGCGGAACTCCCCTTCGTGCTGACAACCATTGCCCCGGAAAATGTTACTGTCGAGCAGGTTGCAGCACTCAGCGACGCCGGCATCGTCGTCAGCCTCGGCCATACCGACACCGGTCTCGATGTTGCGACGGCCTATGCTGATGCAGGCGCATCCATGGTGACGCATCTCTTCAATGCCATGAGCCCGCTTGGCCACCGCGAGCCGGGGCTGGTCGGGGCCGCACTTTCGAACGGCAAGTTGCATTGCGGGCTTATAGCCGACGGATTTCATGTCGATCCGGCCGCAATCGGCATTGCGCTGCGCGCCAAGAATGGCCCGGCCCGCATCTTCCTTGTCACCGACGCCATGTCCACCATCGGCACGGATGATGACGGTTTCGAACTGAACGGCCGGCGCGTCTATCGCAACGGTGGACGGCTAACGCTGGCCGACGGCACGCTGGCGGGAGCGGATATAGACATGCTCTCCTGCATCCGCTTCATGCGTGAGAAGATGGAAATGCCGCTGGAAGAAGCTTTGCGAATGGCATCCGCCTATCCCGCGCAGGCAATCGGCGCCTCCGGCAAGGGAAAACTCCTGGCCGGTTTCGATGCTGATTTCGTGATGCTGACACCAGACCTCCAGATGCATTCAACATGGATTGGTGGAGAAAAAATCTACGATGCCACACCTTCCGGAGTCTGAACCATGATCGTTTGTTTCGATATTGGCGGAACGACCATCAAGGGCGCGATTGCCCATGCCCCGGACGATATTCGCCCCGTACCACGTATACCAACGCCCAAAACCAGCTTCGAAGACTTCGCCGCAGGCCTGAAATCCGTCATCGACAACAGCGGCGGCACACCCGACTGCGTATCACTGTCGATCGCGGGCGTCATCGATCTTGATACGGGAAAGGCGACAGTCGCCAATATTCCAAGCATTCACCGCAGAACGTTAAAAGACGATCTGGAAAAAGCCCTGAACCTTCCCGTTATCGTTTCGAACGATGCGGATTGTTTCGTGATCGCCGAATCGGAAATCGGCTCCGGACAAGGACATCGCGTCGTCTTCGGCGTTATCCTTGGAACAGGTGTCGGCGGCGGGCTGGTGATTGACGGCAAGCTCATCAACAGCGACGGCGGTTTTGCCGGCGAATGGGGACATGGGCCAGTGGCCGCGACGTTGGCCGGCAATCCACCGGTATCGCTGCCGCGATTCGAATGCGGTTGCGGCCTCACCGGCTGTGTCGACGCGATCGGCAGCGCGCGCGGCATGGAAAAGCTGCATCTGCATCTTCACGGGCAGGATATGACCAGTGAGGATGTTATTGCCGCCTGGCAGGCAGGCGATGCGCAAGCCGCGAGAACCATCGATGTACTCATTGATATTCTCGCCTCGCCGCTGGCGATGGTGATCAATGTCACCGGCGCAACCATCGTGCCCGTCGGCGGCGGGCTTTCGAATTCAAGGGAACTCGTGACAGCTCTGGACGAGGCCGTCAGGGGCCGCATTCTCAGGCGCTTCGACAGGCCGCTCGTCGTGCCTGCCATTTGCCGGATTGAGCCGGGGCTGATCGGTTCGGCCGTTATCGGGCTGAAATATGCCAAGGAAATCGTGACCGCGGCTTAAGCCGCGTCACACCGTCTCGATCTTTTCCCGACGAAAGCCCAACCCCACCAGCCGGCCCGGTCAGATGGGCAAAAAGTGGAAACCGCATGATCGCCCGAACGATGGCGGGTGGGCCTTTTGGCTTTTCCGCCGTTTCCGTCTGCTCTTTCTTGCGACCAACACGCATCATCCGCTGCAAGAACTGCGTGGCCTTGGTTGGAAAGGATCGCCGTTTCTCTATTGCGGCAAGGTCGTCATCGGCAATGGCCCGGCCGGATGTGAATACCGGCACCAGAACATTGGCCGCAGCAACCGCGTCCTGAATGGCAAGATTGATGCCGACACCGCCGACGGGCGACATGGCATGGGCCGCATCGCCGATGCAGATCAGGCCGGGTTTCCACCAGCGCTTCAACCGGTCGATACGGACGGTGAGCAAATGCACGTCATCCCAGCTCGTAATTTCGTCGAGCCTCTCGCGCGGGAAAGGGCAGATCTCCGCAACCCGGTTCCTGAAGGCTTCAAGTCCCTCAATCTTCATGTCAGCGAAAAAGCCCTTGCGCACCACGTACCCGCATTGCCAGTAGTCACCGCGGTTGATCATCACGAAACCCTGCCGCGAACCCGCATGGCCCATGGTGTCGGCCGGATCACCCGGCTGTTTCGAAAGGCGCATCCACAGCACCTCGGTCGGGATGCCGAAGCGCTGTACTTCAAGCCTCGCCGCCTCGCGGACGATGGAGTTGCGGCCATCCGCGCCCACCACCAGATCGGCGGCGATCTCGATTGCGCCTTCCGGCGTATTGACCATGAGGCCACCAACACGCCCGTCGCGCTCGATCAGGCCGGTTACCGGCGCATTCATCAGCAGCCGGAAATTCTCATATTGCCCGGCCTTCCCAACGATGAAATTGAGAAAATCCCATTGCGGCATGAAGGCAATGAAACGATGATGGACCGGCAGCCGCGAAAAATCCGCGATCGTGATACGCTCGCCGCCGATGACTGCGTTCAGCCGTGGCGCACGCGTATGCGGGAGGCTCAGGAACTCCTCGGCGAAACCCAGTTGCTCCATCAGTTCAAGCGTGGAGGGGTGGATGGTGTCGCCGCGAAAATCGCGCAGAAAATCTCCGTGTTTCTCGACAACCGTTACGTCTATACCGCTGCGGGCAAGCAAAAGGCCGAGTATCAGGCCGGCCGGCCCGCCACCGGCCACGACGACGGACGTGCGGATGTGCTGAACGGCCCTGCCGTCATTCTCCGGCACGACTTTCGCTTCTTCCATCACCTTCCCCCTGTCCGTTAAACGTCTCTATCGTGCATCCGCCGCCGGCAGGTTCGCATTTTTCGGCTGCGGCCAGCCATGTGCGTCGAAACGGAAAAGCATTTCAGACCGGGCAAAGATAAAGGCGAAGGCCATGGCCGTCCACATGCCAAGCAACAGCCCGGCGGCCACATCGCTTGGATAATGCGCGCCGACGATGACGCGCGAAACACCAATGACAAGCGCAAGCAGCAGGAACGCCCAGCGGAAGCGCGGCATCAGCATGGCGAAAACACCGAAAAACGCCCCGGCAGCCGTCGAATGGCCTGACGGAAAGCTCTCATAAAGATTGTCACCGGTAAAAGGCGTGAGGCTGTAGGCACCCATTTCCAGAAAAAGCTCCGGCCGCGCCCGCCCGATCAGGAATTTCAGCGTGTGGACCAATACGCTCGCCGTTCCGATCGTCAGAAAGAAGTAAGCGAGAAGCCGCCATGCCGTTCTCAGCCGGCCGGCATAGGTCCGCGCCTGCAGTACCCGCGCGCCGACATAGGCGAGTATGGCAAGAGCGCCGGTGGAATAAAGCATCCAGCTGAACGTACCGAAATCGGTAATGGAGCGATTGAAGGAAACTATCCTTCCCGGCAGGGCCTGAGCATGTTCCGAAAGGCGTGGGTCTAAAGGAATAAAGACCAGAACCAGCACAAGGCTTGCCGCAAAAATCCAACCGCTGGAAACCAGAAAACGTCGCATCAATATACTCTCATCGTTTTTCTTGCATATGGCTTTGCCATCCGCAAAAACAATAGCCCGGCTGTGTCCTTGTTATGACGGGTTTTCACGAGTAGAGGCTAGTGCATGTCGCCAGAAACCACGCATCGGTTTCGGGCAACCGGAAACGACCGACGGACGGAAGATGACAGATACCAGTGAAATGCCACGCAGGCTGACGATATTGGGTTCGACGGGTTCGATCGGTACGAACACACTGGATGTCGTCCGTCAGCTGGGTGGTCGCAGACAATTCGAGATTATGGCGCTCACCGGCGCTGGGAACATCGATCTTCTGGCGCAACAGGCGCGTGAGTTCGGCGCGCAGCTTGCGGTAACCGCCGAGGATGGCAAATACGAAGCGCTGAAAGTGGCCCTTGCCGGCACCGGCATTGAGGTTGCGACGGGCAAATCCGGCCTCGAAGAAGCGGCCTCGATGGAGGCCGGCTGGGTAATGGCAGCGATTGCCGGAACACCTGGTCTTGCCCCGACACTGACAGCCGCACGGCGCGGCGCAGACATAGCGCTTGCCAACAAGGAATGCCTCGTTTCCGCAGGCGATGTTTTCCTGCGCACGGTCAAACAGGGCGGCGGCAGGTTGATCCCGGTCGATAGCGAACACAGCGCGATCTTCCAGTGCCTGACGGGCGATCACAAACAGGCCGTGGAGCGCATCGTACTCACTGCATCCGGCGGACCCTTCCGCACCTGGTCGCGTGAGCAGATGGCCAACGTCACGGCAGATGTCGCCCGTGCCCATCCCAACTGGTCGATGGGGTTGAAGGTATCGATCGGCAGCGCCTCCATGTTCAATAAGGGTCTGGAAATGATCGAGGCGAAATATCTCTTCGATCTCAGGCCCGAGCAGGTGGAGGTGATCGTTCATCCGCAGTCGATCATACATTCGATGGTGGGTTATACCGATGGCTCCTATATCGCCCAGCTCGGCTCCCCCGACATGCGCACCGCCATCTCCTATGCCCTCACCTACCCTGAGCGCGGCAATCTCAACGTCGAGCGTCTCGATTTCGCCAAGCTGGCGCGGCTTGATTTCGAAGCGCCTGATGAAACCCGGTTTCCAGCACTCAGGCTGGCGCGCACGGCGCTGGAGCGCGGAGGCTTGCAGGGCGCGGCCCTGAATGCCGCCGAAGAAACCGCCTTTCACGCCTTCGTCGAAGGCGGCATCGGTTTTCTCGATATGGCCGAAATCGTCGAAACGGTCATGGACCGCATGCATGACGGTCGATCAGCCAACAGCATCGAAGACGTATTTTCGGCGGACGGGGAAGCCCGCAATCACGCGCGGGAACTGATCGCCAGCAAGGAAAAGGCCGCGTAAACGCGGCCTGATTTTCTCTTGTTTGAACTGCGGCCTTAAGCCACCGCGCGCGCCAGCGCACAATGCGACCAGAGCTGGTGCAACGCGCCGACCAACTGTTCGATGTCCGCATCGGTGTGCAGCGGTGTCGGGGTGATACGCAGGCGCTCGGTCCTGCGCGGCACGGTTGGATAATTGATCGGCTGCACATAGACGCCGTGGTTGTCGAGCAGGATATCCGAAATCCATTTGCACTTGGCGGCATCGCCCACCATGACCGGTACGATATGGCTGGGATTGTCCATATGCGGAATGCCGCGTGCATCCAGAAGACCCCGCAGCTTGCGTACCCGGTCCTGATGGCGGGCGCGCTCAAAGGGGCTTGCCTTCAGATGCTGGATCGAGGCGATTGCGCCGGCAGCGAGCGACGGCGGCAGGGCCGTCGTGAAGATGAAACCGGAGGCGAAAGAACGGATAAAATCACAGACCGCCGTGGACCCGGCAATATAACCGCCCATCACGCCGAAAGCCTTGCCGAGCGTTCCCTCGATGATCGTCAGGCGATCCATCAGGCCTTCGCGCTCGGCAATGCCGCCGCCGCGCGGTCCGTACATGCCAACGGCATGGACTTCGTCGAGATAGGTCATGGCGCCATAACGATCGGCAAGATCGCAGATTTCCTTGATCGGGGCGATATCGCCATCCATCGAATAGACGGATTCAAAGGCGATGAGCTTCGGCGCGCTTGGATCGGCTGCCTTTAGCTTTGCCTCGAGATCTTCGAGATCATTGTGTTTCCAGATCACCCGCTCGCAACGGCCGTAACGGATGCCTTCAATCATCGAGGCATGGTTGAGCGCATCGGAGAAAATGATGAGGCCCGGAATTTTCTGGCCAAGTGTGCCGAGTGTCGCCCAGTTGGAAACGTAACCCGACGTGAAGATCAGCGCCGATTCCTTGCCGTGCAGATCGGCAAGTTCCTGTTCCAGCAGGACGTGATGATGGTTGGTCCCAGAAATGTTCCGGGTGCCTCCCGCACCCGCGCCACAGTGATCGATGGCGGCTTTCATGGCTTCGATGACTTTAGGGTTCTGGCCCATGCCCAGATAATCGTTGGAACACCAGACGGTTACGTCCTTGCGCTCGCCATTGGCGTTGTACCGTGTCGCGCGGGGAAAATTGCCCTGCTGGCGTTCGATATCCGCAAAAACGCGATAGCGTCCCTCAGAATGCAGGCTCTGCAGTTCCGTCGTAAAAAATGCCTCGAAGTCCATGCCATGCTCCAGAATTGACCAGATCGTTTTCTGCCTCGACACCGGGACCGTCAACCCTTGCGAGCTGCTTTAACCACGTCTGCGTCAATTCGCCGTTGTTTTGAACCATTCCAATAAACCGTTTATAGACGCCGATGAAAAGTACAAAATTGATTCACATCAAAAAACCCGGAAATTTGGAACCTTTTTCAAACGGCGCCGTTGTTTGGGACGCAATCGATTTACGCGCGGAAGAACGCCTGAAAGAGGAGGCTTCCCTAAACGGTATCGAATTGTTAGTTATCTGTGGCGGTCGGAGGTAGCAGTCGCCGCAGATAAATATGGGACGCCTACCGAGCCGAAGAGCTCATTGTAACGTTGGAGAGAGTTTCATGAAAAAGGCAATCATATTTGCGCTGGTCGGCCTGTCGCTTGCAAGCTGCACGCAGACTGAAAAGGGTGCTTCGATCGGTGCCGTTTCCGGTGCGGTCCTGGGCGGCGCTATCACGGGCAACGTTCGTGGCGCGGCAGTGGGCGCGGCGATCGGTGGCGTTGGCGGCGCATTGATCGGCAATGCATCCGAACCGGGCTATTGCTATTATCGCGACCAGTACGGTCAGCGTTACACGGCGCGTTGCCGTTAATAGCTGCACGAGATACCGTTGCACAGAAGCCCCGGTCATCCGGGGCTTTTTGCGTTAAGGCGGGCAAAAGACAGTCCGAAGGGTCCTCAACGCCGTTTATTTATGATTAAACTGCACTGTTAACGGACAGGAAACGGGTCAGAGCCATAATAAATGCTCAACCATAAAGCAGCTTATGCGAAGAACACGGACTAACCCGAAGACAGGTATTGCGTATCGGAAAGCTGGCACCGCTCTTGCGGTTGCCCTTACGTTCGCCCTGTACCCGGCGTTTACTCGCGATGCCTTTGCCTTCAAGCTGTTCGGCGTGCGTCTCTGGGGTTCGGAAGAACCGGAGATCGAAGTGATCAATCCGGTCAAATATGCCGTGACGCTGAATGCCGCCGATGCGGACAAATCTCTCAAGGGCAGCCTGGAAAACAGCTCGCTTCTTCTGGCCGACAAGGACAAACCGGCCTCCGGCGATCTCGGCCTTCTGATCAAGGCGCGTGATGACAGGGACAGGCTGATCGCAGCGCTTTACGAAAACGCCCGATATGGCGGCATCGTCAAGGTCACGGTCGCCGGCAAGGATGTGGACGATCTGCCGCCCAATCCGGTGTTCGATCACTCCGCTCCCGTGCCCGTGGTCATCACCGTCACCCCCGGCCCGGTCTTCACGCTCGGCAATATCAGGCTCGAGGGCGATGTGACGGGCCGCAACCTTGAAGAATACGGTCTGGTCACGGGCGGCGATGCCGGATCTCTGGCAATCATCCGCGCCGGCAACAAGCTGATCGATGATCTGAAAGCCGAAGGCCGCCCGCTTGCGAAGCTGACGAAACGCGAGGCGGTTGCAAACCACGCGACGAACACGGTCGACATTACCATGGCTGCCGAAGGTGGCCCCGTGGCACCCCTCGGCGCGGTCACCGTCACCGGCGAAAAAACCGTCGACGGCGACTTCATCCGCCGTTATTCGCGCCTCAATGGCGGCGAACCCTACTCCCCGGAAAAACTGCGCAAGGCCGCAGACCGGCTGCGCCAGCTCGGCGTCTTTTCCAGTCTGACAATCAAGGAAGCAGGAACGCTGTCACGCGATGGCTCCATTCCGCTCACCATCGAGGTGTCAGAGGGCAAGCACCGTTATTTCGGCGTCGGCGCCCAATATTCCACCACGGAAGGCATTGGCCTTCAGGGGTATTGGGGCCACAGGAACCTGTTCGGGCAGGCGGAATCGCTGCGGATCGAGGGTTCGGTTTCACGCATCGCCGAAGCATCGAGCGTCGAAGGCATGGACTATTCGGCGGGCATCACCTTCACAAAGCCCGGCATGTTCAACCCGCGCACCACATTCAAGACCAGCCTGATCGCCAAGACCGAACATCCCGATACCTATGAGGCAAAGACCATAACGGGAGCCGCCGGTTTCAGTTATGAGCTGAACGACACCGATACCGCAGCAGCCGGTCTCGAGGTGCAATGGGCCGATACCGAAGACGCATTCGGCAAGAACAAATATCTGACCACCTCCATACCGCTGGAATTCGTTCGCGATACGCGCGACGACAAGCTCAACCCCACGGAAGGCTTTCGTGCATCGGTGGCCGCCAAGCCCAGCTATGAAGCGCTGAACGGCACTTTCTTTTCCTCCTTTGAAGGCTCTATTTCGGGTTATAAGGGACTCGGCGCCGAAGATCGCTTGATCATGGCCGGAAAGCTCTCCGGCGGCGTGCTCGTCGGCGGCAGCAATCTGCAGGACATACCGACCACAAGGCGCTTTTATGCCGGCGGCGGCGGATCGGTGCGCGGCTATAGCTACCAGGAAATATCGCCCTATAATGCAGCCGGTGATGCAACTGGCGGCCGCTCTTACGTGGTTGGCTCCATCGAAGCCCGTATCAAGGTCACCGATACGATCGGCATCGTGCCCTTCATCGATGCGGGTGTGGTATCCGACAGCGTGACCCCTGATTTCTCCGATATCCGGGCTGGCGCCGGTATTGGTTTGCGTTACGCAACGCCCTTCGGGCCTTTGCGTCTTGATGTCGCCATGCCGCTTGAAAAATATGATGGTGGCAACAATTTCGGCATTTATGCTGGCATCGGCCAGTCTTTTTAAACGCCGCCATCGAACACCCTAGCAACAGAGTGTAGATTACGCTTGATGAAAACGTTGATTCGATTGCTGAAATGGCTGGGCTACGCTGCTCTTTGCGGCGTGGTGCTGGTGTTGCTTGCGGTTCTGTTCGTCGGTCTTACCCCGATGGGCGCAAAAATTGCCGCAAAGCAGATTTCATCGCTCGTCTCCACGCCCGACCAGACAATCGAAATCTCTCCACCCAGCGGTCTTTTGACCAGTCGCCTGCGCCTCGACAATGTCACCCTTTCGGATCGGCAGGGACCTTACGCCCGCGTGAACCAGATCGCCGTTGACTGGTCGCCGCTCTCGCTTCTTGCCGGAACCTTCCATGCCGACCGGGTGTCGGCCGGATCGATCGATGTCGATCGCAAACCGCTTCCCGCTGAGCAAACATCGACCAAAAGCTCCGGCAGTTCGTCCCTGCCGATTGAAATCGGCATCGACAGTTTCAATTTCCCCGATATTAGCCTCGGACAATCCCTTCTTGGCCGCGACTTCGAGCTGACCGCCGAGGGCAATCTCAAGGCCGCGCAGGACGATATCAGGCTATCGCTCACCGCCCACCGGCAGAGCACGCCGGACGCTGCCGTCAATGCAGACATCGCGTTTCTGCCGAATGAAAATGTCTTGAAGTTGAAGGCGGAGATGAAAGAGCCCGAGGGCGGGCTTCTGGCCACGCTGCTCTCGCTTCCGGGCACACCCGCCGTGGCGATCGATGTAAACGGTGAAGGTCCGCTTTCTGACTGGACCGGCACTCTGCGCGGCAACGTCGCCGGCAACCCCGTGCTCAACGTCACCGGCCACCATCTACTTGGAGACGACGGCACGCGGCGTATCGAGGTCGCAGGCGGCGGCCAGCCCGATCTGCTTCTGCCCCCCGCTTTCCGACAGCTTTTTGCCGGCGAGACGAAACTTGATGCAAACGCCACGCTCTCACCACAGGGCCGCATCGAAATCGGCAGCAGCACGCTGGAAACCGGCACATTGCTGCTGACGGCCTCGGGCACCGTGGATCCGAACGGCCAGAACGATCTTAGCGCCAACCTCATCGGCACCGCCGGGCCAGTGGATTTCCGCTGGCCGCTGAACAATGGCGAGATCCAGGCCCTCATCAATGGCCTTGATCTTTCCCTGAAAGGCAACGCTGATGCCGCTCATCTCAACACCACGGCATCGTTGCGCAGCCTTTCCCTGCCGCAGGGTAGGCTTGATGATGTCAAGCTGACGGCCAGGAGCGGCAATCTCAACATTGCCGATCGTAGCGGCACCATCGACACCGTTCTCTCCGTCGCACAATCGTCCTTCGTCAGCCCGGATATCGACCGGCTGGTGCGTGCGCCGGTCACCATCAAGGCGCCGGTCAACCTCACCTCGTCGGCTATCGGCTTTGACGGCGCGACGCTGGAGAGCGCCAGTGTCGGCGGAACGCTGAACGGCAGTTTCGACCTCGCCAACAATCGCCTGACATCCAGCGTGCAGCTCTTCGCGTTGCCCGCCACCCTGCCGCCAGCGCTGGCGGAAAAATTCGATACCACCATCGCTTTGCAGGGCGATATCGACGTGATCATTGGCGGGCGCACAAGCGTTCAGAACCTCGTGGTCAAATCCGGAACAATTGAAGCGACAGGTGATGTCAGTCTCGAAAACGATGCGTTGAGCGCCAATCTGACGGGCAAGTTTCCCGCTCTCGAAAAACTGACGCCACAGGCAAAGGGCGTTGCCGATTTTGCAATTGAAGCCAGCGGCGCGCTTGCCGCGCCCGACTTCAATGTCACCTTAAGCTCCGAAAGTGCCACTCTTGCCGGACGGAAGCTTGAAGCCCTGAAGGTCAATGCCGCAGGCAAGGCCGATCCGGCCGCACCGCAGGCAAAACTGACCGCCAGCGGCAGCCTCGACCGGCAGAAGATCGACGCCAACGCCAATGTGGTGCAGACAGAAAACGGCACGGCAATACCCGAGCTTCATGTGGCAGTGGGTCGCAACATCTTGAACGGCAAGCTGCAATTCTCGCAACAATTCCTGCCATCTGGCAATCTGTCGTTCAATTTCCCGGACTTGGCCCTGCTGGCGGCACTTGCCGCGCAACAGGCAGATGGCGATATTGCCGGCGACATCGTACTCAGTAACGATAACGGCCGGATTGCCGCGACGATAAAGGCGAATGGCGGCAGTATCCGCCAGGGCACAACAGTTATTTCGAAGCTCGCTGCCGATATCTCCATTGACGACCTTCAGGCGCTCGCCATCAACGGCAAGGTCAGCGCCGACAGCGTCAATGCCGGCACCGCGGCGATTTCGGGGCTGAATGCGACCATTGGCCATTCCGGCACGACCACCAACTTCGATGTCAACGGACGCTACGACAATGCGCCGCTCGTGGTAAAAGGCAGTGCCAATACCGCAGGATCGCCGATGACCGTGCGGCTCGATGCCTTCTCGGCCGCCCCCAAGGGCATTGCCGTACGGCTCGAAAAGCCGAGTACAATTGCGATCGAGAACGGCACGGCCCGCATCTCCGATCTGACTATCATCACCGGCGACGGGCGCGTCGAGGTAAACGGCACGGCGGGTTCGACACTCGACATCAACGCCAATATCCGCTCGCTTCCCGCGAACCTCGCAAATGCCTTCGCCACCGGGCTGGATGCGGCGGGGAGTATATCCGGGACAGTGAGCGCCAAGGGCACGGCTTCGGACCCGGCGGTCGATTACAATCTGAACTGGACGAATGCCGAGGTTGCCCAGACGCGTGCGGCAGGGCTTGCAGCGCTCGGCATCAAGGCAAACGGCCGTTTCGCCGGCGGCACCCTGCAGATCGATACGAATGTAACCGGTCAGGGCGGCATGTCGCTTTCGGGCGGCGGCTCCCTCGGCATTGCCGGTAACCGTCCGCTTTCCATGGCCTTTTCCGGGAGGTTGCCCTTCTCCGCCGTTGCCGCACAAACCGCAGCACAAGGCCTCGATGTGGACGGCACCGCCGCCATCGATGTGAAGATTTCCGGCAGCGCTTCCGCGCCTGTCGTTACCGGTAGCATCACCACCGATAGTACGCGCCTGACCGATGTGCGCCGTAACCTCACGGTCAACGGGCTGGCAGCAACTGTTACCTTCGATCGTGATCGCGCCGTTATCTCCCGGCTGACGGGAAAGCTTGCGGGCGGCGGAACGATCTCAGGAACCGGTAGCGTCGGTATAACGGGAGGTTCGGGCTTTCCAGCCGACATCACGATCACGCTGGACCGCGCCGGTTACAATGATGGCACGCTGGTGACGACCGTCGTGAGCGGCACGCTGACGCTGAAAGGTCCACTTCTGAATTCGCCCGTGCTTGGGGGCAGGCTGACACTGGACAGAAGCGCCATTACCATTCCGGAGAAGCTTCCGGCCTCGCTGACGGAAATCGATGTCAAGCATAAGAACGCCCCACCACAGGTGCGCGCGCAGGCAAAGGCGCTGGGCGGTGATCAGGGTGGCAGCGGCAGTTCATCCACTATCAATCTTGATCTTCAGGTGAACGCACCAAGCGGCATCTTCGTGCGCGGACGCGGCATCGACGCAGAACTGACCGGCAATCTGACCATTCGCGGTACGGCAGCTGTTCCCGTCATCTCCGGCGGCTTTGAAATGCGCCGTGGACGGCTCGAAATTCTCACCCGCCGTCTCGATTTCAATACGGGCAAGATAACCTTCGGCGGCGGCCTCGTGCCGGTTCTGGATATGGAGGCGCAGTCCACCGCTGGTTCCGCCACCATCACGGTTGCGGTTTCCGGCAATGCCAACGACCCGACATTCGCCTTCTCCTCAACCCCGGCTCTGCCGCAGGATGAGGTTATGGCACAGCTGATCTTCGGCCAATCCATGTCCAAGCTCTCTGCCTTGCAGATCGCGCGGCTGGCGGATGCGGCAGCCCAGCTTGCCGGCGGGCGCTCCACCTCGTTGTTCGACAAGCTCCGAAGCAATCTCGGTGTCGACGATCTCGACATCTCGACGGATTCCGAAGGCCAGGCCCGCGTTTCCGCCGGCAAATATCTCAACGAGCGAACCTATCTCGAACTGCAGCAAAGCGGCGATTCCGGCGCAAAGGCCATCATCAACCTCGATGTCGGGCGCGGCGTGAAGCTGCGCGGTGAAGCGGGCGGTAATGGCGAAGGTGCAGCCGGTATATTTTACGAGAAAGAATATTGAAGTCTTCGCATTTAGGTTTGCGAAACCATCTCATGCTACGAATCTTCCATTGAAGGCGGAAAATATTGTTTCCGGCTGTTCAGGCACCAGGCAGAACGCCAAATTCGCATATGCAAGTGTCGGTGCACTTGCGCTGGCCTCCACAGCGAGCATTGGGAAGAATTCTGATGGCAATGATAAACTCTACCAACTTTGGCGGCGAGACGCTCGAAATCATCGCATTCCGCCTGCATGATCAGGAATTCTGCGTGAAGACGACGACTATCCGCGAAATTCGCGGCTGGGCGCCTTCAACGCCCATTCCCCACGCGCCGAAAGACGTCATCGGCGTCATGAACCTGCGCGGTTCGGTAATTCCGATCATCGATCTCGCACACAAACTCGGAATGAAAAGCACCGTCGCAAATGAAAGAAGCGCCATCGTGGTGGCCGAAGTGCACAACATGGTCATCGGCATGCTCGTCGACCGCGTTTCGGACATTCTGACGATCCCGGCAAATCAGGTCCAGCCGGTTCCGGAAATCTCGGCCTCTTTCGACAAGTCCTATTCCGAAGGCATCATTGCCAACGAACATGGCATGATCTGCTTCCTGAACCTTGCAAAGATGTTCAAGGGAACCGAAGCGGAAGATCTCGCCGCCTGATCGTTGCAATTCCTTTGCATGACGGCCGGTTCGCGTTCTCAGGCAACCTAAGAACAAAGGCTCAAATACGAGACTATTGACCATTGAACCAAACCGCCGGAGCACCTGCCCGGCGGTTTTTGTTTTCATGACCGTCTCTTTTATTAAATAAGAACATTTTAATATTATAGATATCTAATATTAAAAGCCGACGAACAGTACCGCGCCTACATCACATCACGCGGGGTCCGATACCTGACCGAGGCTGACAAGTCGCAAGTGCCTGCATTGCTGCCTTTGGCGGCAGAACCTGTTCGTTGTTCAACATGATACGGCGCCGACCACACCTCCTGTGCGGCAGCGCGCGCCGAGGCCGCTATTTGGGGGACGTTAATGCTGGGGTTAGGGAAAAGCGCAGACAATCGAAATATGCTCGATGCGATATCCAGATCGCAGGCGGTCATAGAATTCGATCTTAAAGGCAATATTCTTACGGCAAACAGCAATTTCTGCGTGACGCTGGGCTATGATCTCACAGAGATCGTCGGCAAGCATCATCGTATCTTCTGCGACCGGGAATTTGTCGCATCGCACGCATACCAGGAATTCTGGGAATCTCTTGCGCGCGGCGAATTTCAGGGCAAGGAATATCGCCGTATCCGCAAGGATGGATCGACCATATGGATCGAGGCCTCCTACAACCCCGTCTTCCGGTCGGGCAAACCTTATAAGGTCATCAAGATAGCGACCGACATCACAGCCAAGAAGATCAAGGCCGTAGAAGATGCTGGCAAACTCGAGGCGCTTTCACGCTCCCAGGCCACCATCGAATTTTTGCCGGATGGCACGATCATTACCGCCAATCCGAATTTCTGCGCCACTGTCAACTACGACCTCAAGGAAATCGAAGGCCGGCACCACCGTATGTTCTGCGATCCGGCCTATGCCGCATCGCCAGCCTATGCCAATTTCTGGCCGCGGCTGGCATCCGGAGAATTCATCTCGGACGAATTTGTTCGTTATGGAAAGAACGGCAAGGAGATATGGATCCAGGCCGCTTACAACCCGGTACTGGATGAGACAGGCAAGGTGGTGAAGGTTGTGAAATTCGCAACCGACGTGACGCCGCGCATGAGCGCCATCACCCTTCTCGCCGATGCCTTGCAGGCACTGGCCGAGGGTGATCTGGTGCAGCGCCTCGATAGCAGCTTCGTGCCCAGCATGGAGAAATTGCGCCAGGACTTCAACGACGTGGTCGGCAAACTTCAGTCCACCATGCAGACGATCGCTCACAATGCCTCGACAATCGCATCCGGCTCGGGTGAAATCCGCATAGCCGCCGATCAACTCTCGCAGCGAACCGAACAGCAGGCGGCCTCGCTGGAAGAAACCGCAGCGGCGCTGGAGCAAATCACCACCACCGTGACCGATGCCAGCCAGCGCGCCGGCGAGGCCGGGAAACTGGTGTTGCGCACGAGAGAACATGCCGAACATTCCGGTGAAGTCGTTCAGCAGGCAATTTCCGCCATGGACGCGATTTCGCGCTCCTCCGGTGAAATCACCAACATCATCGGCGTCATTGACGACATCGCATTCCAGACCAATCTTCTGGCGCTGAATGCGGGCGTGGAAGCTGCCCGTGCCGGCGAAGCGGGCAAGGGTTTCGCGGTGGTCGCCCAAGAGGTGCGGGAACTCGCGCAACGATCCGCCGTTGCTGCCAAGGAAATCAAGTCCCTCATTAACACCTCCCGCGAACAGGTTGCCAATGGCGTCGATCTGGTTGGCAGAACAGGCGGCGCGCTGCGGGATATTCAATCGCAAATGGGCGAAATCGATGCCAACGTCTCGGCCATCGTCGAGGCCTCGCGCGAACAGGCCAACGGCCTGAGAGAAATCAACCAGGCCGTCAACGTCATGGATCAGGCGACCCAGAAAAACGCCGCCATGGTGGAAGAAACCACTGCCGCCAGCCACGGCCTCGCCAATGAAGCGGACAACCTGCACGAATTGCTACGGCAGTTCAGAATATCGCGCGAGGGACAGATATCATCCGCCCAGCCGATCGATAAAAGACCCGCTGCAATAACGAGGCTGACAGCACCACAGCCGCGATACGCAACGGTGAGGTCTCACGGAAATGCTGCGCCCGAATGGGCGGAGTTTTAGTATGCTTCGAAGCCCGGATGCCAATGCCGGCCGGCAGCTGGCATTATAAAATAACGCGGTCCGCACGGGTGAAGATTTCGAAGTCTTCACCCCGCACCAGCGCAACAAGCGTGATGCCCGCACTCTCGGCGGTTTCGATGGCAAGCGCGGTAGGAGCCGAAATTGCTGCCATAACCGGACTACCAAGGATCGCTGTCTTCTGAACCATCTCCACCGACAGGCGACTGGTGACGGCAACAATGCCTGTCTTGGCGGAAATACCGGCATTCACAACAGTACCGGCCAACTTGTCGAGCGCATTGTGGCGACCGACATCTTCGCGCACCGCAAGCAAACCATCTTGAGGACTATAAAAACCCGCACCGTGAACGGCTCTCGTTTCGCGGTTCAGGCTTTGCGCGTCGCTCAGTGCTTTAACCGCGGCAACGATGTCATCACCGTGGATCGACATTCTCACGCCGCTCAGATCGGGGACCACGCGAACCGCCTGTTCTATGGATTCGATTCCACACAGACCGCAACCAACCGGACCTGCCATATGCCGCCGTCTCGCCCGTAGGGCATCGGCCTCCGCATCCATCAGATCTATCTGGACATCATAGCCCTGCCCGGCTTCAATGACCTCTATTGCCCGGATTTCGGTGCGTACCGAAATGATGCCCTCTGTCAGGCTGAAGCCGACGGCAAAATCGATAAGATCAGCGGGACTGGCCATCATCACGGCATGGGTGCTGCCGCCGTAAGAAAAGGCAACCGGCACCTCCTCCGGCACGGCGCGCTCACCCGTGCTAAGGGCGCCCTGTCGCAGCGCGGATCTTGCGACCCTTCGATAACTGGCTTCTATCGACACGGCGATCATCCCTCCATGACAAGAAACATGCCTTCTCGCCTGCTCCCGACCGGCAGCAGCATGTTACTTTTCACCATCATGTCTAGCCTATCGCCCCGAAAATCGGAATCGATTTCCGCAAACGTAATGAGCGGATCGAGACGCTTTTACTGGAACGAGAACTCAGATTTTTCTGCGTGCTTAAGAAAACAAGCAGTGGCCGAAAACAAAAAAGCGACCGAAACGGCCGCTTTCTGTTTTGGGTATTGTGTGGACAGTCATTCTTTCGAACCCGCCCGGTGCTTTCAAGCGGCGACGAGAACCTCATGCAGGTTCGTCAGTTCGTAGAGATGCTTTTCAAGCTTGGTCAGATGCTCGTGGTGATGATTGCCTTCCTGGATTTCGGCCTTGGCCAAATCGATGCGCTTCTGCAGCGTGTCAGGGGACATATCGTCAGCCGAAACAGCGGATTCGGCGAGAAGCGTGCAACCTGTCGGAAGAATATCGGCAAAACCACCGAAAACAACGTATTTATGGGTTTCGCCGGAGGCGAATTTCACCGTCACCAAGCCCGGCTTGATCGTCGTCATGGTCGGCGCGTGATTGGCCAGAACCGTCATCTCACCCAGCGTAGCCGGAATGACGACTTCCGTAACCGTTTCGGAAACGAGCAGACGTTCCGGGGAAACGAGATCGAATTTGAAACTGTCAGCCATGGCTATTCACTTCTTTTCAATTACGCGGGCGTCACGGACTTGTTTATTAAAACGCCGGCAAAGCCGTTCCGGTTTCACCGTCATCGTCGGCAAGGCGCGTGGTCGAACCACGCGCCCGCCAATTCATAATCAGGCAGCTTCAGCAGTCAGCTTCTTCGCCTTTTCGATGGCTTCTTCCATCGAACCGACCATGTAGAAAGCTGCTTCCGGCAGGCTGTCGTATTCGCCGTTGACCAGGCCCTTGAAGCCCTTGATCGTGTCTTCGAGTGCGACGAGCTTGCCCGGAGAACCGGTGAAGACTTCAGCAACGAAGAACGGCTGCGACAGGAAGCGCTCGATCTTACGGGCGCGGGCGACCGTCAGCTTGTCTTCTTCCGACAGTTCGTCCATGCCGAGGATGGCGATGATGTCCTGAAGGGACTTGTAGCGCTGCAGGGTCGACTGAACCTTACGGGCAACCTCGTAGTGTTCTTCACCGACGATCATCGGGTCGAGCATACGCGAGGTGGAGTCGAGCGGGTCAACAGCCGGGTAAATACCCTTTTCTGCGATCGAACGCGACAGAACCGTCGTTGCGTCAAGGTGCGCGAACGAAGTGGCCGGCGCAGGGTCGGTCAAGTCGTCGGCGGGAACGTAAATCGCCTGAACCGAGGTGATCGAACCCTTGTTCGTGGTGGTGATGCGTTCCTGCATCTGACCCATGTCGGTTGCGAGCGTCGGCTGATAGCCCACAGCCGAAGGAATACGGCCGAGCAGAGCCGACACTTCCGAACCAGCCTGCGTGAAGCGGAAGATGTTGTCCACGAAGAACAGAACGTCCTGGCCTTCGTCGCGGAAGTTTTCAGCGATCGTCAGACCGGTCAGAGCGACGCGAGCGCGGGCGCCCGGCGGTTCGTTCATCTGGCCGTAAACGAGAGCTGCCTTGGAACCTTCGCCGCCGCCAAGCTTGTTGACGTTCGACTCGATCATTTCGTGATAGAGGTCGTTACCTTCGCGGGTACGCTCACCCACGCCGGCGAATACCGAGTAACCACCGTGCGCCTTGGCGACGTTGTTGATCAGTTCCATGATGAGAACCGTCTTGCCAACGCCAGCGCCGCCGAACAGGCCGATCTTGCCGCCCTTGGCGTAAGGAGCCAGAAGGTCAACGACCTTGATGCCGGTAACGAGGATCTGGCCTTCCGTCGACTGCTCGACGTAAGACGGCGCGTCCTGGTGGATGGCGCGCTTCTTGGCCGTTACGATCGGACCGGCTTCGTCAACCGGCTCGCCGATGACGTTCATGATGCGGCCGAGCGTTTCCAGACCGACCGGAACCTCGATCGGAGCGCCCGTATCAGCGACGACCTGACCACGGACGAGACCTTCCGTCGAGTCCATGGCGATCGTGCGTACGACGTTTTCGCCGAGATGCTGAGCGACTTCGAGAACGAGGCGGTTGCCGTTGTTATCGGTTTCGAGCGCGTTGAGGATCGGAGGCAGTTCGCCTTCGAACGCCACGTCGACAACAGCGCCGATAACCTGGGTAACCTTGCCCGCGCCGTTCACCGCTGCGGTTTTCTTGGGGGTAGCTGCCTTAGCCATTATCCTTACCCTCTTTCCTTACCTCAGAGCGCTTCCGCGCCCGAAATGATTTCAATGAGTTCCTTGGTGATCTGAGCCTGACGCTGACGGTTGTAGGAAAGCGTCAGCTTGTTGATCATGTCACCGGCATTGCGCGTTGCGTTGTCCATCGCGCTCATCTTGGCGCCCATTTCACCAGCAACGTTTTCGAGCAGAGCCCGGAAAACCTGAACCGAAATGTTGCGCGGAATAAGGTCTTCCAGAATAGAAGCCGCATCAGGCTCATATTCGTAGACGGCGTTCTGCGTTGCCTCAACCTCTTCCACAACAGGAGCTGCGGCAGGAATAAGCTGCAGGCCGGTCGGGATCTGGCTGATGACGGACTTGAATTCCGAATAGATCAGCGTGCAGACGTCAAATTCACCCGCATTGAACAGTGAGATCACCTTCTTGGCGATCTGGTCGGCGTTTTCGAAACCGACCTTCTTCACTTCGCGCAGTTCGATACGCTCGATGATGTTCGCTGCGAATTCGCGACGAAGGCTGTCGTAACCCTTCTTGCCGACCGTGATGATCTTGACCGTCTTGCCTTCGGAAATCAGCTTGCGGGCTTGATCGCGGGCAAAACGGGAAATCTGCGAGTTGAAACCACCGCAAAGACCACGTTCAGCCGTGCAGACAACGAGCAGATGCACGTTGTCCTTGCCGGTGCCGGTCATCAGCGCCGGAGCGACGTCCGCCTCGACCGCCTTGGCGATGTTGGCAAGAACGGCGCTCATGCGCTGAGAATAAGGCCGGGCGGCCTCCGCAGCTTCCTGGGCGCGCCGAAGCTTCGCCGCGGCGACCATTTTCATCGCCTTGGTAATCTTCTGCGTCGCCTTTACGGAGGCAATGCGGTTTTTCAGATCCTTTAGTGAAGGCATCCGTTATCCGTCCGAGTAAAAGAGCCCTAATTACGAGAAAGACTTCGCGAAGCTATCAAGAGCGCCCTTGAGCTTGCTCTTAGTATCGTCGCTGATTGCCTTTTCCGTGCGGATGGTGTCGAGGATCGCCTTGCCTTCCGAGCGGAGGTAGGAGAGCAGACCCTGCTCGAACTTGCCGACCTGTGCGACCGGGATCTTGTCGAGATAACCGTTGACACCGGCGAAGATCACCGCGACCTGCTCTTCCGTCTTGAGCGGAGAGAACTGCGGCTGCTTCAGAAGCTCGGTCAGGCGGGCACCGCGGTTAAGCAGGCGCTGCGTGGAAGCGTCAAGGTCCGAGCCGAACTGGGCGAAGGCGGCCATTTCGCGATACTGGGCAAGTTCACCCTTGATCGAACCGGCGACCTGCTTCATCGCCTTGATCTGGGCGGCGGAGCCAACGCGCGAAACCGACAGACCGACGTTAACGGCCGGACGGATACCCTGGTAGAACAGGTCGGTTTCAAGGAAGATCTGGCCGTCGGTGATCGAGATCACGTTGGTCGGAATGAAGGCCGAAACGTCGTTACCCTGGGTTTCGATGACAGGCAGAGCCGTCAGAGAACCGGCACCCATTTCGTCGGAGAGCTTTGCAGCGCGCTCAAGAAGACGGGAGTGAAGGTAGAAAACGTCGCCCGGATAAGCTTCGCGGCCCGGAGGACGGCGCAGCAGAAGCGACATCTGACGGTAAGCAACGGCCTGCTTGGAAAGGTCGTCATAACCGATGAGGGCGTGCTTGCCGTTATCACGGAAGTATTCGCCCATGGCGCAACCGGCAAACGGTGCCAGGTACTGCATCGGAGCCGGGTCGGAAGCCGTGGCAGCAACGATGATCGAATACTGCAGGGCGCCGCGCTCTTCCAGAACCTTTACGAACTGGGCAACGGTCGAACGCTTCTGGCCGATAGCAACGTAGACGCAATAAAGCTTGTCACCTTCCGGACCATTGTCGTGAATGGCCTTCTGGTTCAGGATCGCGTCGAGAATGATCGCGGTCTTGCCGGTCTGGCGGTCGCCGATGACGAGCTCGCGCTGGCCGCGGCCAACCGGGATGAGGGCGTCGATAGCCTTGAGGCCGGTCGACATCGGCTCATGAACCGACTTACGCGGAATGATGCCGGGAGCCTTGACGTCCACGCGCGAACGCTTGGCGGCGTTGATCGGGCCTTTGCCGTCGATCGGGTTGCCAAGGGCGTCAACGACGCGGCCGAGCAGTTCCGGGCCGACCGGAACGTCAACGATAGCGCCAGTCCGCTTTACGGTGTCGCCTTCCTTGATGGCACGGTCGGAACCGAAGATAACCACACCGACGTTGTCGGCTTCGAGGTTGAGCGCCATGCCGCGAACGCCGCCAGGAAACTCGACCATTTCGCCGGCCTGAACATTGTCGAGACCATAGACGCGGGCGATACCGTCACCGACGGAAAGCACCTGACCGACTTCCGAGACTTCCGCCTCGTTGCCGAAATTTTTGATTTGATCTTTCAGAATTGCGGAAATTTCCGCGGCGCGGATATCCATCAGCCAACCTCTTTCAGTGCAAGCTTAAGGGTGGAAAGTTTGGTGCGAAGAGACGTATCGATCTGGCGAGAACCAACCTTGACGATCAGGCCACCGAGGATCGAAGGATCGACGGTAACGGAAACCGTCACATCCTTGCCGGTAACGCTCTTCAGCGCCGCCTTCAGTTCAGTTTCTTGCGCTTCGTCGAGCGCATGTGCCGAGGTGACCTCGGCGGTAATTTCGCCGCGATGGGCAGCAGCAATGGAGCGATAGGCGCGGATCATGCCGGGAACGGCAAACAGACGGCGGTTATTCGCAACGACCTTAAGGAAATTGACAGCAAGACCGGCAATACCGGCCTTCTCGCAGATTGCGGTGATTGCCTTGAACTGATCCTCGGCGGAAAACACCGGGCTCGCAACCAGACGCTTCAAATCGTCACTTTCATCGAGAAGTGCGCCGAACCTGTCCAGATCGGCTCCAACTGCCTCGACCGCACCCGCTTCCAAAGCAAGCTCGAAAAGCGACGATGCATACCTTTCGGCTACACCGGATGTTCCATGGGAGGTATCTGCCACGGGCACTTTTTCCCTGCTAATCGTCCAAGAACATCAGCGAGGGGGATCCTCCGCATCAAATTCTTGAAATCGTTTCAATTTCCCCGAAAAAGACCGGAATTCCCCCCTGCCTTTTCCCAATTTCGCGGTCCGTCTAGCATAGGACGCCGGGACTCGCAACACGCGTAATAGCGGAAAGCGCCGTTTGGGCAAGGGGGAATGCGTTTAAATTTTCCGATTCCGCCCAGGATGCGCCGCAGGTGCGGCACAAAAGCCAAAAAGCCCGTCTCAGACCAGTCCGAACACGTAGCTCAACGACAGTGCAGACAACAGAAGGTGTACAACCAGAAGTATGAAATTCCGCACTGTTGCGCCTCCATCCGAGAGAATGGAGAGAATGCCCCCGAACACGCTGAGACCGAAGGCCGCACCGAAGGCGAGATAGACCATGGGCTGCGCCAGAAGCAGGGCGGAAGCACCGAGGCCGAGATAAAAACCGGCAAGTGACGACCGCACAAGCGCGTAACCATCCCGGCGCTCGCCGATCGCCTGCAGACCGAAGGCGCGCAGAGTAACGCCTGGTGCAAACATGAAAAAGAGGCCGATCACGACCGACACCACCGCAGCGCCGAAAGCCAGCTGCTCGCCGAATTCGGCGGGAAAATAAAACTCCATCTTGTTCCCCAAATCATTTTTGCCTGCTGCGTTATGACACGGTCATGACAGCGGGAAAACGTCCCCATTGATAAAGTTCAAAGGAAACTTTGCGGATCGATATCGAGCTGCACATGCACGCTGCCCCGTTCCTTCGGGCCATTGGCCAGAAGCGTTCGAAGGAAGGATTGCATGTCGGAATTGCGCCGCCCATGCACCAGCAGGCGAAAACGGTGCCGGCCACGGATAAGCGCCAGCGGCGCTTCCGCCGGGCCGAGCAGCATGATGCCCGTAACCTGCGGTGCTGCCGCCCTTAAACCCCGCGCATGGGTTTCGGCCTCCGCACGCGTATCGGCGGAAACGATGATTGAGGCAAGCCGTCCGAAAGGCGGCAAAACGGCTTTTTCCCGCTCCACGATCTCCCTTTCGTAGAAGGCAGATGCATCGCCGGACACGATTGCCTGCATGACAGGGTGTTGCGGCTGATAGGTTTGCAAAAGGCCGTGGCTTTTCAGCCCGGTTCGCCCGGCGCGACCGGTCACCTGCGAGAGCAGCTGGAACGTTCGCTCCGCTGCGCGCGGATCGCCATTGGCAAGCCCGAGATCGGCGTCGACAATACCGACAAGTGTCATAAGGGGGAAGTTGTGCCCCTTGGCAACCAGCTGCGTGCCGATGACGATGTCCGCCTCTCCCTTGACGATCGCCTCCAGCTCCAGACGCAGCCGCTTGACGCCCATCAGGTCGGAGGAGAGCACGATGGTGCGGGCCTCGGGGAAATGTTTCTCCACCTCCTCGGCGATCCG
The DNA here is from genome assembly GCF_900215635.1 of Rhizobium sp. AN6A. Lineage (NCBI taxonomy): Bacteria > Pseudomonadati > Pseudomonadota > Alphaproteobacteria > Hyphomicrobiales > Rhizobiaceae > Rhizobium > Rhizobium sp. AN6A. Next base: position 825,239 of record NZ_OCNC01000004.1, read on the forward strand.
CTCCACCCCCGGGCCGCAGGCAACCAGATGGTCGAAGGTACCGCATTCCGGGCAATGGTCCGGCGTCGGCTCGTTGTGACCGCACTGGTGGCATTGCAGTTGATTGCGGAACCGGTGCTCCACCAGCCAGCTCGAACATTGCGGGCACTGGAAACGGTGACCGCAGACCCGGCAGAGCGTCAGCGGCGCGTAACCGCGACGATTGAGAAAGAGCAGGGACTGCTCGCCCTTTTCGATGGTTTTGCCGATGCCACGCAGGAGAACCGGCGAAAGGAACCCTCCCCTTTCCGGCGGATGGCGACGCATATCGACCAGATGCAGATCGGGCATCGCCGCATCGCCGAAGCGCGTATGCAGATGGATGGTGTTATAGCGGCCAGAACTGCCGTTGACCTGGCTTTCCACTGACGGCGTGGCGGAGACCAGCACCACCGGGAAATCCCCGATCCGGGCTCTGACGACCGCCATGTCGCGAGCATTGTAAAAGACGCGGTCTTCCTGCTTGTAGGCCGGGTCATGCTCCTCATCGACGATGATGAGGCCGAGATTGTCGAAGGGCAGGAACAGCGCCGAGCGCGCGCCGGCCACCACCTTCACCTCACCCGTCACCGCCTGTCGCCAGACCTTTTCGCGCATGCGCGGCGACAGGTCAGAATGCCATTCCGCCGGCTTGGCGCCGAAGCGGTCGTGAAAGCGATCCAGGAAGGCCGCCGTCAGCGCGATTTCCGGCAACAGGATGAGGACCTGCTTGCCTTGTCTCAGCGTTTCCGCCACCGCCTCGAAATAGACCTCGGTTTTGCCGGAGCCGGTCACACCATCAATCAGTGAAACATGGAAACCACCCTTGCGCACATCCTCGAGAATTTCCGATGCCGCCTGTTTCTGCGGGCCTTCCAGTCTCGGCTCCGCATAGTCAGGATCAGGCTCGGCCACAACAGGCGGCGCGGGCAGAAAAACCGTCTCGAATACGCCCTGCTTGACCAGACCATCGACAACGCTGGTAGAAACACCGGCGGCGTGGGCAAGGCCGCTCTTCGTCCAGCCATGGCCCTCGGCCGCCAGTTCCATCACTCTCTCGCGGGCGGGAGTAAGCCGCTCCGGCCTGCCTTCGGTCAGCCGCAGCCCCTCGATCATAGGTTCGGGATCGAAGGCGGCGGGCGCTCGAAGCGCCATGCGCGCCACAAGGCCGGGCGGAGAAAGCGTGTAGGCGGCAACCCAGTCGATGAAGCGCCGCATTTCCGCTTTCAGCGGCGGGCACTCGAAACTCCTGGTGATGGGCCGCAGCTTTTTCGGATCGACGCTCTTCTCTCCTGCATCGTCCCACACCACGCCGAAGACCTGCCGTGGTCCAAGCGGCACCTGAACGATGGAGCCGGTTTCCACCACCATATCGTCAGGCACGGCATAACTGTAGGGTCCCGGCGCCGGCATCGGCACGAGAACGGGCACCGTGCGCGTGAGCGACGGCGGGTCGAACAGAGCCCCAAACAGATCGGACGAATCTTTTGCCATGATGTGGCGAACATGCCCCGGCGGAATGAAAAAGGAAACCGCCCGGATGTAATGGCTGACCCCGGCAAAGTCCACGCCAGATGCAAAGCCCAGGCGCAAGCCTTAACCAAATACTGACCATAAGGGCATAGCGTTGGGAGAGGAATGGAGCGCCCCGTGACCGAAATTCTGACTTTTGCTACACCCGATCTCTTGAACGAGCGCCAGTCCTGGCTTGCCGCGATTGCCGGTGAACGCCGCCTTGCGGACAATACCGTCGAGGCCTATGAGCGCGACACTCGCCAGTTTTTGACATTCCTCACCGGTTACATCGGCAAGCCAGCTTCAATCGCCGATATCGCCGATCTGCGCCCGGTTGATCTTCGCGCCTTTCTGGCCAGCCGTCGCAGGGAAGGCGCCGGCGCACGCTCGCTGGGGCGGCATATGGCGGGCCTGCGCTCCTTTCTGCACTATCTGCAAAAGAAAGGTCTGGTGAATGCGGCCGGGGCCACCGCCATGCGCTCGCCGAAACAGCCGAAATCTCTGCCGAAACCGCTGACAGACCGGCAGGCGCTGAAAATCACCACCACCGAGGCGCAATTGAATGAAGAGCCGTGGATTGCCGCCCGTAACGCTGCGGTTCTCTCGCTTCTTTATGGCTGCGGTCTTCGCATCTCCGAGGCGCTCGGGCTGGCTCCGGCCGATTTCACGCCCGGCGCCCGCAGCCTTCGCATTACCGGCAAAGGCAACAAGACCCGTATGGTGCCCTTGCTGGCGGTGGTAACGGAAGCGGTTGAGGCCTACAAAAAGCTCTGCCCCTATCATCTGGCTGCCGACCAGCCGCTATTCCTCGGCGCGCGCGGCGGCAAGCTGCAACCTGCCATTATCCAGCGCGAGATGCAGAAGTTGCGTGGCGCTTTCGGCCTGCCGGAAAACGCCACACCGCATGCGCTGCGCCACTCCTTCGCCACCCATCTACTGGCCGGCGGCGGCGACCTGCGCACCATTCAGGAACTGCTCGGCCATGCCAGCCTCTCCACCACGCAGATCTATACCGGCGTCGATACCGCAAGATTGCTGGAAATCTACGATAATGCCCACCCGCGCGCATGAAGCAGGAAATGCTTAACCATAGTCATTAATCAGACGTCCAAGCCGCCGTTCTATAAGTGGACTAGAACCGGATGGTACCTATGCAAAGCCTGATAAAGCCACAAAATCTCACCGCCACCCTGATGGGCAAGACCGGCGACACCCTGCTCTGGTTGCTCGCCGCGCTGCACGTCACTGCTGTCGCAATCCTCTTCGCGACGTTGCTATCGTTGGGTGAGGCGCAAGCCGCCGAACAGGAGATAAGCTGCACGGGCAGCGATATTCTCGTGGAGATGCGCAAGAGCGACCCGCAGGGCTTCGCGAAGATCGAACAGGAAGCGGCAGCTATCCCGAACGGCAAGGGCAACTTCTGGCGCATCGAAAAAGCTGGAACGGCACCGTCCTTTCTTCTCGGCACCATGCACGTCACCGATCCACGTGTTCTCGGCATGCCAGCCGCCGCAACACCCGCGTTTGAAAAAGCCGCGACGGTCATCGTGGAATCGGACGAAATCGTCGATGACAAGAAAATTGCGGCATCGCTGCTGACGAGACCCGACCTCACCATGTTTCTAGACGGCAAGTCGATCACCGACATCCTGTCACCCGAAAATGTCGCACGCCTTGAAAAGGGTCTTAAGGAGCGCGGCATTCCGCTGAGTGCCGTTTCGCGAATGAAGCCATGGATGCTGTCGAGTTTCGTCGCCCTTCCCGCCTGCGAATTTGCCCGCAAGGCCACTGGCCTGTCTTTCCTGGATAAGAAGCTCGCTGAAGATGCGGTCGCGGACGGAAAGCATCTTGTCGGGCTGGAGACCATGGTGGAGCAGCTTGCGGCCATGTCTGAGCTGCCAATGGAGTTTCATTTGCAGGCGCTGATCGAAACGCTCGAATTGGGCGACCGAATGGACGACATCATGACGACAATGACCGATCTTTATGTCAGTGGTGATATCGGCATGACCATGCCCATGCTGAAGAGCATCGACCCCAAGAAAGCGTCTGAAAATGACCAGGGCTATGCCGCCTTCGAGCAACGCATCATCACAGATCGCAACCACGTCATGGCGGAGCGATCGGCCCCTGAGCTTGCCAAAGGCAATGTCTTCATGGCCGTCGGCGCTTTACACCTGCCGGGCGAAGAAGGCGTAATTGAACTCCTGCGTGCGCAGGGCTTTACCCTCACACGGGTCGACTGATCCACTCATCTCCGATCCTGACGGGCCGGACATTGGCGCAAAACGGCCGCATCGTCGCCGGCACGATGCGACGATGAAACGGCCCGACGACGAAAAGATAGAGACGCCCGAACAGGTTCTTGCGCCGGACGATAGTGGTAACCTTCACGATCTGCCGACCAGGCTCCTGTTCCACATCGACGACGATACGGAAATCGAGATGGTTGTCGTCAAAGCCGAGCACGGTCCGGTCCGCAGTAGACGACAGCACGGGAAATCCGCCCGCCGAAGTACCCGCCGCCAGTTCGACCGTTCTGAGACCGAAAAGCGATACGAGATGGTTTCGAAGCGCCATAAGGCCGCTGATCCATGCCGGAGGATGATCGAGGAGAAGTCTGCTCACATCGAGTGAACTCGATGCGGGCCGTCACCATCTCTCCTTCAAAGCAATCCCGCCAGTCGGCGCCCGGCAATATGTCTTCGCTATCCCGCATCCCAGAACCCCATTGCCGCCTTGTGTGGCGAGGCTCATCATCATTTATTTCCAATCATCCGGGAACGTGACAAACCGCCGCTAATGGCAGTTCGAACGGGTTTCGCTTCAGAAAATATGAAGAGACAGAGAGATAGAGCGTCTTCGCTTTTGGAAAAGCGGGAATGCGTTAGCCGTGCGTCATACGCTTCAGAACATTGGTGCGCCAGTAGAACTGGTGAACCAGAACCGCGGCGACGTGGCCGGCAATCAACACCCACATCAGCCCCTTGAACGGCCCGGAATGCAATTCTCCTGCTACTTGCGCGCCGAAATAATAGGCCGCAATGCCCGACAATGGCAGGGCAAAAAACAGCGCGTAAAAGGTGAAATGCGCGACCTTCGCGGCGATTTGAGAAGCGCGCGGTTCATTGGCGGGATGCGGCGGCACCCCCTGGAAAAACCGCAGACAGAGCCGCAGAACCGCAAGGGACAGGACGGCAAAGCCGACATAAGCGTGAATATTGGCCGAAGAGATCTGGTCCGGCGTCAGCGTTTCACCCCGCCGCATCAACCGATACGCATGGGCCATGCCGTCCGGAAACAACAGGTTGAAGAAGATCAGAAGCGCCATCGTCCAGTGAAGGATACGCTGTGGAACGGAGAAGGAAACTTGAGTGGAGGACGCCATTTTATTGCCTTTTATCAAAAGGTTAGACAGGCTATGGCGCAACTATGCTGAACCCCGGCCTGCATTGCAAGCCGGGGTTCGCTTTATGGCTGAAATTTAATATTGGCTACAATCACATATGGATCGGCTTGAAGAAAGTTGCCAGCGCCGCTTCCTTCACCGCTTCCGACATGGTCGGATGCGCATGGCAGGTACGGCCGAGATCTTCCGAGGAACCACCGAATTCCATCAGCACGGTGATCTCGTGGATCATTTCGCCAGCGCCGAAACCAACGATATGGCCGCCGAGAACCCGGTCGGTTTCCTTGTCAGCGAGGATCTTCACGAAACCATCAGTCACCTGCATGGCGCGGGCGCGACCATTGGCGGTGAAGGGGAACTTGCCGACCTTGTAGGCGACGCCAGCGGCCTTCAGTTCTTCTTCCGTCTTGCCGACGGAAGCGACTTCCGGCTGCGTATAGACCACGGCCGGAATGACATCGTAGTTCACATGGCCGCGCTGGCCGGCGAGAATTTCCGCAAGAGCGACGCCCTCGTCTTCCGCCTTATGTGCCAACATCGGGCCCTTCACCACGTCGCCGATGGCGTAGATGCCATCGACATTGGTCTTGAAGTGGCCGTCGATTTCGACACGGCCGCGGCTGTCGAGCACGACACCGGCTTCCGCAAGGCCGAGACCCTCGGTGTAGGGCTTGCGGCCGGTGGAGATCAGCACAACGTTGGCTTCCAGCGTTTCAGCCGCGCCACCCTTGACCGGCTCGAACACCACCTTTGCGCCAGTGCCAGTTTTTTCAACGCCCGTCACCTTGGCACCGAGCTTGAAATCGAGACCCTGCTTGGCCAGCAGACGCTGAGCCTGCTTGGAGACTTCGCTGTCCATGCCGCCGAGAATGGTGTCGAGATATTCGACGACGGTGACCTTCGCGCCAAGACGCGACCAGACCGAACCAAGCTCGAGGCCGATGACACCGCCGCCCACAACGATGAGCTTTTCCGGAACCTTGGAGAGCGCAATCGCGCCAGTGGAGGAAACGATGACGCTTTCATCGATATCCACCTGAACGCCGGGGATGCCCGCAACATCAGAACCGGTGGCAATGACGATGTTCTTGGCTTCGATTTCCTGGCTCTCGCCCTTGTCGTTGGTGACGGAGACCTTGCCGGCGGATACAACCTTGCCCGTGCCCTGGAAGGCATCGATCTTGTTCTTCTTGAACAGGAAGGCAACGCCGTCGACATTGGCTTTCACCACGCCGTCCTTGTGCCCCATCATCTTCTCGAGGTTCAGCTTCGGAGCGGCGACTTCGATACCAAGCGTATCAACGCCATGGGCCACATGCGCGAAGGTTTCGGAAGCGTGCAGCAATGCCTTGGAAGGAATGCAGCCGACATTGAGGCAGGTGCCGCCATAGGTCGCGCGCTTTTCGATCACTGCGACCTTCAAGCCAAGCTGTGCCGCCTTGACCGCGCAAACATAACCGCCGGGACCCGTACCGATTACAACTACATCATATGCCATGTTTCTGTTCCTGATTGATTGCGGGCAGGATTTTGAACCGCCCTGCTTCCGTTTGACCTGAAACTCAGGCCGCTTTTTCCGTTGCGAGTTTTATACCGAGAGCGATGAAGACCACGCCACTGGTGCGGTCGATCCATTGGCTGGCGCGCTGAAAAGCTGCGCGCATGCGAGGCGTCGTCATGAACAGGCTGACGCCGACAAACCACAGGATAAGGCAGCTTGCCATGACGAGCCCATATCCGAACTTGATGCCAACAGGCGTATGCGCGTGAACCACCGTCGAAAAGATCGACAGGAAGAAAAACACCGGTTTGGGGTTGAGCGCGTTAGCGGCAAAACCGAGCGCGAAGGCCTTCAAGGCAGTCTGGCCGCTTCTGGCCCGAACGCCATCTTCGCCTTCCGCAGCCGGCAATTCGGTCTTGCCAGCGCGCAGCGCCTTGATGCCGATATAAATCAGATAGGCGACACCCAACCACTTGACGATGTTGAAGAGATAGATCGACTGGGAAATGATGAGACCAAGTCCAAGGATCGTATAGGTGACGTGGAACATCAGGGATGTGCCAACACCGAAGCTGGTGATGATGGCCTGCTTGCGCCCATGCACCATGGCCTGACGCATGACCATCGCCAGATCGGCGCCGGGAGAAACGATCGCGAAAAAGAAGATCGCCATCAGAGATGCAAGTTCGATCAGATACTGATGCATGGGAAAATCAACCTCTAAAACATCAACACGAAAAGCATCAGCCCAAGACCGAGCATCGAACCGAGCCAGACCAGCGAGCGGATATAGGGCACACCGGCGAGATAAAGTGGAATATAGACCACCCGGCAGATCAGCCAGATCAAAGCGCCGGTGAAGGCCAGCCCGGACGGATCGCCGGCCATGATGACACCGAAGGCGAGCGCGATGAAAGCGGGATAGGTCTCGCGGAAATTCGCCGAGGCACGCGCGGCGCGTCCGGCAACCCTGCCCTCCGGCTTCTTTTCAGCATCCCGCGGACCGGCATTCCAGTCCAGCCCGAATTCCCGCGTTGCCGTCATTCCCTGCAGCGCAATGTGAGCGGCCAGCAGCAGAACGCTGAGCCCGATCAGCGGCAAAAAGGGTGACGCGGCAAGAAATGTCGGCTGCACTTTCGCTCTCCTGATGGCATTTCAGCGGGATCGACTTGAAACCCCGCTGAAACGAAAAGCAAGACCGATCAGAGATCGAGAACCAGACGTTCCGGATCTTCGAGGCTTTCCTTGACGCGAACGAGGAAGGTCACGGCTTCCTTGCCGTCAACGATACGGTGATCGTAGGAGAGCGCAAGATACATCATCGGACGGATGACGACCTGACCGCCGATGGCGACCGGACGCTCCTGGATCTTGTGCATGCCGAGGATGCCCGACTGCGGCGCATTGAGGATCGGCGAGGACATCAGCGAGCCGTACACGCCACCATTGGTGATGGTGAAGGTGCCGCCCTGCATGTCGGCCATGCCGAGCGAACCGTCGCGCGCTGCCTTGGCGAGGCGGCCGAGTTCCTTTTCGACACCAGCGATGGAGAGCTGGTCGGCATCGCGAATGACCGGAACGACGAGACCCTTGTCGGTGCCGACAGCCATGCCGACGTGACAATAGTTCTTGTAGATGATGTCCGTGCCGTCGATTTCAGCGTTGACGGCAGGCAGTTCCTTCAGCGCGTGGGTCACGGCCTTGGTGAAGAAGCCCATGAAGCCCAGCTTGACGCCGTGCTTCTTCTCGAAAACGTCCTTGTAGCGATTGCGCAGATCCATGACGGCGCTCATGTCCACCTCGTTATAGGTGGTCAGCATGGCGGCCGTGTTCTGTGCATCCTTGAGGCGACGTGCGATCGTCTGGCGCAGGCGGGTCATCTTGACGCGCTCTTCGCGAACCTGATCCTGCTCGGCCGAAACCGGACGGGGAGCAGCAGCAGCGACCGGAGCGGCGGCAGGTGCCGAAACACCCTTGGCAACAGCGGCGAGAACGTCGCCCTTCAGAACCTGGCCACGCTTGCCCGAACCGTCGACCTGATCGGCGGAAAGGTTGTTTTCAGCAAGCAGCTTGCCGGCGGCCGGTGCCGGCGGCATGGCGCTGCCAGCAGGAGCGGCGGCCACGGCTGCGGCAGGTGCCGGTGCAGCAGCAGGCGCAGCAGGCTTTGCCGCGGGGGCAGAAGTAGCAGCGCCGGCAGCACCTTCGGCGATCTGGCCGAGAAGGGCGTCGAGACCGACGGTTTCGCCGTTCTGCACGACGATTTCGGTCAGCACGCCGGAGGCAGGCGCCGGAACTTCGACGGTAACCTTGTCGGTTTCGAGTTCAACGAGAGGTTCGTCGGCCTTGACGGTATCGCCGACCTTCTTGAACCAGGTGCCGACGGTCGCTTCGCTGACGGATTCGCCGAGGGTTGGTACGCGGATTTCAGTGGCCATGATCTAGTTCCGTTATTCGGGTGTCTTTTTTGCGGGGCGATGCGGGAGAGTTCTCACTCTCCCAGCGCGTCTTCCAGGAACGCAGCAAGCTGCGCCAGATGCTTGGACATCAGGCCGGTCGCCGGAGAGGCGGCAGCCGGACGGCCCGTGTAACGGACCTTCTGGTACTTGGCGTCGATATGCGCCAGAACCCATTCAAGGTAAGGATCGATGAACGACCACGCACCCATGTTCTTCGGCTCTTCCTGGCACCAGACCATTTCCGCGTTACGGAAACGGGAAAGCTCGTTGATGAGCGCCTTGGCCGGGAACGGATAGAGCTGTTCGACACGCAGCAGGTAGATGTCGTCGATACCGCGCTTTTCACGCTCCTCGAGCAGATCGTAATAGACCTTGCCCGTGCACATGACGACGCGGCGGATCTTCGAATCCTTCTGCAGCTTGATCGGACCATCCTTGATGACCTCCGCATCGTCCCACAGGAGACGGTGGAAGGAGGATTCGCCTGCAAGCTCCGCAATCGATGAGGTGGCGCGCTTGTGACGCAGCAGGGACTTCGGCGTCATCAGGATCAGCGGCTTGCGGAAGTCACGCTTCATCTGGCGGCGCAGGATATGGAAGTAGTTAGCCGGCGTCGTGACGTTGGCAACCTGCATGTTGTCTTCGGCGCACATCTGCAACCAGCGTTCCAGACGGGCGGACGAATGTTCCGGACCCTGGCCTTCATAACCATGCGGCAGAAGGCAGACGAGACCGGACATGCGCAGCCACTTGCGTTCACCCGAAGAGATGAACTGGTCGAACACCACCTGGGCACCGTTGGCGAAGTCGCCGAACTGGGCTTCCCAGAGCGTCAGTGCGTTCGGGCGGGCAAGCGAATAGCCATATTCGAAACCGAGAACCGCTTCTTCCGAAAGCATCGAGTTGATGACTTCGTAACGGGCCTGCGTCGGCGAAAGATTGGCAAGCGGGATGTAACGCTCTTCGGTTTCCTGATCATAGAGAACCGAGTGGCGTTGCGAGAAGGTGCCGCGTTCGCAATCCTGACCGGACAGACGGATCTTGTGGCCGTCTACGACCAGCGAACCGAAGGCCAAAGCCTCTGCCATCGCCCAGTCCAGCCCCTCGCCGGTCTCGACCATCTGGGCACGGTTTTCCATGAAGCGCTGGATCGTGCGGTGTGCGCTGAAGCCTTCCGGAATGGTCGACAGCTTCTTGCCGATTTCCTTCAGCTGCTTCATCGGCACGCCGGTCTTGCCACGACGCTGCTCATCGGCATTGTCGGCGGCGCGCAGACCGGACCACTGACCATCCAGCCAGTCGGCCTTGTTCGGCTTGTAGGACTGGCCTGCCTCGAACTCCTGCTCGAGATGGGCGCGCCAATCGGCCTTGATCTTCTCGAAATCGCCTTCGGTGATCAGACCTTCCGCAATCAGGCGGTCGGCATATATGCGGGCGACAGTCTTGTGGCCACGGATGACCTTGTACATCTTCGGCTGCGTGAACGCAGGCTCGTCGCCTTCGTTATGGCCGAAGCGACGGTAACAGAACATGTCGATGACGACAGGCTTGTGGAACTTCATGCGGTATTCGGTTGCAACCTTTGCCGCATAGACGACCGCTTCCGGATCATCACCGTTAACGTGGAAGATCGGCGCCTCGATCATCTTGGCAACGTCGGACGGATAGGGCGACGAGCGCGAGAAGGCCGGGTTCGTCGTGAAGCCGATCTGGTTGTTGATGATGAAGTGCATGGTACCGGCAACGCGGTGACCGCGCAGGCCGGAGAGGCCGAGAATTTCGGCAACCACGCCCTGACCCGCAAAAGCGGCATCGCCGTGCAACAGGAGCGGCAGCACCTTTGCGCGTTCCGACAGCGGAATGATGTCGCCGTCCCATGTCTTGGCAAGCTGGTCCTGCTTGGCGCGGGCCTTGCCCATGACGACAGGGTTGACGATTTCAAGGTGCGACGGGTTTGCCGTCAGCGAGAGGTGAACCTTGTTGCCGTCGAATTCGCGGTCTGAGGAGGCACCGAGATGGTACTTCACGTCACCGGAACCTTCGACGTCATCAGGCTTGAATGAACCGCCCTTGAACTCGTGGAACACGGCGCGGTGCGGCTTGCCCATCACGTTGGTCAGAACGTTCAGGCGGCCGCGGTGAGCCATGCCGAGCACGACTTCTTCCAGACCGTCCTGGCCGCCGCGCTTGATGATCTGCTCAAGTGCCGGGATCAGCGATTCACCGCCATCGAGGCCGAAACGCTTGGTGCCCTTGAAACGCACGTCGAGGAACTGCTCGTAGCCTTCGGCTTCGACGAGCTTGGACAGAATGGCCTTCTTGCCTTCCGGCGTGAAGTCCACACCCTTGTCCGGACCTTCGATGCGTTCCTGGATCCAGCCCTTTTCTTCCGGGTTGGACATATGCATGAATTCGACGCCGAGCGTCGAGCAATAGGTGCGCTCGAGGATATCGACCATTTCGCGCACGGTCGCGTATTCGAGACCGAGGACGTTATCGATGAAAATCTTGCGGTCGTAGTCGCTTTCCTCGAAGCCATAGGACTTCGGCGAAAGCTCGTTATAGTCCTCAACGGCGCTGGCGATGCCAAGCGGGTCGAGCTTGGCGTGCAGATGGCCACGCATCCGGTAGGCGCGGATCATCATGATGGCGCGGACGCTGTCACGGGTCGCCTGAAGCACTTCGGCCGGGCTGACGGCCTTGCCGGTATCGGCGCTATTGGCCTCGGCTTTCGCCTGAACCTTCTTCTCGATGGCCTTCTCGACCGTAGCCCAGTTGCCATCAAGCGCCGATACCAGGTCGCCGTTTGCCGGGATCGGCCAGTTGGCGCGCTTCCAGGAGGCGCCCTTGGCCGCCTTCTTCACGTCTTCCGGATTGTCGGACAACGCCTTGAAGAAGCTCTGCCACTCCGGCGACACGGAAGAGGGATCCTCTTCGTACCGGGCATAGAGCTGCTCGATATAGGCTGCATTCGCGCCGTCCAGAAACGACGTGATCTGAAACTGCTCGTTCGCTTCTTGCCTTGCCATTGTGTTCTTGCGGACTTGTCCGTCCGCCTCCTCGATGCCGTTAGGGCCGTTTATCGGCCTGCCGCTTGATTATTGCTGTCTGCCGCCGGGGCGGTATGCCGTCTGTCTGTCGTTCTTTGCGGCTTCGGGCAGCGTGGCGTTAAAGCCGCACCGCCCGTTACCGGTCTCATGTGGTCTCAGCCCTTGAGGACTTCAACCAGCGTCTTGCCGAGGCGCGCCGGGGAAGGCGATACCTTGATGCCTGCAGCTTCCATTGCCGCGATCTTCGATTCCGCATCGCCCTTGCCGCCGGAAACGACAGCGCCGGCGTGGCCCATGGTGCGGCCCTTCGGAGCCGTACGGCCCGCGATAAAGCCAGCCATTGGCTTGCTGCGGCCCTTCTTGGCTTCGTCGATCAGGAACTGTGCCGCATCTTCTTCAGCCGAACCGCCGATTTCGCCGATCATGATGATCGACTGCGTGGCTTCGTCGGCCAGGAACATTTCCAGGACGTCGATGAACTCGGTGCCCTTGACCGGGTCGCCGCCGATGCCGACAGCCGTCGTCTGGCCGAGGCCTTCGTTGGATGTCTGGAATACGGCTTCATAGGTCAGCGTGCCGGAGCGCGAAACGATACCGACCGAACCCTTGCGGAAGATGGAGCCCGGCATGATGCCGATCTTGCATTCCTCAGGCGTCATGATGCCCGGGCAGTTGGGGCCGAGCAGGCGCGAGTTCGAACGGTCGAGGCGAGCCTTGACGCGCACCATGTCCATCACCGGAATACCTTCGGTGATGCAGGTGATGAACGGGATCTCAGCCTCGATGGCTTCGATGATGGCGTCGGCTGCACCTGCCGGCGGAACATAGATCACGGATGCGTCTGCACCGGTCTTTTCCTTGGCTTCGGCAACCGTTGCAAAGATCGGCAGGCTTTCGCCATTGGAACCGGTCCAGGTTTCGCCACCCTTCTTCGGGTGAATACCACCGACCATCTGCGTGCCGTAATAAGCAAGCGCCTGTTCGGTGTGGAAGGTACCGGTCTTGCCGGTCAGACCCTGAACGAGGATCTTGGTGTCTTTATTAACGAGAATAGACATTATTTCCGGTCCCTCAATTAGCCGTTGATCGCCGCGACGATCTTCTTGGCTGCGTCGTCCAGGTCGTCAGCAGCCGTAATCGCAAGGCCCGATTCGTTCAGGAGCTTCTTGCCAAGTTCGACGTTGGTGCCTTCGAGGCGAACAACGAGCGGAACCTGCAAACCGACTTCCTTCACCGCGGCGATAACACCTTCGGCGATGACGTCGCACTTCATGATGCCGCCGAAGATGTTGACGAGGATACCCTCGACCTTCGGGTCGGCAGTGATGATCTTGAAAGCTGCAGCAACCTTCTCCTTGCCGGCGCCGCCGCCGACGTCACAGAAGTTTGCCGGCTCCTTGCCGTAAAGCTTGATGATGTCCATCGTCGCCATGGCGAGACCGGCACCATTGACCATGCAGCCGATGTTACCATCGAGCGCAACGTAAGCGAGGTCCCACTTGGAGGCTTCGATTTCCTTGGCGTCTTCTTCGGTCTCGTCGCGCAGCGCCTTGACGTCGTCATGGCGGAACAGCGCGTTGCCGTCGAAGGACATCTTGGCGTCGAGAACGCGCAGATGACCGTTTTCCATGACGATCAGCGGGTTAACCTCGAGGAGAGCCATGTCCTTCTCGTTGAAGGCCTTGTAGAGGATCGGGAACAGCGCCTTGGCGTCTTCCGCAGCAACACCCTCAAGCTCGAGCGCCTTGGAGATCGCGGCAACGTCGGCGTCGCTCACACCCTTTTCCGGGTCGATGGCGATGGTGTGAATCTTCTCGGGCGTGTCGTGGGCAACAGCTTCGATATCCATGCCGCCTTCGGTGGAAACCACGAAAGCAACGCGACCGACCGAGCGATCGACCAGCAGCGAGCAGTAAAGCTCGCGGGCGATATCCGCACCGTCTTCGATGTAAAGGCGGTTGACCTGCTTGCCGGCATCGCCCGTCTGCGCCGTTACCAGCGTGTTGCCGAGCATATCCTTGGAATGGGAAACGACTTCTTCGATCGTCTTTGCGAGACGAACGCCGCCCTTGGCGTCAGGGCCGAGTTCCTTGAATTTGCCCTTGCCGCGGCCGCCGGCGTGAATCTGGCTCTTGACGACATAGAGCGGGCCGGGAAGCTGCTTTGCGGCGGCTTCGGCTTCTTCGACCTTGAGGATGGCGACGCCTTCAGCGACCGGCGCACCATAGCCCTTCAGAAGAGCCTTGGCCTGATATTCGTGAATATTCATGGAATAATCCCTGTTTGGAGCCGCTTGAAGCGCCCTGCATCCTTATCTGACGCAGGGCGCTTCAAGCTGTTGAATCTACGCATCGTGCCTTGCAAAAATCCAATCCGGTTTTGCGCCGATGCGTCAGGCTATTACTTCAGCGACGGAGCGATGTTGATGCAAGCTTCGCAAAGACCGGCGACAGCGCCGACGGACTTCTGGAAAGCGGCTTCTTCGTCCTTGTTCAGCTCGATCTCGATGATGCGCTCGATACCACCGGCACCGATGATCGTGGGCACGCCGACATACATATCGTCCACGCCGTACTGGCCCGACAGATGGGCAGCGGCGGGCAGAACGCGCTTCTTGTCCTTGAGGTAGGATTCAGCCATTTCGATCGCCGAAGCGGCTGGCGCGTAATAGGCCGAGCCGGTCTTCAGCAGGCCGACGATTTCCGCACCGCCGTCGCGGGTGCGCTGGATGATCTCTTCGAGACGCTCGGCGGTGAGCCAGCCCATCTTGACGAGATCGGTCAGCGGAATTCCGCCAACGGTGGAGTAACGCGCCAAAGGCACCATCGTATCGCCGTGGCCGCCGAGAACGAATGCCGTTACGTCCTGAACCGAAACGTTGAACTCTTCGGCGAGGAACAGGCGGAAGCGAGCGCTGTCGAGAACGCCGGCCATGCCGACGACCTTGTTCTTCGGAAGACCGGAGAACTTCTGAAGCGCCCAGACCATGGCGTCCAGCGGGTTGGTGATGCAGATGACGAAAGCGTTCGGGGCATATTTCTTGATGCCGGCGCCGACCTGTTCCATGACCTTGAGATTGATGCCGAGAAGATCATCGCGGCTCATGCCGGGCTTGCGGGCGACGCCTGCGGTGACGATGCAGACATCAGCACCTTCGATGGCAGCGTAGTCGGACGCGCCAGTGAGCTTGGCATTGAAACCTTCAACCGGGCCGGACTGGGCAATATCCAGACCTTTGCCCTGCGGGATGCCGTCGGCAATATCGAAGAGGACGATATCGCCCAGTTCCTTCAGGCTGGCGAGATGCGCCAGCGTGCCGCCGATCATGCCAGAACCAATAAGTGCAATCTTTTTGCGAGCCATCGAATGCTTCCTCTAGAGCTTCAATTCAATTTCACCACGCCACCGGCAGCCAAATTGTCGCACTTCGATTAGCCCCATTGGCCAAAATTGGCAACAGATTCTTTTGGTGTGAATATTTTCAATCGTTTAGATCATTATTTTCTTACGTAAACGTAAGAGAATGCGTCATGAAAGTGTCAAACTTTCTGCCGTTTTTCATGGTGGAGCACCAGATAATCTGCACTGCGCATCTCAAACAGGCGCGAGGCGGTGCGATCGAACTCGAAACCTTCGGTACCCTTGCGCTTGCCCAGCAGGTCTTCGGGCATTGCCGCAGCGGAGGCGAAGAGGCGGACGCTGTGATCGTACAGCGCGTCTATGAGAATGATAAAACGCTTGGTTTCGTTCCGTTTGTCGGCATTGAGAAACGGGATGTGGTCGATGAAGACTATATCGAAACGATTGGCTATGGCGAGAAAATCAGAAGCGCCGAGCGGCTTTTCGCAAAGGTCGGAGAAGGAAAAGCGGGCCACACGGCCGCTGGCGCGCGGCACCAGAATGGAGCGGCCCTTCATCGGTATTTCCGTCGGTGCGACAAGATGGCCGCCGGTCATGTGCCGCCAGGCCATATCCATCGCCTGATCCGCCGCACCGTCGAGTGGCGTCACATAAACCGGCAGGCTTTCCAGCTTTTCCATGCGGTAATCAGTGGGACTGTCCAGCGTCACCACTTCCACATGCTTCTTCAGCAAATCGACGAAGGGCAGAAACAGGCCGCGATTAAGCCCGTCCTTGTAAAGATTGTCGGGCACAACGTTGGAGGTCGTCACCAATGTGCAGCCATTGGCAAAAAGCTCGCTGAACAGCCGGGCGAGGATCATCGCATCGGCAATATCCGTGACGGTGAACTCATCGAAGCAAAGAAGCTCCGCTTCCGCCAGAAGCTGGGCTGCCACTGGCGGAATGGGATCGGCCTGCTTGGTTTCGCCATTCTTGAGCTTCTGCCGATGCGCGTGCACGCGATTATGGACATCAGCCATGAATTCGTGAAAATGGCAGCGCCGTTTGGAAGAGACAGGCGCCATCTCGTAGAACATGTCCATCAGCATCGTCTTGCCGCGGCCAACGCTGCCATGGACATACAATCCCTTGACGAAGGCGGCCGGGCCAGCCTTACGAGCGAACATCCAGCCGAGTGCGCTTTTTTTCCTGGCGGGTTTGCGCGCTTTCAAATCGGCAAGGATACGGTCGAGATGGGCCGCAACGCCGCGTTGTGCGGCATCCGCCTGCAAGGTGCCAGCTGCCGTCAATGCGTTGAGCTGTTCAACGACACTATGGTTGTAGTCAGGCAATGGCTTCATGGAAAAGCGCCCCGGTCGCGGACGGACGCCCGCGACGAATGGAATGGCTCGGAACAGGCGAGGCGATCCGGATGCACCGGAGATGCTCTATCGGCTGAGGCTCAGCGGCTGGCCGCTATTGGTCGTGCCGTCAAAGCGCGCATCGGCGCTCTTGTAGACGCGGCCGATCGTATCGCCGGAACGGTTCTTGAAGAGGACCATCTTGCCGGACACTTCCCAGGACCCCATCGCCGTGAGTTCGCCGGAGCAGCCACGCGTGCCGCCACGAGAACCGCTGCCGAGATTGGTAAGCGTCAGGAACATGTCGCAATTGGCGCCGCCATTGGAAACGCGCCAGTTGCCAACCATGGATTCCTTGGTGACATCGAGTGCCGTTGTCGGCGGAGCGGCAGACGCCATATCAGTGCCGCCAGGCGTCGCAGAAGCGGGTGCCGACGGGAACTGACCGCCGGAAGCACCACCGGGTGGCGGCAGGGCGCCAGACTGAACGGAGGGAACCGGCTGTGCCTGCAACGGCGGCGTATAACCGGGATTGTTGCTGGTGTTGTTGTTGTAATCGTAGGAGGTACGTTGGCAACCGGCCAGGCTCATTACAACCGCAAGACCCGTCACCACATATCTGAATTGCATATCAAGCTCCCGATTCTCTCGCTTCCGGAAAGACCATGATCAAACAAGAAGGCTGAATTATTACCAAAGCCTTATCTTGCGCAAGCGATGGCTGGGATAATTACCATTTCGGTCGATTTTTACCGAAATTTCCCGCGCCCGGTTGTAAAAAAGGGCCGCAGTCCAAACCGCGGCCCGATAGATTTTCTGTCCAAACGAATCGTCTTCAGACGCGACGCTCGACCATCATCTTCTTGATTTCCGCGATCGCCTTGGCCGGGTTGAGACCCTTCGGGCAAGCCTGCGCGCAATTCATGATGGTGTGGCAGCGATAAAGACGGAACGGATCTTCGAGATCGTCAAGACGTTCGCCGGTTGCTTCGTCGCGGCTGTCGATCAGCCAGCGATAGGCCTGCAGCAGAACGGCGGGGCCGAGATAACGGTCGCCGTTCCACCAGTAGCTGGGACAGGAAGTGGAGCAGCAGGCGCACAGAATGCACTCGTAGAGACCGTCGAGCTTCAGGCGGTCTTCATGGCTCTGCTTCCATTCCTTGGCAGGCGTCGGCGAAACCGTCTTCAGCCACGGCTCGATGGAGCGGTGCTGCGCGTAGAAGTTCGACAGGTCCGGAACGAGGTCCTTCACCACTGGCATATGCGGCAGCGGATAGACCTTCACCGTTCCCTTGATCTCTTCCATGCCCTTGGTGCAGGCGAGCGTGTTGGTGCCGTCGATGTTCATGGCGCAGGAACCGCAGATGCCTTCACGGCAGGAGCGGCGCAGCGTCAGCGTCGGGTCGATATTGTTCTTGATGTACAAAAGCGCATCGAGAACCATCGGCCCGCAATCGTCGATATCGATATAATAGGTATCGATGCGCGGGTTCTGGCCGTCATCCGGGTTCCAGCGATAGATCCGGTATTCGCGAACGTTCTTGGCACCATCCGGCTTCGGCCAGACTTTGCCTTCGCTGATCTGGGAATTCTTGGGGAGAGCGAGTTCAACCATATCCAGTTCCTCAAATCAGTAGACGCGAGCCTTCGGCTCGATCTTTTTCGGATCGATGCCGTCGGCGATCAGGTCGGTGTGAACAGGGCGGTAGTCGAGCTTGACATCACCTTCAGGGCTGACCCAGGCAAGCGTGTGCTTGCGCCAGTTCACGTCGTCGCGACCGCCGAACGGACCATCGACGAAATCCTCGCGGGCATGCGAACCGCGGCTTTCCTTGCGCGCTTCCGCGCCGTAGACCGTGGTGATCGCGTTGGCCATCAGATTGTGCAGCTCGAGCGTTTCCACCAGATCGGAGTTCCAGACCATCGAACGGTCGGTGACCTTGACGTCAGGCAGTTCCTTCCAGATGGCGGAAATGCGCTGGCAACCGCTTTCCAGCGATTCCTGTGTGCGGAATACGGCGGCATCGTCCTGCATGGCGCGCTGCATCTTGTCGCGCAGCACCGCCGTCGGCGTCGAGCCGTTGGCATAACGCAGGCTGTCGAAGCGATCCATGATCTTGTCGCAGGCAACCGTGTCGAGAGCCGGAACCGGCGCATCGCGGTCGATGACCTGGGCTGCACGGATGGCGGCAGCGCGGCCGAAGACCACAAGGTCGATCAGCGAGTTGGAGCCGAGGCGGTTCGCGCCGTGAACGGAGGCGCAACCGGCTTCGCCAACGGCCATCAGGCCGGGAGCGATGCGTTCCGGGTTCTCGGCGTTGGCGTTCAGCACTTCGCCCCAATAGTTGGTCGGAATGCCGCCCATATTGTAGTGAACAGTCGGCAGGACCGGGATCGGCTCGCGCGTCACGTCAACGCCGGCGAAAATCTTGGCACTTTCGGAAATGCCCGGAAGACGCTCGTGCAGGATCGCCGGATCAAGGTGATCGAGATGCAGGAAGATGTGGTCCTTGTTCTTGCCGACGCCACGACCCTCGCGGATTTCCATGGTCATGCAGCGAGACACCACGTCACGCGAAGCAAGGTCCTTCGCCGAAGGAGCATAACGCTCCATGAAGCGCTCGCCTTCGGAGTTGACCAGATAACCGCCCTCGCCGCGCGCGCCTTCGGTGATCAGGCAGCCCGCGCCGTAAATGCCGGTCGGGTGGAACTGAACGAACTCCATATCCTGAAGCGGCAGCCCGGCACGTGCGATCATACCGCCGCCGTCGCCGGTGCAGGTATGGGCAGACGTTGCCGAGAAATAGGCGCGGCCGTAACCACCGGTCGCCAGCACCACCATCTTGGCGGAGAACCGATGGATCGTGCCGTCATCAAGGTTCCACGCAACGACGCCCGTGCAACGGCCATCTGCCGACATGATGAGATCGAGCGCGAAATACTCGATGAAGAATTCCGCATTGTTGCGCAGCGACTGGCCGTAAAGCGTGTGCAGAATGGCGTGGCCGGTACGGTCGGCAGCGGCACAGGTGCGCTGCACCGGCGGGCCTTCGCCGTAATTCTGCATATGGCCGCCAAACGGGCGCTGGTAGATCTTGCCTTCGGCATTGCGCGAGAAGGGCACGCCATAATGCTCCAGCTCATAGACCGCTTTCGGCGCTTCCATGGCGAGATATTGCATCGCGTCGACGTCGCCCAGCCAGTCGGAGCCCTTTACGGTGTCGTAAAGGTGCCACTGCCAACAGTCGGGCGTCATGTTGGTGAGCGAAGCGGCGATGCCGCCCTGCGCCGCGACCGTGTGGGAGCGCGTCGGGAAAACCTTGGTGATGCAGGCCGTGCGGAACCCCTGTTCCGCCATGCCGAGCGTTGCGCGCAGACCCGCGCCGCCGGCACCCACCACGATCACGTCATAGGAGTGATCGACGTAGGTGTAAGCCTTGCCGTTCTGGGAAGGTGAACTGATCGATGCCATGGCCGATTTATCCTGCGAATGCGATTTTCAGAATGGCGAAGATGCAAAGACCGCCAATGAGAACCGCGAAAAACGTATTGAGCATCAGAAGAACGAGCTTCGAGACCTCGCCGTGAACGTAGTCTTCGATGATGACCTGCATGCCGAGCTTCATGTGAATGAGGCCGGAAACCAGCACCAGACCCATGATGACCGCAACGAGCGGGTTGGAAAGCGCCGCCGCAACTTCCGGATAGGGAGCGCCGGCATATTTGATGAGAAAAACCACGAAGAAGATCAGCAAGGGTACGTTGGCGACGGCCGTCAGGCGCTGGCGCCAGAAATGGTCGGTGCCTTCCTTGGCGGAGCCGAGGCCACGAACCTTTCCGAGAGGTGTACGCATATCCATGACAGGCTATCTCCTTAGCGCACGATCAGGGCAATGACCCAGATCAGCGCGGTCAGACAGATCGACGCTACAAAGGTCGCCTTGGCGAGTTTCGTGTTGAAGTTCTTCTCGAAGCCATGGCCGAGATCCCACATGAAGTGGCGAAGGCCGCCCAGCATGTGGTGAACGAGAGCCCAGGTATATCCGATCAGGATAAGCTTGCCGATGATCGTACCCATTGCCCAGCTGACCCAGTCGTAATAGGCAGGGCCGGAAGCAAGTGCGATAAGCCACCAGGCGACAAGAAGCGTTCCGAAATAAAGCGCCGCACCCGTGATGCGGTGCACGATGGATGCGACCATCGTCGGAATCGGCTTGTAAATTTGAAGATGCGGCGACAGAGGCCGGTTATTTGTCACGTTCGCCATCAGAACCTCGCGGCGTTTTCCCGTGCACCCGTCAGATCGGGCGCCCCCAAGCAACAGCACATGACGAAAGAATGTGCATTGCACCAACCGCGACGTTTAATCACATGGAAGCATCACGACAAGCACATTTCATGACCGATTCCAATTTAATCGATTGGTTCACGAATTTTTTTTGGAATTTTTTTGCTCGAAAATAAAAAAACGAGCATTTCCAAGATTTACGCCTTCAAAATATTTACCTTTACGTAATTTCGAAATCATGTAATTTACTATTCGTTAACCGAAAAAATCCGGAGAATGAGGCTCATGTTACAGCGTCGAATCGCAGCTCTGGCGGTGATGACTGCAGGCATCATTTTCACCGCACTGCCTCCTAGCGCGGCAGGTGATTTTTATAGTCGCCACCATTATCAGCATCGTCAGTCGCAGTTGAGCTTCTCCACTAACGGACTGCCCTCCACCCTTTCCGGCGGCACTTATGTGGGTGGAATATCCGCCTTGAGGGTCCGCGGCAACGGGAATTATTTCGCGATCAATGGTGGGCTTTCGCGACAAGGCGCAACCGTCAACATGGGCGCGCAGCTGGCACCGAAGGCGAAAATCATCAACGTCCGCGCCGAAACGACAGGCGACGCCTGCGATTACCAGCACGGCGTCTGCATCATCAGGCCCTGATATAATCAGACAAAACGCCAGACGGTGGTCTTTTTGACTTCACTGTCTTCCAGAGCCCGCGTCACCGGCACCTGATAGGTTGCCTCGGCGTAAAGGCGCTGTTTGGCCAGATAGGCCCGCCCCGGATCGCCGACGAGCACGGTCACGCCTCTATCCGCCAGTTCCAGAAACCAAGGCACGAGGAGATCGGCAAAGGCGCGATCATAAAACACGTCGCCCGCCAGCAGAACATCCGCCTCAACCGGCGTCCCAACCAGATTGCGGCCGGTAAAATCGATGGCCACACCATTGAGAGCCGCATTCAGCCGAATGGCCGTTTCCGTCCAGGGATCGATATCGGCGGCTAAAACAGCCGCGGCGCCCGCCTTTACGGCGGCAATGGCGACCAGTCCGGAACCGCTGGCGAAATCCAGCACACGCTTGCCGGAGACACTTTCAGGATGATCGAGAATGTAGCGGGCGAGCCCCTGTCCGCCAGCCCAGGCGAATGCCCAGAATGGCGGCGGCAGGCCGATCTCTTCCAGCTCCTCCTCCGTCTTCAGCCACAGCTCATGGGCTTCGGTCGCAAGATGAAGGCGCAATTCCGGCACATGTGGTGGATGCATGATGCCGGTATTGTCGAGAATGAAGCGTTCGGGATCGGTCCTCACCGAAAGCTCAGTCCGGAGATTTCGGTGGATTGGAAAGGCCACCCATGCGGCAGACTTCGAGATATTCCTCTTCCGTCACCGGCTGCACCGAAAGCCGCATGGAGGTGACCAGCGACATCTTTTCGAGTTTCGGATTGGCCTTCACATCCTTCAGCGAAACCGGTTTCGGCATGTCGCAAACGGCGCGGATATCCACGCAATCCCACTTCAGATCGCCCTCTGCGGTCGAATCCGGGTGCGAAAGGGCGCAGACTTCGACGATGCCGACGACATCAAGCCCTTCATTCGAGTGGTAGAAAAAACCCTTGTCGCCGATTTTCATGGCGCGCATGTTGTTGCGGGCCTGATAATTGCGCACGCCGGTCCATTCTTCGCCGGCCTCGCCCTTGGCCTTCTGCATTTCCCAGGACCATTTGAACGGCTCAGACTTGTAAAGCCAGTAATTCGCCATGGCCGGTCACGCCCCCGGATTGTTGAAGACCCAGTTATAGGGCTTCACATCCACGCTTTCGAACAGGCCGGCCTTTGCATAGGGATCGGCATCGGCAAGGGCCCTAGCCGCATCGATATCGGCAGCTTCCACGATGACAAGGCTGCCATTCGGCTTACCTTCGGCATCCAGAAACGGTCCGGCAATCTTCAGCGTGCCTTCGGCGTTCAACTTGTTCAGGTGCTCCAGATGAGCCGGGCGCGTGTCCATGCGCACGTTCAGATGGCCGGGCTTGTCCTTGCAGATAAAGGCAAACAGCATTTTCGTCTCCTCGCTGGCGCATGTCTCCCAAAAGTGTAAGCGGTTTTGGGACCAGGACATGCGTAAAAACTATTCGAAGGCCACACTCATTCAGTGGTGATGGGCCGTGTCATCAATTGTTGCATGGCGCTCGCCACGTCCAGATTGCCGTCGATGATGGCCGCAACCGCCTCGGTCACCGGCATGTCGACAGCGTGATGTTCGCCGAGACGGGCGGCAACGGCTGCCGCGAAGGCGCCCTCCACCAGCCCGCCGGACATGTCCTTGCCCTCGCCCCGGCCAAGCGCGATGCCGAAACGCAGGTTTCGCGACTGGTGGCTTGTGGCGGTCAGCACCAGATCGCCAAGGCCGGAAAGACCGCGCACCGTATCGGCCTTGCCGCCCATGGCGACGACCAGACGCGACATCTCGGCAAGCCCCCGCGAAATCAACGCCGCCCGTGCGGAATCGCCGAGGCCCGCACCTTCAACGATGCCGGCGGCAATGGCGAGCACATTCTTCAGCGCGCCACCAAGCTGCACGCCCGTGCGGTCGGTCGAGGCATAAAGCCTGAAGGTTCTGCCGGAAATAGTGGTCGCCAGCCGCTCGGCGATGACAGCGTCTTCCGCCGCTATCGCCATCGCCGTCGGCAGTCCGCGCGCGATATCGGCCGCAAAACCCGGACCGGAGAGAACGGCGATTGGATGATGCGGCAGTTCCGCTTCCAGAAGTTCCGTCAGCAGCCGACCGGACACCCGGTCGATGCCCTTGGCGCAGGTAACGATGATACAATCATTAGCCAGATAAGGACCGTAATGGCGCGCCGCATCGGCATGGGCCTGAGAGGGCATGGCAAACAACACGATGCCTGCATCGGCCAGCACATCCGGCTCAACGGAAAATTCCAGCGCATCCGGCAGGTCGACACCCGGCAGGACAGCCTCGTGAATACGATCAGCCCTAAGATCGGCCATCAGTGACGCATCACGGCCGAGCAGGGTCACGTCATGCCGGTTCTCCAGCGCGATGACGACGGCGAGCGCGGTTCCGAAGGCGCCAGCGCCGATGACGACGATTTTCTCCCGCTGCATCAGGCCTTGGCTCCCCTTTTGCCGAAACCGATCAATGTCTCCGCGCTGCCATCAAGCGGCCAGCGCGAGCGCGGCGCGATCTCCAGCGCATCGGGTTCCCGGCCGCATGCCATACGCTCCAGCCCGGCCCAGGCAATCATCGCGGCATTGTCGGTGCAGAGCCGGTGCGGCGGTGCGACAAAGCGGAACCCGTGGGCATCACAAAGCGCCTGGAGGGTCTGGCGGATTTCCGTATTGGCGGCAACGCCGCCGGCCACGACCAAAGCGGGCTCCGTCTCGAGATGCGGAAACTCTTCCTTAAAGCGGGCAAGGCCACGGCCGATACGGTCCTTGAGCGTGCGTGACACCGCCTTCTGGAAGGAGGCGCAGATATCGGCAATATCCTGATCCGAAAGCGGAGCGATCGCGGTTGCCGCCTGCCGCACCGCCGTCTTCAGACCGGAGAAGGAAAAATCGAGTCTCGTCTCGCCGACCATCGGGCGCGGCAGTGCAAAACGGTCAGGGTTGCCTTTCGCTGCTGCCTTTTCAACCGCAGGCCCGCCGGGATAGGGCAATCCCAGAAGCTTCGCAGTCTTGTCGAAGGCTTCCCCAAGCGCGTCATCAATGGTGGTGCCCCAGCGCTCGTATTCACCCACACCGCGAACCAGCACGAGCTGGGTGTGGCCGCCGGAGACCAGCAGCATCAGATAGGGGAAGGAAAGACCGTCGGTCAGACGCGCCGTCAGCGCATGGCCTTCGAGATGGTTGATGGCGTAAAGCGGCTTGCCTGCAGCCATCGCAATCGCCTTGCCGGTCATCAGGCCCACCAACAGGCCACCAATGAGACCGGGACCGGATGTGGCCGCGATGGCATCGACATCAGCAAGGGTGACACCCGCCTGTTCCAGTGCTTCTTCCACCAGTGTGTCCAGCGCCTCGACATGGGCGCGGGCAGCAATTTCGGGCACGACGCCGCCATAGGCGCTGTGTTCCTCAAGCTGCGACAAAACGACGTCGGACACGATCTCGCCACGTCCGTCCGCATGCCGAACTACAATGGATGCAGCGGTTTCGTCACAGCTTGTCTCTATGCCGAGGATACGAAGAAAGGGGGTCATCAATTCTGTTCGTTCATTGCGATCATGCGCTGAGTTGGTCTAAGACAACTCCGGTAACAATGGATAGACGCGGATGCAAACAAAACCTTTCCGAATCGGCACGCGCGGCAGCCCTCTGGCGCTCGCACAGGCTTACGAGACCCGTAACCGGCTGATGTCGGCACACGGTCTGCCGGAAGATATGTTCGAAATCGTCGTGCTTTCCACCAAGGGTGACCGGATAACCGACCGCGCTTTGTCGGAGATCGGCGGCAAGGGCCTGTTCACGGAAGAACTGGAGAGCCAGCTTCTTTCCGGCGAGCTCGATATTGCCGTGCATTCCTCCAAGGACATGCCGACCGTTTTACCGAAGGGCCTTTATCTTTCCGCTTTCCTGCCGCGCGAGGATATGCGCGACGCCTTCATTGGCCGCACCGCACCGAGGCTTCTGGAACTACCGCAGGGCGCCGTTGTCGGCTCCGCATCCTTGCGCCGCCAAGCGCTGATCCGCCGCCTGCGTCCGGACCTGAGCGTCATCATCTTTCGCGGCCAGGTCGAAACCCGCCTGCGCAAACTGGAAGAAGGCCAGGCGGATGCCACGCTTCTCGCCTTTGCCGGCCTGAAACGGCTGGGCATGGAGAACGTCCCGACGGACATTCTCGACCCGAAGGATTTTCCGCCAGCCCCCGCGCAGGGCGCGATCTGCGTCGAGAGTCGTATTGGCGACACACGCATGGACGAGTTGCTCTCACCTATCAACGACATACCCACCTACGATGCCGTTACCTGCGAGCGCGCCTTTTTGGCCGCCCTCGATGGTTCCTGTCGCACCCCGATTGCAGGCTTTGCTACTTGCCACGGTGAGGAACTTCATTTCTCCGGCCTGATCCTCACGCCGGACGGACAGACGAGCCACAGCGTCGAGATTTCCGGTGCTCGCAAGGATGCCGAGGACTTGGGTCGCAAGGCCGGTGAAGACGTGCGCGCCAGGGCAGGCAGCAACTTCTTCGACGGCTGGAGCTGAGCCGATGCGGATCGTCGTCACCCGGCCGCTTCGTTCGGGCGAAAAGACGGCCGCAAAGCTTGAAGCCCTCGGTCACGAGCCGGTGCTTCTTCCGCTGTTTCATCCCGTCCACCACGGCGAGCGCGCCATATCAGCGCTATCGGAGCCGCTCTCGGCCATCGCCGTGACCAGCGCCGAGGCCTTGCGGGCGCTTAGAGATTTCCGCCACCGACTTGCGCCCCATCTTTCGAAACCGCTTTTCGCCGTCGGCGAGGCGACGGCGGAAGCGGCGAGGGAAATCGGCTTCCAAAACATCCTCACCGGATCTGGCGATGCGGTGGCTCTCGCCGGGCTTGTCGCGGAGCATCGCCCCCTAATGGAGGGCACAGATCCATTGCTCTATCTTGCCGGCACGCCGCGAGGCGCCGTGTTCGAGGACGGCATTGCCGCTGCGGGAATTTCCTTTCGGACCGTCGATTGTTACGAAATGCAGCCGTCAGATCTTTCAGACGATATGCTCGAAACAGCACTTCTGAAGACCCCCGCCGATGTGGTGCTGCTCTATTCGTCGGAAGCCGCGCGGGCCTTTTTCCGCCACGCATCGTCGGAAAAATATGTGGCGGCGCTGACCACCACACAATTCGTCTGCATCAGCCGCAATGTGCTTTCACTGGTTCCGGAAATCTTCCGCGCGAACGCCGCAGCCGCCGAAGGGGCAAACGAGGCAGCCATGTTTGAACTTCTCCAGCGAAAGTCTGGAACCTAATTCAGGCTCGCCTCTTTCCTTTGCCGCCGTCACTGACTAGGTTTAGACTATTGCAGGCAGAAATGAGGTTGTCATGGTATCGGGAAAGCCGCCACGCCACTCCAAGTCCAACGCCGAACCGGTCACCATCGACCTGGACGCAAAAGACGTGAAAGCAATTTCCGCCGACGTGGATGCTGCGAAGACTGATGACAAGACCGGCGAGACGACACCGGCAGCAGCTCAGCCAAACGTTCCTCACAAGCCAGAAGCGGCCGAAACGTCCAGCCCGGCTCCCGTCTGGGAACAGACGCATAAAACACCCATGGAGCCTGCACCGAACGTTCACAAGGCGGAACCGGCAACCGGCAAGCCCCAGGTGGAAAAACCTGCCGACAAACAGCCCGAGACAGCTTCGCCAAAAACCGAAGCGAAACCGGTGATCAGCGCGACTGACGCAAGCGCCGCATCCGCTTCCTCGGCGGGCGCAAAGCCTGCGACTTTTGCTTCCACATCCTCGTCCGCCGCATCCGGAAGCGCGACTACTGGTGCAAAGCCATCGACAGGCGCGTCATCATCCGGACCGGCCAAGTCATCCACGCCACAGCAACCCGAGCGCAAACAGGCGGCAACGTCCGGTGCGATCGCGGCGGGTATCGTGGGTGGCCTCGTGGCGCTCGCCGCTGCCGGCAGCATGCAATATGCCGGCATTCTGCCCTCGTTTAGTGTGAGCAAGATCGGAAGCGATGAGATTGCCGCATTGAGAATCGAGCTAGGGAGCCTGCGTCAGCAGCTCGCCAATGTTCCCGCGGCAGGAGGGGATACCTCGGCGCTGGAACAGCGCATCGCCGCTCTTGAGGGCGCAAAGGGCGAAGCCCCGCAGGTGGACGCACTTTCGGAAAAAATAACCGCGCTGGAATCCGCGCTCACGTCAGAGCGATCCGCGCAGGCCTCAGCAACGGCGGAGCTGACACGCCGCCTGACTGACGCCGAAACCAAGATCAATGAACCGCGCGACGATATCGAAGTCGCCCGCGCCATTGCGTCGGCCGCACTGAAAGCCGCGATCGATCGCGGTGGGCCGTTCCTCACCGAACTCGACACATTGTCTAAGGTAATCCCTGACGATCCGGCAATCGCATCATTGCAGTCCTTTGCCGCAACCGGCGTGCCGTCGCGCTCGGAGCTGATGCAGAAATTCCCCGACGTCGCCAATGCGATGCTCTCGGCGATCAATCGGCCCGACCCCAATCAGGGCATTATGGAACGTCTCACGGAAAGCGCCTTGTCGCTGGTGAAGGTCCGCCCCGTCGGAAACATCGAAGGCGAGACCCCCGACGCCATGATCGCGCGCATGGAAAACAAGTTGCGCAACGGAGACCTGCAGGGTGCGGCACTTGAATGGAATGGGCTTCCCGAGGCCGCCAAGACAGCATCCGCCGACTATAAAAAATCTCTGGATGCGCGCATCGAGGTCGAAAACCTGGTGGGAGGCACGTTAAACCGCGCCATCACCAGCACCGGCAAGCAGGGGTAAGGCATGACCAGAATTCTGACTTTCGTCCTCATCGTTCTGGCGCTCGGTTTCGGTTTCTCCTGGCTGGCGGATAGGCCCGGTGTCCTCTCAATCGTCTGGCAGGGCCAGTTGATTGAAATGAGCCTGATGGTCGCCGCCTCCATCGTTGCTGCACTGGTTGCGGCCGTCATGCTGGTCTGGTGGGTCGTCAATGCCATATGGACATCGCCGAACGCGGCACGACGCTATTTTCGCGCCCGCAAGCGTGACCGTGGTTATCAGGCGCTCTCCACCGGCCTCATCGCCGCCGGCGCCGGCAATGCCATTCTGGCCCGCAAGATGACGGCCCGCACGCAGGGGCTTCTCAGTGCTGATCAGGAGCCGCTGATCCACCTGCTCGATGCGCAGGCCGACCTCATCGAAGGCAAATATGACGAGGCGCGGCGCAAATTCGAGGCGATGGCCCGCGATCCTGAAACCCGCGAACTTGGCCTTCGCGGCCTTTACATCGAGGCGCGCCGACAGGGAGCCCATGAAGCAGCCCAGCAATATGCCGAGGACGCAGCCGAAAAAGCCCCTTACCTGCCCTGGGCAGCACAGGCGACGCTGGAAACCCGCTGCCGCAACGGCGAGTGGGATGACGCGATCCGCCTGCTCGACCAGCAAAAAGCAGCAGGCGTCATCCAACGCGGCGAGGCTGAGCGGATGAAAGCTGTGCTTCTTACCGCAAAGGCCGGTGAAAAACTGGAGAGCGACCCGGTGGGTGCGCGCGAAGACGCAAAACAAGCCCTCAAGCTTGCAAAAAGCCTTGTGCCCGCAGCATTGATCGCAGCAAAATCCTATCTGCGCGAAGACAATCTGCGCAAGGCCGCAGCGGTTCTGGAACCGGTATGGAAGAACGATCCCCATTCGCAGATCGCAGATCTCTATGTTCGGGCGCGCAGCGGCGATACGGCCATCGATCGCCTTAAACGTGCCGAACGACTTGAGAGCCTGAAACCCAACAACATCGAATCCCTGTTTGCCGTGGCTCAGGCAGCTCTCGACGCCAAGGAATTTGCCAAGGCGAGGACCAAGGCGGAAGCTGCCGCCCGGATCGAGCCGCGTGAAAGCATCTTCCTGCTGATGGCCGACATCGAGGAAGCCGAAACCGGCGATCAGGGACGGGTGCGTTACTGGATGGCGCAGGCGCTGCGCGCACCGCGTGATCCCGTCTGGGTGGCAGATGGTGTCACTTCGGAAAAATGGCTTCCGGTTTCGCCCGTGACAGGCCGTCTCGACGCCTTCGAATGGAAGGCGCCTTTTGGCCAGCTTGAAGGACCTGTCGAAGACCTGACAATCGAAAATGCGATTGCGGCAGCACCGGCAAGGGCCGAACAGGCTCCGACCCCGATCGTTGTTGAAGTGGCACCTCAGCCCATTGTTGTGACAAAACCCGCACCAATCGAGGTCAAGCCGGACGTCTCTGCCCCGAAAGAGAAAAAGCCGGCAACGAATGAAGTACCGGTGGAAGCCAGGCCAGCGGATGCAAGGACGGAACCGGTGCCATTTTTCGGTGGTGCACCGGATGATCCCGGCGTCAAGAAACCCGGCGTGGAAGCCGAACCCAAAACCCGGCTAAAACTCTTCTGACAGGCTATCGATGTTCAACCAGATCCAGTCGTTTATTCAAAACCTCGTTGGCCAGCATGCGGATGAATTCAGCCCCGATGATCTGAGGGTCGCGGTGGCCGCCCTTTGTTTTCAGGTGATGGAAGCGGACGGCACGGTCTCCAAAAGCGAGCGTGATCGCCTTCGTGAGATCCTCCACGACTATTATCATCTCGATGCCGGCAAGCTGGACGCACTTCTTGCCGCCGGCCAGGAGGCCGGCAAGGAAGCCGTCGACTACTACCGTTTCACCACCGATATCCGCCGCCATCTCGATGAAGAGCAGCGCGTGGAGCTTATTGGCATCCTCTGGGATATTGTTTACGCTGACGGCGAACGAAGCGAAATGGAAGACCATGTGATTTGGCGTGTAGCCGATTTGCTCGGTGTTTCCGTGCGCGACAGGGTTCTGCAACGTCAGCAGGCCGCCACCAGGTCCGGACCCGCTGAAGAAAGCGAAAACGAAGACGATGCTGTTTGACCCCTCCAGGCAACAGAGAAAACAACCTTCGCTGCTTGTCGTCCTGCATCAGGAACGTTCCACGCCCGGACGCGTCGGCCAGATGCTGGTGGAAAAAGGCTATCGGCTGGATATAAGGCGCCCCGCGCTTGGAGACGATCTGCCGCAAACGCTGGAGAAACATGCGGGCGCCATCATCTTCGGCGGCCCGATGAGCGCCAACGACCCGCATGACTACATCAAAGCCGAAATTGACTGGCTGAAAGTGCCGCTGAAGGAAAACAAACCCTTTCTCGGCATCTGCCTCGGCGCACAAATGCTATCCAAACATCTGGGTGGTAAAGTGGAGGCCGACCGTGAAGGCAAGGTGGAGATCGGCTGGTATCCGCTTCATGCGACCGAACACGGGCGATTGCTGATGCCGCATTGGCCGAAGATGGTCTATCATTTCCACCGCGAAGGGTTCGATCTGCCGAGAGGAGCGGAGCTTCTGGCATCCGGCGAAACCTATCCCAACCAGGCTTACCGGTACGGAAAAAGCGCCTGGGGCCTGCAATTTCACGCAGAACTGACCCGCGCGATGATGCACAGCTGGGTGGTGCGTGGCGCACAGCGCTTCGGCATGCCCAATGCGCAGGTCGGCAGCCAGCATCTGGAGGGGCGCATGTTGTTCGACACACCGCTCCGGTCCTGGCTTGGCAATTTCCTTGATCTGGTTTTCGAAGGCAAACCGCAGCGCTGAAGCGCGTCAGCGTCAGCGTGGTGCGTCGAGATTATCGATCCTGCGCAGCTTCGAAAAGCCGAGTGCCCAGATGACCGCAACCGCAAGCGTGCCCGCCCCGCCGATGACGACGGCTGGCACGGCCCCGACGACATGGGCCATGGTGCCGGCGCGGAACTCGCCCAGCTCGTTGGACGCCCCGACAAACACCATGTTCACCGCATTCACGCGCCCGCGCACCTCATCCGGCGTCCAGAGCGCAATCAGCGTTTCCCGCACATAGACCGACACCATGTCCGATGCGCCCATGACCACCAATGCGGCAATCGACACCCATGCGGTTTGAGAAAGTCCGAACACCACGGTGGAAATGCCGAAAAACCCGACACCGACAAACATCAGCAGGCCGGCATGGTGGCGGATGGGCCTGAACGCCAGAATGACCGCGACGGTTATGGCGCCGATACCGGGTGCCGCGCGCAGAAGCCCAAGCCCCCAAGGCCCGAGTGTCAGCACTTCCTTGGCGAAAATCGGCATCAGGGCGACAGCACCACCCAGCAGGACAGCAAAAAGATCGAGCGAGATGGCGCCGAGAACGACTTTTTCCTGCGAGATGAATTTGAACCCGGCCAGCATGGTCTCGAGGCTGATCGCTTTTGCCGGACCCCGTTGCTCCGGTTTGCGGATCGTCACCGCCAGCATAGCGGACACGATGAACAGCACGAGCGCCACGCTATAGGCCACGGAAGCGCCGAGACCATAAAGCAGGCCACCGGCGACGGGACCGAGAATGGACGCCATCTGCCATGAAGAGGAGTTCCAGGCGATGGCGTTAGGCAAATCCTCGACAGGCACAAGATTGGGAGCCAGCGATTGCACCGCCGGCCCCATGAAAGCCCGCTCAATGCCGAACACGACGAGAATGGCAAAGACCGGCCAGGGAGAAAAGCTGTGTGCCAGTGTCAGGCCAAGCAGAGCCGCCGCGCAACCAGCCGCGATCAGGAGGCATACGGACATGATGCGCCGGCGATTGTGCCTGTCCGCCACCGTTCCAGTGACAAGGATCAAAAGCAACGATGGCAGAAACTGGAAAAGACCGATCAAGCCGAGATAAAAGGCATTGCCGGTAACCTCATACATCTGCCAGCCCACGGAAACGCTGACGATCTGGATTGCGAAGGCCGAAAAAAACCGGGCGCTGAAAAAACGGCGATAGGAACTATGCCGGAATGCACCGAAGCGGTTTTCGGCAGAAGGCAGTGACATCGGCTGGGTGCTCTCGAGACAATATGAGAAGTCTGCAATAGAGCGATACGACAAGAATCGCCAGCCCTATAGGCGCAACACTTGCCGGTTCACGAGCGAATGTCTAAATGTCTTGCAATCAAGATACGGAGATATTGATGCTTGCCCTGTTTCAGACCATCGATCTGGCTTTGAACCTCTATACGTGGGTGCTGATCGCCAGCGCCATTTTTTCCTGGCTTTACGCCTTCAACGTCATCAACTCCCGCAACCAGTTCGTGAACGCCATCGGCAGCTTTCTGGTCAACGTCACCGAGCCGGTTCTGCGCCCAATCCGTAGCATTCTGCCCAATCTCGGCGGCATCGATATTTCGCCGATCATCCTGCTGCTGATCATCTTCTTCATCCGCTCCTTCATGTGGAATACGCTCTATCCCATGGTCGCTTGAGCGACCTCTGGCAAAAACACGGCGATCACATACGCCTGTCCGTTCGCCTCACCCCGAACGGGGGACGCAATGCCATTGACGGCGTGGAGCAGGATGCTGACGGAAATGCCCATCTGAAGGTCCGCGTCAGCGCAGTGCCCGAAGGCGGCAAGGCGAACAAGGCCCTGGTTATTTTGCTGGCGAAAAAATTCGGCCTGCCCAAATCGTCCATCACCTTCATTTCAGGTGAAACAGCGCGTAAAAAAATCCTCCGGATCGATACCGACCCGGAGGATTTCGAAAAGCTTTTTAGAAAGCTGGACGTCTAAGGCAACGGGCTGAAATCAGCCCTGCGTCTTGTAGCGCTCGATGGCTTCGACGATCAGCTTCTTGGCAACGTCGACATCCTGCCAGCCGCCCATCTTCACCCACTTGCCGGGTTCCAGATCCTTGTAGTGCTCGAAGAAGTGCTCGATCTGCTTCAGCGTGATTTCCGGCAGGTCGGTGTAGTTGTGGACCTTGTCGTAACGGCGCGTCAGCTTCGGAACCGGAACGGCGAGGATCTTCTCGTCCTTGCCGCCGTCGTCTTCCATGATCATGACGCCGATGGGGCGCACATTGATCACGCAGCCGGGAACCAGCGGGCGGGTATTGCAGATAAGAACATCGATCGGGTCGCCATCGTCGGAAAGCGTGTGCGGCACGAAGCCATAGTTACCCGGATAGGTCATAGGCGTGTAGAGGAAGCGATCGACGATCAGCGCACCGGCGTCCTTGTCCATCTCGTACTTGATCGGCTGGCCGCCAACCGGCACCTCGACAATAACATTCACGTCTTCCGGCGGATTCTTGCCAATGGAAATTGCATCGATACGCATTCGCTTCCCTCATTCGACGGGGTTGGATTTGGTTTTCGATACTGGGAAAGTCGCCGTATTGCAACATGGCTTTAGGCGGATAAGGCAGAATGCCGAATTTGAGGGCATCGGGATTGCGAATGGCCGACCGGAAAAAATGAAACCGGCGTGAAATCACCCGGCTGCGTACTTAGTTCCAGACGAAACCGATCTTGCGCAGCGACCTGCCGCCGAAATCTTCCATGCCCTCGGCGATGTCCCGGCCGCCATGCGAACGGAAAAACCGATTGGCGACCTCGCTATCTTCGAGGCACCAGACCACAACACCGTTGCAGCCGAGCGAGGTCAGCAGCCGGCGGGCTTCCGTAAACAGCAGCGAGCCAAGCCCGATGCCCTGATATTCCGGCCGCAGATAAAGCTCGTAGATCTCGCCGTCATGCGGCAGCCCACGCGCACGGCTTAAGCCCAGCGTGGCATATCCGGCAACCACGCCCTTCACTTCCACCACCAGCATGGTTGCGGAACCCCGGGTCGCCTTCTTCCACCAGATTTCGCCGCGGCGCTCCAGCATCTGCGTCAGCGGTCGGTGCGGGATCAGCCCGGCATAGGCCTGTTGC
The DNA here is from genome assembly GCF_900215635.1 of Rhizobium sp. AN6A. NCBI lineage: Bacteria > Pseudomonadati > Pseudomonadota > Alphaproteobacteria > Hyphomicrobiales > Rhizobiaceae > Rhizobium > Rhizobium sp. AN6A. The sequence continues at coordinate 859,622 of NZ_OCNC01000004.1, forward strand.
CATGACAGACGGTGCGCTTCGGCTATTGCGCGCGCATCTTGCGGTTCGGCTCGGCGAACATCTATGGATAACGTTTTCATAACGCGATTCTGGCCCCGACCATGAAAACTTGCCAGCCATAAAGGTTAACGACAGCAAGCTTACCCACAGCCTATTCATGTGGACGACCGAGAAAAATTAACGCATCCTTAACCTTTGACACAAGAGTCTTTCGACTCATGCACAAATAAAACATGCGCATAAAAAAACCCGGCTCGCGGCCGGGTTTTTTTTAAATTCCTGACGGGAAGCCGCAATCAAACTGCGAGCTTCGCCTTTTCGAAACGCTTGCGATCGTTGGCGTCGAGGAACATCTTGCGCAGACGGATGGACTTCGGCGTCACTTCCATCAGCTCGTCGTCCTGGATCCAGGAAAGCGCGCGGTCGAGCGTCATGCGGATCGGCGGCGTCAGCTTTACGGCTTCATCCTTGCCGGCGGCGCGGATGTTGGTCAGCTGCTTGCCCTTCAGCACGTTCACTTCGAGATCGTTATCGCGAGAGTGAATGCCGATAATCATGCCGGCATAAACCTTCTCACCCGGCTCGATGATCATCGGGCCACGATCTTCCAGGTTGAACATGGCGTAGGCGACAGCTTCGCCCGAACCGTTCGACAAAAGAACGCCGTTAACGCGACCAGCAATCGCACCCTTGAACGGCTGATAGTCGTGGAACAGACGGTTCATGATCGCCGTGCCGCGCGTGTCGGTCAAAAGTTCCGACTGGTAGCCGATCAGGCCGCGGGTCGGAGCGTAGAACTTCAGACGAACGCGATTACCGCCGGAGGGACGGAGCTCTGCCATTTCAGCCTTGCGCTCGGACATCTTCTGAACGACGACGCCGGAATGCTCTTCATCGACGTCGATCACGACTTCTTCGATCGGCTCCATCATGGCGCCGTTCTCATCCTTGTGCATGACAACGCGCGGACGCGAAACTGCAAGCTCGAAGCCTTCGCGACGCATCGTTTCGATGAGAACTGCCAGCTGCAATTCGCCACGGCCGGAAACGAAGAACGAGTCCTTGCCTTCAGCCTCTTCAATCTTCAGCGCGACGTTGCCTTCGGCTTCCTTGAACAGACGGTCGCGGATGACGCGGCTCGTGACCTTGTCGCCTTCGGTGCCGGCAAGCGGGCTGTCGTTGACGATGAAGGACATGGTAACGGTCGGCGGATCGATCGGCTGTGCGGTCATCGCCTCGGTGACGGAAGGGTCACAGAAGGTATCGGCAACAGTGCCCTTGGAAAGACCAGCGATGGCGACGATGTCACCCGCATGGGCCTCATCAATGGACGTGCGCTCAATGCCGCGGAATGCGAGGATCTTGGAAATACGACCGGTTTCGATCGTCTTGCCGTCCTGGCCAAGGACCTTCACGGCCTGGTTCGGCTTGATCGAACCGGAAGCGATACGGCCGGTGATGATACGGCCGAGGAAGGGGTTGGCTTCGAGGATCGTACCGATCAGACGGAACGGACCTTCTTCAACCGTAGGCTCCGGAACATGTTCGAGAACCAGATCGAGCAACGGTGCAAGACCCTGATCCTTCGGACCCTCGGGGTTGACGTTCATCCAGCCATCACGGCCGGAACCGTAGAGGATCGGGAAGTCGAGCTGCTCGTCGGTAGCATCGAGGTTTGCGAAAAGGTCGAACACTTCGTTGATGACTTCTTCATGGCGGCCATCCGGACGGTCGATCTTGTTGATCGCGACGATCGGGCGAAGACCAACCTTCAGCGCCTTGCTGACGACGAACTTCGTCTGCGGCATCGGGCCTTCGGAACTATCGACCAGAACGATCGCGCCATCCACCATCGACAGGATACGCTCAACTTCGCCGCCGAAATCGGCGTGGCCGGGGGTGTCGACGATGTTGATGCGAACGCCCTTCCACTCCACCGAAGTCGCCTTGGCAAGAATGGTGATGCCGCGTTCCTTTTCGAGATCGTTGCTATCCATCACGCGTTCCGCAACGCGCTGGTTGTCGCGGAACGAGCCGGACTGCTTCAGAAGCTCGTCAACGAGCGTCGTTTTTCCATGGTCAACGTGCGCGATAATCGCGATGTTGCGAATTGCCATTGTTCAAAATCTCTGAGGTTGGGCGCTACCGTCGGGAGATGCGCCAATTTAGTTTGGCGCGCTCATAACCTTTTTTTTGCAAATGCGAAAGGGGGGCATTGTCATATGCCCCCTGCGCTCAGGTTCTAGCTCAAGAATATGACAGTCTTTTATACGAGGCCGCGCTTCAAAAGCATGGCATCGGGACTTGGCATCTTGCCGCGAAAAGCGAGATAGGCCTCCTCCGGATCGATCGAGCCGCCGACTGAATAGATATTCTCTTTCAGCTTGCGCGCCATCTCACCATCGAAGGGGTTGCCGGTTTCCTCGAAGGCAGAAAACGCGTCGGCGTCCAGCACCTCCGACCACATGTAGGAATAATAACCGGCCGAATAACCATCACCGGAAAACACATGCTGGAAGTGTGGCGTCGCATGCCGCATGACGATGGACTTCGGCATGTTCAGGGCGGAAAGCACCTCACCTTGCACGACCATGGGATCGCCGACGCTGTCACGGGTATGGAACGCCATATCGACGATGGCCGAAGAAGTGAATTCGACGGTGCTGAAACCGGCATTGAAGGTCTGTGCTGCCAGAACCTTGTCCAGCAACGCCTTTGGCATCGGTGCCCCGGTTTCATAATGCAGGGCATATTTCTCCAGAATTTCCGGCACGGTCAGCCAATGTTCGTAAAGCTGCGACGGCAACTCGACGAAATCGCGCGACACACCCGTTCCGGAAACGGAAGGATAGGTAACATCAGACAACATGCCGTGCAGGGCGTGGCCGAATTCGTGAAACAGCGTGCGCGCATCATCAAGCGAAAGCAGCGCAGGCTTCCCCTCGGCCGGTTTTGCAAAATTGCAGACATTGTAGATGATCGGTATTTCACCGACAGTACCGTTCTTCAAAGGCAGCTTGTGCTGCGACTGGAACGAACTCATCCACGCGCCGGAACGCTTGGACGGGCGGGCGAAATAATCGCCGAGGAACATGGCCTTCAGGTCGCCCTTGTCATCGCGGATTTCAAAAACCCGCACATCGGGATGATAGGCGGCTACACCCTTGATCTCGACGGCACGAATTGCAAAGAGCCGGTTGGCCACATCGAAACACGCATCGATGATCTTTTCCAATTGCAGATACGGCTTCAATTCAGTCTCGGAGAAGCTGAATTTCTGTGCCCGCAGCTTTTCGGCGTAATGGCGCCAGTCCCAGGGCATCACCTCGTGGTTCTTGCCCTCCGCGGCGATGATGGCGGCAAGTTCAGCCTCCTCCTCACCTGCGCGCAGCACGGCCTTTTCCCAGACCTGGCCCAGAAGACCGTTCACGGCATCCGGCGTTTTTGCCATCGTGTCGTCCAGCTTGTAGGCAGCAAAATTCTTGTAGCCGAGAAGCTGTGCCTTTTCCTCACGCAGTTCCAGCGTACGGCGGACGGTCGCGCGGTTGTCTGTATCGCCACCATTTTCGCCGCGAGCCACCCAGGCCTTGAAGGCCTGCTCGCGCAAGTCGCGGCGTTCCGAGAAGGTCAGGAATGGCTCGATGATGGAGCGGGAAAGGGTAACGGCGAATTTGCCGTCTTCGCCATGGTCGCGCGCGGCACCCGCCATGGCATCACGCAGAAAACCGGGAATGCCGGAAAGCTCGTCATCGGTGGAAAGCAGAAGTTTCCAGCTCTTTTCATCCGCCAGAACATTCTGCCCGAATTTGGCGCCAAGACCGGCAAGCTCTTCATTGATGGCCGCCAGACGCTCCTGACGGTCCTTCTGCAACTTTGCGCCGGAGCGCACGAAACCCTTCCAGTGCCGTTCGAGAACGCGTTTTTCCTCGCCGGTCAGGGAAAGCGCCTCGCGCGTTTCCCATAGCGTGTCGATGCGTTTAAATAGCGCCTCGTTCATGCCGATCTTGGAATAGTGCCGTGACATTTTCGGCGCGATTTCCCGCTCCAGTGCCTGAATGACGCCGTTGGTGTGGGCACCCGCCTTGTTCCAGAACAGCGCCGAAATGCGCGAAAGTTCGTCGCCGGCGATTTCAAGCGCGGTCACGGTGTTTTCGAAGGTCGGTGCCTGCGGATTACCCGCAATCGCATCGATTTCCTGTTCATGGGATAAAAGGGCGGCTTCAAAGGCCGGGGCAAAATCCTCATCCTTGACCGCATCGAATTTCGGCAGACCGTTCTGACCGTTCCAGGTAACGAGTGCGGGATAGGGCGCGGTCGTGGATGGCATTTCATCTTCCTTGTACAATTCCGGTTTACGCCCATATGGGCATGCCTCCACCGCCAATTCAATATGCCGGAATTTGGTGTGGAAGACATGATCGTCAACACCGCCAAGTATTGACTGGCATGGCGATGGCATGTTTTGATTTCCCGCAATAATATCCCATGATGGAGATATGTATTATGGAGATTTATTCTTTAAGGTCTTCCAATAGTTTCCTTTTCAGGGACAATCCCAAAAACAGCAGACCCGTGGGAAGCCCCGATTTCGGCAAGGCAGCCCCATCCGACGCGGCCACCGGCTTTGAAGAAACGATAGACCGCATCGATTTCACCCGTGTCAGCCCCCGGCAATTGCGGGAAATGGCGCAGGAGTATTACGATACCGGAAAAATCAGCCACGATACCTGGCTTGAGCTGTCGTCTGAACTTCCGGCACAGACGCTGAATGCCAATGGCGAGGTGATTGACATTGCCGGCGTGACCGACGACACGGATTTCGACTTCGTGACGTATTTTTCTGACCGGATCGAGATTGCCCGTTCCATTGGCACGACGGATGAAGTGGAAAAAATGCAGGACGTGTTGTCTTTTTTTGCTTCGACGTGACGATGACAGGCAATGTTGTTGGACGTCCCGCAATCGAACTGACGAATACTTTACGCAATTTTCGATAATATGGTTTATGCGCCATTGCTTATCGTCCGAAACTTAGTAAGGCTGACTTACCAAAAGGCGAAGCATGGGCACACGCGAAAAAGATTCATTGGCATTTTTGCTGAACAGCGGCGCACGCCTGCTGAACAGTGCATTTGAGCGCCGTATCTCCGAAGCCGGACTGGGCCTTACCCCCGGCGAGGCAAGAGCATTGCTGACGGTTGCCGTTATCGATGGCAGTAAACAGGCTGACATCGCCGCCCGTCTCGGCATCGAACCCATGACGATCTGCGCCTATCTCGACAAGTTGCAGTCACTCAATCTGATAGAACGCCAGCAGGACCCGCAGGACAGGCGTTCCAAACGCATCGTCCTGACGAAAACCTCCGCCGACATGCTGGAAGCTGTCGGGCATGAAATCGACCAGCTCGTTCTTCAGGCCACACAGGGGCTGAACGAAGAGGAAGTCGCGCTTTTCCGTAGCTTCCTGCAGACGCTTCGCAACAATCTGCAACCGGAACAGCAGGGCCAGAACGGCTGATCGCAATGTCGAAAACGATCATGTCCAGAAAGCGAACGGCGTTACTCGGAGCATTGCTGACAGCGCTGGCGCCCATTTCAATGTCGATTTACACGCCGGCCATGCCGGAACTGACACGGGTTTTCGCAACCACCGAGTCCGCCATAAAACTCAGCCTATCGCTCTATTTTGCCGGTTTTGCCGTAGCCCAATTGCTTGCCGGGCCGGCATCGGATGCCTGCGGGCGGCGCAAGGCGAGCCTCGTCTTCCTGTCGATCTTTCTGGGCGGTGGTGTGCTCACCCTCTTGGCCCCAACCATCGAAGTGCTGCTGTTCGCGCGCCTCGTTCAGGGCATCGGCGCTTCCGTTGGCATGACCGTTGCGCGCGCCGTGGTGCGCGATCAGTTCACCGGCGCGGAAGCCTCCAGCATCATGAACCTCATCGGCATCATGCTGGCGATCGGCCCTGCGATGGGGCCGACGATCGGTGGTCTGTCGCTTGCGGCTTTTGGCTGGCAATCGGTGTTTTTCCTCATGGCCGGTCTCGGAGCTATCGCCATCCTTTCGGTGGTGATTTTTCTGCGTGAAACGACGGTGCCTGACAAAACCAGGATCCGACCCCGACACCTTCTGTCGGCCTATGGCACATTGCTGAAGCAGCCGCGTTTTCTTCTGGCCGCCCTCGTGCTCGGCGGCTCCATCGGCGCACTTTATGCGCAAGCCACCATGCTGACGTTCATCCTCATCAACGAAGTCGGCATGTCCCCCACGGCCTTCGGTGTCGGCATGCTGATGCAAACAGGCGCCTATTTCTTCGGTTCGATTGCGTTGCGTTACATCGCGCCGAGACTGGGCGACCGGCGTTCCGTCGTGCTTGGCCTTTGTTTTTCCGGCACGGGCGGTCTTCTCATCATGCTGTCGGTTTTCCTCGTGCCGCCATCCTTCCTCTCCATCATGGTACCCGTCGCGGTGGCGACGGTCGGGATCGCGCTGTTGACGCCTTCGATGGTCACGGCGGCCCTTGCTCCCTTCCCGCATATCGCCGGCTCGGCATCGGCCATGATGGGCTTCATCCAGATGGGATCTGGTTTTGCAGGTGGGGCAATGGCTTCGCTCATCGGTTCGCCGCTGACCAGCTTCGGCATCATCATTCCGGTGATGGAATTCGTGGCCGTTGGCAGCTACATCGGCTTTCGCGCCGTTTCCAGAAGAGAGACATGAAAAAACCCGCAGGCGTTGCACCTGCGGGTTTTTCCAATTCATGCTTCAGCAGAATTACTTGCCGAGATTACGCTTCGCCAGGGTGCGCAGGCGCAGGGCATTGAGCTTGATGAAGCCAGCTGCATCCTTCTGGTCATAAGCACCGTGGTCGTCCTCGAACGTCACCAGCGCGTCGGAATAGAGCGACTTCGCGCTCTCGCGGCCGGTCACCATGACATTGCCCTTGTAGAGCTTCAGCGTCACTTCGCCTTCCACATGCTCCTGGCTCTTGTCGATCAGGGCCTGCAGCATCTCGCGCTCGGGCGAGAACCAGAAGCCGTAATAGATGAGTTCGGCGTAACGCGGCATCAGATCGTCCTTCAGATGCGCAGCACCCCGGTCGAGCGTGATGGATTCGATCGCACGATGCGCAGCCAGCAGGATGGTGCCGCCGGGCGTTTCGTAGACGCCGCGCGACTTCATGCCGACGAAGCGGTTCTCGACCAGATCGAGACGGCCGATGCCGTTTTCGCGACCATAATTGTTGAGCGTCGCCAGAAGCGTGGCAGGCGACATTTCCACACCGTTGATGGAGCAGGCATCACCCTTGCGGAAACCGACCTTGATAACGGTTGCCTTGTCAGGCGCCGCTTCCGGGGAAATGGTGCGCATGTGCACATATTCCGGAGCTTCCTTAGCCGGGTCTTCCAGAACCTTGCCCTCGGACGAGGAGTGCAGCAGGTTGGCGTCGACGGAGAACGGCGCTTCGCCCTTCTTGTCCTTGGCCACGGGAATCTGGTTCTTTTCGGCAAATTCCAGAAGGTCGGTCCGGCTCTTGAAAGTCCAGTCGCGCCATGGGGCGATGATCTTGATATCCGGGTTCAGCGCATAGGCCGAAAGCTCGAAACGGACCTGGTCGTTGCCCTTGCCGGTGGCGCCATGCGCAATGGCATCGGCACCGGTCTTCTTGGCGATCTCGATCAGGTGCTTGGAAATCAGCGGACGGGCGATGGAAGTGCCGAGCAGATAGACACCTTCATAAACGGCATTGGCACGAAACATCGGAAAAACGAAATCACGCACGAACTCTTCGCGGACGTCCTCGACGAAGATTTCCTTGATGCCCAGCAACTCGGCCTTCTTGCGCGCCGGCTCAAGTTCTTCGCCCTGGCCAAGATCGGCAGTGAAGGTCACGACCTCAGCGCCGAGTTCCGTCTGAAGCCACTTCAGGATGATCGAGGTGTCGAGGCCGCCGGAATAGGCGAGAACGACTTTCTTAACGTCTTTCGGGAGTGCCATTATGATGTCCATCTGCATGATGACGGCATCGGGGTACCGCCATTTCCTTGGGATTTCGGCACTTTTACAGTGCAACCCGAAAACTGTGAAGCGATTTTCGGAAAAGATGCCCGACAAAACAACGAATAGGACGAAAGGGCAATAGGCATTTGCGAAAGGTCAGATCCCTGCAACAGCGCGTCATGACTGGAACGAACGAATTGTCACATGCATTATGCGATTTCGCGCTTTAACATGAAGCGGCGCGATCAACTTGAAGACCGTGAATGAAGCCACTCAGGGTTCAGGCAACGTTGCAAACGGCTGGAAACAGCACAAAACGACGCGAAAGGAAAACCTATGACGACCATCCACCCCGCATTCAAGGAAGATAATGTCGCCGTCATCACCGGCGCGGCCTCCGGTATCGGACTTGCCGCTGCCCGGAAATTCGCCGGTTTCGGTATGAGCGTCGTCCTCGTCGATCTCGACGGTGACAGGCTTGCCGCAGCGCATGCTGATATTCTGACCATCGCAAAGGACGGCGAAGCACAGATCGTCGCAATACCGACCGACGTGTCGAAACTCGATGAGCTTGAGGCGCTGGAACGCGCTGTGATCCAGCGTTTCGGGCGGGTTCACGTGTTGATGAACAATGCCGGCATCCAGCCGGGCAGCGCCATCTTCGGCGCTCAGGCCAATTGGGAAAAAGTCATCAACGTCAACCTGATGGGTGTCGTGAACGGCAGCCGGGTGTTTGGGCAGGGCATGGTCGCCCATGGCGAGGCCGCGCTCATCATCAATACCGGTTCGAAACAGGGCATCACCACCCCGCCGGGCGATCCGGCCTATAATGTCTCGAAGGCCGGCGTCAAAGCCTTCACGGAAGCGCTACAGCACGAGCTGCGCAATATTCCGAACAGCGCGGTTTCCGCCCACCTCCTAATCCCCGGCTTCGTCTTCACCGGCCTCACGGCAAATGGCAGGACGGAAAAACCAGCAGGGGCCTGGACCGGCGAGCAGACCGTTGATTTCATGGTCGAGAGCATCGCCAGGGGCGATTTCTACATCCTCTGCCCGGATGGCGAAGTGGATCGCCCGACGGACGAGAAACGCATTCTGTGGGCAGCTCAAGACATTGTCCAAAATCGTCCGCCACTGTCGCGCTGGCACACCGAATATTCCGCCGCCTTCACCAGCTTCCTCAAAAACTGATCTCCCGACGCCGCCGCACTTTGAAAGTTGCGGCGGCCATCCACTTTTGATCATCCCCGGTTTTCGTACCAATGCCCGGCGCGCAAAAACATTGGCAGAAACGCGAATTCGCGTTAAGCAACGGCAGTCTCCAGCTTTACGGGTGCCGCGATGGATTTCGTTCCGAGCCTGCCAACACTTGCCGCCTTCACCGTCGCCATCCTGCTTCTGGCGGTAACGCCCGGGCCTGACATGACGCTGTGGATCAGCCGGTCAATACGCGAGGGCCGGGCAGCGGGTTTCATGACCCTTGTGGGCACCAATCTCGGTATTACCGTACATACCATGCTGGTTGCCTTCGGCGTCGCGGCCCTCATCGTCGCATCGCCGACAGCCTTCCTCATCCTGAAGACCGGCGGGGCCGCCTATCTTGTCTGGCTTGCCATTCAGGCGATCCGCAAGGGCTCGGATTTCGTTATGGTCAAGACCACGGGCGAAAAACAGCAATCCTCACTGAAATCCGCCTTGCTGAACGGTATTTGGGTCAATCTGCTCAATCCAAAGGTCATCATCTTTTTCATGACCTTCCTGCCGCAATTCGTCAGCGCATCCGATCCGCATGTCACCGGCAAGCTGATTTTCCTTGGGCTCTGGTCGATCATCGTGGCGCTGCCGATCGGCATCGGCATCGTCGTCGCCGCCGATGTGCTGTCTGCCTGGCTCCAGCGCAACAAGAAGGTTCTGCGCGGGCTGGATTATACGATCGCCGGTGTATTTTCGCTTTTCGCCGTCAAGATTTTCCTCACCCAGACGCGATGACGGACAAATAAAAAAGGCGCCCGCAGGCGCCTTTCGGATAACTCGTCAGCCGATCAATAGTTCATCGTCATCAAGCGTCTGGCCGCGTATCTTGCGGAACATGTCGATAAGATCTTCGACCTGAAGACCCTTGCGGCTTTCGCCGGACACATCGAGCACGATTTCACCGGCGTGCAGCATGATCGTGCGGTCGCCATAGTCCAGCGCCTGACGCATGGAATGGGTAACCATCAGTGTCGTCAGCTTGCGCTCGGAAACCACCTTGCGGGTCAGCTCCATCACGAACTCCGCCATGCCGGGATCGAGTGCTGCCGTATGTTCGTCAAGCAGCAACACGTCCGAACCGGAAAGCGTTGCCATGACAAGCGAGACCGCCTGCCTTTGCCCGCCGGACAACAGATCCATGCGGTCCTTCAAACGATTTTCCAGACCGAGATTGAGCGAAGCGATACGCTCTTTGAAGAAATCCCGCCTGCCGCGCCCAAGCGCCGGCAACAAGCCGCGACGCTCTCCGCGAGACGCCGCAAGCGCAAGGTTCTCCTCAATTGTGAGCGCGCCACAGCTGCCAGCCAGTGGGTCCTGAAACACGCGCGCCACCCGCCCAGCCCGGCTGGCGGTCGTTTTGCGTGTGACATCGGCGCCACCAACCATCACCTTTCCGGCCGTCGGCAGGACATCGCCCGCGAGAACGCCGAGAAGCGTGGATTTGCCGGCACCGTTTGAGCCGATCACGGTAACGAAGGAACCATCCTCGATGGTAAGATCGATCTTGGCCAGCGCCTGCTTTTGCAGCGGTGTGCCACGCCCGAAGATGACCTGAATGTCGGAAAGGGAAATCACGATGTTGCTCCCCCGCGGCGCAGTCGAGGCAGGATCAATGCAATGGCTACCAATACCGCCGTAACGAAATTGAGATCGGAGGCCTTGAGACCCAGCACATCGCTCGACAAAGCGAGCTGGATGGCAAGGCGGTAGGCGATGGAGCCGAAAACACAGCCGATGAGCGCAATCAGAATGCCCCGCGAGCCAAACAGCGTTTCGCCGATGATGACAGCCGCAAGCCCGACGACGATGGTGCCGACACCGGCAGTCACATCGGCAAAGCCATTGGTCTGCGCAAAAAGCGCGCCGCCGAGCGCGACCAGTGCATTCGAAAGCGCCATGCCAAGATAGATCTGGTTGCCGGTCTTCACCCCTTGGGCGCGTGCCATCCGCGCATTCGCGCCCGTCGCCCGCATGGCAAGGCCCGCATCGCTCTCAAGAAAACGCCAGACGAGAATGACAGCGAGCAATACCAAAACGCCGATAAAGAGTGGCCGCACGAGATATTCGGAAAGACCGAGACCGTAGAATGGCGAGATCATCGTATCCTGATTGAGCAGCGCCACATTCGGTTTTCCCATCACCCGGAGATTCACCGAAAACAGCGCGATCATCGTCAGGATTGACGCCAGCAGGTTAAGTATCTTGAACCGGACATTCAGCGTTGCCGTAACGATGCCAGCACCGGCGCCGGCAACCATCGCAATCGCCGTCGCGACCCAGGCATTGAGGCCGGCGATGATCATCACGGCCGCAACGGCTGCGCCGAGCGGAAAGGAACCGTCAACGGTCAGATCAGGAAAATCAAGTACCCGGAAAGCGAGATAGACGCCGATCGCCACAAAGGCGAAGACCAGTCCCAGTTCCACGGCACCCCAGAAAGCGATTTGGCTCACGGTAATGTCCTTGTTATTGCCGCCGCGTCGGCGGATACGGGCACCGTTGCGTGCCGCGCAAAGCGGGCGGCGAGTGACCGCCGCCCGAAGTCCGGTTTAGTCGATGACCTTGGTGGCGCGCTTCGTCACGCTCTCGGGGAAGGTGACGCCAGCTTTTTCAGCAGCCTTCTTGTTGATCACCAGATCGGTGCCGACGGCAACGGTTGCCGGAATGTCGCCGGGCTTCTCACCCTTGAGAATGCGAACAACGACAGCGCCGGTCTGCTTGCCAACGTCGAAATAATTGAAGCCGAGGGCCGCAACCGCACCGCGCGCAACGGAATCCGTATCGGCGGCATAAAGCGGAATCTTCGCCTCGCTCGCAACGCCGGCTGCCGCCTCGAAAGCGGAAACGATGGTATTGTCGGTCGGCACGTAGATCACGTCGGCCTTGCCGACCAGTGCGCGCGTCGCGCCCTGCACTTCGGCGGATTTTGTGGCGACAGATTCAACGACCTTCAGGCCGGCCTTTTCGGCCTCAGCCTTCAGCGCTGCAAGCGTCGAGACGGAGTTGGCCTCGGCGGAGTTGTAGATAAAGCCGATGGACTTGGCGTCGGGCGAAATTTCCTTGATCAGCGCCAGATGCTCGGCAACCGGCAGCATGTCGGAAAGTCCGGTCACGTTGCGGCCGGGCTTTTGCATGTCCTTGACGAGCTGTGCGCCAACCGGATCGGAAACAGCCGTGAAGACGACCGGAATATCGCGGGTCGCCGCAACGACGGCCTGGGCGGACGGTGTGGAGATCGGCACGATGACATTGGGGGCTTCGCCCACGAACTGACGCGCGATCTGCGCTGCGGTGCCTGGATTGCCCTGCGCGGACTCGTAGAGGAACTTGAGGTTCTCGCCTTCCTTGTAACCGGCTTCGGCAAGCGCTGCCTTGACGCCGTCACGTGCGGCGTCAAGCGCCGGATGTTCGACAATGGCGGTGACGGCAACGGTGACGTTTTCAGCCTTGGCCGGCAGAACGAGGGCGCTCGCGGCTGCGAGCGCCAGAATGAATGCACGCATAGGTATCCTCCAGTTGGTTTCTTATTGCCGTCTTATTAGAAACAAGACCGCCCGAAATCAATCAAAGAACCGTAACGAACCAAGCTTTCTGCCGCGATTGGCGTCGATTCAGTCGTCCGCACCATGGTTGGCAATCATCATCGCCTCGAAAGCCAGCCTTTCGGTTTTGCGCATGCGCTCGGATTCCGATTTCAGCTGGCCGCAGGCAGCGAGAATATCGCGGCCGCGCGGCGTGCGGATCGGCGAAGCGTAACCCGCCTGATTGATGAAATCCGCGAACTTCTCGATCTGCGCCCATTCGGAGCACTGGTAATTCGTGCCCGGCCACGGATTGAACGGAATGAGATTGATCTTGGCTGGAACGCCCCTCAGAAGCTGCACCAGCATCTTGGCGTCTTCCAGGCTGTCGTTCACATCCTTCAGCATCACATATTCGAAGGTGATGCGGCGGGCGTTGGAGACACCCGGATAATTGCGGCAAGCCTCGATCAGCTCCTTCAGCGGGTATTTCTTGTTGATCGGCACCAGCATGTCGCGCAGATCGTCGCGCACCGCATGCAGTGAAATTGCCAGCATGACGCCGATCTCATCGCCCGTGCGGAATATTTCCGGCACAACGCCCGAGGTGGACAGGGTCACGCGACGCTTGGAGAGCGACAGGCCGTCACCATCGGTGGCGATCAGAAGTGCGGTCTTCACATGTTCGAAATTGTAAAGCGGTTCGCCCATGCCCATCATCACGATGTTAGAGACCTTGCGGCCTTCGCTCGGCACATAGGCGCCGACCGGCGTCGAACCGTCAGGAAAATCACCGAGCCGGTCGCGGGCGAGCAGAAGCTGGGAGAGAATTTCCTCGGCCGTCAGGTTCCGCACCAGACGCTGCGTGCCGGTGTGACAGAAGGAACACGTCAGCGAACAGCCCACCTGGCTCGAAATGCAAAGTGTGCCGCGTCCTTCTTCGGGAATATAGACCGTCTCGATCTCGACGGGACGTCCCGCACCGCGGGGCGGAAAACGCATCAGCCATTTGCGGGTGCCGTCGTTGGAAATCTGCTCCTCGACGATTTCCGGGCGGGCAATGGTGAAGGCTGCTTTCAGCTTTTCCCTGAGTTCCTTGGCAACATTGGTCATGTTGTCGAAATCCGAGACGCCGCGCACATAAAGCCAGTTCCACAACTGGCTGACACGCATCTTCACCTGCTTCTGCGGCACGCCGATCTCGGCCAGCGCCTCGCCCATTTCCTCACGCGTCATGCCGATCAGCGACGGCTTGCCGGACATGAGATCGCTATTGGCGATCAGGGGAGTTTTAACTGCCAGACCGGCAGGGGCATGCAATACGGACATCACGCTATCCCATCATCCAATGCATCGCACGACCGGCCTTTAGGAAAGGCGGAACATCGTCTGCATGTCGAGAAAATCAAAGGCGGAGCACTTTTCGCGCATCCGCCTGTCAATGTTGCCGCGCCTTTAGCATCAAACAAGCAAAAACGCAAATGGCCGGTCGATGACCGGCCAATCACAAAGCTGACGAAGCGTCAGGATTATTTGCAGCTTTCGATCTGCTTGAAAGCAGCCGAAATGCCCGAAAGCGAATAGGAATAGGAAGTCGCGGTGCCGCGGCCGGAGACCGCCTTGACCGTCATCGACTTGCCGCCCTTCATCGCGGCCACGAGAGCGGGTTCTTCGGCAGCATTTTCAACCCAGGCAGCCTTGTCCTTGGTGAACATCACAAAGTTCTTGTTGTCGATCGTGACATTGACCTTGGAGCCCTGCTTCAGCGGGTAACCCACCATGGCCTGCGGCTCGTAGGAAATATTCTGGCCCGGACGCTGCGACACGATGAAGAATATATCGCCGTGATCGACGCTCGCCGGTTCCTTGGAAGTGGGGATGGAAAGAACGTAGCAGACGGTGCTGTTGCCCGATTTGTACGAATAGGCGCCCCATGCATTGAACTGCTGGATGCGCGTGGGCGACTGTGCAGATGCTACGCCGACGCTGGTCAGCAAAATGGCCACTGCGGTTGCTACACTTCTTACAAACATAGAATTTCCTGCCGGGTTATTGTCTTCCATTGGCCCGAAGCAGCGGCGGGCTCCATGTTTATGGATCGGCCACGTTCAGGTGCGGATCGTCTTTTCTCATTGTGGTCAGGAAGCGGTTACCAAACCGTCAACAACACGTATAAAATGCCGAAAACGTCTTGCAGTGTTACAGATCGGCTACGCCCGCACCCTGAGAAGAAAGGCGTGGCACGCCCTCCCCGTCATGTCTATGACACACAAATTCAGGCAACAATTTGTCACCTGCCCGGCTCCGAAGAGCCTCGTCATCACAGACGTGTTATTCGGCCTCCTGCTGCCGTTTCAGCATGGCATCCGCCGCATCGTAATGCTCCATCTTGATGTGGGCGCGGATCATCGCAAGCGCGGCCGTAATGACCGCGATATCGTCGGTAAAGCCGACGACCGCCAGCATGTCGGGGATGGCATCAAACGGCATGATGAAATAGGCGAGCGCGGCCAGAATGATGCCCTTGGCACGCAACGGCGTATCCCGATCGATCGCGCAATAATAGGCCGCTGCCGCATCGCGCGCGAAGGGCACCTTGGTCATCACACGCTTGAGCTTTGGCCAGAATTTGGCGCGCACGACGCGTTCGCGTTCGCCTTGGCTGCCCGTTTCCCCGGGCAAGAGAATTTCACCGATTTTCACATCATCCATGATCGACGGTCCTCCGGTCACGGTTATTATATGGGAGTTAAAGCCCGCCGTTCAATTCCCACGGCCCGTTGCCGCCTTCTGCATGGCCTCCGCGAGCAGGAAATCCCGCTCGGTCACGCCTTGCGAATCGTGGGTGGTGAGGCAGACCCTGACGCGCGAATAGACATTGGACCATTCTGGATGATGATTGAGCTTTTCTGCCACGAGTGCGGACTCGGCCATGAAACCGAAAGCCTCCGCAAAACTCGCGAACTTGAACGACCGGACGATTGCCGCCCCGTCCTCGCGCAAAGACCAGCCATCGAGTTTTAAAAGCGCCTGCCGGACGGCTTCCGGTTCAAGTCTGGGATATTTCATGCATCTTGCCTCCGCTTGACATGCGATCCGCTCTTTCGGAGAAACATTAACGCCTCAACGACCGGATCGACGCATATTCAATGAAACATACAGCCGTTCTTTTTGTCTGCATGGGCAATATCTGCCGCTCACCGCTTGCCGAAGGCATTTTGACAAACCTTGCCGAAACCGGAGGCCTGTCTCGCCAACTCACTGTCGATTCCGCCGGCACCGGCGGTTGGCACACCGGTACCGCCCCGGATCGCAGATCCATCGCAATCGCCCGTAAGCATGGGATAGATATTTCCCTGCAGCGTGCGCGGCAGGTCAGCCAGGCCGATTTCGAGACCTTCGATCTCATCCTTGCCATGGACGCAGGCAATCTCGCGAAACTGCTCCGAAAGGCGCCCGAAAACCGGAAGCACAAAATCCACCTGTTCCTGGACTACGCTTCGGGACGCCACGAAAACGTCCCCGATCCCTACTTCGGTGGCGACGACGGATTTCTGGCCGTCTACAACATGCTTTTTGCGGGATGCAGCTCGTTGCTCGAGAAGATGGCGCTGGACCGCGCTTCGTGAAGCGGGAACACCTCTTCCACGATGTAGGGTCCGCCACCCACCGATTCCTTGGACGACATCAGCACGAAACGACCGACCGTGAAGGCGGATGTGCGGAAATTGCCGCGTCCGGAAAGATACTGCACCACATCGTCCAGCCGTGAAGAGCGCAACCGCGCCAGCGTCACATGCGGCATGAACTTGCGCGGATCCGGCGGCAGGGCCGATCCTCTGGCAGATCCTTTCGACCTCCGCCTGAAGCGCATTCATTTCCGGCGAGGGGGAAACCCCCGCCCAGATCGAATGCGGTTTCTTGGAGCCGAAGGAACCCATTCCGTTGAGACTGAGCTGGAATTCCGGTCTGTCGATCCGGTCCAGTCTGTCAACGACCTCATCGGCGGTTCTCCCGTCGATATCGCCGATAAAACGCAGGGTTATGTGATAATTCTCCACATCGATCCACCGGGCTCCCGGCAGACCACCGCGCAACAATGACAGGCTCATAGCCGCATTGCGCGGAATTTCGAGGGCGATAAACAGTCTCGGCATGGCGAGCTCCCCGAATCTCTTGGCAGAACAAGCATAGCGAATCATGCAATGCAGGCGGGCGCAAGTGCTTATTTTTTTTGCGCACCGATTGTCTTGATGAAGCTTTCAACAGCCGGCAAAGATTTCTCCACCATCATTGCCACACCCTGCGTATTGGGATGCATTTTGTCCTCCAGCTTCAACTTATCATCCGTCACCACGCCATCCAGAAAGAACGGATAAAGCGGCAGGTTGTATTTTTCTGCAAGCTGCGGATAGATCGGGTTGAAGCGCTTGGCGTAATCGTCACCCATGTTCGGCGGCGCCATAATGCCGACCAGCAGCACCGCTATGTTGCGTTTCTGAAAGCCGGAAATGATGGCGTCGAGGTTCTTTTCCGTCTGTTCCGGCGCAATACCGCGCAATGCATCATTGGCGCCGAGTTCCAGAATGACCCCGTCCGTGCCATCGGGAACCGACCACTCCGCCCGCGCCAGACCACCGGAGGAGGTATCGCCGGACACACCGGCATTGGTGACGGTAACATTGATGCCCTTGGCCTTTAATGCAGCTTCAAGCTGTGCCGTATAGCCATCGGTGGGGGGTAACTGGTAACCCGCCATGAGGCTGTCGCCGAGGCCAACCAGTTGCAGTGTCCGCTCCTGCGCCATGGCCGCCGAGGCGGAAAAGGCGGCGGCGAAAATGACGATGAAGTGAAACAGGGCAGCTTTAAATCTCATCACGGCTTTCCTAACTTGGTTTGCATTGTCTGAAATACCGTCCGCATCGACACCGCCAGACTGTTTTCATCATATATAGGAACGAGAATTGTGACGAAAAGCATCATAGAGCTTAAGAAAGCCGACCTCACGCTCGGCAACGCCGCCGCCTCCGTTCACGTTCTCAAGAGCATCGATCTTGCCATTGGCGAAAGCGAGGCGGTGGGCATCGTCGGCCCTTCAGGTTCGGGAAAATCGACCCTTTTGATGGTGCTTGCCGGTCTCGAAAGGCTGGATAGCGGCGAGATCGTGATAGCGGGCACGGAACTGCATAAGCTCGGCGAGGACGCTCTCGCGGATTTCCGCGGCAAGAATATCGGCATCGTTTTCCAGTCTTTCCACCTCATCGCCAATATGACGGCGCTGGAAAACGTAGCCGTTCCACTGGAACTGGCCAACGTGCCGAACCCCTTCGAGATCGCCAAACGGGAACTCGTTGCTGTCGGTCTCGGCGAACGCCTCAACCATTATCCCGGCCAGCTCTCCGGTGGCGAACAGCAGCGTGTTGCGATCGCCCGCGCGCTTGCACCCTCCCCCGCCGTGTTGATCGCAGACGAACCGACCGGCAATCTGGATGCGGATACGGGCCAGCAGATCGCCGATCTCCTTTTCTCAAAACAGGCCGAACGCGGCATGACGATGATCCTTGTCACCCATGATCCGTCACTGGCCGCCCGTTGCTCGCGACAGATCAAGGTGCGCTCCGGCGAGATAGAGGGTGACAGCGCCACTGCCCATATGGCCCGGGCGGTATCGGCATGATCGGCTCCATTCTCCCGTCTGTTGCCAACATCAAAAATGCATTGAGGCTCGCGCGGCGCGAAATTCGCGGCGGCCTGCGTGGCTTCTATATTTTCCTCGCCTGCATCGCGCTCGGAACCGGCGCCATTGCCGCCGTCAACTCCGTATCACGCGCCGTCACCAGCGCGATTGCGACGGAAGGCCAGTCGATACTGGCTGGCGATGTGCGCTTCGAGCTGCGCAACAGGGAGGCAACCGCAGAGGAACGGGCCTATCTCGATGGCCTCGGCAAAATCGCGGTTTCCACCGGGCTGCGCTCCATGGCGCGCCTTGCCGATGGTTCCGAACAGACACTGACGGAAGTAAAGGCCGTAGACGGCGCCTATCCGCTCTACGGCGCGTTCGTGGCAGATCCAAACCGGCCTCTGAGCGAGCTTCTGGCTGCGAACGGCGATACCTATGGCGCCGTTGCCGCGCCGCTTCTCCTGGAGCGGCTGGGCATCAAGGTCGGCGACGATATCCTTCTCGGCAATGTGAAGCTGAAACTGACCGGCACGGTTGTCGACGAGCCGGATGCCCTGTCCGACGGCTTCGGTTTTGCCCCAAGGCTGATGGTCAGCCGTGATGCGCTTTTCGCCTCAGGTCTCGTTCAGAACGGAAGTCTGGTCGAACACGCCTACAAGATCATGCTGAACGATCCTGCAGCGCGGGCAACGATGACCGATGCGGCCAACAAGACGTTTCCCGATGCCGGCTGGTCCATCCGCACGAGTGACAGGGCGGCGCCATCGCTTACCGAAAACGTCAACCGCTTCTCGCAATTCCTGACGCTGGTGGGCCTGACCGCCCTCATCGTTGGCGGCGTCGGCGTTGCGAACGCCGTTCGCGCGTTCCTAGATTCCAAGCGCACCACAATCGCCTCGCTGAAATGCCTAGGCGCGCCGGCTTCCGTGGTCACCATGACCTATCTCTTCCAGATCGTGTTCATTGCCGCCGTTGGCATCATCATCGGCCTCGCTGTGGGCGCCATCGCCCCGCTGATCGCCATGCGGTTTCTGGAGGGCTTGCTTCCGGTGCCGAAAGAGCTTGCCTTCTATCCGGCAGCACTTGGTCTTGCCGCCCTGTTCGGCATATTGACGACACTTGCCTTCGCCATCGTGCCACTCGGCCAGGCGCGCGAAGTTCCCGCGACCGCCCTTTTTCGAGAGCAGGGGTTCGAGGAGGGCAGCTGGCCGTCCTGGCCTTATCTCGCAGTGACGGGCTTGTTGTTGGCTGCGCTGGCCATACTTGCCATCTTTTCGGCAGAAGAACGTTTCATCGCCTCGGTTTTCCTTGCCGCCATCGCCTTCGCGTTTGTGGTGCTGCGACTGGTGGCGTCAGGCGTCAAGGCCATCGCCAAACGCAGCCCGCGCGTTCATTCCGCCGCCCTTCGCCTGGCGATCGGCAATATTCACCGGCCGGGTGCGCTCACCCCCTCCGTCGTTCTCTCCCTCGGCCTCGGGCTGACGCTGCTGGTGACCCTGACGCTGATCGACGGCAATCTGCGCCGCGAACTGACCGACAGCCTGCCGGAACGAGCGCCGAATTTCTTCTTCGTGGATATTCAGGGCACCGAGTTGCAGGGTTTCCGCGATCTTCTCAGGCAAGAAGCGCCTCAGGGAACGCTGACCGAGGTGCCGATGCTGCGCGGCCGCATTCTGGCTCTTAATGGCGAGGACGTGACGAAGATAGATGTGCCGCCATCCGGCCGCTGGCTGCTGCGCGGTGATCGGGGCATAACCTATTCGCAGGATGCTCCCGAAAACGCCAAGCTGACCGAAGGAACATGGTGGGGACCGGATTATAGCGGCGAGCCGCTGGTCTCTTTTGCGGCGAAAGAGGCGCAGGAACTGGGCCTCAAGATCGGCGACACCGTTACCGTCAACGTGCTCGGCCGCAGTATCACGGCAAAGATCGCCAATCTGCGCAATGTCGAATGGGAATCGCTGTCGATCAATTTCGTCATGGTGTTTTCACCCAATACCTTCCGTGGCGCACCACATGCCTGGCTTGCCACACTCGCCGACCCCTCCGCATCCGCAAGCGAGGAGGGCCAGATATTGCGCGCCGTTACCAACGCCTACCCGACGATAACAAGCGTACGCGTGAAGGACGCGCTCGATGTGGTCAACCGGCTGGTCGGCCAGCTTGCCACCGCAATTCGCGCAGCAGCGGCCGTTGCGCTCATAGCCTCCGTCCTCGTCCTTGCTGGCGCTCTTGCCGCCGGAAACCGTGCCCGCACTCATGATGCGGTCATCCTTAAAACGCTGGGGGGCACACGAAGCCTGCTTATCCGCGCCTTTTCCTATGAATATATGATGCTTGGTCTCGCCACCGCCGTTTTCGCGCTTTTCGCTGGCGGCGTCTCCGCATGGTTCGTGATTTCCCGCATCATGAAACTGCCGTCGAGTTTCCTGCCGGATGTGGCGATCGGCACAGTCGTCGTCGCCCTCGTCATGACGGTGGGCATCGGTCTTATCGGCACATGGCGAATTCTCGGGCAGAAGGCCGCTCCGGTTTTGCGGCAGGCGGGTGAATAATCTTCGGTTGTGCACCGCTTAACTTTAACGATTAATTCTTTGTAATGATCGCTGAAACGTGAGCGCTTTTCGCGCATATGGTGTCTTTTCGACTGCAAAAGGCCTTGTATCGGACACGTTCTGCCATCATATTCTTGGGCAGGCTTGCTGAAGCTCCGCAGCGGCGCCCGGGAGGTATCCCGACACCGTAGCAATTACGGAGCTCAAAAGAGGAAACAATGGCTGACTTCAATAACTACCAGAACCGCATGGCCCAGACCCGTGCACAGACTGGTGCGATGATCGATGAAGGTCTTCGCGCCTACATGCTCAAGGTTTACAACCTTATGGCACTGGCTCTGGTCATCACCGGTGTTGCGGCATTCGCTACCTTCACGCTCGCGACCACCAATCCGGCTTTCGCCCAGTTGCTCTATGCATCGCCGCTGCGCTGGGTCGTCATGCTCGCACCGCTCGGACTGGTGTTCTTCCTTAGCTTCCGTATCCAGAACATGAGCGTTTCTGCCGCCCAGATGACCTTCTGGGTCTATGCGGCGCTGATGGGCGTGTCCCTGTCTTCGATCTTCCTGGTCTATACTGGCCAGAGCGTCGTACAGACGTTCTTCGTGACCGCTGCCTCGTTCGGCGCACTCTCGCTTTACGGTTACACCACGAAGAAAGACCTTTCAGGCATGGGTTCGTTCCTGATCATGGGTCTGTTCGGCCTGATCATCGCGTCCATCGTCAACATCTTCCTCGCCTCTTCCGCGCTGCAGTTCGCGATTTCCGCGATCGGTGTTTTGATCTTCGCTGGCCTCACCGCCTATGACACGCAGAAGATCAAGGAAATGTATTTCGATGGCGACGAAGTTGCCGTGGCTGGCCGCAAGGCGATCATGGGTGCGCTGACTCTCTATCTCGACTTCATCAACCTGTTCATGTTCCTCCTGCAGTTCATGGGCAACCGTGACAAGTAAGGGCAGGAACCCAACTGGAAAACATGCAAAAGGCGGCCATTCGGCCGCCTTTTTATTTACCGAAATTCGAAACTTGATCGCCTCTCCACCCGCGTGTCCGCATGAAGCTGCGGCAGGGTAGTTTGTCCCGTCTCATCTCACTCGATGAGCTTCAGGACCTTGTCGAAAACCTTGAGAACCTGCGGCAGCTCGTGGCCACGTTTGAGAATGCGGCCATCCGTATTCACCACGCAATAGGCACCCTGTTTCGCCGCCAGCTTGGGGTTCTTTTCGATCCTGTAGAGCGGCATTTCACCAGAGCGTTTAAACACTGAAAATACCGCCTTTTCCCTCAAGTGGTCGATGGCATAGTCGCGCCACTCGCCCTCTCCCACCATGCGGCCATAGATGCGCAGGATCGCATCCAGCTCGCGCCGGTGGAATGTAATTGGCAGAGGGTCTTTGTCTTTTTTGTACTCTCGGAGATCGACAACGGTGGAACTGTCGCGTGAAGCGGTCTGCACCTGCTGCACATCCGGTTGATCGGTCATCCAATACCTCCGATTCCACCCAAGTCGTCCGATTAATGTGAGCCGGAGAAGACAAAATTGCAAGTCTCGAACAGCCATTGAACATGAGATCGCAACTTTGGAGCAGGGTTTTACGGTCTCTGGACGGCAGCGAAACCCGGCGTCTGGGACGCAGAAAGACGCCCGCCGATGCCCATAAGGACGCTGCCTTATAAAAAAACAGGGGTAAAAAAGGTAACCATTTAGGCAGCCATTTTAGCATGGCCTGCCGTATTTCGGTCAAACCATGGCCCGAATTGAATGGAATAGTCCTATTGTCAATTGATGCCTAGGCACCAAGATGACCCGATCCGGTGCATTGACCCTTTACCCCCAGCCCCCAATGCCCGGATCGGATCTTCCATCGCCAGACAGGCGATCAGGGTGTTTCATTCCCCAGTAAAATACTTGCACCGACGATTGCCGCCGGATCGCCGCTGGCATTTGCCGTTTGCAACAGCACGGCGCAGCCACCCTTTTTCACCTTTGCCACCACGCTTGCTGGAAGCTTCACCGTCATCGGTGAACCATCCCACATGCCGACTGTCTGCACGTCATAGACGCTGTGCCAGTAGGACATTTTCTTCCCCTGGTTTTCGCCCTTCTGCACGTCTACCGTCTGCTCGCGCGTGAAATAAGCGACCACGACATCGGCCTTGCCGCTGCCGGCGCCAATATCGATCTCCACCTCGTCACCGGCAAATTTGGACGCGACCGGCACGTTCAGCCCCTGGCCCTCGCGCTTGAAAGCATCCAGCCTGTCGTAAATCCCGCGGACATCCGCACCCTTGACGTGGTCGCGACCGTTCAGGATGGCCTGCGGCGTATAGACACCGTTGCGGCCGAGAGCGCGCATGTAACCATATTGCCGCTCGGTATTTTCCTTCGATGCCAGGGAATCTGTCCAGCCAAGATAATTCCAGTAGTCGACATGGTAGGAGAGGCCGACGACATCACCCTTCTGGATCATCTTGCGCAACGCTTCGTCCGCCGGCGGGCAGGACGCGCATCCCTGCGATGTAAACAACTCGACAACGCCCTTCACAGCCTCCTGCGCATGCGCGGATGTGACGAGGAACGTGCCGAGAAGACATATCGACAGGGGCAATTTCAGCGGCATTACAAGAACCTTTGTCCGGAGCAGATATCCAGACGAATTGATGCGATCAACCCAACCGGATGCAAACCGGAAAATAACGTCTATTCCACTTCAATAGAAAGTCACGAAGGGGTGAGTGGCAATCACAAAAAAAGAGGTGATGAAACGCAAAGACGCCGGGAAAAATCCCGGCGTCCTTCGTTGGTCTAAGCTTTGTCAGGCAACCAGATCGCGAAGAACGGTCTGCAGAATGCCGCCATTGTTCATGTAGATCACTTCATCCAGCGTATCGATGCGGCATAGAAGCGGAACTTCCTTCACCGAACCGTCGCTGTAGGTGATCTTGGCGATCTTCTTTTCGCGCGGCTTGATTTCACCTTCGAGACCATCGATCTCGACGACTTCATCACCTTTGAGATCAAGGCTTGCCCAGGTCGTGCCCTCCTCGAAGACAAAGGGAACGACGCCCATGCCGACGAGGTTGGAGCGGTGGATACGCTCGAAGGACTGTGCGATGACCGCCTTGACGCCGAGCAGGTTGGTGCCCTTCGCCGCCCAGTCACGGGAAGAACCGTTGCCATATTCGACACCGGCGAAGATGACGAGCGGAACGCCCTCCGCCTTGTACTTCATGGCAGCGTCGTAGATCGACATCTCTTCCTTCGACGGATAGTGGATGGTGTAGCCACCTTCCTTGCCGTTCGGGCCGAGCATGTGGTTGCGGATGCGGATATTGGCGAAGGTGCCGCGCATCATGACTTCATGGTTGCCGCGACGCGTGCCGTACTGGTTGAAATCGGCAACGCCCACGCCGTGCTCCGTCAGATAGGCGCCGGCGGGCGAAGCAGCCTTGATCGAACCGGCCGGGGAAATATGGTCGGTTGTGATCTTGTCGCCGAAGAGACCGAGAACGCGGGCGCCCTTGATGTTCGTAAGGCCTGTACCGGTCTTGCCCATGCCCACGAAGTAAGGCGGGTTCTGAACATAGGTCGACTTGTCGTCCCAGGCATAGGTCTGGCCCGGGGGAACCTGAACGGCCTGCCAGTTCGCGTCGCCCTTGAAGACATCAGCGTACTTCGATTCGTAAAGTTCGCGGGTGACGTATTTCAGGATGAATTCCTGGATTTCCTGCGAGGTCGGCCAGATATCCTTGAGATAGACCGGATTGCCGTTCTGGTCGTCGCCGATCGGCTCCTTCGTCAGGTCCTTCTGGACCGTGCCGGCAAGCGCGTAGGCCACGACGAGCGGCGGCGAGGCGAGATAGTTCGCCTGAACATCCGGCGAGATACGGCCTTCGAAGTTGCGGTTGCCGGAAAGAACGCCGGCCGTGATCAGGCCCTTGTCGTTGATAGTCTTGGAGATCGGTGCCGGCAGAGGGCCGGAGTTGCCGATGCAGGTGGTGCAGCCGAAACCGACGAGGTTGAAGCCGATCGCATCGAGATCCTTCTGCAGACCCGACTTGTCGAGATATTCGGCAACGACCTGCGACCCCGGCGCCAGCGAGGTCTTCACCCAAGGCTGGGACTTCAGACCCTTGGCAACCGCATTGCGGGCGAGAAGGCCGGCAGCGATGAGAACGGAAGGGTTGGACGTGTTGGTGCAGGAGGTGATGGCGGCAATCGCCACATCGCCATGGCCGAGATCGAAGTCCTCGCCCTCAACCGCATAGCGGCTGTGGAGCTGACCGGGCTTCTTGTAGTCGTTCTCGAGAGCCGTCGCGAAATTCGGTGCAATGGTTTCGAGCGGCAGACGGCCTTCCGGACGCTTCGGACCGGCCATGGATGGCACGACGTCGCCAAGGTCGAGTTCAAGGGTGTCGGTGAAGACGAGGTCGGAACCGTCACCGGTCCGCCACATGTCCTGCGCCTTCGAATAGGCTTCGACAAGCGCGATACGGTCCTTGGTGCGGCCGGACATGGTCAGGTAGTTGATGGTCTCGCCATCAACCGGGAAGAAGCCGCAGGTAGCGCCATATTCCGGACCCATATTGCCGATGGTGGCACGGTCGGCCAGCGTCATCGAATCGAGGCCGGGGCCGAAGAATTCGACGAACTTGGAAACCACGCCCTTCTTGCGCAGCATCTGCACGACGGTCAGCACGAGGTCGGTCGCAGTCACGCCTTCCTTCACCTTGCCGGTCAGCTTGAAGCCGATGACCTCAGGCAGGAGCATGGAGACCGGCTGGCCGAGCATCGCTGCTTCAGCCTCGATACCGCCAACGCCCCAGCCAAGAACGCCAAGACCGTTGATCATGGTGGTGTGGCTATCGGTGCCGACGCAGGTATCCGGGTAAGCGATCGTTTCGCCGTCCTCTTCCTTGGTCCAGACGGTCTGGCCGAGATATTCGAGGTTGACCTGGTGACAGATGCCGGTACCGGGCGGAACCACGCGGAAGTTCTTGAACGCCTGCTGGCCCCACTTCAGGAAGCGGTAACGCTCGCCATTGCGCTCATATTCAAGCTCGACGTTGCGTGCAAACGCAGTCGGCGTGCCGAATTCGTCAACGATAACAGAGTGGTCGATCACGAGGTCGACGGGAACGAGCGGATTGATCTTTTCCGGGTCGCCACCGAGCGACACCATGGCGTCGCGCATGGCGGCGAGATCGACCACAGCCGGAACGCCGGTGAAGTCCTGCATGAGAACGCGGGCGGGGCGATAGGCGATTTCGTTTTCGGTCAGACCCTTATTGTTCAGCCACTCTGCAACGGCCAGAATATGCTCCTTGGTGACGGACTGGCCGTCCTCGAAACGAAGCAGGTTTTCCAGAAGAACTTTCATGGAATAGGGGAGCTTGGAAACGCCCTTCAGGCCGTTTGCCTCAGCCTTGGGAAGGCTGAAATAGACGTAGTCCTTACCATCAACGGTAAGGACGGAACGACAATGAAAACTGTCGAGTGATTTGGGCATGGATAAAAACCCCGCTTACTCTGATAGCCAACACGTGCGTGCGGACACCTATGCACTCATGCACATCAGGATGCGGGTACGACCATTTCCGCTGTCCGCACGTGAAAATTGCTCCTCGCAATCGTCAAGTCCGGCGCAAGATGATGTTCACGCCGGCCGCTGGCGTGGTTGACACCCATATAGATAATTTCTCAGAAACGTGCCAGACCATTCAGGAAATCAAATCGATTTTTTTATGCGAGACGATGAAAATCTTATACGGAAACGCAGCATGGATTTGACGGCGGAAAATCTTGGCGTGCGACGCGGCGAAGATTTCATATTCATGAACATTTCCTTCAAGTTAAGCGACGGCGAAGCACTGGTGCTGACCGGCCGCAACGGCTCGGGAAAATCCACGCTTCTGCGCACTGTGGCCGGCCTGCTGCGCCCCGAGCAGGGCTGGGTAAAGATAGCCGGCAAAGGAATAGAAGCGGACATGCGTCCATCGGAGGCTTGCCATTATCTCGGCCATCGCAACGCAATGAAAACGGAACTGACGGTTTCGGAGAATCTGCGGTTCTGGAAAGACTTTCTCGGTGACTTCACCGGCGGCGCCGGTGTCGATATCGATGAGGCGGCAGACATCGTCGGCCTTGCGGGCATCACCCACCTGCCCTTCGGTTACCTGTCTGCGGGCCAGCAGCGACGTTTTGCTATGGCAAAGCTTTTGATCGCATGGCGGCCGGTGTGGATTCTCGACGAGCCGACAGCGGCGCTCGACAAAGCCGCGGACGGCATGTTCACGGATCTGGTCAAGAGCCACCTGAGGAGAGGCGGCATCGTCATGGCTGCGACCCATCAGCCGCTTGGGCTCGACAATGCGCGGGAATTGCAGATGACGGGCTTTGCAGGTGTGGAGGCTTGGGCATGAGGGCTATGCGCGCGGGGTATACCCGCCTACCGAGGCGCCTCCAATGACCGCCCTCTTCCTCCGCGACCTGAAACTCTCCATCCGCGCCGGCGGTGGCGCGCTGATCGGCGTCTTGTTCTTCATGACCGTTGTCGCCGTCATCCCCTTCGGTGTCGGGCCTGATCTCAATCTGCTTGCACGCATCGGCCCGGCCATCGTCTGGATCGGCGCGCTGCTCTCCACCCTCCTCGGGCTCGACAGGCTGTTTCAGGCAGAGCGGGATGACGGCTCGCTAGACCTCATACTCATGCAGGAAAACCCGCTTGTGCTGACCGTGCTCGTCAAATGCCTGGCGCATTGGGTGGGAACGGGTCTGCCGCTGGTCATCGCCTCGCCGCTCATCGGCCTGTTCATGAACATGGACGAAGTGGCGATCGGCGCGGTGATGCTCACACTCCTTGTCGGATCGCCCGCCATTACATTCATCGGCGCGGTGGGTGCCGCTGTCGCAGTTGCCTTGCCGCGCGGCGGCCTTCTGGTCTCCATCCTTGTGCTGCCATTGGCCATTCCAGTTCTGATCTTCGGCGTCAGCGCGTCCTATGCGGCGGTGCAGGATCCGGCACCCTTTATGCCGCCCTTCCTCATTCTCTGCGCGATCACGTTATTTTCAGCCGTGACCGGTCCTTTCTTTGCCGCTTTGGCGTTGCGCAATGTTATGGATTGATGAAACCGCAATTGCCGATCTACGATTGACGGCGATCAATTGCGGGGCGGCCATTCTCGGGTTACACAAACGGCATGAACGAGCAGACTTTCACCATCACCAAATTCAGTGATCTCGCCAACCCCACGCGGTTTCTGGTGCTCTCGGCACGCATTCTGCCCTGGCTTGCGGTCCTGACGGCGTTGGTTCTGGCCGCCGGTCTCTATCTGTCTTTCACGACAGAGGGCGACTACCAGCAGGGTTATACCGTGCGCATCATGTATGTGCATGTCCCCTCCGCCTGGCTTTCGATGATGTGTTATACGGTCATGGCGGTCTCAGCGATCGGCACGCTCGTCTGGCGTCATCCGGTCGCGGATGTCAGCCACAAGGCGGCCGCACCCATCGGCGCTGCCTTCACGCTGATTGCGCTTGTTACCGGCTCGCTCTGGGGTAAACCCATGTGGGGAACCTGGTGGGTATGGGACGCGCGGCTGACGTCCGTCTTCGTGCTTTTTCTGATGTATCTTGGCCTGATAGCGCTCAACCGCGCCATGGACGACCCTTCAAGAGCCGCCCGTGTCAGCGCCGTGCTTATCCTCGTGGGTTTTGTGAATATTCCCATCATCAAGTTTTCAGTTGAATGGTGGAATACGCTTCACCAGCCAGCAAGCGTCATCCGCATGGGCGGCTCGGCAATCGATGCGGAATTTCTCTGGCCGCTTCTGACCATGGCGATCGGCTTTACGCTACTGTTCTTCACGTTGCACATCGCCGCAATGCGCAACGAAATCTGGCGCCGGCGCGTGGCAGCCCAGCGGCGGCTTGCCGCCCGCATGGCAAACCGGGAGGCATGAGGCCATGACACACGCCTTTTATATCGGCATGTCCTATGCGGCGACCGGCCTTGTCGTCCTCTGTCTCATCGCCTGGGTCATCTTGGATGGTCAGGCGCGCAAACGGGAACTGAAGGAATTGGAGGCATCCGGCGTGCGCCGCAGGGCAAAAGCCGGCTCCGCGAGTGAAACCCGATGACACAGGCCAGCCAGGACCAGAACACCAAAGCCAAAAGCACGGGGCGCACACGATATGCCCTGGCGCTTCTGCCGCTTCTGCTTTTCGGCGGTTTTGCCATTATCGCCGGCAAGATGCTCTACGATCAGGACGTCAACGGGCTGGATATCAGCGCCATTCCATCGGCGCTCATCGGAACCAAGGCGCCCGCACTGTCGCTGCCGCCGCTGGAAGGCTCAAACCTGCCGGCCCTCAACGATGCCGCCGTCAAGGGTAAGCTGACGCTGGTCAACGTCTTCGCCTCCTGGTGCATTCCGTGCCGTCAGGAGCATCCCATCCTTCAGGAATTGGCGAAAGACAAACGCATCACCGTCGTCGGCATCAACTATAAGGACAAACCGGACAACGCGCTTCGTTTTCTCGGCGAACTCGGCAATCCCTTTGCCGCGATAGGCGTCGACCCGAACGGCAAGGCCGCGATTGACTGGGGTGTCTACGGTATCCCTGAAAGCTATCTGGTCGGCGCCGACGGCACGATCCTCTACAAAAAGGTCGGCCCCTTCGATGCCCGCAGCGTCGAGCGGGATTTATTGCCGGCGATCACCGCTGCGGCCGGAAAGTAGCCCGCGCGCGGAACGGTATTATACCTTGGAAATCACCCTTAGCGACGGCCCTTCGGCTGTCGCCTGCAAACCCATCCCTTCAAGCACGACCTGATTGCGGCCACCACGCTTTGCCGCATACAGGCTGTCGTCAGCGCGTTTGATCGCATCGTGAATTGAATGATCTCCCCTCGCGACAGCTGAAACGCCGAAGCTCGCCGTGACCTTGGTGGCCACGCCACGGCTACGCCAATCCAGCGACAGAAGGTTCAAACGCATGGCATTGGCAAGGTGACCGGCCGCGGCGGCGGTGTGGCCGGGCAGGAAAACTACGAATTCCTCGCCACCGAAACGCGCCACCAGAGCGTCGCTACGCGCGCTTTTCCTGAGAAGGTCTGAAAGGCCGATGAGAACGATATCGCCGGCGGCGTGGCCATAGTCATCGTTGATACGCTTAAAATGGTCTATGTCGCAGGCAATTACTGCGCCTATTGGTGTCCCGCTGCGAAAATCGGGAACGCGCCGGTCGAACCCACGGCGGTTCAGCACATCCGTCAGCGGATCGTGCTCAGCCGCTTGCAGGTGCCGGTCGACAGTCACGGAAATCTGGCTCGCGAGTATGGATAGCGCAAGCAGAAAGCCGAATATGCTCGCGGCAACTTGCATGTAAAATGCATAATCGGATTCGAAGAATTCGCTGAGTTCGATCATCGAACCGTTCGGCGTCATCACCAGCAACATGCCGATGCGCGCCAGCGTTTCAAGCACCACCAGCGACGCAATCGCCACCATCAGCCTGTCTGCAAGCGCCAGGGGCCGCTTCCGCACGATCCAGACCGGGATGGCGAGCAGCAGGGCGCAGACAAGATCACCGATGACCAGCTCACGTTTCAGATCCGGCGTGACGAAGACATGGAACGAGACCAGCAAAACCGCCGCAGCCACGATCGACAGTCGCGCCGTCGTATAAAGCGGCTGTCCGAAATGGATGAGCAGCGCATGGCCGTAGAGAAAAAAGGCAGAGAAAAACAACAGGTTCGAGACGATCGCCTGCACTTCGAAGGGCAAGCCGCCAAGCACCAGAGGTGCGGCAAAACCAAACGCCGCCGAAAGATATCCGAAACCCCAATATCGCGCCGAAGCGTGGCCGGTCCTCTGCAGGAACAGGAATACCACACCGAATGTCAGCATGATGAAGGGGAGAAGATAGGCGAAATTATCTTGCACAGTGTTCTGCCGGACGGAAAGACGAGCCTTTGAGTCCGGACACTACCGCAATGCCCTTAAGAAAACTTGCATATAATGCAGGGTTTTCGTGCCTTTCCGACGCACGTACGGGCAGATATGTTCACATTGGCGGGAGCGCGTTCTGCCATTGCTTGATCGCTTCGACGGGCCAGACCAGCATCACCACGTTCAGCGTCAGATTATCGCGGATCAGCCAGCCGGTGAAGATTTCAAAGAAGATGGCGATCACAACCGTCAGCCACACCGGCACGCGGGCGGCGAAGAGGAAACCCAGCGCCATGAAAACGGTGTCCATCGCGGAGTTCAGGATGCTGTCGCCGGTATAACCCAGCGCCATGGTCGCCGTGCGGTAACGATCGATGATGAGCGGCGAGTTTTCGAGAATTTCCCACGCTGCCTCTATCAAAACCGCAAAAGAAAGCCGCATGGAAAGGGGTTTCTTGCGAAACAGCAGCCAGGCGAGCCCGTAAAACAGGAAGCCGTGGATAATGTGTGAGGGCGTGTACCAGTCGGCAAGATGCTGGGAATTGCCCGGCGTGTTCACACCGGGTTCGAACAGCTTCACATAGCCGCATTCGCAAATGGGAATGCGACCCATGGCATAGAGGATGACGATCTGCAGGAGAAGAAGTCCGGCGGCGACACCGAACCATCTGAACGAGCGCGAACGGGAAGCCGGCATCTCTGCAACTGTCATTTTTCGTCCTTGTTCAGCGGTTCGAGCGAATGACGCATGACGAGCGGCATTTGCGCCATGGTGAAGATGATCGTGATCGGCATCGTGCCCCACACCTTGAACGCAACCCATGCGTCGGTAGAGAACATGCGCCAGACCACCTCGTTCAGCACGGCGAGAAAGAGGAAGAAGACGCCCCACCGCAGCGTCAGCTTGCGCCAGCCCTCATCGTTCAGCCTGAAGGCCGAATTGAAGACATAGCCAAGCAGCGACTGACCGAAAAACAGGCCGCCCAGCAGAATGACGCCGAACAGCGCATTGACGATGGTTGGCTTCATCTTGATGAAGGTATCGTTCTGCAGCCACAGCGTCAGCGCACCGAACACGAGAACCACGATGCCTGATATCAGCGGCATGATCGGCAGCTTGCGCGTCAGCATCCATGAGACGGAAAGCGCAATTGCGGTTGCAATCATGAACAGGCCGGTGGCGATGAAGATCGGCCCGCCGAACTCCGTCAGTACCGGAAAAGTGGAGGCCAGCCATTCGCCGCGGGAATTGGCGAAAAAGAACACCATAAGCGGACCAAGCTCGAGCACGAATTTCAGGAGCGGGCTGATTTCCGCCACCATCTTTTCGCTTTCCTTGGAATTGCTTTCAATATCCATACTCAAACTCCCGCAATGGCCTTGGCGAAATCTTCCGCCTCGAAGGGCTCCAGATCGTCCACGCCTTCACCCACACCAATGAAATACACCGGCAGCTTGTGTTTGGCGGCAATGGCCACGAGGATACCGCCACGCGCCGTGCCATCCAATTTTGTCATAATCAGGCCCGAAACACCCGCAACATTGCGGAATATCTCCACCTGGTTCAAGGCGTTCTGCCCGGTCGTCGCGTCCAGTGTCTGAAGCACGGTATGCGGCGCATCGGGATCGAGCTTGCCGAGCACGCGCACGATCTTTTCCAGCTCCGCCATCAGCTCCGTCTTGTTCTGCAAACGGCCGGCAGTATCAATGATGAGCACATCGCTTTTTTGCGCACGCGCCTGCTCATAGGCGTCGTAAGCCAGACCCGAGGCATCCGCGCCGAGCTTGGTGCCGATGAATTGCGAGCCGGTGCGATCAGCCCAGATCTTGAGCTGCTCGATTGCCGCCGCACGGAACGTATCGCCGGCCGCGAGCATGACCTTGAGGCCAGAGCCTGAAAGCTTGGAGGCGAGCTTGCCGATGGTCGTGGTTTTGCCAGTGCCGTTCACGCCGACGACGAGAATGACATGCGGCTTGTGTGAAAGATCGAGTTCCAGCGGCTTGGCGACAGGTTTCAGGACCTTGGTGATCTCACCCGCCATGATGCGCGCCACGTCCTCGCCGCTGACATCCTTGCCGTAACGTTCCGAAGACAGGGCGCCGGTGATGCGCATGGCGGTCTCGACACCCAGATCCGACTGGATGAGAAGGTCTTCCAGTTCGTCGAGCGTATCCTCATCCAGCTTGCGCTTGGTGAACAGCGCCGAAATCTGGGTGGTAAGTTGCGAGGAGGTGCGCGCAAGCCCGGCCCGCAGGCGCTGGAACCAGCTGAGCTTCGGCTGCGGCGCTTCGGCGACAGGCTCTTCGCGCTCGCTTGCCGCCGCAAAACCTTTCGGCAAGATCGGCGAAACGGCAGAGGGCTCGACGGCACCGGCGGCCTCCGCCTCATCGAGCAGCGCATCCATCGCATCCGCATCGAGCACGGCATCGGCAGCTTCGGGCAAAACCTCGGCCTGTTCTTCGGCGGCGGCTTCGGCCTGCAACAGCGACAGCGGAACAACGCCGATGTCTCCGGCCTGCTCGGCACCGGGCAGAAGCGGCGCGTCCTCTTCCTCTTGATCGTCGGAAAGGGCCGCATCGACATCCGGAGCAGGCCCACCGGCCGTCTCGATCTCCAGTTCGGAAACCGGGTCTTTCTCGACAATGGGATGTGCTTCGGCTTCGCTCAGCGCCTCATCGAAAGAGGCATTTTCTCTGGCGCGTTCAAGCGCGGAATCCTCTTGCGGCTTGCCGTCCGTCCCGGCCTTGTCCTTGCCGAAAGAAAAGACTTTTTTGATGAAGCCGAGGGCCATGGTCGTTCCCGTGTCTTTTCCTGTGCCGCTTCAGGCCGCATCCGCTGCCAGAAGCTTCATGTTCAGATGTTTGCCGTTGTGGCCGGTAATCTCAACCTGCGCAAGAGTGCGCGGGAGAAGATCGGGCGCCGCCACCAGCGTGAAATTGTCGGTATGCGCAAAACCGGTGTTTTCAACGAGGATCGTTTGCGTCGAACCGACCATGTTTTGCAGATGCACGAGCCTGAGTGCCTCGCCACGTTCACGAAGCCTCGCTGCCCGCTCCTTCACCAGCGCACGGTCGAGCTGCGGCATACGTGCAGCAGGCGTGCCGGCACGCGGGCTGTAGGGAAATACGTGCAGGCTGGAAATGCCGCATTCTTCCGCAAGCGTCGCGGCGTTTTCGAACATCTCTTCGCTCTCGGTCGGAAAACCGGCGATCATATCAGCACCGAATGCGATATCCGGGCGGAGCGACCGCACCTCGTGACAGAAACGGATGGCATCGGCCCGTAAATGACGGCGTTTCATGCGTTTCAGGATCATGTCGTCGCCATGCTGGAGGGACAGGTGCAGATGCGGCATGAAACGCGGTTCACCGGCAATCATATCCATCAGATGGTGGTCAGCCTCGATGCTGTCGATGGAGGATAGCCTGAGCCTTGATATCTCCGGCACCTGCTTCAGCAATGTCTTGGCGAGAAGCCCTAGCGAAGGTTCGCCCGGCAGGTCGGCACCGTAGCTGGTAGCATCCACGCCGGTCAGCACGATTTCGCAATAGCCGCTTTCCACCAGCCTGCGCGCCTGCTCGACCACAGCGCCCATCGGCACGGAGCGGGAATTGCCCCGCCCATAGGGGATGATGCAGAAAGTACAGCGATGATCGCAGCCGTTCTGCACCTGAATGAAGGCACGGACATGCCCATCAATGTGCTTGACCATCTGCGGCGCCGTCGCCTTGATGCTCATGATGTCGTTGACGCGCAGCTTTTCTTCCGCCGAAACGCCGAAATCCGGCAGCGCGCGATAGGAGGCGCTTTTCAGCTTTTCCTCATTGCCCAGCACTGCATCCACTTCGGGCATCTCGGCAAAGGTCTGTTTTTCAGTCTGGGCAGCACAGCCGGTCACGATGATGCGCGCATGCGGATTGTCGCGCCTTGCCCGGCGAATGGCCTGGCGCGCCTGGCGCACCGCCTCGCCCGTCACCGCGCAGGTATTGACAAGCACGGCATTGTTGAGCCCGGCCTTTTCGGCCTCCGCCCGCATCACTTCCGATTCATAGGTATTGAGACGGCAGCCGAAGGTTATGACCTCGACGCCGCTCATATGGCCCCCTGCTCAGCCACGGCATCGCGCGACCACGCGCCGCTGATGGGATCGACCGTGCCGGACCATTCCCATTCGGCCGGCCCGGTCATGATGACGTGGTTGTCCTCGCGCCACTCAATTGTCAGCGGCACACGCACGGGGCTGGAGGCGACATCGATGGTGACCTTCCTGCCCGTGCGGCCGGTGCGCGCAGCGGAAACAGCAGCAGCACATGCGGCAGAACCGCAGGCGAGCGTCAGCCCGGCGCCGCGCTCCCAGGTGCGGGTGCGAAGCGCGCTATCGGAAATCACCTGCGCCAGCGTGATATTGGCCTTTTCCGGGAACATCGGGTGGTTTTCCAGAAGCGGCCCGAAGCGTTCCAGATCGAACTCCATCGGATCGCGATCCACCCAGAAAATGGCGTGCGGGTTTCCCATGGACATGACGGCGGGCGAATGCAGGATCGGCGCGTCGATCGGCCCGATCTGCAACTCGATGCGGCTCGTATCGTGGAACTCTTCGGAAAGCGGAATGTCGCTCCAGCGAAAACGCGGCAGGCCCATATCAACGGAAATCATGCCGTCTTCATGCTCGACGGCGTTCAGGATGCCCGCCACCGTCTGGAAGGTGAAGGTGGTCTTGCCGGTCTCCGCGGACAGCGCCTGCACCACGCAGCGCGTGCCGTTGCCGCAGGCCTGCGCCTTCGTGCCGTCGCAATTGAGGATATCGATGAATGCATCGGTGCCGCCGACACGCGGATCGTGGATCGCCATGATCTGATCGAACTGCGTGGCGGGATCGGCATTGAGCGCGATGGCCGCCGCAGGCGTCACCATATCCCTGCGGCCGCGCATGTCGACAACGAGGATCTTGTTGCCAAGCCCGTTCATCTTCGCAAATTCGACCGTATCCGCCATCGTACTGAACCTGAAAAACACCTGAAACCGGATTAAAAGACGGGCTTTGCCCGCACTTTCGCTCTATATGGCGGAAAGGACGGCAAATTACCAGACTGTTGCGGCGCAAACCGCTGAGCCGCTCAGGCGGAAGGTACGTCGAAGACCTTGCCGGGACGCATGGGCTGGAAGCGGCTCTCATCTACCCCCTGCTCAGCAAGCGCTGCTTTCAGCGCGACAAGAGGAGCTTCGACCGCTTCATCGGTCAGTTGCACAGTGCCCCAATGGTGGCCGCAGACATGTGCCGCACCGCAGATCTTCATGCCTTCCACGGCTTCCGCCGGGTTCTGGTGCTGGCCCTTCATAAACCAGCGCGGCTCATAGGCGCCGAAAGGCAGGTTGGCGAGACGGAACTCACCGTGTTTCTTGCGCGCGGCGTGATAATTGAGGCCGTCGTGAAAGCCGGTATCGCCGATATGATAAATCTTGCCATAAGGCGTTTCGATGACAAAGGCCGCCCACAGCGCCATGCGCCGGTCGTTCAGCCCACGCGCGGACCAATGGTGGCACGGCTCGAAATGAATTTTGACCGAACCAATCTCAAGGACATCGCCCCAGTCTCCCACCTTGATGCGCGCTGCCTCGACGCCGGTGCGGATGATGGCGTCATTGCCAAGCGGCGTGATGAAAAGCGGCTTGTGCGCGACATGCAGGCGCTTCAGCGTTTCCATATCCAGATGGTCGTAGTGATTATGCGTCACCAGTACCAGATCGATCGGCGGCAAATCCTCAAAACGGATGCCGGGCGGGTTGACGCGTTTGGGACCGGCGAAGCTGAACGGGCTGGTACGCTGCGACCACACCGGATCGATGAGAATATTCAGCCCTGCCGTCTGGATGAGAAAGGAGGCGTGACCGACGAAGGTGACGCGAATGTCCTTGCCGTCGAGACGGGGCTCCGGCTTTGCGAACGGAAACGGGCTGGGGTAGTTTTCCGGCCACGTAGCGCGCTCGCCGTTGAAGCGCCATTTCAGGAGGCCCATGAAATTACCGGGCGGCGAACCGCCGGGATTGAAGAAACGCACCCCGTCGAAATGATCGGAGACCGGCCCACTATAATAGGCGCTGGCGTTAGAGCGGCGCGCAAACAGGCCGCCGCCCGCAAGAGCAAGCAGACCAAGTGCGGAAAAACGAAAGAAGTTTCGACGTTTCATGGGAAAGGTATAGGAAGCCAGGCGACGCCGTTCAAGCACCGCCATCGCAGCTTTCGTCTTATCACGTAAAGATGACAGGGCATGCTTTGCCGCATGAAAACCGGCACTCCCTTGACTTTCACGGCACTTTCCTGTTTATCGCGGCCAATCAGCTGGCAGTTTCACGACTCCAAGCCGCCGACCGGGACCCGCAAAGGTATAAAGAGATCCCGGAGGTCAACACCCGACAGCGCGATGCGCCCTCGGGTGCTTTTTGGCTTTGCGTCTTGTTTTTGGCAGCGAAAGCACCGACGTTTCGGAGACCCCGGAACGAAGAAGGAAGAAACGATGTTTGAAAACCTCCAGGACCGCCTTGGTTCCATTCTGAATGGACTGACCGGCCGTGGCGCGCTGACGGAAGCCGATGTTGCCGCCGCCCTGCGCGAGGTTCGCCGTGCGCTTCTGGAAGCGGACGTTGCGCTGGAAGTCGTGCGTTCCTTCACCGACAAGGTGCGTGAAAAGGCAGTCGGCGCAGCCGTTCTGAAATCCATCAAGCCCGGCCAGATGGTCGTCAAGATCGTGCATGACGAACTTGTCGAAATGCTCGGCACCGAAGGTGTCTCGATCGACCTGCATGCGGCCGCCCCCGTCGTCATCATGATGGTGGGTCTGCAGGGTTCGGGCAAGACCACGACAACAGGCAAGATTGCCAAGCGCCTGACCGACCGCGACAAGAAGAAGGTGCTGATGGCATCTCTCGACACGCGCCGTCCGGCCGCACAGGAACAGCTTCGCCAGCTGGGCGTGCAGACCGGCGTCGATACGCTGCCGGTCATCGCCGGCCAGTCTCCGACAGATATCGCCGCACGCGCCGTGCAGGCCGCCAAGCTCGGCGGCCATGACGTCGTCATTCTCGACACCGCCGGCCGCACGCACATCGACGAACCCTTGATGCTGGAAATGGCCGACATCAAGAAGAAGTCCAACCCGCACGAAATTCTGCTGGTCGCGGATTCGCTGACCGGTCAGGACGCGGTCAACCTCGCGCGCAACTTCGATGAACGCGTCGGCATCACCGGCCTCGTGCTCACCCGTATGGATGGCGACGGGCGCGGTGGTGCAGCCCTCTCCATGCGCGCCGTCACCGGCAAGCCGATCAAGCTGATCGGTATCGGCGAGCGCATGAACGAACTCGACGAGTTCCATCCGCGCCGTATCGCCGACCGTATTCTCGGCATGGGCGACATTGTCTCGCTGGTCGAGAAGGCCGCCGAGAATATCGATGCCGAAAAAGCCCGCGCCATGGCCGAAAAGATGGCCAAGGGCAAGTTCGACCTCAACGATCTCTCCGACCAGCTTGCCCAGATGAAGAAGATGGGTGGCATGGGCGGTATCATGGGGCTGATGCCCGGCATGGCCGGCATGAAGGACAAGATGGCTTCCGCAGGCCTCAACGACAAGATGTTCGACCGCCAGATCGCCATCATCTCGTCGATGACCAAGGCCGAACGCGCCAATCCCGATATCCTCAAACACAGCCGCAAAAAGCGCATCGCCGCCGGTTCCGGCACCGATGCCGCCGAAATCAACAAGCTCTTGAAGATGCACCGTGGCATGGCCGACATGATGAAAGCCATGGGCGGCAAGGGCAAGGGCGGCATCATGAAGCAGATGATGGGCGGCCTTGCGGGCAAGATGGGGCTTGGTGGCATGATGGGCGGCGGCATGCCTGATCTGTCGAACATCGACCCGAGGCAGCTCGAAGCGCTTCAAAAACAGGCTGAAGCTTCCGGTCTTGGCAAGCCGGGCGCAATGCCCGGTCTCGGTGGTCTGCCCGGCGGGCTACCCGGTCTGGGCGGGACAAAGCTGCCGGGTCTTGGCGGCATGCCGGGCCTGCCCGGCTTCCCCAAAAAGAAGTGAGGGCGACGCCAGTGAACAACGCAGAAGTGAAAGCCCAGCTTTCCGAATACCGCCAGTCGATCGACAATATCGATGCCGCACTGGTTCACATTCTTGCCGAACGTTTCCGCTGTACCAAGGCGGTGGGCGTGCTGAAGGCAAAATACAATTTGCCGCCGGCGGACCCGGCGCGCGAGGAATACCAGATCGAACGCCTTCGCCGTCTGGCAAAGGATGCCAATCTGGATCCGGATTTCGCCGAGAAGTTTCTAAACTTCGTCATCAAGGAAGTCATCCGGCATCATGAAGCAATAGCCGCCGAACATGGCGGTAATGAAAAGACCGCCTGACCGGCGGACAAGCTATCTCAAGGAGTAAATAACATGGCACTTAAAATTCGTCTCGCACGCGGTGGTTCCAAGAAGCGCCCGTACTACCAGATCGTCGTTGCTGACGCCCGTTCGCCCCGCGACGGCCGTTTCCTCGAGAAGGTCGGTTCCTGGAACCCGATGCTCGCCAAGGACAACCCGCAGCGCATCGAGCTGAAGGCTGACCTCATCAAGGAATGGATCGCCAAGGGCGCACAGCCGACCGACCGCGTTCTGCGCTTCCTCGCAGAGGCAGGCCTTGCCGATCGCGCCGCTCGCAGCAACCCGGAAAAGGCACTGCCGGGCAAGCGCGCTCTGGAACGCGTTGCAGAAAAGAAGCAGAAGGCTGAAGACGCAGCTGCTGCCGCAGCAGAAGCTTCTGCTGCAGAATAATCTGCAATAGAATTTTAGAGAACGGGTGGCGTGGTTTTCCATGCCGCCCGTTTTTTGTTTATTTTGGTATCAACAAACTTTAGAGCGTCAGGAACTATGCTCTAACGCGTTGGATCTGCGCATCGTGCCCTGTGAAAATCGATTCCGATTTTCACGCTGATGCTGTAAACCAGACGCAACCAACACCAGAAGACGGACGGCCCGATGGCAAAGCTGGAAAACCCGATACTCATGGCAAAGATCGGCGGCGCACAGGGATTGCGCGGCGAAGTCCGCGTCAGCACCTATACGGACGAACCGATGGCGCTCGGCGATTACGGCAATCTGGTCAGCGCCGATGGCCGCGTCTTCGAAATTCTGGAAGTGCGCGAGGGCAAGAATGTGGTTGTCGTCCGCTTCAGGGGTATCAACGACCGCAATGCGGCGGAAAGCTTGAACGGGCTCGAACTGTTCATCGAACGCGACAATCTGCCGGATGACGAGCTGGACGACGACGAATTTTATTATGCCGACCTCGAAGGGCTGGAAGCCGTCGATGCCGAAGGCAAAAGCTACGGCGCCGTCAGCGCCGTTTACGATTTCGGCGCAGGCGACCTCCTGGAGCTGAAAGGTGCGGGCCGCCGTCCCGCCCTCATCCCCTTTTCGGAAGCAGCCGTGCTTGAAATCGATCTGGAGGCGAGACGCATTCTCATCGACCCCATGGCTGCCGGCCTGATCGACAACCCGGACGACAAAGACGAAGCCGGCGCATCGCCTTTCGGCAAGAAATAAGGCCATGACGTTCAAGGCTACCGTTCTGACGCTCTACCCGGAAATGTTTCCGGGGCATCTCGGATATTCGCTGGCGGGCAAGGCGCTGGAGCGCGAGCAATGGTCGCTTGAGGCCGTGCAGATCCGTGAATTCGCCACCGACAGGCACAGAAGCGTGGACGACACCCCGGCAGGCGGCGGCGCCGGCATGGTGCTGAAACCCGACATTCTGGCCGCAGCCATCGACCATGTTTCAGATGGAGATACGCGACCGCGTCTGCTGATGAGCCCGCGCGGCAAGCCATTGTCGCAGGACCGAGTGCGCGAACTGGCGGCAGGCGACGGCGCGATCATCGTGTGTGGCCGCTTCGAAGGCGTCGACCAGCGGGTCATAGAGGCGCGCGGGTTGGAGGAAGTGTCGATCGGCGATTACATTCTCTCCGGCGGCGAGCCGGCCGCCCTGACGCTTCTGGACGCCATTGTCCGCATTCTGCCGGGCGTCATGGGCAACGATCTCTCAGGCGTGCATGAAAGCTTCGAGGGTGGGCTTCTGGAGCATCCGCATTACACCCGTCCGCAGGTCTGGGAAGGCCGCGACATCCCAGCCGTTCTCACCTCTGGCAATCACGCCGTCATCGACAAATGGCGACACGAGCAGGCGCTGGCGTTGACGAAGCAAAGACGGCCAGACCTGCTGGAAAAGGCCAAGGTTCAAACCGAGACGAAATAATAGGCCGTCAGCACCAGCCCGACTGCAATGACCAGCCAGCGGATGATCCATTGCGGCACCCGCCTTGCCGTGTGCACCCCCATATATCCGCCAAGCGCGGCCGCCGGGAACATGATGAGGGCGGCCCACCAGGAAACGACGCCGCCGCTGACGAAGATCGTAATGGCGATGATCGCAATCACCACCGAGAGCAGGTTCTTCAGGGCATTCAGATGATGATAGCTGCCACCCGAGGTCATTCCGAGGATGGCCAGCATCATGATGCCCATGCCCGCCCCGAAAAAACCACCATAGATGGAGGCGAGCCCCTGAAAGAAGAGGCTCGGCACATTACCGGGTGAACGCTCGGCACAGGCCTTCGGCCGAAGCCACGGGCCAGCGGCAAAAACAACGGTTGCGGACAGAAGCAACCACGGCACAAGCTGGCGGAAGGAGGGGTTGTCGAGCGACAAGAGCAAAAGTGACCCCGCCAGCCCGCCGACGATGGAGACGACCGACAGGAGTATCGCCTCGCGCCAGTGGGCGCGGATTTCAGGCCCGTAGGCGATCACGGAGGTGATGTAACCGGGAAACTGCACGATCGCCGACGTGGCATTGGCGACAATCGGCGGCAGGCCTGCAAGCGTCATCGCCCCGAAGGTCAAAAAGGTGCCGCCACCGGCGATCGCATTGACCACGCCAGATAGAAAGCCGGTCGCAAACAGCATCATGATAGTAAGTACGAACATGGCCCCTCCCAAGGTTTTCATGCCATAACCGGGGAAGCGCACCTTCGCAACAGCCCGTACGTCGCCCACAATTGATAAAATATTGTCATGAAAGGGATGACAAATGGCGCTACCTCGTGTATGTGCCCGCGTGGAATTGGGGTTTTCCCCTTTAACCGCAAGCAAAGAATGGCGAACCCGCTCCTGCCGCACGGCATGGTCTGAAGGCATTGACCGACAGACGAAACGTTGAGCGCTCTGGCTGTTTCAGAAGAAATCAGAGGTTAACATGACCAATATCATTCAGCAGCTGGAAGCCGAACAGGCTGCCAAGATCGAAGCAAAGCGCACCCTGCCTGAGTTTTCTCCGGGCGACACGCTGCGCGTCAACGTGCGCGTTACCGAAGGTAACCGTACCCGCGTTCAGGCTTACGAAGGCGTTTGCATCGCCCGTTCCGGCGGCGGCCTTTCCGAGAGCTTCACCGTTCGCAAGATCTCCTACGGCGAAGGCGTCGAGCGCGTATTCCCGATCTACTCCCCGCTGGTCGAAGGCGTTGAAATCGTTCGCCGTGGTAAGGTTCGCCGCGCGAAGCTCTACTACCTGCGCGATCGTCGCGGCAAGGCTGCCCGTATCGTTGAAAACACCGGTACGCGCGCCCGCAAGCTGAACGAATCCGAGCGCCAGGCGATCGCCGAAGAAAAGGCACGTCTGGAAGCTGAAAAGGTAGCAGCAGCACAGGCTCTCGCCGCCGAAAAGGCAGCAGCTGAAGCCGCAGAAGCCAAGGCAGCGGAAGAAGCAGCAAAGGCTGCTGAAACCGCAGCGGAATAAGATTTCCATTTTGATGGATTTACGGAGAAGGCGGTCTTTGGACCGCCTTTTTTGTTGCATCGATGCGTCATAACAATCTGGTGGGCGACATAGCGTCACGTCCAGCCTTCGATCCCATCTCCGCATCGACAGATCAAGATCAAAGTCGTATTGCTACTTATCTCTTTGCCCAATTTATTTAGAACATTCTCGAATAGCATTGCCTAGTTTCACTTATTGTGCAATTTTTGCGCAGTTTTAGGTGTTGATATGTTTTTTTTTAATTCTTTTTTAACAA
Organism: Rhizobium sp. AN6A; assembly: GCF_900215635.1. Lineage (NCBI taxonomy): Bacteria > Pseudomonadati > Pseudomonadota > Alphaproteobacteria > Hyphomicrobiales > Rhizobiaceae > Rhizobium > Rhizobium sp. AN6A. Next base: position 902,708 of record NZ_OCNC01000004.1, read on the forward strand.
AAAATAAGCGCGCTTTCTTCGCTGTCGGCCTTGCCAGCGCACTCATGAATATTCTCAACCTTTCCGGCTCCCTTTTCATGCTGGAGGTTTATGACCGGATTCTGCCAAGCAAGAGTATTCCTTCTCTTGTCGCTCTCGTTGTTCTGCTGGTTATTCTCTATGCCTTTCTCGTGGGGTTCGATGCTCTGCGCGGCCGGATATTGGCGCGCATCTCGGACAATATGGACGACGCGCTCAATCAGAAGCTCTTCAGGGCATCGATCAGCGCACCACTTGCCGCCTACGGCAAGGTAGATGGGCTGCAGATCGTCGGCGATCTCGATCAGATACGTCAATTCCTGTCCGGGCCGGGACCAGCAGCTTTCTTTGATATTCCCTGGCTGCCTATCTATCTGCTGATCTGTTTTGCCTTGCATCCCTGGATCGGTTTTGCCGTGCTTGGCGGCGCCCTGGTCCTTGTCGTGTTGACGCTCATAACCAACTGGCTGACCGAAAGGGCGACCAAACAGGCCTACACGGTGCGCGGACAGAGAAATGCACTCGTTGGCAGCAGCCAGCGCAACATCGAGTCCATAAGAACCATGGGCATGATGAATGCGGTGACATCGATGTGGGACGATCTGCACTCCAAGTATCGCGCCGTCACACTCTCGACGTCGGACACGGCGGGCATGCTCGCCGCGATTTCCCGAACATTCCGTCTTTTGCTACAGTCGGGTGTGATGGCAATCGGCGCCCTGCTGGTTATCGGGGGGCATGCGTCAGCGGGTAGCATCATCGCAGGCTCCATCCTCTCGGCCAAGGCGCTAGGCCCTGTCGAACATGCAATTGCAAATTGGCGCAGCTTCATGACTGCGCGACAGGGCTGGAAACGCATCAACGAGTTTCTCGAACTCGTACCGGAACCCGCACAGCCGCTTTCCCTGCCGCCACCGAAATATACGGTTGCCATCGATCGCGTGACCGGCGGTCCGCCCAATGGTGCGCGTGATACCGTGGCCGACATTTCCTTCACGTTGAACGCGGGTGATGGCCTTGGCATCATTGGGCCGAGCGCTTCCGGTAAATCCACGCTGGCACGTTTGATAACCGGTATCTGGCCCTATGACCGCGGCTCCGTGCGCTTCGACGGGGCCGCACTGAACCAGTGGGATTTCGAGGTTCTCGGTAAATCCATCGGGTACATGCCCCAGCAGGTGGAACTGATGCCAGGCACGGTCGCGCAAAATATCGCGCGCTTCGACCGTGACGCAACGGCAGAAGCCATCGTTGCGGCCGCAAAGGCCGCTCAGGTTCATGATCTCATCTTGAACCTGCCCAATGGTTACGACACCTATATCGGCGACCGTGGAGAGGCGTTGTCAGGCGGGCAAAAACAGCGCATCGGCCTGGCGCGGGCGCTTTTCGGGGAGCCATTCTTTGTCATCCTCGATGAGCCGAACTCCAATCTGGACAGCGAAGGCGAGGCAGCCTTGCGCAACGCCATTGGCAACATAAGGGCGCGGGGCGGCATCGTGGTCGTCATTGCCCATCGTCCGAGCGCCATCGAAAGCGTCAATCTTGTGATGGTGATGACCAACGGCCGCATGCTTCGCTTCGGTACCAAGGAAGAGGTGCTTGCGCAAATCCTGCGTCAAAATATTCGCCAGGTGCCGGAAACAGAAGAAGAAGTACGTAAGCTGGAAAGCCGGGTGGGTGAAAATGGTTGAGGGAGAAAAAACCGGCGTGACGAAAACATCTATCGTCAAACACTCAACCGCCGTAGTCGTTCTTGCTGCCGGCCTTCTTTTCGGCCTGGGTGGCTGGGCGGCTTTAGCGAAGCTTTCGGGCGCGGTCGTCGCCACGGGCCGGGTGGTTGTCGAAGGCAACTCCAAGAAAATTCAGCACCTTTCCGGCGGTATCGTCAGCCAGATCAATATTGCGGAAGGTGACACGGTGGAGGCCGGTCAGGTTTTGCTGCGGCTGAGCGGCACGATCGTTCAGGCAAACCTGTCCATTGTCGAAAATACGCTCGCGCAGCTTTATGCACGCCGCGCGCGTCTGCGTGCCGAAATCTCCGACGCCACCTCTTTCACAACGCCCGAAGATCTGGCCGTCTTGACCAATTCCAAAGCTACCAAAACGTTCATCGACAGTGAACAGAACCTTTTCAACAGCCGTCGCAGTGCACTGATCGGCATGAAAAAGCAATTGGTAACGCGCAAGGATCAGCTAGCCGATGAAGCGCGGGGCATGGACGTGCAGATTGAGGCAACCAACAATGAGCTTGCGATCGTAAGGGAAGACGTCTCAAAAACACAGGAGCTATATGCCAAGGGGCTGGTAACGCTTCAGCGCCTCAACCTTCTCAAGCGCCAGCTTTCCAATCTCGAAGGTCAGCAGGGCCAATATATGGCCGCGCGTGCGCAGACGGTAGGCAAGCTGAGCGAAATGGACTTGCAGTCGCTTCAGCTTGACGAGGACCGCAACTCCGAGGTCACTAAAGATCTGACGTCAATCGAAGCGACGGTTGCGGAATACGAGGAACGGCTTGCGGCAACACGCGACCAGCTCGACCGCCTCGATATTCGCTCGCCGATTGCGGGGCGTATCTACCAGCTGTCGGTGCACAACATAAACGGCGTCATCCAGCCGGGCGAAGTGCTTATGCTGGTGGTGCCGGCAAAGGAAGATCTTGCAATCGACGCCAATGTTCTTCCAAACGACATAGACCAGATCTATGTCGGGCAGCCAGTGACCATTCGCTTCACGGCTTTCAATCAGAGCACGACGCCGGATGTAAGCGCTGAAGTCGCAGTCGTCGCCCCGGACTTGCAGACAGATTCCCGAAGCGGGGCGTCATATTACGCACTGCGCATCAAACCGAGCAAAACTGGAATGGACCATATACCAGGCGGACGGTTGTATCCGGGCATGCCGGCCGAAGTCTTCATACAGACAAGCGAAAGAAGCGTTCTTTCCTATTTTGTCAAACCGTTCCAGGACAGGCTTAGAAAGACGTTCCTGCAGGAATAAAAGACTTTCATTACATGTTTTCTTAGAAACGATTCGCAAATACACCAAAGGCGAGAATTTTTCCAAAAAAACAATTTCTCATATTGTCTTGCCATTTATAATGTACTAATTATCACCCGCAATATTTATTAAATTTAATTTCGATACATCGAATTCTCAAAAATTTATAGGAGAGTAAAATGGCGTTAAAAGTAACTTTTGGTAATGGCGGTGCGGCATCGGTTTCGTCGCTCACCAGCCTGATCGATCAGGAAGCATATAAGCTCCTCACGGAATCGACAGCACAGGTCAAAAACGGCTCTACGCTCGATTCAGGCGCTGTCAGCGTTGGCGCTGTGGCGGTTGCCGGTACCGGTGCTGGTGGCACTGTCGATGTCGGCTACGACCCCAACGCAAACGGCTTCACATTTGACGTATCCTCGGCATGGAATTCGGTGAAGAACGCTCTCGCCCAGTCTGACACCTCTGAAAACCTTAAGTTCAAGGATTTCGTACAGGTAGACGTTCACCTCGGCGGCACCGGTTCGTCCACCGTTGAAGTTCTCAATGCCAAGCGCGGTAACATCTCGACCGGCGCTGGCAATGACACGGTGAACGTTTCTGTCGTTTCAAATGAAAAGACCTGGGTAAACAATTTCAACATCGATACCGGCGCAGGTAACGACACGATCAAAGTCAAGGCCGGCACCGCATTTAACGACGCCTCTTCAGCCGGGACGGGCGGTCTTGCCGCCAATACTGGTGCTGTGAACGGCGGCGCTGGAATCACGGACGGCAGCTACACCTCCGTCAAGATCGACGCCGGTGCGGGTAACGACTTTATCGACCTGAGCGAGGTAAAGCTTGCTTCGTCGCTGGTCACCGGTGGCAAGGGCATCGACCACATCATCGCAAGCGGTGGCGCCGATACCTTCGTCTTCAATCTGGGTGACATGGCGAAGAGCTTTGCCACAGATACCATTGAAGGCTTCAACGCCTCCATGGACAAGCTCAAGCTGGTCGGTACAGTGATCGATAACTGGGCGGTTTCGACCTATGATAACGATACCGTCCTCAGCTACAACGTTACTGGCGAGCACAAGGGTGAGAAGATCATTCTCTCCGGCGTTCACCTGACCGGCAGCGATTGGTTCACGGCGTAATTTCTCTCGAAGAGAATTTCATCGGTTACCGTTTAAATGGATCATGGCCCGGACATATCCGGGCCATGATTTTTTACATATGCGGCGGTTCGGAAATTATGCCGGCTGCCGCAATCTTGCAGATCAGGCGGCCTCGGCCTGATTGCCCATTTTTCGCGCCGCGATGATGACAAGCACACCTGCCAGCGCAAGGCAGAAGGCAAGGAAGAACATCGGCGCAATCGTGCTGCCGGTCTGGTCCTTGATCCAAGGCACCACGTTCTGCGCCACGAAACCACCGAGATTGCCGACGGAATTGATGGCGGCGATGCCGGCAGCGGCACCGGCTCCCTTGAGGAAGCGGCCGGGCAGGCTCCAGAACACCGGCTGGCCGGCAAAAATGCCCGCAGCGGCGATGCAGAGGAAGGCGAACTGCAGGACCGGATTGCTGAGCAGCGCCGACATCAGCAGGCAAAACGCGCCGACGAAGGCAGGGCCGACGATATAAGGCGTTTTGTTTTTTGCCTTGTCAGCCGCCAGGGGCACGACGAAGAGAGCGACGGCCACGATCACCCAGGGTATGATGTTGATGAAGCCGTTGGCGGTGTTGGAAACGCCGAAGCTCTTTACGATCGTCGGCAGCCAGTAGCTGAGACCATAGGCCGCCAGCGGAAAGCCGACATAGCAAAGCGCCATGAACAGCACGCGCGGATTGATCAGCGCCTTAAAGCCGTCCTCCGCATGCTCTTCCATGCCCTTGTTTTCTTCGGCCAGGCGGTTCTTCAACCAATCCTTCTCGGCCTGCGTCAAGAACTTCGCCTTTTCCGGCGTATCGTCCAGATAGAAGAAGGTGACGATACCAGCGATCACGGCGGGAATACCCGTCGCCAGGAACACCCATTCCCAGCCGGCATAACCGAGGAAACCATCGAGATCGAGCAGCATGCCGCCAAGCGGTGCGCCGATGGCATTGGCAAGCGCACTGAAGATCATGAAGAGGCCGATCATGCGGCCGCGATAATCGCGCGGGAACCACAGCGTCATCAGGAACAGCACGCCCGGGAAGAAACCGGCCTCGCAAAGCCCGAGCAGGAAGCGCAGGATGTAGAACATCGTCGCATTCTGCGTGTAGGCAAGCGCGATGGTGACGGCACCCCAGGACACCAGAATGCGGGCGAACCATTTGCTGGCGCCGAAACGGTTGAGGAAAAGGTTGCTCGGAACCTCAAAGAGGAAATAGCCGATGAAGAACAGCGAAGCGCCAAGTCCATAGGCATATTCGCTGAGGCTCAGCGCATCGACCATCTGCAGCTTGGCATAGCTGACATTCTGCCGGTCGATATAGGCGATGAGATAGAGAAGGCCAAGAAACGGCATCAGCCGCCAGGTGATCTTCGAGATTAGGGATTTTTCCGATACCATGTGCTTTTCCCTCCCTTCGATTGCTCGTCGAAATGCAAATGATAAGGGGACCCATCTATATGTGCGCCGCAAGATACGCAAGTTGCATTGCATCATAACCAATGCCGAAAGGGCTGCGAAACGGGGATTTTAAAGCACTGAGTGCATGATGCGGCGCACATCAAAGCCGCCGGGCACCGTTTTACGGTCTGCGTGCATTCATATTGCCGCCAAACCGGCAATCTGCTATGAAGACCGCCATGGGATCTAAATTCGGATGTCTCGCGCAGAATGTTTATGTGCTGCAGGACCACAAGCGTCTGCCGGCACGGTTTTTTGCGCGCATTTCCGGGGCGCTCAATAGCCGACTTAGGCTCGCCTGACAGCACCCGCTGTCCACCGCCTTACTGAACCCTGATTTTACCTTTCCATGACAAGGCATAGAGCCATGAGCGTACCCCGCACCTTATACGACAAGATCTGGGACGACCACGTCGTCAATCGTGACCCGGACGGAACCTGTCTTCTCTATATCGACCGTCACCTGGTCCATGAGGTGACGAGCCCGCAGGCCTTTGAAGGCCTGCGCATCGCCGGCCGTCCGGTCCATTCGCCCACCCGCACGCTTGCCGTCGTCGATCATAACGTGCCAACCACAGCCGACCGGCTGGAAGGCATCAAGAACGAGGAAAGCCGTATCCAGGTGGAAGCGCTTGCGCAGAACGCCAAGGATTTCGGTGTCGAATATTATTCCGAGCGCGACAAGCGCCAGGGCATCGTCCACATCGTTGGCCCGGAACAGGGCTTTACCCTGCCGGGCATGACGATTGTTTGCGGCGACAGCCACACCTCCACCCATGGTGCTTTCGGCGCGCTGGCGCACGGCATCGGTACGTCGGAAGTGGAGCATGTGCTGGCGACCCAGACGCTGATCCAGAAAAAGGCCAAGAACATGCTGGTGCGTGTCGATGGCAAGGTTCCGGAAGGTGTCACCGCCAAGGACATCATCCTCGCCATTATCGGTGAGATCGGCACAGCGGGCGGCACCGGCCATGTGATCGAATTTGCCGGTGAGGCAATCCGCTCGCTCTCCATGGAAGGCCGCATGACGGTTTGCAACATGACCATCGAGGGCGGCGCCCGCGCCGGTCTGATCGCGCCTGATGAGACCACCTTCGACTACATCAAAGACAAGCCGCGCGCGCCAAAGGGCGAGACGTTGGAACAGGCCATCGCATACTGGAAAACGCTGAAATCCGATGAAGGCGCCCATTACGACAAGATCGTGGTGCTGGACGCCGCCAACCTGCCGCCGATCGTCTCCTGGGGCTCATCGCCTGAGGACGTGACGTCCGTCGAGGGCATCGTTCCCAATCCGGATGATATCGAGGAAGAAAACAAGCGTACTTCCAAATGGCGTGCGCTGGATTATATGGGCTTGAAACCCGGGACGCGCATCACCGATATCGCCATCGACCGCGTTTTCATCGGCTCCTGCACCAATGGCCGTATCGAGGATTTGCGCGCAGCGGCAAAGATCGTCGACGGCCGCAAGGTCGCGCCCACCGTCTCGGCCATGATCGTGCCCGGCTCCGGTCTCGTGAAGGAACAGGCGGAAAAGGAAGGTCTGGACAAGATTTTCCTCGAAGCCGGTTTCGAATGGCGCGAACCGGGCTGCTCCATGTGCCTTGCCATGAATGATGACCGCCTGAAGCCTGGCGAACGTTGCGCCTCCACCTCGAACCGCAACTTTGAGGGCCGCCAGGGCTACAAGAGCCGCACCCACCTCGTCTCCCCCGCCATGGCAGCGGCGGCGGCCATCGCCGGTCATTTCGTCGATGTGCGCGAGTGGCGGTAATTATCGATAACGTCTGAAACGAAAAACCCCGGATCACAATCCGGGGTTTTTTGTTAGCATCTCATTCCGCAATGATCTTCACCCGCTGGCCGGGCTGAAGCGTGGCGGTGGCGCTCATCGCATTCATCATGCGGAACATGTCGAGCTTACGGTCGGTCCCCATCATCCGTGCGGCAATCGTTGCCACGGTTTCACCGGGCTTGACCGTCACCACGCGCACGCGCAGAGGTTTTAACGATGCGATCTCCTGCGGCGTCATCTTGCGGAAACTCGTGCGCAACACGTTGGCGATGGAATCGAGCTGCGTGTTACCCTTCGGCACGGCCGTCAGGAAGCGGAATATCTGCTGACCAACACGGATGACGGTAACGTCAAAGTCCCATTTGTCCGCCGTCGCCCGGGCTGTCGCGGCCTCCAGACCGTTGATCTGCGTTTCCTTCACGGTTTCCGGCATCAGGCCGGCAACCCAGCCGCTGGTAAGGTAATTGGCAAGAGTGGTCTGTTTCGGATCGGCCACGCCGTCGAAACGGATCGCCACATCGCCCGGCCCCGTCGCAAGAACGGCCTCCACCTTGTTGTCGATCACGAAACCTTCCGGCACGTCGAAACGGATACCGAGCGTTCCGTGCAGGAAGGTCTGGCCCCGGACATAACCCTCCTGCGGGCTGTCGCCGTAAAGCAGGCCATCTATTCCATCCAGAAACCAGTCGCGACCACGATCCCCGACCTGACCGTCCTGGCCGAAGGCGCGGGCATGCCGGCGTGCAAGCTCGATGCGCTGCGGTGTGTTGGGGTGGCTGGAAAGAAAGTCGAGGCTTTGGTCGTTTTCGGGATCAGCCGAGGAGAAACGCGCATAGGCCGCCATCGAATCCAGAAACCGCGGCGATGCGAAGGGGTCGTAGCCGGCCTCACCCAACATGCGCACGCCAATCACGTCCGCCTGCAATTCCTGCTGACGCGAAAAAGCCGCAAGCCGCAGCTTGCCGCGAGCAAGCGCCTGCTTGCCAGCGAGATCGCTCGACAGAACCTCGGCGACCACGCGGCTTGCAATCACCTCCGCCTCTTCCCGACGCTGGCGCTCGATGCCGTGGTTTGCGGTAACGTGGCCCATCTCATGCGAAAGCACGGCGGCCACTTCCGAGGCATCGTTGGCGAGAGCCAGAAGCCCGCGCGTCACGTAAAGATACCCACCCGGCAGCGCAAAGGCGTTGATAGCAGGCGAGTTGAGGATGGTGATGCGATAGGATTGCTGCGGATTTTCCGAAACGGCCGTCAGCGCGCCGGCGATGCGGGCGACAAGCCGCTCCGTCTTGGCATCACGATATTCGCCACCATAACTCGCCACGATACGCGGATGTTCGCGCGCGCCCATCTGCGCGCGGGGATCATTCTTCTGCACCTCTTCCACCGTCTGCGGATTGTCCGAAGGCCGCAAGGTGGACTGGTAGGCCGGGCTGAAGAGAGACTGACACGATGACAGAAATACGGCAGATGCGGTCAGCACGGAACACACGGCAGCCATCCTGCCCGAACGGCGAAGGCCTGAACGGGAGAAAAGCCTCCACTGCGCAGTCATGCTATTTCTCATTCTCTATGCCTGCCCCTAACGTTCCTGATCATCCGTTAATTGCAGACCAGAATAACAGATTCGCCCCAACGAGCCATGAATGTCGAAACGGTAAAAACGATCCATCAAGTCCGGAATATTCCTGAAGAACGCAATAATTCTCGTCTTTTCTCGGGCAACGACTTGAAACTGGCAAGTGCAAATTAACGCCATTGAAGTTATCTAAAGCGATTGCCAGCGGCACGCGTCGAAAATAAGGCGATCAGCCGTTCAGAAAACTGTCGACCGCCTTCACATTTTGTGTGGCGAAGAAATCTGTGGTCGAGCCCGCATAGACAACGCGGCCACGATCAAGAAAAACCACCCGCTGCGCCAGCTTTTTTATGTCGTCTGGATGGTGCGTGACAATAATCACCGTATTTTTTGTTTCGGCATGCAAGTCGAGAAGCAGGGAGGTCATGCCCGCCCGCAGCCCCGGATCTAGCGCCGCGAAAGGCTCGTCCAGCAGCATGACCGGTTTTTTCCGAACCAGCGCACGCGCCAGCGCCGCCCTTTGCCTTTCTCCGCCGGAAAGCGTGCCCGGCAAACGTTTGTCAAAACCCGCAAGACCAACGCGTGTGAGCGCCATGTCGATCCTCTGCCTGTCTTCCGCCCGCAGCTTCAGCCCGGGGCTGATGCCGAGCGCGACATTGGTGAAGATATCGAGATGGGCGAAAAGATTATTATCCTGGAAGATCGAGGAGACCGGTCGCTCGGAAGGATCGAGCGCCTTCATGTCCCGCCCGCCGATCAGGACGCGCCCGGAATCGGACAATTCAAAACCGGCGATGAGATTGAGGAGCGTCGACTTGCCAGAACCGGATGCACCGACGACGGCAGTCATCTGGCCTTGCGGGAATATACAATCGAGATCGAAATCCTGCGTTCCGAGCTGCAGCCTGACTTTGTCCAGCCCCACGGCAAATTCATCGCCCGTCATATACTCGCCCTTGCTGATTGGGATTGCCGTGAAACGCCGCCCGCGGCAAGCAGCAGGCAGACGATGCCAAGGATGAACGCGTATCCGGCGGCATCATTGGTGCGGTAGCTGCCCATATTGCTATAGACCAGCCATGGCAACGTGATGAAATTTTCCGACCCGAACAGGGCAACCGCCCCAAGATCACCAAGCGACAGCGCCATGGCGAAGGAAAACGCCATAACCAAAGGCCGCCAGAGTACCGGCAGATCAGCGAATCGCAGCCGTGTCAGGCCTTGAAGCCCGAGACTGGCGGAGAGCCGGCCGGTGCGCAGAAAATGGCTGGTAAAGGCTGGCTCCAGCACCCGCATGGCAAGCGGCAACGCCATTAGCATGTTGATGAGCGCCACGAGAACGGGAGCGTAAAAACTGACATCTCCAAAGGGCCGCAGCAACAGGAACCACCCGCTTCCCAGCACGACGGGCGGCACCAGCAGCACCAGCGATGACCCTGCCCCAAGCGTGGCGGACAAAAGGCGCAAGGGCTGAGCCGCGTGCCGTCTGGAACCCACGGCCTGTCGCGCACCGATGATCGCAAAGCAGCAGAGCACGACGAGAGTTGCGGAGAGCGCAGCGATTGCAAGGCTGGTCGCCGCCGCATGCAGGAAGATCGGCGCTGACAAAAGACGCGGCAGATCGGCCCCCAAGCCCGAGACGCTTATGGCAACAAGCGGCAGGCCGACCAGCAGAACCGCAAAAATGATTGCCGCTCCGTCCCACAGGCGCGCGCCAACACGCTTGCCGTCGAAACGACGAACAGGGCGGCCAAGCGAAGCAATTTCCGCCTCGGGCGATGGCAAAAAGGCAAGAAGGCCGAGCAGAACTGCCGTGATTGCAATCTGCAAAACCGAAAGCGCGATTGCCCGCTGCGGATCGAAATCAAACCGCAGCGCCTGATAGATTGCGACCTCAAGTGTCGTCGCCGCCGGTCCACCGCCCAGCAGAAGCACCAGCGTGAAGCTGGTGGCGCACAGCATGAAGACAAGCCCGGCAATACCGGGAACAAGCCGCGAGACGGCCGGCCACTCGATGAAGCGGAAAACCGAAACCGGCCCCATGCCAAGACTTGCCGCCATCCGCCAATATTCGCCCGGAATACGCTCCAGCCCGGCCAGCATCAGCCGCACCGCAAGCGGCAGATTGAAAAACACATGCGCGATGAGAATGCCGGAAAGGCCGTAAATACTGAAGGGCTGCTCCGCACCGGCAAAAACAAGGGCAGTATTCAAAACACCCTGCCTGCCCCAGATCGTGATGATACCGAACGCGCCGACGATGACCGGCAGCCCCATCGGCACCGCCATCAACCTGACAATCCATATGCGCCCCGGAAAATCTTGTCTGCGGGAGAGCGCAAGCGCCACCGGCAGGCCGAGAACAATGGAAAGAACGGTGGACAACGTTGCCTGATAGAGCGTGAAGCGCAGGATGCGCAGCGTGTAGGCATCCACGATTCCGGCGGCGGATGTGCCGGCATCGAAAGACAGGAGTGCTGAGACAGCAAGCGCCATGAACAGGAAAACGGCGGCAAACGCCGCCGTTCCGCCAATGATCGACCATCTGTAGTCGCGACGCAGCATCATGCGCGGGCGTGCCTCTTGCTCAGTTCATGCTCATGGCCGCAAGCCATTCGTCGATCCAGGCCTTGCGGTTCTTCGCCACTTCTTCCGGGTCCATCAGGAAGGTCTTCTGCGGCACGACGAGTTTGGAAAATGCCTCGGGCAGGGGCGTGGACGTTGCCGCGACCGGCATCATCCAGTTGTTTTCCGGAATGGCATCCTGAAATCCTGATGTGAGCGTGAAAGCGAGGAACTGCTTCGCCAGTTCCTTATGCGGCGCGTTTTTGAGAAGACCGGAAACCTCGATCTGGATGTAGTGCCCCTCGGAAAAAGCCGCAGCCTGATAGCGATCCGTCTTTTCCGAGACCATGTGATAGGCAGGCGACGTGGTGTAGGAGAGCACCATTGGCACCTCACCCTTGGTGAAAAGGCCATAGGATTCCGACCAGCCCGGCGTGACGGTGAGAATGCGCTTCCGGAGCTTCGCCCAGGCTTCCGGTGCCTTGTCGCCGTAAACGGACTTCACCCAGAGCAGCAGGCCAAGCCCCGGCGTGGAGGTGCGCGGGTCCTGAATGGCGATTTTCTGTGAAGGATCGCCGTCCACCAGATCCTTCAGGCTCGTCGGCGGATTTTTTATCGTCTGCGTGTCATAGACAACGGCGAAATGACCGTAGTCGTAAGGGACGAAAACGTCGTCCTTGTAACCGCCCGGCACCTTGGCCGCCGATACATCGATACCGCTGGCGTCGAAGAGGCCGGTCTGTTTCGCTTCCGCGACCAGATTGGTGTCGAGACCGACAACGACATCCGCCTTCGACCCCGCCCCTTCAAGCTTCAGGCGGTTGAGCAGCGCCACTCCATCCGCCACACCGACGAAATTGACCGTGCAATTGCACATTTTCTCGAAGGCCTCCTTCACCTTGGGGCCGGGACCCCATTCGGAAACGAAGCTTTCATAGGTGTAGACGGTCAGTTCCTGTCTGTCCTGAGCAGTGGCAAGACCGGGCAGAAACAACGAAACGGCAACGAGGGAATTCAGGAAAAGACGACGGCGCACGGGTATCTCCTCAAAAAACGAAAAGGGAAATAGCCGCTTGCCTTAAGCCGTCTAATCCCTCCGCCGGTATGAACCGGATCAGGTTCTTCGGGTTGGCAAGCCTCTCAGCCTTTTGCACGCAAGCACAAAAGACACCCCGTTAGATCAAGATGATGATGTAGTCCCGCTGTCTCTGATTGGCAAGATGGCTGCCGTCAGGCCTGCTGCACCATGTGCACCAGTTCCCAGACATGGCCGTCGGGATCCTGAAAACTACCGGCATACATGAAACCGTGATCCTGAACCGGTTTCCAGCTGCTGCCACCCGAGGCGAGCGCCGTTTCGATCATCCGGTCGATTTCCTCACGGCTTCCCGCTGTGAGACAGGTCAGGACCTCGGTGCTGCGTGTGGCGTCGGCGATATCGCCATTGATGAAATCGCGAAAACGCTCCTCCTGAAGAAGCATCACGAAGATGTTCTCCTCAACGATCATGCAGAGCGTGCGGTCATCCGAATATTCCGGATTGAAGGTGAAACCGAGAGCCGTGAAGAAGCTTCTCGATGTCTCGATATTCTTGACCGGCAGATTGACGAAGATCATGCGCATTTTCTGAACTCCTCCGAACCCGCACAGGAAACGGCAATTCCGCCTCCCTGTCAAAGGTGGATGAGACCTCAGTCAAGAAATCGCGACCCAGTCACCCTTCAATTTCCTCGCGCAGCATCTCCAGTTCCAGCCATTCCTCTTCCATGGCTTCGAGCTTTTCGCGCAGCTTTGTCATTTCCTGCGCCAGCGTATTGAAGGTAGCCGGGTCCTTGGTGAACAGATTGGGGTCGGCCATGCGCTGCTCACGCTTGGCGATTTCGCCCTGCGCCTTCTCCATTTCCTTTGGAAGGTTTTCGAGCGCAAATTTTTGCTTGAAGGAAAGCTTGCCCTTGGCCTTTGAGGGGTCCTGCGACGCGGAGGCGGAAGGGGCGGTCTTTGCCTTTTCCTGCTTCTCCGCCTTGCGCTTTTCTTCTGCAGCGCCCTTGCGTTGCGCCATCATGTCCGAATAGCCGCCGGCATATTCGATCCAGCGTCCGTCCGGCTGGTCCGGATTGGCGGGCGCGATTGTGGAGGTGACGGTACGGTCGAGGAAATCGCGGTCGTGGCTGACGAGAATGACCGTGCCGGAAAAACCAGCAACGATTTCCTGCAACAGATCGAGCGTTTCGATATCGAGATCGTTGGTCGGCTCGTCAAGGATCAGCAGGTTGGTAGGCCGCGCCAGAATGCGCGCAAGAATAAGACGGGCGCGCTCACCTCCGGAGAGGTTGCGGATGGGCGTGCGGGCCTGTTCCGGCTGGAACAGGAAGTCCTTCATGTAACCCGTCACATGTTTCAACTCGCCATTGACCAGCAAATTGTCGCCGCGACCGTCGGTGAGGTAATGAGCGAGCGTATCGTTTGGATTGAGATCCTCACGCTTCTGGTCAAGCGTCGCGATTTCCAGATTGGTGCCGAGCTTTACCGTGCCGCTATCGGGCTGAAGCTGGCCGGTCAGCATCTTCAAAAGCGTTGTCTTTCCGGCACCGTTCGGCCCGACGAGACCGATGCAATCACCGCGATGCACCCGCAGCGAAAACGGCGCGATGATCACGCGTTCGCCGTAAGACTTGGTGATGACGTCTGCCTCGATGACCAGCTTGCCGGATTCCCGCACCTCCGCAGCCGTCGCCTGCACGCTGCCCTGCGGTCCCTTGTGGCCGCGATAGTCCGCACGCATTGCCTGAAGCTCGCCCACGCGGCGCATGTTGCGCTTGCGTCTCGCGGTCACGCCGTAACGCATCCAGTGTTCTTCACGCTCGATGGCCTTGCCGAGCTTGTGCTGCTCCAGCTCTTCCTCTTCCAGCACCTTGTCGCGCCATTCCTCGAAATGCGCAAAACCGCGATTGAGACGGCGGGACTGGCCGCGATCCAGCCACACGGTCGAGGTCGAAACCTTTTCCAGAAAACGCCTGTCGTGCGAAATCAGCACCAGCGCGCTACGCGCCTGCTGCAACTCGCCTTCAAGCCATTCGATGGTGGGCAGGTCCAGATGGTTGGTCGGCTCGTCCAGCATCAGAATATCGGGTTCAGGCGCCATGACGCGGGCAAGGGCCGCACGCCGCGCTTCGCCGCCGGACAGGCTATCCGGATGTTCCTGTCCCGTCAGGCCCAGATGCTCGAGAATATAGGTAACGCGATAGGGATCGTCGCCAGGTCCCAGCCCCGCCTCGGCATAGGCCTGCACGGTGTCGTAACCGGCAAAATCCGGCGCCTGTTCCAGATAACGGATGGTGGCGGAGGGGTGACGGAAAACCTCGCCCGACTGCGCCTCGACCAGACCGGCGGCGATCTTCATCAGGGTCGACTTGCCCGAACCATTGCGTCCGACAAGGCAGATGCGGTCGCCCGGCTCCACCTGAAGATTGGCGCCGTCGAGCAGCGGGGTCACGCCGAAGGTCAGCTTGATGTCATCGAGTTTCAAAATTGGTGGTGCCAAGGCGTCAGGCTCCGGTCAGATCATAAGGGCGGGCGAGCACGATGGCTTTTCCGCTTTTCAGCGAGAAATGCACAGGGCCGCCATTCGCGACATTGGAAATAGTGCGGGAAGAGCCGAAAGCAAGCGGGAAATCCTTGAGCGGATAACGCACATTGCCGATATCGAGCCCCACAAGGTCGGTAAACCCGGCAACGGAAAACAGCGTACCGGGTGGCAGATCAAGATCGAACGACCCCGCCAGCAGCGGGCGGGCCTCCTCTTCGCCGGAGGTCAGCGTAACGTTGAGACCACGCTCAGTAAGCGCCACCGCGTAAAGAAGGTGCTGAAGTGCATGGTCGCTTCTCGCTCCACCAAGCGCACCGGCAAGTACCAGAGAACGCGCACCGCGGGCAATGGCCTCCGACACCGCAATTTCGCCATCGGTCACAGCCTTTGCAGCGGGATAGGGCTGTCGCATCACATTGGGCCAGGCGTCCAGCAGGTCCTTGTCGGTGGAATCGAAATCCCCCACCCAGAGCTCGGGTGTGAGCCCAAGCGGTGCGGCATGGCGCATGCCGCCATCGGCCGCAATAACACGGCTACCCTCAACCGCCGCTTTGAGGCGGTCGGTAACGGTGACATCGCCGCCAAGCAGAATGGTGAAGCGTTCTCTATCCATGCCCTGCCTTATCGCACCTCAGGCAAAAATGGAAAGGCAGAAACCCGATGAAATCAGCCGATATTGATTTTCGTCGGCTTCGGGATTATGAAACGCCTCAGTGGTGATTTGCCGACCGGCTTGCAGCCACTTTAAAGAAGTCGCTAAAGGGTCGAGGAAAAGGCTAATTTCCTGGGACCGGCTGCGATTTCGCTGCCGGTTTTTTTGTTTTCGCAACGTTCTTTACGTCATCCGAAAAGAGAGTTCGACATGCCGATCAAGATTCCCGATACGCTTCCCGCCTTCGACACCCTCGTTCATGAGGGCGTGCGGGTCATGACCGAAACGGCGGCCATCCGGCAGGATATCCGCCCGCTCCAGATCGGGCTCCTCAATCTCATGCCGAACAAGATCAAGACGGAAGTGCAGATGGCGCGCCTCGTCGGCGCATCGCCGCTGCAGGTGGAGTTTTCGCTGATCCGCATCGGCGGCCATCGTGCCAAAAATACGCCGGAAGAGCACCTCCTGTCCTTCTATGAGACATGGGAGGAGGTGCGCCACCGCAAGTTCGACGGTTTCATCATCACAGGCGCGCCCATCGAGATGCTTGATTATGAAGACGTGACCTACTGGAACGAGATGCAAAAGATTTTCGACTGGACGCAAACCAACGTCCATTCGACGCTGAACGTCTGCTGGGGCGCGATGGCCGCCATCTACCATTTCCATGGTGTGCCGAAATACGAACTGAAGGAAAAGGCTTTCGGTGTCTATCGTCACCGCAATCTCTGCCCCTCGTCGATATATCTCAACGGTTTTTCCGACGACTTTCAGGTTCCGGTCTCACGCTGGACGGAAGTGCGCCGCGCCGACATCGAAAAACACCCGGAGCTCGAAATCCTGATGGAGTCAGAGGAAATGGGCGTATGTCTGGTGCATGAAAAAGAGGGCAACCGGCTCTATATGTTCAACCACGTCGAATATGATTCAACCTCGCTTTCGGATGAATATTTCCGCGACGTGAACTCGGGCGTTCCAATCAAGCTGCCGCATGATTATTTTCCGCACAATGATCCGGAGCTTGCCCCGCTCAACCGCTGGCGCAGCCATGCCCATCTGTTTTTCGGCAACTGGATCAACGAGATATATCAGACGACGCCTTATGATCTCGAAGCGATCGGTAAACTAGCGGCGTAAATTGCGGGATTGCGAATTGCCGGAAAATGACGCAACGTCCGCCGGCAATTCAAAAATATCGGGAGAATGACGCAATGAGCGACGCGGCGGCACGGGAGAATTTCGGTTTCACGGCAACCGGCGAAAAGGTTGAGCGCGTCACCATCTCGAAGGGCGGGCTGACGGCCAAGGTTATCACCTGGGGCGCCGTCATTCAGGACCTGCGCCTCGATGGGCACCAGCCGCCGCTCGTTCTCGGCTTCGATACATTCGAGGATTACAAATATTCATCCTATTTCGGCGCCACACCCGGCCGCAACGCCAACCGTATCGGTGACGGAAAATTCTCGATCGACGGGCACGAATACCAGCTGGAACTGAACGAAAAAGGCGTCAGCCACCTGCATGGCGGCAGCGACGGCATGGGCAAACGTAACTGGATGCTGATGGAACACGGCGAAAGCCATGCGGTTCTCCAGATCATCGATCCCGACGGCCGCGCCGGTTATCCCGGAAATTGCACGGTCACCGCGACCTATACGATCCGCGACGGCGGCGTGCTTTCGGTGGTCTATGAAACGGTGACCGACCAACCGACCATCGCCAATATCTGCCAGCACTCCTATTTCAACCTCGACGGTGCTGATACCGCACTTGGACATGAGATCAGCATCGCCGCTGACTTTTACCTGCCAACCAACGACAAACAGATACCGACGGGCGAAATCCGCTCCGTAGAAGGCACCGTCTTCGACCTGCGCCACCCGACGCCGATGCGGCGAACGGAGGATGGCGAGCAGGTGCTCTACGACCATAATTTCTGCCTTTCGCCCGAGCGTCGCGCCAAGCGCAAGGTTGCCCGCGCCTATTCGCCCGCCTCCGACATTGCCCTTGAGGTTCACACCACCGAACCCGGCGTGCAATTCTATTCAGCCTTCAAGCTGAATGTTCCCGTTCCAGGCCTCGATGGCCGCCATTATGGCCCCTTTGCCGGTTTTTGTCTGGAAACGCAGATATGGCCTGATGCCGTCAATCATCCCGATTTCCCCTACGCGATCCTGCGTCCCGGCGAGACCCTGCGTCAGGAAACCGACTATATTTTCAAGAAGGGTTGAGGCGGCGGGCTGGGCTCAGTCCAGCACGCATCCCACATAACCGCCCGATGCTCGGGCACGCCGTTCGATAAGGCCGGCAAGCCGTTGCAAACCACGCCCCGGCTTGCTGGCAACGCGATCGATGGGATTGGGCAGGGAAACGGCAAGCAGTGCCGCCTGGCGGGAGCTGAGCTTTGCCGCCGGTACCTTGAAATGGTGCTGTGCTGCGGCCTCGATGCCGTAAATGCCGGGTCCCCATTCCGCAACGTTGAGATAAATCTCCATCATTCGTTTTTTGGACCAGACGAAATCGGCAGCAATCGCCAGCGGCAACTCCAGCCCCTTGCGCAAGAACGAGCGGCCGTTCCAGAGGAACAGGTTCTTGGCCGTCTGCATGGGAATGGTGCTGGCGCCACGAGTGGACGCGCCTTCGAGCGCATTGTTGACCACGGACTGCATCTGGTTCCAGTCAACGCCGCCGTGGAAACAGAATTGTCCGTCCTCGGACATCATTACGGATTGCACAAGGCGCGGCGAAATATCCTCGAGCGGCACCCAGCGCCGGTCATAACCCTGCAGAGTCACCAGATCGGCAAGCATCAGCGTCGAGACCGGCCGCATGAAAGGCAGGGCATAAACCGGGATCAGCAGATAGGGCAGGATCAGCAACGCCAGCAAGGTCATGATGATACGCTTTGCCAACGTGCGAAAATCCACCTTCGGACTGCTCCGGTCTTCCGCCAGCACGGCGTAATCTGCGTCGCTTTCAGGCGTACTGCTCAATATTCGTCAAAGCCCCGCACCAATCGAAGCCTTTCATATTCCATTGCCGCCTTCAAGGCGAGTCCGGTCAAACAGTTGACCTCAGGAATCACGAAAAGGTTGCCTGACCCCGCGCGCCATGCCAAAGAGCGCGGCATGGACGCTCAGATGACGAATTTCGAAACGAAGCTGCGCGATAACGCGGCACAGACCGAATCCCTGCTTGGTCGCCTGCTTTCCGCAGAGGCGCGTGCGGATGAGATTACGCGCCCGCAAAACCTGCTCGACGCCATGCGTCATGGTGTGCTGAACGGCGGCAAACGCCTGCGGCCCTTCCTGGTCATAGAAAGCACGGCCTTGCTCGGCGGAAATGCCGAAGCAGCCCATCACGTCGGTGCCGCGCTGGAATGCTTGCATTGTTACTCGCTGGTGCACGACGATCTGCCAGCGATGGATGACGACGACCTGCGCCGCGGCCAGCCGACAGTGCACCGCAAATTCGACGAGGCGACCGCCATTCTCGCAGGCGACAGCCTGCTGACACTCGCCTTCGACATTATCGCATCGGACGAAAATCCTCTCCAGGCAGACCGCAAGGCGGCTCTCGTACTCTCCCTCGCCCGCGCCGCAGGCATCGGCGGCATGGCGGGCGGTCAGGCGCTTGATCTGGCTGCGGAAAAGAACGCACCTGATGAGACCGGCATTATTACATTGCAGGCTATGAAAACCGGTGCGTTGCTGCGCTTCGCCTGCGAGGCAGGCGCGATCATCGCCGGCAGCGATGTTTCCGAAAGGCAAAGACTGCGCCTCTTCGGTGAAAAGATCGGCCTTGCCTTCCAGCTTGCCGACGATCTCCTGGACCTGACGGCCGATGCCGCCACCATGGGCAAGGCAACCGGCAAGGATGCCGCACGCGGCAAGGGAACGCTGGTGGCACTACGCGGTGAAGACTGGGCGCGCGGCAAGCTTCAGGAACAGGTGGCGGAAGCCTCCGAACTTCTGGCCCCCTACGGCGAAAAGGCCGCGATACTCATCGCGGCCGCCAGATTCATCGCCGAACGGAAAAGCTGAGCCGGTTTCCCGGCTCACCGTTTTTCAGCCAATCAGCCCTTGAGCGGCGAAATCAGCACTTCGACGCGACGGTTCTGGGCGCGGCCATCCGGCGTTGCGTTCGAAGCGATCGGCTGCGAGGGGCCGAAGCCGAGTGTCGAAATGCGGCGCTGGTCGACGCCGCGTGCGCCGAGATAGTTTGCAACAGACGCCGCACGACGCTCGGAAAGCGCCTGGTTGTGCTGCTGGCTGCCGGTAGAGTCGGTATGGCCGTTGATGTCGATGAGCGTGCGGTTGAACTTGTTCAGCACGATGCCGACGGAATCCAGCGTCTGATAGAAGGGCGGGATGACCTGATCCTGATCCGTCGCGAAGGTGATGTTCGACGGCATGTTGAGAACGATGCTGTCGCCACGGCGGCTAACGGAAACGCCGGTTCCCTGCAGCTGGGCGCGAAGCTCGGCCTCCTGGCCATCCATATAGTTGCCAATTGCGCCACCGGCGAGGGCACCGATGCCGGCGCCGATGAGGGCTGCGTTGCGGCGACCGACCGGCGAACCGCCGACAGCCAGACCACCGAGAGCACCGACGACAGCGCCGATACCAGCGCCGCCCGCCGTGTTCGACATCTTCTGCTCACCCGTATAGGGATCGGTGGTGGTGCAGGCGGAAAGATAGGTCCCGCAAAGGGCAACGATCGCGATTTTTTTGATCATGTGTTTTGATGCTCCGAAGGGTTCAGGCGGTATGACAGTGGAATTTCGGCATTTTCACGGTAGTTTTTACTCCGCCGCATCTTTCCGGCCAAAACGCTTTTCGATGTAATCGATCACAAGCGCTTCAAAATCCGCGGCGATGTTGGGACCGCGCAGGGTGAGCGCCTTCTCGCCATCGATGAAGATCGGTGCGGCGGGGCTTTCGCCGGTTCCGGGCAGTGAAATGCCGATATCGGCATGTTTGCTTTCGCCGGGGCCATTAACGATGCAGCCCATGACAGCAACATTGAGCGCTTCCACACCGGGATATTTTTCACGCCAGATCGGCATGTTCTTGCGAATGTCGTTCTGGATATTCTGGGCAAGTTCCTGAAAGACGGTGGAGGTGGTGCGCCCGCAGCCGGGACATGCCGCAACCACCGGAATGAACTGGCGGAAACCCATGACCTGCAGCAATTCCTGCGCCACCTGCACCTCGCGGGTGCGGTCGCCGTTCGGCTCCGGTGTCAGCGACACGCGGATCGTATCGCCAATACCGTGCTGCAGCACATAACCCATGGCGGCAGACGAGGCGACGATGCCCTTGGAACCCATGCCGGCTTCGGTAAGACCGAGATGCAGTGCGTGGTTGGAGCGTTCCGACAGCATCGAATAAACGGCAATCAGGTCCTGTACCTGGCTGACCTTGGCAGACAGGATGATGCGGTTGCGCGGCAGGCCGATTTCTTCGGCAAGCTCTGCGGAAATCAGTGCCGACTGGACGATGGCTTCGCGAGTGACCTGACGGGCAGAGAGCGGAAAACCCTGCTCCTTGTTCTTGTCCATCAGCGTCGTCAGCAATTCCTGATCGAGCGACCCCCAGTTCACACCGATGCGAACCGGCTTGTCATAACGGATCGCCATTTCGACGATTTCGCCGAACTGCTTGTCCTTCTTGTCCTTGAAGCCGACATTGCCGGGATTGATGCGGTATTTCGCCAGTGCTTCGGCACAGGCCGGATGATCGGCCAGAAGCTTGTGGCCGATATAGTGGAAATCGCCAATCAGCGGCACGTCCATGCCAAGGCGCAGCAGCCGTTCGCGGATTTTCGGCACAGCGGCAGCGCTCTCATCGCGATCGACGGTGATGCGCACCATTTCAGAACCGGCCTGGAAGAGTGCCGCCACCTGCTGCACGGTGGCGTCGATATCCGCCGTGTCGGTATTGGTCATGGATTGTACGACGACAGGCGCACCGCCACCCACGATGACGCCCCCTACGTCGACGGCAACGGATGCACGGCGGGGCTTTGGATCGTAATCGGCGTGTGACGTCATGGCGGTCTCTGGAGCTTGCGGCAAGGTCTGGCAATTGAGGTGAAACAAGGGGGCCTGCTTGTCAACACCCAACGCATAAGAGCTTCTACTTTACCGCAATCATGGCAAAATTCGAGACGCCTATTCCTTGCCCGCACCATCCGCATGCCGGGCGAGCCGCGAAAGCAGCAAAACCACCACATGCAACAACGGCAGAGCGAGAAATACGCTGGCAAGGCCGGTATGTTCGGCAATGAAGCCGATAGCCGAGGGTGCTACCAGAATCCCGGAATAACCCATGGTGGTGACGACCGACAGGCCGATGCCGGGTGCCAGTCCCGGCATGTTCCCCGCCGCCGAAAAGGCGATCGGCACCATGTTGGAAATACCGATGCCGGCAATAGCGAAGCCGATGATCACGAACGTGGAATTTCCCGCAAGACCCGCAATCAGAAGACCCGCAATCGACATGACCGAGCAGAACCGCAGGGTGTTGACCGCGCCGAACCGGTCGCGCACCAGATCGCCGGCAAAACGCATGGCCGCCATGGTCATGGAAAAGGCCGCGAAAGCGAAACCGGACTGGGACACGGAAGCGCCGAGTTCATTGCGCAGATAAAGGGCACCCCAATCGAGGATCGCGCCTTCCGGAATCATCGAAAACAGCGCCATCAGACCGATAATCCACGGCAAGGGCGTCAGCGGCAAGCCACCTTTCGGACGCTCCTCCTCGGCATGCGGGCGATCCGCAAGAACGCGCGGCCACGCGACGACGAGCAAGACAAGGGCGATGACCGTCAACGCGACCGCATGCCCCTGCACGCCAATGGCCGTGATGAGATATCCGCCGAGACCGGCACCGATCAGGCCGCCCAGGCTCCAGAAAGCATGGCACGAAGACATGATGGCGCGGCGCATGTCACGCTCGACCGCCACCGCATTGGCGTTCATGGCGACATCCATCGCCCCCGTCAGCCCGCCGAACAGGAAAACCGCAATCACACCTGCCCAGATCGTGTCTGCCCAGGAGATGAAAAGCAGTGTCGGCAAGAAAATAGCCGCACTCGCAAGGCTAACCGTGCGCGATCCGAAACGGGCGATCTGGGAACCGGCGATCGGCATGAAAACCAGCGAGCCGACGCCGAAAACCAGAATGATGAGGCCGAGCGCGCTTTCACTGAGGGATAAGCGCGCCGCAAATTCCGGTATTTTGGGCGCCCACGATCCCATCATGAAGCCGTTCATCAAAAATAGCAGGGATACACCGAGCCTGTGCCGCGTCAGATAGGACGAGCGCTTGACCGTCGGCGAAAATGTCGTGGGGCCGTTCATCGGTAATATCCTTCAGACTTGACCGTGAGAGAATTGGACGGCGTCATCGTCGCCGAAATGAACTTGCACGCCTTTAGCCGACAGCGCCTCGACCAATATGCGGTCGGCGTCATGTTCGAGCACCAGGGAAAGAGGCGGAGAAAAGTCATGCACGTGAAATGCCGCCTTGTGGCCCAGCTTTTCCGTGGTGATGGCGGCAACGATCCGCTGGCTGGCGCTGCAGGCAAGCCGCTTGAACACGGCATCCTCGAAAATATCCGCCGACAGGCCGGTCTCAGCCGCAACACCGCAAACGCCGAGAATACACAGCTCGGGCCGCATCAGCTCGAGTTGTCGCAACGCCATGGCGTCGATGGCCGCACCGACGGCCGGATCGACCTTTCCGCCGATCATGATCAAATCGATACCGGCCCGCCCCGTGAGTTCAGCGGCAATAGCAGGCGTATTCGTTACCACCGTCAATTTGAGACCGGCGGGGATAGCCCTTGCAATGGCCAGATTGGTGGAGCCGGCATCGATGAAGACGACCATGCCCGGCTCAAGAAGCGGTATTGCTGCGCGCGCCAACGAAGCCTTGCGATCGGCATCCTCGGCGATCCGCGTCTTCAGCGGCACCGTCTTGCTGTCGGAAAGCAACGCCCCGCCATAGACGCGCAGACACTCCCCGCGCGCCGCCATATCCCGCAGATCCCGGCGGACAGTATCTTCCGAAACGCCGAAATTCTGGGCCAGATCCTGCGCAAGCACTCGGCCGCTTTGCCGCAACTGTGCAAGTATGAGCGCCTGTCGCTCGCTGACAAAATGATCGCTCATCGGGACTCATGCATAAACGGGAACAAACGTGCACGAACATGCATATTTGAGTTTTAGCGAAGGTGCAACAGCAAAACGCCCGCCGGGAGGGCGGGCGTTTATAAGGAAAGACAAAATATCGCGGCTAGCGATGCCGTGTGAGCATCATTCCGCGTAGGCGATCAGCAGATCCTTTGCGTCGATCTGGTCACCCGGGCGCACGAGAACCTCGGCGACCTTGCCATCGCGTTCGGCGTGAAGCGCGGTTTCCATCTTCATGGCCTCGATGGACAAGAGCACGTCGCCGGCCTTGACCTCCTGACCCTGATTGATGAATACGCGGCTGATGACACCCGGCATCGGCGCACCAATATGTGTGCCATTGCCGAGTTCCGCCTTGCGGCGCACCGCAGAGCCGGAGGCGCCATGAGCGCGATCCGGCACCTTGATGCGGCGCGGCTGGCCGTTGATCTCGAAGAACACCGTCACCATGCCCTTATCGTCAGTGCCGGAAGAGGCCTGATTGACGATGACCAGCGTTTTGCCGCGCTCGATATCGGCAAACAGCTCTTCACCGTCCTCCATGCCGTAGAAATACGCATGGGTGGGAAGCACGGAAACCGGACCGTAAGTCTCGGAGGTCAGCGCGAAATCGGTGAACACCTTCGGATACATCAGATAGGATGCGAATTCGAAGTCGTTCACGGAACGCTCGAGTTTGGTCTCGATCGCCTTTCTTTCCGCGTCGAGATCGGCATCCGGCAGCAATGAGCCGGGACGAACCGTATAGGGCGCGTCACCCTTCAGCGCCTTTTTCTGCAAGGCTTCCGGCCAGCCGCCTGGCGACTGCCCAAGATCGCCCTTCAGCATCGAAACCACCGAGTCCGGGAAGGACACTTCGCGATCAGGATTTTCTACGTCGGCGACCGTCAGATCCTGGCTCACCATCATCAGCGCCATATCGCCGACAACCTTGGAGGACGGCGTGACCTTGACGATATCGCCGAACATCCGGTTGGCGTCGGCATAGGCCTGCGCGACCTCGTGCCAGCGGCTCTCAAGACCGAGCGAGCGCGCCTGCTCCTTGAGATTGGTGAATTGCCCACCGGGCATTTCATGCAGATAGACTTCCGAGGCAGGGCCCTTCAGATCGCTTTCGAAAGCCGCATACTGGTTGCGCGCCGACTCCCAGTAGAACGAGATGCGGCGGATCCATTCGGTATCGAGACCCGTATCGCGTTCCGATCCGGCCAGCGCTTCCACGATGGAACCGAGGCAGGGCTGGGACGTGTTGCCCGAAAGCGCGTCCATGGCGGCATCCACCGCATCCACGCCCGCATCGACGGCGGCAAGCACGGTCGCAGCCGCAATGCCGGATGTGTCATGCGTGTGGAAATGGATCGGCAGGCTGGTCGCCTCCCTCAGCGCCTTGAACAGCACTTTGGCAGCGGCAGGCTTCAGAAGTCCCGCCATATCCTTGACGGCGATGATGTGCGCGCCTGCGCGCTCCAGCTCGGCGGCGAGGTTGGTATAATATTTCAGGTCGTATTTTGGACGCGCAGAATTGAGGATATCGCCCGTGTAGCAGATGGCCGCTTCGCAGAGCTTGTTCTCTTCGGCGATCGCATCCATCGATACGCGCATATTCTCCACCCAGTTCAGGCAGTCGAACACGCGGAACAGGTCGATACCGCCCTTCGCGGCCTGACGGACGAAATATTTAACGACATTGTCGGGATAGTTCTTGTACCCGACGCCGTTCGCACCGCGCAGCAGCATTTGCAGCAGCAGGTTCGGCGCACCCTCGCGGATCAGCGCCAGGCGCTCCCACGGGTCTTCCGTCAGGAAGCGCATGGAAACGTCGAAAGTGGCGCCGCCCCAGCACTCCAGAGACAGAAGCTGCGGCAAGGCCTTGGCATAGACGCTTGCGACGCCGGCAATGTCATGAGTGCGCATGCGCGTGGCCAGCAGCGACTGATGGCCGTCGCGCATCGTCGTGTCCGTTACCAGCACCCGCTTTTCGTTGCGCATCCAGTCGGCAAAGCCCTTCGGCCCCAGCCGGTCGAGCAATTGCTTGGTACCATCAGGCGTCGGCGCATCGATGTAGGGAACCACCGGCTGTGCCGCATTTGCCGGCGGCTTGACGCGGCCCTTGGTTTCCGGATGCCCGTTCACCGTCACATCGGCAAGGTAGGTGAGCAGCTTCGTAGCGCGGTCCTGACGCTTGACCTGTGCAAACAGCTCCGGCGTCGAATCGATGAAGCGGGTCGTATAGGTGTTGTTGCGGAAACTCGCGTGGCCAATGATGGCCTCGAGGAAGGTCAGGTTGGTCGCAACACCGCGAATTCGGAATTCGCGCAGCGCGCGGTCCATGCGGCTGATCGCTTCATCCGGCTGCGGCGCCCAGGCCGTTACCTTCACCAAAAGCGGATCGTAGTAACGGGTGATGATCGCCCCCGAATAGGACGTCCCGCCATCCAGACGAATGCCGAAGCCGGAAGCCGAGCGGTACGCCGTTATGCGGCCGTAGTCGGGAATGAAATTGTGCTCCGGGTCTTCCGTGGTGATACGGCACTGCAGCGCATGGCCGTTGAGGCGGATATCTTCCTGTTTCGGCACACCCGATTCCGGCGTGCCGATGGCGGCCCCTTCCAGAATATGGATTTGCGCCTTGACGATATCGATGCCGGTCACGACTTCGGTAACGGTATGCTCCACCTGGATGCGCGGATTGACCTCGATGAAGTAGAATTTGCCGGTATCGACATCCATCAGATATTCGACCGTGCCGGCGCCGATATAATTGGTCGCAGCCGCGATCTTTAAGGAATAGGCGGCCAGTTCCTGACGCTGCGCTTCGCTGAGATAGGGTGCCGGCGCGCGCTCAACCACTTTTTGATTGCGGCGCTGGATCGAACAATCGCGCTCGAACAGATGCACGACATTGCCGTGGGTATCACCGAGAACCTGGCTCTCGACGTGGCGGGCGCGCTCGAGCAGCTTTTCGAGATAGACCTCGTCCTTGCCGAAAGCAGCCTTCGCCTCGCGCTTGGCCTCGGTGACCTCGCGTGCCAGATCCTCCTTTTTGCGGATGGCGCGCATGCCGCGACCGCCGCCGCCCCAGGAGGCCTTCAACATCACGGGATAACCGATCTCTTCGGCCAGCCGCTCCACCTCTGCCATATCGTCCGGCAGCGGCTTGGTTGCCGGAACAACGGGAACATTGACCGAGATCGCCAGATTGCGGGCGGCAACCTTGTTGCCGAGCTGGCGCATCGTATCTGCCGTCGGTCCGATGAAGGTGATGCCAGCCTTGTTACAGGCCTCAACGAATTCGGGGCTTTCGGACAAAAGGCCGTAACCGGGATGGATCGCGTCCGCGCCGGAAAGTCGGGCCACGCGGATGACCTCCTCAATCGAAAGATAGCTCTCGATCGGTCCCATATCCTTGGCGAGATGCGGACCCCTGCCGACCTGATAACTTTCATCCGCCTTGAAGCGGTGCAAAGACAGCTTGTCCTCTTCCGCCCAAATGGCGACGGTTTTTATCCCCAGCTCGTTCGCTGCCCGGAAAACTCGGATCGCAATTTCGGATCGGTTGGCAACAAGTATTTTCGATATTTTCAAGACGGTCTCCCCACACGCCAAAACAGAATTTCTGCTGCACTGCGGAATTAAGCAGCAAAACCCGGTCTTGAAAAGGGCAATTCGGGAGAGAAGCGTACTGTCGTAACTAGCTCAGCAAGCCGTTGCGAAAGGCGAGTGCTACAGTGTGCTGCCTGTTCTTGGCGCTGAACCGACGCTGGATTCCATTGATATACCAGTCGACCGTATGATTGGAGATCGATAGCTGGCGTCCAATTTCGGTTGAGGTCATGCCATCAGCCATCAGCGTCAGCACTTCCATTTCCCGCCTTGTAAGTTCAAGAGCGGAAACATTCGGCGCGTTGTTGAGGTTATGGACCTGACCTGAAAGATCGAGCAGACGCCAGAACACCGCGCGCGTGGCCGCATCCAGCAGCTCAACGTGCAACGAGGGCAATTGCCGGTCCTCACCGCCAAGGAACACCGCGCCGATGAATCCCGCGCGCCCGTGCACCGGAAAGGCATACCCACCCTGCAGACCGTAACGGCCGGCATCGTGAAAAAACACATTCGCCCTTTTTCGATGCATCGCGCGGGGCAGGCCCTCAAGCGCCTCTTTCCACTGAAACGGCTTGTGCACCATGCCGATCACCTTACGGACGGGATCGACGAGATTATATTTCTTGGCGCGGTAGACCTCGATCCACCCTTCCGGGAGATGTTGTGCGAGAATCTGGCCGGTGGAAGCGAGCTCCCCGGTCATCCGCCGGCTGACGAGGAAATATTCGAAACCATATTCGCGAATAAGCGTTACAAATTCTGAGCGAACACGATCAGCGTTTCCCGCCTGGTAGCACGCAGAGATGAAGTGAAGAATATCATGCATAAAGACACATGCCCGGAGCTTGGCTGGAAGGGATGACATGAAGGACAAGGTCCCGCGAGGACGTCATGTTACTCGGGCGCCGGTCGGTTCAGACTGAACATATCGTCGTTAGCAATCCCTGAAACGAATATGCAAAATCTTGTGACGGCATCCCATAGAAACATCGGGTTCAGTTTTTTTTCGGTTCGCACGCGTGCTCGGTTTGTTAAGCCGCCATTCAGACTGAAAGAGCGATAATTACACAAATTTCGCCGTCTCATGCAACCTTGCTAAAACAGCATTGTATTGAGACCGAACAATCAACCGCTCGAAACAGACGCTGGACTGGATTGAAAATTTGACCTTGTTTCAGGTTTACACACGCGCCCTGCGCTATCTGACCGTACATAAATGGCGGGTGTTGATCGTTGTCATCGCCAACATCATTCTTGCAGCGATCACCATTGCCGAACCCGTGCTGTTTGGACGGATCATCGACGCCATCTCTTCCGGCTCCGATGTCACGTCCATCCTCATCCTGTGGGCGGGTTTCGGCGTCTTCAACACCGTGGCTTATGTCGCTGTTGCCCGCGAGGCCGACCGGCTGGCCCATGGTCGCCGCGCGACCCTGCTGACGGAAGCCTTCGGGCGGATCATCTCCATGCCGCTCTCCTGGCACCATCTGCGCGGCACTTCGAACGCGCTGCATACGCTTCTGCGCGCCAGCGAGACGCTGTTCGGCCTGTGGCTCGAATTCATGCGCACGCATCTGGCGACTTTCGTCGCGCTCATGCTGCTTATTCCGACAGCCATGGCCATGGACCTGCGCCTCAGCTTCGTCCTGATCGGTCTTGGCATCGTCTACTGGTTCATCGGCAAGTGGGTGATGGGCCGCACCAAGGACGGCCAGGCTTCGGTCGAGGAGCATTATCACAGCGTTTTTGCCCATGTCAGCGATTCCATCAGCAACGTGTCCGTCCTGCACAGCTACAACCGCATCGAGGCTGAAACGAAAGCGCTGAAATCCTTCACCGAAAAACTGCTGAGCGCCCAATATCCGGTGCTCGACTGGTGGGCTTTCGCAAGTGCCTTGAACCGCACTGCCTCCACCGTTTCGATGATGATCATCCTCGTCATCGGCACCGTGCTGGTGAAGAACGGCGAATTGCGCGTCGGTGACGTCATTGCCTTCATCGGTTTCGCCAATCTTCTCATCGGCCGTCTCGATCAGATGCGTCAGTTCGTGACCCAGATTTTCGAGGCGCGCGCAAAGCTCGAGGATTTCTTCGTGCTGGAGGATTCCGTCAAGGAACGGGAAGAACCGGGCGACGCCCGCGAATTGTCGAATGTCTCCGGCACCGTGGAGTTCCGCAACGTCAACTTCGGTTTCGCCAACACCAAGCAGGGTGTCCACGACATCTCGTTTACGGCCAAGGCCGGCCAGACGATTGCCATCGTCGGACCGACGGGCGCGGGCAAGACCACGCTCATCAATCTTCTGCAGCGTGTCTATGATCCGGATTCAGGCCAGATTCTGATCGATGGAACCGACATCTCGACGGTGACGAAGAACTCGCTCAGAAACTCCATCGCCACGGTGTTCCAGGATGCTGGCCTTCTGAACCGCTCCATCCGCGAAAACATCCGCCTTGGTCGCGAATCGGCGACCGACGCGGAGGTCGTGGAAGCAGCAGCAGCTGCTGCTGCGACGGATTTCATCGACAGCCGTATCACCGGCTACCTGACCCAGGTGGGTGAACGCGGCAACCGTCTGTCCGGTGGCGAGCGCCAGCGTATCGCCATTGCGCGTGCTATCCTGAAGAACGCTCCCATCCTGGTCCTTGACGAGGCAACCAGCGCGCTGGACGTGGAAACGGAAGCACGGGTTAAGGCCGCCGTGGACGCGCTGAGAATGAACCGCACGACCTTCATCATCGCCCACCGCCTTTCCACGGTTCGCGATGCCGATCAGGTGCTGTTCCTCGATCAGGGCCGTATCATTGAAAAGGGCACGTTCGACGAGCTCAGCCAGCGTGGCGGACGCTTCACCTCGCTGCTGCGCACCAGCGGCCTGCTGACGGAAGACGAGGGCCAGCCCCGGCCGAAAGCCATCGCCTCCTGACACTCTGGCTTACGGAATATAATAAGGGCGGGTACCGTGGTGTCCGCCCTTTTTCTTTGTCCGTTTTCCAAGGTCTGCGAAGCTGCGGACATGTGCCTTGAAAATGCAGGCAAGCGCCCAGGCCTTAGCCTGGCCATCAGCATTCAGCGATCCAACAGCGCAGAAACATGGCTCTGTAAAACTGCTCTGCCTACGTGCCACGTCGAGAGGGGCACGGCTTACATTCTCGGTGGCCCCCGCAAGAGCGTCGCGAGGCTGCGTCATTTCTCTCATTGAGATGATGCTGGAGATACCCGCCAGGACAAAGTCGTCACCGCGCCTCCGTGCAGATAAACAATACCAGGGCAGCCACAATAAAAGTTCAGGCCCCTGCGTCGCCGCAGGAGCCTGGCTTTAAAAGCAAACGTAGAGCCGGTCGTCTCAGTCGAACGGGATCACCCGATCGTCAGCCGACAGGGGCTTGCCGTCCACGGATACGGAGACCTCCGCCGTGCCGGCCTTACGGCTGACGACGATGTCCTTTGCTTTTCCGTCCAGCGTGATCTTCACCGAGAAGCCGCTCCAGTCTTCCGGCAGCGAAGGCGCGATGTGAAGCTTGCCTTCGGTTCGGGTGATACCGAGAATGCCCTCGATTGCGGCGCGATAGAGCCAGCCGGCGGAACCCGTGTACCAGCTCCAGCCGCCGCGACCCGCATAAGCGCCCTCACCATAGACATCGGCGGTCACCACATAGGGTTCGACTCGATAGGTTTCGGACGATGCCGCGTCGAGCGCATGGTTGACCGGGTTGAGCAGCTTGAAGCAGTTCCACGCCTCCTGCGCACGCCCCTGCTTGGCAAGGGCAAGCACTACCCAGGTCGCCGCGTGGGTATATTGTCCGCCGTTTTCGCGCACACCCGGCGGATATCCTTTGATATAACCCGGATCATGCGGCGCCCGCGAGAATGGCGGGGTGAACAGACGGATGATACCGGCCTTTTCATCGACCAGATGCTCAATAACGGCGTCCATCGCCTGCCGTGACCGGCCTTCCTCACCCTCGCCGGAAAGAACGCTCCAGCTCTGGCCAAGTGAATCGATCTGGCATTCCTCGCTGGTGGCGGAACCGAGCGGCGTGCCGTCGTCGAAATAACCGCGACGGTAGTAGCTGCCGTCCCAACCCGCAGTTTCGAGAGCATTGCGAAGCTTTTCGCGATGCGCCGACCACCTGCCGACACGGTCTGCATCACCGCGCTTTTCGGCGATCGCGATGAAGTCGCGAAGCGCACCGGCCAGGAACCAGCCAAGCCAGACACTGGTGCCCTTGCCGCCGATGCCGACACGGTTCATGCCGTCGTTCCAGTCACCGCCGAGGATCAGCGGCAGACCGTTTTCGCCGGTGCGATGGATGGCGAGATCAAGCGCCAGCGCCGCGTGTTCGTAGAGGCTAGCGGATTTGTCGCTTGTCTCCGGCTGGAAGAAGGCATCGTGCTGCCCCGGCATCAATGCCGGTCCCTTGATGAAGGGGATGCTTTCATCAAGGATGGCCGCATCGCCCGTAGCCGAGACATACTGGTTGATCGCATAAGCGAGCCAGACCACGTCATCAGAGATCGTCGTGCGAACACCGGCACCGGTCAAAGGCAGCCACCAATGCTGGACGTCGCCTTCCGCAAACTGGCGGCCTGCCGCACGCAGGATCTGCTTGCGAGCGAGATCCGGCTGGTAGAGCAGGAATGCCAGCGTGTCCTGAAGCTGGTCACGGAAGCCGAAGGCGCCGCTCGACTGATAGAAGGCCGTGCGCGCCAGGATGCGGCACGCCAGCGCCTGATAGGGCAACCAGCTATTGACCATGTGGTTGAAGCCGGCATCGGGCGTGGTAACCTGCAACTGGCCGGTAAAGCCAGTCCAGAACGCCTTGCTGCCCTCCAGCACTGACTGGAAATCCGCCGCACGGACTTGCTCGATCAGCGTTGCCGCCTCCTCCGCATTGTCGGCATCGCCGAGAATGAAGGTCATATGTCGTTCTTCACCGGGCTTCAGGTGGATTTCCTGCATCAGTGCAGCACAGGGGTCGCCGTCCACCTCGGTGCTGCCACTCAGTGCCGCACCGGACACAATGCCCTGCGGAGCCTGTGCAGAACCGAAGCGGCCGATGAATTCACGGCGGCTGGTGGTAAAGCCGCTTGCCTCGCTGTCGAGCGTCAGGAAGGCAGTGCGGGTGCTATAGTCGATGCTGTAAGGGTTCGAAGCAAAAATCGCATTGCTGCTGGCATCGTGCCTGCTCAGGATGAACGGCGCAGATTTCTGGCCATTATTGCCCAGCACCCATTCCACATAAGCATAGACTTTCAGGCGGCGGCTTTTCGAACCCTTGTTGCGTACAATGAGCTGCGAGAACTTGACCGGCTTTTCACGGTCTACCGTCTGCGTCACCTCGACTTCAAGCTTATCCGTCTTGCCGGTCATTACGGAGTAACCGAGACCGTGACGGGTTTCGAACAGGGCTTCCGGATCACGCGACAGGGCAGCACAGGGCGTATAGAGCTTTCCTGTTTCCACATCGGCAACATAGAAGGCCTCGCCCGGCCGGTTGATGACTGGATCGTTGCTCCAGGGTGTCAGCTGATAGTCACGGGAATTGCGGCTCCAGGTGAAACCAGCGCCTTCCGCCGACACATGGAAGCCGAAACTTTCGTTCGAGATGACGTTGATCCAAGGATGCGGCGTGGATTGCCCACCATGCAGGCGCACGACATATTCCTCTCCGCTTTTGGCGAAACCACCAAAACCGTTCCAGAAATCGAGATCGCCGGCATCCTCGACAGCCTCAGCGACGGGGAACGCCGGCACCGGCAGGCGAGCCTGCGCGGCCTCAGTCGCGCCGTCAGGACCGCGATGCGCCGCAAAAAGCGACACGGCGCGGTTGATCTGGTCGACAATCTTGCCATTCCGCACATGCAGCACGACACGGGAGGCCGCCAGAAGCGCGCTCCAGGTCTCTTCGTCCATCAAGTCGCGGCGAACGGAGAACACATGCGGCCGACCACCATCGGCGGGATTGATGCGACGCTGCGACTCGGAAATATGATCCAGCGCATGCTGCATATCCTGTGCATACGACGCGGCCCGTTCGTTGACGATGACGAGATCGAATATCACACCGCGCGAACGCAGATATTCGTGGGCGCTGAGCGCCTCACGGGCGATATCCATGTCCATATCGTCGTTAATACGCAGGCTGAAGATCGGGAAATCGCCCGAAATGGCAAGCGGCCAAAGCGCCCGCTGCGAAGCAAGACCCGTTTTCAGCGTTTCCGAATCCGCGCGCAGATGCATGTCCGGATAGGTCAGATAACGGCCGAGATGCTGGAAAGCGGCGGCCTGCTGCGAAGTGACACCCACATGGCGCATCTGCACCTGCGTGCGCGTCCATGCATGCACGAGTTCATGGGCAAATGCGTCCGGATGGCGATAACGGTCGATCGCCTTGTCGACTTCCTCGCGGCTCGGCGCGGCAATCGTCCAGAAAATCACGCTCACCTTCTTGCCGGCCGGTACGCGCACAGTGCGGCGCAACGACAGGATCGGATCGAGCGTAAAGCCGTCGGTGTTGGAAAGCGTGGCACCGGTATCGAATGCAGCCGCTTCACCGAGCGATCGGCCGCGACCGATGAACTTGGCACGGTCCGTCTCGAACTCCGTCGGGCGCGATGGACCGGCGTTATCCGCAGCAAGATGCGCGATGATCGTGCCGGGCTCGTTCGGGCTGCGGCGGTTACGCCAGGCGCGGATGACATCGCCGCGCCGGCCGATCTCCGTCTGCACGAACATGCGCGAGAACAGCGGATGGGCGTTGTCGTCGTCTTCCGACGCAATGACCGGCTCCATATAGGAGGTCACTTCAATGTAACGATCCTCGGAACCGACATTGAGCAGCGTGACGCGGCGGCCATCGGCATCGTGCTCGGTGGCGACGATGCATTCAACGACGCTCTGCAGATCGCCGACATTCTTGTGGAATTCGGCCTTGTCGTCGGTGAAGATCGTCTTGGTCTTTTCGCCTTCGATGACACGCGGCTCAGCCGTCGCACTCCACCATTGTCCATTGGTGGTATCGCGCAGGAAGATGAAGGTTCCCCAACGATCTTCGGTCGGATCGGCCTTCCAGCGGGAAATCGCCTGACCGTTCCATTTCGAATATCCCGCACCCGTTGAGGTGAGCATCGTCGAATAATGGCCGTTCGACAGGAAAACCACTTCGCGGTCGCGAACGGCCGGGTCGGCAATGGAGCGCACTTCCGCACGCAGCAGGTCGGCCTGTTCCTTGCCGGGGGTTTCCGGCTCGTATTTGGCGCTCATGACAGGCACTTCGCGCGGTGCCTTTTCCTGCAACAGGAGTTCGGCCGCCTCGATTACCGGGTCGGAATGGAAGAGTTCGCGCAACACACCGTCAAAGGCGACGTTGGCGACAGCCGCGATCGACATGCCGTGGTGGTGGGCATAATAGTTGTAGACCACCGCGCAGACCTTGCCGTCAGGCACACGTGTCGGCGTGAAATCCACGGCATCATGGAAGCCGTACTGGCCAAGCGCGCCAAGCTTGCGCAGCTTGTCGAGGTTTTCCAGCGCACCGTCAGGATCGTACTGGCTGGCGAGGATCGACGCATAGGGCGCGATGACAGCATTCTGGCCGAGACCGCGCTTGAGGCCAAGCGTCGGCACGCCGAAGTTGGTGTACTGGTAGTTCATATTGTGATCGCGGGCGTTGAACGCCGCTTCGGAAATACCCCATGGCGTGCCGAGACGGCGGCCGTGGTTCATCTGTTCCTTGACGATCAGATTGTTGGTCTGGTTGAGAATGCCACCCTGACGCTCCTGCATGACGAGCGGAGGCATCAGATATTCGAACATCGAACCCGACCAGGAGACCAACGCGCCCTGCGCACCGATCGGCACGACCTGGCGGCCGAGACGGTACCAGTGCTCGGTCGGCAGATCGCCCTTGGCGATGGCAAACAGGCTGGTCAGGCGGCATTCGGACGCCAGAAGGTCGTAGCAGGCCTCGTCCAGTTCCTTGCTTTCGACGCGGTAGCCGATCGAAAGAAGACGGCGATCCTTGCGATAGAGGAACGTGAAATCCATCGAGAAAGCGAGGTTGCGGCTGCGGTCGCGCAGCGATGCAAGACGCTGGCGCAGCGGTTCCATATTGGTGAGGTCGATGGCGCTGTCTGAAATATGCGCCTCGCAGCAATCCACGAGCAATTGCGCCCAGCGGGTCACTTCCGCGCTCTGCGCAGACTTCACTTCGTGATCGACATTGGTAGCGAGCTTCTGGATGTCGCGCGCGAGTACCGCAAGATTGATGACGCGGATCGATGCGAATTCATGCTCGCGCTTGACCGAGGCAAGAGCGTTCGAAAAACCGATGATGCGTTCTTCGAGGCGGCGATGCAGCGGACGCAGGTTCTTGCGGTCGTCAGGCAGCGCTTTCAGCGTTTCGCGCAGAATACCGGCGAGATCACCGATACCGTCGAGATTACCCTGAAGATGCGCGGAAGGCGCTTCCGCCCACTGGCGGCAGGCAGACGAAACCGCAATCAGGTGACCGGCGAGATTACCGCTGTCCACCGCCGAAACGTAACGGGGGCCAAGCGTCTGCAGCGTGTCCGTATGGTACCAGTTGTAGAGATGGCCACGATGTTTCTCCATCTTCTCGACGGTCTGGATCGTGTTCTCGATCCGCTCCAGCGTATCGGCAAAGCTGATCCAGCCAAACTGGCGCGCCGAAATGATGGAAAGCAGGTAAACGCCGATATTGGTAGGCGATGTACGCGAGGCAACGATCGGCTCGGGCGTTTCCTGGAAGTTGTCCGGCGGCAGGTGGTTTTCCTGCGGCGTCACGAAGGCTTCGTAATAACGCCATGTGCGACGCGCGATCTTGCGAAGCTCGAAAGAGACGTGTTCCGAAACGAACAGCCGGTCTTCTGTTTCCGCCGACTGGCTGACATACCAGGCAACGGCGGGAGACAGAACCCAGAGCAATGTGAAGGGAATGCCGATCAGGAAGGCATTGTCACCGGGCAGCGCCGCAAACAACAGGCCGAGCATGGCCACAACAGGCGCATGCCACATCTGGCGGAAATAATAGGTGATGCCGCCCTGGGCGCTAGACTGCATGCTGGCGGCGGTGCGCCATTCCAGCATCAGCTTGTGGCTGACGAGCAGACGGTAGAGCGAACGGACAATTGCATCCGTCATCATGCAGGCAGAATCGGCAATGAAGACGATACGCAGCGCAACCTGCGCATTGGTGGCGCGGATTTCCGACCAGATGGTGTGGAAATGCGCCTGCGGCACGATGTCAGTCGAGCGCGGCACGAGGCCGGAAAGCAACGAGAGCGTCGGAGCGACGAACAGCGAGAAGATCAGCAGGATCTGCCAGATCAGCGCACCGAGCGGGTCCATGAAATACCAGCCGAGGATCGAGGCGAAGAACCAGGCAATCGGCGTCAGCGAACGGCGCAGGTTATCGACCATCTTCCACCGGCCGATCGCGGTAACACCACGGGCGCGGTCGAGAATATAGGGAAGCAGCTGCCAGTCGCCACGCGCCCAGCGATGCTGGCGCGAGACTTCCACCTCGTAGCGGGTCGGGAAATCCTCGACCAGTTCCACATCGGTCACCAGCGCGCAGCGCGCAAAGGATCCTTCGAGCAAATCATGGCTGAGGATGGAGTTTTCCTCGATCCGGCCCTTGAGCGCCGCCTCGAAGGCATCCACGTCGTAAAGACCCTTGCCGGTAAAGGTGCCTTCGGAGGTCAGGTCCTGATAAACGTCGGAAACGGTGAAAACGTAAGGGTCGATACCGCGATTGATCGAGAAGACACGCTGGAAGACGGAGGCATCCTTGCCCGTCGTCAGCGAAGGCGTAACGCGCGGCTGCAACAGGCCATAACCTTCAACCACACGTCCCGAGACCGGATCGATGACGGGGCGGTTGATCGGGTGATGCATCTTGCCGACGAGTTTGGTCACCGCATCGCGCATCAGGCGCGTATCGGCATCCAGCGTCATGACGTATTTGACATCGGCCGGCACGATATTGGCGCCACCGAGGAATGTCGTGTCCTTGTCGCCGCGCAGCAGCATGTTCAGTTCATGCAGCTTGCCACGCTTGCGCTCCCAGCCCATCCAGCAGCCTTCGGACGGGTTGTAGATGCGGCGGCGGTGCAGCAGGTAAAAACGCGTCTTGCCATCGAAGGCATAACGGCTGTTCAGCGCCGCCAGTTCGCGCTTGGCATATTCGAGAATCTCGAGATCGTCGCCGGATTGCTCATACTGGGCATCGCGCCAGTCGCTGACCAGCGCGAAATAAATCTCGCCATGCGGGTTGGCGAGATAATGCACCTCGATATTGCGCATCATCTCGTCGACGCTGTCGCGGCTGGTCAACATGCAGGGCACGGCAACAAGCGTGCGGGCGTCCTGTGGAATACCGTTCTTGAACTCGTATCCGACCAACCGGAACGGCTTCACGAAGAAAGTGACGAGCGTGTTGAACAGACCGGTCGCGCCTTCCGAAGCAGGCAATGCAAACATCAAGAGGAATGCGGTCACCACATACCAGGGCATGCCCGCTTCGGCCAGGAACCAGCCGACGGCAAGCATGACGAGCGCGGTGATGAGAAACACTGGCGCTGCAATTGCCAGCCAGTTGAACTTGCGCATTGACCGGACGATATGCTGCGAGACCAGCGGCCTGTAAGCGAGCACCTTTTCAAGCTCGAACCGGCGCTGGCCGACGAGTACGGAGCCGACATTGACGCGATGGTTTTCAGACACCTCGGCAGGCTCGCCGGATCTCGCCATTTCCACGGCGGCACGCGCGACCTCTACCTCTGTCTTGGGGGAGCGACGCGCCAGAAGCTCGATCGTGTTGCGATAGGTGTTGCGCGAACCGAAATCGAGAATCTCGTAATCGGTTTCCTCGCGCAGGACCTTGTCGATATGGCTGACTTCCTCGAACCACACAGACCATTCGGTATCGTCGATTTCCCTCAGGCTCTTGACGATATTGCCCATCGTCACATTGCCTGAGGCCAGCCGGTTGTGTTCCGACATCATGACGTTTTCAGCATCGGTGCCCGCAGCATGCAGGCGTTCTTCAAGCCAGGCTACCGCAAAACCCGAAGTCTGCGAGCCGTTTCTGAGGCGATAGAGGAACTGCGTCGCAAATGTCGGGTCATCGACCAGCGAATCGACCTGCTTGAGAAGCGCTGCGGAGGCTTCCGCATCGTTCAGGCGAATGATTTCGTCGACGACTTCATTCGCCTTCTGGCGCATGCGGCGCGAGCGTTCCACGCGAATGGAGATGCGGCGAAGATTTTCGATGAGGACGAAACGGATGATGGAGGGCAGCGCCCACAATTCGCCGATCTGCAGCGTCTTCGACGTCTGGTAGCCATCCACCAGCGCCGTCATGTTCTCGCGCGAAACCGTGCTGTGGGTATGCGCGACATAAAGCCAGCCGAGCGCCATGACCCGCGGGATCGTCACGCCGCCCACCGTCATTGTCGGCAGCTGGCGATAGAACTTGCGCGGAAAATCGCGGCGGACTTCCTGGATCGCCTCTTCGATGACGTAGTGGTTGTCGAGCAGCCATTCCGCCGCCGGCGTTATCGTCGCGCCATTTTCCGCGTCGACGGCCGTTGTGCGGTAGACACGCAGGATTTCCTTCTCGTTCTCACGGTGGCGCTCGAAGAAGTCGAAC
The DNA here is from genome assembly GCF_900215635.1 of Rhizobium sp. AN6A. NCBI lineage: Bacteria > Pseudomonadati > Pseudomonadota > Alphaproteobacteria > Hyphomicrobiales > Rhizobiaceae > Rhizobium > Rhizobium sp. AN6A. The sequence goes on from NZ_OCNC01000004.1 coordinate 941,988, forward strand.
TCCATGAAGCCGGGAAGGGTATCGGCACCGTCGCGCGAAAGCGCGGCACCGGCATCATGCAGTTCCTCGACCGTCATATAGGACGCGCGGATCGAATCATTGTGATCGATCTGCTTCGTCTCGGAATCACGGGCGGCGGCGGTCGGGGTAATATGAAATGACATCGGCTCGTATTCTGAACTTTATGGAGAATTGTTCGACTTGACCGGCGTTTCGTCCGTGGCGGGAATACGCACGAAATCGGGCCACGCTATATTTATGACTTATCCTGAACCTTCGGTGAACCGGATCAGACGTTGTGTGCAACGCATCGTCAAACGGCGAATATCCGCAAGCACGGCGTTTTGCTGCGCGATCCCTCCGACCATGCAAAGCCGGGGATCTCTGCGGAGAATGGATTTTCGACGACAGGAAAATTTCGCCCTATGGCCCGGCAATGCCGTTCCAACCGGATTTCGCACCTTCCCCCACGGCGAAAATTGTTCGCGCAACGTCAGATAGTCCCCCTTTGACACCTGAAGGGCAACGCGAGGCCGAGAAGGCCTGCGCCACATCCGAAACGCTAATGCCCCAGGACGTCTATAGTTCCATGCCACCTGTCGCGATACGATGCAAGCGATGAATTTCAAGGCATTCCGGCTCCGGGAACGCCCCTTACATGCCCGCGTATATGCTGCTATGAAATTTGCAAAAAGCGCTGGAAAAAAGCGGCGTAACCAGGGACTTCGAAAATGACCAGACAGACCGCAAACATTGCCTCCTTCGCCAACCATATGCCGGATGTGGTGGCAATCCGCCGCCACCTGCACCGGCATCCCGAAATCGGTCTTTCCGAATTCCAGACCTCGGATTTCATTGCCGGGCAGCTGGTGGAAATGGGTTACGAAGTAACGCGCGGACTTGCCGGAACCGGTATCGTCGCCACACTCCGCAATGGCGACAGTACCCGCACGCTCGGCATTCGCGCCGATATCGATGCCCTGCCGATCCGTGAGGAAACCGGAGCGGAATATGCAAGCGCCAATGATGGCGTCATGCATGCCTGCGGCCATGACGGACACACGGCCATGCTCCTGGGAGCCGCGAAGATCATCGCCGAACGCAGGAATTTCGATGGGACCCTGCATCTGATCTTCCAGCCGGCGGAGGAGAATTTCGGCGGCGCCCGCATCATGATCGAGGACGGACTGTTCGACCGCTTCCCATGTGATGCGGTTTTTGCCCTCCATAACGATCCCGGCGTGCCCTTCGGACAATTCGTCCTGCGTGACGGCCCCATCCTCGCCGCCGTCGATGAATGCAGGATCACCGTCAACGGATATGGCGGCCACGGCGCCGAACCGCAGGATGCGGCCGACCCCATCGTTGCGGGCGCAAGCATCATCATGGCCTTGCAGACGGTGGTGTCCCGTAACATCCATCCGCAACTGTCGGCGGTCGTCACGGTTGGCGCATTCCATGCTGGCGTTGCGAGCAACGTCATTCCCGAGAAGGCGGAAATGCTGCTCACCATCCGTTCCTTCGACGCGGGTGTGCGCAACGAACTGGAAAAGCGCATCCGGGCGATAGCCGAAGGCCAGGCGGCCAGCTATGGCATGAGTGTCACGCTCGATTACGAGCGCGGCTACAATGCGACCGTCAACCACAAGGCGGAAACGGACTATGTCGCCGGTCTCGCCCGTCGTTTCGCCGGGGCGGAAAAAGTGGTTGAAATGCAGCGCCCGTCCATGGGCGCGGAAGACTTCGCCTACATGCTTGAAAAACGGCCCGGCTGCTACTTCTTCCTCGGCACCGCGCGCACCGAAAACGACCCGCCGCTGCACCATCCGAAATTCGACTTCAACGACGATATCCTGCCAATCGGAACCGCCTTCTGGGTCGATCTGGCGGAGGATTATCTCAAGGCGTGAATGAATATAAAAAGGCCGGTCGGAGGAGCGACCGGCCTTTTTTTCTCACGTTTCCTGATGAGAAAATCTGGGAGGATCAGGGAACGAGACCGAGTATGACCGCGGCGACAAAAGCCACGCACACGCCGACAAGAGCCGCGTGAACCGAATCTCTCCAGTTTCGTTGCGACTGGGGCTGCGAGACAAAGTCTTTTGCTTTTCCGGCCTTGGAATAAGACATTGTACAACTCCCTTCCTTGCTCGGCCCGTCAAAGCAGGCACTGCTTATTTCCCCTAAAGAATAGCTTTATTCCCCACTGTTTCAGTAGAGATAAAATTCCATAAGTTCGGCGCATTGGGAAAAATACGGATCGCGACTTGCCGCCGGACAAGCATCAATCTACCCATTGCGCAGGATCAACGTCGCAGACGGCATTTCCGTTCAAAATCATTGGCAGGCTCGGATAAGGACCATGACGGATATCGACGCCATCATCATAGGAGCCGGGGTGATCGGACTGGCGACGGCCCGCGAGCTGGCGATGCGTGGTCTTTCCGTCATCATCCTCGAAGGCGAAAAGGAATTCGGTTCCGCCACCTCTTCGCGCAACAGCGAGGTTATCCACGCCGGGCTTTATTATCCTGAAGGCAGCCTCAAGGCACGCCTTTGCGTTGAAGGCAGGGAGCGGCTTTATGCGTTCTGCCAGAGCCATGGCATTTCGCACCGCCGCTGCGGTAAACTCATCGTGGCAGCGAACGCGGACGAGACGGCTCTGTTGGCGGCCCTCAAGGAAAAGGGTAACGCCAATGGCTGCGACGACCTCGAACTGATCGATGCCACGCAGGCGCTGTCGCTCGAGCCTGCGCTCACCTGCGTAGCGGCCCTGCTTTCACCTTCGACCGGCATCATTGATAGCCATGGTTATATGCTGGCACTGCTCGGCGACGCGCAAGACCATGGTGCAGCCCTCGCCCTCAATGCACCGTTCGAAAGGGCCGAAGCGGCCGGCAACGGTTTCCGGGTTTACGTGGGTGGGAAAGAGCCTCTCAGCCTGACATGCCGGATACTCGTCAATTCCGCCGGCCTTCTGGCACCGCTGGCGGCAAAACAGATCGAGCGATTGCCGAAGCACACGATCCCGGAGGCGCGTTTCGCCAAGGGCAGCTATTTTTCGCTGACCGGCAAGTCGCCTTTTTCACGGCTCATCTACCCCGCACCGCATGCTCACGGCCTTGGCGTGCATCTGACGCTGGATCTCGCCGGTCAGGCCCGTTTCGGGCCGGATGTGGAGTGGGTCGACACCATTGATTATGCCGTCGATCCCCGCCGCATGGAGGGTTTTGGCGACGCGATCCGCCGCTATTGGCCGGGCCTACCAGAACATGCGCTGATCCCGGCCTATTCGGGCATCCGGCCGAAGATTTCAGGACCCGACGAACCGGCAATGGATTTTCGCATCGACGGGCCGGAAACCCACGGCCTTGCCGGTCTCGTCAATCTTTTCGGCATCGAAAGTCCCGGCCTCACCGCCTCACTGGCGATAGCCAACGAGGTTGCGACACGGCTCGAGGCCTGATCCCACCCTGATCTCAGCCGAAACGGGACAGTGCGCTCGCCATGATCTCCGGATCGACATTGCCGCCGGAGGCAACAGCAATCACCGTTTCGCTCCCCAGCTCGTTGCCGTGAAACAGCGCCGCCGCCAAGGCCACCGCGCCGCCCGGCTCGACGACGACCTTCAGCCTGTTGAAGGCGAGAACCATGGCCCGCAGTGCTTCCTCTTCGGTCACGGCAATGCCTTTTCCGCAAAGCCCAACCATAATCGGGAAGGTGATGTTACCCGGCTGAGGCGTGACGATTGCATCGCAGATCGAACCGGAAGTCGTTGCATTCCGCTCAATCCTGCCCGTTGCGAGTGAGCGCGCCACATCGTCGAACCGCTCGGGTTCTGACGTCCTGACCTTGTAGGTCGGCGCTTTCGCCGCAAGGGCAAGGGAGATGCCGGATGTGAGGCCGCCGCCGCCGCAGGGCACGAGAACCTCGGCCGCATCGATACCGAGTTCCAAGCCCTGTTCGGCGATTTCCAGCCCGACAGTCCCCTGCCCTGCAATCACCAGCGGTTCGTCGTACGGCCTGATCAGGGTCAGTCCGCGCTCGCTCGACAGGCGATCGCCAATGGCGTCGCGATCGTCATTCGCCCGGTCATAGAGAACCACTTCCGCACCATAGTCGCGGGTATTGTCGATTTTGATCTTTGGCGCATCGGACGGCATGATGATGACGGCAGGCACGCCGTGCAGACGAGCAGCAAGCGCGACGCCCTGCGCATGGTTGCCCGAGGAAAAGGCTATCACGCCACGGGCGCGCACATCGGCTGGCAGACCGGATACCGCCGACCAGCCACCGCGAAATTTGAAGGAACCCGTTCTTTGCAGGCACTCGGCCTTTACGAAAAGCTTCCGCCCGGCAATCTCATCCAGAAAATGCGACGACAGAAGCGGTGTCCGCACCGCATGTTCGCCGATGCGCTGGCGCGCCGCCTCGATCATCGAAATATCTGTCATGCCCTGCCCCTGTAATGCGGATGTTGGGTGTACATTAGGAGGTAGCAATCAATAGTGAAACCGGCTGGACAAGAAAAATCCCCGGTCTTGGCCGGGGATTTTTTGTCATGCTCTTGTCCGTGAATGGTCAGTGGTTGTGCCGGGGCATCTTCTCGGCAATCCGGCGGAAATCCGCGGCTCCTTCCAGAACCGCGCCGTCCGAAAGCTGGGTCACCGATTGACGATAGATGCGCTGCCAGGGCGTGGCATCCGCAGGCACCGCAGGAATGCCATCGGCCTTTCGGGCAGCAAGCTCTGCATCCGGTACCAGTGCGTCGCACTTGCCCTGATTGAAATCGATGCGGATCACATCACCGGTGCGAAGCCATGCCAGTCCTCCACCGGCGGCACTTTCTGGCGAGGCATTGAGGATCGACGGGCTGTCTGCCGTGCCCGATTGCCGGCCGTCGCCGATTGTCGGCAGGCTGGTGATGCCTTTTTTCAATAGCGCGTCCGGCGGCTGCATGTTGACGACTTCAGCCGAACCCGGCCAGCCGAGCGGTCCGGCCCCGCGAATGACGAGAATGGTGCGCTCATCGATATCGAGAGAAGGATCGTTGATACGGGCGTGATAGTCTTCCGAACCATCGAAAACCACACATTTACCTTCGAAAATTCCCTCACGGCCCGGCTCGCTCAGATAACGCTGCCGGAATTCAGCCGAAATCACGCTCGTCTTCATGATGGCGAAATCGAACAGATTGCCCTTGAGGACGAGGAAGCCGGCCCGTTCCTTGAGCGGCTTATCGTAAGGCAGGATCACATCGCGGTCGGTCGATTCCCGCCCGTCCAGATTTTCCGCCATGGTTTTGCCGGTCACGGTCGGACAGCTCCCATCAAGCTTGCCTGCCTTCAGAAGCTCCCACATGATGGCGGGCGTACCGCCGGCACGGTGATATTTCTCACCCAGCCATTTGCCGGCGGGCTGGACATTGGCGAGGAGCGGAATGTCATAACCGTGAACCTGCCAGTCTTCCTCGCGAAGGTCGACGCCCGCATGTTTCGCCATCGCCGCCAGATGCGGCTGGGCATTGGTGGAGCCGCCGATTGCCGAATTGACGCGGATCGCGTTCAGGAACGCTTCGCGCGTCATGATATCGGAAGGCTTGATATTCTCGACAACCAGTTCGACGGCGCGGCGGCCGGTGCGATAGGCCATCTGGCCGCGTTCGCGGTAAGCGGCCGGGATTGCGCCGCAGCCGGTGAGCGACATGCCGAGCGCTTCCGCAATGGCATTCATGGTAGAGGCCGTGCCCATGGTGTTGCAGTGGCCGACCGACGGAGCGGATTCCAGCGCCGCCTGCAGGAATTCCTCGCGGGTGATTTCGCCGGCGCCGTATTTGCGGCGCATGCGCCAGATGACCGTGCCGGAACCAACCAGATCGCCGTCATGGTATCCGTCGAGCATCGGCCCGCCGGATAAGACGATGGCTGGAATATCAACCGTGCTTGCCGCCATCAGCGCCGAAGGCGTGGTCTTGTCGCAGCCCGTGGTCAACACGACGCCATCGAGCGGATAACCGTAAAGCACTTCCACCAGGCTGAGATAGGCAAGATTGCGGTCAAGCGCCGCTGTCGGTCGCTTGCAGTTTTCGAACATCGGATGGGTCGGAAACTCGATGGGGATGCCGCCCGCATCACGGATACCATCGCGCACCCGCTTGACCAGTTCGACATGGACGCGGTTGCAGGGCGTCAGGTCGCTGCCGCTCTGGGCAATGCCGATGACCGGCTTGCCGGAACGCAGCTCTTCCGGCGTCACGCCATAATTCATGAAGCGCTCCAGATAGAGCGCCGTCATGTCGAGATGGTCAGGGTTGTCGAACCAGTCCTGGGATCGCAGCCGCCGCACGGGTGTCTTGTCGTCGCTCATGAGACCGCCTCAGCCCTGTTCCCGGTTGTTGAGTTTTTCGAGGTAAAGCAGGATACCGCTATGGTCGATATCGGCTCCACCATCGCTGACGAAATCATCGAACTCCCGCGTCACCTGCTGGGTCAAAGGCAACGTCAGGGACAAATCCTTCGCCGTCGCCAGCACCCCGTTCAGATCCTTGAGCTGGAACTTGGAGGGTCCGCCTGGCGCGAAATTGCGCTTCACCATGCGTTCGCCGTGTAATTCCAGTATCCGGCTTTCGGCAAAACCGCCACGTATGGCGTTGCGGAACCCTTCGCGGGATGCCCCCCCCGCTTCCACAAGCATCATCGCCTCGGCAACCGCGCCGATGGTGATGGCGACGATCTGCTGGTTGGCGAGTTTGCAAAGCTGTCCCGCACCGGCGGGGCCGACATAGGTGAGCCTGCCCATCGGCGCGAAGAAATCCGAAAGACCGGAGATCAGCGCCTCATCGCCACCGGCCATGATCGCGAGCGTACCCGCCGTTGCGCCCGGCACACCGCCGGAGACCGGCGCATCGACATGATGAATGCCCATTGCCTGCAGCCTGGAGGAGTGTTCGCGCGCAATAGGCGGTGCAATCGAGCTGCTGTCGATGACCACAGCGCCTTTTTCCAGCACCTCGGCCACACCCGCCTCGAACAGCACCTCGCCCACGGCTTTGCCGTCGCTCAGCATGGTGATGACGATATCGGCACCCCTGGCGGCTTCGGCCGGCGATCCCGCGAGAACCGCGCCATCGGCTACCAGCGCCTCAGCCTTTTCGACGCTGCGGTTCCACACCGCAACCGAAAAGCCCGCGCCCAGCAGACGTCGGGCCATCGGCCCGCCCATCAGGGCCGGTGCCGATAAAGGCAACCGACCGCTTCTTCTCCTCCCCGCCGACACCCATTTCAGTGAACCTCCTAGTTCGTCTTCGATATGAACCTGAATGATCTCTTCGAAGGAGCTTTCAGCCGTAAAGCCAAGTTCGCGCGCACGCTTTGCTTCGAAACCGGGCGCCCAGCCTTCGCACATGCGCATGATCATCTCGTTCGGCTCGCGGCGAATGAGGGCAACGGCCTTTTCGCCAGCAACCTTGCGCAGCGCTTCGATCTGTTCGCCAACGGTGGCGCTGAGGCCGGGCATGGACAGGTTGCGGCGCGGACCGACCTTTTCCACGTCGATCGTTGCGCCATGAAGAAGGAAACCGACAGCGGAACGCGGCGAGGCGTGCCAGTGGCGAATGCTTTCCGGCACCGGCAGAACCGCTTCCTGACCAACCAGCGGCTCGCGCAGGATATTGGAGAAGAAGCCGGAAGCAGCCGCATTCGGCTTGCCGGGACGAATGCAGATGGTCGGCAGGCGAATGCCGATGCCGTCGAAGAAACCGCGACGGCTATAGTCGGAGAGCAGCAGCTCGCAGATCGCTTTCTGCGTGCCATAGCTGGTCAGCGGCGTGGTGTGGAACTCATCCGGGATCGGATAGGGGAGCGGCGCACCGAAGACGGCGATCGACGAGGTGAAGACCACTCGCGGCTTGTAACCGTCCTTGCCGTTGGCAATGCGGATGGCGTCGAAGAGATAACGCGTGCCATCGAGATTGATGCGGTAGCCCTTGTCGAAATCAAGTTCGGCTTCACCGGATACGATGGCAGCAAGATGAAAGATCACATCGGGGCGGGCTTCGACTAGCTTTTCGGCCTCACCCGGCGCGGACAGATCGGCTGCGCGCGCATCAACCGCACCGGAGAAGCCAGCGGGCGCTTCAGGCTGAAACACGTCGATAAGCGTGAATCTGTCAATCGACTTGCCGCCAAGCGATCCATCCTTGACGAGACGCTGCGTCAGCTTACGGCCAACCATGCCTGCAGCACCGATGATTGCGATATGCATATCTTCCTCCTCTTTGGCCCGGTCATTCTCCCGAGACCGAAAAAACATCATCGGCTCGTGAACCGATAAATTAGCTTGTAAGGTTGTCTGATAACCTTATATGGTTTGATTGAAAATAGTATTTTTTCACAAACCGGCAAAAGCAAGGGCGAAAGACCTTTGCCTGGATATTTTAGGGCGGATTGGACGGAGAGGGTGGAATGACGATCGTGAACGAACACGATATCGAGGAATTGCGGTTCTCGCTGAAGAACAGGCTGGGCGAGGCATTGCTGCTGACATCGCAGGAAGACATGCTTCGCTATTGCCGCGACTGGCACGGCGACGTCACCAGTTCGGCGGTAGCCGTCATCCGCCCCCGCTCGACCAAGGAAGTCTCCGACGCGGTGCGCGCCTGCGCCGAGCTCGGTCTCGCCATCATCCCTCAGGGCGGCAATACCGGACTGGTGCTCGGCGGCATTCCCGATGAGCCGAAGCGTCAGATCGTGCTGAGCCTCGAGCGCATGAATGCCATCCGCACCATAGACAGCGACGATTTTTCGGCTGTCGTCGAAGCCGGCTGCATTCTGTCGGAATTCAAGGATGCGGTTCAGGACAAGGGAATGTTCTTTCCGCTGTCGCTCGGCGCGCAGGGCAGCTGCCGCATCGGCGGCAACGTCTCCACCAATGCTGGCGGCATCAACGTTCTGCGCTACGGCATGACCCGCGAACTGGTGCTGGGTCTCGAAGTGGTATTGCCTGATGGCACCATCTGGAATGGCCTGTCGACGCTGCGTAAGGACAATCGCGGCATTGACCTGAAGCAGCTTTTCATCGGCGCGGAAGGAACACTCGGCATCATCACGGCCGTGTCCGTAAAGCTCTACCCCAATCCAGAACATGTCGAGACGGCACTGCTCGGCCTCAATTCGCTGGATGACGCCATCAAGCTTTATCGCCGCGCCCGCCGCGAATGCTGCGACCTGATGTCCGCCTTCGAATTCATGCCGCCCGTCGCCTTCACGCTCGCTATCGAAGCAATCCCCGACCTTAAAATGCCGATCGCCGGAGATTATCCGGCCTACGTGCTGATGGAAATTTCCGGCTCGGGGCTAGTAGACACTGCCGACCTGATGGGACGGTTCCTCGAGGGCGTCATGGAAGACGGTCTGGTGCTGGACGGCGTCATCGCCTCCTCGCGAGCACAGGCGCAATCGCTGTGGCTCTTCCGCGAGGGCATGAACGAGGGTCAGGCGCTGCGCGGCAGCCATATGCGCACCGATATTTCCGTGCCGCTGTCCAAACTTGCGGCGTTCGTGGCCGAAGCAGAGGCTGAACTGGCGGAAAAACTGCCGGAATGCCTGGCGGTTTCCTATGGCCATGTCGGAGACGGCAACGTCCATCTCAACGTGCTGCCGCCAAACGGAGCAACGCCGCAGGAGCGCGAAGCCTTCATCTATAAATCGAAAACCCTCGTCAACGACGTCCTCGACCGTTACGTCGGCAGCATCAGCGCCGAGCACGGCATCGGCCGCCTGAAACGCTCCGATTTCGAAAGCCGGCTATCTGATGTGCAGCGCCGGATGATCACGGGTTTGAAAAATGCCTTTGACCCCGATTTGCGGATGAATCCCGGTTGCCAGATAACCCTGCAACCGGATAGCTAGTCGAGAAACAGCAAAGGCGGCGGAATACGCCGCCTCTGAAAACCCCGCTGACGGCGAAGGAGGAAGTCGCCTGTCGCGGGAAAAAACGGACCAATCGTTTCTGTGGAACGGGAGCAATCATGACGCTGGAGTTCAATCAGATACATCGCAACGATCATCTGCCCGGCCGCATCGCCGCGGAGATCGCCCGCGAGATCAATGATTCGAAACTCGGGCCCGGCGACAGGCTGCCGACGGAACATGTTCTGGCGAAAACCTTCGGCGTCAGCCGCTCGGTCATTCGTGAAGCGATCGCGCAATTGCGCAACGAAGGTTTTGTCGAAACACGGCAAGGCGTGGGCGCTTTCGTTACCGATCCCCGGCAGAGACTGTCCATTCGCATCGAGCGGTCCCGTCTGAACGATCCGGAAAACTTCCGCGATCTCTTCCAGCTTCGCATGCCAATGGAAATCGAGGCGGCGGGTCTGGCAGCACTCCACCGCAACCCGCAGCAGCTGGCGCGGCTGGCTGCGGCACTGGAAAAGATGCGAACGACCGACGACTGGTCGACGGAGGGCGTTGCGGCTGATCTCGACTTTCACCGTATTCTGGCGGAAGCGACGCAGAACGAATATTTCCTGATGTTCCTCGGCTTCATCGCAGAACGCATCAGTTCGGCTATCAACATCGCCTTCTCCCGTGCTATTTTCGGGGAAATCCTCGAGGTGACGATCGCCGAACATGTGGCAATCTTCGAAGCCGTCGAACGCGCCGATGCGACAGCGGCCAAGGATGCGATGCGCAAACATCTGCTCGGCGCAGCAAGCCGGGTCAATCTGGAACTGGATATCTTCTGAGCCGCAAACAGAAGCTTAAACGGCAAAGCTATAGGACAGGTTTCGCTGCTTTCCGGCAATCCAGAGGCGAAAGACGATAATTTTGTCTGCGGTGCCGCTAGACTCGCTGTAAAAGTCATACTAAGAAGAATGAGATTAGGTTGTCAGACATCCAGACAATATGACCGCAGGAGGCGGCTGTCGGAGGGCTGAAGGGGAGGATATATATGACCGGCTCAAGGTCCATCGACGCTACCGCTATTTTGCCTGAAGACTTTGAAAACGCCCTGCTCGTCGGCCGTGTATGGTCGAAAAGCGAAGGCGGCCCCTGCCCCGTTCTGCTCAAAGGCGGCGTGCTTTACGACCTCACCTCTCTTTCGCCAACCATGTCGGAACTTCTGGAAAAGACGGATCTGGTGGAGCTGCTTGCAGACACCGGCACATTCGTGGCGCTTGGCGCGCTCGATGCCTTTCTGGATGGCTCCGCTGGTGAACTTCTCGCCCCTAACGATATTCAGGCCGTCAAGGCTGCGGGCGTCACCTTCGCCGACAGCATGCTGGAACGCGTGATCGAGGAGCAGGCCAAGGGCGATCCACTTCGCGCGCAGGAAATACGCGGACGGCTGGCGCCGGTTCTCGGCGATAATCTCAAGGGACTTGAGGCCGGTTCGGAAAAAGCAGCCGAAGTGAAGAAACTGCTGCAGGAAATGGGCCTGTGGTCGCAATATCTGGAAGTTGGCATCGGCCCGGATGCGGAGATATTCTCCAAGGCGCAGGCTATGGCCTCCGTCGGCTGCGGCGCGCTGATCGGCGTTCACCCGAAATCGCAGTGGAACAACCCGGAGCCGGAAGTGGTGCTGGCCATTGCCTCCGACGGCCGTATCGTTGGCGCGACGCTCGGCAACGACGTCAACCTGCGTGACTTCGAGGGCCGCTCCGCCCTCCTGCTCAGCAAGGCAAAAGACAACAACGCATCCTGCGCAATCGGTCCCTTCATCCGCCTGTTTGATGGACGCTTCACCATCGAAGACGTGAAGAAGGCGCAGATATCGCTTCTGGTCGAAGGCGAGGACGGCTTCACCATGACGGGTGCAAGCGCAATGCAGGCGATCAGCCGCACGCCGGAAAACCTCGCTTCCCAGCTCTTGAACCGCAACCATCAATATCCTGACGGCGCCGTCTTTTTCCTTGGTACGATGTTCGCGCCGGTAAAGGACCGCCATGGCCCGGGTCTCGGCTTCACCCACTCCAAGGGCGACCGTGTCGAAATCTCCACGCCCAAGCTCGGCAAGCTGATCAACTGGGTCACGACGACAGACGAATGCCCGGAATGGACATTCGGCACCGCGGCCCTCATGCGCAACCTGGCGAAACGCGGGCTGCTCTAGGCAATCCAGCAAAACTGCATCGCGGTTTTGCGCCCAGAATTGCGAAAACCCATAGGTGGAGCATTGAGGGCGATCCTTCGCCGAAAATGCTCCAGATATTTCTTCGGGAGGGGAAAATGCAAAAGACCATCAATCTCTTTTACCGGATTCTCGAAATCATTCTCGTCCTGCTGCTCGCCGGCATGTCGATCATGGTCTTCGTCAACGTCGTCATGCGTTACACGATGAATTCCGGCATCAATATCTCGGAAGAATTGTCGCGATACTTCTTCGTATGGCTGACCTTCATCGGTGCCGTACTAACCTTCCGTGAAAACAGCCATATGGGCATCGAAACTCTCGTGATGTTCCTGTCGCGCCGCGCCCGTGTCGTCTGCATGATCTTGTCGAACATCATCATTCTGGGCTGTTCCGCCATCTTCTTCTGGGGAACATGGAAGCAGTCTGCCATCAACGCCAGCATGCATGCGCCTGTCACCAAGCTGTCGATGATCTGGGTCTACGGCATCGGCATGTTCACCGGCGGCCTGATGTTCATCATCGCTCTGGAACGCCTCTACCGTTATGTGACGGGCCGCGTGACAGAGGACGAAATCGCCCAGTTCGCCGGCGAGAACCTCACGATCGAACAGCTTTCGGAGCGCTGATACCATGACACTTTTCGTTTTTGTCGGCTCTCTTCTCGGAGCCATGGCGATTGGCGTTCCCGTCGCTTTCTCGCTGATGTTCTGTGGCGTCGTGCTCATGTGGTACATGGGCATGTTCAACACCGCGATCATCGCCCAGAACATGATTTCGGGCGCGGACACCTTCACGCTGCTCGCCATCCCCTTCTTCATTCTGGCTGGCGAACTGATGAACTCCGGTGGTCTTTCCCGCCGCATCATCGACTTTGCGATTGCACTTGTGGGCCATATCAGGGGCGGTCTCGGCATCGTGGCGATTGTCGCGGCCATCATCATGGCCAGCATCTCCGGTTCGGCCGCTGCCGACACCGCAGCCCTTGCCGCAATCCTCATCCCGATGATGGCGAAAGCCGGTTACAACATTCCGCGCTCCGGTGGCCTCATCGCTGCAGGCGGCATCATTGCCCCGGTCATTCCGCCCTCCATGGCCTTCATCGTCTTCGGCGTCGCTGCCAACGTTTCGATCACCCAGCTTTTCCTTGCCGGCATCGTACCCGGCATTCTGATGGGCATTTCGCTGATCATCGCCTGGCTGATCGTGGTCCGAAAGGATAACATCAAGCCCCTGCCCAAAACCTCGGGTAAGGAACGTCTGGTTGCCACGGTCCGCGCCGGCTGGGCGCTTGGCATGCCGGTCATCATTCTGGGCGGCATCAAGGCAGGCATCATGACGCCGACGGAAGCCGCCGTTGTCGCTGCCGTCTACGCCCTATTTGTCGGCATGGTGATCTACCGCGAACTGAAGCCGGCGGATCTGTTCCACGTTCTTCTGCGCGCCGCCAAGAGCACCTCGATCATCATGTTCCTTGTCTGCGCAGCCCTCGTCTCCGCATGGCTCATCACGGCTGCGAACATTCCAAACGAGGTCGCCGGTTATATCGAACCGCTGATCGATCGTCCGATGCTTCTGATGGTTGCCATGATGGTGCTGGTCTTCATCGTCGGAACCGCGCTCGACCTGACGCCGACCATCCTGATCCTGACGCCCGTTCTGATGCCAATCGTCAAGCAGGCAGGCATCGACCCGGTCTATTTCGGCGTCCTCTTCATCATCAACAATGCCATCGGCCTGATTACCCCGCCGGTCGGTGTCGTGCTGAACGTCGTCTCAGGCGTCGGACGCATCCCGCTCGGCAAGGTCACGATCGGTGTCTGGCCTTTCCTCGTTGCAGAAACCATCGTTCTGGCGTTGCTCGTGGTTTTCCCGGACATCGTGATGGTTCCGCTGCAGTACCTTCGTTAATCGCCACTTCTCAACCAAAATCCAAGGGAGGATATTATGAGAAAGCTTCTTCTGACCACCACGGCCATCGCTTTTGCGGTGGGCGCCGCAGCCCCGGCAATGGCTGAATTCAACAGCCGCAACATCCGCGTTTCGAACGGCATCAACCAGGACCACCCGGTCGGCAACGGCATCAAGGCCATGCAGGCCTGCCTCGACGACAAGTCGGGCGGCAAGCTGAAGCTGACGGCATTCTGGGGCGGCGCTCTCGGCGGTGACCTTCAGGCGACGCAGGCCCTGCGCTCCGGCGTTCAGGAAGCGGTTGTTACGTCCTCGTCACCGCTCGTCGGCCTGATCCCGTCGCTCGGCGTCTTCGACCTGCCGTTCCTGTTTTCGAATGCCAAGGAAGCCGATGCCGTGATGGACGGCGCCTTCGGCGACATGATGAACAAGAAGCTGGAAGAACAGGGCCTCGTAAACCTGGCCTACTGGGAAAACGGTTTCCGCAACCTCTCGAACTCCAAGCACGCCGTGAACAAGTGGGAAGACTTTTCCGGCCTGAAGGTTCGCGTGATGCAGAACAACATCTTCCTCGACACCTTCCAGAACCTCGGCGCCAATGCAACGCCGATGGCTTTCGGTGAAGTGTTCTCGGCACTTGAAACCAACGCGATCGACGCACAGGAAAACCCCTATGTGACGATCGACACCTCCAAGTTCTATGAGGTGCAGAAGTACATCACCGAGACGAACCACGCCTACACGCCGTTCCTCTTCCTCTTCTCCAAGCCGATCTTCGACAGCTACACGCCCGAAGAACAGACGGCCCTGCGCGAATGCGCAGTCGTCGGCCGCGACGAAGAGCGCAAGGTCATCCGCGAACTGAACCAGAAGTCGCTGGAAAAGATCAAGGCTGCAGGACTTGAAGTGAACTCGCTGTCTGCGGAAGAGCAGGCACGTATCCGCGAAAAGTCGATGGTCGTCTACGAAAAGCACAAGGCTGAAATCGGTGCCGACGTCGTTGACGCCGTTCTGGCGGACCTGAAGAAGATCCGCGGCCAGTAATCCTGTCTGGATAAAATTAAAACACCCGGAGGTCAGCCTCCGGGTGTTTTTGTTTATGCGAATACAGAAAAGAAAAAGGCTGCCCAAGCAACCTCTTCCAGAAAATCAGGACGCCGTGCGGTTTTGCCGGTTGGCGATGAGATCTTCGACTACCGCGGGATCGGCAAGCGTCGATGTATCCCCAAGCGCGCCGAAATCATCCTCCGCGATCTTGCGCAGAATACGCCGCATGATCTTGCCCGAACGGGTCTTCGGCAGGCCCGGCGCGAACTGGATCTTGTCTGGCGTCGCAACCGGCCCGATCTCGTTTCGGACGTGCTTTACCAACTCCTCGCGCAGCGCATAGTCGCCGCTCTGGCCCGCCATCAACGTGACATAACAATAAATGCCCTGCCCCTTGATGGCATGCGGGTAACCCACGACCGCCGCTTCCGACACCTGATGATGCGAAACAAGTGCCGACTCGACTTCGGCGGTGCCGAGGCGGTGGCCGGAGACGTTCAGCACGTCATCGACGCGGCCAGTGATCCAGTAATAACCGTCCTCATCGCGCCGGCAGCCGTCACCGGTGAAGTACTTGCCCTTGTAGGTCGAGAAGTAGGTGTCGACGAAGCGCTGGTGATCCCCGTAAACGGACCGCGACTGGCCCGGCCAGCTGTCGATGATGCAGAGATTGCCGTCGGCCGGCCCCTCCAGCACGTTGCCTTCGGCATCGACCAGCTGCGGCTGCACGCCGAAGAACGGCCTTGTCGCCGAACCCGGCTTCAGGTCTGTCGCACCCGGCAGCGGCGAGATGAGAATGCCGCCCGTTTCCGTCTGCCACCAGGTATCGACGATGGGGCTCTTGTCCTCGCCGACCACATGGTAATACCACTCCCACGCTTCGGGATTGATCGGCTCGCCCACCGTGCCGAGAAGCCGCAGGCTTTCGCGCGACGAACGCGTGACGAACTGGTCGCCCGCCCCCATCAGGGATCGGAGCGCCGTCGGTGCGGTGTAGAAAATATTGACCTTGTGCTTGTCGATGACTTCCCAGAACCGTCCCTGATCCGGGAAGTTGGGAACGCCTTCGAACATCAGCGTCGTCGCACAGTTCGCCAGCGGCCCGTAGACGATGTAGGAATGGCCGGTGACCCAGCCGACATCGGCGGTACACCAGAAGACCTCCCCGTCCTTGTAGTCGAAGACATATTCATGCGTCATCGACGTATAAACGAGATAGCCGCCCGTGGTGTGCAGCACGCCCTTCGGCTTGCCGGTGGAGCCTGACGTGTAGAGGATGAACAGCGGATCTTCCGCCCGCATCTTCACCGGCGGGCAATCCGGTTTCACCGTGGCGATTTCCTGATGGTACCAGATGTCGCGGCCAGGCGCCCAGCCGGTCTTGCCGCCGGTGCGGCGCACGACCAGAACCTTGTTGACGATGACATATTGCTTGGCGGCAATATCGATCGCCTTGTCGGTGTTTTCCTTGAGCGGGATCGGCTTGCCGCCACGCACGCCTTCATCGCAGGTGATGACGAAGGTGGACTGGCAATCGACGATGCGGCCAGCCAGGGCTTCCGGCGAGAAGCCGCCGAACACGACCGAATGAATGGCGCCGATGCGGGCGCAGGCAAGCATGGCATAGGCCGCCTCGGGTATCATCGGCATATAGATGGTGACCCGGTCGCCCTTCTTGACACCATGCTTCTTCAGCACGTTCGCCAGGCGGCAGACATAGTCATAGAGCTGATTGTAGGTGATCTTCTTGTCGATATAGGGATTGTCACCTTCCCAGATGATCGCCGTGCGTTCGCCATGCGTCTTCAGGTGCCGGTCGATACAGTTGTAGGAGACGTTCGTCAGGCCGTCCTCGAACCACTTGATCGGCACTCTTCCCTTGAAGGACGTGTTCTTGACCTTGGTATAGGGCTTGAACCAGTCGATCCGCCGGCCGTGCTTGTCCCAGAACTTCTCGGGATCCTCGACGCTCTCCTGATACCATTTCTGGTAACGCTCATTGTCGATGAGCGTGCGGGCTTTCGCCGATTTGAGCACCGGGTAGATTTTGGCAGACATGAACTCCTCCTGGAACCAGATATGGCTTGATATGCGCGACCTTGAGACTCCCACCTCAGGCATGTGTTGAATTCATAGCAGTTCAAATGCACACGGCAATTAGACAAAGGCATTTGTTTCGCAAAGAATTGCAATTATGATGCAATCCGGTTATAGAGCGCCAATATCCCGGAAATCAGTGGTTGATACCACGCCCGCGACCCCGGCGCGGACGGACAGAAGGACTGTATCTATGGCTCAACAATTGCTCATGCCAAAAGCTACGGCTGTATGGCTGGTAGACAACACCGCGCTGTCGTTCGATCAGATCGCCACGTTCTGCAAACTGCATCCGCTCGAAGTCAAGGCAATCGCCGACGGTGAAGCCGCGCAGGGCATCAAGGGCCTCGACCCGATCGCGACCGGACAGCTTTCCCGCGACGAGATCGCCCGCGCTGAAGGCAACCCCAACCACAAGCTCAAGCTTTCCGAGCCAAAGGTTCGTGTGCCGGAATCCAAGCGCCGTGGCCCGCGCTACACGCCGGTTTCCAAGCGTCAGGATCGTCCGAACGCCATTCTCTGGCTGGTCCGCAATCATCCTGAGCTGAAGGACGCGCAGATTTCGCGCCTCGTTGGCACCACCAAATCCACCATCGAGCAGATCCGCGACCGCACCCACTGGAACTCGGCAAACCTCACCCCGATGGACCCGGTAACGCTTGGCCTTTGCAGCCAGATCGATCTCGATCTCGAAGTTGAACGCGCATCGCGCGGCCGACCGCTGCCTACAGCGGAAGAGCTTGGCAACACGCTGCAGCCGGCAACGGCGACGGAAGGTCTGGATTACAACTTCCAGCGCGACGAAGAAGAAAAGCAGATCGACGCGGACGCCGTCTTCAAGAAGCTCAGCTCGCTGAAATCGGCTCCGAAGGACGAAGACGAGGACGATCACTACTGATCGAAAGTCTTTCCGTTTATGAAAACCCGGCCATCGTGCCGGGTTTTTTGTTTTCAGAGCTTCAGGGCATTTCCAGTAAACCGGCTATGCGCTTTTACCGGAAATGCTCTAGCGGGCACCGAAGATTGCCGAGCCGACACGCACGCTGGTGGCGCCGAATTCTATCGCCGTCTCGAAGTCCCCCGACATGCCCATGGAAAGCTTCTCGAGGCCGCATTGGCTGGCAAGCTTCGCCAGAAGCGCAAAATGCGGGCCGGGATTTTCATCCGCAGGCGGAATGCACATCAGGCCCTCGACCGACAATTTCAGCTCGTCCCGGCAAAAAGCCACGAAGGCGACCGTCTCGCGTGGATCGATGCCGGCCTTCTGTGGCTCCAGCCCTGTATTGACCTGCACATAAAAACGAAGGCTGCGGCCCTGTTTGCCGCATTCCTCGGAAAGCGCACGGGCGATCTTTTCCCGATCAACGCTCTGTACGACGTCGAACAGCGCAACGGCATCCGCCGCCTTGTTGGATTGCAGCGGCCCGATCAGGTGCAGCTCTATACCCGATGACTTTTCTTTAAGCGCAGGCCACTTGCCCTGTGCTTCCTGTACGCGGTTCTCGCCGAATACGCGCTGGCCGCTATCGATCACCGGCTGGATCTCTTGCGCATCGAACGTCTTCGAGACGGCAACGAGAGAAACATCCGTCGCCTTGCGGCCGGACTTTTCCGCTGTCTCCGCTATGCGTTGCCTGACATCCTCAAGACGTGCTTCGATTTCCATCACAGGACCTCTATTTGAAACATTCTGAACGCTAACTAGACGCCGATTGCCTTGATGCCAAGCGGGTTTAGCACCATTTGAGGCACGCTGGCCAAGATTGAACGCCCGGAGGCCCCGCCAAACTTGACGCCCCGGTCGTTTCATGGTGAAGGTCAGCGCAAATTTTTCCCCTCGATACCCGGAATTCTAAACAATGGCCATCGAACGTTACAATCCTCGCGACGCCGAGCCGCGCTGGCAGCAGAAATGGAACGAAGACAAGGTTTTCGTGACCGACAACAGCGATCCGCGCGAGAAGTATTACGTTCTAGAGATGTTTCCCTACCCGTCGGGACGCATTCACATGGGCCACGTCCGCAACTACGCGATGGGCGATGTCGTTGCGCGCTACAAGCGCGCGCGCGGCTTCAACGTTCTGCACCCCATGGGCTGGGACGCCTTCGGCATGCCTGCCGAAAACGCGGCTATGCAGAACAAGGTTCACCCGAAGGACTGGACCTATCAGAACATCGCCACCATGCGTGGCCAGCTGAAATCCATGGGCCTGTCGCTGGACTGGACCCGCGAATTTGCGACCTGCGATGTGGAATATTACCACCGCCAGCAGGCGCTGTTCGTCGATTTCATGGAAAAGGGTCTGGTCTACCGCAAGCAGTCCAAGGTCAACTGGGATCCGGTCGACCATACCGTTCTGGCCAATGAGCAGGTCATCGACGGCCGCGGCTGGCGTTCCGGCGCGCTGGTCGAACAGCGCGAATTGACGCAGTGGTTCTTCCGCATTACCGATTTCAGCCAGGATCTGCTGGACGAGCTGGACACGCTGGATCAGTGGCCGGAAAAAGTACGCCTGATGCAGAAGAACTGGATCGGGCCGCTCCGAAGGCCTGTCGCTGCGCTGGCAGACCGTTGCTGGCACAGTGCCGGAAGGCTTTTCCGACATCACCGTTTATACCACGCGTCCCGACACCCTGTTCGGCGCATCCTTCCTGGCAATCGCCGCCGACCATCCGCTGGCGAGAGAGCTGTCGGAGAAGAACCCTGATATTGCCGAGTTCTGCGACGAATGCCGCCGCCATGGCACCTCTCTCGCAGCGCTGGAAACAGCGGAAAAGAAGGGTATCGATACCGGCGTCAAGGTCGTGCATCCGCTGGACCCGACGTGGGAACTGCCGGTCTATGTCGCCAACTTCGTGCTGATGGACTACGGCACCGGCGCGATATTCGGCTGCCCTTCGGGTGACCAGCGCGATCTGGATTTCGCCCGCAAATACGATCTGCCGGTGGTGGCCGTCGTTGCGCCGGAAGGCCCCGACGCTGCCAGCTTCACCATTGACGACATCGCCTTCACCGATGATGGCGTGATGATAAACTCCGGCTTCCTGAACGGCATGAACACGACTGACGCCTTTGAGGCGGTCGTGCAGAAGCTCTCTGCCCAGACGCTGGGCAACACGCCGCAGGCCGAGCGCAAGGTCAATTTCCGCCTGCGCGACTGGGGCATTTCCCGCCAGCGTTACTGGGGTTGCCCGATACCCGTCATCCATTGCGAAGTCTGCGGCGTAGTTCCGGTTCCGAAGAAGGACCTGCCGGTCAAGCTGCCCGACGACGTGACCTTCGACGTGCCCGGCAACCCACTGGATCGCCACCCCACATGGCGTCACGTTGCCTGCCCGCAATGCGGCCATGACGCACGCCGTGAAACCGACACGATGGACACATTCGTCGATTCCAGCTGGTACTACACGCGCTTCACCGCGCCTTGGGAAGATGAGCCGACGGATCCGAAGGCCGCAAACCACTGGCTGCCGGTGGACCAGTATATCGGCGGCATCGAGCATGCTATTCTGCACTTGCTCTATTCGCGCTTCTTCACCCGCGCCATGCGCGAGACCGGCCATGTCGGCGTCAAGGAGCCCTTCAAGGGCCTGTTCACGCAGGGCATGGTTGTGCACGAGACCTACAGCCACGGTGAAGGCCTGACCCGCGAATGGGTAGCGCCCGCCGACCTGCGCATCGAAGAGACTGATGGTGCCCGCCGGGCATTCCTCTTGTCCTCCGGTGCGGAAGTGAAGATCGGCTCGATCGAGAAGATGTCGAAGTCGAAGAAGAACGTGGTCGACCCGGATGACATCATCGCATCCTACGGTGCGGATACCGCTCGCTTCTTCGTCCTGTCGGATTCTCCGCCCGACCGCGACGTCATCTGGTCCGAAGCGGGTGTGGAAGGCTCAAACCGCTTCGTACAGCGCGTCTGGCGCATCATCGGCGAAGTCGCGACCGAGCTGAAGAGCGTCACGCCGAAGCCCGCGAGCGAGGGCGAGGGCCTGGCAGTATCCAAGGCAGCCCACAAGACGCTGAAGGCCGTTCAGGAGGATCTGGACAAGCTTGCCTTCAACAAGGCGATCGCCCGCATCTACGAACTGGTCAACGCGCTCGCAGCTCCGCTGGCGGATGTCGCGGCTGGTGGCAAGCCCGGTAACGTCAAGGCGGCGGCGCGTGATGCCGTCGAAATCCTCATTCGCATCATCGCCCCCATGACGCCGCATCTGGCCGAAGAATGCTGGTCGGCGCTGGGCAACGAGGGTCTCGTCGCCCAAACGCCGTGGCCAACTTTTGTACCCTCGCTGGTCGAGGAAAACGATGTGGTCATGCCCGTTCAGGTCAACGGTAAGAAGCGCGGCGAATTGACAATCGCGCGCGATGCGGATCAAGATGCGGTCCGAGCGGCTGCCCTTGCGCTGGATGCCGTCAAATCCATTCTTGCCGGTGGCGAGCCCAAAAAAGTCATCGTGGTTCCGCAGAGGATTGTGAACATTGTTGTCTGACGTTTTTTCGAGATGGAGCCGCGTTGCGGCAGCAGTTTCCGTCGTGATGATGGCCGGTCTTCTGGCAGGCTGCCAGGTCCGCCCGCTTTACGGCGAGGCTTCCGGAACCAAGGAGAGACTGGCGGCTGTCAGCATCTCGAATGCCGGCGACCGCATAACGCAGGAAGTGCGCAATCAGCTGATCTTCCTGGTGTCCGGCGGTGCGGGTGAACCGGCTACGGCTCAGTACAACGTCAAGTTATCCGTAAGCTCGAGCGCCACGTCCACGGAAGTCGAGAACTACGATCTGACGACCCGTACCAACAGCAATTATAACGGCCCCTACCCAGGCCGTGTTGTGATGAACGGTAATTACGTCCTGACGCGTATTTCCGATGGCCAGATCCTGCGCTCCGCGCGGCGTAGCGTAACGGCGCAAGTGGATCTGCCACAGCAGGAATTCGCCAAGATCAGGGCGATCCGCGACGCAGAAAACCGTGCGGCCCGGGAACTGGCTGAAATCATCCGTACCGATATCGCTGCCACCCTTGGCCGCTGAGAGCGGCGGCCGTGGCAGAGATAAAATCGCATGAATTTGAGCGCTTCGCCGAAAATCCGGCGGAGCGCTTTCGCGTTTTCGTGCTCTACGGCCCGGATCGCGGCCTCGTGTCGGAGCGGGCCAACCTCATCGCCAAAAAGACCGGCATTGACCCAGATGACGCCTTTGCATCGTTGAAACTGAGCGCATCCGACCTGCAGGGCGATCCCGGCCGCCTTCTCGACGAGGTGAACGCCATCGGCCTTTTCGGTGGCGAAAAACTCGTATGGATCAAAAGTGCCTCGGCTGAAAAAGCGCTGTTGGATGCTCTCCAGATTCTGGCTGAGACGCCGCCCGAAGCGAGCTTCCTCATCATCGAGGCCGGCGACATCAAAAAAGGCACGGGCCTGCGCAAGATCGCAGAACCCGCGCGCTCTATCGCAGCAATCCCGTGTTATGCGGATGACGCCCGTTCGTTGAATGCGTTGATCGACCAGGAACTGTCTGCCGACAATCTGCGCATTGCGCCGGCCGCACGGCAGAGGCTGATCGAGCAGTTGGGCGGCGACCGTATTGCCTCGCGCAACGAGATCCGCAAGCTTGCGCTCTATTGCCGTGGCGCAGAGGTGATCGAGGAAGATGATGTGCTGGCAATCATCGGCGATGCCAGCACGGTTTCGGCCGACGACGCCGTCGATGCCATCCTGAAGGGCGACAGAAACGCCTTTTTCCACGCGACCCAGAAGATCGTCTCGTCGAAGACGCCGATCTTTCTCGTGCTTCAGGGATGCCTCAAGCAATTTCAGTTGCTGGATCAGATGCGCGCTGAAATGGATGAGAAAAAGCAGCAGGCCGGGCAGGTCATGCAAACGCTTGGACGCCACATCCATTTTCGCAGGAAACCGGTGATCGAACGGGCGTTGCGAACCTGGCAGCCAGCGGCGATCGCCCGTGAGATGAACCGCCTGCAAGCCGCCATATTGCAAAGCCGCCAGCGCCAAAGCCTCGAAGACAGCGTGGCACTTTTGACCCTGCTATCGACCACACTGCAATCCGGCCGCGGCGGATAACTCGCTGAAGGTCGGCAAAAAGCCCTCACGCTGGCGCTGCGAGGGCTTTTAAAATCATGACACCAAGGACACCAGTCGTTGAGAACTCAGTCGCCCTTACCCGGCTCGGCAGAGAAATAAAGCTCGAGCTTGCCTGTCACGCCATCCATTTCCTTGGCTTCTGGCAAGGGGTCGCGCTTGATCGTGATATTCGGCCAGATCGCCGCATATTCCGTATTCAGCTTTAGCCACTTGTCGAGACCCGGCTCAGTGTCGGGCTTGATCGCTTCGGCAGGACATTCCGGTTCGCACACACCACAATCGATGCATTCGTCAGGATTGATAGCGAGGAAATTTTCACCCTCGTAAAAGCAGTCGACAGGGCAGACTTCAACGCAATCGGTATATTTGCAGCGGATGCAATTGTCGGTCACGACATATGTCATGATGAACTCCAGAATATGCAGGCCGGGTCTGTGGGCTTCGGAACACAAGCCGTCGCCCGGAATTCAGACAGGGCAATTTTGCAAGTGAGGTAATGCCTTTGCCTTCAGATAGCAAGGATAAACAATTCTGAAAAACCGCTAAGACTTGAAGGTTTATTCTATTCTTTGTTTCCGTCGCTGTCCGACAGGAACCTGTCAAGCGCCCTGCGCTCTTTTTTGGTGGGGCGACCGCTTCCCGGCTGACGTATCGCCTGCTCCAGAGGGCTCAGCCTATCGGAAGGCTCACGCGGCGGCGTCAGATCGTCGTAAAGAAGTCTGGCCTCTTCATAGGGCCCGCGCCGCTCGCCCCCGGATTTGACGACAAGCACTTTGTCCATGCGCTCGAAACCGATATCGAGCCTGTCACCGGCCTTTACCAGATGGCTGGGCTGGCGAATGGAGACACCGTTGACCTTGACCTTGCCCGACTGAATGTAGCTCTGGGCAAGTGAACGGGATTTGGCCATGCGGGCAAAGAACAGCCACTTGTCCAGACGCTGACGCGTGCTTTCGAGTGGCTGTTCGTTGCTCGCCATAGCTTACTTCTTCAGCTGCTCCTTGAGAGCAGCAAGCTTGGCGAAGGGCGAATCCGGATCGATCGGCTTTTCCTTACGCGGCGGCTTGGCTTCGAAACGCTGCTGACCCTGCGGTTTCCCGCCACGGTCGTTGCGGTCCGGCCTGTCCTTGCGCTCCCCGCGATCCTGACGATCATTATTGCGGTTGTTGCCACGGTCTGGACGTCCGCCATCACGCTTGCGCTCGCCGTCGCCGCCACGATTGGCAGCCTCGCGATTTGCTCCGTCACGATTATCGCGACGGCCTTCGCCACGACGTTCACCCTGTTCGCGTGGCGCCTGATCGCGACCCTCGCCACGGCCTTGACCGCGATTGCCGGGACGACGGTTTTCACCACGCTGGTTTTCGTTGCGCCCACCCGGACGCCACAGAAGAACAGGCTTCGGCTCGGCAGCCTCGGCGCTTTCCGTCGGCGCAGCCTCGCTAACAGCAGCCTCTTGGCCCACAGCTTCCGCAACCGGCGCTTCTTCAGCAGTTTCGACAGTCGTCGTCTCGGAAACCTGCTCTTCCGAAGCCGGTTCCTCGTGTTCGGTCTCTGCGCTCTCGTCTTCCGTCACCGCTTCAGAAGCGGCCGGAGCGGCAGCACCGGTCTGGCTGGCGAGGAAGGCCTGCGCCTCTTCCGCCGTTACCTGATCGGCACGATAACCAAGACCCTTGAGGATTTCTTCCATGTCGTCGAGCGTTGCGCCGAGAATGGAAAGCATCGCGGTCGTCGTCGTGAAACGGCGGCCGTCATAAGCGCCTTCCGGACGCGGCTGCTGGCCGGGCTTCCACTGCAACAGCGGACGGATGAGATCGGCCAGACGCTCGAGAATGTCGATACGCACGGCGCGCTTTCCGAGGAAACGGAAACCGGCGAGCTTGTAGAACATCCGCTCGAAGGTGGGGTCCGTCACGACAGAGGTGCGACCGGCGGCCAGCACCGGAATGAGATCGCCGTAACCCGGCTTGCCGAGACCATCGTTCTTCAGCGCCCAGAGCAGCGTGACAAGCTCCGCCGGAGCGGGCTTGAGAAGCGCGGGCAGGAAGACGTGATAGGCACCGAAACGCACGCCGTAGCGGCGCATGGAGGCGCGTGCGTCCTGATCCAGCGACTTCACGTCTTCGGTGACGTCGCGGCGGAACAGGACACCGAGATTTTCAACCAGCTGGAACGCCAGACCCTTCGCCAGACCCTGAAGGTCTTCGGCGCGCGAAATATCGTCCAGCGGCTTCAGCACGGTCGCAATCTGATGATTGACGAAACGTTCGACGCGCGCCAGCGCATGATCGCGGGCATTGCCGCTCAACTGCTCGTCGGCAAAGAGGATCACGCGCGGCTTCATGATATTGTCGCCTGCCGAAAGGCGGGCCACCGGTTCGCCCAACCAGCGAACCAGACCATCGGAGCTCAAAGCGAGATCACCGTTTCCGCTGGCGTGCAGACGCGCGGCACGCGCCTCGTATTCGAGCGCGAGCGCCTTCTGCGCAGCAGCCTGCACGGCCTTCTGATCCGGCCCTTCCATTCCCGGCACCGGCGTGAACCGGAACCCGGCCAACTGGCCGACGTGATGTCCTTCTACGAAGACATCACCATTTACACTGATTTCAGCTTCAAGCATCGCATTCTCTCTCAGGCGCCTCATGAGCACAGATGTCCTGCGATCAACAAAGCGTTTCGTCAACCTTTCATGTAGAGCATCGGACAATCGATCTTCGATTTCCCGCGTCTTTTCTTGCCAGTGTGTCGGATCGGCAAGCCATCCTGGGCGGTTCGATACATAAGTCCATGTTCTGATCTGCGCAATCCTTGCAGACAAGGTATCGATCTCTCCATCGGTACGATCGGCGCGACGCACCTGTTCGCCCATGAAATCTTCGTTCACCGTGCCACGTTTTACCAGATCGAAATAGAGCGTTGAGATCAGATCAGCATGTTGAGCGGGCGCAATGCGGCGATAATCCGGAAGCGCGCAGGCCTCCCAGAGTTTTTCCACCCGCGCCTCCGTCGTCGCCACGTCGATGATTTCAGGGTAGCGCGACAGATATTCGAGCGCCTGCTGGTCGATCGCCGGCAAGGCCCGTGATAAGCCCTGGATCGCCGGGGCGGCATCGAGGCTCAGACGCAGATTGGCGATGGAGGAAAAATCGAAATTTTTCGTCCGCCATTGCAGCACCTTCACCGAGTCGAACTGATGGGTTTCGATACGCTCCACCAACTCGTCGTCAAATGGATCGACGCGCCCCGTCACACCGAACGTGCCATCGCGAAGATGGCGGCCGGCGCGGCCGGCGATCTGGCCGATTTCGCCCGGATTGAGATTGCGGAACTGATAACCGTCGAACTTGCGGTCCTGCGCAAAGGCGACATGATCGACATCAAGGTTGAGGCCCATGCCGATGGCATCAGTCGCCACGAGATATTCGACGTCGCCGGACTGGTAGAGCCCCACCTGGGCGTTGCGCGTACGCGGCGAAAGCGCGCCCATCACAACGGCTGCGCCACCACGCTGGCGGCGCACCAGCTCGGCAATGGCATAGACCTCTTCCGCCGAAAAGGCGACGATTGCCGTGCGTTGCGGCAGGCGGGTTATCTTCTTCTGGCCCGCATAAAAAAGCTGCGACAGGCGCGGACGTTCGACCACGGTAATTCCCGGCAGCAGCTTTTCGAGGATCGGGCGCATCGTGCCCGCACCCAGAAGCAGCGTTTCCTCCCGCCCGCGCAGATGCAGCACGCGGTCGGTAAAGATATGCCCGCGCTCCAGATCACCGGCCAGCTGCACTTCGTCGATGGCGACGAATGCGGCCGTTGTCTCGCGCGGCATGGCTTCCACCGTACAGACGGAATATTTGGCTTTCGGAGGGGCGATCTTTTCTTCGCCGGTTATCAGCGCCACATTCGGCGCACCCACCTTTTCGACAAGACGGGTATAGACCTCACGCGCCAGAAGGCGCAGCGGAAGGCCGATGACACCGTTGCCATGTGCCACCATGCGCTCGATGGCGTAATGGGTCTTGCCGGTATTGGTGGGGCCGAGAACGGCCGTGACACCGCGGCCGCTCAGGATCATGGGGCGAGAATTCAACGTACTATCCGTGAATCGACTTCATCTGCTTGCTGTGCCGCCCGCCATTCACTGATACGGGCCGCACACGCACCACACATGGCAACGCCCGCCGACAAAGGCAATAGGCCTTGTCCGCAAAGTGGTAAGAGGTCCTTCCCCGGCGGAATTTTCCGTTTTGATTCAGATAGTTGAAATATTAAAAAGAATCCGGCGAAACCGGAATCGATTCGGACACGGAACAGTCTGCGAACGAATCGAATACGAATCGCTGACTCCACCGGATTCAGCTTTTGTTCTCCGCAACATCTGGTTGGCAGATGCCTGCCCTATACCAGATTGTGAATCCGGGTAAGTCCTTGTCCGGATTCAGCTTTGCGGCACCGGCTTCCGGCGGAAAATACCGGAATCGACTGTCAAGCGGCAATCGCTGGAAAGCCGCTCCGGCACAGGCACGAACGGCAATATCAGAGTGCCTCGCCGGCAAGCAGGCGCGGCGCGCCCGCATCTGTCGTGCCGGCAGCCTGACCGATGAAATAGGATTTCAGACCCGGCAAACGATCGACCACACCCAGACCGAAATCACGCATGACGCGAATGGGACCGACATCATTGGAGAAAAGCCGGTTAAGCACATCCGTCGTCACACCCATCCGCAACGTGTCGAAACGCCGCCAGGACTGGTAACGGTCGAGAACGTTGAGAGAGCCAATATCAAGGCCGAGACGGTCGGCCTCGACCACGGTTTCGGCCAGTGCCGCAACATCCTTGAAGCCGAGATTGAGGCCCTGACCGGAAATCGGGTGAATTCCATGCGCCGCATCGCCGGCAAGTGCAAAACGTGGCGCGACGAAGGAACGCGCCAGCGTCAAGCCCAGCGGAAAGGCGCGACGGGGACCGATGGGACGGACCGGACCGAGCTTGTGGCCGAACCGGCGTTCAAGTTCCTCCTCGAACACCAGATCGTCGACAGCAACCAGCCTGTCGGCATCGGCCGTACGTTCGGTCCAGACAAGCGAGGAGCGGTTCCCTTTCAAGGGAAGCACGGCGAAAGGCCCCGACGGCAGGAAATGTTCCTCCGCGCACCCCTCATGCGGCCGCTCGTGTTCAACGGTGGTGACGATCCCGGACTGGTCGTAATTCCAGTGCACGGTTTTTATTCCTGCCATATCCCGCAAAGCAGAGCGAACCCCATCGCAGGCTATGAGCAGTCGCGCCTCAAGCGACGAGCCGTCGGAAAGTGAAATAGCCGTCGATTGCGGGCCGGCGGAAAAGCCGGAAACACTGAGACCATGGCGGATCTCGATGCCGAGGCGCTCACACAGGCCTCGCAGCGCACCCACCATCGCGACATTCGGCACCATATGAGCGAAGGGCCTGCCCTCCTCCACCGCGCCGTCGAATGTCAAAAACACCGGGCGAACCGGATCGGCGGTCTTCGAATCGGTGACGATCATCTTGTGGATCGGCTGGGCCTCCGGCTCGATCTCGTTCCATATGCCGAAAACGTCGAGCATGCGTGTGGCCGCCGCGATAATGGCGGAAGCGCGGACGTCCTTCTTCCAAACATCCTCGGGAGCGGCTTCAACCACCTGCACATTAAGATGTCCGGCTGCCTGCTTAATTGCGACAGCAACGGAAAGGCCGACATAACCGCCGCCTGCCACCACCACGTCCAGCATCGCGCTTCTCCTCAAATCTTGTGCACGCATCATCGGCGCACTATAGACCATGTGACGTCTTCCTACAGCCGGAGCAGGCCGAAAAAATGTCGCATCCCTCGCAAACGTCAGATCCGATGGCCAATCTGATCTCCACACTCGATCTCGAGAAGCTGGAAGAAAACCTGTTTCGGGGTGAAAGCCCGCAAATTGGCTGGCAGCGCGTTTTCGGCGGCCAGGTCATCGCGCAGGCATTGATCGCAGCTCAACGAACCGTGGATGATGATCGTTTCGTTCATTCGCTGCATTCCTATTTCATGCGCCCCGGCGACCCGCTGGTGCCCATCCTCTACCAGGTGGAGCGCATTCGCGACGGTGCGAGCTTCTGCACCCGGCGCGTGGTCGCCATCCAGCATGGCAAGGCGATCTTTTCCATGTCGGCGTCGTTCCAGATCGTCGAGGACGGCTTCGATCATCAGATAAGAATGCCGGATGTGACGCCGCCCGAAAAGCTGATGAGTGAAGATGAGATGCAAGCGGCCTTCCTCGCCAACGCACCCGCTTCGATCCGCAAATACTGGAGCAACAAGCGCCCGATCGAGATCAGGCCGGTTTCGCTGACCCACTATATTTCGAAAGAAAAGCTGGAACCGCAGCAGGATATCTGGGTTCGCGCTGTCGGTGATGTGCCGGACGATCCACGTTTCCAGTCGGCCATTCTCGCTTATCTCTCGGATATGACATTGCTCGATACGTCGCTCTATGCCCACGGAACGACGATCTTCGATCCGGCCATTCAGGTGGCGAGCCTCGATCACGCCATGTGGTTCCACCGTCCCTGCCGGCTGGACGACTGGCTGCTCTACACGCAGGACAGCCCCAGCGCCTCGGGAGCACGCGGTTTGACCCGTGGCAATATTTTCACCAGACAGGGTGAACTGATCGCCTCCGTCGCACAGGAAGGTTTGATCCGCAAAAGGGCAAATGCTTAAATAATGCGCTTTTTTAAAAAATCGCACATTTAATAGACGAAAATTGCGCCACCCAATGCCCGTTTTTCAGACGCCTGTCATATAATTTTTATATTTCAATAACTTAGAAGCCACATCAAAACTGGCACGCCCCTTGAATGTATGTCCGTAGTCGCTGTTACTGATCTGCCAGCGCGAGGAGAGTCGGCTCCGTGCCGAGGACAAACAAAGGATGGGAAACCAGATGAAAATTGTGATGGCCATTATCAAGCCGTTCAAGCTGGATGAAGTGCGCGAAGCGCTCACCGGCGTCGGCATCCAAGGCCTGACCGTGACCGAGGTAAAGGGTTACGGACGCCAGAAGGGACATACCGAGATTTATCGCGGCACGGAATATGCGGTGAGCTTTCTTCCCAAACTGAAGATCGAGATCGCGGTTGCATCAGACGTCGTCGACAAGGCTGTCGAGGCAATCGCATCGGCTGCAAAAACCGGGCAGATCGGTGACGGCAAGATCTTCGTCTACTCTATCGAACAGGCCGTGCGCATCCGTACCGGCGAAACCAACACAGAAGCGCTTTGAAGCACGGCTGACAGGGAGTTTTCTAGCTATGCAACTCAACAAGTTTTCAACGCTCGGCAAACTGGGCGCCGGTGTGGCGGCCCTGATGGCCCCGGCAATCGCCTTTGCGCAGGATGCCGCGCCGGCAGTAGCAGCGGCGGCCCCCGTTCCGGAAAAAGCCGACACCGCATTCATGTATGTCGCGACGATCCTCGTGCTTTTCATGATCATTCCGGGTCTGGCCCTGTTCTATGGCGGCCTCGTGCGCACCAAGAACATGCTCTCCGTTCTCATGCAGTGCACGGTCATCGGCGCGGTCATGATGCTCGTCTGGGTAATCTACGGTTACTCCTTCGCCTTCGGCGGCGGCACCGGCCCGTATTTCGGCGGTTTCGGCAAGCTGTTCCTGTCCGGCGTTTCGCTTGACAGCACCTCGGCAACCTTCTCCCAGGGCGTCGTGATCTATGAATACACCTTCATCGCCTTCCAGATGACCTTTGCGGCTATTACGCCTGCGCTGATCATCGGTGCATTTGCGGAACGCGTGAAGTTCTCGGCAGTCATCCTGTTCACCATCCTGTGGGCCACCTTCGTCTACTTCCCGATCGCTCACATGGTCTGGGACGCGAATGGCCTGATCTTCGGCATGGGCGCACTCGACTTCGCCGGCGGCACGGTCGTTCACATCAATGCCGGCATCGCTGGCTTGATCGGCGCGATCATGGTTGGCAAGCGTACCGGCTTCGGCAAGGACATGATGGCCCCGCACTCCATGACGCTGACGCTGGTTGGCGCAGCCATGCTGTGGTTCGGCTGGTTCGGCTTCAACGCCGGCTCCAACCTCGAAGCATCTGGCGGTGCGGTTCTTGCAACCATGAACACCTTCCTCGCCACTGCAGCAGCCATCGTTTCCTGGTCGCTGGTTGAAAGCTTCACCCGCGGCAAGGCTTCCATGCTGGGCGCAGCTTCGGGCATGATCGCCGGCCTCGTCGCCGTAACGCCTGCGGCCGGTTCCGTCGGACCCATGGGCGCTATCGTTCTCGGCCTCATCGTCTCGCCGATCTGCTACTTCTTCGTCTCGGTTGTGAAGAACAAGTTCGGCTACGACGACACAGCTGACGTCTTCGGTGTCCACGGCATCGGCGGCATCATCGGCGCCCTCGGCACCGGCATCTTCACGTCTCCGCTGCTTGGCGGCACGGGCAAGGCGGACTTCTCCATCTCCTCGCAGCTCTGGACGCAGTTCGTTGCCGTCGCCATCACCATCGTATGGTGCGCAGTCGTCTCGGCAATCCTCTACAAGATCGTCGACGTGATCGTTGGTCTGCGGGTTCCGGTTGAAGCGGAACGCGAAGGTCTCGACCTTGCGACCCACGGCGAAGCCGCCTACCACTCCTAATATCAGGGAAAAGGGGTTCTCCATCCCCTCTCCCAAAAGAAGGCCCGCTTCGGCGGGCCTTTTCTTTGCCGCAAATCCGGAAGCGGCTTTTAAAAAACCGCATGGTTAACACGACATTAACCAGCAAGCTGTTAGTTTTCCCTGTCAATCCTGGATCTGGTCAACTGCCGGATCTTGCCGAAACCACAAAAACTACGGGTTCAGGGACATGGGCAGAATGAATTCTCCGACATTCGACGGTCGTCACACGCGTTTCGTGCTGACGGCGTTTTTCGTGCGGCAGGTCATGGCTCTTGCCGGTTTTGCCTTGCTTGCCACGATTGCGCTGGGGATTACCGCACTTGCCACATGGAACGTGGCGGACCCGAGCCTGTCCTATGCGACGGGCAACCAGCCCACCAATCTTCTCGGCTACGGCGGCGCAATCTTCGCCGATATCGTGATGCAGTTCCTCGGCCTTTCCGCAATTATTGCGCTTTTGCCGGTGATTGCCTGGGCGATCGCCCTGATCGCCGGTCGTAAGTTCAATCGGATACCCGCCCGCCTCGTCGCCTGGATCGCCGGCGCCATCGTCTGCGCCGCCTCACTCGGCTGTTTTCCCGCGCCCGTGACATGGCCGCTGCCGAACGGCATCGGTGGCGTCATCGGCGATATGATCCTGCGCTTCCCAGCTCTCTTCATCGGCGCTTACCCCACCGGCACGATTGCGACGGTGCTGGGCGCGATATTCGCTGCTCCCGCCGCCTTGATGATGCTGTTTGCCGCCGGTCTCGTGGGACGCCCGGAAGATGACCTGGAACAGGAGGAACGCGCGCCGGTCGCAAACAAGGCCCGCGCCACCCGTCAGGTCGAGGAAGAAGACGATGAAGAGGGCGAAGGCTTCTTCGCCAATATTCTCGCCTTCGGCGCAATCGCACATTACTGGTACATCTCGCAGGCCCGCCTTCGCCGCCTGTTCGGCCTGAAGTCGAAATCCCTGCACGGCGAATTCGAACATCCATACGATTTCAACGAATATGAATTCGGCACGCTGAACGAACCCTCTCGCCTCAAGACGGCGATCAACCGCCTCGACCAGCGCGCGGAACCGTCGTTCGAAGAACGCGCCGCATCCCGCCGGCAGATGTCGCCTCCCTCCATCGCACCCGATCATGATGCGGACGGGGACGACGAACCGTCGTTAGACGCAGACGGTCGGCGATTGCCCAACGGTATTCTCTCGGACGACGACAGCCTGGACGAGAACGACCCGAAGTTCGTGGCAAGACAGGCACCCGGACGCGGCCAGCCCAGAATAACCGCCCCTTCCGCACGCCCGAAGCCCAGCGAGCGCGTGGCAAGGGAAGCGCAGACCTCCTTTATTGCCGCAGACGGTTTCCAGCTGCCCACCGTGCATCTTCTGGCGGAACCCAAGAACGTCGTTCGCGACCATACGCTGAACGAGGAAGTGCTGGAGCAGAATGCCCGCCTTCTGGAAGGGGTTCTCGAGGATTTCGGCGTCAAGGGTGAAATCATTCACGTCCGCCCCGGCCCGGTCGTCACGCTCTACGAACTGGAACCAGCACCCGGCATCAAATCTTCGCGCGTCATCGGCCTTGCCGATGACATCGCCCGCTCCATGAGCGCGATCGCCGCGCGCGTTGCCGTTGTGCCCGGCCGCAATGCCATTGGCATCGAGCTTCCGAACCAGACGCGTGAAACCGTGTTCCTGCGTGAACTGGTCGGCAGCCGCGACTTTGAAAACAGCAAGGCCAAGCTCGCCATGGCGCTCGGCAAGACCATCGGCGGCGAACCCGTCATTGCCGATCTTGCCAAGATGCCGCATCTTCTCGTTGCCGGTACCACGGGTTCGGGCAAGTCGGTCGCCATCAACACCATGATCCTGTCGCTGCTTTATCGCATGTCGCCGGAGCAATGCCGCCTGATCATGATCGACCCGAAAATGCTCGAACTATCGATCTATGACGGTATTCCGCATCTGCTCTCCCCCGTCGTTACCGATCCGAAAAAAGCCGTCGTGGCGCTGAAGTGGACGGTGCGCGAGATGGAGGAGCGCTACAAGAAGATGTCGAAGATCGGTGTGCGCAACATCGATGGCTTCAACAGCCGTGTGCAGCAGGCGATCGACAAGGGCGAAATCCTCACCCGCACGGTGCAGACCGGCTTCGACCGTCAGACCGGCGAGGCAATGTACGAAACGGAAGAATTCGACCTGAAGCCCCTGCCCTATATCGTCGTCATTATCGACGAAATGGCGGATCTTATGATGGTGGCAGGCAAGGACATCGAAGGTGCCGTACAGCGCCTCGCTCAGATGGCGCGTGCCGCCGGCATTCATGTCATCATGGCAACCCAGCGCCCGTCCGTCGACGTCATCACCGGCACCATCAAGGCGAACTTCCCGACCCGCATCTCGTTCCAGGTAACGTCGAAGATCGATAGCCGCACCATTCTGGGCGAACAGGGCGCCGAACAGCTGCTCGGCATGGGTGACATGCTCTATATGGCCGGTGGCGGCCGCATCCAGCGCGTGCACGGTCCCTTCGTCTCCGACAATGAAGTGGAAGAGATCGTCGCCTATCTCAAGACGCAAGGCACGCCGGAATATCTTGAAGCGATCACCGAGGAAGACGATGAGGAAGGCAATGGCGGCGGCCCGGCCGGCGCCGGCAATTTCTCCGATTCGGAAGACCCCTATGATCAGGCCGTGGCTGTCGTGCTGAGGGATGGCAAGGCCTCCACCTCCTACGTCCAGCGGCGTCTCGGCATCGGCTACAACCGCGCCGCCTCGCTAATCGAACGCATGGAGCAGGAAGGCATCATCGGCCCGGCCAATCATGCCGGAAAACGCGAAATACTCGTACCAACGGAAGCAGACATCATCGAGCGGTAATGCACGTCGCCCAAAAGGCTGTCGTGGTTTCGGGATAACGACATGCGTGAGGCGAAGACGGCAACCAAGCGGGGCGAAGAAGCGTTAATACACGCTTTCAACGTCATGAAGCCGCCGCCTTTATGCGGAAAATCGCTGCGATGAAGGAGAACAGAATGAACGACCTCACCACCGGCGAGATTGCCACCGCAAACACACCAGAGAACGGCGTGACGCGACGTGGCGTGCTGACGGCGTTTTCCATGGCTGCTGTCATGGCTGGCCTGTCGCCGCTCAACGCATTTGCCCAGGCTGCCGGTAACAGCGCGACCGCGCAGAAAATTGCCAATCACTTCTCGTCGGTCAAAACCATGATGGGAGAGTTTGTCCAGTTTGGCCCACGCGGTGAACAGACCGGCGGCAAATTTTACATCGAACGGCCCGGCAAGCTTCGCTTCAATTATGAGGACCCCTCGCCCATGCGGGTCATCTCCGACGGCAAGAATGTCGTCATCGGCAACATGAAGCTGAAGACATGGGATCTGTATCCACTGTCAAAGACCCCGCTCAGCCTGCTTTTGTCCGACAAGATCGATCTGAGCAACCAGAAGGTCCGGAACGTGAAGGAAGAGTCCGACCTGACCACCATCGTACTGGGTGACAAGAGCGTGTTCGGCGATTCCACCATTACCCTGATGTTTGACCCGAAAACCTTCGATCTGAGGCAATGGACGACGACCGATGCCCAGAACAAGGACACGACCGTCATGATCTTCAACGTGCAGACGGGCGTTAACCTCGACGAACGCGTTTTCAACATCAACTACGAAGAAGTCCGCAAACGCGGCTAAAGGCCGGGGCGGTCCATGGCGACAGTTCAAAAGGCGGCCGTGCGGTCGCCTTTTTTATTTTGCCGCTAAAATACATTCCCGTTTCCATTGCGATGTTATAAGCCTGCGCCCCGGAAACATGTCTCGAAACAATCGGCTTCGAGGCTATAGAAGCGGAGCACATGCATGTCGTTTTCGATAACCACCTGGAACATCAACTCGGTCAGGCTCAGAATGCCGATCGTGGAGCAGTTTCTGGTGCGTTACAAACCCGACATTCTCTGCCTGCAGGAAACGAAATGCCCGAATGGCGAGTTTCCGATGAAGCCGCTGAAGGCGCTCGGTTACGAACACGTCATCATCCATGGCCAGAAGGGCTATCACGGTGTGGCAATCGCTTCGAAAATTCCGCTGACAGAAGATCACCGTCAGGACTATTGCGGTATCGGCGATGCACGACACATTTCCGCGATTTTTCAGGTTGGGTCGCGCCGCATACGGCTGCATAATTTTTATGTTCCGGCTGGCGGTGACGAACCCGACCGGTCGATAAACCCGAAATTCGGCCACAAGCTGGATTTCATCGAAGAGATGAAGGCGCTTCGCGCCGACGGCGTGCCCGGCACCTCGTCCATTCTCGTGGGCGATCTCAACATCGCGCCGTTTGAAAATGACGTCTGGTCGCACAAGCAACTGCTGAAGATCGTCAGCCATACGCCGGTGGAAACCGACGGCATGCTCGATATCATGAAGAAGGGCAGCTGGCTCGACCTGATGCGGCTGAACGTGCCTGATAGTGAAAAGATTTATACCTGGTGGAGCTACCGCGCCAAGGATTGGGAAGCCGCAGACCGTGGCCGCCGTCTCGACCATATCTGGTCGTCTCAGGATCTCGGCCCCTCGCTTGAAAAGATCGATATCCTGCGCGAAGCACGCGGTTGGAACCGGCCATCCGACCACGTTCCAGTTACAGCCCATTTCCGTTTCTGAAGCGCTGGCTCTTTAAAATCAGGAGAAGCGGTTCTGCAAAAGGGCCGCGCCCGCCGCAAGTGCGGCGATATTATCGCGAATACGCGCCGACACGATATCGGCAACCTCGGGAAACTCCTCCACCAGCCGGTGAAAGAGAATGCGCGTTATCCGGATGACCTCGGAATCCTCCGCGGCAATGGCGGTGAATTTCCTCTCACAGAGCGTGAAAAGCGCCAGCTCCGAAAGCAGCGCCCCCTTGCCCGGTGTCGCCTGCAACGCTGGCTTGCCATCCCGCCCGGCCGTAAATAGCTCGAAATGGCCTGACGTCACAGCAAAGGCGCACTCGGCCGGGGAATGTTCCCTGAACAAAGTCTGACCCGCCGCCACGCGGCGGCGTTCCGCGCCGAAGGCGATCAGCCGCAACTGATCGTCGCTGAAGCCGGCAAACAACGGCACTTGCCCCAGAAGCATGATGTCATCCGTCAAGGCCATGTCGATTGCTACTCCAGAAAACCGCCTGCACCACTATAGCGGTTTTCGGATATCGGCCTTCAAAATACAAGATGTTAGAATATTCTGCGTCCTTTCGAACGCAGAAAGGGCGTTCGTTCAGGGAACGATCTTGTATCCGCCGTTCTCGGTCACCAGAATTTCGGCATTGGAGGGGTCTCGCTCGATCTTCTGGCGCAGACGATACACATGCGTTTCGAGCGTATGCGTCGTCACTCCGGAATTATAACCCCAGACCTCTTCCAGCAAGACGTCGCGGGTAACGACGGCGCTCCCGGCGCGGTACAGATAACGGATGATCGCCGCTTCCTTTTCCGTCAGCCGGATTTTTTTGCCGTCTTCCGTCGTCAGCAGCTTCTGGCTGGGTTTGAACTGATAGGGGCCAACGGTGAAAACCGCATCCTCGCTCTGCTCGTATTGACGCAGCTGCGCCCGGATGCGGGCCAGAAGGACGGCGAAGCGGAATGGCTTCGTCACATAATCATTGGCGCCCGCTTCGAGACCGAGAATAGTGTCGGAATCGGTATCGTGCCCGGTCAGCATAATGATCGGCGCCTTGAAGCCACCCTTGCGCAGCAGCTTCACCGCCTCGCGGCCATCCATGTCAGGAAGGCCGACATCCATGATCAGAAGATCGACCTGGGCAGTCTTTGCGGTCTGCATCGCCTGCGCAGCGTTTGCGCCGCTCAGAAGCGAGAATTCCTCATAGGGAGATAGTTGCTCAGTCAGCGTCTCCCGAAGATCGTCGTCGTCGTCCACCAAAAGGATAGTGCGAGCCGTCATTCGGATTCTCAGCCTTTCTTACTTTAGCGCATCGGCCCAAAAATCACCGTCGATTTTCGGAAAGCGCAATGCGTAGTTTAAAAGAGTTAGAGCATCCCTTGTGCCTCTGAAATAAGGCACGGCGCTCTAATTGTCAGCCAATTCAGCGGTTTGCCGATAAAAGGTCAACCCATTGCCATGATATTACGAAGTGCTATGACTTCACGTTAGATAACCTGCAAAGCAAAATCTCGTGAAAAACATGAGCAGACAGCCCGTAAAGCAACATAAACGCGCATCGACGCTCATGGTTCGGCCAGCGCCTTTGAAAATAAGCCGGGCCATCGTTCAGCTTGGGCATCTCACCTTTCCCGCAGCGATCGGGCGCAATGGCCGTACCGTGCTCAAACGCGAGGGAGATGGAAAGTCACCCATTTCCGTCACGCGCCTGCTGCACGGATTTTATCGCGGCGACCGTAACCCCGCCATCGCCACGACATTGCCGATGCAACGGACGCAGCAATCCATGCTTTGGTGCGACGAGCCACGCAGCGCCAGTTACAACAGGTTGGTCAAGTCCCCTTTCGCACTGAGCCACGAGGAGATGATGCGAAAGGACGGCCTTTATGACGTTTGCCTCGTGCTCGATTGGAACATCACGTCGAGAAGTCGGAACCGCGGTTCGGCAATCTTCATGCACATGATCCGCCCGGGATATGAGCCGACCGCCGGCTGCGTCGCTCTCCATCCCCGCGACATGAGGCGCATTCTGCCCCATATGCGCAAGGGTACGAAAATTCGCATCCTGTAGATCAGGCACAAAAAAACCCGCCATTCTTGGCGGGTTTTTTTAAAAAAGGAGAAAGCCGGTGATTACGCGGCTTCTTCCTGAGAATCGTCCTCTTCGACGGCCTTGCCGCGCTTCGGACCCTTGGCAAGGTTGACTTCCACCAGGCGGACAGCCTCGGTTTCAGACATCTTGTTGACAGCAGCAATTTCGCGCGCCATGCGATCAAGAGCAGCTTCGTAAAGCTGACGCTCGGAATAGGACTGCTCCGGCTGATTTTCCGCACGGTAAAGATCGCGCACAACTTCCGCAATCGCGATAAGATCGCCGGAATTGATTTTCGCATCATATTCCTGGGCGCGGCGCGACCACATGGTACGCTTCACACGCGCCTTGCCCTGCACCACTTTCAGCGCCCGCTCGACAAAATCGCCTTCGGAAAGCTTGCGCATGCCGATGCTCACGGCTTTAGCGACGGGAACTTTAAGACGCATCTTGTCTTTTTCGAAATCGATGACAAAAAGCTCAAGCTTCATGCCGGCAACTTCTTGTTCCTCGATGGCAGAAATGGTACCGACACCATGAGCGGGATACACAATCGCTTCACCGGTTTTGAAACCGTGATGTGCTGGAGATTTCTTCTGCTGGGTCGTCATTCGTTCTAAAAACTCCCTGTTACATACCCGGCAACGCCGGGGTTGGGTCGGTCAGGCCCTGATGAGACGGGGGAACCGTCAGGTGACTCCGCACTGGTCCAGCCGTGCACGCAAAAACACACCTTCCCGCATTGCGGGCTTCGATAACGTAAACGCTCGATATGTCACGGAAACCGCGTGCAAAAGAGGTGTTGCTTTCGTGGTGTTTTTGGGCACACAAATGCCACGCTGTGGATCAGTATCGTTGGTGTACCACAAAAATAGGCACAAATCAATAATTTGCTTCGACCGTGGCCGCAACATCACATGGCGGCCAAAGAACCACCTATAAATGGGCTACCGGAATACTGTCAAATGCTTCGTAACCGGTCCCTACCGTATAAGAAGCAAAAAAATTTCACTTCCCGACTGAAGAAACACGAAAGCCTCTTAAACTCTTCGTAATTACACGCCAATATCCGATTCGAATGAAAAGGCAAAATCCGCAAATTGACGGTGCTTTTTTACGTTAAAGTGTGATTTTTGGAGGAATCCACATCAAATGGGCTACAGAAATAATCCAAAACGCGAAAAACAGATCGAAAAAGCACGACAGCAGGCAATTGCCGAAAACGCGCCATTTCTTGATCCGGGTATACTCTATGGAAGAGCAAGCGCCGACGACATAGAATATTATTCCGCCGAAATGCTGGCCGCAAGCGCGGCGCACAGTTTCGAGGCTCTTTCGCGCTGGACTGGAGACGCGCCCCATATCAGCATCGCCCAGGTGGAGGGCGTCACCCCGCGAGATATTCCGGTAACGGTTCTGACGATTATCGGCCGCAATATGCCCTTCCTCTACGATTCCGTCATGGGTGAGGTCACAAGCAGCTATCGCGGCCTCTATCTCGCGGTCCACCCCATTCTGGTGCCGGATGCAACGGCGCAGGCGGGTTATCGCCTTGCGGAGCCTGATGACGATCCCACCGGGAATATCAGCCTCATCCAGTTGCACATCGCCCCACTGACCCAGCAGGCCGCAACGGCGCTGGAAGAAAGATTGCGTTTCGTGCTGGCGCAGGTTCAGTCCGCCTACAGAGACTGGCGGCCCATGCTGTCGAAGCTCGACGAAGCCCTAGACGAATTGTCGAAACGCGGCTCCTCGCGGCGCAAGACCGAGCGCGCGGAAGCCGTCGAGTTTCTCAACTGGCTTCGCAACGACAATTTCACCTTCCTCGGCATGCGCGATTACACCTATTCCGGAACGGGAAAGAACGCGAAAATCGAACGCGGTGACGGAGTCGGCCTCGGCAGTTTGAGCGATCCGGATGTGCGCGTGCTGCGCCTTGGCAAGGACGCCGTGACGACGACGCCTGAAATCCTCGCCTTCCTCGACGGTCCGGATTTCCTCATCGTGACCAAGGCGAATGTGAAGTCCATCGTGCATCGCCGCGCTTACATGGATTATATCGGCATCAAGCGCTTCGACGAGGATGGCAATGTCATCGGTGAATTGCGCATCGTCGGCCTTTTCACCGCCACCGCCTATACGCGTTCGGTAAAGCACATCCCGCTGCTACGTGCCAAAATTGCGGATGTCGAGCGGCATTTCGGTTTTGATCCGAACAGCCACTCCGGCCGCATTCTGCAGAACACGCTGGAAGCCTATCCGCGCGACGATCTCTTCCAGATCGAAACGGATCTTCTGATCCGCTTTATCGAGCAGATCATGGAACTGAGCGACCGCCCACGCGTGCGCGTCCTCGCACGTATCGACCGTTTCGACCGCTTCGTCTCGGCCATCATCTTCG
Source organism: Rhizobium sp. AN6A (assembly GCF_900215635.1). NCBI lineage: Bacteria > Pseudomonadati > Pseudomonadota > Alphaproteobacteria > Hyphomicrobiales > Rhizobiaceae > Rhizobium > Rhizobium sp. AN6A. The sequence continues at coordinate 983,106 of NZ_OCNC01000004.1, forward strand.
TGCCGCGCGAGGAATACAATTCCTATGTGCGCGAGAAGATCGGCGACTATCTGAGCAAGGTCTATGACGGGCATATTTCCGCCTATTACCCGGCCTTCCCCGAAGGCGCTGTCGCCCGCGTCCATTTCATCGTCGGCCGCACGGAAGGCAAGACGCCGCGTATCGCGCAGGACAGGCTGGAGGATGCCGTCAGCGATATCGCAGCACGCTGGATAGACCATTTCGTTGCCCTTTCCGAACCGGGTGCGCCGGTTCTGGAGGTGGATCAGGCCTATCAGGAAGCCTTCACGCCGGAAGAGGCGATTGGCGACATGGCGGATATTCTGGCCACCGTGAAGGGTGAGCCGGTCCGCATCGAATTTTACCAGCAGGAAGGCCAGTCAGCTGAAACGCTGTCGCTGAAGATCTTCCATCGGGACGGCCATCTGCCACTGTCGCGCCGTGTGCCGCTGCTCGAAAACCTCGGTTTCAACGTCATCAGTGAGCGCACCTTCGACATCGGTGTCATCTCGGATGGCGAAAAGCGCGACATCGTGCTGCATGATATGGAACTCGCTGTCGCCAAGGGCGTGACGCTGGATCTGCCGCAATACGGACAGAAACTCGAAGAAGCATTCCTTGCTGCCTTCTCGGGCAAGGTCGATAATGACAACTTCAACCGGCTGATCCTCGCCTGCGGCCTTACCGTGCGCGAAGTGTCCGTCCTGCGCGCTTATGCCCGTTATCTGCGCCAGACTGGAATCGTTTATTCCCAGGAGCATATTTCCGAAACGCTCTTTAAATATCCGGCCATTTCACGGAATATTTTCGCTCTGTTCAAGGCTGGCTTCGATCCGTCCATCGACGAGAAGAAGCGGCTGAAGAAACTGGCAGAAATGCACAAGACGATCGAAGCGGCATTGAGCGGTGTTCCCAATCTCGACGAAGACCGCACCTTGCGGCGTTATGTCAATGCCATCGACGCCACGCTTCGTACCAACTACTTCCAGAAAAACACCGATGGCACGCCGCGTGACCTGTTGGCGTTCAAGTTCGATCCCAAACATCTGGACGGCCTGCCCGATCCGCGTCCCTTCCGCGAAATCTTCGTCTACGGAACCGAAGTAGAAGGCGTGCATCTGCGCTTCGGCAAAGTGGCGCGCGGCGGTCTGCGCTGGTCGGATCGCGGCCAGGACTACCGCACGGAAGTGCTCGGTCTCGTCAAGGCGCAGCAGGTCAAGAACGCGGTGATCGTTCCCGTTGGCGCCAAGGGCGGCTTTTTCCCGAAGAACCTGCCTGTTGGCGGCTCCCGCGACGAGGTCTTCAATGCAGGCCGTGAAGCCTACAAGACCTATATCCGCACTCTTCTGTCCATCACCGACAATATCGTCGACGACGCCGTCTTACCGCCGGCCGATACGTTGCGGCTTGATGGTGACGATCCCTATTTCGTCGTCGCCGCCGATAAGGGGACCGCGACATTCTCCGATACGGCAAACGGCCTTGCCCACGACGCCGGCTTCTGGCTGGACGATGCCTTCGCATCGGGTGGTTCCGCCGGTTACGACCACAAGAAGATGGGCATCACCGCGCGCGGTGCGTGGGAAACGGTAAAGCGTCATTTCCGCGAAATGGACACTGACATCCAGACCACGCCCTTCACAGTGGCGGGTGTCGGCGACATGTCCGGCGACGTTTTCGGCAACGGCATGTTGCTGTCGGAAAAGATCAGGCTGATCGCAGCCTTCGATCACCGCGATATCTTCATCGATCCGGATCCCGATACCGACAAATCCTTCGCTGAGCGCAAGCGGCTTTTCGAATTGCCACGCTCAAGCTGGCAGGATTACGACCGTTCGACGCTCTCAAAAGGCGCAATGATCATCTCGCGTTCCGAAAAATCGGTGACGCTGACGCCGGAAGCCGTCGCTGCCATCGGCATCGACAAATCCGTTGCCACACCCTTCGAGATCATGACCGCCATTCTGAAGGCGCCAACCGATCTTCTGTGGTTCGGCGGCATCGGCACCTATATCAAGGCGGCGGTGGAAACCAACGCCGAGGTGGGTGACAGGGCGAATGACCCCATCCGCGTCAACGCCACGGAGCTGCGCGCCAAGGTCATCGGCGAAGGCGCCAATCTCGGCATCACCCAGAAGGGCCGCATCGCCTATGCGCTGGCGGGTGGACGTTGCAATTCCGACGCCATCGACAACTCGGCCGGCGTGAATTCCTCCGACGTCGAGGTCAATATCAAGATCGCCCTCGCCTCCGCGGTCAATAGCGGTCGCCTGACGATGCCGAAGCGCAACCAGCTTCTTGCCTCCATGACGCCGGAAGTGGCGCAGCTGGTGCTGCGCAACAACTACCTGCAATCGCTGGCAATCTCGCTGACGGAGCGGCTTGGGCTTGCAAACCGGGAAGAACTCGGCCGCCTGATGAGCGCGCTGGAGGCAACCGGGCAACTGAACCGCAAGGTCGAAACCTTGCCGAGCAATGCCGAGCTCAGCGAAAGATACGCCACCGGCAAGCCGCTGACCCGGCCGGAAATCGGCGTGCTGCTTTCCTACGCCAAGCTGACGCTGTTCGACGCTCTGGTGGCAAGCCCGCTGCCCGACGAACCCTATCTCCAGCATCTGCTCGCAGACTATTTCCCGGCCAAGATGCAGAAGAACTATGCAGACGATATCAAGGCGCATCGCCTGCACCGCGAAATCGTTGCGACAGCGCTCGCCAATGCCGTGGTAAACCGCGGCGGCCCTGGCTTCGTGCAGAAACTCGCCGATGCGAGCGGCCTCCTGTCGGCCGATGTCGTCAAGGCAGCGGTGATCGTGGAGGATGGTTTCGGCCTCAAACGTCTGTGGAGCGAGGTCGACGCGCTTGACGGAAAGGTCGGCGGAGAAGTCCAGAACGGACTTTATGCCACGATCACCCGCATCTACTCCGATGCAAGCAGGCTTTATCTGCAAACCGGGAGCGTGGGCGCTGGAACGAGCGACATGGCAACCGAAATCGAGCGCCTGAAAACCGCCATCAAGACGCTGTCACCGGCAGCGGCGAAATATCGCCGCGAGCTTGGCGTCACGGAAATTGACGGTGTTCCCTCTGGCCTTCTGGAGGAGCTGGATACGCTTTCCCTGCTGGTCTATGTGCCGGAGATCATGCGTATCGCCGAAAATGCGGGCACGACGCTTGCCCGCGCCGCCGAAAGCTACGCCACGGTCTCCTCGACCTTCCGTGTCGCGCGGCTGCTGGATGCCAGCCAGCGCATTACACCGGCCGATCATTACGAGAGCCTGGCCCTTCTGCGCAGCCAGGACCAGATCGCCTTGTCAAGACGCCGGATCGTCATCTCGGCCCTCACCGAGTATGCGAAGGAAAAGGACCCGGTTCAGGCCTGGTATGCGGCCGACCGCGTGCGCGTCAATCGCATCGTCTCGGAACTCGGTGCGCTCAGCGAAAGCGGCGATACCAACCTCGCCCGCCTGACAGTGGCGGCGGGGCTGCTTGGTGATATCGTTCTGACGCGCTGATCGACCATTCGAAAAACGCCATCCGGGTGACTGGCCCGGATGGCCTTAAATGAAGCGGTTGCGCCGGCATCACGCATTTTATCCCCCCGATATCCGATAGGACGATGAATGACTGTCCCCTCCCCAAATGCGGAAACAGTGGTTGCCAAACGCGGCATCTGGGGCTGGGTCATGTTCGACTGGGCGGCACAGCCCTTTTTCACGGTCGTTACGACCTTCGTTTTCGGACCCTACTTTGTCGCCCGCCTCACCGATGATCCTATTTCGGCGCAGGCGACATGGAGCAACATGGCGACGGTCTCTTCGATCATCATCGCCCTCTTCTCCCCCATTCTCGGCTCCATCGCTGACCAGTCCGGCGCGAGAAAGCCGTGGATCGCCTTTTTTGCCACCATCAAGATCGTCAGTCTTTTATTCCTCTGGTTTGCAGCACCGGGTTCGCCGATCATCCTGCCGATCATCTGCATGATATTCGCATCCATCGCGGCGGAGTTTTCGATCGTCTTCAACGATTCCATGATGCCGCGACTGACCAATCCGCAGAATGTCGGACGCATTTCCAATCTCGCCTGGGGACTCGGTTATCTCGGCGGCATGGTGGTGCTGATCGCCGTGGTGACGCTTCTGGCCGCAAATCCACAGACAGGCCTGACTATCGCCGGTATCAAGCCGCTTTTCGGTCTCGATCCAGCAACCGGCGAGGACGCCAGAATAACCGGCCCGATAGCCGCAATCTGGTATTTGCTCTTCATTCTGCCGATGTTTCTGCTGACCCCGGATGCGGACAAGGGCCTACCCTTCGGAGCGGCTATCCGCTCCGGTCTTGCGGAGCTCAAGACAACCCTGCGCGAACTTCGAGACAGACCCTTCCTGTTGCGGTTCCTGATTGCACGTATGCTTTATCAGGACGGCGTGAACGGCGTGCTCATTCTGGGTGGCGTATTTGCGGCGGGAATGTTCGGCTGGGCGACGATGGAAATCGGCCTCTTCGGCATCCTGCTCAACGTTGTCGCCATCGTGGGTTGCTTTGCGGCCGGGCGCGTCGATCAGAAACTTGGCTCGCGGATCACCATCCTCATCAGCCTGGTTATGCTGCTCATCGCGACGGTCGGCATCGTCTCGACAGAAAAGGACTCGACACTGTTTGGCTGGATCCAATTGTCGACAGCGGACAATGGCGGCATCTTCGCAACCGGCGCGGAAAAGGCCTATCTGCTCTGTGGCATATTGATTGGCCTCGCCTTCGGTCCCGTTCAGGCCTCGTCGCGTTCCTATCTGGCGCGCAACATCACCATTGCTGAGGCGGGACGCTATTTCGGCATCTATGCGCTATCGGGCCGCGCCACCAGCTTCATGGCGACGCTGTCCTTTTCAATAGCAACCTACCTCAGTGGCTCCGCACATATCGGAATGGCCACCCTCATCGTGTTTCTGGGGTTGGGGTTTGTTCTGTTGCTGCGCGTCCCGGAACGGACGGCAAACTGAAGAACCGGAGAGAGCATTTGAGGGGTCTCACCCGAAATGCTCCAGCCTCCTTCAGAGCTGATCGAGTTTTTGCTGCAATGCGCGCAGCTGCGACTTCAGCTCATCGATTTCGGATGCATTCGGCTTGCGCGTTTCCTTGGGCGCCTGCGGCATTGCAAAAGGTGTGAACCCCTGCATCGCCTGCCGGAACAGTTCCGTATTGCGGCGGATCTGCTCTTCCATCATTTGCAATGGAGCCTGGAAATTCCGGGCAAGCGAACCGTCTCCGAACGCCTTGGCCATATGCTCCTGCATCTGGCTCTGCTGATCGGAGAAGGTTTTCATCGAATGTTCGAGAAATGTCGGAACGACCATCTGCATCTGGTCACCGTAATAGGAGATCAATTGCCGCAGAAACGCCGTTGGTAACAGCGTATTGCCGGTTTTGGCTTCCTGTTCGACGATGATCTGCGTCAGAACCGCATGGGTGATGTCTTCGGATGATTTGGCGTCCTGAACCTTGAAGTCCTCGCCGCGTTTAACCATCTGCGCCAGATCATCCAGCGTCACATAGGTGCTGGTGCCGGTGTTGTAGAGCCGCCGGTTAGCATATTTTTTAATGATTGTTTCGCCGTCGTGTTTTGCCATGCCCGCCTCCTCGCGATGATGGTATTTTCTTGTTTTTTGGTGTTATTGCTCTTCCCGCGCGAAGTGTATGCGCAAAACAAGCCCCGTGACAAATGTTTTGTGCATCGCAACAGTTTGTTTTTTGCGCAGCAATTTTCCGCAAGATTCCGGCTTGATTTAGCAACATCTTTTAAAGCAACTTTCGGCATTTGACTTGTATTCAAAGCTTTGCCAGTCTCCGCCCGCAAGTGAGGAGAAACAGATGACGCCTTCAATCGTGATTGCCAGCGCTGCGCGCACTGCCGTCGGTTCTTTCAATGGTGGCTTTGCCAATACGCCCGCCCACGAGCTTGGGGCAACCGTCATCAACGCCGTCCTGGAGCGCGCCGGTGTCGCAGCCCATGAAATCGATGAGGTCATCCTTGGTCAGGTGTTGACGGCAGGCGAAGGGCAGAACCCGGCGCGGCAGGCGGCAATGAAAGCCGGCATTCCGCAGGAAGCAACCGCCTTCGGCATCAATCAACTATGCGGTTCCGGCCTGCGCGCCGTCGCACTCGGCATGCAGCAGATCGTTGCCGGCGACGCGGCCATCATCATTGCCGGCGGTCAGGAATCCATGTCCATGGCGCCCCATTGCGCCCATTTGCGCGGCGGAGTGAAGATGGGCGATTTCAAGATGATCGACACCATGCTGAAAGACGGCCTGACGGATGCCTTTTACGGCTACCACATGGGCATAACCGCCGAGAACATCGCCCGGCAATGGCAGCTTTCCCGTGATGAACAGGACCAGTTCGCTGTCGCATCGCAAAACAAGGCCGAAGCCGCGCAAAGCGCCGGCCGTTTTGCAGATGAGATCGTGGCTTTCACGGTCAAGGGCCGCAAGGCAGATATTATCATCGATGCTGACGAACACATCCGTACCGGCGTCTCGCTGGAAACCATGGCAAAGCTGCGCCCCGCCTTCGACAAGGAAGGCACGGTAACGGCCGGCAACGCCTCCGGCCTCAATGACGGCGCGGCTGCCACACTTCTGATGTCGGAGCAGGAAGCGGCAAAGCGCGGTATCAAACCGCTGGCGCGCATCGCCTCCTGGGCGACGGCGGGTGTCGATCCGCAGATCATGGGAACCGGCCCCATCCCCGCCTCTCGCAAGGCACTGGCCAAGGCAGGCTGGTCGATCGGTGATATCGGCCTCGTTGAGGCCAACGAAGCCTTTGCCGCCCAGTCCTGCGCTGTCGTGCGTGAGCTTGGTCTTGATCCTGATATCGTCAACGTCAATGGCGGTGCGATTGCCATCGGCCATCCGATCGGCGCTTCCGGTGCGCGTGTGCTGAACACGCTGATTTTCGAGATGCGCCGCCGCAACGTATCGAAGGGGCTCGCAACGCTCTGCATCGGCGGCGGCATGGGTGTTGCCATGTGCATCGAGGCGCTCTGAAAACCGCCGCGCGGCCTTCCAAAAAGCAATTTCGGTTCAGCGGCCAATAGGGTAGAAGCGGTCTCCCATTGGCCGCATTTCTGTGGCCGTTGAGCACGGCTAAAACAGTTCAGGAAATGGAGGCCATATGAGCCGGGTTGCGTTGATTTCGGGCGGGACAAGCGGCATAGGCGCAGCAATCGCCCGCGCCTTGCAGGCAGCCGGCTACCAGGTGGCCGTCAACTACGCCTTCACGACCGATAGGGCAGAGGCCTTCCAGAAAGAAACCGGCATCCCCGCGTTTCAATGGGACGTGCGAGACTATGATGCCTGCGTAAAAGGCATAGCCCAGGTTGAAGAGGCCTTCGGCCCCGTCGAGGTTCTCGTCAACAATGCCGGCATCACCCGTGATGCGATGTTTCACAAGATGACACCGCAGCAATGGCGCGAGGTGATCGACACCAACCTCACCGGCGTCTTCAACATGACGCATCCCGTCTGGCCGGGTATGCGCGACCGCGGCTTCGGTCGCATCGTCAATATTTCCTCCATCAATGGCCAGAAGGGCCAGGCAGGCCAGGTCAACTATTCCGCCTCAAAGGCTGGCGATATCGGCTTCACCAAGGCGCTCGCCCAGGAAGGCGCAAGCCGCAACATTACCGTCAACGCCATCTGCCCCGGTTACATCGGCACGGAGATGGTGAGGGCTATACCGGAGAAAGTGCTGGCCGAGCGGATCGTGCCGCAAATCCCGGTCGGGCGCCTGGGCGAACCGGAAGAAATCGCGCGATGCGTCCTGTTTCTCGTGTCGGACGAGGCTGGTTTCATAACCGGCTCGACGATGACCGCGAATGGCGGGCAATATTTCGCCTGAGATCCGCATCCCTTTCTAACGGGACGGAAGCGGGTAAACTTTTCGTGATATCCGCCCTGATAATATCGCCACGCACAAAAACTTGATCGAAAAATACCGCAATATAGGAACTGCTAAACTAATGAAAATACGACAGTTTTTGTATAGTTTAGAATGAATCCAGAGTTCACTTCCGGATATCCTCGGAGGTTTTTCTTGACAGTGGGTGTCCTGTTTTGGTTTAAGAACGAAAACAACGTGTTGCGTCATACAGGCAGTCGATCATGCTGGTTTGCAGCTGCAATTACATCACCGACCACGATATCCGGGACGTCATTAACGAGCTCCTCGATGAGGACTGTTGGCAGCTTATCGTTCCGGCAAAAGTGTATCATGCCATGGAAAAACGTGGCCGCTGCTGCGGCTGTTTCCCGACTGTCGTCGACCTGATCATACAGACAACCGAAGAATATCACGCCCGTCGCCACTCGACGGAAGCCGATGTTTTTGATTTTATGTCCCGCTTGAAGCGATTCCATGAAGAGAACAGGAGAGCGGACATTGAAAGGCGACACAAGAGTCATCGAGCGGCTTAACGAAGCCCTTTTTCTAGAACTCGGTGCGGTAAACCAGTATTGGCTTCACTACCGACTTCTGAATGACTGGGGCTACACCAAGCTTGCAAAGAAGGAGCGTGCGGAATCCATCGAAGAGATGCAGCACGCCGACAAGATCATCGATCGTATCATTTTCCTGGAAGGTCATCCCAACCTCCAGACCCTGGCTCCCCTTCGCATCGGTCAGAACGTCAAGGAAGTGCTCGAAGCCGATCTGGCGGGCGAGTATGACGCACGGACGTCCTACAAGAAGTCGCGCGACATCTGTTCCGAGGCCGGAGACTATGTCTCCATGAAGCTGTTCGAAGCCCTGCTGATCGACGAGGAAGGTCACATCGACTTCCTTGAAACCCAGCTCGAACTGCTCGGCAAGATCGGTGCGGAAAAATACGGCCAGCTCAACGCCGATTCCGCCAACGAAGCAGAATAAGCTTTCGCAATCGACCAAAGAAAAGGCGGCCAGTGGCCGCCTTTTTTATTATTTGCCGGCAAGGTGCCGGAATTCCGCAACCACTTTCTCGTAGACCGCGCGCTTGAAGGGCACGATGAGCTCCGGCAGGCTTTCCATCGGCTTCCAGTCCCAGGCGTCGAATTCAGCCGTATGCCCTGTTGGGGGTGGGTCGATCTGGATTTCGCTTTCGTCGCCATCGAAACGGAAGGCAAACCAGCGCTGCGCCTGCCCGCGATACTTGCCTCTCAGGCCGATGCCGATCAGTTCGGGCGGCAGATCATAATGGATCCAGTCGCTCGCTTCCGCCAGCAACGTCACCGTTTTCATCCCCGTCTCTTCGTAAAGTTCGCGAATGGCGGCCGTCAAAGGTCGTTCACCGTCATCGATGCCGCCCTGCGGCATCTGCCACAATTGCGGTGAACCGTCATATTCCGAATTGCCTTCCCTGATGCGCCGGCCGGCCCAGACAAGGCCTTCGGCGTTCAGAACCATAATCCCCGCACAGGGACGGTAAGGCAAATCTTCTGCTTTGATTGTCATTGGAAACCCGCACTGTCTGGGCGCCGAAAAGGCGCTAAGGAATGGCCGCGCAGAAGGTTTACTGCCCCGCCTGCTGCGAAACAAGCGCAGAAACGCCAACGATCTCTATACCGCGACCGCCCGCCTCCCGCGACCATTTCGAGATTGCAGCGATGCTTTCGTCAAAAGCCGAGGCAACGCCGATCGCCTGACCGTTACGTCGCGCGATCCGCTCCAATTCGTCCAGTTTGCGCAGGATAGAGGCTTCGGTGACCTCACCGTCGAGGAGAACATCGGCAAAGCCCTGCGGCGCGGAAATGGCTTTGGCAATCCCGCCGCTCAGCGACTGCGCCGAAGAGGCATCGTCCAGAAAGAGCAGCCCGCGCTTGCCGATATCGCGCATGACCGGCTCCAGCGCCGCCTGCTCGGAAAGGAAACGCCCGCCGAGATAATTCATGATGCCGGTATAATTGGTAATTTTCGCCATGGAGCGATGCAGCCGGTCGATATTGACCTTCGCGGGATCGCCCGCCAGCAGCGTGTCCGGGCCGGGATTGGTGCCGGGATACCCGAAGGGCTCCAGCGGTATCTGGAGAAGGATTTCATGCCCCTCACGGCGCGCTTCCTGCATCCAGCGCTGCAGGCTGTTGCCGCTTGCAGCAAAACCGAGCGTCACCTCCGGCGGCAGTTCCCGGATCGCCTTTTGCGAACCCGTCTGGCTGAGGCCGAGACCACCGACCACGATCGCCACCCGGGTGCCACGTGCGCCGGACCACGGCCGGGCATATTGCTCCATCGGCCGCAAACCATCGGCACCGACGACCGGCAATCTGCCGAATGCGGTTTCTTCCAGCAATGCATCATTGGGCCGCGTGGCAATGCGCGGATCCTGACCGTAGGTCTGGCCGCTCATCAGCACCGGTCCGTCGCTGTCACGGGGGCGCGGAGAATAGACCGATACCACATTGCCATCCGGCATCGTCGCCCGATTTATATTGGCGCCGGAGCGGCCGCTTTCCGGCTTCAGACCAGCCGTGTCGTTGGGATCCGCCACATCGGCTGCTGCCGTTTTCGGAGCGTCTTCGGGGATCCGGGGCTGGATATCCGGCCCGGAGGCCGTCTTCTGCAGATTGCCGGGCGACAGGGCCGTATAGACGGAAAGCCCGCCGATCGTCAGAACTGCAAGCGCGGACAGAACCATAATGACGGAAAAGCACCGGTTGATACCGGCGCTTTTTTTCTGTCGACCCAGAAGCGGTTTTCGCAGGTCAGAAGGCAATGAACGATCCGTCCAAACGGTTAGGCAATCGAGAAAATGCGCCGGCTGGCCGGCGCATTCATCTTACTGCTTGTTGACCACAGCCTTGTCCGGGTTCGGCGGGAACGACGGATCGGTCTTGGCACCGCGCAACAAGTCCAGCGCATAATTCAGCTGGATATCGTCCTTGGCTTCCGGCGGAACGTAAGCGGAAGAACCCGAGCCTTCGTCCGTTTCGCTCTGGCCCTTGATATGGCCGGTCAGGCTGGATTCACCTTCTGTCGTGACGCGGCCCTGCAATTCCGGCGGCAGCGGCTGTTCGACCTTGATATCAGGCGTAATGCCCGTGCCCTGGATCGATTTGCCCGACGGCGTGTAATAAAGCGCCGTGGTCAGACGCAGCGCGCCGGCTTCGCCGAGCGGAATGATCGTCTGGACCGAACCCTTGCCGAAGGAGCGCGTGCCGACCACAGTCGCGCGACGCAGATCCTGCAGCGCACCAGCGACGATTTCAGACGCCGAAGCAGAGCCACCGTTGATGAGCACGATAACCGGCTTGCCATCGGTCAGATCGCCAGCCGTTGCATTGAAGCGGCGGGTCTCGTCCGGGTTACGGCCACGGGTCGAAACGACTTCGCCACGCTGGAGGAAGGCGTCGGAAACATTGATCGCCTGATCGAGCAGACCACCGGGGTTGAGACGCAGATCGAGCACGTAGCCCTTCAGCTTGTCAGCCGGCACATCCGTCTTGATCTTCTTGATCGCCTTTTCGAGATCGTCATAGGTCTTCTCGGTAAATGAGATGACGCGGAGATAACCGACATCGCCCTCGACACGGGACTTAACCGCGCGTACGGCAATGACATCACGCATGACGGTGAATTCGAGCGGTTTGTCGGCGCCCTGGCGGATGATCGTCAGCTTGATCGGCGTCTTCACCGCGCCGCGCATCTTCTCGACCGCCTGCTCCAGCTTCAGACCTCGAACCGGCGTACCGTCGATTTCCGAAATATAGTCGCCGGCAAGAATGCCTGCGCGCGAAGCCGGCGTGTCGTCCATCGGCGAGATGACTTTGACCAGTTCATTTTCCATGGTCACTTCGATGCCGAGACCGCCGAACTCACCCTTGGTCTGGGTGCGCATGTCGTTGGCGTCCTTGGCATTCATGAAGCTCGAATGCGGATCAAGCGAGCTGAGCATGCCGTTGATGGCATTTTCGACCAGCTTCTCGTCATCCGGCGGCGTCACATATTGCGCACGCACACGTTCGAACACGTCGCCAAAGATTGACAGTTCCTTATAGGTCGAAGGCCCGGCCGCCTGTGCCGGCATGCTCGCCGAATAAATCACACTCATCGCCGTGGCGCCCATAAGCCCACCGATAAGGAGAAGCGAAACCTTACGAATCATTGTGCGCCCTTCCGGTATTTTTTGCGGTCCACCAAGGTTGGGAATCAACCGGCACACCATCTTTCCTGAACTCAATGTAGAGCGTTGGCCGGTCGGTTTCCAGCGCCAATGCTGCTGCACTCGCTACTCTTTTTGCACCCATGGAGGCGATTGGCTCTCCGGAGAACACAAACATTCCCTGTCGTGTCCTCACATTGTCCATGCCCGTCATGACCACATGGTATCCGTCACCCGTATTGAGGATGATCATTCGGCCGTAACTGCGAAAATCTCCGGCAAATACAACAAAGCCGTCTGCGGGTGCCGTGACGATGGCCTCAGGTCCGGTCGCGACGACAATTCCCTTGGAAAAGTGACCCGTACCATCCGCATCGCCGAACCGGCGCAACACGTCTCCAGCCACCGGCAGGTCCAGCTTTGCCTTCAAACTCGCGAAGGGATATGCGGGCGCAATACGGTTTTTATCGGGCATTCCCGCCTCGGCTGCGGCACGCTCCTTCTCACGTTCCGCTTCGGAAAGACGGGCCACGCGCTGCTCTTCCGCACGCGCCCTTTCCATAGCTTCCCGCACCGAACTGATCTCGCTTTCAAGCGAACCGACCAGACCCTCGAGGCTGGTCGCCTTGCTTGCAAGCTCCTCGGATCGCTTGCGTTCCGCCTCCAGCGCCGCGGCCGTCTGCGAATTTCTGCGGTCGTTTTCAGCAAGCAGCAGGTCGAGGCGTTTTTCCTCTTCCAGACTTGCCGTCATCATACCCGTAAGATCGTCCTTTTCGCGAGCGATTGCCTGCCTGACGTCGGTCAATTCTTTGAGAGCAGAAACCAGCTTGTCGGTCTCACCACGAATGCCGGGCACGACGGCGCCGAGAAGAATGGCGCTGCGCACCGAAGCCAGCGCATCATCAGGCGAAACGAGAAGGGCGGGGGGAGGGTTTCTGCCCATACGCTGCAGCGCCGCCAGAACCTCCGCCAGCACACCACGCCTCTCGCGCAGGGATGCCTTGACGCCATCTTCGCGGACCGAAAGCTTGGCCAGACGATCCTCACCATCGCTGATCTTGGTTTCCAGTGCCTTGCGGCGCGCAGCCGACGCTATCAGCTCGTCGCGGATACGGGCGCTGTCCTGATTAAGGGAAGCAATGCTTTCCTCGAGATTTCGGGTCTTGTCTTCCGAAAGTCCGATGCTGTCGACCAGCTCTTCCAGATCCTGGCGGTTCTGATCACGGCGCTTTTCCAGCGTCTGAAGCGCCTCCGGCGACGAATCACCCTCACCAGCAGGCGCGGCACCGGCATCATCGCGCGAAAAGGCGCGTTCAACGGGGGAAATCCCCAGGACAAGGACAGCGAAAACCACGCCCGCAAGGGCAGCGTGGCGTTTTCGTTGAGACCTCTTGTCCATTTGAACTTTCTTTGATGCCGAAGCAGGAGCGCCGATATTAGGGATTTTGCCCCAATCTTCCAAGAGGCCTGAAAGAGGCTGGCTGCAAAGCTTTCCACGCCTTTCCGTCTCGCGAAGCTTCATGTTGAAATTGAGACAATTTTCCGCATGAAGATCACGCTCAAACGCGATGATAGGGATGACCGGAGAGAATGGTGACGGCGCGGTAAAGCTGTTCGGCGATCAGAATACGAACGATCTGGTGCGGCCATGTGAGCTTGCCGAGATTAACAACGGCCGCCGCTCTGTCGTAAAGTGCAGGATCGAGGCCGTCGGCGCCACCAATCGCGATCACGAGGTCGCGCTTACCGCTATCACGCAGATCGCCAAAAAACGTGGCAAAGGCCGGGCTATCCAGCGCCTTGCCGCGCTCGTCCAGCAGCACGAGCACAGTACCATCAGCCAGATGTTTTTCCAGCATCGCCGCTTCTTCGCGCTTGCGCGTCTCTGCGTTCGATGCCCGGCTTTCCGCGACCTCGATCACGCGCGAAAACTCCAGCCCGATCGCCGGGCCGGTCTTGGCAAGGCGTTCGATATAACGGGTCGCAAGATCCTTTTCCGGGCCGGATTTCAGCCGTCCCACCGCAAAAATCGAAATCCGCATCGCAAACCTGCATCCACCGTGACCCAACAGGGTCACGCTCTTAACAGCATAGCCTACGGATTCCTATGCGGCCGGCTTGCTTTCCGACCAGACACATCGACCCGAAATCAAAAATGATATTCGGGAGGCCCGATGTGCGACGTCAAAGGTTCACCGCATCAATGCAGCGTGTCTTCCGGCATCTCCGGCGTCGCCCACATTTTTTCAATGTTGTAGAAGACACGGATTTCCGGACGGAACACATGAACGATGATATCGCCGGTATCGATCAGCACCCAATCTCCGGTCTCGAGACCTTCGACGCGGGCGCTTCCAAACCCTTCATCCTTCATATCCTTGAGAAGATGCTCGCAGATCGCCGAGACATGCCTGTTCGATCGCCCGGAGACTACCACCATGTAGTCCGCAAGCGCCGATTTTCCGGCAATGTCTAGAGATACGATATCTTCAGCCTTGGAGTCCTCGAGGCTCGCGAGGACGGTTTCGAGGGCGTGGTCGGCGGCATCGGCGCCACTGTCCTGACCCTTCGGGATAGCAACAAATGCTCTTCCCTTGGCGTGTACTGTTGTCAGAGGTTTTCCCTTTCCAAGAATGACAAAACAGGCACTGGCGACGCGAATCTGTGCGTCACCAGATTAAGGTGGCACCAAAGCATTAACTTTTCAAGATATGGAGCCTTCAACGGCTGTCGCATACATCATTTGTGATTATTGCGGAGCGCCGTCGAACTGAGCGTCGAACGCGGGCCATGGATAAAGACCCAGGCAGGCGCCTTTTTTTTCCACAAAACACCCGCATCATCCTCATCGATCCGCGCCTGGCTATATGCCTGCGCCATGGTGGAGGAGAGGTAGGAAAGGGTGGAGCCCGGCCGGTCGATCACCGCAATCGGAAAGGTCTCGGCGATCCTTCGCCATTGTTGCCAGCGATGGAAGCTTTTCAGATTGTCGGCTCCCATGATCCAGATGAAGCGGACATGCGGATTTTTTGCTTTCACTTTGGCAAGCGTATTGGCCGTATAGCTGATCCCCAGCGATTTTTCAAAAGCCGTCACCTTGATGCGGGGATCGCTGACCAGCCTTTCGCAGGCAGCGATACGATCCTCCAGAGATGCCAGTTCCGAGCGGCTTTTCAGCGGATTGCCTGGCGTGACCATCCACCAGAGCTGGTCTAGACCCAGCCTGCGAAGCGCTATTTCGGCAACAAGGGCATGGCCGGCATGCGGCGGATTGAAAGAGCCGCCGAACAGCCCGACGACCATGCCGCGCTCCGCATGCGGCATGGTGAGATAACGTCTGTCGAGGCGTGTTTCGACCAGCAACTATCAAGTCCGCGTCTGACCGGTGCCATGCACGCGGTATTTGAACGACGTGAGCTGCTCGACACCAACCGGGCCGCGTGCATGCATCTTGCCAGTGGCGATGCCGATTTCCGCACCCATGCCGAATTCACCGCCATCGGCAAATTGCGTGGACGCGTTATGCAGCAGAATGGCCGAATCGAGTTCGTTGAAGAAACGCTCGACCACCGCTGGGTCCTCGGCGATCACCGCCTCCGTGTGGTTGGACGAATAGGTGCTGATGTGGTCGATCGCGCCGGAAATACCGTCCACGACAGCAACCGAAATGATCGCATCGAGATATTCGGTGCGCCAGTCATCTTCCGTTGCGGCTTTCAAGCCCTCGACAACATTGCGCACGGCCTGCGAACCGCGTACTTCACAACCGGCCTCGATCAGACCCTTGACGAGCGGTTCAAGATGCGTGGCAACAACAGCGGCATCCACCAGCAGCGTCTCCGCCGCGCCACAAATACCGGTGCGGCGCATCTTGGCGTTTACGACGATGCGTTTCGCCATGTCGAGATCGGCCGATCCGTCGACATAGATATGGCAAATACCTTCCAGATGCGCAAAGACCGGAACCCGCGCCTCAGACTGCACCCGCGCAACCAGGCTTTTGCCGCCGCGCGGCACAATCACGTCAACCGCGCCATTCAATCCTCCCAGCAAAGCGCCCACGGCTGCGCGATCGGTGACCGGCACCAGTTGAATGGCATGCTCGGGAAGACCGGCGATCTTCAGGCCCTCGACGAGGCAGGCATGGATAGCACGCGATGAATGTTGCGAATCCGAGCCGCCGCGCAGGATGACCGCGTTGCCCGCCTTGAGGCAGAGCGCGCCCGCATCTGCCGTCACATTCGGGCGGCTTTCGTAAATCACGCCGATGACGCCGAGCGGCGTGCGCACGCGCTCGATCTTCAGACCGTTCGGGCGATCCCAGGCGGCAATGACTTCGCCAACCGGATCAGGCAGCGCGGCAACCGAGCGGATGCCTTCGGCAATGCCGGCGATCCGCGCATCGTCAAGCGTAAGCCTGTCGATGAAGGAAGCGGCAAGGCCGCTATTATCCGCTGCAGCCAGATCTTTCCTGTTGGCGGCAAGGATCGTTTCCCTCGACGCCTCGATGGCGGACGCCATGGCGAGAAGCGCACGGTTTTTCTGATCAGTGCCTGCGATGGACAACGGTCGCGAAGCAGCTTTTGCCTGTGCACCGATGGTCATCATCAATGCATCGATATCATGGCTCTGCTTCACGGCCTGTTCAGGCATGGACCTCATCCTTTTCAGTATTTTTAACTTTCACGGCGGCACCCGTCATCACCAGATCGTCGCGATGGATCATCGCCGCACGTCCGACATAACCAAGTATCGCCTCGATCTCGTTGGACTTGTGACCGATGATAAGACGCGCCTCTTCCGCATCGTAGCCTGCAAGGCCGCGCGCGACCTCTCGGCCTTCAACGCCGATAATGGCAATCGCATCGCCGCGTCCGAAATTGCCCTTCACCACCCGAACGCCCGCGGGAAGCAGGCTTTTACCGGCATAGAGCGCTTTTTCCGCACCCGCATCCACATGAATCTCACCTGCCGGCTGCAACTGACCGGCAATCCAGGTCTTTCGCGCCGTCACCGGTGTGCCTGATGGCGCAAACCACGAGGAGCGGGCGCCGTTTTCGATGGCCTTCAACGGATTGAGCGTCTTGCCGGAAGCGATGATCATGCCGCAGCCGGCAGCGGTCGCGATCTTGCCGGCATCGATCTTGGTGCGCATGCCGCCGCGTGAAAGCTCGGAAGCCGCGCCGCCTGCCATGGCCTCGATCTCGGGGGTAATATCTGCAATCGTCTCAAGGAACTTCGCATCCGGATCAAGATGTGGCGGAGCGGTGTAAAGCCCGTCAATATCAGACAGCAATACCAGAAGATCGGCACCTGTCATGGTGGCCACGCGGGCGGCCAGACGGTCATTGTCGCCGTAGCGGATTTCGGTGGTTGCCACCGTGTCGTTTTCATTGATGATCGGAATGGCACCGATCTTCAGCAGCTGGTTGATGGTGGCGCGCGCATTGAGGTAACGGCGGCGCTCCTCGGTGTCGGACAGCGTCAGCAGAATCTGGCCAGCGACGATCTCATGCCGCGACAGGCTTTCCGACCATGCCCGCGCCAGAGCGATCTGGCCGACGGCCGCCGCTGCCTGACTTTCCTCCAGCTTTAATGCGCCGGAGGGCAGACCAAGCACCGTGCGGCCGAGCGCGATGGCGCCAGAAGACACCACCTGAACATCTGCGCCGTTTTTCTTCAGCGCAGCGATGTCCTCGCAAATGGCGTCGAGCCAATCTTTCTTGAGCCCGCTTTTCCGGTCCACCAGAAGTGCCGAACCGATCTTGATGACGATCCGGTGGTGGCTACCCAGCGGTTTGCGGGTGAGGCTCATAGGCGATCGTCCTCTTCCTCGGCCTCGCTATCCACAGGCATTGAGCGGTCGGGAAGGGCGGTCTCGCCGCCATTGCTCGCCGAGACGATGATATCGCGAAGGGCGCGCAGCGCCTCCGTCATACCGATGTGGGCAGCGGCAGACAGAAGGAGCGGAGGACGGCCGCAGGCCTTTTCCAGTTCCTTTGCCTTCTTTTTCAGTTCTTTTTCGTCCAGCACGTCGATCTGCGACAGCGCAACGATTTCCGGCTTGTCGATCAAGCCGCCGCCATAGGCATCCAGCTCGGCCTTGACCGTCTTATAGGCCTGCCCGACCTTTTCTTCCTGCGCGGAGACGAGATGCAGAAGCACACGGGTGCGCTCGACGTGGCCGAGGAAACGGTCGCCGATGCCCACACCCTCATGCGCGCCTTCAATCAGGCCGGGAATATCGGCCAGCACGAATTCACGGCCGTCGATGGTCGCGACGCCGAGATTCGGATGCAGCGTTGTGAAGGGATAATTGGCAATCTTTGGCCGCGCGCGGGTCACCGTCGCAAGGAATGTCGATTTGCCGGCATTCGGCAGACCAACGAGACCGGCGTCAGCGATCAGCTTCAGGCGAAGCCAGAGCGTCTTTTCTTCGCCCGCAAGGCCCGGATTGGCATGGGTCGGCGCCTGATTGGTCGAAGACTTGAAATAGGCATTGCCGAAACCGCCGTTACCGCCAGCGGCAAGACGAAAACGCTGGCCTTCCTTTGTCAGGTCGACGATCAGCGTCTCATTGTCTTCCTCGAAAATCTGCGTGCCGACAGGCACTTTCAGAACCACATCGGAACCCTTGGCGCCGGTGCGGGTCTTGCCCATGCCGTGCTGTCCGATCGAGGCCTTGAAATGCTGCTGGAAGCGGAAGTCGATCAGCGTGTTGAGACCGTTGACCACCTCGATCCAGACGTCGCCGCCGCGTCCGCCATCGCCGCCATCAGGGCCGCCGAACTCGATGAATTTTTCGCGCCGGAAGGAAACAGCGCCCGCGCCGCCGTCACCGGACTTGATATAGATTTTTGCTTCATCGAGAAATTTCATCGGACTGCCGTTCTGTCGGTTTGCGGGCACATCAGCTCAAGGCGTTGTGCCAAACAAAAATATCGTCGTTTCGAATACAAGCGCTTCTCCACAAGGTCAAAGACTATCGTGCGGGAAGCGCCTGCGTGAGACAAGGCCGGTTTGCGGCAACCGGCCTTGTTTTGATTGTCAGCGGTGCTGCGGAATGAAATCCTCAGCCGTGATCGCCGTATCGATATGCGCCACCATTGCAGCACGCGCCGTGGCGTAAATCTGGTGGCAGCCGGTCACCCGGAAGCCCAGTTTTTCCTGCACGCGCAGCGAAGCCGGATTATCCGCAAACACACCGGAATGGAGAACCACACCGGGCATGCGGCGGAAGAACCGCTCGACCACGGCGGCCACCGCCTCGGTCATGTAACCCTTGCCCCAGTAGAACCGGTTCAGCCAGTAGCCGAGATGCCACTCGCCGTGCCGCAATTCGACCGAGACGACGCCGATGAGGGTATCGTCACCGCTTGTGATGGCGAAATCCCAATCGGGCAGGGTGCCTGAAGTGCGCAGGACCAGCCATTCCAGCGCATCCTGTCGATGATAGGGCGCGGGAACGCGGGCCAGCATCCTGGTCACGGCAAAATCGCCAAGCGATTCCGCAATGCTGCCGGCATCGGAAAGCCGCTGCGGACGCAGCACCAGACGCGACGTCTCGATGACCGGGCAGGGGCCGGGCGGCGCGACCGTCGCAGTTGCCCGGTGACGGGTAAGCTCGATCGTGCTCATCCCATGTCCCCCCAGCTCTTCAGCGAAACCCAGGTCTTGCGGTCCAGCCTGTACCATTCTACCGGTACCATGCCGCCCAGTGCCAGCGAACCGACCATGCCGGAGCCCTGGAACTGGAAACCGCACTTCTGGATGACCCGGCGCGAGGGGATGTTGGTGACCCGGCAGCGGGCATCGATCTGGTCGATTTCACGCGTGCGGAAGGCCATGTCGATCAGCGCATGCGTGGCTTCGGTCATGTAGCCCCGGTTCCAGTAGGGTTCCCCCAGCCAGTAACCGATTTCCAGCGTCTTTTCGTCTTCCTGCGGTTCAAGCGCGCAGCAACCCAGAAACTCGCCATTGTCCATGCGGGTAATCGCATAGACGCACTTGCCGATCTCGCCAGCATTGGTGCGTCGCACGAAGTCCGCGGCGTCTTTGGCCGTGTACGGGTGCGGCATACGCGACACCATGGTCGCGATATTGGCATTGTTGGCAAGATGGGCAAGGGCGTCGATGTCTTCTTCGTGAGGCTTGCGTAAAACCAGCCTCTGCGACAGTAAAACGGGGCAATCGCTCCTCGACCGATCGGGCCTCGGCCGCTCTTCGGGTGACCGTGATTGGTCAACCCTCAACAATTCAGCTTGCATGGTTCAGTCCCTCCTGGGGGTTAAAGAAAAAGGGGAGTTGGGTGGTACCCCATCTCCCCTGTTTTCTTGACTGAACCTGATACGTCTCAGCCGGGTCGATGGGACACCGGCTGCATATGACGCTTACCGGCTTATTCTGCGGCTTCCGCTTTCGGGGCCACGGATACGAATACGCGGCCGTTGGCCTTCGTACGGAAGTTCACGTTACCTGCGGTCAGTGCGAAAATCGTGTGGTCCTTGCCGATGCCAACATTGGCGCCGGGATGCCACTGGGTTCCGCGCTGACGCAGAATAATGTTGCCCGGAATGACAGCTTCGCCGCCGAACTTCTTTACGCCAAGGCGCTTGGATTCGGAATCGCGACCGTTACGCGAGGAACCGCCAGCTTTTTTGTGTGCCATTGGAGTTCTCCTTTAAACCTTGTTTCCCGTGTCGCGCCGATTAGGCAGCAACGATGTCCGTGATGCGGACGACAGTGTGATGCTGACGATGGCCGCGCGAACGCTTGGAGTTCTGACGACGACGCTTCTTGAAGGCGATGACCTTCTTGCCGCGATTGTGCTCGACAACTTCAGCCTTGACGATGGCACCCTTGACAAAGGGAGCACCGAACTGAGCGTCGGCGCCTTCGCCGATCACGAGAACTTCGGTGAATTCTACGGTTGCGCCTGCCTCTGCTTCCAGCTTTTCGATGGTCAGCACGGCATCGGCCGCTACGCGGTACTGTTTACCGCCGGTCTTGATGACTGCGAACATTTGTTATCCTTTCATGTTCGTTCCGGCTCTGCCCGCCAAAGCAAGCTGGCCGTCTTTTTATCAGTCGGAGTAGCGGAAATCCGTCAGGACTGAATGCCCTTTTGAAAGTCTGCCGGTGAAGCCGCCTTTGAAGGGCGGAATAAACAGAAGGCGCAATACGCCATCAATTTGGGTGCGAATTACGCGAGACATCAGTTTATGTCAAGATGACGAATGTTTGAAAAGTAACTCTAACGCCAAGAATTTCATGCTTTTTTGGCGAGCGAAGCAGTCAGGTCTCGAAATTTGCGCAGCAAGTGTTTATATGGGCCTTCAACAAGGAGCAGAAATGGCCCGCATAGACCAGACCGACGATTGGCGGGACCGCCATGCGCCGACACTTTCCGCCTTCGAGTCGCTTGCGATCGAGGCATATGGCCACCTGCCAGAAGAATTCCGTGCATTGACCAAGGATCTCGTCATCGAGATATCTGATTTCCCGACAGACGAAGTGTTCGAGGACATGGCGCTCGAAACACCATTCGACCTGCTGGGATTGTTCGAGGGACGCGGCATCTCCGAACGTTTCACCATGGAAACCGGCGAGATGGTGAACCGCATCACGCTTTATCGCCGCCCCATTCTCGACTACTGGGCCGAGAACGAGGAAACGCTGGGCGACATCATCACCCATGTCCTCATCCACGAGATCGGCCATCACTTCGGCCTGTCGGATGACGACATGGAGCGGATAGAGGAAAGCGCCGACGAGGCCGCGGCGGAGCGCTGAGCCCGCCGGCGGCCACGCCTCTTATTGCTCGCCGAGCTTCATATCCGGGTGGTATTCCTTGCCCTCGACCACCTTGGTCACGGCCTGGCCGCAATGCATGACGCCGCTTGCGGCATTGAAGGCATAGCTGGGCGAACCGGCAAGTTCCCACCCCTTGTTCAGAGCTTCGGTGACCCGGTGACAGAACTTCGCGTCATCGGGACCTGTAATGAAACGATAGACCTTCACGTCTTTTGCGCCTTTCGTTGTGCGATGATATCGACCATGGCGACCAGCCTTTCGGCTTGGCTCACATGCAGCCGTTCGATCATCCGCCCGTTCATGTTGATGACGTTCAATTCCACAGATTCGGGTTTTGCGAAAGCGTCAATAATCGCCCTGGCTTCAGCGACAGCGGCCTCATCGGGGCCGAAGTGACGATTGGCGGGCTCGATCTGGGCCGGGTGGATCAGCATCTTGCCATCGAAGCCCATGGCGTGGCCCTGCTCGCATTCGGTGCCAAAAGCCGCGATATCGCGAAAATCATTCGACACGCTATCGATGACATCAAGCCCATAGGCGCGGGCGGCAAGCACCACCTGCATCATCCATGGCACGAGGTAGGTTCGCCCGGGCAGGGAAGGAACCCGTGTTTCCTTGCGCAGATCGTTCAGCCCGAGGACGAAAGCGGCAAGCCGTCCATCCGGCGTATGGGCAGCGTCAGCAATGGACGCTGCGTTCAACACACCGAGCGGCGTCTCTATCATCGCCCAGATTTTCAAGCCCTGGGGCGCATCGGCCTCCGCCAGAAGGTCGGCCACATCGTGAATATCGGCGGGCTGCTCTACCTTCGGTAATAATACCGCATCCGGCCGGCAGGAAAGCACGAGCTTTAAATCTTCCATACCATCCGGCGTTGACAGCGGATTGATACGGATAATGATCTCGCGTCCCGCAAAGGGCGCATCCGAAAACAGCCTGCCCAGATTCTCTCGCGCCTCGCCCTTCATGTGGGGCGCAACGGAATCCTCCAGATCGAGAATAACCCCATCGCAATCGAGATCGCGGATTTTTTCGAGCGCCCTGACGTTGATGGCCGGAACCGACAGCAGCGAACGGCGCGGTCTCACAGGAATATTTTCGAAAAAATTAGTCATGCCGCACTTGTGTCAAGCTTTTGTGACATCTGCAACACGACAATCCACTGAATCCTCTTGCAAGCCGGAAGAAGAAGGCCCACATTCGTCTGGAAAGAAAGGTTGAATCATGCAAGGCATCCGTTCATTTTTCATTGCCGCATCCGGCATCGCACTTCTGGCTTTGGTGGCTCTTTTTACCGCCTCGCTTACGGTCGCTTTTATCGGCGTGCTCGCCGTTCTCAGCGCTGCCCGTCTGCTTTCGGCGCGTATGAAGCCGGCACCCATTCCGGTCAAGCCCCGCAACCAGCGCGATATGCGCGTCTGGAACGACGGCAAAGGCACGATCATCGATCTCTGAGATCGTTAATCCTGTCAAAATGCGAGAACGCTGCACGCGGCGTACCGAAGAATGCGGGTTTGCGCTTCTAAAGCGATCCGTTTTGCAGTATTTCCCGACAGAAAATATCCGGCGGGTCCCAGTCCACGCCGGATTTTGTGACAAGGGAAACACGGGAAGCGACAGATGGAAAAATTTACCAAGCTGACGGGCGTTGCTGCGCCCATGCCGGTCGTCAATATCGACACCGATATGATCATTCCCAAAGACTATCTGAAGACCATCAAGCGCACGGGTCTTGGCACCGGCCTTTTTGCCGAGTCACGTTATCTCGAAGATGGCTCGCCCAATCCCGATTTCGTGCTGAACAAGCCCGCTTACCAGAACGCCCAGATCCTCGTCGCGGGTGACAATTTTGGCTGCGGCTCTTCGCGCGAACATGCACCATGGGCGCTTCTCGATTTCGGCATCCGCTGCGTGATTTCCACCAGCTTCGCCGATATTTTCTACAACAACTGTTTCAAGAACGGCATCTTGCCTGTCGTCGTCAGCCCCGAGAATCTCGAAAAGCTGTTGGACGACGCCTCGCGCGGATCGAACGCCGTTCTGTCCATCGATCTGGAACGTCAGGAAATCAGCGGCCCTGATGGCGGCACGATCACCTTCGAGATCGATGAATTCAAGCGCCATTGCATGCTGAACGGCCTCGACGACATCGGTCTGACACTGGAGCATTCCGGCGCCATCGACACGTTCGAAAAGGCAAATGCCTCGGTCCGCCCCTGGGCCTGATCGCATTTCCATCCCTTTTAAAAGCCGATCCCGTACAAAACCGTACCGGATCGGCTTTTGCTTTGCTTGAAAAGCCGATGAGGCGGGGATAAGAAGCCCCCGATCCCGTTCGGCTGGCGATGTGACTTGTGAGGCGGCAGGACGGAAACGAGTTTGACGCCGCGCTCGCCGCAATCGAAAACCCTTCATGATGGTTTCCGGCGCGCCGCCCAAGGAGGGTTCTCATGACAGTCCGCACGCTTTTCCTTCTGCCCGGTGACGGTATCGGCCCCGAGGCCATGGCCGAAGTCCGCAAGCTGATCGACTATATGAACAGCGCGAAAAATGCCGGCTTCACCACACAGGAAGGTCTGGTCGGCGGCTCCGCTTATGATGCCCATGGCGTCGCGATTTCCGACGCAGATATGGAAAAGGCCCTTGCCGCCGATGCGATCCTGTTTGGCGCCGTGGGCGGCCCGAAGTGGGATGGCGTTCCCTACGAACACCGCCCCGAAGCCGGCCTGCTTCGCCTGCGCAAGGATCTCGAACTTTTCGCCAACCTGCGCCCCGCCATCTGCTACCCGGCACTTGCCGAAGCCTCCTCACTGAAGCCGGAGCTGGTCGAGGGTCTTGATATCCTCATCGTCCGTGAACTGACGGGCGGTGTTTATTTCGGCGAGCCCAAGCAGATCATCGACCTCGGCAACGGCCAGAAGCGCGGTATCGACACGCAGATCTACGACACCTTCGAGATCGAGCGCATCGCCAGCGTCGCTTTCGAACTGGCACGCACGCGCGACAATCGCGTCTGCTCCATGGAAAAGCGCAACGTCATGAAATCTGGCGTTTTGTGGAACCAGGTCGTCACCGAGACCCACGCTGCGAAATACAAGGACGTTCAGCTGGAGCATATGCTGGCCGATGCCGGCGGCATGCAGCTGGTGCGCAAGCCCAAGCAGTTCGACGTGATCGTGACCGATAACCTCTTCGGCGACATGCTTTCCGACGTCGCCGCCATGCTGACGGGCTCGCTCGGCATGCTGCCGTCGGCATCGCTTGGTGCACCGGATGCCAAGACCGGCAAGCGCAAGGCCATGTACGAGCCGGTGCACGGTTCGGCACCTGACATTGCCGGCAAGGGCATCGCCAACCCCATTGCCATGATCGCGTCCTTCGCCATGTGCCTGCGCTATTCGTTCAACATGGTAGATGAGGCAACGAAGCTCGAAACTGCAATTGCGAACGTGCTCGACAAGGGCATCCGCACCGCCGACATCATGTCCGACGGTTCCCGTCAGGTCAGCACCTGCGAAATGGGTGACGCGGTTCTCGCAGAATTCAAGGCGCTTTCGGCGTAACGCTGACGGCAACCGGTTGGGCAGGCGGCACGGTCGCTTGCCCATCGTCCTTTGGCAAAAGATGTTCATATCTTTTGTCAGTCAGCGTCTTCAAAAAGGCAACGATGGCGTCCACACGCTTGTCGTCCAGCGCCGGTGCGGAAGTCAGCTCTGTCATGGCGATATTATCAGGCACTTCCGGCGCATCCCAGGTTTTACCCGTTTCAGGGTTGATCTGCCGGCTGGGTTTCTTGCTTTTGTATTTCACGTAAAACAGCACCACCGTGCGCAGATCCTTAAACACGCCATTGTGCATGTAGGGACCAGTGACAGCGACGTTGCGAAGGGTAGGCACCTTGAACTTGCCGCGCTGGGCCGGATCGCCGGCCACGGCGGGATTTTGCGCCAATCCGAGATCGACCGCATCCGGCTTGAAGCCGTTGGCTGCCCTGACCGACGTGTTAGCCGGAACACCGATGTTGAAATATTTGTGGTTGGTGAAGAGGCCGTCTTCCAAACCCTTGGCGCCGCGGATTTCATGGCAGGTATTGCAATTGGTGAACTGCGTCGAGGAGATCAGAACCCGGCCCAGCTCCTCCTGATCGGTTAGCTTTTCCTCGCCGCGCAGGAAACGGTCATATCTGGAATCGAAGGTGGAGAATTCATCGGAGCGCTCGAAGCTCGCCAGCGCCTTGGTCATCGCAGCAAAGGCGCCTTCGTCACTCTGGAAAACATCGCTGCCGAACTGTGTGCCGAACGCCGCAACATAATCAGGGTTTTCCTTGAGCCGTTTGACGACAGAGGCTTTATCCGGCATGCCCATTTCGATCGGGTTGAGCGGTGGTCCACCCGCCTGGTCTTCCAGCAGGGAGGCACGACCATCCCAGAATTGCCCGCCGACATACTCTCCCGCAGCGTTCTTGCCGAAAGGCGGCGTGAACCGGGCATAGGCTGCAGTCGGCGCATTGCGGTCGCCCAGCGACATCCCGTCATCGCCGAGAGAGACGTCCCGCCCGACCTTGTCGCTTTCGCGCGCATCGGAAAAACCTGCCGCCTGCATATGGCAAGTGGAACACGCCATCGTCCGGTTCATGGAGAGATTGGCATCATCGAACAGCGCCGCGCCGAGTTTTTCAAGCGTTGCATAATCTTCGCCGCCGTGAGCCTGCATTTGACCAGCACCGATCTCGAGCGGAACCGGTATCATGGCCACGGCGAGGGCGGCAGAAATGAACAGGCGCAGTATTTTCATTGAAATAGCGTTTCGGAAACTCGGGACGACAGTGGCTATATAGCACTTACCTATCGCACCAGACTACAAACTTTCGCAGCCCGCTCCACTTTGACGCAACCCCGCATCCGGTCGCCAAATTGCTTACCCGGCTTTTGCTATCGCGTGGAAGAAAGTGCCTGAAACAAGATCCCGCCTGCCACCGGAGGGGCCGAGCGGACGACCCTGCCCGTCAGCGATCTGAGCGAAAGGCTGATCATGACCCGGATCGATAACACGCGCATAGTGAAACTCATGGCCGCGCAGAACCTCGCCCGTTTTGCCGAGCGGCCCATCTGCCACGATTGCCGCCTGCCGGTAGCCGAGATTCATCTTGCGCGTGGCGAAACTGGTGGCATGTGACAGAAGCCCGGTCATGGCATGGGTGACGCCATCGGCATCTTCCAGCGCGGCGCCCAAAACCATATAGCCGCCGCACTCGCCATGCACCGGCTTCGTCTTGGCAAAACGGACAATGCCCGCTTTGAACCCGGCCGCATCGGCAAGCCTTCCAGCGTAAAGTTCGGGATAACCACCTGGCAGCCAGCAAATGTTGCAGGTCTCATCGGGTGCCTCGTCGGCCAGCGGTGAGAAGGGCACGATCTCTGCCCCCGCTGCATGCCAGTGGTTCTTGAGATGCGGATAAAGAAAGGTGAAAGCCGCGTCGTCTGCAAGCGCGATGCGCTGGCCGGGCGGCGCAATCGCTGCCTCCACCGAGCCGGAGGGCACATCCACAGGCGCAGCGAGCGAAAGCAAGGCATCGAGATCAATGGACCTTTCCATCGCATCCGCCAGCCGTTCTATATGCGCGTCGATTTCCGGATGTTCGCTGGCCTGCACCAGCCCCAGATGCCGTTCCGGCAGGATGAGTGACGGATCACGCAGGACGCATCCTGCGACAGGCAGACCGATTTTTTCGATGGCCTCCGTGCACAGCGTCCGGTGTCTTTCGCTGCCGGCGCGGTTCAGCACCACCGCCGCCATGGTGACAACAGGATCATAGTGGGCAAAACCATAGGCGACAGCAGCAGCTGTCTGTGATTGACCCGACACATCCAGCACCAGCAGCACGGGAATGCCGAACAGCCGGGCCAGATCCGCCGCAGAACCGGTGCGGTTTTCCGCCACGGGGATACCGTCGAACAGGCCCATGGCGCTTTCGATCAAAACGAGGTCGGCACCGTCAGCCTGCTGCAACAACAGGTGTCGAAGCAATTCCGGCTGCATGGCCCAGCTGTCGAGATTAAGGCCGGATGTGCCGGTGGCGAAGGCATGGAAACCGGGGTCGATATAATCCGGCCCCGTCTTGATGCCGCGCACCTTGATGCCGCGCCGGGCAAAGGCCCTCAGCAAGCCGATTGTTACGCTGGTCTTGCCGGAACCAGAGCGCGGTGCGCCGATGATAATCGCCCGTGTGGTCATAAGGTCGGCACTCCAAGTCGGTCGCGCATCGAAACGATCTCGCCAATAACGATCAGCGCCGGCGCCTCGAATTTTTCCCGTTTTGCATCGTCAGCTATGCTTTCCAGTGTGCCGATGAAAATACGTTCCTGCGCGGTCGTTGCCGACATGATGACGGCGACCGGCGTTTTGCCCGAACGACCGCCCTGCATCAGAAGACCGGCGATCGAACCTATGTTCTTAAGCCCCATATAAACGACGATGGGTTCCTGTGTCTTCGCCAGTGCCAGCCAATCCAGATCCTCTTCGGTCCCGGCGGCATGGCCGGTGGCAAGCGTGACAGCGCGGCTGATACCGCGCATGGTGGCGGGAATGCGCGCTGAAGCAAGGGCTGCAAGCGACGAGGTCATGCCCGGCAAGATACGAAATGGGATGCCGGCGCGGACAAGCGCCTCTGCCTCTTCGCCGCCACGCCCGAAAATAAACGGATCGCCACCCTTAAGCCGCAACACCTTCTTACCCTGTCGGGCGAGATCAATCAGCGAGGCGGTGATGTCGTCCTGCGTTGCCGACGGCTTGCCGCCACGCTTGCCGGCAAAGACGATTTCAGCCTGAGGCCCGAGGGAAACGACGTCGTCGCTCACCAGCGCGTCGCGCACGATCACATCGGCCTGAGAAAGGGCAAGCGCCACTTCCAGCGTCAGATAACGCACATCGCCCGGACCCGCGCCTGCGAGCCAGACATGCCCGGCCTCAAAGACCGGACTTTTTGCGGCGATGCTGTTCAAAACCTGCGCTATCGACATTCTTCTCGGCTGCTTTTTTAACGATGACGGAAATAGCCGTCCCGGCTATAGGAATTCATATGGAAACGGATGGAAAGACCCTTCGCCGCGGCTGGACCACGGGCACTTGCGCGGCAGCCGCCACGAAGGCGGCCTGCGCTGCCCTTCTGACCGGCGAGTTTCCTTACCCTGTCGAAGTCGAACTTCCAAGCGGCGCGAGGCCGGCATTTTCTCTCGCCACTGAGGAAAAAGGTGAAAACTTCGCAAGGGCAGGCGTCGTCAAGGATGCTGGCGACGATCCCGACGTGACCCATGGTGCGCTGATCGAAAGCACCGTGCGACGGGGAAAGCCCGGCAGCGGCATAACCTTCAAGGCCGGAAAAGGCGTCGGCACCATCACCCGGCCTGGATTGCCCCTGCCGCCGGGCGAACCCGCGATCAACCCCGTACCGCGCAAGATGATCGAAACCGCCATTCGCGAAGTAGCCGGAGACGGCGCAGATTTCGAAGTCGAGATTTCCGTTCGCGACGGCGAGAAAATCGCGGAAAAGACCCTGAATGGCAGGCTCGGTATTGTCGGCGGCATTTCCATCCTTGGCACCACCGGCATCGTCATCCCGTTTTCCTGCTCGGCATGGATCCACTCCATCTGGCGCGGCATCGATGTGGCGCGCGCCACCGGCTGCACCCACCTGCTCGGCGCGACCGGCAACACCTCCGAAAAGGCGGGGCAGGCAGTTTACGGCCTGCCAGAGACCGCGCTGATCGATATGGGCGATTTTATCGGTGGCATGCTGAAATATCTGCGCAGCCACCCCGTCGAACGGGTAACAATTGCCGGCGGCGTCGCCAAGATGACGAAGCTCGCCCAGGGCATGCTGGACGTGCATTCCAAGAAAGGCCTGGCCGATCTTGATGCGCTGGCGGTACTCGCAACCGACGCTGGCGGAGATGAAAATCTTGCCCTCGCCATTCGTCAGGCCAACATGGTTGCGCACGCCTTTGAGCTGGCCGAACGCGCGGGGATAGACCTCGGTGCGATCGTTGCGGAAAATGCCTGGGTAACAGCGGCTGCCGCTTTGAAGGTGCCCGGCATCGAACTTGATATTCTGGTGTTCGATCGTCAGGGCACGCTCAAGGGACGCACCGCCTCCACGCCGTCGCATCAGCCCTTCGCATCTTCCTTCGGGGAGCGGAACCGCCGGACATAAACGGTACTATAAAGTGCGCTCTCGCGAAAATCCGTCGAGGCAAGCCCATGCCCGACGAAGATCAGCGCCGTCCGCTCCACCGGTTCGGCTGCCAGTTTTCCTTCGATGTCGAACAACGTGCCGCGAACGACCCGCTCATCCGGCCAGGAGGCGCGGACAACGATGGCGACCGGGCAATCGGAACCATAAAGCGGCGTCAGTTCTTCCACCACCTTGCCGATGGCATGGATGGCGAGATGGATGGCAAGTGTCGCCCCTGTCACACCGAAGGCTTTCAGCGTCTCGCCCTCGGGCATTTTCGAAGCGCGGCCCGAAATACGGGTCAGAACAAGGCTTTGCGCCACTTCCGGCACAGTCAATTCCCGCTGCAGGGTGGCAGCGGCAGCAGCGAAAGAGGGCACACCTGGAGTCACGGTATAATCGAGACCCAGCCGTTCCAGCCGGCGGATCTGTTCACCCATGGCGCTCCAGACGGACAGATCACCGGAATGCAGCCGTGCCACATCCTTGCCGGCCTTTGCCGCCGCAACGAACTCCGCCTCGATCTCATCAAGCGACAATGCTGCCGTATCGACAATGCGTGCATCCGTCGGGCAATACTCGATCAGCGCCTTCGGCACCAGCGAGCCCGCATAAAGGCAGACCGGGCAGGCAGTGATAAGATCGCGCCCGCGCACCGTGATGAGATCGGCGGCACCCGGACCGGCGCCGATGAAATGAACCGTCATTTTTGTTCTCCGTGTTCGATGGCGCGGTCATTTCGCGCGTCGCTCGTCGTGGCGATGGCTACCGTCACATCGCCAACCACGAGACGCGCCGCGACCAGCCGCGCATTTTCTCCGACGGCAGCAAGTGCCGCCGCTTCACTGACGCTGGGCGTCCCGGCATGATCAAGGCTTGCCTGTGAAAATGTCATTGTTTTCGAAGCAGCCGCCTCGAGCTGTTCCTTCGATACGATTTCAAGCGGCAGCGCCAGACGTTTCGCCGCTTCCGCAAGACCAGCTTCTTTTGCCTTGAGCGGCGCAGTCGCCAAGCATTCAACGGTCATGCCAAAAGCAAGCTCGGCAGCGTGCACGGCTGCAATAATTGCATCTGAACCCGTGCCCTTGCGGCAACCGATACCGGCCACGGTCACCATGGCTTAATCCAGCTCCATTGCGTCACCGGCATGGCCGGACGCCAGCCCGACATGGAGCCGACAGCAACAACGCGCGAGACATCGACACGGATCATCGAACCGCCGAACCTGGCATGGGCCGCAAGCAGCACCGCTTCCATTTCAAGCGTCACCGCATTGGCAACCAGCCGCCCGCCTGGCTTCAAGGCCTCCATAGCAGCCTCAAACACGCCCGTTTCGCTGCCGCCACCACCAATGAAGATCGCATTCGGTTGAGGCAGGCCTTCAAAAGCCGCAGGTGCTGCACCGATCATGACTTCAAGCCCCGGAACGCCAAATGCCTCGGCATTGCGGGCGATACGTTCGGCTCTTTCCGCGTGCTGCTCTATGGCGATGGCACGGAGCGAGGGGTGCGACAGCATCCATTCAATACCAATCGAACCCGAACCGGCACCGATATCCCACAGCAGCTCGCCCCGGCGCGGAGCCAGCGATGAAAGCGTCACGGCACGGATTTCACGCTTGGTGATCTGCCCGTCATGTTCGAACAGGTTGTCATCCAGCCCCTGCACAAAAGGCAGGACGCGTGCGCCCTCAGCAGCAACGACATCGATAGCCACGACGTTCAAAGGATCGATGTCGTCAAAGGTAAAATCGACCGCCCTGATTTGCCGCCGCCTCTCCCGCTTTCCGCCCAAAGCTTCGAGCAGGACAAATTCCGACTGGCCGAAACCGGATTGAGACAGCAATTCCGCGATCAGGGCGGGCGCGCGCTCATCCGAAGTAAGCGCGATGATCCTCGCTCCGGGATGCAGATGCGGTCGCAACAGATCAATGGAACGCCCGTGCAACGACACGTATTCGATCGATTGCAAGGCCCAGCCAAGCCGCGCCGCGGCCAGAGAAAAGGCAGAAGGTGAGGGATAGCAGACTGTCTCCTCCGACGGTATCCGCCGCAGAAGTGTGACGCCGGCGCCATAAAAGAACGGATCGCCGGAGGCGAGCACGCAGACCCGTCTACCGCGCAACGCCACGACATCGCTCATCTCCGCATCGAACGGCACCGGCCAAGGGCGCGCTTCACTACGAATGGCTGCAGCCGCCAGTTCCAGATGGCGTTTGCCGCCGAAAACAATCTCGGCCGCCTCTATCGCCGCCACGGCATTCCGACCGAGCCCATCCAGCCCATCTTCGCCAATGCCGACGATGGAAAGCCACGGCTTGCCTTTCTTTTCAGTGGAGGCCTTCTTTTGAGTGGAAGCGTTGCCCGTTCCGGAATATTCAGACGTCATGACACGCTCCATACTCATCCTTGGCGGCACGGCGGATGCCCGCATTCTGGCCGGAAAGCTGGCGATGGACTCCGGCTACCGAATCCTGCTCTCCATGGCCGGGCGTACGCTTTCGCCAGTGGAACAGCCCGTGCCGATGCGCAGTGGCGGGTTTGGCGGTGCTGCGGGTTTGGCGGATTTCATTCGCGCCGGGAATTTCGATATTCTGGTCGACGCCACCCATCCCTATGCGGCGAGGATTTCCGCCAATGCCGTAGAGGCGGCGAGACTTGCCAAGGTTCCGCTCGTAGCACTTTCGCGTCCCGCCTGGCAGCACCAGCCGGGCGACAGGTGGCAGAGTGTCGATACCGTCGAACAGGTTGTTATCGCGCTCGGCGATGAAGGCAAGCGGGTGTTTCTGGCGCTCGGCCGGCAGGAACTTCTTCCTTTCGAGGCCGCACCCCAACACAGCTATCTCATCCGCAGCGTCGATCCGGTGGAGCCGCCGCTGAAGGTGCCGGATGCTCGCTATATTACCGCGCGCGGACCCTTTGCGCTGGATGAAGAGATCCGAATGCTTGAAGAAAACGGGATAGAGACGTTGGTTTCCAAGAATTCCGGTGGAAGCGCCAGCTACAGCAAGATCGAAGCGTCGAGGCGGCTTGGCCTGCCGGTTATCATGATCGAGCGGCCACCACAGCTGAACGCCGCAATCCTCAATGGCGCGAACGTGCCGGATATAGCGACTGCGCTCACCGCCATCCGCCATCAGCTCTCTCTTCTCGAAAAACGCGGCGAGTAAACCAGCGGATCTTTGTCCGAACGCTCGATCAGACGGGTTTCCACCGAACCGACGATGATGCAGGTGGCCATATCCGCCATGTCGCTCGATGCTTCCGACAAAGGCACGACCCGGATGCGCTCATCCGCACGGCCTGCCGCACGGCCAAAGATCACCGGCACCGAGCCGGGCAAATGTGCGCGCAAAAGATCGAAGGCGGTGCCAAGCTGGTGCGGGCGCGCCTTGCTGACGGGATTATAGAAAGCCATCACGAATCCGGCTTCCGCAGCCGCGATCAGCCGCTTTTCGATAATGCCCCAGGGCTTCAAATTGTCCGACAGCGAGATAGCGCAGAAGTCATGCCCGAGCGGCGCGCCGGCTCTTGCGGCAACCGCAAGCATGGCCGTCACGCCCGGCACGACCGAAAAGTCTATTTCGCGCCATTCGCGCGGGCCATTTTCAATCGCCTCGCAAACCGCCGCCGCCATGGCAAAAACGCCGGGATCGCCGCCCGAAACCACACAGACCTTGCCGCCCCCGGCTGCGAGCCGCAGCGCCTGTTCGGCACGGGAGATTTCCTCACGATTGTCAGAGGCATGGCGACGTTGGTCGGGTCTGAGCGACAGCCGATCGAGATAGGGAATGTAACCGAAGAAATCCTCCGACGCCTCAACGGCGGCGAGCGCCTCCGGTGTCACCTGCGCAGAACTGCCAGGGCCGAGGCCGACAACGACCAGCCTGCCGGTCATGACGCTTCACCGCCAGCGGGTCTGGTTTTCCAGCCCGGCACCAGAACCAGCGAAAAATAGGGGGCGGGCGATGCGTCCCGCTCGATCAGCGGCACCGCATGGCTGTTCGCCATGGTGCCGCGCTCAACATAAAGCGCTTCATTGAGCTTGCCAGCCTTTTCCAGCGCCCGGCGGATCTTCGGCAGGTTGCGCCCGACCTTCATGATCACGGCGCCATCCGTGCCGGACAGACGCTCTGTCAGAACATCTTCTGCCAGCGTGCCGGGAAGCACGCTCAAGATATCGTCACCCTGCACCAGCGGTAGACCGGCCATCGACCAGCATCCGGACATGGCGGTAATGCCGGCAACGACCTCCGCCTCATAG
Organism: Rhizobium sp. AN6A; assembly: GCF_900215635.1. Taxonomy (NCBI): domain Bacteria; kingdom Pseudomonadati; phylum Pseudomonadota; class Alphaproteobacteria; order Hyphomicrobiales; family Rhizobiaceae; genus Rhizobium; species Rhizobium sp. AN6A. The sequence continues at coordinate 1,017,540 of NZ_OCNC01000004.1, forward strand.
GAAGGCGCAAGCCGCAGATGAAGATGCATATAGGAGCCGTAGAACAGCGGATCGCCTTCCGACAGCACGGCGACATTCCGCCCGGCATCGAGATGAGCGGCAATATCCATTGCCGACTGATCGAAAAATGCGGCGATCGCACCGCGATAATCCTCGCCGTTTTTATCGCTCTCGACGGTTACCGGATAGACCAGCGGCATTTCCAGTGTGCCCGGACGGATGAAGGCCTCAACGATACCGCGACCGTTGCCGCTACTGCCCCTCTTGCAGAAGAAGGCGAGGACATCGGCATTTTCGATGGCACGCACGGCTTTCAGCGTCAGAAGCTCTGGATCGCCGGGGCCGGTGCCGACGCCCACAAGTTTACCCTTGGAATTTTCGAAAAGAGCCACGCTCACAGACCTGCCCTCGCAACGGCGTTCACAGCGGCGGCCGTCATGGCCGATCCACCCATGCGTCCCTTGACGATGGCATAGGGAATGCCGAGCAAACTAGCCTCCAGCGCATCCTTTGATTCCGCCGCACCGACAAAACCGACCGGCATGCCGATAATGGCAGCTGGACGTGCAGTGCCTTTTTCAAGCATCTCCAGAAGATAGAACAGCGCTGTCGGCGCGTTACCAATGGCAACAAGAGCGCCGTCCAGCTTCTCCGCCCAGAGATCGAGCGCTGCGGCGGAACGGGTATTACCGATCTTTTTCGCAAGCTCAGGGGTGCGCGGATCGCGAAGGGTGCAGATCACGTCATTGTTGGCCGGAAGGCGGGCGCGGGTCACGCCGTGGGCGACCATTTCCGCATCGCACAGAACGGGCTTGCCCGCCAGCAAAGCACCACGTGCAGCGACAACGAAATCCGGAGAAAAACGGAAATGGCTGGCCGCTTCCACCTGCCCGCAGGCATGAATCATGCGAATGGCGATATCCGCCTGATCTTCGGTAAAGGCGGACAAATCCGCTTCCTCGCGAATGATGGCGAAGGAGCGCTCGTAAATCGCATTGCCGTCGCGAATATAGTCATGGTCGGTCATCGGTCATCCTGTCGAAGCGCGGCAACGATTGCCTCCTTACCCAGACGGGTAAGCAGGTCGGCAGCGTTTTCCCCGGGCTTATGTTCTTTTTCGTAAAGGCGGGCAAGTCGCGAAAGCGCCGTCCTCTGTTGCTCGAAAGGTAAAATACCGTCCTGCGGGTCGCAGGCGCGGCCCGAAAACGAAAAGGCCAGACCATCGGCGGTGCCGGAAAAGGCCAGAAGCGACGGGGCGGGATGCGCGCAACCCTTTCCGCAGCCTGAGATATGCAGTGTAAAGGAGCCATCGAGCAGGGAAGCTAATTCCCGCGACGCAAAGGCGGCCAGATCATGCGTAGGAAAGAAAGCCGAAGCGCACCCCGGCGCGCCGGGACACACGGCGATGGAAGACCGCGCATCACCTGCCGTTGTGATGAAACCGGCACTGTCCGCAGTCTGCATCAACGCAACACAAGCATCCCGCGACCCGAAAAATAGCAGGCTATGATTGAGCGACGGCCGCAATTTTTCGATACTAAGTACGCGCGCCGGTCCGCAGAGCCGCGACAGATCGGAAGCACGAACTTGCGCGAAAGCAGGCGTGATACCGGCAGCAAAAGTGCGGTTCCCGGCCGGCATGAGTCCCAAGGGCGAAGAAGGCGCAGGCGTCTCGCCTTCACTCTCGCTATCTACCAGGCGGTCTCCGCAAATCGCCTTTACCGTCCGCAAATCCAGATCACGGCCACGGGCAAGCGGTCCTTTGCCGGCCAGATGAACGAGCAGCAACAGGACAACATCCGCCGCCTTGTCGGCTTCAACAAATCCCGCGCGTAGCGCCTTGCTCTCCGGGCCTCCGACAAGCAATTGCCAGAAAACTCGATGATCGAGCCGCACCGCCTTCAGACGGATATCGGCAAGCAAATCTCCCATTAGGAGACGGCCGCCCCCATCGATGATGACGGACATTTTGGCGGCGAGGTTGTCATGCAGCGCCAGCGCGGCAGCTTCTCTGCGAATCTCATCCGCAATAGCACTGCCATCGGCGATTTCCTGATCATCCCGGCCTGCAAGAGGTGAGGTCTCGACTGCCAGTCCGTCGCGAAGCGGCAAAGTGAGCGCTAGAACATCATTCTCCAGATCGCAGGCGCTCTCCGGCGTCAGGCCGCGGAACTGGAGGCTGCCGCGTGCAGTGATGTCGATCACCCCGTTGCCGTGCCGCTCAGCAAGATCGCAAAGCGCGATCATATCGCGAGGCGTAATGTCTGCCTCGAATGCGATCCGCGACAGGTAGCCGTCACCGGTCAGCATCGGGGTCGATAAGGCCGGACACGTGCCACGGCGGCCAAACGGCTGGACGGGATCGGAAACGGCCGTCCTCATGCTCCAATCCTTTCAGAACGGGGCAGGATCAGCATTTCAAGTTCCGCATCCACCGCATTGCGGCGGCTGTGCCACAGGCCGCGACGACGGGCGGATAAAAAGCGCGTCGCCATGACCTCCGCCGCTTTCGGATTTTCCCGCAGGATGAAATCGCGAACATCCTCATTGCCGAAATAGGCGTCATAAAGCGCCTCGATCAGCGAGGAGGAAACGGCGTGGGTGGTTTCGGCAAAGCCGATCAGCCGGTCAACCGTCTCGGCAAATTCCGCCGCCCCGCGAGGACCGTGCCGCATCTGCCCGGCAATAAAGCGCGGATTGACGGCACGGGCCCGAACCACCCGTGTCAGTGCCTGCGAAATGGACCGCGCGCGCGGACGCGCGGGATCGGTCGTATCCAGCGCCACGATATCGGCAACGCCGCCAAGGACTGCTTTTGCGGCGGAAAAACCACCGATGAAGGCTACATCTGACGAGCCATCGAGAAGATCGCGGCCCGGATCGTCGCCGGTGTGAATGAGAAGATCGGCCCGGCGCACCAGCTCGACAAAACCGGCATCCTCGAAAATCTCAAGCCCATCAGCACCGCCAAAGGCATGGCTAGCCGCATCCAGATAGGCCTGGCCCAGTTCCTCGCGTTCTTCCCATTTTCCGCTGGCGAGTTTCTCCTCTGTGCCTGCACCATAGGTGCCGGGTGCCGAGCCGAAGATGCGTGCCGGTATGTGCCCGAGCACAGCCGCCTCTTCCGCCAGCGGATTGTCACCCGGCGCTTCCTCCCGCCGCGCGACGGCCTTGGCGGCAGCGTCCAGAAGAGCGATCAACGCCGGAAACATGTCGCGGAACAGGCCGGAAATCCGGAATGTCACGTCGACACGCGGCCGCCCGATACTCGCCGGCGGCAAAACCTCGATACCGGTGACGCGACCCGTCGCCAGGTCATGGATCGGTCTCGCCCCCATCAGATGCAGCGCCTGCGCCACATCTTCGCCGCCGTTGCGCAGGCTGGCGCTGCCCCAGAGATCGAAAACCAGATGCTTCGGCCAGTCGCCATGGGACTGCAGATGGTGCCGAAGCACCTCTTCACCCGCCATGCGGCCCAGTTCAAAAGCCGTCGGCGTCGGCATGGTGCGAGGATCGGCGGCATAAAGATTGCGGCCCGTCGGCAGCACGTCGAGCCGTCCGCGCGCGGGCGCGCCGGAAGGGCCGGGGACAATATGGCGGCCATCAAGCGCGGCAAGCAGCGCTGCTTTTTCCGCCCTTGCACTTTCCAGCCTCAGAGGATCGATCTCGCCCTCAGGGTAGCGGCCGAAAACATGCTGGCCATCCTTGATGGCGAAGTCCTTAAGGTCGCAGAGGAAGGCGTCGATGCGCGAAAGCGCCGCATCGGCATCGTCCTTAGCCCCCACGCCCGCATCCGCCGCGAGCCCGGTTTCCTGCGCCTTTTCAACAATCAGTTTCGCCAGCCGGTCACGACGGCGGCGATCCAGCCCATCCGCCTGCGCATATTCATCGACGAGCTGTTCCAGAGCCGATTGTTCCGGCGAAAGCCCGGCATCTACCAACACAGGCGGAACATGGCCGATCGTGACGGCAGCGATCCGCCGTTTGGCAACCGCCGCTTCGCCCGGATTGGAAACGATGAACGGATAGACCACCGGCAAAGACCCGGTGACGATTTCAGGAAAACAATCGCGAGAAAGTGCCACTGTCTTGCCGGGCAGCCATTCCAGCGTGCCATGCGCGCCGACATGCACAATGGCATGCGCCTCTGCGACACGCTGCATCCAGGCGCCGAAAGCGACCAACGCATGGCGTGGCGGCAGGGCAGGGTCATGGTAATCCACCCGCCGATCCTCATTTCGCCCACGATCCGGTGCCAGGGCCACGAATATCTGGCCGAAACGGGCGACGCGAAAACGGAATGCGCCGTCGGCTAATGCGTCGTCCTGTTCGGCCGAACCCCACGTGCCATCCACGGAGGCGGCAACCCCTTCAGGCAAACCCAAAAGAAAATCACGATAGGCTGAAAGTTCGATAGCCGCTTCCTGCTGCTCGACACGATCCAGCAAAGCCCGTGCCGTTTCGGGAATATCCGAAACCACATATCCTGCCGCAGCCAGATCGCGCAGCATTTCAAGCACGCTTTGCGGCACATCGAGACCAACGGCATAACCCGTGCGCCCCGGCGCAGCACCGGGATAGTCCGGCATCAGAATGACGATCCGCCGTTCCTGTGGCGTGGAGTGTTTCGACCGCAGAAAGGCAGCGATGCGGTTTGCCACCTGCTCGACGCGATCAGCCTCCGCTACATTGATGAGGCTGATACCGCCATCAGCCCGCACCTGCTTGAATGAGATCGCGCCAGCAAGAATCCGGCCATCGAGTTCCGGCAGGACCACATGCATGGCAAGATCGGAAGGGTTGAGACCGCGCGCATTTTCCGCCCAGCCGTCCCGTCGCGTCGTCGCCATAACCACCTGAAACACCGGCACGCCGAGGCGGTCAAACAGGGTTTTACCGCTGTCGTCCATCTGACTGGCAAAAGCCGTGGCGGCAACTATGGCGGCGGGCTGGAGTTTGGGCAGTACGGTTTCGAGAAAGCGGATCGCCTCCCCATCCTTGAGGCCGCTGACGAAAATCGGCAATGGCGCAAAACCACGCTGAGAGAGCGCGTTAAAAAGCGCATCCACGGGCGCCGCATCGGCCGCAAGAAGCATGGAGCGGTAAAAGAGAATGGGAAGCACAGCTGCACCGGCGGGAAAACCGGCGCAGGCTTCCGCCTGATCCACGACGCCTTTACCGGGCCGGTAAAAGCCGGCTTTCGGCAGCGGTTGAGCCTCTATATCTGGCCATGCGTCACCATTTGCAAGGGCAGCAAGACCAGTGACAAGCCGGTCCATATTTTCCCGCCCGCCCTCGCGGAAGAAGGCGAGGACCGACGCCAACGTCTGGCGATCAACGGTCGAGGCCGCTTCGAGCTTTTCGTCTCTCTCACTGCATTCACCCGGCAGGAGCATAAGTTTTATGCCGCGTCGCCGAGCCATCGTGCTGAGCTGATCGACGCCGTAGCGCCAGCGCTCCGCGCCACCGAGAATCCGGATAAGGATCACACGGGCATGTTCGACCGTCTTTTCGATCCACAGATCGACCGACATCGGATGCCGAAGCTCGGAGAGGTTGGCGGCAGACAGGGACGGAAGCGCGCCCCCTGCCTGCCGCCATGCCTGTTCCAGCCCGGCAAGATCGCTTGCCGAAAAAGACAGCATCACCACATCCGATCTCGGCTGGTTGAGATCAACCGGCTCGATCAGGTCGTCCAGAGACGATGATGTGGTGGCGAGAATGTGCATCTCTATCAGGCGGCCAGCATCTGTTCGATCTTTTCGCGGTTGAGGCCCTTTTCGCCTATGACGACGAGGCGGCTGCGGCGTTCTTCACCGGCCGCCCAAGGGCGGTCGTAATAATGGTTGACGCGGCTACCGACTGCCTGCACCTGCAGGCGCATCGGCTTGGTGGATACTTCGACGAAACCTTTGATGCGCAGAACATTTTCCGCAGCCGCCGTCTCGGCGATACGAGCCGCCAGCGCTTCCGGATCGGTCACGGCCGGCAGATCGATGACGAAGCTGTCGAAATCGTCATGTTCGTGGTCGAGTTCACCATCGTGATGGGTGCGACGATTTTCGATATCCTCTTCAACCGCAAGACCGAGGCCGATCAGCACGGCCGGATCGATGGCGCCATTCGAGGCGACGACGATCTTTGCGGCCCGCGGCAAATGTTCGAGAATATGAGCTTTCGCCTTTTCCAGACCGGCACTATCGAGCAGATCCGCCTTGGTCAGCACGATAAGATCGGCACAGGCGATCTGATCCTCGAAAACCTCTTCGACCGGATCGTCGTGATCGAGCGCTTCGTCATTTGCGCGCTGGGCGGCAAGTGCTTCCATGTCATGCGCCACCTGCCCCTCGGCAAGGGCAGCGCCATCCACGACAGCCACAACAGCGTCAACCGTCACGCGGCTCTTGATGGCCGGCCATTGAAATGCCTGCACCAGTGGCTTGGGCAGGGCAAGGCCGGAGGTCTCGATGAGGATATGCTCCACCTTCGGCTGGCGGCTCAGAATCTGTTCGATTGCTGGCTGGAAATCATCCGCCACCGTGCAGCAGATGCAGCCATTGGCCAGCTCAACGATGTTTTCCTCCGGGCAGCTCTCAATGCCGCATCCCTTGAGGATATCGCCATCGATGCCGATATCACCGAATTCGTTGACGATGATGGCAAGCCGCTTGCCATCAAGCTTTTCGAGAAGACCGCGCAGCAGCGTGGTTTTTCCAGCCCCCAGAAAGCCGGTGACGATGGTGCAGGGAACGCGGTCCAGAAGGGTGCTCATGATCTCTCCTCGGTAAAATCGAATGGGGGAATGCGCGCCACCATGCCGCGCTTCAGTGTGTCGGGGCGGCCGCGCCAGGGCATCAGGCCATCTGAGGAGGCGGCCAGCATTTGCGCGCCCGTGAGCAGGTCTTCCGCATCGTTGGGCGTCAGCCCGCCGAATACATAGGACCAGCCATCGGCACCGCGCAACACGGCACTGAGGCCGCGTTTGCAATTGGCAAGACAATTGACGGAGCGAACATCGATGTCGGAGTCACGCGCTTTTGCGATGGCAGCTTCCGCAAGGATGGTGCCGGGGCGGGGCTCCGCATTGGGATCGGTGTCGTCGCGACAGCTTCGGCAGACAAAAACGACCACGCCGGAAGCTGTGTTGACTTCCATTGTCCCGTCCGCACAAGAAGATGTTGTGGTAATATCCAAACCGTTCCGCTTTCCGCGCCTTTAAACTCATCGGGGTGCGGATGTCGAAAACAGCGCACTGAGAAGCGCGGCTGCAAATAAATTCGACCGGCTGACCGGAGCACCCCGCCCGGCAGACGTTTTTTCCTGAAACGGCAGGTCTCCTGGCTTGCGGCTTTAAAACACCCTGCACCACCTTCCCGGACCAATTTTATGGTCTAGTGGCTTCATAGTGCGGGCTTACCGCTTACAGTTGCGGGGGCAGCCACGGAATGACCCGGTATGGGGTGGAACCGTGTTCCCTCTTAGCTTTTCCCGTTGCCGGGAAAAGACCGTCAGTGCCTTACCCTTAGGCTGAACGGGCGTGACGGTCAATGCTGCCGGCTTGTCGATTGCCGGGTGCGGCAAATTGAGTATAGTCGCCGCTCCGAATGGCGGGGGCATACGGTCCCGCGCCGCTGGACGAGAAGGAAAACGCGATGACACGCGATATCAGCGACAGCGAAGCCGAACGCCACCGGCAGAAAATGGTCAACCGCAAGACGGTTCAGGATGCCGAAGTCGCGGAAAAGACCATCGAAAAAGGTCTGCTGATGATCAATACCGGCCCTGGCAAAGGCAAGTCCACGGCCGCTTTCGGTCTTGCTTTACGCATGCTCGGCACAGGGCGGCGGGTCGGCGTCGTCCAATTCATCAAGGGCGCATGGTCGACGGGTGAACAGCAGGCCCTGGCTTTGTTCGGCGACAGGGTGGAATGGCGCACCATGGGCGAGGGATTTACCTGGGACACGCAGGACCTGAAGCGCGATGTCGCGGCAGCTAAAAAGGCCTGGGACGAAGCGAAAGCACTGATGGCTGATGAGACGATCGGATTGCTGGTTCTCGACGAACTGAACATTGCGCTCCGCTACGATTATCTGCCGCTGGAAGAGGTCGTCGAAACGCTTTCCAACCGTAGACCCGATCTGCATGTCATCGTTACCGGCCGCAACGCCAAACAACCGTTGATCGACGCTGCCGACATGGTGACGGAAATGACCCTCGTCAAACATCACTTCAAGGCGGGCGTAAAGGCGCAGGCCGGGATAGAATACTGACATGACTGCACGTGTGCTGATGTTTCAGGGAACCGGCTCCGATGTCGGCAAATCGCTGATGGTGGCTGGCCTTGCCCGCGCCTTCGTCAGGCGCGGCCTGTCCGTCATGCCGTTCAAGCCGCAGAACATGTCGAACAATGCGGCGGTCACCGCCGATGGCGGCGAGATCGGTCGCGCGCAGGCGCTGCAGGCGCGTGCAGCAGGCGTTCCGCTGTCGGTTCACATGAACCCTGTGCTTTTAAAGCCGCAGAGCGAAACCGGCGCACAGGTCGTCGTACAGGGCAAAATTGTCGGCAATGCCAAGGCTGCCGATTACCAGCACATGAAAGCCGGGCTGATGCCGCGTGTGCTGGAGAGCTTCGAGCACCTGAAACAACAGGCCGATCTGGTGCTGGTGGAAGGGGCGGGAAGTGCTTCCGAAATCAACCTCCGCGCCAACGACATCGCCAATATGGGTTTTGCCCGCGCCGCAGATGCTCCCGTGATCCTGATCGGCGATATCGACCGGGGCGGGGTCATCGCCAGCCTCGTGGGCACAAAAACCGTTCTCGAACGCGATGATGCCGCGATGATAGAGGGCTTCATCGTGAACCGCTTTCGCGGTGACCCTACGCTGTTTTCAGACGGCATGCAGATGATCGCGGAAAAGACCGGCTGGGCGTCCATCGGGCTATTGCCGCATTTTTCCGATGCTGCGAAATTGCCAGCGGAGGACGCCCTTGGGCTTACCGGCCCGGCGCAACAAAAGCCCGGCGCGAAAATCCGCATTGCCGTGCCGATCCTGCCGCATATTTCCAATTTCGACGATCTGGATCCGCTCGACATGGAGCCGGATGTGGAGCTGATCCGAGTGCGGCAGGGCGAGACCATTCCCGCCGATTGCCGGCTGGTTCTGCTCTGCGGTTCGAAATCCACCATAGCTGATCTCGCCGTGCTGAAGAATGCGGGCCTCGACATCGACATCAAGGCACATGTGCGCCGCGGCGGTTATGTTCTCGGTCTCTGCGGCGGATACCAGATGCTTGGAAAAACCGTTGCCGACCCTGACGGCATCGAAGGACCACCAATGACAGTCGATGGGTTGGGCCTGCTGGATGTGACGACGGTTTTGACCGGCGACAAGAGGCTCGTTTCCGTCCAGGGACAGAGTTTCGACGGAATTCCCTTATCCGGCTATGAAATGCATGTTGGCGAAACAACGGGTGCTGCGGGCAACCTGCCATTTTCGACCATTGACGGACATGACGATGGCGCAATTTCGCCCGATGGCCGCATCTTAGGCACCTATATCCACGGCCTGTTTGCGGATGACCGCCAGCGCGGGGCGTGGCTTGAGCGCCTTGGTGGGCAGGGCACGCAACTGAACTACGATGCGCAGGTGGATGCCGTTCTTGATCGCCTGGCGGCCCATATGGAGAACCACCTCGATCTCGACAGGCTGCTTTCTATAGCGCGATAAGGATCGCCAGCAATCCGAACAGCGCGATCAGCAAGAAGTCTGCGATCCTCGCCAGCCTGAGCGCCGTGCGAATATCGCCAGCAACCAGTGTCGCTCTTCCGCCTTCGCCCATGAAACGAGCCTCGATCATCTGCCCGCCATAGGAGCGCGGCCCTGCCAGCGCAAAGCCCAGTGCCCCGGCCAATGCCGCCTCCGGCCAGCCGGCATTGGGAGAGCGGTGATGCCGCGCATCGCGGCGTATCGCGGCAATAGCCCCTTTCGGTGATGCACCCTTCACGAAAAACGCGGCGACCACGAAAAGACCGCCGCTCAGTCTCGATGCCGGCAAATTGACCAGATCGTCCAGCCGGGCCGACGCCCAACCAAAGGCCTCATGGCGTGGCGAGCGATGACCGATCATGCTGTCGGCCGTGTTGATTGCCTTATAACCCGCACCGCCTGGCAGCCCCAGAAGACCAAGCCAGAGGGAAGGGGCGACAATGCCGTCAGAGAAATTTTCAGCCAGACTTTCAATCGCCGCCCGGCAGATTGCCGCCTCATCCAGCGCCTGCGGATCGCGCCCGACGATCATGGAGACAGCTTTGCGCCCGCCGTCCACCCCCTCGCGTTCCAGCGCAATGGCGACAGCCTCCACATGCTGTTCCAGACTTTTTTGGGCCGGAAGTGACGCCCCAAGCACCGCAACAAGCAACAAACCAAGGGGCAATAAAAGCAGAACCGATTGCACTAACCATGCAACAAGCACCGTCAGCGCCAGAAAAACGGAAAGCGCCACGACGCCTGCCACCTTGCGCTGCGAAAATGAAGCACTCTCCCGGTTCCATTTTTTGTCCAGCAGCGCGATAAGCGAACCGATCCAGGTGACGGGATGACCGATGCGTTTGAACAGCCAGTCCGGATATCCAGTCAGGCGTTCGATCAAGAGCGACAGAAAAGCGAGAGCAAAGAACATGGGCGATAAGGTACCGGAAAAGGCGCAGGCTGCGATCCCTCACGGCGGCAATCTCGGCAAGGCGCGTCTGATGTTTCCTGAAGCGCCGGAACCGTGGATCGACCTGTCGACCGGGATCAATCCGCACTCCTACCCGCATTCTCCCGTTCCCGCCAGCGCATTTGCCCGCCTGCCGGAGCCTGACGCAGCCGAAGAATTGAAAAGGCTCGCCGTCGCCTCTTTCGGCGCACCATCCGCAGGGCATATGGCACTGTCCCCCGGCACCCAGATGCTGATGCCATTGCTGGCTCACCTGGCACTCGAACGCGGAGCGAAAAGCGGAGCCGTGCTCTCCCCCGCTTATGCCGAACATGCCCGCACCGCGCGCATGGCCGGACTGACAGTGACCGAGGTAGACCATATCAGTGATCTGTCAGCTTACGACTATGCGGTGGTGGTCAATCCCAACAACCCCGATGGTCGCGTCACGGATCGAGAAGCTTTGTTGTCGCTGGCCGAGGCGATGCGCCGCAAAGGCGGCCTGCTTGTCGTAGACGAGGCCTTTATCGAGACAGGACATACGGAAAGTCTTGCAAATGCCGCAGGGCGCGACGCGCTGGTGGTGCTGCGATCCTTCGGCAAGTTCTACGGCATGGCAGGGGTCCGGCTCGGTTTTGCGCTTGCGCATCCCGACATCGCTGCGGAACTGGAGGCAAGGCTTGGCCCTTGGGCAGTATCCGGGCCGGCGCTCAATATCGCGACGCAGGCTTTGGCGGACAGGGAATGGCAATCATCCATGCGCCTCCGTCTTGCGGCAGAAGCACAGCGCTTGAGTGAATTGCTGGAAAAAGTAGGCCTGAAGATTGCCGGCGGTACGTCCCTGTTTACCCTGGTGCGGGACCACCGGGCCAAAGAACTGTTCGATCACCTTGGCCGGCACGGCATTCTGGTGCGCATTTTTGATGAAAGGCCGAACGACATGCGTTTCGGCCTTCCCGGCAGCGAAGAGGAGTGGCAGCGCCTCACGGAAGCGCTGTTATCCTTCAATCATCCCTTGAACGTGTAGGTCGCGATAGAATCCGGCTTCATTTCAATGGAGAAACCGGGCAGCTTCGGCGGCATGTACGCGGCATTGCGAATATCGCAGGGTTCGATGAAATGCTCGTGCAGATGGTCGACATATTCGATCACGCGGCCTTCCTTGGTGCCGGAAACCACGAGATAGTCGATCATCGACAGATGCTGCACATATTCGCAAAGGCCGACGCCACCGGCATGCGGCCAGACCGGCAAATTGTATTTGGCAGCAATCAACAGAACGGCCAGCACCTCGTTGAGACCACCCATACGGCAGCTGTCGATCTGCACCACGTCGATTGCACCTTCGGCGATGAACTGCTTGAACATGATACGGTTCTGGCACATTTCTCCGGTCGCCACCTTCACGGAGCCGATGGCTGCACGGATCTTGCGATGGCCGGCGACATCGTCCGGGCTGGTCGGCTCCTCGATGAAGAAGGGCTTGGCGAAGGCAAGCTGCTTGACCCAATCAATCGCCTGATCCACTTCCCACACCTGGTTGGCGTCGATCATCAGATAACGGTCGGGGCCGATCACCTCGCGGGCGATGGTGAGGCGGCGGATATCGTCTTCGAGATCACGGCCAACCTTCATCTTTACATGGTTGAAACCGGCATCGATCGCTTCCTGGCAAAGACGGCGCAGCTTGGCGTCGTCATAACCGAGCCAGCCGGCTGATGTGGTGTAGCAGGCGTAGCCTTCGTTCTTCAGCGTCTCGATACGTTCCTTTTTGCCGCTTTCGGCTTTTTTGAGGATCGCAAGCGCATCGTCCTTCGTCAGCACGTCAGTCAGATAGCGGTAATCGACGATATCGGCGATTTCTTCCGGGCTCATATCGGCAACAAGCTGCCAGACGGGTTTGCCCGCCTTTTTGGCCAGCAAATCCCAGACAGCATTGACGACAGCGCCGGTGGCGAGATGCATCGCGCCCTTGTCCGGGCCGATCCAGCGCAGCTGGCTATCACCAGTCAGGTGGCGCCAGTATTTGCCGGGGTTCTCGGTGACCGTCGCCAGATCGGTTCCCACCACCAGATGGCGCATCGCCTTGATGGCCATGCAGCAAATCTCATTACCGCGGCCAATGGTGAAGGTCAGTCCGTGACCTTTCAGTTCCGGTTCGTCGGTGTCGAGAATGACGTAAGCCGCCGAATAATCCGGGTCGGGGTTCATCGCATCCGAACCATCAAGGCTCTGGGAGGTCGGAAAACGCAGGTCGAAAACTCGCAGATCAGTAATTTTGGTCATGGCCGTTCACTCGCGGTCAGTGTCAAAGGAAATCATTCAGTCGTGGTGGAAGGTTTCTTCCATCATTGCCCACCACTCGCCTTCCTTGCGGCTTTCGAGTGGTTGCTGGCAGGGAATGGTGAAAGACCACCATTCCTGGTTCTTTGGGCTTGCCGTCATCTTCGCCATATCGGCGCTGAAATCGGTGCCGTGATATTCCCAATATCCGAACAGCAGATTTTCCGGTTCGCGCAGGAAGATCGTGTAGTTGCGGATGTTGCAATCGCTGATGAGCGCCAGAATTTCGGGCCAGACGGCGGCGTGCAGTCTTCTATATTCCGCAATCATGTCCGGTTTGACGCCGATGACCATTCCCATGCGCTGCATACAAAACTCCGTTATTGCTTGATGGTGGCGAGCGCCGCACGCAGTTTCTGCTGCGGCAGGTTTAACCCCAGACGTTCCGCCGCAGCGATGACCGGGACAAAACGACGGCGTTTCTTTTCATCGTGATTGCCTGAAATGTCCGCGAGCCGGTGGGCGAGAAAGGGGTTCATGAAACGCTCCCGCACCGCACGGATATAGGCTTGCGCTTCTTCTCCCATGCCTTCTGCGGCAAAGACCGGCAGAACCTCGTCCCGCCAGAGCGTTTCCAGATCTCCCGAGAGCGCATCGTCGGCCATTGCCTGCCGCACCGTCTCGTCTTTCGCACGGGCATCCCGCAACCATCGTTCCGCCAGATAGGAATGACCAAGATTGAGCAGGAACAGCTTCAGCTTTTCATAGTGGTCGAGATCATCAGTCAGCACCACCGCAGGGTGGGTGCAGGGCAGAACAAGGCCCTCCTGCTTCTCGATTGCCCAAAGCGCATAGGGCTCGGCAACTGCGCCAACCGGATCGATCGGCTCGGAAACAATGCGGTCCACAAGGCTGTTGGCAAAACGGCATTTCTCATTCAGGTAGAAGCCGAAACCCGCCGGCAACTGCCATTCGTCGGCAAGCTGGCGAACAACCTCTCTCAACCGGTCGCCGTTGCGCGGAACAAGCTCGCAAGGAAAGATCGATACAGGGGCTTCCGGATTGGTCTGAAAACGTTCCAGCAGCAACAGGCAGAGCTTTGCCGGAAAACTCTTTGGCACAAGCGTGAAGTCGTCGGCAAGACCCGGTCCGTCGAACGAATCCAGCTCATAACCGCGGTCACCCGTATTGGACAGAATGACCTCAGCCCCGCAGGCGATGCGCCGCACCTCGGCCCAGTCGGCCGCCGCCGTCAGCGCGCGCGCGACAGCCTTGCCTGGAATTTCCTCGTCCACCTCTTGCCCGTCGCGAATGCCGCGAATGCGCACCGGATAGGGCGTGCCATCGTTCAACGCTGCCACACGCTTCAGGCTCTCCGCATTGCCGGTCGTCTGGACGATTGCGATGCGCCCGAGAGCCTCGCCTTTTTCCAGCGCCTGCGAAATGAACAAATCCGCATGCGCCAGAAGAAAGCGGCTGGTACCGAATTGCAGGATGGGTGTGTCGGTCGTCATGCGACCTCCACCATGCCCTTGATGACTCCGGCTTTCGGATCGGTCAGCCCGGCGAATTTGGAAGGCACATCGGCAAGTGTCATGCGGTGAGTGATGAGTGCCTCCGGTACCTTGCCTTCCCGCAGCGCCTGCAACACCCGCTCGAAATCCTCCGGCGTGGCGTTGCGGCTGCCGAGCAGCGTGGTTTCGCGCTTGTGAAACTCCGGATCGTTGAAGGAGATATCGCTGGCAACGATGGAAACCAGCACATAGGAACCACCGTGGCCGACGAAGGAAAAGCCACGCTCCATGGCTTTAGGATTACCGGTCGCATCAAAAACGGCATCGAAGAAATCACCGCCGGTGATATCAGACAGGCGATCCTTGTCGCCCTCGCCAAGCGTCACCGTATGGGCAACGCCGAGATGGTCCTTGCAGAAATCCAGCCGGTCGGTGCGCCCGTCAATCATCGTTACCTCACCGCCATCGAGAACGGCGAAAACCGCAACCGCCATGCCGATCGGACCGGCACCGACGATCAGGACCTTCTGACCCTTTTCCACCGACCCACGACGCACGGCATGCGCGCCAATCGCCAGAAATTCGGTCATTGCCGCCTGATCGAGGCTCAAGCCCTCGGCCTTCAGCACGAATTGCTGAGGAACGCTCAGATATTCGACCATGCCGCCATCGCGATGAACGCCGAGCACACCGATGTTGCGGCAGCAATTGCTCTTTCCTTTACGGCAGGCGCTGCACTCACCACAGGAAATATAGGGTATGACGGTAACGACATCGCCCGCTGAAAGATGGCTGCCTTCCGGCGCCTCTTCCACCGTGCCGGAAAGCTCGTGGCCCATGATACGCGGATAGGAGAGATAGGGCTGATTACCGGTAAAAATATGCAGGTCCGTTCCGCAGACACCTATGCGACGAATACGCACCAGCACTTCACCTTCGCCACGGGCGGGCTTTGGTAGTTCCTTGGGGACAAGTTGACCGGGGGTCTCGCAGAAAATCGCCAGCATGCATCACCTGTTGCGAAGGGAATAAAAACGAACGGCGTTACCGCCAAAGACGGCCGCATGATCGTGCTCAGGCACGATTTCGCGGCAGAAGTCCAGCCATTCCTGATAGTCGCCAGCCAGCCGCAATACCGGCCAGTCGCTGCCGAAGATCACGCGTTCGCCGCCGAACAGTTCCAGAATGGTTTCGGCATAGGGCCTGACGGCTTCCGGTCTCTGCTCGCCACGCTCGGTCAACAGGCCGGACAGCTTGCAATGGAGGTTGGGAAGGGCCGCCAAAGCTGCCATGTCCCTGCGCCAGTCGCCATATTGGCCCGTGGCGATAAGCGGCTTCGCCCCGTGATCGATGACGACAGGCAATTGCGGATGGCGGCGCGCGAAGGCGAGAAGATGCGACAGATGCGGCGGCAGGACCAGCGCATCGAACACCAGTGCATGTTTCACCAGCGCATCCACGGCGGCATCGAGCGCCGGATCGTCGATCCAGGTCACATCGTCCATGCTTTGCAGCATCGGTCGTACGCCCTTGAAGGCCGGATTTTTTGCCCGCCGGGCGATTTCCGCCGCAGCATCCGCGGACTTCATGTCTACCCAGCCGACCACGCCCTTGATGAAATCGGTGCTGCCAGCCAGATCGAGCATGAAATCCGTATCGGCCGCACTTTCCATCGTCTGCACCAGTACCGTGCCGGAAACCCCGGCCTTTTCCAGCAGAGGGGACAGATCCTGCGGAAGAAAATCCCGGTAGATGGCAGCCAGAGACGGTGGCGGCCATTGCCCGGCGCGATCCTTCATCAGCCAGAAATGCTGGTGGGCATCGATGATCATCGCTTCAGGCCTTTGTGCCAGGCACAGGTACGCCTTCGGAAATCAGGCCACGCTTTTGCAGCTCCGACCAGAATTCGTCCGGAACAGCCTGTTCGAACCATTCGATATTTGCGGCAAGTTGCTGCGCATTGCGCGCGCCGGATACGACCGTGACCGAAGCCGGATGCCCGAGCGGAAACTGCAGCGCAGCCGCCTGCAACGAAACACCAAGGTCGTCACAAACGCCCTGAAGCGCATCCACCCGCGTGATGATGTCGGCAGGCGCATCGGCATAGTTGAATTTGCGGTTGCCTGCCAGAATACCTGAATTGAAAGCACCGGCGACCACGATCGCAACGCCGGTTTCCGCGCAGCGGTTCATGAAGGCAAGGCTCTGCTGCTCCAGAAGCGTATAACGGCCAGCAAGCATGGCAACGTCGATGTCGAAAACATCCATGGCGTCGCCGACGATTTCCCACTCGTTGACGCCGAGACCGATAGCGCCCGTCGACCCTTCCTCGCGCAGCTTGCCGAGTGCCCTGAAGCCGCCGCCGGTGGTCAGCTGCTCCCAGTAGTGCTGGTGCTTTTCGCCATGCGTGAAAGAGCCGATATCGTGCACATAAAGAATATCCGGCTTCAGAACGCCGAGCCGCTGCTGGCTCGCCTCGAAGGAGCGCAGGATACCGTCATAGGAATAATCATAGACCGGGCGGAAAGGCAGCGGCGCAATGTAGGCGTCCTCTTCCGGGCCAACCGTTTCATCGGGAACCATGACGCGACCGACCTTGGTGGAGAGCGTGTATTCGCTTCGGTCATGCTCCGTCACCATGGTTCCAAGACGACGCTCCGAACGCGTGTAACCGTAAAAAGGTGCGGTATCGAAATAGCGAATGCCGCTTTCCCATGCCTTGTCGAACGCGCCTTTGGATTCCTCGTAGGGCGTGACGCGGTAGAGATTACCCATCTGGGCGCAACCAAGGCCCATGACCGTGACTTCAACGGCACGGCGCGGCAATTTACGTGTATCGGAGACTTTCATCGCAAGGGCTTCCTGAATTTTTCGGTAGAGCGGATGGTGAAAACCGTATGCGGTATTGACTGAAATCCCGCTTCTAAAATTTGTGAGGCGCGCCGCTCACAAAGCGGCGCGCCATCATGCATTAATAAAGAACGTTCTTGGCTTCCGGCTTCTCGATATTGTCCTTGGTGACAACAACAACGCCGGTGTCGACGAACTTCTCGACCTTTTCCTTGCCGATGAGCTTGGAAACGGTCTGGATGCCCTTTTCGCCCATCTGATACGAACCCTGAACGACGATTCCGGCCAGCGTGCCGTCCTTGACGAAGCCCTGAAGGTCCTGGTTACCGTCAAAGCCGATGCCGACAACCTTGCCAGCCTTGCCGGTCTGGGCAAGTGCGCGGCCTACACCAATTGCGGTGGGTTCGTTGGCGCCGAAGATGCCCTTGAGATCGGAATTGGCGGCCAGAACGTCGGTTGTCTGGTTCAGCGCCGTCGCCATCTGCGACTGCGAATAGAACGGACCTACGATCTTAAGGTTGGAATGCATCTGGATATAGTCGGTGAAACCACCGACGCGGCCGATTTCCGAGCCGGCACCGGCGACGTAGGACATCACGGCGATCTTGCCTTCCTTGCCAACCTTGTCGATCAGCGCCTGAGCAGCCAGTTCGCCGGCTTTCTTGTTATCCGTCGCCAGGAAGGACTGGTAATATTGCTCGGAACCCTTGGCGAGCTGCGAGTCGATCAGAACCACGGGAATGCGGGCTTCCCAGGCTTTCTTGACAGCCGGAACCAGCGCATCAGGATCGGAAGGAGCAAGAACGATACCCGAAACCTTACGGTTTACGGCGTTTTCAACCATGTTGACCTGATCGGCGATGGCCGATTCAGAAGCCGGACCCTGGAAGGTCATGGTGTTGCCGGCAGAGTCCTTCATCGCCGCATCGGCGCCCTTCTGAACGTTCTGCCAGAAGGTGGAGTTGACGGTCTTGACGATGACGGCGATTTCGCCGGCCTGCACGGTGGAGACGCTCCACAGCGCGATTGCGGATGTCAGAAGGGCGGTCGTAAGCTTGTTCATTTCTTCCTCCGTAATGTCGGCATACCGGGCCTCCCGTGCCGATCTTGTTTGCGGATAGGGTCCGCAGCCCTGTATCAGCGGCGATTGCGCAACTGGTCGATCCAGACGGTGACCAGAATGACAAGGCCGATGATGATCTGTTGCGTGAAGGCGGATACGCCGTTCATATTAAGACCGTTGCGCAGGATGCCGATGACGAAGGCGCCGATGGCCGTGCCCGAAATCGTACCCACGCCGCCGATGAGCGATGTGCCGCCGATAACGGCGCTGGCAATGGCATCCAGCTCATACATCACGCCCTCATTCGGCTGGGCGGTAACGAGGCGCGACATCAGCACGCAACCCGTCAACCCGGCGAGTGTACCGGACAGGATATAGGTGAAATTGGTGACGCGTGCGACGTTCACGCCGGACAGACGCGCAGCATCCGCATTCGAACCGACGGCATAGATGTGACGGCCGAGGATGGAGCGGTTGAGCATGAAGGAAACCGCAAGCGCAATCACCACCATCAGGATGACGGGGTAGGGAATGCCCGGAAACACCACGTTCGGAAAACCGTCATCACCGATATTGACGATGCGGAAGAGGGCGCCGTTGCCGAGTTCACCGAAGGATTCGCCGAGGCCGGAAACCGCGCGCGCGCCGGTGATCTGCAGCGCCACACCACGGGCGATCAACATCATGCCGAGTGTCGCGATAAACGGTGGCAGCTTGAAGCGCGTGACCATGAGGCCGTTGATAAGACCGCAAAGTGACCCCGTCAGAATGCCGAGTAGCATGCCGACCGGCACCGGCATACCCAACTCCTTCACCGCAAGCGCGGCAACGACACCGGCCAGAGCAAGCACCGAACCAACTGAAAGATCGATGCCGCCGGTGATGATGACGCAGGTCGCACCAATGCCGAGAAGGGCGATGGAGGTTACCTGAAGCGCAATGGTCATGGCATTGTTGACGGAGAAGAAGGCGCTGCTGGTGGCGGAAAACACCATAACCAGCACAACGAGACTGCCAAGAGCCGCAAACTTCTGGATGATGTCCTTCTGGCGGTCGCTGAAAGCGAAGCTCTTCTTGGGTTCTGCAATATTAGCCATGTCGTTCCTCACTGCGCGGCCCGGCCGTAACCGGACGCGTACCGCATGATTTCTTCCTGATTGGTCTTGGCGGTCTCAAGCACGCCCGTGATCCGGCCCTGGTGGAAAACGGCGATACGATCCGTCAATCCCAGAATTTCCGGCAGTTCCGAACTGATGAGAATGACGCCGATGCCCTGTGCAGCCAGCTCGTCCATGATCTTGTAGATCGCGAATTTTGCGCCGACATCGATGCCGCGCGTCGGCTCGTCGAAAAACAGCACGCGCGACTGCCGGAACAGCCATTTGCCAATGATGATTTTCTGCTGATTGCCGCCTGAAAGCAGCCGCACCGTCTGTTCGATCGAAGGGGTACGGATGTTCAGGAGATCGACGTAACGTCTGGCGACATCGTCGTGCTTCTTGAAGTCAATCAGCCCGAAGCGGTTGGAGACCTCGCCGATATTGGCAAGCGTCGTATTGGCCGCAACCGACATCTTGATGGCAAGACCATCGCTTTTGCGGTCTTCGGAGAGATAAGCGATACCCTCTTCGATGGCATCGCGCGGGGAACTGATCGAAAGCTCACGCCCGTTGAAAACGACCTTGCCAGCATCCAGAGGATCGGCTCCGAAGATCGCCCGTGCGACTTCCGTGCGACCCGCACCCATCAGTCCGGCAAAGCCGAGAATCTCACCGCGCCGCAGCGAAAAACCGACATCGTGGAACACACCCTTGCGCGTCAGCCCTTCCACCGAGAAAATAACGTCGTCCGTAGGGCGCGACGTGCGTTCCGGGAACTTCTCCTCCAGCGAACGCCCGACCATGCGCGTGACGATATCGTCAACGGTGATCGACGCAAAATCGTCGGTCGAAATATAGCGTCCGTCCCGCAGAACCGTCACGCGGTCGACGATTTCGGCCATTTCATCGAGCCGGTGGGAGATATAGACGATGCCGACGCCAGAAGCCTTGAGATCGCGGATCACCTTGAACAACAGCCGCGTTTCCTGCTCGGTCAGCGAGGAGGTCGGCTCGTCCATGATGAGGACTTCAGCATCCAGGGAAAGCGCCTTGGCAATTTCCACCATCTGACATTGGGCGACCGAGAGGCCGCGGACAATCTGGTCAGGGTCGATATCGACGCCGAGCCGATCGAGACAGCGCTTTGCATCAAGCCGCAGCTTCTTGCGGTCGACAAGGAAACCACGGCGCGGCTCGCGGGCGAGATAGATGTTCTCGGCAACGGAAAGATGCGGAACGAGGTTGAGTTCCTGATGGATGATGGCGATGCCGGCGGCTTCGGATTCCAGCGGCGATGCATATTGCACTTTGACGCCCTTGTGCAGGATGGTTCCGTCGCTTGGCTGGTAAACGCCGCTGATGATTTTCATCAAGGTGGATTTTCCGGCTCCGTTCTCGCCGCAGACAGCGTGAACCTCGCCGCTGCGTAAGTCGAAATGCACATTCGACAACGCTTTGACGCCCGGAAATTCCTTGCTGATGTTTTCGAGACGCAGGAGGCCTGAACCAAGGCCGCGCGCCGTCTCCTCAGGCGAAAAATCGCCTCGAATTGTCGATGCGCCCTGCGACATCAAGAAACCTCCACCCGCGCTCCCCGCTCCACCGGGGGCAATAATGAGCCAAATGGTTAGGCCGGTTTTTTAAAATGGTCAAGCCAATTAGCCCAAAATTTGAGTCCCGCTTCTGATACATGCAAAATCATCTCGAAAAACTTATTGAAATAATATTGTAAATTCATGTATTTAAGTAATTTCTTGCGTATTGATGCGCTTGCCGCTACGGTAAGGCCAAATTCAGATAACAGACAAGGTTCGTCAGAAAACACATGAATGGTCAGGCCAAAATAGCGGAACCACGCAGGCTTTATCAGCAGATTGCGGACCAGATACGCGAGCTGATCGATCTGGGAGAGTTTCTGCCCGGAACGCGACTTCCCGCCGAACGGGAACTGGCACAAAAGCTTGGGGTTTCGAGACCGTCACTGCGCGAGGCACTGATTGCGCTTGAAATCGACAACACCGTCGAAATCCGCATGGGTTCCGGTGTCTATGTCTCCGCCGAGGCCCTTCAGACAACCCACAACACCAAATCCTTGGGCGACAGCCCGTCCGAACTGATGCAGGCGCGCGCAGCGCTGGAAGGCGCGACAATCGTACTGGCGGCGAGCCGCATGACCGATGAAACGATTGCAAGCCTTCGCCAGATTCTCAATACGATGCAGCAGGAAATCGAGGCCGCGCGCAAACCTCTCGATCAGGACCGGCTTTTCCACGTCACCATTGCCGAACAATCCGGCAACAGTGTTCTGGCCCGGCTGGTGGCAAACCTCTTCGATGAGCGCCACAGCCCGATTTCGGCACAATTGCGCGTGAAATTTGAGGATCGCGATACCTGGACCCACGCCCTTCAGGAGCACGAAGCAATTCTGGCGGCCCTTGAGTTGAAAGATCCGCTGCTGGCGCAGGCGGCCATGCATACCCATCTGGAAGGTTCCAAGAGACGCTGGGTAGACGGCTGAATTCAAAACATAGCAGGCAATGTACCGGGGAGGAGAAAAACCCGTGAGTGAGAATTCCGAGGCAACCATTTTGCTGAACGCCAACGACAATGTCGCGGTGGCACGCCGGTCGATACCCGCCGGTGGTGCGACGGGCAGAGGCGATCTGACAGCCCGGGAGCTGATCGGACGCGGCCACAAGGTGGCCCTGACGTTTATCAGATCCGGAGACGAGGTCCTGAAATACGGACAGGTGATCGGCATCGCGACACAGGATATCGAGCCTGGCCGGCACGTGCATCTGCACAATCTCGCCATGGTGCCTTCCGAACACACGCATCAGTTCAGTGTCGATATCGAGGAAAAAGGCATGCTGCCCGAGGGCGAGCGCCGGACCTTCAAGGGTTTTGACCGGGGTCTCGGTGGCGTTGGCACACGCAACTATATCGGCGTCATCGCATCCGTGAACTGTTCCGCCACCGTGTCGCGTTACATCGCCGATTATTTCAACAAGCAGGGCGGCCTTGAAGGGTTCGACAATGTCGACGGTGTTGTGGCACTGACCCATGGCGGCGGTTGCGCGCTCAATACGAAATCGGAAGGTTATCGTCTTCTGATCCGCACCATTCAGGGTTATGCCCGCCACCCGAATTTCGGCGGTATTCTGCTGATCGGCCTTGGCTGTGAAACCAACCAGATCGCCCCCATCCTCGAACACTACAAGATGGAAGAGGGCGAACGGCTGCGCACCATGACCATCCAGCAGCACGGCGGCACACGCAAAACGATCGATGCCGCCATTGCCGAGATCAAGGCGATGCTGCCAATGGTCAATGCTGCCCAGCGGACTGAACAGCCGCTTTCGAAACTGAAGGTCGCGCTGGAATGCGGCGGTTCGGATGGTTACTCAGGCATATCGGCAAACCCGGCCCTGGGATATGCATCCGATCTCATCGTGCGCAACGGCGGCACAACGGTTCTTTCCGAAACGCCGGAGATTTACGGCGCTGAACACCTGCTGACGAAGCGAGCCGTCACGCCTGCGGTTGCCGAAAAGCTGTTGCAGCGCATCGACTGGTGGCGGGATTATACCGCTCGCAACGGCGATGAGCTGAACAACAACCCATCCCACGGCAACAAGCTTGGTGGACTGACCACCATTCTGGAAAAATCGCTGGGCGCAGTGGCCAAAGGCGGCTCCATGCCACTGAAGGCGGTCTACGAATTCGCGGAAACCGTTACCGAACAGGGCTTCGTCTTCATGGATACGCCCGGTTACGATCCTGTTGCCGTCACCGGCCAGGTCGCCGGCGGCTGTAACGTCATCTGTTTCACCACCGGTCGCGGCTCTGTATCGGGGTTCAAGCCGGCACCCTGCATCAAGATCGCCACCAATTCCGAAATGTACGAGCACATGAAGGAAGACATGGACCTCAACTGCGGCGAGATCGTTACCGGCGCGGAAACCATCGAGGAATCCGGCAAACGAATTTTCGAACACATTCTCGCGGTCGCTTCGGGAGACAAGACCGTCAGCGAGATTTACGACTACGGCGACAATGAATTTGTGCCGTGGCAGGTGGGCGCGGTTACCTGACCCTCTTCCAATAAGTGCATCAGACTGTCCCACGTGAAACAAAAGGCCCGGAAATCACTTCCCGGGCCTTTTAAATTCTCTGCGCCGTTTCTGCTTAATGGCGGAAGTGACGCATGCCGGTAAAGACCATCGCCACATTGTGCTCATTGGCCGCATCGATCACGTCCTGATCGCGCATGGAACCACCAGGTTGAATGACTGCGGTGGCACCTGCGGCGATAGCTGCGAGCAAACCATCGGCGAAGGGATAAAACGCTTCGGAAGCCACGGCAGAGCCGCGCGTCAGCGGCTCAGCAAGGCCGAACGCCTTGGCCGCATCTTCCGCCTTCTGGGCTGCAATACGGGCGGAATCCACCCGGCTCATCTGTCCGGCGCCGATACCTGCCGTCTGGCCGTCCTTGGCATAGATCACCGCATTGGACTTCACGTGCTTGGCAATCTTGAAGGCAAACTTCATGTCTTCAAGTTCCTGAGGTGTCGGCACACGCTTGGTGACCACCTTCAGCTCCAGATCCTCGACCATGCCGTTGTCACGGCTCTGAACCAGAAGACCACCGGAAACCGTCTTGGCCGTAATGCCGGCCGCGCGCGGATCTGGCAGGCCACCGGCTGCCAGCAGGCGCAGATTGGGCTTGCGGGCGATAATGGACTTGGCCTCTTCCGTCACATCGGGTGCAATGATGACTTCGGTGAAGAGCTTAACGATCTCTTCTGCCGTTTCCGCATCGAGCGTGCGGTTCAAGGCGATGACGCCGCCGAAGGCCGAAACGGAATCGCATGCCAGCGCGCGCCGGTAGGCTTCTGCAAGTGTGGGACCCGTCGCAACACCACAGGGGTTGGCGTGTTTGATGATCGCTACAGCCGGCGCATTTTCCGGCAGGAATTCCGCTACCAGCTCGTAGGCTGCATCCGTATCATTGATGTTGTTATAGGAAAGCTGCTTGCCCTGAAGAAGCGTCGCCGTGGAAACACCGGGGCGCTTTTCGCCAGTCAGGTAAAAACCGGCGCTCTGGTGCGGGTTCTCGCCGTAACGCATCTTTTCCTTCAGCGCACCGCCGATGGCACGATAATCCGGCGTCTCGATCGCCAGCGCCTCAGCAAACCAGTTGGAAATCACCGCATCATAAGCGGCGGTGCGGGCATATGCCTTGGCGGCAAAGGTCTGGCGCAGCGCGTAGGAGGTTTGACCGTCATCGGCCTGCAGGGCTTCCACCAGCGCAGGGTAGTCGGACGGATCGGTGACAACAGTGACATAAGCATGGTTCTTGGCCGAAGCGCGGATCATTGCCGGGCCGCCAATATCGATATTCTCGACCGTCGTGGGGTAGTCGCCACCCTTGGCGCGAACTTCCTCGAAGGGGTAGAGATTGATGACGGAGAGATCGATCGCCTCGATACCGTGAGCCTTCATTGCCTCGACGTGATCCGCATCATCCCGAATAGCCAGAAGTCCACCATGCACGTTGGGATGCAGGGTCTTGACGCGACCATCCATGATTTCCGGGAAATTGGTCACATCGGAAACATCCGTTACCGACAATCCCGCGTCAGCGATGGCCTTTGCCGTGCCGCCCGTCGACAGCAGCTTGACGCCAAGCTTGGTCAGGACAGTTGCCAGCTCAATAATGTCCGTCTTGTCAGACACGGAAAGAAGGGCTGTACGGATTTTGACTTTATCGGGAGCGGGGATTTTTTTGGAAACGACAGCCATCGGGCATACTCCGTTTAACGGGGAGGACAGGCTGGACTGGGATTGATCCAGCAATTGCCGCCGCGTTAACACAGCTTGCCATATTAATAAACAGCGGGGACGCAGAACGGCGAAAACTATGGCGGTTTTTGCCTGAAACCCGCCAGGAATCCTCTACGCCTTGCGTTCGATGATCCAGCGGATTTCCCGCGTATTCGCCAGATTGAACGGCAGCTCGATCTGCTGCGAAGGCCGCATGCCGGATGCATCCGCCATAAAGACATCCTCGGTCACGAAAAGCTCCAGTCCCGGCGCCGAAAACAGCCAGGTGGTTCCATCCGCTGCCTCCAGATAAACCGACTCCTCGTCCTGTTGGTATAGCTGGATGTGGGGGTGGATATGGAACCGCGATACAGCCGATATGGATCGCAATTGGGCCTTCACCACATTCTCGTCGGCCCGAAGCAGATCACGGCCCTTTATCTTCGTACCGGCAGCATTCAGCTCAATTTCCCGATCGTGATAGCAACCGAAATTCTGCAAATAACCGTCATGCGACGCCCACAGGACATCATTGCCATTTGCATCCGTTCCGCGGCGGCTCTCCACCTGACTGACACCGGAAACCATGATCGGCCCGAGCAGTCTCGAGCGGGACAGTCTGCAAGACGACGTGTCGGCCAGCGTGACCGTTGAATGGGCCGCCGTCGAGCGGCTCGCCCGCTGATATTCGGGTGCTGCGTTTTTCGGGAAGCCGGAATTGACGATGAACCGGCTCTTGCCACAGGACATCTCAAAGGACAGGCAGCCGGAATGGGCGTTGCGCGAAAGCTCCGCCGAGCCTGGATGACCAGTATCCACGATGATGACCGTCTCATCGGTTGCAAGACGATGATAATTCACATCCGGCAGCATTTTGGACGGCCGGCCGGCTGTCTCATCATAACGAAGTACCGACACAAGTTCATTGGCAAGCGTGGCGGTGGCGCCATTGAACAGCGCCAGATCGCCGCCCTGGTGGCGGAAAAACCGGATGGCCGGAAACATCCTGTCAATCGCCGGCACCAGCCCTGAGGGCAGATCGTGACCGAGATTGATGTAGCTTTGCCTAAGCGGCAAAAGATCGAGCAGCAAATCCAGCATGACCCGCGGATTGCGGGAAACATGCCCGCCATCTGGAAGAATCTGGCGTTCCATTTCCTGCGCCAGCTTCATTCCGTGTCGAGTAATATGGGACAGGCGGGTCGGCATGGCGATGGACGCGACGGCCAGCGCAATCCTGATCCGCAGCCTCGCTTCGCCATCCGGCGCATGTTTGACGATCCTGTCGAGATAACGCACATGAAACGCAAGACTTTTGAGGAAACGGCGATAAAAACCCGCGTCGGCCTCATGTAAAACGACGGGAGAATGGGACAGCCAGGCAATCAGCCTCTGTGCCGCGATCTCCGGAGACCAGGTGATCCCCGCAACCCGCTTGCCATGAATAGTCATCCATTCGGCGACGATACGGCGCGCCCGCTTGCTGGCCTCACTCGATCTGTCGGAACGGATATGCCGCAGCCAGCCGAATGCATGCAGCCGCTCTTCAAAAACCAGCGAGGGATAGTCCACCTGAAATGGCGATAGACCGCCGGTTTCGACGACGCGGCCGGCGAGCGCAATCCGGCCCCGCAGCAATTCCTCGGCAAAATACGGATCGATTGCCCTCAGATCAGTCGGCGCCGCCACGAGACCATCGGGAACGCGATTGGCAAACCGAGATATGCGCAGGCGCAAAGGAGCAAGGCCCACACACAGATGACGATACGCCATCCGCGAGAGAAGACCGGCGGCATTGATGCTGCCTGCAAAGGACCCTGACAAGCTGTGTTTCCCGTTTCACATGTTTTGTTTTTATGAGTGAACCGTGATGATCGGAACGTATCGGCAATTATCCAATGATTCGCGGAAGCTTGGCTTTTTTCTACTTCTTACGCAAGACACTGCTAAAAAACCCGTCGATGCCGCCGAACATATCCGGCGTTGTACGAAGATCGCCTTCGGCAGTGACGGCCGCTTCCATTCCCGGCCAATCTTCCTTGCGAACGGCAACACGCTCGAAGTCCGGGTTTTCCGCCAGGACCTGCGCAATCATCGCTTCGCCTTCAGAGGGATCGAGCGAGCAATTGGAAAACACCACAATGCCACCGGCCCCCACCAGCGTGAGCGCGTGTCGCAACATCTGGCCCTGAAGAGCGGCAAGCTTGGCAATATCATTCTCGTCCTTCGTCCAGCAGACATCGGGATGTTTACGCAACGTGCCGGTAGACGAGCAGGGGGCATCCAGAAGAACGGCGTCGAAAAGCTGTTCCGGCTGGTACTTCAGCATATTGGCTTCAACGGTTTCGGCGTGAAGACCAAGCCGGTCGAGATTTTCCCTGAGGCGTCGAAGACGATTGCCGGACTGGTCCAGGGCAGTCACCTTCGCGCCAGCAAGCGCGAGCTGGGCGGTCTTGCCGCCCGGAGCTGCACAGAGATCTGCAACACGTTTGCCGGAAATATCGCCCATCAGCTTCACAGGCATGCTGGCCGCGAGATCCTGAACCCACCAGGCACCCTCGGCAAAGCCTTCAAGCGAGGGAATCTGGCCTTCGAATTCACCGAGACGGACACTGCCATTCGGCAAAACCGTACCGCCCAGCTTTTCCGCCCAGACCGCCGGATCAGTCTTCACTGTGAGATCGATGGAAGAGGGCGTCAACTGCGCTTCGGAAATCCGTTTGGCAACCTCATCTCCGTAAGCCGAAACAAGCCGAGCGTAGAACCAGTCCGGCAGCACGGGCACATCCGCGATCGCCTTTTCGATTTCTGCTTTTTCCCGGCCCAATCGCCTGAGAACGGCATTCACCAGCTTGGCAAAACGCCTGTTGCGCGGGTCGCGATGGGCCTGTTCCACGGCAAGATCGACCGCAGAATGATCGGGGACATCGAGATGAAGCACTTGCGCTGCGCCAACGACAAGGACGTGATGAAGCGACCGGGCGCCCTGCGGCAACGGTCCGTCAAGCAGCATCGACAAAGCCGCTTCGATACGCGGAAGGTGGCGAAGCGCGCTGTTGACGATCGCTCTCACCAGCGCCCGGTCCGCAAGGGATAGCGCGCGATAGACGGGATTGCCGTTTTCGCTGTCCAGCATACCGTCCAGCGATGTTTTCTTTTCCAGAACGGCGGCCAGAATGCGGGTTGCGGCAACGCGTGCAGCAAGGCCGGGTTTATCCTGGAAAGACGAAGGGCCGTCTTCGCGGCCCCTTGCATGGTCCTGTCCCGGTTTTTTAGACCGCGACGGCTTATTTTGAGTATCGGATGTCAAGACCACGGTCCCTTGCGCTCGTTTTCTTTGCCTCGTCCCCAGCCCGTATTGGGAACGGAGCCTGATTTGCGCTGAGGTCTATCACTCGATGGCGCTGGCGTCGATCCTCGCGGGGAAAACTCCTGTGCCATGGCGTGAAGTGCGGCCACCCGGTTTTCCGTATTCGGATGCGTGGAAAACAGGTTGTCCATGCGCTCACCGGACAGGGGATTGATGATGAACATATGCGCCGTCGCCGGGTTACGCTCCGCATCCTCATTATGAATGCTCTGTGCCATGCCTGAAATTTTCTGCAGTGCCGAAGCGAGCCAGAGCGGATTGCCGCAAATTTCCGCGCCCCGCCGGTCGGCAGAATATTCCCGGGTACGGCTGATGGCCATCTGCACCAGCATCGCGGCAAGCGGCGCCACGATCATCGCAACCAGTACGCCTATAAAGCCCAGCGGATTATTGTTGTTTTCACGATTGCCACCAAAGAAAAACGCGAAGTTGCCGAGCATGGAGATGGCGCCTGCCAGCGTCGCGGTCACAGTCATCGTCAGCGTATCGCGGTTCTGCACATGGGCCAGCTCATGCGCCATGACGCCAGCCACTTCTTCAGGGGTGAGGCGCTCCAGCAGGCCCGTTGAGGCGGCGACGGCGGCATTCTGCGGATTTCTTCCCGTCGCGAAGGCGTTTGGCTGCGGGCTGTCATAAATATAAACCTTGGGCATCGGAAGATCGGCATTATGCGAGAGATCGCGGATCATGTGGAAAAATTCAGGCGCATTCGCCTCATCGATCTCGCGTGCACGATAGGCCGAGAGGACCATCTTGTCCGAATTCCAGTAGGAGAAAAGATTCATACCAGCGGCAATAAGCAAGGCGATCATCATGCCGCCCTTACCGCCGATCAGAAAACCGACACCCATGAACAATGCCGTCATGAAGGCCAGAAGCATTGCCGTGCGCATCATGTTCATATGTCAAATTCTCCTTGTCACCATTCAGGGAATATTCCGGGGTTTATAAAGCCCATCTGTTTATATAATCTGGTGGACGGCAAACATATTTCAATATCCCGTCATAGGGAGGATTACTCATGCAGGATGCGGATAATGACAACGGCGCGGAAATGCTCAAGCGGCTTTCGCCGGCGGCGGAACGTGCGTTGAAGGAAGCGGAAGAACGGCGCAAACAACAGGCGGATCTTCAATTGCCGCAGGAAACCGGCGGTCGCGGCGGTGCTGAACCCGTTCGTTTCGGTGACTACGAAATAAACGGCCGCGCCATCGACTTTTGAGCACCACGGCATAAAAATACCCGCCAAACGCGGGTATTTTATCAATTAAAACAAATACTTGCTTATTTTTGCTCCAGAAGCCGGCACACGGCTTCCAGCTGCTCAAGCGTGCGGTATCCGATGCGGATCTGTCCCGATCCGCCTTTGTGGCTGATCTTCACGTCCAGACCGAGAGCATCCGACAGGCTGCGTTCGAGCGCAACCGTATCGGAATCCTTCTCAGCCGAAGGCCGCTTCTCCAAGACGTCACCCTGCGACTTGATGTCGTTTTGCGCCAGGCGCTCGGCATCACGCACCGAAAGACCCTTGGAAACGATAGTTCGAGCCAGACCTGACGGATCGGAAGTGGAAACAAGCGCGCGCGCATGGCCAGCGGAAAGCGAACCATCCGCCAACATGTCCCGAACCGGATCGGGGAGTTTCAGAAGACGAAGGCTGTTTGCAACATGGCTTCGGCTCTTGCCGATGATTTCACCGAGGTCGTTCTGGGTGTAGCCATGTTCGGCGATCAACTGCTCATAGCCCATGGCTTCTTCAAGCGGATTGAGATCGGAACGCTGGACGTTTTCGACAATAGCCAGCTCCAGAGCCGTGCGGTCGTCCACATCCCGAACGATGACAGGAACGTCCGTGAAACCGGCCAGCTGTGCCGCGCGCCAGCGCCGTTCACCAGCGATGATCTCGTAACGGTTGACGCCAATCGTCCGCACGACCACAGGCTGAACAATCCCGTGCTGACGAATGGATGCGGCGAGATCCTGCAACTCATTCTCGTCAAAGTGACGACGTGGGTTTCTCTGGCTGCGAGCGATGAACTCGATCGGGATGGCGCGATCCGCACTAACGGCGCGTTGCGGTTCACCCACCGGCACAGGCTGATCCATTTCGCCGATCAACGCCGCAAGACCGCGTCCGAGTCGACGCTTGGAAAGATCATCACTCATAAGATATTACTCCATATAGTCCGGCAAAACGTCAGGCAGCTTTGCGCAGACGCTCTCTCTGGATCACTTCGGAAGCCAATTGCAAATAAGCCTGGCTGCCGGCGCATTTCAGATCATAAAGAATTGCCGGTTTACCATAAGACGGCGCTTCGGAAACCCGAACATTGCGCGGAATGAGAGTGTGGTAAACCTTTTCTCCCAGATGCGTCCGCACATCGGAAACCACCTGCTGCGCAAGATTGTTGCGCGCATCGAACATCGTCAAAACGATACCCTGAATATCAAGTTGTGGATTGACGGAGCCGCGTATCTGACTGACCGTATCCAGCAATTGGCTAAGACCTTCCAGCGCAAAGAACTCGCACTGCAACGGTACCAGCACCGAATGGGCGGCGGTCATGGCATTCATGGTCAAAAGATTGAAAGAGGGCGGGCAATCGACCAGAATATAGGAATAGTCTCTGGCTTCCTGCGTCTCCATTGCGGCACGCAAAAGAAAGACGCGGTTGGCAACATTCGCAACCTGCATCTCAAAGCCGAGAAGATCCATCGTCGACGGAACGATATCGAGGTTCGGAACTGCTGTCGGAACCGCAACTTCGGCAACTGTATGATCACCCACCAGAAGATCATAGGAAGAAAGCTTGCGCTCTTTGCGGTCGATTCCCAACCCTGTGCTGGCATTACCCTGCGGATCGAGATCAATGATCAGCACACGCTCACCAATAGCCGCCAACGCGGTAGCCAGATTGATGGCTGTCGTTGTTTTGCCAACGCCACCCTTTTGGTTTGCGACTGCGATAATCCGGTTTTTTTCAGAAGTCATACCGCACCTGACCAGCTCGTCAGTGCCTCTTAGTGAGGTTACTGATTTCAAGAACAACAGAATCTGCCTCAATGGCACTCTGGTGTTTTATCAGATCAAACTGCCAGCGGCCATGCGCTTTCTGCAGTTCGGATTCATAATCCCTGCCTTTATTAAAATATGCCCTGAGATTTGGATTATTCTGTGCCCACGGGTGAATATATTCGAAAAGTAAATCCATCTCGGCGAGGGCTCTCGCCGAAACCATATCGCAATTTTCAACTGTTTCAGGCGCTTTTTCAATTCTGACTGGATGAACCGCGCCTCTAGCGCCGGTTTCCTTCAGCGCAATTCGCAAAAACGCAGCCTTTTTATTGTTGCTCTCCACCAAATCGACCCAACCATCACCCAGTTCCGCGAGAAAAATCGCTGTAATGACGCCCGGAAAACCGCCGCCGCTTCCCAGATCAATCCAGTTTTGCGGTTGAGGGGCGAGCTGAAATATCTGTGCACTGTCGGCCACATGCCGGCTCCAGAGCTCAGTGAGAGTCGAAGGCGCCACCAGATTTGTGGTTTTGTTCCACTTCTTGAAAAGCTCGACGAAATGCTCGAGCCTCTCCTGTGTTTCACGTGAAACACTCTGGCCGTTTATCTTCATGGTCCGACTCGCTATTGGTGCATGCGCAATTTTTCACTTCCTGGTGCGGAGCCTTTCCGCAGAAGTGCGAGAAGCAGCGATATCGCAGCAGGTGTCATACCGTCAACACGGGCAGCTTGAGCAATGTTCTCTGGACGCGCCTTTTCCAGCTTTTGTTTCAGTTCGTTGGAGAGACCGGACAAAGACTGAAAATCGAAATCACTAGGGATTTTTCTATCTTCATCCCGCTTGATATCGACAATATCCGCGCTTTGGCGCTGCATATAGACAGCGTAACTCGCTTCGATTTCCAAAACCTCAGAGACCTTGGTATTAAGCGCCCGTAGTTCCGGCCAATGAGCGGTAAGAGTTTCCATCGTGATATCGGGGTAGGCGAGCATTTCATAAACCGAACGACGCTGACCGTCCTGGTTGAGTTTCAATCCCTGTTTGGCAGCCTGGGAGGGACTGATGGAAATGCTCTTCATGAGCTCGCGACCCCGATCCAGATCGGAGATAAAATCTGCGAAGCGTTTTTGGCGGTCATGACCGACAATGCCAGCCATCTGACCAATAGGTGTAAGTCGCAGATCAGCGTTGTCAACGCGCAGCGAAAGCCGATATTCGGCTCTCGACGTAAACATGCGATAGGGTTCGCTGACACCCTTCGAGGTGAGATCGTCGATCATCACGCCGATATAGGATTCGGTACGACTGAAATGAATGGGGTCTGCGTTGCCTGCATATAACGACGCATTCAACCCGGCGACCAGACCCTGGGCGCCTGCCTCTTCATAACCCGTCGTGCCATTGATCTGCCCTGCCAGGAACAATCCCGGAATTTTCCGGCATTCCAGAGAAGGCTTCAGCTCACGCGGATCGACATAGTCGTATTCAATTGCGTAGCCGGGCTGAATGATGTTGACTTGCTCAAGGCCGGGAATGGTGCGGATAAACTGCTCCTGAACTGAGGCAGGAAGCGACGTCGAAATTCCGTTTGGATAAATTGTGTGGTCATCAAGGCCTTCTGGTTCCAGAAATATCTGGTGACCGTCCCGTTCACCGAAGCGTGTAATCTTGTCTTCAATCGACGGACAATAGCGCGGGCCAACACCTTCAATCTGTCCCGAATACATCGCTGACAGATGAATATTATCCTGAATGATCTTGTGTCCGGCCGGCGTCGTTCGGGTTACGCCGCATTCGATCTGTGGATTGACAATGCGATCCGTCATAAAGGAGAACGGAACGGGATCTTCATCGGCAGCTTGCCGATCCACAGCGTTCCAATCGATCGTGCGACCATCAAGCCGGGCAGGGGTGCCAGTCTTCAATCGCCCCATGGCAAGGCCGAGGCGGGCAAGTGTTTCGGAAAGACCGAGAGACGGCTTTTCACCAACCCGGCCTGCGGGAATCTTTTCGGAGCCGATATGAATAAGGCCGCGTAGAAAAGTGCCGCTCGTCAACACAACAGCACCACAAGGAATCCGGCTACCGTTCGCCATGATAACGGCGGATACCCGATCATTGGTCATGTCAATATCGAACGCATCGCCTTCAATAATGTTCAGGTTTTCAATTGTGTCGATTTCACGCTGCATGGCCTCGCGATAAAGCCGTCGATCGGCCTGCGTACGC
Organism: Rhizobium sp. AN6A; assembly: GCF_900215635.1. NCBI lineage: Bacteria > Pseudomonadati > Pseudomonadota > Alphaproteobacteria > Hyphomicrobiales > Rhizobiaceae > Rhizobium > Rhizobium sp. AN6A. Next base: position 1,051,491 of record NZ_OCNC01000004.1, read on the forward strand.
GGTCCGCGCACAGCAGGTCCCTTCTTGCGATTGAGCATGCGGAACTGAATTCCGGCAGCATCGGCCACGCGACCCATCAAACCGTCCAGCGCATCAATTTCGCGAACCAGATGCCCTTTTCCCAGACCGCCAATCGCCGGATTGCAGGACATCACCCCGATCGTGTCTCGTTTGTGAGTAACGAGGGCGGTTCTTGCGCCATGGCGTGCGGCAGCAGCAGCAGCTTCACTGCCGGCATGTCCACCACCGATAACAATGACATCAAATGACTGGTGCATATCGCTGCGCCTTATCCTAAATCATCAGCATTGCCGCGATGGCTGCCAATGTTTCACGTGAATCATTTTCCTATGCAGAATTCCGAGAATATTACGCCCAGCAAATCTTCCACATCGACGCGACCGGTAATGCGTCCAAGCGATGTTGCTGCGAGTCTCAAATATTCAGACCTTATCGCAAGGTCCATGGTCTCGGAATTGAGCGCATCACTAACATAGTTCAGCGTCTCTTCAAGTCGTTTTTTGTGACGGGCGCGGGCAGGGGCCAATGTCTGTGCTGCACCAACCCTGCTTTCAATCTCTCGCTTGATTAATAGACGCAATTTGTCGAGACCGATGCCTTCCTTGGCGGAGATGGTGAGATCGAAAACGGCGTCAACTGTAGAAGAGGAAATCGCGGTTTTTGTCCGTAAATACAAATGGCGAGCATTTTCCAGCGAAACGACCAATTGTTTCGGAGTCGAATCGTTATCTTGCAATATCAGAATAAGATCTGCGGTTTCCGCGGTTAGAACGGCCCGCCTTACACCTTCCTTTTCGACCACATCCTGCGTCTCCCGAATTCCAGCCGTATCGAATATACGGACCAAGTAACCGTCGAGGTTAATATCAACGCTCAGCACGTCTCTGGTCGTGCCAGCGATGTCAGTGACGATAGCAACGTCACGGCCGCTGAGAGCATTAAGAAGCGTGGACTTGCCAGCGTTAGGCTCTCCCACCAGCGCCACCTTGAAGCCGTCACGAATAATCTCGCTGCTTCCGCCATTCTGGAGATGGCTGGTGATTTCACTCTGAAGTTGCATCATCGCCTCCCACACCTGCGCGGCAACTGAATCCGGCACGTCTTCTTCGTCGGCGAAATCCAGCTCCGCCTCGATCAGGGCGCGAGCACGTGTCAACCGGCCTGCCCAGCCATCGTAGAGCGCTGACAGCTTACCAGTGCTCTGCTCGACCGCCAGCCGCCGCTGCATCTCCGTTTCAGCCTGCAACAGATCCGCCAGACCTTCGATTTCGAGAAGATCCATCTTGCCGTTTTCAAACGCGCGGCGGGAGAACTCGCCGGCATCCGCAGGCCGAAATCCTTCGAGCAGTTCGAGCTCGGCAAAAATTGATGCGACAACCGCACGGCTGCCGTGGCTGTGGATTTCGATGCAGTTCTCACCTGTAAAGGAATTGGGAGCCGGGAAAACCATCATCAGCGCTTGGTCGATGATCTCATTGTTTCGGTTTCGAATCGAACATAAAGCCGCCTGCCGCGGTGCGGGAAGGTCACGACCGGTCAACGTCACAAAGGCTTCGAACGCCCCGGGGCCACTGATCCTGATAATAGCGACTCCGGCCGGCAATGCTCCACTGGAGAGCGCATAAATGGTATCGGCGGAAGCTGGCATCATTCACCTCGGTTAAAACAGTCAAGCCGCATCCGAATGAACGGATGCGGCTTTAAAGCTTTGTCGATGGGTCCGGTAAAACTCCGGATCAGGTATTCATGGATTCGAAGAAATCCGAATTGGTCTTGGTCTGCTTCAACTTGTCGATCAGGAATTCGATGGCATCCATCGTTCCCATCGGCGCGAGAATGCGGCGAAGCACGAAAATCTTCTGGAGATCCTGACGCGGCACCAGCAAGTCTTCCTTACGTGTACCGGACTTGAGAATATCCAGCGCCGGGAAGATACGCTTGTCAGCGACCTTACGGTCAAGCACGATTTCCGAGTTACCCGTACCCTTGAATTCTTCGAAGATGACTTCGTCCATGCGGCTGCCGGTGTCGATCAGCGCGGTCGCGATAATCGTCAGCGAACCACCTTCTTCGATGTTACGCGCGGCACCGAAGAAACGCTTCGGCCGCTGCAGCGCATTGGCATCCACACCACCGGTCAGGACCTTGCCGGAAGACGGAACGACCGTGTTATAGGCTCGGCCGAGGCGGGTGATGGAATCGAGCAGGATAACGACGTCGCGGCCATGTTCGACAAGGCGCTTCGCCTTTTCGATGACCATTTCGGCCACCTGGACGTGGCGTACAGCGGGTTCGTCGAAGGTTGACGACACCACCTCACCCTTGACCGAGCGCTGCATGTCGGTGACTTCTTCCGGGCGTTCGTCGATCAGAAGAACGATCAGGTAACATTCCGGATGGTTAGCCGTGATGGAATGCGCGATGTTCTGCAAGAGAACAGTTTTACCGGTACGCGGCGGCGCCACGATCAATCCACGCTGGCCCTTGCCAAGTGGCGCTACCAGATCGATCACACGCGACGACAGATCCTTCGATGTCGGAAGCTCCAGCTCCATCTTGAACCGCTCATTCGGATAAAGCGGCGTCAGGTTATCGAAGTGAACCTTGTGACGGATCTTTTCAGGATCGTCAAAATTGATCGTGTTGACCTTGAGAAGCGCGAAATAACGTTCGCCTTCCTTGGGTCCACGGATCGGCCCCTCGACAGTATCGCCGGTCTTCAGAGAGAAACGGCGAATTTGCGAGGGCGAAATGTAGATATCGTCCGGACCCGGCAGATAATTTGCATTTGCGGACCGTAGAAAACCGAAACCGTCCTGCAGGACTTCAACGACGCCTTCGCCGATAATTTCGATGTCCTGGCTCGCGAGAACCTTGAGGATTGCGAACATAAGCTCCTGCTTGCGCATGGTGCTCGCATTTTCAACTTCCAGGGATTCAGCAAAAGTTAGCAAGTCGGTAGGCGATTTGCTCTTAAGTTCCTGAAGCTTCATTTCAGCCATGAAGGAAAGACCGTTTGATAATGTAATGTCGGGGGAGGGCGTGTTCGCGAATCAGATGCTGTGGGAGAAGCCGCAGATGACTGAATAATTCACATGCCACGAGATGAGTGGTCCGAAAATAGCGATTGAATAGGGCTACTGCAAGAGGAAAGCACGAATTCCGCGAAATTTATCGTTGCGACCTCTTAACCGAAGGGTTTCACAACCACAAGTATGACTATGAGGATCATCAGTACCGTCGGAACCTCGTTCATCAACCGCCAGTGACGGGCAGGCCTGATATTTTCATCCCGGGCGAACCGTTTGGCGCTGCGGGTGAAATAGACATGGGCGACGGTCAGAAGCACCACCAGCGCGATTTTCGCATGTAGCCAGCCGCCGGAAAAACCATAAACCGACCATGCGAGATAAAGCCCCAATATCCAGCTTATCATCATCGCCGGGTTCATGATGACCTTGATCAACCGCTGTTCCATCACCTTGAAGGTTTCGGATTGCTGCGAACCGCTGGGTGCATCGGTGTGGTAAATGAACAGCCGCGGCAGATAAAAAATCGCCGCCATCCAGGAAATCACCGCGATGATATGAAGCGCCTTGATCCAGAGATAGAGATCGGCCGGATCGGCGTAAAACAACAGAGCGACAAAAGCGGCAAAGACACCGAGCGCCATACCTGCGCGAAGGGCAGCCCTGTTTCCTGAGCGGGCGGAGGTCTGCTTCTCGCCGCTCATGCCCCGGCTCCGCCGGCACGCACCCGCTGCACCAGCCTTGCAACGTTTTCCGGATCGGCTTGCGGCGTGATGCCATGGCCGAGATTGAAGATCAGCGGGCCCTGTCCCAGAGCCTGCAGCACAGCGTCGATACCGTCCTCCAGAGCCTTGCCACCCGCCACCATCAGCATGGGGTCCAGGTTGCCCTGTACCGGGCCTTCCTTCTGCAAGTCCCTTGCAAAACCGAGTGGCACCGACCAGTCGAGCCCGATGGCGTCTGCGCCCGTTTTGCGGCGATAATCCTTCAAAAGATAACCGGCCCCCTTGGCAAAGGCGATGATCTTCGCGGAGGGGCGGCGAGCGCGCACCGAGGCGATGATACGGGCGACGGGTTTTACCGCATATTCCTCGAATTCCTTCTCGCCGAGCACCCCGGCCCAGGAATCGAAAATCTGCACCGCATCGGCGCCGGCATCAATCTGCGCCACAAGGTAATCGGCGGAAACCTCAGCCAGCAAGGCAAGAAGCTTTTCCATGGCTGCCGGCTCCCGATAACCGAACAACCGCGCCGGTGCCTGATCAGGCGTTCCGTGGCCGGCAATCATGTAGGTGGCAACCGTCCAGGGCGCACCGCAAAAACCAAGAAGCGTCGTCTCATCCGGCAAGGTCTGGCGCACACGTGAGACGGTTTCGAAAACGGGCGAAAGATGCGCAATGACATTGCTCGCATCCAGCCTGTCGATGCCATCCACATCGATCGGATCCATTGCCGGACCCTTTCCCTCGCTGAAGGAAACATTGCGATCAAGCCCATCCGGTATCACCAGAATATCGGAAAAGAGGATAGCGGCATCAAGACCGAACCGGCGAATGGGCTGAAGGGTCACTTCGGTTGCCAGTTCGGGATTATAACAGAGATCGAGGAAACTGCCGGCGTTCTTTCGCGTTTCCCTGTACTCCGGAAGGTAACGCCCTGCCTGCCGCATCAGCCATATGGGCGGAGGTGTGACCGTCTGCCCGTTCAACACCTTTAAAACCTTACGCTCGCTCATGCCACCCAACTTCTAAAAAATAAAATCTAAGAGATTTAAAAGATTTTCTATTTCTTAGAGTCGGTGAGTAGCAAGGATTAAAATCTTTCCAGTCGATATGCCGCAGTCGGGTGTGAGCGCCAAGACCTGGATACGGTATTTCGTCGCTTCATGGCGATAAATGGGATAACAGATATTTATATAATATTTTCAGTAATTTACGTTTTACCCTCTGAAGCCGTTGCCTGTGGATCATCTGTGGACAGATTTGAACAAGTTCAGAGTTTCCAGACAATTCACAGGCATGCCTGATAGCAAGGACGCCACTTGCGGATTGTGGAAAAAAACCACTTTATCCACGAGGCGGCTCGGCCCGCGGAACAATTCGGAAGTTTGTCCCGGTTTATCAACAGCGAGAGAAAAACAGCGTGGAGAACAAAAAAAGTTTCTTCCATTTGCACCTGATTTCGGACTCAACCGGAGAGACTCTCATGTCGGCCGGTCGTGCCGTCTCGGCGCAGTTCCACGCTTCGATGCCGGTGGAACATGTTTATCCGATGATCAGGAACCAGAAGCAGCTCGCCCAGGTGGTGGATCTGATCGACAAGGAACCGGGCATCGTTCTTTATACGATCGTGGATCAGCAGCTGGCCGAGTTCCTGGATTTGCGCTGTCACGCGATCGGGGTGCCCTGCGTCAACGTCCTCGAACCGATCATCGGCATTTTCCAGACCTATCTCGGCGCACCTTCGAGACGGCGGGTCGGGGCGCAGCACGCGCTGAACGCGGATTATTTCGCGCGGATCGAAGCGCTCAATTTTGCGATGGACCATGATGACGGGCAAATGCCGGAAAGCTATGACGAAGCCGATATCGTCATCATCGGGATCAGTCGAACGTCGAAAACACCGACAAGTATCTATCTCGCCAATAGAGGCATAAAGACCGCCAATATACCGGTCGTTCCAAACGTGCCGTTGCCGGAAAGCCTCTATGCCGCCACCCGTCCTTTGATCGTCGGTCTTGTCGCGACATCGGACCGCATATCGCAGGTGCGTGAAAACCGGGAACTCGGCACGACCGGTGGATTTGACAGCGGGCGCTACACGGATCGCGCCACCATCATGGAAGAGCTGAAATATGCGCGTGCGCTCTGTGCCCGTAACAATTGGCCGCTGATCGATGTCACACGCCGCTCCATAGAGGAAACGGCCGCGGCAATCCTTGCCCTTCGTCCGAGGACACGATAATCCGGATTGCACCATTCGGAGCAGACAGTCGATGAAACAAGAGTTGATCCTCGCCTCGTCCAGCGCATCCCGTCAGATGTTGATGCGCAATGCGGGGCTGACATTTTCGGCGATCCCGGCGGATATTGACGAGCGCGCGCTCGACGAGCAGCTGGAAAAAAATGGCGCAAAGCCGGAAGAGGTTGCGCTGGAACTGGCCAAGGCCAAGGCGCTCGCGGTAAGTGCCCTGCATCCGCAAGCGATCGTTCTTGGATGCGACCAGACGATGGCGCTCGGTGCCCGTGTATACCACAAGCCAAAAACCATGGCCGAAGCCGAAGCGCATCTGCTCTCGTTGTCCGGCAAGGTTCATCGACTGAACAGTGCAGCCGTTCTTGCCCGCGGCGGTGATGTCGTATGGCAGACGATTTCCAGTGCCGAGCTTTCGGTGCGAAATTTGAGCGCCGAATTCGTCTCCCGCCACCTGCAACGCGTGGGTGAGAAGGCCTTGAGCAGTGTCGGTGCCTATCAGCTCGAGGGCGAAGGAATCCAGCTATTTACTTCGATAGAGGGGGATTATTTCACCATTCTCGGCCTTCCGCTTCTGCCTCTCTTAATGAAACTGCGCGACATGGATGTCATCGATGGCTGATTCACGTGAAACATTAACTATAAATGCCTTCGTTGTCGGTTATCCGATCAAGCACTCCCGGTCGCCGATCATCCATTCCTACTGGCTAAAGAAATTCGGGATACCCGGCTCCTATAAGGCCATTGAGGTTGCCCCCGATGACTTCCCCGATTTCATCACGGCACTAAAGGAACAGGGACCTGGTTCAGCGGTGGGTGGCAATGTCACAATTCCGCACAAGGAAGTGGCCTACAAGTTGGCGGATAGTCCCGACGAACTGGCGGAGGAACTGGGTGCAGCCAATACCGTCTGGATGGAAGAGGGCAGGCTACACGCGACCAACACGGATGGCTATGGCTTCGTTTCCAATCTCGATGAACGCCATCCCGGCTGGGAGAAAACCGACCGGGCGGTGGTGTTCGGAGCCGGCGGTGCAAGCAGGGCCGTCGTTCAGTCGCTGCGGGACCGCGGCATTGCCGAAATCCATGTCCTGAACCGCACGGTCGAACGCGCCCGTGAAATGGCCGACCGTTTCGGTGCACGGGTTTTTTCTCATCCTCAGGGCGCGCTTCATGAAGTCATGCAGGACGCCGGGTTGTTTGTGAACACGACATCGCTTGGTATGGACGGAACGGAAGCGCCAGAGATTGATTTTTCGCCACTCGCCGCAAGTGCAGTTGTAACCGATATCGTCTATGTGCCGTTGAGAACCCCCATCCTTCGGATGGCACAGACGCAGGGTATTGCGACGGTCGATGGGCTTGGCATGCTCCTTCATCAGGCAAAACCGGGCTTTAAAAAATGGTTCGGCGAAACGCCGGTAGTTGATGACACTCTCCGTTCCCTCATCATCGAGGATATGGAGAAACATTGATGATCGTCATCGGTCTCACCGGCTCGATCGGAATGGGAAAAACGACCACGGCGAAATTGTTTGCCGCGGAAGGGATACCTGTTCTCGATTCTGATGCGGTTGTGCACGACCTCTATTCTGCAGAAGCCGTGCCGATGATCGAAGCCGCCTTTCCGGGCACGACCATTTCCGGCACGGTCGACCGTCTTGAACTGGGTAACATCCTCAGGGAGAATCCGGCTAATTTTAGCAAGCTGGAAGCAATCGTCCATCCGCTTGTTCGTGGAAGACAGGAAGCTTTTCTCCGTAAGGCGAGAGAGGAAAATCAAAATTTCGCGGTTCTCGATATCCCGCTGCTGTTTGAAACCGGCGCGGAAACAAGGGTCGATAAAATAGTCGTCGTTAGTTGCGCGCCGGAAATACAGCGCCAGCGGGTTTTGTCCCGTCCCGGCATGACGGAAGAGAAATTCGAAATGATATTGGCCCGGCAGATGCCCGATGCCGAAAAGCGCCGGCGTGCCGATTTTATCATCGATAGCGGAAATGGTGTCGAAGCGGCACGGGATCAGGTAAGAGAGATTCTGCAGAGACTAAGTGCCGGTTCGGGCAACGGAGAGAAAAATGCGTGAGATCATTTTCGATACGGAAACCACAGGCCTTGAATCGAAACTGGACCGCGTGATCGAAATCGGCGGAATCGAGCTCAACAACCATTTTCCGACCGGCCGCACATTGCATATTTATATCAACCCGGAAGATCGCAAGGTTCACCCGGACGCGCTTGCGGTGCATGGCATTACCGACGACTTCCTGAAAGACAAGCCGAAATTCGCCGATGTCGTCGACGAGATCCGCGAGTTTTTTGAAGGTGCCCGCTGGGTGGCGCATAATGCGACATTCGACATGGGTTTCATTAATGCGGAATTTGCCCGCCTCGGCATTGCGCCGGTCTCATCTGAATTGGTGACGGATACGCTTTCGCTTGCACGCCGCAAGCACCCTATGGGTCCGAATTCCCTGGATGCACTTTGCCGGCGTTACGGGATCGACAACTCCCACCGCACCAAGCACGGCGCGCTTCTCGACTCCGAACTGCTCGCCGAAGTCTACATAGAAATGATTGGTGGGCGCCAGACAGCGCTCGGTTTCGGTTCCGGCTCCAAACAGCAAGCGGTTACTATCGAGGATGATGATGTCCCGCATGAGCCGCTGCAAAGGCCGCATCCTCTGCCATCAAGACTGGATGCGGAGACCATCGCGGCCCACGGCAAGCTCGTTCTCGGCATGGGCGACAAGGCGATCTGGAACCGTTACCAGAATTAAGTGCGCCTGGCGCTTAGATGCGCCGTTGAAAAATGACGAGAACCGTCAAATAAAAAACCCGGGCGATGAACCCGGGTTTTGTTTTGTCTGAACTCTAAAAAGAGCGGCGTCGCGTGCCATTCAGTTCGGTACGGCCTGAACCTTGGCTCTGGCCTGTTCCTCGGCAACGCGCTGCGAAAACATCTGCGCGAAATCGATCGGATCGATCATCAGCGGCGGGAAGCCACCATTGCGGGTGACATCGGCGATGATCTGGCGTGCGAAGGGGAACAGCAGGCGCGGGCACTCGATGAACAGCACCGGCAGCATATGTTCCTGCGGGAAACCGGCAATGCGGAACACGCCGCCATAAACCAGCTCGGCTGCAAACAGAACCTTGTCGCCATCCTTGGCTTCGGCATTCAGCGTCAGCACAACGTCGAAATCCGAACCCGAAATCGGGTTTGCGTTGACATTGACATTGATGTTGATCGACGGCGCATTGTCACGAGCCTGAAGCGAACGAGGAGCACCCGGATTTTCGAAAGAAAGATCCTTGATGTACTGGGTAAGAATATTGAGGGAAGGACTAACTGCGCCCTGTGCACCATTTTCAGCGGTCATTACGTTTCCTCGCGGCGTGATTTCGTGGAAGGCGGTCTATCATTTCGACTTAAGCCTTACAACCCTCGTGCTCTCGCCTCTCTAACCCTTCGCCGTGCCTTCAGGGTTTGGGCAGGTTGCGATCATCCGGCTTGTGGGACCAGGGAGAATCCTTCGGCCCTTCGCGGTGAAACTCCTCTTCGTCGAGGTCCACGACCTTGGAGCTACCCTTATTTCCCTGACCATTGCTGAACCCGGAAAAGTCACCGGTTTGCGGGCCAGTCTGGCCGCCGGGTTGACCCGACTGGCGAAAAGAACCGGCCACGACGACACGGGGTCCGAGGATCTTCCAGAAAAAACGTCTTACCGTTTTCGACAGAAGCAGGAGACCGAGGATATCGGTGATGAAACCCGGGATGAACAGCAGGATGCCCGCCACGACGCGCATGGCGCCATTGACCAGCTCATCGGCAGGCTGGGCGCCGGTGCGCCCTGCGGCCTGAAGATTTCTCACCATGCCGATGCCGCCGAGCCGCAGGATCAGCAACCCCAGAAACGACGTGAACAGGACGAGCGCCAATGTCAGCCACAGACCGATTGTCTTGCCGACGATGATGAAACCGGCAATTTCCAGGATTGGCATCATCAGGATGACGATGGGGAGAAAGGAAAAACGCATCTTCTAGCCTTGCGTGTGCATCTCTGGCAGATTGCCGGTTCCCGAGAACACCGATGATTGAATCTGCACATTTGAATGATGATAAGATGCAGACTATATGATGTTCAGGTTTTTGAATTTAAATGGCGGTTTTGGTAAAAGATGGGCTTTAGCGACTTTATCACATTGTTTTTTCTCGTTGCAGCGGTGCTGATCTTTCTTCAGCTGCGCAGCGTTCTTGGTCGCCGAACCGGCAATGAGAAGCCGCCATTCGACCCTTACACCCCGCGCGATGTCGCGAAAGGCCCCGTCACGGACGATAACAAGGTCGTGACCCTGCCCAAACGCTCTGAGGCGGAGGACGAAAACCGCTTTGCCGAGGCGGATGCTCTGGCACCCGTCGATACGGCCTTGAATACATCCCTGCGCGAGCTGATGACCAAGGACCCGACCTTCCGCCCCAAGGAATTCCTGAACGGCGCCCGCATGGCCTATGAGATGATCGTCATGGGTTTTGCCGATGGTGACCGCAAGACGTTGAAGAACCTTCTGTCGAAGGAAGTTTTCGACGGGTTCGAGGCGGCCATTTCCGAGCGGGAAAGTCGCGGCGAGGTGGTTAAGTCCACTTTCGTGGGAATAGAGAAGGCCGATATCACCCAGGCCGGTATCCGCGATTCCGAAGAGCAGATCACGCTCAGAATAGTCAGCCAGCTGATTTCGGCCACCTATGACAAGGATGGCAAGCTGGTGGACGGCGATCCCGATGCGGTTGCGGAAGTGGACGACATCTGGACCTTCTCGCGTGATGTCCGCTCGCGCGATCCCAACTGGAAGCTGATCGCCACTGAATCCGAGCAATGAATACGCCCTTTTCATTCGAAGAAGTTTCTTTCGGTGATCTGCCGGGATGGCAGGAGGACGATCCGCGTAAGCTGTTTCCGGCGATGCGGACGATCCTGTCACATCTTCGGAATTCAAAACCCTACAGGACCGGCGCGCTGGGTCTCACCGCCGGCGAACTGGCCTCGCTTCTGGAACTGGCGGATGAGGAACAAGCGGATAGTCCGCAGCAGGCCCGCCGGTTTTTCGAGACGAATTGTGTACCTTTCAAAATTTCCCCACCCGGCGGAAAACGCGGTTTTGTAACTGCCTTTTATGAACCGGAGCTTGAGGTATCGTCCGTCCGCGACGATGTCTGGAAGTATCCGGTCTACCGCCGCCCACTGGAGCTGGTGGATATCGACGACGGAAATCGCCCGAGCGGTTTTGATCCGTCCTATGCTTTTGGCAGAGAGGGCGAGGACGGCATTTCCTATTTTCCTGATCGCCGCGCGATCGACGAAGGATATCTGCAGGGCAGGGGGCTTGAGATTGCCTGGGCGAGATCGAAGGTCGATCTGTTTTTCGTCCATGTTCAGGGTGCTGCCCGTCTTCTGTTTCCTGATGGAGAGGTAAAACGCATCACCTATGCCGCTAAGGCCGGGCATCCGTTCTCGCCGATCGGCCGGCTGCTTCTGGATCGTGGGGAACTGGATCCGAAAACGATCTCGATGCAGACAATTCGCAAATGGCTCGCCGACAATCCGGATGAGGTGGATGGGGTGCTATGGCATAATCGCTCCTATATTTTTTTCCGGGAGGCTGATGTTGCCGGCCTGGATATGGGACCGATCGCCGCCGCCAAGGTGCCGCTGGTCGCCGGGCGGGCGCTTGCGGTGGACAGGCTCATCCACACCTTCGGTTTTCCCTTCTTCATCCATGCGCCGTCATTGACTCACCTGGATAATGGCAAGCCCTTCGCGCGGTTGATGCTGGCGCTCGATACCGGTTCGGCCATCGTTGGCCCGGCACGCGGCGACATTTTCACGGGCTCGGGTTTCGAAGCCGGGGAACTTGCAGGCACGGTGCGCAACGACGCGGATTTCTATATGCTGCTGCCGCATGTTGCTGCGAAAAGGTATCGGCGATGAAGGGCAGTCGAAAGCTCGGCAAGGAAGAACGCATTCTGTGGGGTAAGGTCGCAAGAACAGCCCGACCCATCTCCGGCAGGCTGGAGGATTTGCTGGCTTTCGACGATATCGAAGAAACCGCGGCGGAACCTGTCGTCCCGCAAACGGCAAACGCCGTCTTTCCAAGGATGCTCGCGGAGCCGGTGGACGTTTCGCCCTTTACGCCGGACAAGAAGCCAAAAATTCATCAACCGATGGAAAAGCCGGTTAAGCGCAAGTTGACGCGCGGGCGGTTGCCGCTGGAAGGCCGTATCGATCTGCATGGCATGTTTCAGAGCGAAGCTCATGCGGTTCTGCTCGATTTTCTCTTGCGGGCGCACGAACGGGGCCTTCGGCACGTGCTCGTCATCACCGGCAAGGGTCGCTCCATAGGCAGCGATGGTGCGCTGAAAAGGGCCGTGCCCATGTGGTTCGCCAAACCGGAATATCGTTATTTGATTTCATCCTATGAGGACGCATCCGCCAATCACGGCGGCGATGGCGCTCTCTATGTCCGGTTGGCGCGCCGCAAGGGTGAAAAATCATGACGCCCTTTGCAGAAGCCGTGCGGTTGCTTCGTGAGCGCAAGGGCGTGACACAGAGGGAGATGGCAGCGGCAATCGGCGTTTCCCCCGCTTATCTCTCGGCACTGGAGCACGGCAAACGCGGCAAACCGAGCTTCGATCTCCTCCAGCGCATCGCCGGATATTTCAACATCATCTGGGATGAGGCGGAGGAATTGTTCTTTCTCGCCGGCTCTTCCGACCCCAAGGTGGCGATCGACACGGTCGGTCTGCCGCCGCAATATACGGCTTTTGCCAATCGGCTGGCGCGGGATATTCGCAAGCTGCCGCTGAGTGTGATAGAGGAACTGTCAGCGGTGCTACAAAAAAGCCGTTCTTGCGATTGAAACCCCTCTATCCCCTGCTTTATGCAGCGTTCTGAGGCATGTGGCCTTTGGGATTGAGTGTAGAATTTCTATAGTCGTATGTCGGATTTGAGTGATTCGCGGGCTTCAGGCCTTCTCACTGAAAACTTGGCCAGGAAATTTTGGAAAGAGTACTTATGACCGAAACATCGTCAAGCGAAGTCGGCGCCAACACTGAATACGGAGCCGATTCGATCAAGGTCCTCAAGGGTCTTGATGCTGTGCGCAAACGGCCCGGCATGTATATCGGCGATACCGATGACGGCTCCGGTCTGCATCACATGGTCTACGAGGTGGTCGACAACGCCATCGACGAGGCACTCGCTGGTCATGCCGATCTGGTGACGGTGACGCTGAACGCCGACGGTTCGGTGACGGTAACGGACAACGGACGCGGCATTCCGACTGATATCCATTCTTCCGAAGGCGTTTCCGCCGCGGAAGTCATCATGACCCAGCTTCATGCGGGCGGAAAATTCGACCAGAACTCCTACAAGGTTTCCGGCGGTCTGCATGGCGTGGGCGTTTCGGTCGTAAATGCGCTCTCGGTTTGGCTGAAGCTCAGAATCCGCCGCAATGGCAAGCTGCATGAAATTGGCTTCACCCATGGGGTTGCCGATGCTCCGCTCTCGGTCATTGGCGAATATGAAGGCCGCTCCGGCACGGAAGTCACCTTCCTGGCGAGCCCCGACACCTTCACCATGACGGATTATGATTTTGGTACGCTGGAGCATCGCCTGCGCGAACTGGCGTTTTTGAATTCCGGTGTTCGTATCGTGCTCACCGACAAGCGTCATTCTGATATCAAGCAGGAAGAGTTGCTCTACGATGGCGGTCTTGAAGCCTTCGTGCGTTATCTCGACCGGGCCAAGAAACCGCTGGTGGACAAGCCGGTCGCCATTCATGGCGAAAAGGACGGCATCACGGTTGAGGTCGCGCTCTGGTGGAACGACAGCTACCACGAAAATGTGCTCTGCTTCACCAACAACATTCCCCAGCGCGACGGCGGCACCCATATGGCCGGCTTCCGCGCGGCGCTCACGCGTCAGATGACATCCTATGCCGAGACTTCCGGCATCATGAAAAGGGAAAAGGTCAGCCTGCAGGGTGAGGACTGCCGCGAAGGACTGACGGCAATTCTTTCCGTCAAGGTTCCCGACCCCAAGTTTTCTTCGCAGACGAAGGACAAGCTCGTTTCGTCCGAAGTGCGCCCTGTCGTGGAAAGTCTCGTCAATGAGGCCCTGTCCACCTGGCTCGAGGAACATCCGTCCGACGCCAAGATCCTTGTCGGCAAGGTGGTGGAAGCGGCCATTGCCCGTGAAGCTGCCCGCAAGGCGCGAGAACTGACGCGCCGCAAGGGTGCGCTCGATATCGCCTCTCTGCCCGGCAAGCTTGCCGATTGTTCCGAACGCGATCCGGCGAAATCCGAACTCTTCCTCGTCGAGGGTGACTCCGCAGGCGGTTCGGCCAAGCAGGGCCGCTCGCGCGAAACGCAGGCCATCCTGCCACTACGCGGTAAGATCCTGAACGTTGAGCGCGCCCGTTTCGACAAGATGCTGTCCAGCCAGGAAATCGGCACGCTGATCACCGCGCTCGGCACCTCGATCGGCAAGGACGAATTCAACGCAGACAAGCTGCGCTACCACAAGATCATCATCATGACGGATGCTGACGTCGACGGCGCCCACATTCGCACCCTGCTGTTGACCTTCTTCTTCCGTCAGATGCCGGAACTGATCGAGCGTGGCCATCTCTATATCGCCCAGCCGCCGCTTTATAAGGTGACGCGCGGCAAATCCGTGCAGTACCTCAAGGATGAGAAGGCGCTGGAAGAATATCTGATCTCGATGGGCATCGAGGATACGTCGCTGACACTCGGCTCCGGCGAAGTACGCATCGGCGCTGACCTTCGTGAGGTCATTCTCGATGCGGTGCGCATGCGCACGCTGATCGACGGTCTGCATTCCCGCTACAGCCGCTCCATCGTGGAACAGGCCGCCATTGCCGGCGCCCTGAATCCAGAGCTTTCAACCGATGCTGCCCGTGCCCAGGAAACCGTTGCCGAAGTGGCCCGGCGTCTGGACATGATCGCGGAAGAAACCGAACGCGGCTGGTCCGGCACGGTGCTGGAAGATGGCGGCTTGCGCTTCGAGCGCATGGTACGCGGTGTCAAGGAAATCTCGACGCTCGATATGGGCCTGATCGGTTCGGCCGATGCCCGTCATATCGATCAGCTCGCGGCCCGCACGCGCGATATTTACGTCACTCCGCCGGTTCTGCAACGCAAGGACGGCACTATGGAACTGGCCGGACCGCGTGCGCTTCTGGATGCTATTTTTGCCGCTGGCCGCAAGGGTCTTTCCATGCAGCGTTACAAGGGTCTCGGTGAAATGAACGCCGAGCAGCTGTGGGAAACCACACTCGACGCCAATGTCCGTTCGCTGCTGCAGGTCAAGGTCAACGATGCGACGGATGCCGACGGTCTGTTCTCGCGCCTGATGGGCGATGAGGTGGAACCGCGCCGCGACTTCATTCAGGAAAATGCGCTCAGCGTTGCCAACCTCGACATTTAATCATGTGGAACGTCTCGCGTGACGATTCACGTGAAACGAAACTTTAACGAAAGGCCCGGCGGTCAATCTCCGCGGGGCCTTTTGTCATCTGTTTTGTCGGATATCAATCGGCCTTGCCCGTGAACCGCCCCTTGAAAGCCACCTCCGAAAGGGGGAGGCGATTGCTGGGCACTTCCCGTTCTGCCAGATCGTCAGGGAGAACAGCCTTGTCGGTCAATGTGCCGATGGCAACTGCGGCCTCCACCTTATATCCATCCGGAACATCAAGCTTTTCCACGATCTGGTCTTTAAATATGCCGGCCATGCCATGGGCGTGGTAACCGAGCAGATGCGCCTGCATGGCGAGTGAAAACCATGCCGCACCGGCATCGAAGGAATGGGTCGCTGAAGGTTTTTTCTCACCCTCTCGTGAAATATTGTGGTCGCGGGAAAGGACGAAGAGCAGCACCGAGGCATTTTTTGCCCAGCGCTGGTTTCCTTCCATCAGCAGTTCCACGAAGAGCGGCCAATCCTCGCTATCCTTGTGCGCGTAGACAAACCGCCACGGTTGCTGATTGGATGCCGATGGCGCCCAATGCGCAGCATCTAGAATGGTCAGCAGATGCTCGTTCGGCATCGCATCGCCATCGAATGCGCGCGGAGACCAGCGATCGAGGAAGAGTGGGTCGACTGGATATTCGGATTGCCGGGAATTGCTGTTCGTCACGGGCGTGTCCTTTTGATTGTCGGGAGGGAAAAGGTATTTTTCGAAAGTCGCAGCAGTCAAGGGGTGACAAGTATGAATGTATCGTTCATATATGCATCACCTTGTCTGACAACTGGGAGAGAGTTCCATGAAATTGATGCGCGTTGGCCAGCCTGGCCAGGAAAAACCTGCGATCCTCGACGCGGAAGGAAAAGTCCGCGATCTGTCCGCTCATGTTAAAGACATCGGCGGTGAAGCCATTTCTCCGGAAGGTCTGAAGAAGATTGCCGCCATCGACCTCGGCACTCTTCCCGTGATCTCCGAAGAGCGCATCGGCGCTTGCGTTGCCGGAACCGGAAAATTCATTTGCATCGGCCTCAATTTCTCCGACCACGCCGCTGAAACCGGTGCGACGGTACCGCCGGAACCGGTCATTTTCATGAAGGCGACCTCGGCGATCGTCGGTCCGAACGACGATGTTGTCATTCCGCGCGGTTCTGAGAAGACCGACTGGGAAGTCGAACTCGGCGTCGTCATCGGCAAGACCGCGAAATATGTATCTGAGGCAGACGCTCTCGACTACGTCGCCGGTTATTGCGTTTCGCACGATGTTTCTGAGCGCGCGTTCCAGACGGAGCGTGCCGGACAGTGGACCAAGGGTAAATCCTGCGACACCTTCGGTCCGATCGGCCCCTGGCTGGTCACGAAGGACGAAATCACCGATCCGCAGAACCTCGGAATGTGGCTGAAGGTCAACGGCCAGACGATGCAGGACGGCTCCAGCAAGACCATGGTTTACGGCGTCGCGCATGTAGTTTCCTATCTCAGCCAGTTCATGTCTCTGCATCCGGGCGACGTCATTTCCACCGGTACGCCTCCGGGCGTCGGCATGGGCCAGAAGCCCCCGCGTTACCTCAAGACCGGCGATGTCGTTGAACTCGGCATTGAAGGCCTCGGTTCCCAGAAACAGAACTTCGTCGCCGACATCTGATTGTCGACAAACGTTCAACTGAAATTGAGGCGCCGGAGGGAAACCACCGGCGCCTTCGATTTTGTGCAGTTGCGAAAAGCTGCTATGGTCAAAAAAAGAGCTTGATCCGCGAGGAGGCGTAATCAGTGTTCTACCACCTCTATGAAATGAACCATGCGGCGATGGCGCCACTGCGCGCCGGTGCCGATATGATGCGCCAGGCCTGCAGCAATCCTTTAAACCCGCTTTCCAGCACCGCCTTCGGGCGAAGCCTCGATGCAGGCTTTGAGGTATTCGAGCGCCTCACGCGCCGTTACATCAAGCCGGAGTTTGGTCTGGCGACTACCACCGTCGATGACCGGACCGTTGCCGTCACTGAAGAGATCATCTGGTCGCGTCCCTTCTGCAATCTCGTTCATTTCAAAAAAGAACTCGATACGGCCCGCAAACCAGATCCGAAGGTGCTGCTGGTGGCGCCAATGTCAGGCCACTACGCCACATTGCTGCGGGGAACGGTCGACGCGCTGCTGCCATCGGCGGATATCTATATCACCGATTGGATCGATGCCCGCATGGTGCCAGTCACCGAAGGGACATTCGATCTCGACGATTACATCAGCTACGTCATCGATATGCTGCGCGAGATCGGGCCCGGCGCCCATGTGGTCGCCGTTTGTCAGCCCTCGGTTCCGGTTCTGGCCGCAGTGTCCCTGATGGAAGCCGATGGTGATGGTTTCGCGCCTGCATCCATGACGCTGATGGGCGGTCCGATCGATACGCGCATCAATCCCACAGCCGTCAACGGTCTGGCCACGGCCAAGCCAATCGAATGGTTCCGCGACAATGTGGTCATGCAGGTACCGTGGCCGCAGCCGGCTTTTGGTCGGAATGTCTATCCCGGCTTTCTGCAATTATCCGGCTTCATGTCCATGAACCTCGATAAGCACATGACGGCGCACAAGGATTTCTACCTGAACCTCGTCAAGAACGACGGCGATTCCGCTGAGAAGCATCGCGATTTTTACGATGAATATCTGGCCGTGATGGATTTGACGGCGGAGTTCTACCTGCAGACAGTGGAAACCGTCTTCATCGAACACGCGCTTCCCAGGGGAAACATGCAGCATCGGGGCAGGGCGGTCGATCCCGCTGCCGTTCGTAACGTTGCGCTGTTCACCGTGGAAGGCGAAAACGACGATATTTCCGGTGTGGGCCAGACCAAAGCCGCGCACGATCTTTGCCGGAACATCCCCGATGAAAAGCGTGCGCACTACATGCAGCCCGACGTCGGTCACTACGGCGTTTTCAACGGGTCGCGTTTCCGCAAGGAAATCGTGCCGCGCATGGTGGAATTCTTCCGCAAGAACCAGACTGTCTAGCGCTGGAAGACAGGCGATGCCGCGCATTTGCGTGGCCAAGCCGGTGTCGAATCGGCTATGAACAGTCCATGTTTTCGTTCCTCAGAAAATCCGTGAAATCGCCGGCGCCGAAAAAGGTAGCGCCCAGCCAGCGCACCGTCGAGGTGGCTGGCCGTCATGTGCCCATTACGGTGAAGGAAAATCCGCGCGCCACGCGCATCACCTTGCGCATCGAGCCCGGCGGTCGGGCCCTGAAGCTGACGATCCCGATGGGGCTTCACCATGGCCAGGTGGATGATTTTCTCGAAAGGCATCAGGGCTGGCTTGAAGGCAAGCTTTCGAAAATCAGCCCAGATGACGGTTTGCGTCATGGTGCGTCGGTTGATATTCGCGGCGTATCCCATCGTATCCATCACACCGGCAGCCTGCGTGGCCTGACTCATATCTCCAGAGACGAGGACGGCACGGCGGTATTGAAAGTCAGCGGAGCGCCCGAGCACCTGCGCAGACGGGTGGCCACCTTTCTGAAAAAGGAAGCGAAGGCTGATCTGGAGAGGCTGGTTGCGGTTCATGCGAGCGCTGCCGGAAAGCCCGTGCGATCCATCAGCATGAAAGACACCCGCAGCCGCTGGGGTTCGTGTTCCCATGATGGAAATCTGAGTTTCTCGTGGCGTATCGTCATGGCGCCGGAGAAGGTCATCGATTATCTCGCAGCCCACGAAGTTGCGCATCTGCGGGAAATGAACCACGGCCCGAAATTCTGGGCCCTGTGCGAAAAACTCTGCCCGCATACGCAGGAAGCCAAGGAATGGCTGAAACGTCACGGCTCTAAACTCCACGCCATCGATTTTGATTGAAAGTGGAGGCGTGGATCGCCATCTGGATTCACGTGAAACATTCCATGGAAAACGGGTGCGATTTGGCTCGACTCTTGTCGCATTTCGTGTCAGGTCGCGGGTATGAAACCGGATATCAAGATTTGCGGATTGAAGACACCGGAAGCGCTGGAGCGTGCCGTCAGGCGCGGCGCCTCCCATGTCGGCTTTATTTTCTTTGAAAAAAGCCCTCGCAACATCGAGCCCGATATCGCCGGCAGGCTGGCGGAAGCTGCCCGTGGCGCCGCCAAGGTGGTCGCCGTTACCGTCAACGCCGACAATGATGATCTGGACGAGATCGTTGATCTGCTGAGACCGGATATTCTGCAGTTGCACGGCAGTGAAACGCCGGAGAGGGTGCTGAACATCAAAGCAATCTACGGCCTTCCGGTGATGAAAGCGCTTTCCGTTCGCGACGCCGCTGATCTTGCCAAGATTGATCCCTATATAGGCATAGCCGACCGTTTCCTGCTGGATGCCAAGGCGCCTGCGGGTTCCGATTTGCCGGGCGGCAACGGAGTATCCTTCGACTGGACCATCCTGCGCTCTCTTGACGGAAGTATCGATTACATGCTTTCCGGGGGATTGAACAAGGACAATGTCGCGGAGGCTCTGGCCGAAACCGGAGCTGGCGGATTGGATTTGTCGTCTGGTGTCGAGAGCGCGCCGGGCGTCAAGGATCTTGCGATGATTGATGCATTCTTCGATGTGGTGAATGATTGGTCGAAAGGCCCAAAGGGAGCTTGAAGTGAACGACGCGCCAACACCCAATTCTTTCCGCGCCGGTCCCGATGAGGACGGCCGTTTTGGCATTTACGGAGGCCGCTTCGTTGCCGAAACGCTGATGCCGCTCATTCTGGATTTGCAGGCGGAGTGGGACAAGGCAAAGACCGATCCCGAATTTCAGGCAGAACTCAAATATCTCGGCGCGCATTACACTGGCCGCCCGAGCCCGCTTTATTTCGCGGAACGCCTGACGGCCGAACTGGGCGGCGCCAAGATCTATTTCAAGCGCGAAGAGCTGAACCACACCGGCTCGCACAAGATCAACAATTGCCTTGGCCAAATCCTGCTTGCCAAGCGCATGGGCAAGACCCGTATCATTGCCGAAACCGGTGCCGGCCAGCACGGCGTTGCCTCGGCGACCGTGGCCGCACGCTTCGGCCTGCCTTGCGTCGTTTATATGGGCGCGACGGATGTTGCCCGTCAGGCGCCGAATGTTTTCCGCATGAAGCTTCTGGGCGCTGAGGTAAAGCCGGTAACGGCTGGCCACGGCACTCTGAAAGATGCCATGAACGAGGCGCTGCGCGACTGGGTCACCAATGTCGACGACACCTATTACCTGATCGGCACAGCTGCCGGCCCGCATCCCTATCCGGAAATGGTTCGCGATTTCCAGGCCGTCATCGGTGAGGAAGCAAAGGCACAGATGCTGGAGGCGGAGGGCCGTCTGCCGGATATGGTCATTGCGGCTGTTGGCGGTGGCTCGAATGCCATCGGCATCTTCCATCCTTTCCTTGATGACAAGAGTGTCCGTATCGTCGGCGTCGAGGCTGGCGGCAGGGGTCTTTCGGGTGAGGAGCATTGCGCTTCGATCACGGCCGGTTCGCCGGGCGTTCTGCACGGAAACCGCACCTACCTGCTTCAGGACGCGGATGGCCAGATCAAGGAAGGCCATTCCATCTCCGCAGGTCTCGATTATCCCGGCATCGGCCCTGAGCATTCCTGGCTGAACGATATCGGCCGCGTGGAATATGTGCCTATCATGGACCATGAGGCGCTGGACGCCTTCCAGATGCTGACCCGCCTCGAAGGCATTATTCCCGCTCTGGAGCCAAGCCACGCGCTGGCGGAAGTCATCAAGCGCGCACCAAAGATGGGCAAGGATGAGATCATCCTGATGAATCTTTCGGGTCGTGGGGACAAGGATGTCCACACCGTCAGCAAGTTCCTCGGAATGGAAATGTAAGACCATGACTGCACGTATGGACAAGCGCTTCGCGGATCTGCGCGCTGAAAACCGCCCGGCTCTGATTACCTATTTCATGGGCGGCGACCCGGATTTTGAAACCTCGCTCGGCATCATGAAGGCCCTGCCGGAAGCAGGCGCCGACGTTATCGAGCTCGGCATGCCGTTTTCCGACCCGATGGCGGATGGCCCGGCGATCCAGCTGGCAGGACAGCGCGCGCTGAAAGGCGGCCAGACGCTGAAAACCACGCTCGATCTCGCCCGCGAGTTCCGCAAGGAAGACGACGCGACCCCGATCGTGATGATGGGATATTACAATCCGATCTACATCTACGGCGTCGACAAATTTCTGGACGATGCGTTGGCGGCTGGTGTCGATGGTCTGATCGTGGTTGATCTGCCGCCTGAAATGGATGATGAGCTCTGCGTGCCCGCCTTGGCGCGCGGCGTGAATTTCATCCGTCTCGCCACGCCGACGACGGATGGCAAGCGCCTGCCGACCGTTCTTAAAAATACCTCAGGTTTCGTTTATTACGTATCGATGAACGGTATTACCGGTTCCGCACTGCCCGATCCCTCGTTGATCTCTGGCGCGGTCGGTCGTATCAAGGCGCATACTGAACTGCCGGTTTGCGTCGGTTTTGGTGTCAAGACGGCCGATCATGCTAAAGCGATCGGTGCCGTGGCGGATGGCGTGGTGGTCGGTTCGGCCATCGTCAACCAGATTGCCGGCAGTCTGACGAAGGACGGGCAGGCAACCGCCGATACCGTGCCATCCGTCACGACGCTGGTAAAAGGACTTTCAACGGGCGTGCGTGCGTCGCGCCTTGCCGCTGCGGAATAAGCGCGCGGCCCAGTCAGGAGTAGTCAGTTGAACTGGATCACCAATTACGTACGGCCCCGGATCAATTCCATGCTTGGCCGCCGCCCGGAGGTTCCTGAGAACCTGTGGATCAAGTGCCCGGAAACGGGCGAGATGGTCTTCCACAAGGATCTGGAAGATAACAAGTGGGTCATTCCGGCTTCCGGTTACCACATGAAGATGCCGGCAAAGGCGCGTCTCGTCGATCTTTTCGATGGTGGCGTCTATGAGGCCTTGCCGCAGCCGAAGGTAGCGCAGGATCCGCTGAAGTTCCGCGATTCCAAGAAATACACCGACCGTCTGCGCGACAGCCGCACGAAGACCGAGCAGGAAGATACGATCCTTGCCGGCGTTGGCCTCCTGAAAGGCCTGAAGATCGTTGCCGTCGTGCATGAATTCCAGTTCATGGGCGGTTCTCTCGGCATCGCGGCCGGCGAAGCCATCGTCAAGGCGTTCGAGCGCGCCATTTCCGAGCGTTGCCCGCTGGTCATGTTCCCGGCCTCCGGTGGGGCCCGCATGCAGGAAGGCATTCTGTCGCTGATGCAGCTGCCGCGCACCACGGTTGCTGTCAACATGCTGAAAGAAGCAGGCATGCCCTACATCGTGGTTCTGACGAACCCGACGACGGGTGGTGTCACGGCCTCCTATGCCATGCTGGGTGACGTGCACATCGCCGAGCCGGGCGCCGAGATTTGCTTTGCGGGCAAGCGTGTGATCGAGCAGACCATTCGCGAAAAGCTCCCGGAAGGCTTCCAGACATCCGAATACCTGCTGGAGCACGGCATGGTGGACATGGTGATCGATCGCCGCGAGATTCCCGATACGCTGGCAAGCCTTCTCAAGATCATGACGAAGGCTCCGGCAGAAGCAAACGCGGTCATTCCGCTTGCGGCTTCGGCCTGACGGAAAAATATGTCGCCCGGAGGCGGGAAGCGCCTTCGGGATGACGTTATACGTTGCATGATTTCATCTCGGGTGCGGCGGACAAATGGCCAAGACAACGCCTGAAAGGCGAACAGAAGATATGACGAAGCCCGCAATCGGCGAGGCCGAAAAGATCATCGAAGAGCTGATGCAGCTTCACCCCAAGGGTTTTGATCTTTCACTGGACAGAATTTCCCGTCTTCTGGAAAAACTAGGCAGCCCTCAGAAAAGGTTGCCGCCGGTTATTCATGTCGCAGGCACCAACGGCAAGGGTTCGGTTACGGCCTTTTGCCGCGCATTACTGGAGGCGGCAGGACTTTCCGTGCACGTTCACACCTCTCCGCATCTCGTGAACTGGCATGAACGTTATCGCATCGGCGTTTCCGGCGAAAAAGGCCGTTATGTCGATGATGCCGTCTTTGCGGATGCGCTGCGCCGCATCGAAGCTGCCAACGGTGGCCAGATGATAACGGTTTTCGAAATTCTGACCGCCGCGATGTTTCTGCTCTTCGCGGAGCATCCGGCAGATGCTGCCGTGGTCGAGGTAGGTCTTGGCGGACGTTTCGATGCGACCAACGTGATCAACCATCCGGCCGTTTCCGTTATCATGCCGATATCGCTCGATCATCAGGCCTATCTCGGCGACCGGGTGGAACTGATTGCCGCCGAAAAGGCCGGCATCATGAAGTCAGGTTCCCCCGTCGTCATTGGTCATCAGCAGTATGATGCGGCGCTGGATACCCTCGTTTCCACGGCTGAGCGTCTTGGTTGCCCGGCATCAGTCTATGGGCAGGATTTTTCCGCCCATGAAGAATTCGGCCGTATGGTCTACCAGGATGAATTCGGCCTGACCGATGCGCCGCTGCCGCGTCTTCCCGGTCGCCACCAGCTTGCCAATGCCGCTGCCGCGATCCGGGCCATCAAGGCTGCCGGTTTTGAGGTGACGGAGCGGATGATCGAAAAGGCCATGACAACAGTGGAATGGCCCGGCCGTCTTCAGCGTGTCCTAACCGGAAAAATCGCTGAAATCGCTCCGAAGGATGCGGAAATCTGGATCGATGGTGGTCACAACCCCGGCGCGGGCGAAGTCATTGCCGAGGCAATGGCGGGGTTTGAAGAAAAGACACCGCGCCCGCTGTTCATCATTGCCGGCATGATCAACACCAAGGATCCGGTCGGCTATTTCAAGGCTTTTGCGGATATCGCGGAGTATGTCTTCACGGTTCCAATCGGCGGTACTGATGCCGCAATCGATCCCGTCGTGCTTGCCCATGCGGCCTTTGATGCCGGTCTGGTTGCGGCACCTACATCTTCGCTGACCGAGGCACTGGACGAGCTATCGCGTCGCTTCGATCCCGAAGGGCCGCCGCCGCGCATCCTGATCGGCGGCTCGCTTTATCTTGCCGGAAACGCGCTTGCATTGAACGGTACGGTTCCCGAATAAGAAAAGCCCGGCATCGCTGCCGGGCTTTTCTTTATTCCATGGAAAATCGCTTACGCGGCGCCGGAAATCCAGGCCGAAAGCGCTGTCTTGGGCGCAGCGCCGACCTTTATGTCAGCCACTTCGCCGCTCTTGAAGATGGCAAGAGTCGGGATGGAGCGAACGCCGAACTGGGCAGCCAGTTCCGGGTTTTCATCGATGTTGAGCTTTGCGACCTTAACCTTGCCGGCAAGCTCGGACGAAATTTCTTCAAGGCTCGGCGCGATCATCTTGCAAGGGCCGCACCATTCGGCCCAGAAATCCACCACGACTGGTTCGGAGGATTCGAGGACTTCGGACTGGAAGTTGGCGGCGTCGACTTTTACGGTAGCCATATCTGGCTCTCCTTTCAGTGAATCTTTTCCACTATCGATGTGATGCGGGCGCGTCGAAATTTCAATGCCCCCGGTATCTCACTTTGTCTTTATTGCGGCAAGGGCTTGCATCATGGCATCGTCACCAACCGTCATAAAAGCGGCATTTTCCGTATAAATCAGCGCGCAGACAAATTCCTTGCCAGGATAAAGCGGTGACAGAATTTCGCGATAGATGGCAAGCTGTGCCGTGTGGGAGAAGGGTATCGCGCGCGCGTCGCGCGGCGGAACGCGGTTCGTCTTGTAATCGACCAGAATGACGCGGTCGCCATCCACTGCCAGCCTGTCGATACGGCCGGAAACCGCATAATGCTGCCTGCCGATCGTCATGGTCCCCATAATGGAAACTTCTGCGCGGCTATTTGGCAAAAATGCCGGCTGCACCGCTGGTTCGGACATGACCCGCAAAACCGCCCGTATCAGATTTTCGCGCTCGGCAGACGGCCAGAACCGTGCGGCGCGTTCAGCATAGCGGCGGGCTGCCTCTTCCCGCTCACTCTCGGCAAAATCCGGCAGGGCCTGCAGCATGCGATGCACCAGCCGACCGCGTTGCAGAGCCAGCGAGGAGACATCGGCTTTTTCGCCGAAAAGCGGCGAACGCACGGCAAGATCGTCCGCACCGTCATCAATGATGGTGCCCGCGCCGGAAGGGCTGAGTGGCCTCGGCAATGATGGCAGGGCGGGCAAGGGGGTAAGAAGCCCCGCCGGAAGAGCGTATTCTTCTTGCTTCTGTGGTTCAGGCAGCCTTTGCGGAGCGGGGGTCGAACGAGCATCGGACTTACGCCAGACAAGCCCCTGCCACTCTTCACCATCGGCCATAAACTGTTGCGGCTGGCAGTGCTTTTCATTGCCGGCAAGTGCGGCCTTGACGACGGCATGCCAGCATTCGGGATTTTCCTTCTGGCCGCGATAACCGCAAACGACCAGATGATCGGCAGCGCGTGTCATCGCGACATAAAGCAGCCGGCGATATTCGTCTTCCGCGGCTGTCTTCAGGCGTTCCTCATCAGCGCGAATGAGATGATTGGAAAAGCCGCTGCCAGGCAGCCAGACGGGAAAGGCATCCCCGTCTGCTTCAACGAAGCGCAGTTTCGGGACATGGCTGTGGTTGAAGGCTTTCGAACCACCATCGACCACAAAAACGACAGGCGCTTCAAGACCCTTGGAGGCGTGCACGGTCATGATCCGCACTTCACCGCGATCCTTGTCCTGTTCGCGTTTCACCTCCGGCGAATCCGTTTCCAGAACGGATAGGAAGGCTTGCAGGCCGGGCAAGCCGGTCCTTTCATGGTCAAGCGCAAACGACAGGAACTCGTCCAGAACGTCGCTGGCCTCGTTGCCGAGACGACCCAGGAACTTTTTGCGCCCGTCATGCAGGGTCAGAACCGCGGCGAAGAAATCATGCACCGTTGCCGTTTTCGAAAGCGCGATGAAGTTTTTGAGGTTGTTGGCGACTGCGAAGAAGCGGCTGTTCTCGTCTTGCGAAAGCGTCTGCAATCTCTGCCACACGCTCTCCGTATCGGATCGCGTAGCGGCGACGTCGAAAACATCGTCTTCGGAGAGATTGAAAAGCGGGCTTTTCAACAGGGCGGCCAGAGAAAGGTCATCCTCAGGCAGCACGACAAAACGGCCAAGCGCCAGAAGGTCCTGCACGGCGATGTGGTCGGTCAGGCGAAGACGGTCGGCACCGGCGACGGGAATGTTCTTGCACCGTTTCAGCTCACGGGTCAGCGCATTGACGAAAGCATGGCGTTTTCTGACCAACACAAGAATATCGCCGGGCTCAATAGCGCGTTCCACGCCCTTTTCGATGATTGTCTGGTTGCCGATCATGCCGGCAATGCGCGCAGCGATCCGGCGGGCAACGATGGTGGCCGGCGCGCTTTCCCGAAGTGCATCGAAAGGTGCCGTCCAGTCTTCTTCGTCTTCGGCGGTTTCCGGCGCCACCATATCCCAGACTTCCACGGTGCCGGGGTGGCCGGCGCGGTTGGAGCGGTGTTCGACTGGCTCGTTATCGGCACTGAGGCCGCTGGCATTTTTCGGGTCCGAAAAGACCTGATCGACGGCGGCCAGCACATCTTCCGTTGAACGGAAGGACAGCGGCAGGCGGATGCGGTGAAATGCCTGCTCCACCGAATCGACACGCCTTTTGGTCTCGTCGCGCTCCTGCGAAAACCGTTCCGGCCGCGCGCCCTGGAACGAATAGATCGACTGTTTTTCATCGCCCACGGCAAAAAGCGTGCGCCGACCCATGCGGGCGCTCTCGCCGCTGAAGAAATCCGCCGCCAGCGACTGAATGATCGACCATTGCACAGGGCTGGTATCCTGCGCCTCATCGACGAGAATATGGTCGATACCCTGATCTAGCTTGTAATGCACCCAGGCGCCTGCCGTATCGCGGTTGAGGAGATTGGCGGCGCGCTCGATCAGATCCTCAAAATCGAGCTGGCTTCGCTGTTTTTTCAGATCCTCGAAATCGCCGATCAGTCTCTCAGCCAGAACAAGCGCGCATTTCGTTGCCTCCAGCATTCGCACCAGACGATAGCGGTTGCGACAGGCAACAACATGGTCTCGCGCAAGCGTCAGCGCGTCGACGAGATCGGGTGCGGATTTCTGCATGCCCTTGTTGATGACATAGGCATCGGATTTTTTTTCGCCCTTGGCTGTCAACAGCGCAGCTTCGATGAATTCCATGCGCCGCACGGAATCCGTCTGCCGTTTCGCTTCCCGCAGGGCATAAGCGACATCTATGACGCGCGATCCGCCCACTTCGTCAGCAAGCGTCAGATAGGTATCGAGGGAAAGCCCGGAGAGACCGGGCAAGGGCCAGAATGCCGCCGCTGCCGTTTCTTCGGTTTCACCCGCGTCTATCTGCATTGCCTGCCGCAACTGGGCATCGATGCCATCAGCCTGTTTTGCATCGATCAAAAAGGCGCGAAGGGCGCTGCGATTGGCGATGATGGCGGTGAGTAGTGATTCGAGCCCGCTTTCGTCCGCCAAATCAAGCACATAGGCGAGAGACTGCGCGAGATCGGTGTCTCCCTCCGTCGAAACCGCCGTTAAAAGCGACCGACGTGCCTCGGCCAGCAGGGTAGTTGCGGCGCGGTCATCAAGAACGGAAAAGTGGCCGGCGACATTGGCCTCCAGCGGGAACTGATGCAACAAGGCTTCGCAGAAGGCGTGGATCGTCTGAATCTTCAGCCCACCGGGCGTTTCCAGCGCCTTGGCGAACAGCCGCCGTGCTTCGGCCAGCTTGATGCGATCCGGCATCTTTCCTTCGATGGCAGCGACGCGATCCCCAAGATCGTTATCCGGCAACGTAGCCCATTCCGCCAGGCGGTCGAAAACGCGGCTCGACATTTCGGACGCCGCAGCCTTGGTATAGGTGAGGCACAGAATTGCGGCGGGTCGGCACCCGGCCAAAAGCAGACGGATGACGCGCTGGGTCAGCACATGGGTCTTGCCGGAACCGGCATTGGCCGAAACCCAGGCAGAACTTGCCGGATCGGAGGCGAGCCGCTGCCGGTCGCTCGTCCAGTCGATCCAGCTCTGCGGGCTATCAGTGGCGGGCCCGTGATCGATAGGGTCAATCATCATCGCCGTCTCCCGGTTCTGCCGTCGACCATTCCGAAACCCGGGCGAGGTGGTCATATTCCCCACCGTAGGATTGCTGCTCCTCCGGCACCAGCCGCGAGGCAAAACCGTTCTCGCCATCACGCAGCGAACGCACGAACTTGGCCAGCTGATCGATGGATTCGGTTGCCAGCTCGATTGCCGATTTCGGACCCTTTTTGCCGCTCCGGCTGGAATGCTCGTTGTTCACCTGGTCGGCAAAGAAACGGG
Source organism: Rhizobium sp. AN6A (assembly GCF_900215635.1). Lineage (NCBI taxonomy): Bacteria > Pseudomonadati > Pseudomonadota > Alphaproteobacteria > Hyphomicrobiales > Rhizobiaceae > Rhizobium > Rhizobium sp. AN6A. The sequence goes on from NZ_OCNC01000004.1 coordinate 1,080,360, forward strand.
TACCCGGCCGCAGGCGCACATAGATAAGGTTTTCCGGTGTCTGCGAACCCGCCTCGCGGAAAGCGCCCCGCATCAGTGCTGCCGCTTCCAGCGCGAGCTGCGGGTCGAGCAGCGCGCGCGCCTGATTGACTGAAGGCGCAAGCCCCGTTTTGTAGTCGATAATATCCGCCTGACCGCCGGTCTTGATATCTATGCGGTCGGCGATGCCGGTCAGCCTTATGCCTGCCTCGGGGATTTCCTGTCCGGCACGCGCCTCGAAAAAGCTGCTGCGGATGGATGGATGTCGTTCCTTCTCCCAGTCGATAAAGGCGCGTGCCACCGCCTCGAATCGCGGGCGCCAGATGACATCGACATGTGCAGGAAGATCTTCCGCGTCGAAACTTTCATCCAGAATACGCTGCATGGCCTCGAGGGATGCCGGCGTGCCGGGAATATGCCCCTCGCGGGAATAGCGCTCGATGATTGCATGATAGAGCGTGCCACGGTCGGCGGCATTGGGATCGCGGTTGAAACCATCAAGCGGGTTGAGCTTCAGGATACGCCGCGCGTAGATTGAATAGGGGTCGCGGCGCAGCCTGCCCACTTCGCTGAAGGAATAGCTCTTCGGCTGCAAGTCGGCCGGGGGTTTGGGGGCAGGGCGCTTTGCTGCTTCCTGATCGATGCTCGCATCCATCAAGGCCGCCCAGTGGCGATAGGTCTCGCCGCGCTTCTTCAGCTGGTCGGCAAAATCCTCGCCGCCGAGTGCCAGCAACCGTTGCAGCCAGCGTGATGCGACTGCGGGTGTCGAGCCCTGTCTGAGCGCGCGGCTGTAGAAAATCTGCCGTGTCCCGTTCGCCATCTCGAAATCGTGCGCCAGCTGGCCGATGCGCCGCTCCGGCGGTTCCAGGCCGATGGCTGTCTTCATGTTGCGGGACAGAAACGGGTTGTTTGCCGTCTGGCCCGGCCAAAGCCCTTCATTGAGACCGCCGATCACGACAGTGTCGACGCTTTGCAGTCGTGCCTCGAGCGCACCGAAAATGAAAATGCGCGGATGGCGCATGGATCGCGGCTTGATCGATTCGCCAGCCACCAGTGCCGCGAAGATATCAGCCCATTGCGGACCATCCGCATCAAGGATTTCGCCGCTTTCCATCAATTCGCCAAACAGGCCGGAAAGCTTGTCGCCTGCCTCGCCGGACCAGAGAGGGGCAAGATCGTTGTTGTCATCCGCGCAGATGGCTTCGATCACCCGGCCCGTCCGCTCGGCCCAATCGGAAAGCGGCAATTTGTCCGTGAAAGACCGGCCTGAGCGGTCGCGACGCACGAATGCGCTGCCAAGCGCCTCTGTCGAAACGGCGATCCGGCGAGCCAGATCGCGCGCGGCGTCTACGCTTCCCTCTGGCAGTGCCAGCCTCCAGGCAGGCGGATGCCGGTCATCGCGCTGCGCCGCCAGTTGCGCATCGAGAACCGCCTCCAGATTGCCGATTTCGGTTTCGACGCGGCCGCCTCTAAGTGCGATCAATTCCAACGCCTTTGATGCTTTTGTAAAAGCCTCCAGCGAAAGCCCGAAACGGCTGAGCGGATGTTTCAGAAGGGAAATGACCGGCACCGGATCTCCGGGCCTGAAGATCGCTTCCAGTGCGAGTTGCGTCAGTCCGGCCTGCGGCGTGGCGGAAAGCGGCGTACCGGCGGAATCGTCGGCTTCGATACCGAAGCGCTGCAATTCCGTCGCCACGCGCCTGGCCAGTCCGCGATCGGGCGTGATCAGCGCTGCCTGAGACGGGCGGCCAGCGCCCGGTGCTTCAAGCGCCAGCCGCAGCGCCACCGCAATTGCGGTTGCCTCTTCGCGCTCGTTGGCAGCTTCTATCAGGGTCGCTGCCGCAAAAGCATCGTCGAAAAATCCGGGTTGCTTGTCCTCACGCCAGCGGTTCCAACCGCTGGTGGATTTGGCAGGAGCAAGTGCTGCCGAAAAAACCGCCGCGCGTTTTTCAAGATCGCTATCGATGGCGCCGATCTGAACGACATCGTCTCGCATGATGTCGAGCTTCTGCAACAGCATGTAGAGCCCGTATTGCGAATGGGTGCGGCTTGAAGGATCGGTGGGGTCCTCGGCAATGGCCTCCCATTGTTCCTCCAGCATCGTAAGATCGAGGCCCGGAAGCACGACGACGCCCTGGGGCAGGGAGGCGACAGAGGCGATAAGGTCTGCTGCTGCCGGAATTGAGCCCGTGGAGCCCGCAACGATGATCGGTCCGGTGTCCGGCAGGTTGGCAAGCCGGTTCGCCTCCGCCCTCAGGATGCCGTTGCGATGCCGGCCTGCGGAGCTTCGGTTGAGTTCGGCAAGACGGGCCGGCCAGAACACGCTGGCGATCTTCAGGAAATCCGCTGTCAGCTGCCACCATTGGGCGTGATCGCCGGTATCGAGATGCGCGAGCGCCTCCCATTCCTTTTCTTCCGTATCCATCGCATCGATCACTTCGCCAAGCGCGCGTGCCAGCCATATGGCGTCGGCAGGGCTGGCGGGGGCGACGAGTGGTGAGTCCGAATGGATGGCCCTGATGGCGTCCGGCAGGCTGTTGCGCCACGCCAGAATGAGTCGCGCCAGCTCGATCTGCCGGCCGGTGCCGGAAATCGGCGGCGCCAGATCCATGATCTCAGGATTTTCGATCTCGAAGAAGCCGCTGTCGTCATCGGTTTCGCCGAGCGGCCGGATCAGTGGCAAAATGGCGGAACGGCCGCCCAGAAGATCGACAAACTCTGAGCGCAGCACGCGAGCGGAGCGCCGGGTTGGAACATAGATTGTCACCTTGGCAAGCGAAAGCGGATCCGCAGGGTCGTATTTATAGCCGGCTGTCAGTGTCCCGTCACACAGCGTTTCCGCGAGCGTTTTGAGGAACGGTGTTCCCGCAGCGATCGTCAGGACGCGCTTTGCGTGATGGGTCAAAGTCATGCAGAGCGCTTTTCCCTGAATTGCCGGATGATACTTTCGGCATCGTCTATCGCATCGGGAGTGCCGACGGTGATCCAGTGGCCATCCAGTGAAAGCCCGAAAAGCCGGTCTTTCTCGATGGCGCTGTCGAAATAGATATTCAGGTTGAAAGCATCCCCCGGCGCATCGTCCAGCAGGTGCGAATCCATGGCAATGGCCCCGGCATAAACCACCGGGTTCGTGTCCCCGTCGCGATACCGCGCCAGTCTACCATCCGAAGAGAGGTTGAAATCCCTCTTGCCGTTATGACCGGTGGTACGGTCCATATCGACGCAGAGCATCGCCATATCCATCCGCGTGGCATCGAAGAATTGCGCAAGCTTGCGCAGGTTGCTGACGGCATTCAGCTGTTCGCCAATCCAGAAAAGATCGGCATTCATGACGAAGACGGGACCTGGCTCCAGAAGTTTCAGGCCCCTGGCAAGTCCACCACCGGAATTCATCAGCTGCGACCGCTCGTCGGAAATCAGGATTTCGGCGTCGGTACGGGTTTCAAGATGGGCGATCATCTGATCGGCATGGTGATGGACGTTGACGACGATCTTCTCGGCGCCGGCCTCGACAAGGGCGTCGAGCGCGTAGTCGATCATCGGTTTGCCGGCGATCTTGACGAGCGGTTTCGGGATCGTATCCGTGATCGGGCGCATCCGGGTGCCGAGCCCGGCGGCCAGCACCATCGCGTTCTTGATCGTCATCGTGGTCAACCGTCTTTCAGTCTTTAAAATTCCATGCCCATATGGACGCACCAGTCTTTGAGCGGTGCCAGTTCGGGATGCGAAAGCGCCGCGGAAAGATAGCGAAACGTCCTTGGCATATGTTTCATATAACCGGGTTTTCCATCGCGTTCCAACAGCCTTACCCAAATACCGGCCAGCTTGCAGTTGCGCTGCGCCGACATGATGGCGAAAGCCTTGAGAAAGGACGCCTCATCGAAGGACGGCTCGTCTCGTCTAATGTCGAGATAGTGCGAAAGCAGGCGTTCCTGCAGTTCGGGCGAAATGGTAACCCGCGCATCCTGCACGATGGAGGCGAGATCGTAGGCCGTCGGGCCGATCATCGCGTCCTGAAAATCGATCAGTCCGACTTGCCGGATGCCTGCATTATGCTCTTGCCAGATAATATTCGGCGAATGGAAATCGCGCAGCAGCAGCCCCGTTTCGCAATCGGCGAGCGTATCAATCAGCCTGTCCCATAGGGCGTAATAGTCGCTCTTTTCGCTATCGGTAAGCGGCTTGCCACGCTTATGGGGCAGATACCATTCTACCAGCAACGAAACTTCGATCTTCATCGCCTGCCGGTCGAAGGGCGGAACCTTATAGGTACTGCTGTCACCCACCGGCAGCAGATCGGGCCGCGGTGCCTGATGAAGGCCTGCAAGGCAGGCGACGCTTTGCAGATAACGTTCCTCTATCGGCGTTCCGTCAGGCGCAAGCACCCCATCCCGCCCGAGGTCCTCCAGGAGGAGAATGCCCTGATCGGTATCCGCCGCCAGTATTTCAGGCGCGCAAAAGCCGCTATTTCGCAGATAATTGCCGATCGCCACGAAGGAACGGGCATCCTGGGCAAGATGGGCGATTTCCGCATAGGTCTTGCCATCCGCAACGATCGCACCTCTTAGAGGGCGTCGCCAGTCCATCAGGATAAGGTCCGGACCATCGGTGGAAATGGTCTCATAGGCGCGTGTGGAAGCATCTCCGCTTAGAAAATGGCGGGTCGCATCGCCCTTGCCATTTTTCGCAAGAAAATCGCGAATGGCAAAAACGCGCTCAAGCCGTGCTCTCTGTTTCGCGGGAGCATCGATTACAGCCAGACGCCCTTTGCCGGAGTGTTCCAGCCGCAGGCTGATGGTCTGGTTTGGCGGCAGGATCTCGGCGGCAATATCAGGCCACTCGATCAGGCAGATACCGTCTTCCAGCATCTCATCGATGCCGAGTTCGTCCAGTTCCGAGACGTCAGACAATCGGTACAGATCAAGATGGGCAACGGGAATACGTGTTGGATAGGTCTGGATGATCGTGAATGTGGGGCTTGGAACTTCAAGATCAGGTGCATCCGCCATCGCCCGGATGAAGGCGCGGGCGAGGGTGGATTTGCCCGCACCGAGATCTCCGATCAGCCCGAGGCAATCGCCAGCTCCCAAAGCCAGCGCCAGATCTTCGCCTAATCGGATGGTGTCCTTTTCCCCATCGAGGGAAAGGGTGATCGGCAGGATATCGTCACTCATTCTGCGGCGATGGAATGCGGGTGCACGCCCGAAGGAATGCGGCAGGTGACGATGGTGCCGTTGCCGGGCCGGCTGTCGATGCTGACAGTGCCGTGATGCAGGCTGACGAAGCTTTCCACGATAGAAAGGCCAAGGCCAGCGCCCGTCCGCCGCCCGCCGTTGCCGCGCGTCTCGAAGCGGTCAAACACGGCTTTGAGCATGTCTTCGGGGATGCCCGGTCCCTTGTCCGCCACCGAGAACAGGAAGTCACCCTCGCTGCGCTGGCATGAAAGCTGAACGGAAGACCCTTCCGGCGCAAAATTGATTGCATTGGTGAGGAGCTTGATGAGGATCTGCTTCAGGCGCTGGTGATCCGCCACCAGACTGCCGAGATGCGCGGGTGCGACGATCTCGAGCGAAATACCGCTTTCCTGTAGCCGGTCGGCAATCTGCACCGAAACGTCATCGAGCAATTCGTTGAGATCGTTTTCCGAGTAGTTCAGCTGCATGATGCCCGCGTCGACGGTCGCGAGATCGAGAATATCGTTGACGATGGTCAGAAGAACCGAGGACGAGGTGGAAATATGGTCGAGATATTCCGCCTGCCGGTCCGTCAATTCTCCAATACCCGGGGTCTTTAGCAGATCGGTGAAGCCAATGATATTGGTCAGCGGCGAGCGCAACTCATAAGAGACGTGCTGTACGAAATCGTTCTTCAGCTCGTCGGCCTTGAGCAGTGCGTCGTTCTTTTCCTTGAGCGCCCGCTCGGCCCGCACGCTGTCGGTCATGTTGACGAATGTCAGCATGGTCTGCGCATCCGGCAGCGGAATAATGGCGTAGTCGAGGACCAGGCCGGAGAGCAGCTCCAGCGTTCCCTGTCTCGACGGGCGTTCATCGTCAAAGCTTGTGATGAACTGGCTGAAAGAGCGCCAGCCATCCGGCTTGTCGTAGGATTGCGTGCAGGCGGTCTCCACGGCGCGGATATGGGTTCCAGTTTCCGCCTGCTCGGCGGTAACGCCCCAGAGGGCCCTGAATGCCGGGTTGGAAAGGCGAATACGTCCGTCCGCGCCAAACACGGCGACACCTTCGGCCAGATGGTCGATGGTTTCGCCCTGCACCTTCACCAAGGTGTTGTAGCGCATTTGCAGATCGACCTGTTCGGTCAGGTTCTCGAAGACCCATGTCGCGCCACCCTGCGGGTGGGCGGTCGCGATGACCCGCAACGTCTGGCCGTTGGGCAGATGCCACAGATCGGTCTTGGTATCGAGAGAGCGGTAAACGGAGAGTGCCGTCTCTTTCCAGTTTTTCCAGTTCAGCTGCTCGGGCAATTTGCCGGCGATGCGCAGCCTGTCGAGAAGCTCGGAATTATCGGGGCCGGATTCCAGGAAAACCAGATCGAATCCCCACAGGCTGGCAAAGGCCTGATTGTAGAATTGCAGCCGCTGCCGGCCGTCGAAAATGGCGACGGGCGTTGCGAGATGATCCAGCGTTTCGGCGTGGCTTTTCAGAACCCGTTTCATTTCCTCGCGGGTGGTTTCCGCTTCGGTAGCATCGATGGCGATGCCTGCAGAACCGCCCGCCGTCTTGATATCAACAACGTCGAAGAAGGTACGGTTTCCGGAAACCACCGTCGAAATGCGATCGTGGTAGGGGGAACTCGGCGTAGCGGCCGCACGTATCTTCTGCCGGGTAACGGTGTTCAGAAGCTCGCGTTTCTCCTGAATGGTCTGTTCGGCATCGCGCGCATCCACAGCGTGCGCATAGGCGTGATTCACCCAGATGAGTTCGCCTTCGCCATTGCGCCGCCAGACGGGCTGTTCGATCGAATCGAGAAGTTCCTGAAACGTGGAGACCGAGGCGATCAGGCGCTCGCGCTCCACCTGCAATTCGGCCAGTTCGGCGCGCAGGTTGTTGAGGGCGACGAATCGCGCAAAGGCATTGCCGCCGGAAACCCGGCCTTGAACTTCAATGACTTCGCCGCGCTGCGTCTCGATGGTCAGATCGAAACTCTGTGCATGGCTGCGAAGTTTTTCGAGGGATTTTTCAAGCTGGCTCGCGGATGATGGCTTCAGCCAGCGCCCGAAGGCCAGAAAATCGTGATCCGCCTGCGGTGCGCCCGTCTCTATGGGCAGTTGCCCCAGGAATTCGGGGCGCTTGTCCACGCCGTCCCAGATGACGATGCGCCGGCTCTTGTCGGAGATAAGCGCCTCGTATTTCGCGATCTTGTGGTGGGATTCTGCCAGCGCCTTGCGGTATTCACCGCTCTCCGCCTCAATATTACCGCGTTGGCGCACCAGCCAGACCACGGAAAACAGCGTTGCCGAAAGCATGCCGACAAAAAGCGAATAGGTGATGGTTTCTCCGGATGAAAACAGCCGCGCACCGGTCTTTGCGACAAGACCGTCCTGCGCCAGCGCCACATTTGCAGAGCCGGCGAGAAAAGTGCCGGACATCAGGACGGGAAGCCGCGCAAAGCCTGTCCGTACAGCACTGATCGCCAGCCGGCAACGCGCCATGGCCGCGCCCAATGCCACGCCAGCATGCGTGTTTTCAACGCGTTGAACTGTCTGCTCGCGCAGATCCGAATTGTGAACCGTCATCCCCGGTCTGTCTCCGTCCTATGTGCCGCATCTTCGACAAGACATCCCATTTCGTCCCCGCCGCCCTTTGGCGTGTCCGAATCAAGTTCGATGACAATACCGTCTTCATAAATCTGCGGAAAGGGAGCGCGCAAAAAAGATGCCGCGCGCTTTGTCAAGCGCACGGCATCTACATATTGTGTAATTTCAGTGGATATTAACTATGAAATTAATATCTGTAGTGTTCTGCCTTGAACGGACCCTGCTTCGAGATGCCGATATAATCAGCCTGAAGGTCGGAAAGTTCGGTCAGGCGCACGCCAAGCTTCTCGAGATGAAGGCGTGCAACCTTTTCGTCGAGGTGCTTCGGCAGCACGTAGACTTCGTTCTTGTATTCACCCGGCTTGGTGAAAAGCTCGATCTGGCCCAGCACCTGGTTGGTGAACGACGCCGACATGACGAAGGACGGGTGGCCGGTGGCATTGCCAAGGTTCAGCAGGCGGCCTTCGGACAGCAGGATGATGCGGTTGCCCTTCGGGAACTCGATCATGTCGACCTGTGGCTTGATGTTTGTCCACTTCAGGTTACGCAGCGAAGCGACCTGAATTTCATTGTCGAAATGGCCGATATTGCCGACGATGGCCATGTCCTTCATCTCGCGCATGTGCTCGATGCGGATAACGTCCTTGTTGCCGGTGGTGGTAATGAAGATGTCAGCGGAAGACACAACGTCTTCCAGGCGAACGACCTCGAAACCGTCCATGGCGGCCTGAAGCGCGCAGATCGGGTCGATTTCCGTGACCTTCACGCGGGCGCCAGCGCCCTGCAGCGAGGCGGCAGAACCCTTGCCGACATCGCCGTAACCGCAGACCACGGCAACCTTGCCGGCCATCATCACGTCGGTTGCGCGGCGAATGCCGTCTACCAGCGATTCCTTGCAGCCGTATTTGTTGTCGAACTTGGACTTGGTGACGCTGTCGTTGACGTTGATGGCCGGGAAGGGAAGGAGGCCCTTCTTGGCGAGATCGTAAAGACGATGAACGCCTGTCGTCGTTTCTTCCGTCACGCCCTTCAGCGCGTCACGCTGCTTGGTGAACCAGCCGGGGGAAGCCTTGAGGCGCTTGTTGATCTGCGCGAAAAGAATTTCCTCTTCTTCCGAACCGGGGTTGGAAAGAACGTCCTCACCGGCTTCGGCGCGCGCGCCGAGCAGAATGTACATGGTGGCATCGCCGCCATCATCGAGGATCATGTTGGAGAGGCCGCCATCGGTCCACTGGAAGATCTTGTCGGTATATTCCCAATATTCCGTCAGGCTCTCACCCTTGACCGCGAAAACAGGAATGCCGGCCGCTGCAATGGCTGCTGCCGCATGGTCCTGCGTCGAGAAAATGTTGCAGGACGCCCAGCGGATGTCCGCGCCCAGTTCCTTCAGCGTCTCGATGAGGACACCGGTCTGGATCGTCATGTGAAGAGAACCGGTGATACGTGCGCCCTTCAGGGGCTTGCTCTCGCCGAATTCCTTGCGGCAGGACATAAGGCCAGGCATTTCGGTTTCGGCGATGTCCAGTTCCTTGCGGCCGAATGCGGCAAGGTTGATATCGGCGATGATGTAGTCCTTCTCAAGGCTCATGAAGTTCTCCAGATCAGAAATGCCATGCCTATTGGCCCGGCTTTTAAACGTAGCAGGGGTTTAGCAGGCCAAAAACGATCTGGCAATAACGATATAAAGAAGTCTTTATGTCTTTATATGGGGTGGGGTCAGGCTTCTTCGCCGAAGCGGTCGGCAACAAGTGCCTCAAGTGCGGCGAGCGCCTCTTCCGCCTGATTGCCGCTCGCCTCGACATAGACACTGCATCCGGGGCTGGCCGCCAGCATCATCAAACCCATGATCGAGGTGCCGCCAACGGTCATTCCGTCCTTCGACACCGTAATCGTCGCGTCGAAACCCTCGACCATCTGCACGAATTTTGCAGATGCCCGGGCGTGGAGACCGCGCTTGTTGATGATCGGCAATTCGCGGGAGTGAGGCGACATGGGCTGACTTCTTATTTGCCGCTTAAAACGCGGCTGGCGACGTTGATGTATTTGCGACCGGCGTCGGATGCGTCCTGGAGCGCCTTGTCCATGTTGTCTTCGCTGCGAACGCCGGCGAGTTTTATCAGCATGGGAAGGTTGACCCCGGCGATGACTTCGACATTGCCGTTGTTCATGACGGAGATGGCGAGATTGGACGGTGTGCCACCGAACATATCCGTCAGAATAATGACGCCATTTCCATCATTGACGCGCGTAACGGCGTCGATGATATCCTGCCGGCGCTGATCCATGTCGTCTTCGGGACCGATACAAACCGTCTCGATCAATTTCTGGGGACCGACGACATGCTCCAACGCATGGCGAAACTCCTCAGCCAGCTTGCCATGGGTGACAAGCACTAGTCCGATCATGAAATGCTCCCTTGCACACGCACTCTCATTGCCGACTATCGCAACGCGGCAATCCTGTCCATCGGTGGGATTTCATCTTGATGAGGAAAATGCGAATCGCAAGCCTAAAATCGCCTGAATCATGGTCACTTCACGTTCGTTTTAAAAAGATTTTGAGCAAGTGCAGCAAATTTTCCATAGGGCGTAAGACTGGAATGCGGAATACGCAGAAGCGGAAGATGCCCGCCGCAGGGCAGCAACAACACCTCGTCATCTTCCGGAAGTCTTGGATTTTCCGGTGAAAGAACTGTCGTAACGGCGAAATTCAGTCCGGCGCTCGGGACGCTGTTGACGTTAACAATGCCGCTGCCGCGCAATTCCAGTAGTCCGGCTATTGCTTCCGGCCGCTCGCCGATGATGTTTTCGCCGTCGCGATACACGAAAATCTGATCATCCGCGATCAGTGCCGCCGGCAATCCGCACCGTTGCGCCTCCGTCAGAAAGCTGAAAGCAAGCTCGCTTTTGCCGCTGCCGGACGGTCCGGTGAAGAGAATGCCGGTGTTGTCTACGACAATGGCGGTTGCGTGCAGGTTGAAGCGTTCAGCGTTCATGGGTTTCGGCCGCCGGCAGCGACAGGGTGAAGCGCGCGCCTGATATCACGCCGTATTTGTCGACGACATTTTCCGCCCTGAGGCTGCCGCCATGGGCTTCGGCGATCTGGCGGCTGATGGAAAGGCCAAGGCCGGAATTCTGGCCGAAACCTTCGCTTGCCGGTCGGTCGGTGTAGAAGCGCTCGAAAATCCGGTCGATATCCTCGGCCTGAATGCCGGGGCCATTGTCTTCCACCTGCACGATGCAGCGGTCCTTGTGACGGGAAAGGCGCACGGTGATGCGGCCGCTTTCCTCGGAAACAAAAGAGCGCGCATTCTCGATCAGGTTGGTGACGATCTGCCCGATGCGAAGATCGTGGCCGTTCACGACGAAGGAGGTTTTGGCTCCCGCCTTCCGGTCGGCCACATAGTCGATCGCCACGCTCTTTTTCTTGGTGCTGATCTGGCGGGAGATATCCACCAGACCCTTCATAAGAACGTCGAGATCCAGCGGCGATGCATCGACGCGCGCCAGTTCGGCATCGAGCCGTGAGGCATCCGAAATATCGCTGATCAGGCGGTCGAGGCGGCGGACATCGTGGAAGATGATTTCGGTCAGCCGCTGTTTGGACTCTTCCGTCTTGGCGCGCGGCAGGGTTTCCACGGCGCTGCGCAGCGAAGTCAGCGGGTTCTTGAGCTCGTGGCTGACATCGGCGGCGAAACTTTCGATCGCGTCGATACGGTCGTAAAGCGCCGTCGTCATTTCACGAAGCGCTATGGAAAGGTTGCCGATTTCATCCTGACGCGCCGAAAAGTCCGGTATCTCCTCGCGGGTTCTCGCTCCGCGGCGCACGCGGATCGCAGCCGCCGAAAGCCGCCGGAGCGGCGTGGCAATGGTGGAGGATAACAACAGGGAAAGTACGATGTTGACCAGCGTGGCGATGCCGAACACGCGCATGATGGCAAGGCGCTCCGCATGCACGATCTTGTCGATATCGCCGGCCTGCGTGGACAGGAGCAGAACCCCGAGCACTGCCCGGAAGCGCTGCACCGGCACGGCGACCGAAACGATCAGCTCACCCTTTTCGGTAACGCGAACGACTGCGCCGCGCACGCCGGTCAGCGCATTCATCACCTCCGGATAGATCGAGCCGTCGCCGCCGGGCGCTTCCTTGTATTGCGGCAGGCTGCTCGGTTGCAGCATGCGGTTGAACATGCTGGTGAACCATTCACCCCAGGTTTGGGTTTCCGGCGTCACCGGCGGCAGATCGAAGCGCAGGACCTGGCCGCGTGAATAGAGATGGCGGGAATCGAGAAGCAGGTTGGCATCGGCATCGAAAAGCCGCGCGCGGGTCCGTGTCGGCGAAATCAGCCGGCGCAGCACCGGCGCCACCCGTTCCGGATTGATCGGGAAACTCAAGTCCTCGTCATTGGGGGCGGGCGTGATGCTTTGCCCCGCCTGCAATTCCAGCAGCTTTTCCGGATTGATGGTGATGGAGTTTGTATCCACCGAGGCGGAGGCCGAGATGGCGCCGGCGATGATCTCGCCCTGCGTCAAAAGGCTTTCCACCCGCGCATCGATCAGCCCCTCACGGAACTGGTTGAGGTAGAGAATGCCACCGACCAGAACGACCGTCGCGGCCACATTGAAGAAGAGGATGCGGCGCGTGAGGCTGGAAAACACCGCATTGCCAAAAATGCGTCGGACGATCGTCAGCGGATGGATACGATGGCGGCGTTCGCTGCCGCGATCTTCGGCATCGTCACTGTCCGAGACGGTTTCCGGCGTTTTCTTCAACAAGTCTATGTCCTCGCCACCACAATTCCGGTGGTCTCTCCCGATTGCGGCTCGTTCAAGCCGCTTCGCGGAAGCGATATCCTACGCCATAAAGCGTTTCAATCATATCGAAGTCACCATCGACCAGTTTGAACTTCTTGCGAAGGCGCTTGATGTGGCTGTCGATCGTGCGGTCGTCAACATAGACCTGTTCGTCGTAGGCCGCATCCATCAACGCGTCGCGGCTTTTCACCACGCCTGGCCGCTGTGCAAGCGAATGCAGGATAAGGAATTCGGTAACGGTCAGCGTCACCGGCTCGCCCTTCCAGGTGCAGGTGTGGCGTTCCTGATCCATGGCCAGCTGGCCGCGTTCGAGCGTACGCGCCTGTTGATCAGCCGTCGGCTTCAGCGTGCTGCTGCCGGTCGCAGCGGAAGCCTCGCGGCTGCTGGCGCGTCGCAGGATGGCCTTGACGCGTTCCACCAGAAGGCGCTGCGAGAAGGGTTTTGTGATGAAATCGTCAGCACCCATCTTCAGGCCGAACAATTCGTCGATCTCTTCATCCTTGGAGGTCAGGAAGATAACCGGAATATCCGACTTCTGGCGAAGACGCCGCAAAAGTTCCATGCCGTCCATGCGCGGCATCTTGATGTCGAAAATGGCGAGCTGCGGCGGACGGGCAATCAGTCCGTCAAGCGCGGAGGCGCCGTCCGTATACGTTTCGACCCGGTAGCCTTCGGCTTCGAGCGCGATCGATACCGAAGTGAGAATATTCCGGTCGTCGTCGACAAGCGCGATCGTCTGCATGTAGTTGGTCTCCATCGTCATTTTCTCATAACTCCCGACATCCACCCAGCCAAGGTTGCGCGCCGCGAGCCACTCTCATGAGTATAAAGGTGGAACAAATTGTGGCAAAGGAAAACTCACAACCAAATCGCCTGGTGTGACTAGGCCAATTCCGGGAAAACGCCGCAGTTGGATTCTAATGCGTCTTCAACCGATTTAAAAAGAAATAAAATCTTTTAAATCGATTAATATATTGAAATCACTAAGTTATTTAAAGTTTCACTCTTGCGTTTCTAAAAGCCGCCACGTATTTTCCGTGAAAATTTCAACGGCCTTATCGTCATTTACAAGGAACGCGTCATGAACGAGCTTGGGGTTCATAATCCTGCCAATGGAGTTGCGGAACTCGGACTGGGCGAGGCCTCCCGCGTCTTTTATAACCTCAACGAAAGCGAATTGTACGAAGAGGCGATCCGCAACGGCGAAGCCGAGCTGACTGCGGATGGCGCGTTGCGCGCCGTTACCGGTCAGCATACGGGCCGTTCTCCGAAGGACAAATTCGTCGTCCGCGATGCTTCCACCGAAGACACTATCTGGTGGGACAACAACAAGCCGTTGTCGCCGGAAAACTTCGAGCTGCTGCGTCAGGACATGCTGGCCCATGCCGCTGGCAAGACGCTCTATGTTCAGGATCTGATCGGCGGTGCCGATGAGGAAAACGCCCTGTCGACCCGTGTCGTCACTGAGCTTGCCTGGCATTCGCTGTTCATCCGCAACCTGCTCATCCGCCCGAAGCGGGAGAAACTGGCAGGCTTCAAACAGAAGCTGACCATCATCAATCTGCCGAGCTTCAAGGCTGATCCGGCGCGTCACGGCGTCCGTTCGGAAACCGTCATCGCCTGCGATCTCACCAATGGTCTCGTCCTCATCGGCGGTACCTCCTATGCCGGTGAAAACAAGAAGTCGGTCTTCACGGTGCTGAACTACCTGCTGCCGGCCAAGGGCGTCATGCCGATGCATTGCTCGGCCAATGTCGGTCCCGAGGGTGATTCCGCCGTGTTCTTCGGACTGTCCGGCACCGGCAAGACCACGCTGTCGGCTGATCCGTCGCGCACGCTGATCGGCGACGATGAGCACGGCTGGGGCGAACACGGCATCTTCAATTTCGAAGGCGGCTGCTACGCCAAGGCGATCAAGCTGTCGGCCGAAGCCGAGCCGGAAATCTATGCCGCGACCCGCCGTTTCGGCACCGTTCTCGAAAACGTCGTGCTGGATGAAAACCGTGTTCCCGATTTCAACGATAACTCGCTGACGGAAAACACCCGCAGTGCCTATCCGCTGCACTTCATTCCGAATGCATCGGAAACGGGCATTGCCGGTCATCCGAAGACGATCATCATGCTGACGGCGGATGCCTTCGGCGTGCTGCCGCCGATTGCCCGGCTGACGCCGGAACAGGCCATGTACCACTTCCTTTCCGGCTACACGGCAAAGGTCGCGGGTACGGAAAAAGGCGTGACTGAGCCGGAAGCGACATTCTCCACCTGCTTCGGCGCCCCCTTCATGCCGCGCCACCCGGCCGAATACGGCAACCTGCTGCGCGAGTTGATCGGCAAGCATGGCGTGGACTGCTGGCTGGTCAACACCGGCTGGACCGGCGGTGCTTACGGCATCGGCAAGCGTATGCCCATCAAGGCGACCCGCGCGCTTCTGACGGCAGCCCTCACCGGCGAGCTGAAGGGTGCCGAATTCCGCACCGATGCGAATTTCGGTTTCGCCGTGCCCCTGTCGCTGGAAGGCGTCGATGCCGCAATCCTTGACCCGCGTTCGACCTGGGCCGACGGCGCAGCTTATGACGCGCAGGCGAAGAAGCTTGTGTCGATGTTCGTTACGAACTTCACCAAGTTCGAAGATCACGTCGACAGCAAGGTGCGCGATGCAGCACCGGGTCTGCTGCTCGCGGCAGAATGAATAAGCCTCGTTTATGAGGAGGAGGGGAACCCGGCCTTGTGCCGGGTTCTTTCGTTTCGTCCCTTGTTTTCATTTTTCGCGATCTGTGGCATCACCGGCGCGGAGAAAAAACATGGCCAGCGCCCCGCTTTACATCAGCAACCGAATTACCATCGCCGGCTGGGAGCTGACGGAGCAATTCGTGCTGGCCGGCGGGCCGGGTGGCCAGAATGTCAACAAGGTCTCGACGGCGGTTCAGCTGTTTTTCGACATCGCCAATTCTCCCTCCCTGCCGGAGCGGGTGAAGGCGAATGCCCTGCGTCTGGGCGGGCGGCGTGTTTCGAAAGAAGGCGTGCTCATGATCGAGGCGAGCCGGTTTCGAAGCCAGGAACGCAATCGCGAAGACGCGCGTGAACGGCTGAAGGAACTGATTCTTGAAGCGGCAGCGCCGCCGCCGCCTGTGCGCAAGGCCACCAAGCCGACCAAGGGTTCCGTCGAGCGCCGCCTCAAGGCGAAATCCGGCCGGTCGGATGTCAAGAAAATGCGTGGCAAGCCATCAGGCGACTAGGTCGCGCTGGATGGCAAAATGTTTCGCACTTGTCATAGAGCTTCAGATATCGTCTGGTAAATCTCCTACAACCAAGGAGGGTGCTATGGGTCTGTTCAATTTCATCAAGGAAGCGGGAAAGAAGCTTGGTATCGGCGGTGATGATGCCCCCGATGTCGAAGCCGTCAAAAAAGAACTCGCTTCCCACGATCTCGGCACCGACAAGGTTCAGGTCGAGGTGGTGAACGATAAGGTCGTTCTGAAGGGCGAAGTGGCCGATCAGTCGATTTTCGAAAAGGCTGTCATCGCCGTTGGCAATACGCTCGGCATTTCCAAAGTAGAGGCCGGCGAACTGACGGTGGCAGAAGCGCCGGCGAAGGAACCCGTTTTCTACACGGTCAAGAAGGGCGACAATCTCTGGAAGATCGCTGAAGCCCAGTACGGCAAGGCAAATGGCGGCAAGAACAACATCATCTTCGAAGCCAACAAGCCGATGCTGACCCATCCGGATAAAATCTATCCCGGTCAGGTTCTGCGCATTCCAGACCTTGCGTAATAACGGATTTTAACCGCTGCGATGGAGATGCCGCTTTTGCGGCATCTTTCACAACTTGCGAAGCGCCACCGTGTCGATCAGGTGGTTTTTGCCCTTGCGCAGGATAAGATCGGCGCGTGGACGCGTGGGCACGATGTTCTGGCGCAGGTTCTTCAGGTTGATGTTCTGCCAGAGGCTCTCGGCAATGCTGAGCGCCGCCTCTTCGCTGATCGACGCATAGCGATTGAAGAATGAATTCGGATCCCGGAAGGCGGTTTGCCGCAGATTCATGAACCGGTTCACATACCAGTTGTGAATGAAGTCCTCATCCGCATCGATGTAGATCGAGAAATCGAAGAAGTCGGAAACGATCGGCACGATCCGTCCGCCCGCCGGCAGGTCGCGTGATTGCAGCACGTTAATGCCTTCGAAGATCAGGATATCCGGCTGGTCGATGACAGTGAATTCGTTGGGCAGCACGTCATAGGTCAGGTGCGAGTAGCGTGGCGCCTTCACATTCGGCTGGCCCGCCTTGATCGCCGAGAGGAAACGCAGCAGCGCACCGATGTCGTAGCTTTCCGGAAAGCCCTTGCGCTCCATCAGGTTTTCGCGCCGCAGCACCTCGTTCGGGTAAAGAAACCCGTCGGTAGTGATGAGATCGACCTTCGGGCTGGAAGGCCAGCGGGCCAGAAGCTCCTTCAGGATACGCGCCGTTGTCGATTTTCCAACGGCTACCGACCCGGCAATGCCGATGACGAAGGGCGTCTTGTTGACATCCGCCATGTTCAGGAAGCGGTTGCGCTGTTCGAACAGCAGCTGCGATGCTTCCACATGCGATGACAGGAGGCGTGACAGCGACAGATAGATACGTCGCACTTCGTCCAGATCGATCGGGTCGTCCAGCGAACGCAGTCTTTTGACCTCGTCGGCGGAAAGGGTGAGTGGTGTGTCGGCGCGAAACTTTGCCCATTCTTCCGAGCTGAAGAAGTGATAGGGCGAATATTCATCCGGGCGGAAATGATCGAGTGTGCTCGGCATGCCTCTCTCCCCGCTGCCTGCCTTGACATTCATGATGTCGGCCTCGCTGCCTTTTCCGCAAGTCCGGTCTGTCCGGTCCGGCGCTCCAGCTCGGCAAAGACGTCGGCAAGGGGAATGTCGGCGATCTTCAACACCACCAGCAGGTGATAAAGCAGATCGGCGGCCTCGTTTTTCAGCCCGTCGCGGTCTTTCGCGATGGCGGCGATCACGGCCTCAACAGCCTCTTCGCCCAGTTTTTTCGCCGCACGTTCCTGGCCCGCCGCAACAAGTTTGGCCGTCCAGGATTCATCGGGGGAGGCGGCGGCGCGTGTCGCGACGATGCGTTCCAGATCGGAAAGGGAAAATGCGCTCATGGAAAGGTTCCTGCAATCAGTCGAGACGCATGGCGATGCCATGCTCGGCCATGTAGCTCTTGGCTTGCCCGATCGAATAGGTGCCGAAGTGGAAGATGGAAGCGGCAAGCACCGCGGTCGCATGGCCATCACGAACGCCGGCTACCAGATCATCCAGTGTTCCGACGCCACCCGAGGCGATGACGGGCACGCGAACCTGATCGGCAATGCTGCGTGTCAGGCCGATATCGTATCCGCTTTTGGTGCCATCGCGGTCCATCGAGGTGACGAGCAGTTCGCCGGCACCGCGTTCGACCATCTTGATGGCAAATTCCACGGCGTCGATCCCGGTTGGCTGACGTCCGCCATGGGTGAAGATTTCCCAGCGCCCGTCTTCCCCGTCCTTCGAAACCCGCTTGGCGTCGATGGAGACGACGATACACTGGTTGCCGAATTTGTCGGCAGCCTGCGCGACGAAATCAGGATCCTTCACCGCTGCGGAATTGATGGAGACCTTGTCTGCACCGCAGAGAAGCAGCTTGCGGATGTCAGCCACGGCGCGGACGCCGCCGCCGACGGTCAGCGGCATGAAGCAATGGTCGGCCGTGCGCGATACCACGTCGAAAATCGTGTCGCGATTGTCGGACGAGGCAGTGATGTCGAGAAAGCAGAGTTCGTCCGCTCCCGCCGCATCATAGGCCTTCGCCGCCTCGACTGGGTCGCCGGCGTCGATAAGATCGACGAAGTTCACACCCTTGACGACTCGGCCGTCTTTCACATCGAGGCAGGGAACAACGCGGGCTTTGAGGGTCATGCGCTTACCTCCTTGGCAGCCTTGATGAGGGCGAGCGCCTCGGCAGGATCGATGCGCCCGTCATAAAGCGCGCGGCCTGAAATTGCGCCCTCTAGCTTTGCGGCATCCGGCTGCAACATGCGCTTGATGTCGTCGATGGAGGCAAGGCCGCCGGAGGCGATGACCGGGATCGACACGGCATCTGCCAGTTCGAGCGTCGAGGCCCAGTTGATGCCGGCCAGAATGCCGTCGCGATCGATATCGGTGTAGATGATGGCGGCAACGCCGGCACCTTCGAAACGTTTGGCAAGTTCGATGACGCCGAGTTCTGACGCTTCCGCCCAGCCTTCCACGGCAACCTTGCCGCCCTTGGCGTCGATGCCGACGGCAATTTGACCGGGGAAACGCTTGCAGGCTTCGATAACCAGAACGGGATCGCGCACCGCCACGGTGCCGAGAATGACGCGGGCAAGCCCACGGCTGAGCCACGCCTCAATATGATCGAGAGTGCGGATGCCGCCGCCAAGCTGCACCGGGTTTGTCGTGGCCTTGAGAATGGCATCGACCGCTTCGCCATTCACCGTCTGGCCCGCGAAGGCGCCGTTGAGATCGACGACATGCAGCCACTCGAAGCCTTGGTCCTCGAAGGACTTCGCTTGCGCGCCGGGGTCGGTATTGTAAACGGTTGCCTGCTCCATATCGCCGAGTTTCAGGCGAACGCACTGGCCGTCTTTAAGATCGATTGCGGGAAAAAGAATCATGTCAGGGCTTCCAGCGCAGGAAATTTGAAATCAGGGCGAGGCCGAGCGTCTGGCTTTTTTCCGGGTGGAACTGCGCGCCAGCCATATTGTCGCGACCAACGAAAGCCGTCATCGCGCCACCGTAATTGGTGGTGGCGATGACATCCGCCGGATGTTTCGCCGCCAGATGATAGGAATGCACGAAATAGGCATGCAAGCCGTCAGCGCCAGTCTTGATACCGTCGAACAGGGGATGCTGATGCCGGATTTCCAGCGTATTCCAGCCAATCTGCGGGATTTTAAGCGTCGGATCGGAGGGCGTCATTTCAATGACATCGCCTTCGATCCAGCCAAGCCCCGTGCTGACAGTCTTTTCGAGACCGCGCGAAGACATCAGCTGCATTCCGACGCAGATGCCGAGGAAGGGATGGGCTTTTTTCTCGACGGCTTCGATAAGCGCCTCATGCATGCCGGGCACAGCTTCGAGACCGGCGCGGCAATCGGCATAGGCGCCGACGCCTGGCAGGACGATGCGGTCCGCAGATGCGACGTGATCCGGCTTATCGGTCAGGTCGATGGTTGCATTGATGCCAGCTTCGCGGGCGGCGCGCTCGAAAGCCTTGGTGGCCGAACGCAGGTTGCCAGAACCGTAGTCGATGATCGCGACGCGCATGTCAGCGCCTTCCATTCAAGTCGAAAAGAAACGATCCGGAGGGATCGTTGACGAAGTTTTTGTCACCGCTCTTCTGCGGTGAGGGGGTCCATACAGGCTGCGACAGCTGTCCCGACGGCTCGGTATTTTCGGAAAGATCGGAGAAATATATCTCTTCGGCACTCGAAAGATCAGGGGCGGAAATGACCGAGGTCATCTTCCAGCCCTTGCCGATCAGGTGCCGGACGAGAAAATCGCGCCCCTCCAGTGCAGTGATGAGGGCAATGGCGACGCTGCACAAAATGCCCACCGGTTCGAATCCGGATAACATTGATGCCCAACCGGCCAGAACGAGAACTGCAAATACGACGATCGCGGCCAGCCACAGCCGGTTTACGGCCAGCCACAGCCAGGGCGCAATAAGTGCCAGCCAGACGAAACGGTCTGCTATGAAGCGGGTCGTCTTGTGGTCCCTGTCCGGCCCGTTGGGGGCTTCCAGAACGAGATAGCTTGTCATGGGCTTCCTGACAGCTTTGGCGGTCAGGCCAGCATGCCCTTTGTCGAGGGAACGCGGCCTGCCTGCCGGGGGTCGATCTCGGTTGCCGCGCGAAGAACGCGGGCAACGGCCTTGAAGCATGTTTCGGCGATATGATGGTTGTTGGCGCCGTAATGGTTCAGGATATGCAGCGTGATGCCGGCATTCTGGGCCAGCGCCTGAAAGAATTCGCGCACAAGCTCGGTGTCGAATGTGCCGATCTTCGGCGCGGAGAAGTTGACATTCCACACGAGGAAGGGACGGCCGGAAATATCCACGGCAGCCTTGGTCATCGTCTCATCCATGGCAAGATCGAGCGAGGCATAGCGGGTAATGCCGCGTCTGTCACCCAACGCCTTCGCGATGGCCTGGCCGATGGCGATGCCGGTATCTTCCACCGTATGGTGATCATCGATATGCAGGTCACCTTGAACCTCGATATCCATGTCGATCAGCGAATGGCGGCTCAGCTGGTCCAGCATATGATCGAAAAATCCCACCCCAGTGGAAATTGTCGACTTGCCGGTGCCGTCGATATCCACGCGCACCGAAACCGAGGTTTCGTTGGTCTTGCGGATGATCTCGCCTTTACGTTCTGCCATCTGTGGCCGCTCCGTGAAAATGTCGCCGTTCCTTATCAGCACGAGACACAAATATCCAGTTGTTCCATCGTCTTGCATGATCTGCGCAAAACAGTGCAGTGCGGGCAGGATTTGCAATCGTGAAAAGCAAACTTACATAGATGCCGAGAAGGGCCGGATGCCGGCCCGTTAACCGCAGGCCCGGTAGGGCAGACAGGTGTTTGATGACAACGATTATTACAGTCAGGAAGGGCGGCAAGGTCGTCATGGCTGGCGATGGTCAGGTAAGTCTTGGCCAGACCGTCATGAAGGGCAACGCCCGCAAGGTTCGACGCATTGGCAAGGGTGAAGTGATTGCCGGTTTTGCCGGCGCAACGGCGGATGCCTTCACGCTGCTCGACCGTCTCGAAAAGAAACTCGAGCAATATCCCGGTCAGCTCATGCGCGCGGCCGTAGAGCTTGCAAAGGACTGGCGCACGGATAAATATCTGCGCAACCTCGAAGCCATGATGTTGGTGGCCGACAAATCCACGACACTCGCCATCACCGGTAATGGTGACGTGCTGGAGCCTGAACATGGCGCGATCGCCATCGGCTCCGGCGGCAACTACGCCTTTGCGGCTGCCCGTGCCATGATGGATACGGACAAGTCGGCAGAGGAGGTGGCGCGCAAGTCGCTCGATATCGCCGCCGATATCTGTGTTTACACCAACCATAACCTCGTCATCGAAACCCTCGACGCCGAGTAAGCATATTTCTCACCCCCATTTCTCACCCAAGGGTCCTGTGGGCCGGGCCAGAATGGCCGGCCGGAACAGGAAAGCCGAGAGGACAGAATGACCACTTTTTCTCCCCGGGAAATTGTCTCGGAACTGGATCGCCACATCATCGGCCAGCATGATGCGAAACGTGCGGTCGCGATTGCACTGCGCAACCGTTGGCGTCGCCAGCAGCTCGACGAGAGCCTGCGCGACGAAGTCATGCCGAAAAACATCCTGATGATCGGACCGACCGGTGTCGGCAAGACGGAGATTTCCCGCCGTCTCGCCAAGCTTGCCGGCGCGCCCTTCATCAAGGTCGAAGCGACCAAATTTACCGAAGTCGGTTATGTCGGTCGCGATGTCGAGCAGATCATCCGCGATCTGGTCGAGATCGGCATTGGCCTCGTGCGTGAAAAGAAGCGCGCGGAAGTACAGGCCAAGGCGCATCAGAGCGCCGAAGAGCGGGTGCTCGACGCACTGGTCGGATCGACCGCGTCACCCGCGACACGTGAGAGCTTCCGCAAGAAGCTGCGCGACGGCGAGCTGGACGACAAGGAAATCGACATCGAAGTGGCCGACAGCGGTTCGGGCATGCCCGGTTTTGAAATCCCCGGCATGCCGGGTGCCAATATCGGCGTTCTCAACCTGTCGGAAATGTTCGGCAAGGCCATGGGCGGCCGCACCAAGAAGGTGCGCACCACCGTCTCGAAATCCTATACCGATCTCGTTCGCGATGAGTCCGACAAGCTGCTCGACAATGACATGATCCAGCGCGAAGCGGTAAAGTCGGTGGAAAATGACGGCATCGTCTTCCTTGATGAGATCGACAAGATCGCCGCCCGCGATGGCGGCATGGGTGCCGGCGTCTCGCGTGAAGGCGTGCAGCGCGATCTTCTGCCGCTCGTTGAAGGCACGACCGTCTCGACCAAATACGGGCCGGTGAAAACCGACCACGTTCTGTTCATCGCATCCGGCGCGTTCCATGTGGCAAAGCCGTCCGACCTTCTGCCGGAGCTTCAGGGCCGCCTGCCTATCCGTGTCGAGCTGAAGCCGCTGACGAAGGAGGATTTCCGCCGTATCCTGACCGAGACGGAAGCAAGCCTCATCCGCCAGTACAAGGCGCTGATGGCGACGGAAGAACTCGATCTCGACTTCACGGACGATGCGATCGACGCTCTGGCCGACGTGGCCGTTCATCTCAACTCGTCGGTCGAGAATATCGGTGCGCGCCGCCTGCAGACGGTGATGGAGCGTGTTCTCGACGAGATTTCCTTCAACGCACCCGATCGTGGTGGCTCTGCCGTCAAGATCGATCAGGAATATGTCAAAAAGCACGTCGGCGATCTTGCCGCCGATACGGATTTGTCCCGCTATATTCTCTGAATATCTCGGAGAGCAACGACAGGAGAGTGCGGCCACATTTGCCGCACTCTTTTATTTTATGGCCTTGTCTCGCATTCAGCCCCCTTTTTGTTTATTGGAAAGGCTGCATTCCGGTTGGAACCGCTTTATGGAATGGTCCGGTTTTCTCTTGGTTCGGGAGAGGTCGGCTTGAGAAAAGGCATTCGCTCGTGCGCAAAACTCTTCTGGCATTTGCCGCCGCTTTGACGTTCACCGTCGTCTCGTCTTCTTATGCCGAGGCCGCGATGGTCGTCCCGCCTGGCAATCGCAATGCCGAGCAGCCGGGCATTCCGGGGGCTTCCGCACGTCGAACCAAGGGTTCCAATACGTCTTTCGAGCGTAAATACCAGAAGGTGATCGACCTCCTGTCTTCCGACAAGGCACTGATCGGCAAGATCAAATCTACCGCCGGGCGCTACGGTATCGATCCGATCCACATGATCGGGGCGATTGTCGGCGAGCACACCTATAACGTCGACGCCTATGACCGCCTGCAATCCTACTACGTCAAGGCTGCCTCCTATGCCGGCAGCAGCTTCCGTTTCGGCTACAAGGACGAAACCATCGCGCAGTTTCTGACGCATTCGCAATTTGCCAAGTGCCAGTCGAAAAAGGATTCCTATAGCCTTTGGAACTGTCGGGAAGACGTCTGGGACGACAGCTTCCGCGGCAAGACGGTAGATGGCGTTGCCTATCCGAACAATCGTTTCAGCGCCGTATTTTTCCAGCCCTTTTATGCCGGACAGACCTTCGGTCTCGGCCAGATCAATCCGCTGACGGCATTGATGTTGTCCGACATGGTGTCGAAAACCTCAGGTTATGAGAAGCTCGACGAAAACGATGCGACCGCCGTTTATACCGCGATCATGGACCCGGATCGCTCGCTCGCCTTTATGGCAGCCTCCATCCGCAAATCGATCGACGACTACAGGTCGATTGCCGACATGGATGTTTCCAAAAATCCTGGTGTAACATCCACGCTTTATAATGTCGGCGGATCCGCGCAGCGCGCCGCCGCTCTCGCCCAGAAGAATCGTCAGCGCGCCGCAGGTGGGGAACAGCCGCTTTTGCCGGAAGAAAACTATTACGGCTGGCTGGTGAACGACCGCATAAAGGATTTGCAGGCGCTTTTGTAGAAAAAGACGATTATCGTCGGCATTCTTTCCAAAACGGAAATAATATTTGGTTGTCTCTCGCAATTGACGAGCGCCTGTATCAGCGTCCAATCTGCGCCCTTAAGATAAAGAGGAGGCGCATGTGAGCCGCACCAATAAATTCGGTCTTTCCATTGATGACAGGCTTTATGCTTTTTTGACGGATGACGTTCTGCCGGGCACGGGTCTTGATGCAGAAACCTTCTTCGAAGGCTTTTCGGCCATCGTCCACGAGCTTTCCCCCAAGAATCGTGAATTGCTCGCAAAGCGCGACGCCTTGCAGGAAAAACTGGATGGCTGGTACCAGCAGAATGGCGCCCCAACGGATTTTGATGTCTATGAGGGCTTCCTGAAGGAAATTGGCTATCTGCTGCCGGAAGGACCCGGCTTCAAGGTCGAAACCAGCAATGTCGATTCGGAAATTGCCGCTGTCGCAGGCCCGCAGCTTGTCGTGCCGGTCATGAATGCCCGTTATGCGCTGAACGCCGCCAATGCCCGCTGGGGTTCGCTTTATGATGCGCTTTACGGCACGGATGCTATTTCTGACGCCGACGGTGCGGAAAAGGGCAAGGGCTATAATCCGAAACGCGGCGAAAAGGTTATCGCCTGGGCGCGGAACTTCCTCAACGAATCAGCTCCGCTCGAAACGGCAGGCTGGTCGGATGTAACCGGCTTCAAGATCGTTGACGGCCTCTTGCAGCTTGCAATCGGTGACAGCAAAACGGGCCTGAAAGATGCCGAGCAATTCAAGGGCTTTACCGGCGATGCGGAAAAGCCGGCAACGATCCTGCTTGGCAAGAATGGTCTGCACACCGAGATCGTCATCGATCCCTCGACGGAAATCGGCAAGGGTGACAAGGCGGGCATCTCGGATGTCATTCTCGAATCGGCGCTGACAACCATCATGGACTGCGAGGATTCCGTTGCTGCTGTTGATGCCGAGGACAAGGTGCTGGTTTATGGCAACTGGCTTGGCCTGATGCGTGGCGACCTGACGGAGAAGGTTTCCAAGGGCGGTAACACCTTCACCCGTAGTCTCAACCCGGATCGTTATTACACCGCCCCCGATGGCGGAGCACTTACTCTGCCGGGGCGCTCCCTGATGCTGGTGCGCAATGTCGGTCACCTCATGACCAATCCGGCGATCGTCGACAAGGATGGCCGCGAGGTGCCGGAAGGCATCATGGACGCCGTCGTCACAGCGCTGATTGCGCTTTACGATGTCGGCCCCTCCGGCCGTCGCCAGAATTCCCGCGCCGGATCCATGTATGTCGTCAAGCCGAAGATGCATGGGCCGGAGGAAGTCGCCTTTGCCAACGAGATTTTCACGCGGGCCGAAAAGCTTGTCGGTATGGCGCCGAACACCATGAAAATGGGCATCATGGACGAGGAACGCCGCACCACGGTCAACCTCAAGGAAAGCATTCGCGCGGCGAAAGACCGGGTCGTCTTTATCAATACGGGTTTCCTCGACCGCACGGGCGACGAAATTCATACCTCGATGGAAGCGGGTCCGATGATCCGCAAGGGCGATATGAAACAGGCGGCCTGGATTGCGGCTTACGAGAACTGGAACGTCGATATCGGTCTGGAATGCGGCCTCTCCGGCCATGCGCAGATCGGTAAGGGCATGTGGGCCATGCCTGACCTGATGGCCGCCATGCTGGAGCAGAAGATTGCGCATCCGAAGGCAGGCGCCAACACCGCCTGGGTACCTTCACCCACGGCTGCGACGCTGCATGCCACGCATTATCACAAGGTCGATGTCGCAGCCGTTCAGGACGGCCTGAAAAGCCGGGGCCGGGCAAAACTCTCCGATATTCTGTCGGTGCCGGTCGTGCCGCGTCCCAATTGGACGCCCGAGGAAATCCAGCGCGAACTCGACAACAACGCGCAGGGCATTCTGGGATATGTCGTGCGCTGGGTCGATCAGGGCGTCGGCTGCTCCAAGGTGCCTGACATCAACAATGTCGGACTGATGGAGGACCGCGCCACGCTACGCATCTCCGCGCAGCATATGGCAAACTGGCTACGCCATGGCGTGGTCACGCAAGAGCAGATCGTTGAGACCATGAGACGTATGGCCGCCGTGGTCGATAGCCAAAATGCCGGAGATCCGGCCTATCTGCCGATGGCGTCCAACTTTGAAGGATCGGTCGCTTTTCAGGCCGCCGTCGAACTTGTGCTGAAAGGCCGGGAGCAGCCTAACGGTTATACGGAACCGGTTCTGCACCGCCGTCGCCTCGAACTGAAGGCGAAGCAGGCGGCTTGAGGCCGACAGGCACTCCAGAGCACGTCTTGTCTGAACGGAATGTTCGACGTGCTCTACCTTAAAACCGCTATGCACTTTTACTGGGAGTGCTCCAGAAACAAAAAAGCCGCCGGGAATTCCACGGCGGCTTTTTCTTTGTCTGGTATCTGATCTTACTGGATCACGACAACCTTGGTGCTGCGGCCGGGGCGGACGCGGCTGTAAAGGTCGATGACGTCCTGGTTGATCATGCGGATGCAGCCGGAAGAGGCGGCGGTGCCGATCGATGCCCATTCAGGCGAACCGTGGATACGGAACAGCGTGTCCTGTCCCTTTTCGTTGAAGAGATACATGGCGCGCGCGCCGAGCGGGTTGGAAAGACCCGGACCCATGCCTGCCTCGACATACTTTGCGACTTCCGGCTTGCGGTCGGCCATTTCCTTCGGCGGATGCCACATCGGCCATTCCTGCTTCCAGGCGACATAGGCTTCGCCGGCCCAGGCAAAACCAGCCTTGCCAACGCCGATGCCGTAACGAACTGCGCGGTTGCCGGGCAGGATATAATAAAGGAAACGCTCACGCGTATTGACGATGATCGTGCCCGGCCGTTCGCTATTCTGGAATTCGACGATCTGACGACGGAACTTCTCGTTCACACGATTGATCGGGATGGCGGGCAGCGCATAGCCCGCGTCGGTCACAGGGCCGTAAACATCGTTGAAGATCTGGACGGTTTCGACCTTTGCCGGAACCGGGTTAGCGACCGGCACTGACGCCGCTACCTGGCCGGATGATTGGGATGTGGTTTCGGCGCAGCCGGCCAGAGCCAGTGCTGCCGTCAGACCGAGTGCAGTCAATGAGGTACGGATGCGCATATCGTTCTCGCGGAAAATTCGCCAAATTGTGCGAAGGAGTAGGCTTAATTGGATAAATCGGTTATTTTCCATTAAGCCGTTCTTGGCAAGCCGATACGCTGCTGCAGGACGAATGTGACTTTAAAATTGCCGGTTGATTGCCTTTTTGCAACAATAGGCCAAATGCCTCAGTAGCCTTTATCCATGACTATTCTTTCGCTTACCAACAATAATCCGTTAATTGACGGTCGCCAGTCGGACAAGGCGATGCTGGTGCGCCGCGGCGTTCAGGTGCTTTTGCACGAGATGCGACATTCGGTTTTGCCGGAACTGCCGCTTGCAAGCGGACGACGGGCCGATCTCATCAGCCTTTCGGCAAAGGGTGAAATCTGGATTATCGAAATCAAATCCTCGATCGAGGACTTCCGTGTCGATCGCAAATGGCCGGAATACCGCCTGCATTGCGACCGGCTGTTTTTCGCTACCCATCCGGAAGTGCCGGTCGAAATCTTTCCGGAAGAATGTGGGCTTATCCTGTCGGATGGCTATGGCGCCCATATGCTTCGCGACGCGCCGGAGCATAAATTACCGCCCGCAACCCGCAAATCGGTGATGCTGGATTTCTCGAGAACCGCCGCAACCCGGCTGATGCTGGCGGAGTGGACGACCGGGCGCAGCTTCGGAGAGTGATGCCCGGTTCCAGCCTATTTCCGGATGTAAAACCGCTTCGCACTTTTACTGTAAATGCTCTACTTCGGCGCGCGTTTCGCCAGAATGCGCTGCAGCGTTCTCCGGTGCATGTTAAGCCGGCGGGCGGTTTCCGAGACGTTGCGCTCGCACATTTCATATACGCGCTGAATATGCTCCCAACGCACCCGGTCTGCGGACATCGGGTTTTCGGGCACTTCAGTCTTTTCACCCTTGCGCTGCGTCAGCGCATTGAAGACATCGTCCGCATCGGCGGGTTTGGCAAGATAATCCAGCGCCCCAAGCTTCACGGCGGTAACGGCGGTTGCGATATTGCCGTAGCCGGTCAGGACGACAATCTGCGTATCGTCCCGGTACTGCCGAATGGCTTCGATGACCTCGAGACCATTGCCATCCGTAAGCCGCAAATCAACGACCGCATATTTGGGCGGCGCAGCCTTGGAACGGGCAATGCCTTCGCTGACCGTCTCGGCGGTATCGACGATAAATCCGCGTGTTTCCATGGCCCGGGCAAGCCGGCGCAGGAAGGGACCGTCGTCATCGACGATCAGCAGCGATCTGTCAGCTCCGATCGGGTCGTCGTCATCCGTTGTCGCGCTGATGGGGGTCTGGTCTTCTGTCGTCATGTCTCAGGCCTTTCGGCAACTTAGTCGGCTTTTTCTTCTTATCGCCGCTTCCACGTGGATGGTAAAGTCAACGGTCTCTTTTATCGTCCATAAGCGCTCGAGGCCAGACGATTGTGACCCGCGCTCCGGTTCCGCTCAAACCGCGATTTTCGAAGGTAACCGTGGCGCCGGAGCGTTCCAGCAATGTCTTTGCAATGAACAGCCCGAGTCCCAGCCCTCCAGCCCGCGTGTCGTTGTGACGTTCGGTCACATAGGGTTCACCAATGCGGGCAAGCACGTCATGGGCATAACCCGGTCCATCATCCTCAATGGTGACGGCGACATTCTGCGAATCGTAGTCCACGGTCACGGTCACTTTTTCCCGCGCATAGTCCACGCCGTTTTCGATGAGATTGCCCAGCCCGTAAATAACGCCGGCATTCCGGATGCCGACCGGCTCGTCGATCCGGTTGTTCTTTTCGACGAGATCGAGACGGATGCCGAATTCCCGGTGCGGCGCCATCACCTCCTCAATCAGCGAGGAGAGCGGCAGGCGGCGCATATGCTCCTCATCATCGGTAGAAAGTGATGTAAGACGGCGCAGAATATCACGGCATCTTTCGCTCTGGCTGCGCAGCAGCGCTATGTCTTCGCCAAACCTTTCATCATTTCCGAGTTCCCGTTCCATTTCCTTGGCGACGACGCTGATTGTCGCCAGCGGCGTGCCCAGCTCGTGTGCCGCAGCGGCGGCCAGACCGTCTAGCTGCGAGAGATGTTTTTCCCGCTCCAGCACCAGTTCGGTCGCAGCCAGCGCATCGGCCAGCTGATTGGCCTCGTGCGAAACGCGATAGGCATAAAAGGCCGCGAAAGAGGTCGTGGCAATGATCGCGACCCAGGTGCCCACATGCAGCAGAAGCTGGATCGGCAGCACCTCACCGGGATACCACGGAACCGGAAACGGCGAAAAAGCGATTGCCGTCGAGCAGATGACGGCAAAGGCGAGCAGAATAAGCGAGTGCCGAAGCGGCTGCGAGGCGAAGGCGATGATGACCTGCACGCAGATCAGCGGTGCGAAAGGATTGGAAAGACCACCGGTAATGTAGATAAGCGCCGTCAATTGCAGCAGGTCGAATGCCAGCAGCAATGTCGCTTCCCAGGGCTCCAGACGATAGGTGGAGGGAAAACGCGCGGTGAGAAACAGGTTGGCAAGCGCCAGTGCACCGATCAAAAGGCTGCAAGCCAGAAGTGGCAGGGGGAAGTTCAAGCCGAAAGCAACAAGCAGGATCGTCGCACTTTGCCCGGCCACCGCCAGCCAGCGCAACCATACGATGGTTTGCAGCCTTATCCTGCGGCTGGCGCGGCCAAGCCTTGTTGTTTCGATCGGATGGCCAGCCACCTTCATCTCCTTTGCGCTTTTCATCGTCATCACGTTCCGCGCGGTTTTGCGCGGCTGGTCGGCAATGCCGATGCCGGGTCCTCAGGCCATGGATGGCGCGGATACCTGCCGCGCATGTCCGCCCGCACATCTTTCCACGATCCTGCCCAGAAACCGGGAAGATCGCGTGTCGTCTGTATCGGCCTGTGCGCCGGCGAGGTCAATTCCAGCAGCAGCGGCAACCGCCCCTGCGCGATGGCGGGATGAGCCGTCAGCCCGAAAAGCTCCTGCACACGAATGGAAAGCGTCGGTTCGCTGGCATCGTAACGAATAGGATGCCGCTGGCCTGTCGGCGCTTCGAAATGCGTCGGCGCAAGCCTGCCCAGATCGCGTGCGACCTCATAAGGCACCAGGGCTAAAAGTCCCTCGGAAAGGCTGCCGGGCCGGATATCCTGAAGGCTGCGGGCGCCGTGCTGGAAGGGCACGAACCATTCATCCAGCCGTAAAAGCAATGCAGCATCGCTGACATCCGGCCAGGGGTCGCCGATGCTGGCATTCAGAAAGCCTATCCTGTCGCGCAACTGCTGGGTTTCTTTTGTGAACGGAAGAATTCCGATACCAAATTCCCGAACGCCGTTGGCAAGTGCCTGCGCCGCCTGTTCGCCCTCCGGGCGGGGCAGGGGCGTTTCGTCGAGGATGATGGCGCCTAGGCGCGTGACGCGGCGTGCACGCGCCTGACCGCTTGCCTTGTCAAATAGCAGCTGGTCCTGCTGCACAATAAGATGCGGCATCCGCTCTTCTATTTCGGTGCGCTCGATGCTTGCTGCGGAAAGGATGCGCGGCTGTGTCGCACGCCCGGTAATATCGGCAACCACCAGCATCCTGCTCGCCGCCAGCCGCTCGGTTTCGGCAAGTTCTGCACCCCGGCCATTCGCCATCACATAACGACCGCGCGCTCCACGCTGAAGCGCAATCCGGTCCGGATAGGCGTGCAGCAGCAAGGGGCCAGCCTCGCTTGGCTGTTCGTTCATAGTCTGCGCATCGCCGATCGTATCGAGAAGTCTCGAAGCCAGCTTGCGCGCCGCTTGCGCCCTTTCGCTTCTCTCGGAAAGAAAGCGCCGCAATCTTTCATCGAGATCGATGTCGGTTCCGCCCAGTCCCTGTTCCGTCAGCATGACGGCGAGCATCGCCGCCTTTTTTCCCGCACCTTCGCTCGCCGCTGCAATTACCATTGCCGCAAGCCGTGGCGGTAGTGAGAGGCTGCGCATCAGGTGGCCGCGTCGCGTCAGCGCGCCGCTTTCATCGAGTGCGCCCAGGTTTTTGAGAAGCGCGATCGATTCCTTCAATGCCGCTTCGGGAGGGGCATCCAGAAATGAAAGCGCGGAAGGATCATGAACGCCCCAATGGGCGAGATCGAGTGCAAGGCCGGAAAGATCGCTGGCCAGAATTTGCGGTGGCGTGAAGGCGTTGAGCGCCGCCGTCTGTCCCGGATGCCACAGGCGGATGGCAACGCCGGGTTCCGTTCGCCCGGCTCGGCCCGCCCGCTGGTCGGCGGAGGCGCGCGAAACCCGCACTGTCTCCAGTCTCGTGATGCCCGTTGCCGGTTCGAAAACCGGTAGTCGCTGCAACCCGCTGTCAATCACCACACGCACGCCGTCTATGGTGATCGATGTTTCTGCGATCGACGTGGCAAGCACGATCTTGCGCCGTCCGGCCGGTGCCGGCTTGATCGCCGCATCCTGCTCCTTTTGCGAAAGATTGCCGTAAAGCGGGATGATATCTGTATCGTCGGAAAAACGCCCCTCCAGCCGGTTGGCCGTGCGGGTAATTTCCGCCTGCCCCGGAAGGAAGGCAAGAATGGAACCCGTTTCCGAGGCATGGGCTTCGGTAATCGCCTTTGTGACTTTCTCTTCGACCGGCACACCCTGCCAGCGGTCCTCGTAGCGGATGTCGATTGGATATGTGCGGCCGAGGCTCTGAATGACAGGGGCATCGCCCATCA